>NZ_CANKZT010000004.1:0-491444 GCF_947488365.1 uncultured Rossellomorea sp. | reverse complement strand
TTTGAATAGCTCTTTAAAAATAAATCTAGAATTAACGTTGACGTATTGTCTTGTTTTGTTCAGTTTTCAAGGTTCAAGGTTTGTCCACTCCGCTCTGAAGCGACTTTATTAATATAACATAACTTTTACTCTCGCGTCAACAACTTTTTTCATTTGTTTTTTCGTAATGGTGTTTGCTGCATCAGCGACGTTTATAAATATAACATGCTGTTAATGTTATTGCAATATATTTTTAAGGAAAACTTTAAAAACTTAATCAACCTCTTCTGTTGTTCTGTTTACCAGTAAACCTCCATATACATTATTACTACGCATTCCTGAAAGGAGATCTATTAATCATGCTTTCTAACGTCGCTTTATCTCTATCATTCATCATGGCTGTGTATCTGTTTGCGTATTCATATGTACAAGCTCTTAAGATAAGCGAAAGCAGTACACCTGTAAGAGGAATGACCTTCATCTTTTCAGTCGTCATGGCGTTTGTGTTTTCTGGTTTTACATACGTATTTTCTTGAGTAAAGGTTCTGTTAACGATTAGTGTTGAGCAATTTAATAAAGGAGTAAAGGAGCGTAATGAACGCTTCTTTACTCCTTTTTAATTCAGGTTCAGCAGCAAACCTTCTTCCTGGTGAGACTCACCACCAATCGTTAATACCTCTTCCTTAATGCGTGTAGGATTAAAGGCATAATAGAAATGTTTGGATGGATTCTCTTTCAACACCCAGATCCACATAGAGTTGTATCCTTGTTTTTTAAGACCTGTAGCGGCAATTTCTAAGAGCTCTTTCCCGATGCCTTTACCTTGATATTCTTCCAGAAGATAAATGGCATATAACTCCCCTTCGTACTCCCCTGAACGCTCTTTCCCAAATGAAACAAAGCCGATGATTTGCCCATCATCCAATTCACATACATACGTATGATGAGATCCGGAAAGGATTTGTACCCACTTTTGTTCTCTTTCTTCTATTGATAAAGACTGAAGATAGTTTTCTGAAACAATTCCTTTGTACGTCGTTCTCCAGCTATGGACGTGTACGTATGCTAACCCGGGTGAGTCTTGAAGGTTTGCTTTTCTAAAGCGGAAGTTCTTCATTCTTTTTCACCTCGTTGACTTTTTGGACCATCTTTTTTAATTTCCTTTCTTCTATTAAGAAGAAGGTAACGCCGATGATTATGACAAGACCTCCAACCACTTGAGTCATCATCACTTTTTCAGCTAAGAGCCAATACGCAAGGATTGATGCTCCGATTGGTTCAAATAGGATGGCCATAGAGATGGTTGAGGTGCTTAACCATTTCAGGGACCAGTTGAATAATGAATGACCTAATAGTGTCGGGATGATGGCAAGCAATAGAAAGTATACCCAATCCTCTTTCGGATACGGCCCAAGGCTTTCGGAACGCATCATGACATATAAGAATAAAACGACTGAGCTGATCGCATAGACCAAATACGTGTAGGTAATGAGGGATAGCCGCTTTCTTATCGTCTGCCCGAATAACAGGTATCCTGTTACAAGAGCGCACGCCACTAAGGCTAAAATATCTCCCCATAGCGCGCTTCCGCTTATTTTAAAATCTCCCCAGCTTATGATGACACTTCCACTAACAGCTAAAACCGCCGAGGTGATGGCTCTCCCTGTTAATTTTTCCTGAAAGAACAAGTAAGCCCCGATAAAAGCGAATAATGGCTGCAATGTGACGAGTACCGTAGAACTTGCAACCGAAGTATAATTTAAGGATTCAAACCAGAGTATGAAGTGAAAGGCCAGAAAGACCCCGGCTAAAATTGAAAACATCCAATCTCTCAGAGTAATAACTTTCAGTTCCTTCACATACTTTAAGAAAAATACAGGGGACATTAATAAAACTGTGAAAAACAACCGGTAAAAGGCCAGGACACCTGCTGGTGCACTCGATACTTTCACCAGGATGGCAGAGGTTGATACGGAGATGACTCCGATTGCGAGTATTAGATACGGATTAACCTTTGTGTCTGACATGACAAACCTCCTGATATGTATTCGTTGCTCCTATTTTATAATCAGCAGGGGTAAATTACTACATGAATATTCAGAGATAAACGTAGAACTGGAGGGGGCTTGATGGAGCTATTAGATACGACATTCATGATAAAGCTGGGTGTATCTGCGGTATTAGGGTTAATCATTGGGCTTGAGAGAGAGTTAAAGAGAAAGCCTGTAGGTTTAAAGACGTCTCTCGTTATATGTATCGTGAGCTGTTTATTAACGATTGTCTCTATTGAGTCTGCTTATATTTCGGAGGGATCGGATAAAGTAAATATCACGATGGATCCTTTGCGACTGGCAGCTCAGATTGTTTCAGGGATTGGTTTCTTAGGTGCCGGTGTCATTTTACGAAGAGGGAATGACAGTATTTCCGGGTTAACGACTGCAGCTATGATCTGGGGAGCGGCAGGAATTGGAATTGCTGTTGGAGCAGGCTTCTATATGGAAGCTACGGCTGGTGTAATCCTCTTGATTGTCTCCGTTGAAGTGGTGCCGATTATCATTACGTATTTAGGACCGAAACGATTGCGGGAAAAAGAGCTGTCATTGCGTGCTACGATATTGGAGAAAAAAGAGATCAAATCGATTATTGAACGAATTAAAGCAGAAGAAATTTCTATTGAAAATATCCGCATCAAAGACTTAAAGAATCAGCAGCACCTTTTAGAATTGAAAATCATTGTGGACTTCAGAAAAAAGACCGTAGACATATACTATACGATTTCAGAAATAGAAGGGATAAAAGATGTGGAAATTGAAAGCTTATAAACGTTAAGGAATGAGGATGCATGAACACCCTCGTTCCTTTTTATTTTTTGTGAAGCTGGAACTTTTTTACACATTCTAAATCTTGGACAACTTCCAGTACTTCATTAAACTGAAGGGCACTTGGAGTTAATATAAGAAGGGAATATTTAAAGGCCTCCACCCCCTCCATTTCATCTCCTTCTTCAATTTGGTATTGAGTGATCTCGATTCCATGCTCATGAAGTGCGTCATTTATAGACGTGATATTCCCTTTCCCCTTTTGCACGGTCAGACTAAGGAGCAGGAGCTTTTTATGCTTCACTTTCTCCTTATAAAAGCTTTCCAGGTTGTTCAAGAAAAATAACGTCACGACGATTACCAGTGTTGTAAAGATAGCTAAATAATACATCCCAATGCCGACTACCAACCCCAAGCCTGCAACAACCCAAATACTGGCGGCAGTGGTTAAACCTCTAACCGTCACGCCTCCATGGACCATAATCGTACCCGCACCAAGAAAGCCGATACCCGAAATAACATAGGAGGGAATCCGACTTGGGTCAAAACCAACCAATTGAGGGTGTTCGTCTAAAAACGGTTCGAATCCATATAGGGAAACAAGCATCAATAAACAGGAGCCGACACCCACAAGAATATGAGTGCGTAAACCAGCCGGGTGATTTTTAAATTCCCTCTCTATACCAATTAAGCCGCTCAGTAGAACGATTAACATAATACGAATAAGAGCAGTGTAAAACTCATCTGGAATCTCCAGATAATCTATCATCTCCATAGCTTTTCCCCTCTCCATCATCTACCTATACTTTTTACCTGGAACGAACCTTTTAAAACGCAAAAATCAAAAAAACCAGGTGGAATTCACCTGGTTCTTTCATGAATCATTTAATCGGCTTCTTTAATAACCCAACCATCACGGCTGTAATAACAGAGCCAATCAGTACTGCTAACAGATATAAGAACGGATTCCCTTCTACTACCGGGAAAACAAATAATCCACCGTGGGGGGCAGGTAAACCAATCCCAAAGAACATCGCTAACGCTCCTGCAACCGCAGAACCAGTCACAATTGAAGGGATGACCCGGAATGGATCGGCTGCAGCAAACGGAATCGCTCCTTCTGTAATAAAAGATGCTCCCATAAAGTATGCCGCGATACCCGCTTTTCGCTCATTATCATTGAACTTCTTCTTGAATATTGTCGTTGCCATGGCCAACCCCAGTGGCGGTACCATTCCACCCGCCATGATGGCGGCATGGGGAGCAAGGTTTCCTCCTTCAATCATGGCAATGCCGAATGTAAAGGCAGCTTTGTTGATCGGACCCCCCATGTCGACTGCCATCATTCCACCAAGAACCAGTCCGAGTAAAATCAGGTTCCCTGTTCCCAGTCCATCCAACCAGTTTTGAATCCCCGTATTCACTGCACTCAGTGGCTCCACAAGGAACTGAAGCATGATGAATCCAGTAATGAAAATCCCCAGCAACGGATAGATCAATACAGGTTTGATTCCTTCCAATGAAGGAGGGAAATTGTTTGTTAAACGCTTGATTCCGAGAACTACATAACCTGCTAAGAAACCGGCAATAATTCCACCTAAGAACCCGCTTTGACCCGTTGCAGCAATCAACCCGCCAATCATACCAGGGGCAAATCCTGGCCGGTCAGCTATACTCATGGCAATGAATCCCGCTAAGACAGGCACCATTAAGTAAAAGGCATTATCTCCGCCGATTTTCATTAGCATGGCTGCAAATTCATTATACTCAGGAGAATCAGGATTCGCTGACTGAATGCCGAATAAGAACGAGATCGCAATCAAGATCCCTCCCCCTACAACGAATGGAAGCATGTTGGAAACACCATTCATCAGATGCTTGTAAAAGCCTGACTTTTGTTTTTTCTCAGGACCAGCATGAGTCTCACCGGATCGCTCTCCACCTTTATATAGAGGCGCATCTTGTTTCATAGCCTGATTCAATAATTCTTCAGGACGCCTAATCGCTTCTGCAACAGGAACTTCAATCACGTGCTTTCCTTTAAAACGATTCATTTCCACTTTCGTATCGGCAGCTACGATTATAGCTACAGCGTTTACAATTTCTTCAGAAGTTAAGACGTTCTTCGCTCCACCGGATCCGTTCGTCTCTACTTTTAGATTTACACCAATTTCTTTCGCTTTGGCTTTCAACGCATCTGCTGCCATATACGTATGAGCAATCCCTGTAGGACATGCCGTTACAGCCAGGACCTTCCCTACGTTTGTGGAAGATTCAGCAGGAATCTCTTCCTCGTCCTCTCGATCATGAACATTAATAATCTCTAAAACTTCTTCTTTTGATGAAGCATTCACTAACGCTTTGCGGACATCGGAGTCCATCAGCATAGAGGAAAGACGGCTTAACGCTTCTAGATGTGTTTGATTGGCCCCTTCTGTTGCTGCAATCATGAAGAACAAATGAGCAGGAGCCCCATCGAGAGATTCATAGTCTACTCCATGTGCTGATTTGCCGAATGCAATGGCAGGTGATTTGACTGCCGATGTTTTCGCGTGAGGAATGGCGATGCCTTCCCCAATACCTGTTGTACTTTGTGCTTCACGATTAAGAATCGCTTGCTTAAATTCTTTAGGGTCCTTTAGCTTCCCGCTTTTATCTAATACGGAAACCAATTCGTCAATGACTCCGGTTTTTGATGTAGAAGATATATTTAGCTGAATCGTATCTTTCGTTAGTAATTCAGTAATTCTCATGTTTGTTCCCCCCTATTTTTTCGTAATCTGAATTTCTTCAAATAAGCTTTCCACTTTATCCGATGAACAAAGACCGATTGAATAAGCCGTGGCAGATCCAGCCGAGGTTCCCAAGCGGAATGCGTCCTCAATGCTCCAGCCCCTTGATAGTCCCGCAAGGAATCCGGCAACGGTTGAATCTCCTGCACCGACCGAGCTTTGCAACTTTCCACTTGGTACGGAAGAATACAATACCTCTTTACCGGTCAGTAAGAGGGCACCTTTTTCCGCCATTGAAACCATCACGTTTTCGACTCCGTAATCCTTCAACTTCTTTCCGTAGTGAACCGCATCATCAACTGACTCAATATTCACATCAAACATCTCACCCAGCTCATGGTGATTCGGTTTGATCAAGAAGGGATTCAAGGAAAGAACTGGCTGAATCAAGTTTTTCTCGGCATCGATAATCACTTTCGTTCCTTGTTCCTTACATTGTTCAGCAATCTCCTGGTAAAATGATTTAGGCACCGATCCAGGTATGCTTCCCGCCAGAACGATCATGTCTTCTTCTGTTAATGATGATATTCGCTGAAGTAACTGCTGTATATGTTCCTCGCTAATCGATGGTCCACTACCGTTGATTTCCGTTTCATCATCAGACTTAACCTTCACGTTAATCCGTGAAGCTTCTTCTACTTCGACAAATTCAGCTTTTATCTTTTCTTTATTTAAAAATTGTTTAATATACTCACCGGTAAATCCTCCTGCAAATCCAAGAGCAACACTTTCTACATTCAGTACATGTAAAACTCGGGAGACATTGATTCCTTTACCTCCGGGAAAAGCACTTTCTTTCTCACTTCGGTTTAGACCTCCTTTTTGAAAGGAGTCAAGTTCCATAATGTAATCCACAGAAGGGTTCAGTGTTAAGGTATAGATCATGGTGTCACAACCTTTATCGTAGTTTGTTTCATTATTGCTGTGTCATGTTCGTCATCCAGTGCGTTCGTTATAATCATGGCTTTATCGAGATCCACAATTTTGCTGAATGCAATTTCTCCAAACTTGGAGTCATCCGTTAAGAACATGGCTTCTCTTGATAATTCAATGGCCATGCGCTTTACTTGAGCCTCCTCGGGGTCCGGAGTCGTGAATCCATATTGAGCATGAACCCCGTTCGCACCCATAAATGCTTTATCAAATCGATACTGGCGTAAGGATTCAACCGCTCCACTCCCGACCATCGCTCTTGTGACAGGCTTTACATATCCACCGATCATATACGTTTTAAATCCTTTTTGGATGAGTGTATCCACATGGGTCAACCCATTCGTTACAACCACAATATCCATCTGCGGAAGGTGGTCGATGAGACTCAATGTTGTCGTGCCTGCATCCAAAAAGATGCAATCCCCCTCTTCTACGAGGGAAGCAGCATACTGACCGATGGACTGCTTTTCATGAAAGCTTTTGGATGATTTTTCAGAAACGCTCAATTCCTTCAATTTCCCTTGAAGCCTTGCAGCTCCACCGTGGATACGTTTCAGAAATTTCTCTTGCTCGAGCTGTGTTAAGTCCCGGCGGATCGTTGACTCAGAAGCGTTCGTAACATCCACAATCTCTTGGATTTTTATCGTATCTTTCTCCTTCAATAAGTCTAAGATGATTCCATGTCGTTCCTCCGTTAACATAGCATTCTCCTACTTTCTCCGTTTTTTGTTACTCTCATTATAATGAGAACGTTTACAAAAATCAATCATTTTTAATCAAAAGTAATCATTTTCTATCATAAATCATTCAAAATCAATCAAACGTTTCTTTATTTATTCTTCTGTTGAATTTCTTCCATTATTCAACTGTTAAATTCGAGCCATTATTCGTCTGTCAAATCCATGCCGATATTTGCCTGTCAAACCCTAACGATTCATTCAACGGTTGAATTCGCCCCCTTCAAAACCCCAACAACCCAACCTTCAAAAAAAACAAGCTCCACCTCACCGAAATCGGTGGATGGAGCTTGCTTAAAGTTACATATTTTATTCGTGATTTTCTTCATTTGAAGCTTCAGGATCTTCTGAGCTTTTTGGATTAGGATTATTATACTGATAATCTGAACGATCTATCGGTTTGTATCCTTGAGGTTTATAGAAGCGAAGTAAATCTTCATAAACCACTTTATCGGAAAGCTCTAAACGTTTGTTCGCTTCCTTACTTGCTTCTTCACATGCCTTATTTCCTTCTTCTACAGGTTGACCTGTTTCGTTATCGTAGCAGACTCCTTTAATTTCAGAGTACTTATCTGTAATGACATCTCCATTACGGAAAGGTACGATTTGCTTGCGCTCTTCAGAAAGCAGGTCCTGACCAAAGCTTAGATAATCTTTTGTCTCTACTCCCAGAAGGTGCATAATCGTAGGGCGAAGATCAATCTGTCCACCGTACGTATGGTTAACTCCACCTTCTGCACCAGAGTTTAGAATCAACAATGGTACTCGTTGCAGCTGAGCACTTTCATAGTTATCCACTTCTTTACCTAATACCTCGGACATCGCCTTATTATGGTTATCAGAAATTCCATAGTGATCACCATAAAGAACGATCATCGTATCTTCATATAAACCTTTTTCTTTCAAATCATTCACAAAGTCTTCCAGTACTTGATCCATGTAGTGAGACGTTTGGAAATATCGATCTACTACACCGTTACCTGTTTCACCCTGAGGGAAATTAGCATCTTCCTCATGGCGGTCAAACGGGAAGTGATTGGATAATGTAATGAATTTTGTGTAGAACGGTTGTTTTAAACTTTCCAGCATCGGAATTGATTCTTCAAAGAACGGCTTATCCTTTAAACCATATGGAAGCTGTTCTTCTGGATTACTCATATCATAATACGTTGCATCGAAGAACTCGTCATAGCCCATAGAACGATACATCTCAGAACGGTTCCAGAATGTTTTATAGTTACCGTGGAATACCGCTGAAGTATATCCTTCTCCCTTTAGAATCGAAGGAGCTGATTGATACGTGTTGTTAGCATGTGTCATGAATACAGCACCTTGAGGAAGTGGGAATAGTGAGTTTTCAATAATAAACTCAGAATCGGATGTTTTCCCCTGACCTGTTTGATGGAAGAAGTTATCGAAGTACATCGCTTCTTCACTGTCCACCAAAGAGTTCAAGAATGGTGTAACTTCCTCTCCATTTAGCTCTCTGCCAATCATAAATGTCTGCAGTGATTCCATGGAGATGTAGATAACGTTTTTCCCTTTTGCTTTACCAAAGTATTCAGGATTTGGTTCTACTTTATTTGCTTTTACGTAATTTTCAACTTCTGAAACTTCATTACTGTCGGCCAAAGCTCGTTTAGCAGACGTTTTGGAGTTTTGAACAATATCATAAATCGTAAAGTTGTGAGTTCCAAGATACTTCACTAGATAGTTACGGTCAAAACTGCGAGTCAATAATTCAGGACGATCAATGTTCGCTAAGCCTAAATTCAATAAGAACACAAGGACTGCAGATGTCATGACCGCGAACACTGAACGGAAACGCAATTTCTCCTGTGGCTTCACTTTCTTAAGAACCATCAATCCAATGATAATGAATAGATCCAGGAAATACAGAATATCTAATGGACTGATTAATTCAAGTGCACTGCCACCAAGACCGTTATTCGTTTTTGCCTGTAAAATAACAGGCACTGTAATAAAGTCATTAAAGAATCGGTAGTACACGACGTTCGCGTATAGAACGAAGGACATTAACAAATTAATAACGATAAACGCAATATATCTCCCTTTGCCCTTCCAGAATAATGCGAAGGCAAAGAATAATAGGGCAGAACTTAATGGGTTAAAAAATAAAAGAAAATGCTGAAGCGCATTTTGTATTCCCAGGTTAAATTCAGCTAAATATACGGCATAAGTCTTAATCCAAAATAGTATAACGACTGTAAAGAAGAACGATAACTTCCCAGTACGCATATCATCAAACTGTCTTTTTAAGAAGTTCATGCTTCATCACCTTTTTTATTAGTATTTATTTAGAACATGTATGACTGAAAGTTTATTAAGAATTTGTTTAGCAAATGTAAATTCATTTGAATCAACAACGAGTATTATAACAAAAAATAATTTCATGTGTATAACAATTTGTTGTGAATCGTAACAAAAATATTTCATGAAAATTCGACATTCCGTAACAAACAAGGCAGGAAAGCTTGAGCTGTCAAGGCTTTGTCCATTTTGAACAATTCGTGAACGCCCCATACTTTCCCAATCCTGTGGATATATATACTAAAAATGTTAATAGTGATTTAAGATTGTTTACTCAATGTAAACTTATTCCCCGGAATCCATTTAATCAAACACAAAAAACGATGAAATTTTTACCATATCAATCATCTTGCTTCCTATACTATTATGCTCAAATCTTTTTCATTTTTACCCTTTGAAACTCAGCCTGTCCCGGTTGATCAGGTTTCTTAGTTAATGGACGATAGGCTGATTTAAATTTCTTCCTATAGTAGGATTGCCCGCTATTGGATTGGACATATCCTTCGATCATCAACGAGACCGATAACATTGTTGCCGAAAAGAAAAGAATCGGTGTCAGTGGAACCCACGGTGCTCCCTGAAGGTACCTGAAGGAGTCCCCGATCATTCCCGACCATTCATAGGTGATGGATCTTGGAGGGTCATTGATCAATTGATAGTCTACATCGGTTCCACCAAGGAACAGGGTTAATAATCCTAAATGAATAAAAATGATAAGAGCTTGCATGAATTGCTGACCCAGCAAAATGACAAGCTTCTCTTTCATCCCGGGCAGAATGTGTTTAAAGATGATTCGCCACTTTCCTGCACCCAGAGTTTTCGCGCTCATGATAAAGTCTTGTTTATAAAGCAAAGAGACTTCATTGCCAATCAGAGCTGACAATATGGGCACAATAAGTAAGGTCAAGATCAGTATCTCAAGGATGAAACGTTCCACAATCGAATTAGGAAAACCTTCAAACGGTTCCCAAAGGATCGGTTCCAACAAAAAATACGCGAGGATCGTCAAGGGGATGTAATGGAAAGAATCAATCCAGCCATTAACGTACTTCTTATACTTCACAAGAAACGTCCCAAGGACCAACCCGAGTGGGATCGCTAAAAACACACGTAAAAAGGCGATCACTAATGCCGTTAGAATTGTATACTTGGCACCAATAATGATTTTTCCGAGCATGTCAAGCCCCAGGGGGTCCGTTCCAAATGGGAAAGACCATTTTGGTGAAATTGGAGAAGATTCCACTACAACACCCTCAACAGAAATAAAATACAATCTCCGCACTTCATTCCCCCACATAATTGAATAGACAAAACTGGAGGTAAGCATGAATGCGATAAATGTAAATCCAATAAGAAAGATCGGGTTCTTCCAAACATTTTTCTTCATATTATATTTCCTCCCCCTTATTGGCTTTTTTAGAAAGGACCATTTCTCCCAACGTGTAAAAGACAAACAGAGGAATGAATATAGAAAGAATGGCGATTGTAAACATTTTCGGCTGCAGAGTCGACATTAAGAAACGAGTTATCCCCGTTATATTAAATAGGAGCTCCAGCACAAATAAATTGGAGAGCATAAACCAGACGGTCTTCTTTGATTGAAAGAACACGGAAACGACAGCGTTTCTTAAAATATGAAACGTCAATATCACCAGTTTCCCCAGTCCAATGGATCGAGCCAGGGTCACATAGTCTTTGCTTTCTTCACTTTCAAATGAAAGAATCGAAATCCTGAACAGCTGAACTGTAGGTAAAATCGCCAATACGAGCACAGGTAATAGAAATGCGCGTTCAGTGGCGACTGATGCAATTTCAAAAAACAGGATGCCCGTTTGCTTATACAGGGAGAGTACAAATAACTGCGAAAGCAAAATAACCAGAACATCCGGCATCGATTCGATCAAATAAAGGGTGAACTTGATTCGGTCTCTGTTTCTTTGAGAAAACAACATGGTGAGGATCGTGAGGAGAATACTTAAGAAGCATGCCAGAAGAAAAGCAGAAAACAAAACGAGTAACGAATAGGAAATCGGGTCCCATATATAAGGAAATAAATCGCGTTCCAGCTGCCCTCCGATAATGATATAGGTTAAATCCCCCGGATGAAACAAGGCATAAATGATATCTTTAACAGATTGCACATATGCCTGCAACCTCAATTCACGATGACCTATTCCTGAAAGGAGCACGGGCAGTCCGCCTATTAAAATAATGCCTATGATTGATAAGAAGAATTTGAGTAAAATACCACCGATTACTCTCAATGGATTGTCCCCCTGTAGGAATGATTAGTTTTAATAGTATCATAGGACGGTGCATATTATACATTATTTTCCTGTTTTTTCACAATTCCCTATACTCCTTAAAAAAATGACCGAAATCCCCTAAAAGGACTTCGGTCGTTTCTTCTTTACACTCTCGAAAGTTTATTCAACACAAATTTTTCAACGACTTCCGCTACTCCGTCCTCCATATTAGAGGCCGCAACGTAGTCCGCTTTTGCTTTTATATCCTGAGGAGCGTTGCCCATGGCGACACCCAGCCCTGCAAATTCGATCATGGCAAGATCGTTGTAGCTGTCCCCTATGGCAATGACCTCTTCCGCTTTAATGCCCATCGGCTTGATCAGATAGTCGAGGCTTGCTCCTTTTGTCACTCCAAGCTGTGTAAACTCCAAGAAGAATGGTTTGGAGCGCATCACACTCAGTTCACCTTCCAGTTCGGTTTGAAGTTTTTTCTCGACTTCCACCAATCGATCGGCTTCTTTTAACATGAGTGCCTTCACAACAGGCTCCTTAATTGCTTCTTTAAAGTTCGGAACCACCTTTACAGGCAGCCCTGTCAATTCACTTTCAATAGAAGCATATTCACTTGTTTCTTCTACGACAATCGCATCATCAGCATAAGTCAGAATCCCTACATCTTCCCGTTTACTCAAATCATATAAGCGATGAGCGGTTTCGGCTGATAGAGTTCGACTGTATTTCTCTTCGTTTGTCTTGCAATCTATTATTTTCGATCCATTGAAAGAAAGAATATAGCTTCCGTATCGGTCCAGCTTCAGTTCTTTTGCAACCCACTTCATCCCAAACGTGGGGCGGCCGGATGCCAGGACAACTTTCACTCCAGCTTCCTGCGCTTGAAGTAAAGCATCTTTTGTACGACCCGAAATCGTTTGGTCATCTCGTAATAATGTATCATCTAAGTCCAGTACAATCATTTTATAAGTCATAATGAAAAATCCTTTCAGGAAATCTGATTTATATTATCTTACTATAACATCTATCTTTTAGTATGAAAAAGAAAATAGACCACCGAATCGGCAGTCTATTTCAAGTTTACATGGTCCAGATCCCATTTTCTAATGGTAAAACCAGCCTGGTTTGAAGCTCCGAATACTACAGCATCAGTGTTTGGTGATGGATAGAACCGGGCTGTAAACGTTTCTTCTCCTCCATTTATAAATACTTCAATGGAAGAAGTGTCGACAAAAACTCTTAATGAATTCAATTTCTCCACTTTACATTGCCGCTTCTCTACCACTCCATTTACATAGCTTTTGCGCTCAAGAGTCACCATCTGTTCCCCGATAGAATAAACGAGTCTGCCTCCATCTCCAATGGAAAGATCAAACCACCCTTCAGATAAGGACAAATCCTCGATCTCCAATTCAAACGCTTTTCCGTTTACGCCACTGAGTTCGCGGCATTCTTTATCCAATTCAACCTCGTGTTCTATAGCTTCTCCGGCTCTTAAATCCCGCAATTCTACAAGAGGAACCTGTCTCACCTTACCGTTCACAAGCTTCAGCTCACGAGGCAAGGTCATTGTATGAAGCCATTTATGTTCAATGGTGGGATGATCCTGTTCATTTTGATCTGGTACACTCATCCAGGCAAATAGAATACGGCGGCCCTTGTCATCGATTGTCGTTTGTGGTGCATAGAAGTCGAAGCCGCGATCCAATTCTTCGAAATCGCCATGTTCAAACCTTCCTGCAGCTGAATCAAAATGTCCGGCAACATAGCCTGCCTGATACACATTTTGATACTTCATTCCGGAAGCTTCTATTCCCTGCGGCGAGAAAATTAGGATGTCCTGATCTTCTAACCTGAACAAATCGGGACATTCAAACATATAACCGAAGTCAGCAAGTTTGCCCACGCCTCCACCTGCAAGGACGCTCCGATACTCCCAATCAATTAGATCATGCGATTGCAACATAGCGACTGCTCCTTTTAACTCTGTCGTCTGTGCACCTACAACCATAAAAAATGCTCCATCCTGTTCCCACACTTTTGGATCGCGGAAATGGGCGGTAAATCCTTCCGGCAAGTGAACGACGGGACCTTTTTTGTCAAAATGAATACTGTCTTCCGAGAGTGCTAAGCACTGATAGGATTCCCGATTCCCTTCCTTGTCCTTCACGTTCCCTGTATAGTACGCATAGATTTTCCCGTCATGCTCGATGGCACTTCCGGAATAACAACCATTTTTCTCATACCATTCTGCAGGCGTGAGGGCGATGTCTTCATGCGTCCAGTTCACTAAGTCCCTTGACGAGTAATGCCCCCAGAACTTCGCACCATGTCCTGTTTTAAAGGGCATCCACTGGTAATATAAGTGATAGACCCCTTTGAATTGGATAAATCCATTCGGGTCATTCAATAGTCCCACAGGTGGCATGAGGTGATAATGAAGGCGGTAGGGATCCTGCTCTACAATACCCTTATGCTTTTCCATTTCTTCATATACTTCTTGTCGAAGCTGTTCATCTTTGGTCATCGTATCTCACCTTTCCTTAGATGATGGTTTACTTCTTCTAAAGTAGGTAGAGCCGTCATCGCCCCTTTTGTTGAGGCAGCAAGTGCACCGGATATGGCTGCAAACCGGGCCATGCGGGCTGCTTCTTCTATTGATAAGGATTCAATATTCCCTTTGTATTCATGTAGAGAATAGAGAATCCCGGATACAAACGCATCCCCGGCCCCGGTTGTATCCACTGCTTTCACCTTCATGGCAGGTACGTACTGTCGAGCATCTCCTACATACACAATGCTTCCTTCTGCCCCCATCGTGATAATCAAGAAAGGAATATTGTATGATTTTAGTTTCGCTACCCCTGCTTCAATCTCTCTTTCACCAGTAATAAATTCGAGTTCTTCCTCAGAAATTTTCAAAACATCCGCTTCAGATAACATGCTCTTAATCGTTTCTCGGGCATTTTCCTCAGAATCCCATAATCCTAATCGTAAATTGGGATCATACGAAACCAGTAAACCATTCTCTTTCGCCACTTTCACAGCATGTTGCGTCGCTTCTTTCGCCGGAGAGCTGATCATGGAGATGGAACCAAAGTGAAGGATTTTATGGGAAACGAAATCCTCTTCGTCTATATCATTTACTTGGAGGAATCGGTCGGCACTCGGATCAATGTAAAAGTCAAAGCTGCGCTCTCCGTCTTCTCCATTGGTTACAAATACCACTCCCGAACGGACATCAGGAGTTAAAAGCATTTGATTGGTCCGAACACCATATTCCTGAAGAGTCTCTTGCAGGAACCTCCCTAATACATCAGCTCCCACTTTCCCTAAAAAGGTAGATCTCGCGCCTAATCTAGCAAGTCCAACAGCCACATTGGCGGGAGCTCCTCCGGGACTTTTTTGATAGGTAGTATTTTGTTCATCTAAAGGGATGAAGTCTATCAGTGCTTCTCCCAGTGAGATAATTCCCTGTTTCATATCGAGTTCCTCCTCGTTCCATTCGCTTCTACTTTAAATATAGCAAATCCTTACTAGTCAGGTGACTAGTAAGGATAAAGATTTCTATTTTGCTTCTTCTTTCCAACCCAGTAATAAGGTTGCTGCAAATGCGCCTGCTACAGCGATGACAAATCCGATACCATAATTAAGTGGGTCTTGAGCGATCGCAAACATCGGAATACCCGTCAGTCCAATCCCGTTGGCCATCACTTGAGTGAATACCACGTAAGCTCCTCCAAGTGCTCCACCGATGGCTGCTCCAATAAACGGGCGGCGATACTTTAAGTTAACCCCGAAGATTGCCGGTTCTGTAATTCCCAGGAAAGCTGAAACGGCTGCAGGTACAGCAATTTCCTTCGTTTTCTTATTTTTCGTTTTAAAGAAGACGGCGAGTGTTGCCCCACCTTGTGCAACGTTGGCCATTGCCCAAATTGGCAGCAAATAGTTTCCGCCGATGTTTGATAACAGCTCAGCTTCAATGGCATGAAAGCTGTGATGAACACCTGTTAATACGATGGTTGAATACAATCCACCGAAGATCAGTCCCGCTATCGGACCGGCTGTATTGTATACAACATCGAGAACCGTTGTGATTCCGTTACCGAGGACTCTTCCAAGTGGTCCAACGATAAGCAGGGCGGTAAATCCTGTGAAAATGACCGTTAAGAACGGTGTCACCAACAAATCAACGGTATTTGGTACAATTTTGCGTAAGCTTTTTTCAATCTTCGCCATTAAGTAAACGGTTAATAGTACAGGAATAACCGTCCCTTGGTACCCAAGCATTTCAACGCCGAATCCGAAGAAATCAAGAGTGTCCGGCTGGGCATCGGCAAGACCCCATGGATTCAGTAATGCCGGGTGGGTCATGATCCCCCCGATGACAGCACCTAAGTAACCATTCGCGCCAAATTCTTTCGCTGCACTCATCCCGATCAAGATCGGTAAAATGATGAAGGCAGCAGAAGAGAACATGTCCAGCATCACGAATAGACCGCTTTCAGGATCTACCCATTTATACGTTCTCATCAGACCAAGGAGCCCCATTAACATACCAGCCGCTACGATTGCAGGGATGATGGGTACAAATATGTTTGACAATGTACGTGCAAAACGGGCAAATGGGTTCATCTTCCGTTTGGCTGCATCGCTGTGAGACTCCCCCGTTGGTGACCTATCTTCAACTGATGCTCCAACAAGAGGGCCGAAATGTTCAAATACTTTGTTTACATTCCCTGTCCCGAATATGATCTGGAACTGACCGGAGCTTGAGAATGCCCCCTTCACACCATCCAATTCCTCGATGGCGCTCTTTTCTATCTGACTTTCGTCGTCAATCACGAGACGCAGACGCGTCGCACAATGAGTAGCGCTTACAACATTATTCTTTCCGCCCAATAACGGGACAAGCTGTTCTGCCACTTCACGATAGTTCATCATGAATCCCTCCTGTTTCTTTGAAAATATCAATAAAAAAAGACCTAGTACCCTTAAGAGAATAGAGGTAGGTCAAAGAGAGACGCTTACCATTATCGTCTTAAAGATTCTAGGTCTTGCCTGCATGATCAGTAACAATCCTACTGTATGAAATTGATGAGTTCATTCTACAATATGAAAACGGTACCGTCAACCATTTACTTTTACTTTAAGAGGCGCTCTATGTGCAGCGCGATATACGCAACCTCTGAAGGAGGGAAGTCAATGTTGTATTCTTCCTGAAGATATTTTGTGATTTCCTTTGAGCACTCATAAGCCCTTAGGTATTTCATCTGAATGAGTTCAAGCATGTCTTCATCGATGGGATCAAACTGGTCTCCCTGCTCAATCCGATTTAGCGCAAAACGGAGATGGGTGATCAATCGTTGATAGTTGATGCTCGACTCTTCTACTTCTATGGAAAGAATCGATTCTACCTGATCGACAAAATCCCTCAGGATCGTTGCATGCTTCAACGTTTCACTCATGGAAGGGGCATCCATCTTCGCCGTATGAATATGAAGGGCAATATGAGCCGCTTCATCATCAGGGATTTCGATCCCGAGTTTCTCCCTTATCTCTTCTTTAGCCCATAGCCCAACTTCATATTCCTTTTTGTAAAGCAGCTTGATTTCGTTCAAGAGCTTATTTTGGATGGGGATTCCTTGCTGCAGTCTCTCAAGTGCAAATGACAGGTGATCCGTCAGGGCTATATGGATATGATCGCTAAGAGGGGCATTTAAATGTCCCTCTGCATAGCTGATGATGTTTTCAGCGATCTCAATATGTTCCTCCGGCAAGGTAGCCAGTAGCTGCTGGAATTTCTCCGAGGATTGTTCATGAAGGACAAAGATCTTTTCAATTTTGTTCTTGGGAATAATATCATTTCGCTTCTTTTGAAAAGCAATCCCGCTCCCCATCACAATTTTCTCCTGCGGCCCGTCCACCACTACAACAGCATTGTTGTTTAAAATTCTAAAAATACGCATATATGTCCTCCGTACAGTTCATTACTCCTTATGTTACCACGATTTAGCGTAAAGATAACATGTAAAGTGTGTAGACTAAAAATTTTCATGAGGAATATGATATGCTGATAGAAAAAATGAAAGCGGGAAAAATAATGATTTCTACATACTTTGAAAAAATCCAGGAAAAGTTACATGTTGTGCAAACCATTGAAGCTGACAAAATGTCTGTGCTTGCCGGGAAGATTTCTTCTTCCATTCAACAAGATGGCATCATCCAGCTCTTCGGATGTGGTCACTCCCACATCCTCTCTGAAGAGGTATTCTATAGAGCAGGTGGACTCGTTCCGATCAATCCGATTTTGATAGAGCCACTCATGCTTCATGAAGGAGCCGTGCGATCTTCTCATTTAGAACGAGCGAAAGGGTATGCGAGTGAATTCATGAATGCACAAGATATTCAGCCCCATGATGTGGTGGTTGTTCTCTCCACTTCCGGAAAAAATCCCGTTCCAATCGATGTTGCCCTTCACGCGAAGGAAAAGGGTGCTTATGTTGTATCCATCAGTTCCTTTGACTACGTGGAGAAAGAAACATCCAGACATCCCAGCGGAAAATTTCTTAGTGAAGTAGTGGATCTTGCCATTAACAATCACTCTATCGTCGGGGATGCAATACTGACCGATGAACGAGTGGCTGTTCCATTCTCTCCCTCTTCAACCGTCGTCGGGGCGGCGATTTTGAATAGCGTTATGGCTGGTGCCATAGAAAACATGGTGGAAGAAGGATACGAGCCGCCTATCTTCATCAGCGGAAACGTGGATGGTGCAGATGATCATAACAAGGTGTTAATTGAGAAGTATCATAAGCGTATTCCCTTGTTAACGAAAGGATTATAGATAAAAAGAGTAGGTGCCCTTTATAAATAAGGCTCCTACTCTTTTTTACAGTCTGTCCAAGTTAATTTTAAACTTATATTTATCAGCTCGATATATAGATCGCACCAATTCAAAAGGAGTGCCGTCCTCCAGGAATGAATCGCGTTGGATGAGCAGCACCGGCTCACCGCTCTTGACCTTCAGATGCTTCGTATCCGCTTCGGTCACAATCGCCGCTTCCACTGATTGAGTGGCATGGCTGATGTGAAGGTTTAGCTCACCTTCAATATAATGATACAGGGATTTTTCCAGTATTTCCTGATTCAATCCAGGAAGAAGCTTGACTGGGATATGACTCGTTTCCAGGGCCATCGGTTCGCCGTTTGCAAGGCGAATTCGCTTCATAGTATACACAAGCTCTTCTTCCTCTAATGAAAGAAGTTCCTGTATATCCTCCCCTGCCGGAGAAATTTCGAAATGCAATAATTTATTTCCTGGCTCTAAACCGCGACTCTTCATGTCTTCGCTAAAGCTTGTTAACCCTTGAAGGCTTTGTTCAATCTTCCGGTGGGAGACGAATGTTCCCCGCCCTTTTTCTCGATATAACACATTCTTATTCACAAGATTGGTGATCGCCTGTCTCACGGTCATTCTGCTGATTTTAAATGCTTCAGCAAGCTCCCTCTCAGAAGGCAGGGCATCCCCTGGTTTTAGCTCTTCAGACTGTATTAAATGTTTAAGGTGCTCTTCTAACTGATAATACAAAGGAAGAGGAGAATTTTTATTAACCACGAACGCTTCTCCTTTCGAATTAAACGATTTATCTTTTATTTTAGTATATACACCCTGTTTATAACAGACAATTATCCGAGGTCTATATGAAAGTGGCAGACGATTTTGTCAAAAACGACAAACCCGTCTGCTCTCTCCATTTATTTTAACTTTCTTAACTCATCGGCAACAAATTCCACATCAGTCCCGACAATGACTTGAAGGTTTTTGTTGTTTACCTTCATCACACCTTTAGCCCCGTGTGCTTTTAACGCTTTTTCATCTACAAGTGCGGCGTCATTGATCTGTAATCGTAATCGTGTGGCACAGTTATCGATCACTGCCAGGTTTTCTTTCCCGCCAAGATCCTTCAGGAAATGTTCAGCCATTATTTCATATTTACTATTTCCACCTGAATTCTCATCTGCTACTACCACATCTTCATCATCTTCACGACCCGGAGTTTTCAAATTAAACTTCTTGATCAAGAAGGTGAATAGGAGGAAATAGATGATTCCATAAAGAATGCCTACCCCTAATAACAGCCAAGGTTTTTGACCGATATTGAAATTCAAGATGTAATCGAAGGCACCTGCTGAGAAACCAAAACCGTGATGGATCCCAAGTAGGTATGTGATGACCATTGAACTTGCCGTTAAAACCGCATGAATTCCATAAAGAACAGGAGATAAGAACATGAAACTGAATTCAATCGGCTCAGTGATCCCTGTTAAGAATGAAGTAACTGCTAATCCGATTAACATACCAGATACATTTGCACGCAGATGTTTTTTGGCAGTCACAATCATTGCCAGGCAAGCTGCCGGAAGACCGAACATCATGATCGGGAAGAATCCGGTTTGGAACGTTCCAGCTGTTGGATCCTTCGCAAAGAAACGCGGGATGTCCCCCTTCACGATTTCTCCTGCTGCGTCTTTAAATGTTCCAAATTCAAACCATACAAGTGTATTTAACACGTGATGCAGCCCGACTGGAATCAAGAGACGATTCAACAGGCCAAACACACCTACTCCCGTTGCACCTGCACCGATGATCCATTCACCGATGGAATTGATCCCGCTCTGAATCGGAGGCCAAACGATTCCAAAAACACCTGCGAGTATAACCATTGACGCAGCAGTTACAATCGGAACGAAACGTCTGCCTCCGAAGAAGCCAAGCCAGGCCGGAAGTTTAATATCATTAAAACGGTTATATAATAAACCTGCCACGACCCCGGAAATGATTCCACCGAAAATCGCCATATTGGCATCAGGGTCAAGGGCTTTTAAACCGCCCGTTAACACCAAATAACCGATGGCACCCGCCAGACCAGCCGTACCATTACCATCTTTCGAAAATCCGATTGCCACCCCGATGGCAAAGATTAAAGCTAAATTTTTAAATATGGCATCTCCTGCTTCAGACATGAACGCGATTCCCAATAAATCATCCTGACCTAAGCGCAGCAATAATGCAGCTGCAGGCAGAACCGCGATTGGAAGCATGAGCGATTTACCGATTCTTTGCAAGAAACCTAACATACTATCCTCTCCTTTTGTTTCAAGTGAAAGCGTTTAAGCAAAACACATCATATCATTAAAAAGGAATAGATGTCTATACCAATTTAACGATTGGAACTTATTGTTCAGTAAGTTAGAAAAGTTCCCCACCAGTCTGAATTGTAAAACATTTATTATAACTCTAACTGGTATAGACATCTATACTTTCTGGTGGTATTGTAGAATTGTAAAGTATTCAAGGAGTGATTTCAGTGACCTCAAATACAAAAAAACTACTTATCTTGGATGGTAACATCTATGCAGAAGATACAGTTTATGAAAAAGGATTTATCAAAATAGAGAATGGAAAGATCACCGAAATGGGTGAACGTTCCCAGTTAACCGATTCAGAAGAGTATAAAGTGATTTCTCTTCCCCATGGGTATAGTGTTATCCCAGGAATGATAGATATTCATATTCATGGAGTAAATGGCGCAGACACAATGGATGCAAAGCGAGAAGCTCTTGATACGATGACCGGGACACTTCCGAAAGAAGGAACAACCAGCTTCCTTGCAACAACCATGACAGAAGGATCCGATGCAATCGAAAAAGCATTGAAGGCAACCGCAGACTATATGTCAAAGCATCAAAGTGATGGTCAGGCAGAAATTCTCGGCATTCATTTAGAAGGACCGTTCATCAATCCGGACAAAGCAGGAGCACAACCTCTCAATCGAATCCAAAAGCCAAGTGTTGACATATTTAAACACTGGCAGGCCCTATCTCAAAACCATATAAAATTAGTCACTCTCGCTCCCGAACTTGATGATGACCATGAATTGATCCGTTATTTAAAAGAGAATGGGATTATCTCTTCAGTAGGCCATTCCAATGCAACATTTGATCAGGTCGGTAAAGCCATCGATGCCGGCTTGTCCCATGTGACCCACTTGTTCAATCAAATGTCAGGACTTCATCATCGTGAGCCCGGGATTGTCGGTGCTTCCTTCTTACGACAGGAATTAATGGTGGAATTGATTTCAGATGGAATTCACGTTCGACCAGAAGTGATTCAATTAGCATTCAATCAGATTACAGATGAGCGACTGATCCTCATCACTGATTCCATGAGAGCCAAATGCTTGAAAAATGGTCAGTATGACCTTGGCGGACAGATGGTGACGGTTAAGGACGGGAAAGCTTTATTGGACGAAGACACTTTAGCGGGAAGCGTATTGAAGATGAAAGACGCATTTACGAATATCCAGGAATTTACTACGGGTGATATGAGAAGTGCGATCAAAATGACCGCTGAAAATCCGGCCAGACAATTAAATGTCTTTGATCGAAAAGGAAGCCTTGCTCCCCTGAAAGATGCAGACATCGTCATATTAGACGAAAACAAAGACGTATACACAACGATATGTAAAGGAAAAATAGCCTATATTCGAGAGGATGATACTCATGAAACTAATTGAAGTGAAAGACTACCAGGAGATGAGTCAAGTCGCTGCAGACTATCTATTATCCAAGGTAAAAAAAAGTAAAAACGTAACACTGGGTTTAGCCACAGGCGGAACACCACAAGGGCTTTACGAGGTGCTGATTCATGATCATCAACAAAACGGAACGTCTTATCAATATGTATCGTCCTTCAACCTGGACGAATACATCGGCCTATCAGGTAAACACCCTAACAGCTACTACCATTACATGAATGATAACCTATTTAAACACATTGATATAGATTCAGAAAACACCCATATCCCTTCAGGAAAAGCAGCCGACCCCGCAAAAGAATGCGAAGCGTATGATGAAAAAATCCGCTCCCACGGGGGGATCGACCTTCAAATACTAGGGATCGGAAGCAACGGACACATCGGGTTCAATGAACCAGGTACATCGTTTGAATCCAACACTCACATTGTTGAGCTTGCAGAGTCTACACGTGAGGCTAATGCCCGTTACTTTGATTCAATCGATGACGTTCCGACACATGCTATTACCATGGGAATCTCATCGATCATGAAGAGTAAAGAAATTCTCTTACTAGTTTCAGGCGAGGCTAAACAAGCGGCGATGAAAAAGTTAGTTGAAGGCAAAATCTCAGAGGACTTCCCTGCTTCTATTCTGAATCAGCATGATCATGTAACGGTGATTGCCGATGAAGAAGCTCTGGCACTAGTGAAAGGGTTAGAGTTGTTGAATAGATGAATGGATGAAGATATGGAGTGATTAAGTTTGGTCCGTGTCTTTGAGAGCGGCGAACAATGGTTCGTCGCTATTTTTTTTATAATTGTTGGGATATTTATAGATTAAAAAGAAGAATATTATAAAAAAGGATTGACGAAAGCTATGTATATTTCTTATAATAAATCTTGACCGATCACGGGGCATTAGCTCAGCTGGGAGAGCGTTTGGCTGGCAGCCAAAAGGTCAGCGGTTCGATCCCGCTATGCTCCATACCGAAATAAGATGGGGAAATCTTGTATACAAGATTTCCCCATCTTATTTTTATTATCTTGTTTTTGCTATAGCTTTGATCTCACACTAAACGATTAGTTAGCAAGTGGTATAAACTGAAACTTAGTTATCACAATTTCTGTTTCCTTTTGATTCAATGGAGCCCTTCCTCCAAATAACCATAAGTTAATGTCTACTTTTTCGTTTTTGGTATTAGGAATATCTCCTCCTCTATATGTCCATTCCTTGATTCGATACCATTCTATTGGACTTGGTAGTTTTGAATAATGTCCATGAAGGGAAAGAAATTTAATGGTTGTTGGAGTCCATAAAAAACTATGGGTTGAATAGTTTCCGCTTAGAGACGTTTGAAATTGAATCATATTCCCCGCCTTTGTATAGGGCTGAACCACGTACTGAGAATTTGGTCCTTTTGGATTTCCCCATTTCGCAAATTCAATGTCAATTTCCCGATAATTATTCGCAGCAGCATCCGCAGAAGTACCATCATATGTGAATAATCCCAAAGTTATATTTGGATCCAATAGATCCGGGCGACCATCCACAAAAAATCGGTACGTTCCATAACCAAGGGTTTGCGTGTTATATACTTCAGCACAGTACCACTTATTGTTTCGTTTTGTTATTTTCAAATGCAATCTTCCCGCACTGTCTACCCATACATTTTCGGTACTACCTGAAAAATAATTCGGTCCGGGACCCCATTTGTTAGTTGAAGAATTTTTCACATTCCAAGTATAGCCACTCCACTTAATTGTTCTATTATTCAATTCTATTCCTCCGATATATTAAATTTTTTAATATATCATATGTATAACCTGTCACAATGAATGTAATAAACTTTGTATACAAACTAACGTTTATACTTAATAGATTTCTAGATCCATGCTGAGTAAGAATATTGTTGGCAGAATAAAGCGACCATCCTTCATAGAGTTTATCCGGCCCCTTTCCCATTCACTTTTGCCACAATACTTTTTGAAGTGTACTCAATCAAAATTCATTATCCTCGATCCGGCACTTCCGTGATATACTTTCATGTACAAAGGGGTTGAAAATAATGGAAAAATATCCAGTATTCGAAACGGAGAAATTAACACTAAGACAACTCACAATGAAAGATGTAGATTTTCTTTATGAGCTATACACGTCCGAGGACGTTCTCCGCTATTTTGGCATGAGTCCGATTGAATCGAAAGAAGTGGCTGTCAGTATGGTAGAGAACTACGAAAAACACCTTGAAACAGGCGGTCCCATGCGCTGGGCGATTGTGGAGAATACTAGTGACAAAATGATCGGTACATGCGGATTCCACGCCATTTCCAAAGCCTATAAACGCTGTGAAATAGGTTATGACTTGAGCCCCGGCCACTGGGGTAAGGGCATCATGGGAGAGGCACTCTCCCCTTTACTTACCTATCTGTTTACAGATAAAGGAATGAATCGTGTAGGGGCAGTGATCGTCCCATATAATAAAGCTTCTGCAAGAGTGATTGAAAAGCTTGGTTTCAAACAGGAAGGATTACTCAGAGAATATATCCTTCAAGATGACCATAAATATGATGCTTACATGTACAGCTTGTTAAAGAAAGAATGGCTTTGTGAGTTTTAGAAGAACCTGAATGGGCAATAATGGTCAGTGCAGATGAAAAGGAGCTGGTAGAATGGTACAGCAGATGTTTCAGGGGTTTTTGCGCTGGCCTTTAGTTGTTCGGATATTTATGATTGCGATTACGCTGATGCTCTCGTTTGGAACGATTATTCATTTCATCGAGCCCGATACCTTCCCTTCCCTATTCGATGGGATCTGGTGGGCGATTATTACGACTTCCACTGTTGGGTATGGGGATTTTGTTCCCTCATCGTTTGAAGGCAGACTGATTGGCATTATTCTCATCTTAGTAGGTGCCGGTTTTCTTTCTACTTATTTTGTCACCCTTGCAGCAGAAACGGTGATGACACAAAATGCATATTTGGAAGGGAGAGCTGCGTTCAAGGGGAAAGAACATGTTGTAATCGTAGGATGGAATGAACGGACGCGTGAAGTGATTAACCAACTAACATCCCTGCAGTCCCAATGTGATATCATCTTGGTCGATGAAACCCTTCAAAAGAATCCATATAGCAATAACCGTATTCATTTTGTGAGGGGAACCCCTTTTACAGATGCGATTCTAAAAAAAGTAAATCTCCATCAAGCATCGATCGCCATCATTACCGCTGATCAAAATAAAGATGAGAAAACGGCAGACATGAATTCTGTCCTGACTCTTCTCGCCATTAAAGGGAATCACCCTGAATTGTATACGGTCGTTGAAATTCTCCAGAAGGATCAAGTGGCCAATGCCAAACGTGCTGGAGCCGATGAAGTAATTCAAACGAATATGCAAACCAGCTACGTGATGATGAACAGTATCATTTCTCAAGGGATGTCTAAGACGATATTAAAGCTTTTGAACCATCTTAAAGGAAATAATCTGAAGCTGATCCCTGTTTCCGATGAATACATCGATGAAAATTTTCATTCATTGAGTGCACATCTTCTGAAGAACAATATTATCTTATTGGGCATAAAAAAAGGAGAAATCACGACTGTGAATCCTCCTTTGACGACTTTGATTGAAGAAAATGATGAACTGCTTGTGATCTCTAACTAGAGAACAAAACGTTCTCCAGCTCTTTTACAAGTTCTTTCCCGACTTCAATATATTCTTCCGGGAAGCTTGCATCGGGATCTTGTGGTTCAGAAAATTGATTGACAGAGCCTGAAAAGGTTCCGGTTGATGCGTAATCGTCCAAGCCACGCTGGTATTTATGAGAGAGAAGGAACGGTTTACCGAATTCAACCGTGGCCCCCCTTGAATCCAATTGACCGTCAACAGACGTAAACGGTACTCTCAAATACTGGTAGCCAACTTCGTCATCAATTTTATAATCGAAATAGCCGTGATCATAATCCCAATTTCCACCTATCGAATATCCAAGCGGTTTTAATAGCTGTTCAAGCTTATACAGTTGGTAATGCTGTCCTTCAATGCTAGATGAAAGCTCAATCACGTGGATCCATCCCCTTTCTTTTAGGGATAGTTTCTCCTAAAGTAAAAGAAAAATGTAAAAAGAGCACTGAGATTTCCCTCAGTGCTCTTTCCTTATTTAAGACGTTTCACAAGCTCCGCTTTCTTCTCTTCAAAGCCTGGTTTTCCAAGAAGGGCGAACATATTCACTTTATATGCTTCCACGCCCGGCTGGTCAAATGGATTTACACCCAGCAGGTATCCACTCATCGCACATGCTTTCTCGAAGAAGTACACCAGGTATCCGAATGTGTATGCATCCATTGCAGGAATTTCCACGATCAGATTTGGTACGCCACCATCTGTATGGGCAAGCAATGTCCCTTCAAACGCTTTGTTGTTTACAAAATCCACTGTTTCACCGGCTAAATAGTTTAAACCATCCAGATCACTGTCAGCCTTCTCGATTTTCAGCTCATGACGAGGCTCTGAAACCTTGATGACCGTTTCAAAAATGTCACGGCGTCCTTCTTGAACATATTGTCCAAGAGAATGCAGATCCGTAGAGAAGTTAGCTGAAGAAGGATAAATTCCTTTTTGGTCTTTCCCTTCACTTTCTCCAAACAGCTGCTTCCACCATTCAGAAAAGTATTGTAACCCAGGCTCATAGTTAATGAGCATTTCAATTGTTTTCCCTTTATTATATAGGGCGTTACGGACCGCTGCATATTGATAAGCAGGGTTTTCTGTAAGCTCGGATTTGCCGAAATCTTCACGCGCCTGTGCAGCACCGTTCATCATTGTCTCGATTTCCACTCCGCTTACAGCAATCGGAAGCAGCCCAACTGCTGTCAGAACAGAATAGCGGCCTCCGATATCATCAGGAACAACAAATGTTTCATAGCCTTCGTCAGATGCCAGTGTTTTAAGGGCACCCTTCGATTTATCCGTTGTCGCATAGATGCGTTTGCGAGCCTCTTCCACCCCGTATTTTTCTTCCAGCATTTTACGGAAGATACGGAAAGCAATCGCTGGTTCAGTCGTAGTACCGGACTTCGAAATCACATTGATGGAGAAATCTTTTCCATCAAGGAGATCCATTAAGTCTCTCATATACGTGGAGCTGATGTTTTGTCCAACGAATAATACTTGTGGAGTTGAACGCTTTTCTTTCGGCAGGGCATTGTAGAAGCTGTGGTTCAGCATTTCAATCGCTGCACGGGCTCCCAAGTATGATCCACCAATACCGATTACAAGAAGCACATCAGAATCATTTTTAATTTTCTCTGCTGATTTCTGAATGCGGGAGAATTCTTCTTTGTCGTAATCTACAGGGAGGTCGATCCATCCAAGGAAGTCGTTTCCTGCACCTGTTTGTTCATGTAAAGAATGATGAGCAACCTTTACGGCATCACTTAAGTATGTAAGTTCGTGTTCTCCAAAAAACGATAACGCTTTTGAATAATCAAAACGAATGTGTGTCATAACCATCCTCCGATTAAAATATTTTCTTCTATCTCACTTTATCGAAAGCTGACTCGAGAATCAAGAAAGCTCCCCTTATGTAAGCGTGTGCATTAAAAACTTTTTTCAACCACAGTTCTCACCAGCTTATAATTCCCTAATTATGGGTCAGCAAACCAAAAAGAGGGAGGGACCTTCACGTGGTCGGTCCCTCCCCATTAAGACCAGGAAAATCGGAGTCGGTTCCTTACCTGAATGGGTGATCATTAACGATGAGGCGTTGTTTGGGTCAGAAGAGTAATGATTATATCGTGAAAATAGACGGATGGAATGCAAACGGCATGAAAAATAAGGGAGTAATTTGAGTAAGAATCTTAAATCCGGCCGAAACGGAATCGAATCCGGCCGTTTTGTTGAAAAATCCGGCCGAAATGGTTCAGAATCCAGCCGTTTCACCCCTTAATCCAGCCGAAATCACAAAAAATCCAGCCGATTAGCTATATTTTCCAACTCTCACGCAAGAAGAGGGGCGGACCTTGTTCACCAAGGTCCGTCCCTCCCAATACTTATTATAGTGATGCTCTCAGAATCGCAAGAACGTCGTCTTTATTCAGTTTATTGAAGTTACCGAATTCGCCGTTCACCATCGCTTTGTCTGCCATCAATTCAAGTTGACTGTCGTCGATATCATAGTCTGCCAAGCGGGACGGGGCACCGATGCTCGTCCAGAATTCACGAAGCTTTTCGATTCCTTCCAGTGCCACTTCCTCTTCTGACTTACCGGCAGGATCGACATTGAATACTCGTTCTGCCAGTTGAGCAAATCGTGCAGGATTCACTTTCAGGTTATGCTTCATCCAGTTAGGGAATAGAATCGCGAGTCCACCTGCATGTGGGATGTCGTATACGGCTGACACGGCATGTTCAATGTTATGGCTTGCCCAGTCACCGTTGTAGCCCATTTGCAGTATTCCATTAAGGGCAATTGTTCCAGAGTACAGAATCGTCTCACGAAGCTCATAGTTTTCAAGATCATTGATCAACTTCGGAGCTGTTTCGATAACCGTAGTCAGAACGGATTCACACATACGGTCTTGAAGTGGTGTGTTGGTTGCATTATTGAAATACTGCTCAAACACGTGACTCATCATATCCACCATACCGTAGATTGTATGATCTTTCGGAACTGTGAACGTATTTTCCGGATCCAGGATAGAGAATTGCGGGAACGTCACCGGGCTGCCCCAACCATATTTCTCATTCGTTTCCCAATTCGTGATAACAGATCCTGCATTCATTTCAGAACCGGTCGCTGCAAGAGTCAGGACGGTACCGAATGGAAGAGCTTCTTTCGCAAAAGCTTTCTTGGTTACAAGATCCCATGCATCTCCATCATATTTTGCACCAGCAGCAATTGCTTTTGTACAGTCGATGACACTTCCGCCGCCGACAGCTAATATAAATTCAATATTATTTTCTTTACTTATCTCTACACCTCTTCTGACTGTGGAAAGGCGTGGATTCGGTTCTACTCCGGAAAGCTCGAATACTTCGCTGTCAATATCCTTCAATACAGACATTACCTGATCGTATAACCCATTACGCTTAATGCTTCCGCCACCATACACGACAAGCACTTTTTTACCGTATTGAGGTACCAATTCTTTCAGTTGTTCTACTTGTCCTTTTCCAAAAATCAATTTGGTTGGATTGTAAAAAGTAAAGTCATTCATTTGTTGTTACCTCCTTGTATTTTATAAGGGCCGAACTATTTCGTTACCCAAAATGTCTTCAACACATTTCCTATTATCGAATATATCATCCCCAAAATGCAAAGAACTTGCACATGGAAATTTTGTTGCAGTCAATCTGAATAGGAATAATTGCAATGGGAAACTTATAAATGAGCCATTCAAATAAGGAGGAAAACAACATGAGTGCAATTCAACGCATTGCTTTGGTTCTTACCATCATTGGTGCTGTGAACTGGGGACTTATAGGCTTCTTTCAATTCGATCTTGTTGCAGCCATCTTTGGTGGTCAAGATGCCGCTCTATCCCGTATCATTTACGGCTTAGTTGGTATTGCTGGTCTAATTAACCTTGGACTATTATTCAAACCAACGGAAGAGCTTGAAAGAGAACCTCATACTGAACCAACAAGATAAATGATGCTCAAACAGCATCAAAATTAACGAGGATTACACTTTGATCCTTCGCTTAACAGTTCAAAAAGGTGACCCATTCTTTGGGTCACCTTTCTTATTTCAGTAACTTCTTAATGATCTGCATGCCAAATCTTCCACTTGGATAACGGAAGCTTAAGTCGAACTTCGTCGTCTGCTTTAAGATGCTTTTATAATGTGAGAAAGTTGAGAAGCTTGATTCCCCGTGATAATTCCCAATCCCACTCTCACCTACTCCTCCGAAAGGAAGATATGGTGTAACGATGTGCATGAGTGTATCATTCACACAACCGCCGCCGTAGGAAATTGATCCGTTAATTCGCTCTTCGGTGACTGGATTGCTCGTGAACAAATATAGAGCCAGGGGTTTCGGTCGCTCTGTCACAAATTCAATGACTTCATCAAGCTCCTCATATTCTATGACTGGGAAAATAGGGCCGAATATTTCATCCTGCATCACCGGTACAGTAAAATCTCTCGGCTTCATTAAAGTGGGTTCAATTTTTAAGCTCCCAGCATCTACATTTCCCCCTAAGAGGATTTCTCCATCTTCCAGGTAGCTTGTTAAACGATTGAAATGACGCTCATTGACAATCCGACCAAATTTTTCACTCTTTAATGGTTCTGTTCCATAAAACTCAATAACCGTTGTCTTAAATTCAGTGATAAATTCATCTAGCTTGCTTTTATGAACAAATAAGTAATCAGGTGCAATACACGTTTGCCCGGCATTTGTCACTTTACCGAAGGCGATGCGCTTCGCAGCCAGAGGGATATCCGCCGTTTCATCCACGATACACGGGCTTTTCCCACCCAATTCAAGAGTGACAGGTATCAACTGTTTTGCCGCTGCTTCCATCACCACTTTTCCAACGGGAACGCTTCCCGTAAAGAAAATATAATCAAATGGCTGTTTTAGAAGATGCTGCGTCGTTTCCACTCCACCTTCAATCACGAAAAGCTGTCTTGGGTCAAAATGAGTATTGATCATTTCCGCTAATAATGCCGATGTAGTAGGAGTTAATTCTGACGGTTTAATAATGGCTGTATTCCCCGCTGCAATCGCTCCAATGACAGGGGCTAGTGCAAGCTGGATTGGGTAATTCCATGGTGCGATGATCAGGGTAACCCCGTAAGGCTCCGGCACGGTATAGGCTTTAGAGCCAATATGTGTTTTCGCCGTTTTGACCTTTTTAGGTTCTGCCCATTCGTCGATATTCTTCAGAACAAATCGAATTTCTTCAAGCAGGATGCCGATTTCTGTCGCATACGTTTCCATCTCTGATTTATTTAAATCTCTTTTCAATGCATCGATGATTTCTGCTTCATGATTTTTTATGACTGCTGAGAATTTCTCTAACAAGTCTTTTCTATATTGAATTGGCCGGGTAACCCCTGACTTGAAAAATCGCTTATGCTTTTGAAGTGCTGATTCAACCGTTTCAAGAGAAGCTTCCTCGATAATCATTTCAGTTGACACATGAATCCCTCCGAATCTTTAATGTTTAATAGTTTAAACATAAGAACATTAATATCGTACGACGACTTATGCTTATTGTCAATTTTAATGATTTTACCCAGAATCGATGCTCTCTAATCATTTCGATACAAATAGAAAATTCCTTTACAAACCGAAAAAAAAAACGCATTCCCAATAAATTGAGAACACGTTCTTTATTTTATGCGATCGTTACACCCAACCTCTGAATCTGGAGGCTTCAGCCATTTTGCGTGCGCCGACCATGTATGCGGCGAGTCGCATATTCACTCGACGATTCTGAGATGTTTCGTATACATTGTTGAAAGCTTCGACAAGTTTAGCATGAAGCTTCTCGTTTACTTCTTCTTCCGTCCAATAATACCCTTGGTTGTTCTGAACCCATTCGAAGTATGAAACCGTAACTCCACCCGCACTTGCAAGTACGTCCGGTACAAGCAGGATTCCTCTTTCAGAAAGAATTCGAGTTGCTTCAAAGGTAGTCGGACCGTTTGCAGCTTCTACCACAATGGATGCTTTAATATCATAGACATTCTCTTCAGTGATTTGGTTTGAAATCGCTGCTGGAACAAGGATGTCACACTCAAGCTCCAATAATTCTTTATTTGAAATCGTGTTTTCAAATAGAGTCGTTACTGTACCGAAGCTATCGCGACGATCTAATAGATAATCAATATCCAAACCTGCCGGGTCATGAAGGGCACCATGGGCATCAGAAATGGCGATGACCTTCGCACCCGCATCGTGCATGAACTTCGCCAAGAAACTTCCTGCATTTCCAAAACCTTGGATCACGACGCGTGCACCTTTGATGTCGATGCCACGTTTCTTTGCAGCTTGGTCAATACAGATTGTAACACCTTGAGCCGTTGCCTTTTCACGACCTTGGGAACCACCAAGAACAATCGGTTTTCCTGTAATGAATCCTGGTGAGTCATTTTCACGAAGACGGCTGTATTCATCCATCATCCAAGCCATGATTTGTGAGTTTGTGTACACATCAGGTGCTGGAATATCCTTTGTAGGACCCACAATCTGACTGATGGCACGAACATAACCGCGGCTTAGCTTTTCAAGTTCAGTGAAAGACATCGTTCTTGGATCACAGATGATCCCGCCTTTTCCTCCACCGTATGGTAAATCAACAATTCCGCATTTCAAGCTCATCCACATGGATAAGGCCTTTACTTCCTCTTCATCTACTTCAGGATGGAATCGTACCCCGCCCTTGGTAGGTCCGACTGCATCGTTATGTTGTGCACGGTAGCCAGTGAATACCTTGATACTGCCATCGTCCATTCGAACCGGGATTCGAACGGTCAACATACGAATCGGCTCTTTCAGAAGTTCATACATTTCTTCCGTATATCCTAGCTTAGATAAAGCATCATTGATGACATGCTGTGTAGAAGTAAACAGATTAAGGTTTTCTCCCATTGTAAACATTCGCCTCTTTATTATGTGATCTGAAACGTTGTAATTGTAACATATTACCGTATCTTAAACCATTGACTTGGTAAAGAAATAATTTTTATTTTCACGCCTTATTACGCTCAGTCTAAGAAAAAAATCTTCTTGCTAAATGGTTATTCACCCTTGGGATTAAGATAATACTTTTTTGATTCTTTCGATTGCCCAATCCAGGTCTTCTTGTGAGATGACAAGTGGTGGAGCAAAACGAATGACTGTATCATGTGTCTCTTTACAAAGCAGTCCTTCTTCTTTCAGCTGTTCACAGTATTTACGGGCTGGTTCGTTAAGTTCCACTCCAATAAATAAACCACTACCACGAACTTCCTTAATCATAGGATTATCTATCTCACGAAGTTTACTCATAAAGTATTCTCCCATTTGAAGAGAACGCTCTGCCAGATTCTCATCGATCAGTACATCCAGGGATGCTACAGAAACCGCACATGCCATTGGATTTCCTCCAAAAGTAGAACCATGGGAGCCTGGGTTGAATACACCTAACACTTCTTCATTGGCAACAACACAAGAAATCGGGAATACCCCTCCACCAAGTGCTTTTCCAAGGATGTACATATCAGGGTCAACATCTTCCCACTCACACGCAAACATTTTACCAGAGCGTGCTAGACCTGCCTGAATTTCATCTGCAATGAATAGGACGTTGTTTTCTTTACATAATTCATATGCTGCTTTCATGAAGCCTTTAGGAGGGAATACAATCCCTGCTTCTCCTTGGATAGGTTCGATTAGGAAAGCTGCTGTATTTGGTGTAATGGCGGATTTCAATGCTTCCAAGTCACCGTAAGGAATCAAGTTGATTCCCGGAAGCATCGGACCGAAGCCACGCTTGTATTCTTCTTCTGAAGAGAGGGAAACAGCTGTCATCGTTCTTCCGTGGAAGTTCCCGTTACATGCGATGATTTCCGCACTGTTTTCGGCTACACCCTTCACATCATATGCCCAGCGGCGAGCTGTCTTGATCGCTGTTTCCACTGCTTCAGCACCAGTGTTCATTGGAAGAGCCATGTCTTTACCGGTCATCTTACAAATCTTCTCGTACCAAGGAGCCAATTGATCGTTGTGGAAAGCACGTGAAGTCAATGTCACACGATCTGCTTGATCTTTTAATGCCTGTATGATCTTTGGATGACGATGTCCCTGATTTACAGCTGAATAGGCGCTAAGCATATCCATATACTTATTCCCTTCAGGATCCTTAACCCATACACCCTCTGCTTCTGAAATAACGATTGGTAGGGGATGATAATTTTTCGCACCATACTTTTCCGTTTGTTCGATAATCGAATGAGTACTTACTGCCATGAAAGTTCCTCCTTGTTTAAAACATTCTATTTTTAAAGGCTTATGACGAGGTTAGTTAACAGATATGCAAAAAAAGTTTGCATTTAGAAAACCCTTACACTTATAATAATGCAAAAGATAGTTGCATTTTTCAAGAGTTTTTTAAAATTTTTTATAAATCCGCTCTTTTTGCCAATTTAATTGCTTAACAGTCATCAATTCAGTAACGGACGGAAGGAAAATTTGCGCAAATAGATGCTTTATAGACGATACGTTTTGCAGTAAGACCTAATGAAAAAGAAGAGGAGAGAGACAGCATGCTGGAATCAGAAAAACGTTTGTATATGTACGAAAAAGTCGCTGAACATCTCGAATCAGGCATACATGTCATCGATTCTACCGGAAGAACCATCATCTACAATCGAAAAATGCGCGAAATCGAAGGGATGGAAATTGAAGACGTCCTGGATAAAAATTTGCTGGATGTTTTCCAATTTCACTCTGAAGAAGAAAGTACCCTTCTTAAAGTTCTGAACACAAAGGAACCAACCCTTAATGTGAAACAAACTTATTTTAATATGAACGGAATCGAAATCACGACGATGAACGACACCTTTCCGATCTTTCACGATGAAGTGCTAATTGGGGCGATTGAAATTGCCAGAGACATCACGAAACTCGAAAAGGTGATGAGAGATCATATAAATAAGCGTCCAAGCAGTTTATTTACCTTTGACAGCATCATCGGTAAACATCACCGACTGCAGGACGCCGTCGAAACCGGAAAGCGGGCGACAAGGACGTCTTCCCCTGTGTTGATATGTGGTGAAATCGGTACCGGAAAGGAGCTTTTTGCACAAAGCATCCACAACGACAGCGCCCGTGCCAATCGCCCTTTCATCACCCAGAATTGCTCGTCACTACATGATGATAAGCTAGAAGAAATCCTGTTTCACGAGAAGCGAAAGGACAGCAATCCGGAAGAACACCGCCCCTCCCTCTTCCAACAAGCACAGGGAGGCACACTGCTACTGGACGAAATTAACTCATTACCCCTTTCCCTTCAAGAGAAGCTGCTAAACTTCTTTTCCCAAGGGACGGACCTTCCATATGATGTGCGGGTGATGGCGACTGTGAACGAGGATCCCATCGACGCAATTGCAGAAGGGCGGTTATTAAAGGACCTCTATTACAGGCTGAGCATTGTTTCAATCTTTATCCCCTCTCTCCGCTCGAGAAAAGAAGATTTACCGGAGATTGTGAACTATTTCATTGACCAGTTCAACCACCATTTCGCTATGGGTATTAAAGGGATTTCGGATGAAGTGAGTGAAATTTTCCACCAGTATGACTGGCCAGGCAATGTGAGGGAGCTTGAGCATGTCATTGAAGGAGCATTTAGCTTGGTGGGGTTTGAAGAAGAGATTGGCTTCAATCATCTTCCATTCGGATTCAGGCAGAGGATTCATCATACTTCGACAGGAGAAAATAGTCAGGATGAATCGGAGTTTCTTTACCAATCTGGAACCGAAATCAAGCCGTTGGAAATTTTCATGGAAGAAGCTGAAACCTATTATATTCAAAAAGCGTTGAAATACCATGACTTTAATATCACTAAAACAGCGAAATCCCTTGGTATGAGCAGGCAGAATCTGCAGTATCGGATACGGAAGTATGGGATTGAGCGGAATGCGTTTTAATGTTGGTATGTGGCCACTTTCCTTTTAGGGGAGTGGCTTTTTTGGTGGCGCGGTGATGCTGTTTGTCGCGTTGCTTACATCTCCCCAACAATAGAAAAAAGAGCACCAGCCCTTTCATCAGCACACCTTCACCGATAAAAAGACCAGTACTCATCCATTTTTATTTCACATGCTGCAAATATGGCGTCAGATCCAACCCGATACTCTTCGCCAAATCCTTCCCAAGCCCCTCATCCGCCCGGAAGAAATTGCACACTGCACGCAGGGCAATTCTTTCGTTGATTCCTGATAATTCACTTGAAATATTCTTCACGACTTGCTTCTTCACTTCTTCGGGATAGCTTCTGTAAATGTGACCGGCCTGACCAAAATCGTCCGTTTTCTGGATCTTCTGTCTTCCTGTTTCTCCTGCCATCGGCTGATGAACCTCTGTATACCCTGACACTTCTTTCGGCGTATCATTAAAGCTGTTCGGCTCATAATTTATCGGACTCGTTTGCTGCTTGAACGACATTTGTCCGTCCCTCTGATTATTGGCCACTTGAGCAAATGGGCAGTTGATCGGGAGCTGCAGGTAGTTTGCACCGATTCGGTAACGCTGTGTATCTGAATAAGAGAATAGTCTTCCTTGCAGCAACTTGTCTTCTGACGGAAGCATCCCGTTTACTAGCACTCCTGGGTTAAAACCCACTGATTCTGTCTCAGCAAAAATATTTTCAGGATTTCTATTTAAAATCATGGTTCCGACAAAATGAGATGGAATGTCACCTTCTGACCAATCCTTCGTTGCGTCAAGAGGATCGAAATCAAAGGCATCCATATCCATTGGGTCCAGCACCTGCACATACAGGTCCCATTCCGGGAAATCCCCTTTTTCAATCGATTCATATAGATCACGGCTTGCATGATTAAAATCTTTCCCTTGAACTTCAGCTGCTTTTTCTGTTGTTAAATTTTCAATGCCTTGCTTTGGTTTCCAGCTTAGCTTCACATAAACAGTATTCCCGGCAGCATTCACCCATTTATATGCATGCACACTTGACCCTCGCATTTGTCTATAATTAGCAGGAATCCCTTCATCTGTGTAGAGATGCAGCAGCATGTTGGTTGATTCAGGAGTTAATGACATGAAATCCCAATATCTCTCAGGTTCTTGGATATTCGTTTGTGGATTAGGTTTTAAAGAATGGACCATATCCGGAAACTTCATGGCATCACGAATGAAAAAAACAGGCAGGTTGTTCCCCACAAAATCCCAGTTCCCTTCTTCAGTATAGAATTTGACGGCAAATCCACGGGGATCGCGCAGGGTCTCCGGTGAATGCTGGCCATGGACGACGGTGGAAAAACGGGCAAATACAGGTGTTTCTTTGCCAGTTTCCTGAAAAAGTGCAGCTTTCGTATATTTTTTCATGCTGTTTTTTGTAATGAATACACCATGCGCTCCCGCTCCTCTGGCGTGAACGACTCTTTCAGGAACTCGCTCACGATCGAAATGAGCCAGCTTCTCAATTAGTTGAAAATCTTCAAGCAGCGCAGGTCCTCTATCCCCAGCTGTCAATGAGTTCTGGTTATCGCCGATCGGGGCACCTTGATTCGTTGTTAGTTTTCTATTATCCACTTCAGACACTCCTTTAGATTATAATAATTATTAAGTAATTATAGTTTTATTTTAACTATTTGAGAACGAAAGTCAATTACAAATTATAATCATTCTAAAATTGTAATCGTTAAAATTAGTAAAGTCAGCATACGATAGGCATACCCACACAATCAATCGCTCTAAAGACAATAAAAAAGAGACAACCTATAAAAAAGTTGTCTCTAGAAATTATTATTGAGAGTAGAAGGGTAGAACCATAAGATTCACATTTATGCTTTGATCAGTTTGGAATCCGTAATAAAGCGTACGCCTTCCGTTGATTCCAAAGAGAACACTCCTCCCCTTCCTTCCTTTACATCCAATATGATCCGGAAATGCTTCCAATACTCATATTGTTGTTCGTTCATATAAAAAGGACAGTCGGCTACAGTACCTACTAATACATCACTGTCACCAATGATCAGATCATCTTGACTTAAACACATAGGAGAACTGCCATCACAACATCCTCCAGACTGATGAAACAGGAGGGCCCCATGCTTGCCTTTTAACGTTTCAATCAGCTGAAGGGCTTGTTCAGTTGCCTCTAGTCGCTGTTCCATTTTAGAAGAATCCTAACGCTTTAGGGCTATAGCTAACTAGTAAATTCTTCGTTTGTTGATAGTGTGATAGCATCATTTTATGATTTTCACGACCGATACCGGACATTTTGTATCCACCGAATGCCGCATGTGCAGGGTATTGGTGATAGCAGTTCGTCCATACGCGTCCTGCTTGAACCTCTCTACCGAAACGGTAAGCCGTGTTCATATCACGTGTCCATACACCTGCTCCAAGTCCGTAAAGAGTATCATTGGCGATTTCAAGGGCTTCTTCTTTCGTTTTGAACGTTGTAACGGAAACAACAGGGCCAAAGATTTCTTCCTGGAAAATACGCATTTTGTTGTTGCCTTTGAAGACCGTCGGCTTCACATAGAAACCTGCCTCCTGATCTCCATCCAGTGTATTTTGCTCACCACCGATGAGCAATTCCGCTCCTTCTTCTTTCCCAATCTCAATATAAGATAGAATCTTATCCAATTGCTCTTGAGAAGCTTGAGCACCCAGCATTGTATCTGAATCCAACGGGTTCCCCTGCTTGATTTGTTTCACGCGTTCGATGGCACGCTCCATGAACTTATCGTAGATCGATTCCTGGATCAGCGCCCTTGAAGGACATGTACACACTTCTCCTTGATTAAGTGCAAACATCACGAAACCTTCGACTGCTTTATCAAGGAAATCATCATCCTGATCCATTACATCTTCAAAGAAGATATTAGGTGATTTTCCACCAAGTTCTAACGTAACAGGGATAATGTTTTGAGATGCATATTGCATGATCAGTCGGCCAGTTGTCGTTTCACCTGTGAAGGCTACCTTACCAACACGCTTACTTTGCGCAAGGGGTTTCCCTGCTTCCACTCCAAACCCTTGAACAACATTCAGTACACCTTTAGGCAGCAAATCTTCAATCAGTTCAACCAGAACCATGATGGAAGCAGGTGTCTGCTCAGCCGGCTTCAATACGACACAGTTACCTGCAGCCAGGGCAGGGGCAATCTTCCATACACCCATCAGAATCGGGAAGTTCCAAGGAATGATTTGGGCTACAACCCCGATTGGCTCATGGAAATGATATGAAACCGTATCATTATCGATCTCACCAAGAGATCCTTCCTGGCCTCTGATACATCCGGCGAAATAACGGAAGTGGTCAATCGCAAGGGGTAAGTCTGCCGCTAATGTTTCACGAACCGGCTTACCATTATCCCACGTTTCGGCTACAGCAAGCATTTCTAAATTTTCTTCCATACGATCTGCGATTTTATTTAAGATGATGGATCTTTCCGTAACAGAAGTTTTGCCCCAGGCGTCTTTCGCTGCATGTGCTGCATCTAATGCCTTTTCGATATCCTCTTTGTTTGAACGGGCAATTTTCGTGAAAACTTTCCCCGTAACAGGTGATACATTTTCAAAGTATTCTCCACTTGCTGGCGGCACATATTCTCCACCAATAAAGTTCTCATACTTGTCTTTAAATTGTACCAGTGACCCTTCAGTGTTCGGATTATTATAAAGCATCTAAGATCCTCCTGTATATATGTATTTTCGTTAAATTAAGCGCTTTCATTTCTCATTATAGGCCATTAAGGAGGTACGGACAAGTGTATTGTTCAAAAATTCATTATTTTTCGTTAATTTATGATGGATTATTCCACGAACGGCCAAACCTTCTTCAAAAAAAATAAGTTGATTCTCATCAAGAGAATCAACGATATATTTACTGACTAATTGGCTTTACTATATACTTTCGAGTTCAGAATATTCTCATCCGACATTAAATATCCATGATTTTTCTTTAAAGCGTCTTCCAGTTGATCTGGCATTTTCTTTGAATCATACGCACAGACAACGGTCAGATTGTACTCGTGTACAACGCGATCCGTTTCTGTTTCAAACCATTCAATAATGGACGTTGGCTCTTCTAATGTGCCCCACTCCACATTTGTCCACGAGCGAAAAGAAATATCGTTCTCTAAGTAGGGGGTAATGGCTTTTGTTAATTGTTCATAAATGGCTGGAGGATGGTAACTTCCACTAGATTGATAAAAATCAAAGTTACTGATAACCTGAATCCTCTCCAATTGGCTGCTTGTTAATTGGGTTTTTAACCGTTTGAGCAACACATTCAGATTCCTTTCGTTCTCAATCAGAACGACGGAATCCCCAGTTTCGATCCCCTCAAGAATATAGGCTACGGCGTTTTCTAAATATTTATTTCGATCCTGATAGGCATAAAGGACATGAGTGCATTGATTTCCAGCTAAAAGATTCCCTATTTCCTCTTTCATATTCTCCCTCTCCCCATCAATTTTTTCTATTTATATCTATCAATTCTCTAAAAAAGAGCAATATCCCTCTTTTTCAAAGGATATTCCGGTACCTCCAGGGATATAAAACAAATCTATAAAAAAGACCGCCCTCCAAGAAAGGCAGTCTACTTAAAAATTGTATTATTTCTTGATTAGATCTTCACGTTCTGATTGTTCGATCCACTCTTCAAGCTTGTCTTTAAGAGTGTTGAAGCCAGCTGGTGTTGTTTCTTCGTTTGCTTGCTTTACACTTCCTTGACCTTGACGGCGAGGTTTTTTCGCTGCTGCAGGTTTTGCTTGTGGTGCTGCAGGAGCTTCTTCTGTAGCACGGATAGAAAGGCTGATTTTACCAGCTTTTTCGTCCACTGATAATACTTTAACCTTTACTTCGTCGCCTACTGAAAGGTGCTCGCTAACGTCTTTAACAAAGCCGTGAGTGATTTCAGAGATATGAACTAATCCTTGTGTTTCTTCATCAAGTGCAACGAACGCACCGTATGGTTGAATGCCTGTAACTTTACCTGTTACAACAGTTCCTGTTTCGAATTTTGTAGTCATGGTAACACTCCTAGTATATATATTATTTTTCGTCTTTACACGCAATTGTAGATTATATCATAGAATCCGTGATTCGGCAAAAGTTTATTCTATAAGACCTCTGCAACTAACCCCATTTTCATTGATTTATTCACCTATAATTGCTTTCTCACTAGTTATGCTTCCCAATTTTTAAAATTATTAAAACAGTGTAACTTAGCGCTCTTTATATAGTTCTTCTGTCTCTGAAGACAAAATGACCGGTGTCGTCTGAACCCAACGATCTGGCTTAACGAAATTTACACGTCTTAACTCTTCGTATACTTCTTTCAGATGAAGGGATGTTGTGTACTCTGGATACTCTTTCAGTATATATCGGTAGGTTTCTTCAACTTGTGATTTCATTTCATCACTTTCATCAAAGATGGGCTGATACACATTTCCATCTGTAAAGTTTTGATAGAGAAGATCGTATTCAAGCTTCACTTCCACCCTGAACCTTGAATTTTCCGGCAATTCCTTTAACATCTTTTCGTAGTCCATCAAGCGATCAACTGCTTCTTTCCATGTCCCTGTAAATTCACCTGCTTTAATGACTGGATCAAAACGGGTAATCATATACAATTCATACCCTTCCGGTAAGGCTCCACGACTTGTGATCATCCTGAAGTACTCCACATCCAATGTAGTTTCAAGCCGGTCCGTCTCACTGTTATACGATAGCTTAACTGCATTATTGAATATTCCATCCCGCAATAACCATAGTTTGGGGGGATAGTCGTTATTCATATGATTGAACTCCTTTATATTCAATTCTCCGTTCTCAACATAAGGCTTCCAATATTCACCATACTTATTCAACTCGTCCTCATATAGAGGGAGGATATCTTGTTCCTTTTTAATAAAATCATCAACCCATACTTCTGCTTCTTCCATCGTTAAAGGAGCTTTCAGATTTTTCATCATCACATCAGGAGTAGCCAATATCTGAGTCAACTCGTCACTCGCTCTCTGGATCCACTCCACTTTTCTTTCATTTGAGAAGTCCCGCTTTGGAATGGACTCGATATATGTGAGTTGCCTCCCTGCATCCCGTGCGATCACAGTCGAATTAAATATGCCTTCCGTAAACCCGAGCCGCTCCATTGCTTGAATTTTCCTTACATCATATTGAGCTTTCGCATTTTCTATCTCCCTTTGAAGTCGTTGGTCTGACTCACCGGCAAAATCAGCTTGATTCCCATTCTGTCTTCCCGGTACATCCATCGTAAGCTGCAGGATGAGAACCGCACCGATCAGAAGGACACCAATGAAACTTGCGACGTATGGCCAATGAATAAGTGTTCGCTTCTTTTGGGATTTCCCTTCTTGTTTTATGGCTTGTATGATGTCTGAGGGATTGGTCTGATCCGGAATTTTCTTATACGATTGATTCAATAATTCCATGCGTTTTTCAAGCATCTTGTCATCCATTCAATCTCCCCTCCCTTTTTTCAGCCTCTTCCAGTTCTTTTTTCAAGAGGTTTTTCCCTCTTAAAAGTCTTGTTTTGACAGTAGATAAATTGATTGACAGTATTTCAGCCATTTCTTCATACTTCTTTTCATGAAAATAGTAAGGATGATCGGTATTTGATATTTATCATCCAGCATTTGGATGCATTCGTGCAGCATGCGATCCTCTTCCTGTCTCAGGATACGTTCTTGAGGAGTAATGACGTCTCCTGAGGGTTCATTCCCGATTTTTTTCACTCGATTATTATGCTGATTTTCTTTTCGTTTAAAATCCCTCGACACATTTAACGTGATTTTATAAAGCCAGGTTGTAAACTTCGCATAAGAGAACCCGTCTAAAAATCTGTACACACGAATGAACACTTCCTGAGTAATGTCTGGTATATCAGCGATGGAATTCCCCATCTGATAGGCAAACCGTTCCACGATGGGAAAATAATATGTGATTAAATGGCTATATGCCTGCAGATCTCCTTTTTTCGCACGTTCGATCAAGTGCTCATTTTCCACTCGAATTTCCCCCCTTTTTCTATGATGCTTTCATTTATGTAACGACTACAAAGTGGATTTTGTTTCATTTATTTACCATTAATTTATTCTTTTAAAATAGACAAAAAAAAAAGCCTAACCCAATTCAAATTGGATCAGACTAATTCTTTACAGTGATTGATTTTTTCTTTCGTTGCTTTTGGATAAATGGCAAGGCATACAGCATGAAGGCTGCAATATGGGCGAATGCAAGGTTTGCAACAAATAGGCTCCACAACGTCACATGTCCCCATCCTCCAAGTTCCGGAACGGCTACGTAATAAATAAATACTGCCCATAAGGCTATAACAAATGGGATATGAAGAACCGCCCACTTACGATGTTCTATCCAAAGAAATAGCGGAGTAGCCGTTGCGATAAATAGATATACAAGAAATACATCCATAGTAAATCCCTCCAATCCGATAGTAAACGCTTTCAATTATGGCGAAAAAAAGAATAATTTGTGAACGTTTTGTTACAATTAGTATACTACATTTTAGAGAAATTTCCAGCCCATTCATCATGTTTTTGACTAGTTTTCTAGAAATTAGGTTAATTGTAATGTTTACAAACGTTTTCACACATAATAAATGGAAATACATGTTGCCAAATTGTTCGCTATCACTCATTTAATGGTATTCACCCCCATATTTCTTATATATTGAAAATTTAAAAATCCGGTGTACAGAGGGTGTAAAACATAGTACGATTGAAAAATCTTATTTTTTTGAAAGGAGGATCTTGATCTTGGCCAAAAAAGAACAGTGGACTTCTAAGATTGGTTTCATTCTGGCGGCAGCCGGTTCTGCTATAGGGCTGGGTGCCATTTGGAAATTCCCGTATATGGCTGGTGCAAATGGAGGGGGTGTCTTCTTCTTACTCTTTATCCTTTTCACCGTTTTGATCGGTGCTCCCATTCTTTTGGCAGAGTTTGTCATCGGAAGACGGGCTGGAGCCGACGCTGTCACTTCCTATAAAAAGTTGGCTCCTCATTCCTATTGGCACTGGATCGGATATTTAGGAACGGTTGTTTCTTTTATCATATTATCGTTTTACAGTGTTGTGGGCGGATGGATCCTTTCTTACTTGGCCAGAAGTGTTACAGGCTCTTTAATTGGGAAAACCCAAGAGGAGTATGGAACCTTATTCGAAAGCATCATTGCAAATCCTAAGGAAGTGCTGATTGCACAATTCATCTTTATTGTGATCACAATACTTGTGGTACAAGGCGGGATTCAAAAAGGGATTGAACGTGCAAGTCGTTATATGATGCCGGCTTTATTTATCTTATTTATTATTTTAGTCATCAGGTCCCTTACCTTGGAAGGCGCAATGGAAGGTGTCCGCTTCCTGTTATTGCCGGACTGGAGCTATTTGAATGGGGAAACGATGTTACTTGCGCTAGGACAGGCATTCTTTGCCCTTACTGTCGGACTCTCTGTCATGGTGACGTATGCATCTTATCTTTCAAAAGAGGATAGTATGCCACGGTCCGCCATCAGCGTATCCGGGTTAAATATCTTTATCTCATTATTGGCAGGATTGGTCATCTTCCCTGCTGTGTACGCCCTTGGTTTCCAACCGGATGAAGGACCTGGAATTGCTTTTGTTGTCCTGCCAGCCGTCTTTAATGAAATTGCTTTCGGCGGCATTTTCTTAACTGTATTTCTCATTTTATTATTGTTTGCAACCTTGACTTCCGCATTCTCCATACTTGAAATCGGAGTGGCTGCACTGTCAAAAGGAAATCAATCGAAACGAAAGCCATTTACATGGTTAATCGGAATCCTTGTGTTTTTTGCAGGTATTCCAAGTGCCCTTTCATTTGGTGTATTCGATGATTTTCTCATTCAAGGAAAGAACTTCTTTGACTTTGCCGATTATATAACGAGCAATTTCGGATTGCCGATAGGGGCATTACTGATCAGTATATTCGTTTCCTACCGATTAAAGAGAGAAGATGTATGGAGCGAAGTCCAATCCGGTTCGTCTATATCACCGGCCCTGTTCAACTGCTGGATCTTTCTATTGCGCTACATCGTACCCGTAGCCATTCTACTTGTTTTCATATCTTAAATGAGAGGTCCGTCCCTAAAGACGGACCTTTTATTTTTAACATTTTGTTCACTAGAAGGCGGGCTATTTTTTTCCAAATGGTGATAAACTATAGATATAAGGAAGATATTCTATGGGGAGGGACTTTAGCATGTCACACTTTGGTGAGAATTTAAGACGTGTACGCGAAGAGCGCAAATTATCTCAACAGGAGCTTGCTTTAAGGGCCAGATTAGGCACGAAGACGATTGAAAAGTATGAATCCGATCTGCAAATCCCTGATACACAAACAATTCTAAAGCTTTCAACCGTTCTTGATATACCAGCTTCCGAGCTGCTTGAACGGGAAGTCAAGGATCATCATCCGACCGGAGTTGATGTTGAAATGGAGCAGCTGATCAAAGAATTGGGTCCCAAACGAACGAAGTTGATCCTCCGCAAGGCAAAGGAATTCTCTGAAGATGATTTCCTGCGTGTGATGCAAATGTTATATGAGTTGAAATACGAAAAGAGCCAGCCTTAAAAACTTTTTATAAAATGATGTATAAATAATTGAAAAAGGGGTCATACTGAAAATAAGCTTTCTAAGTATTCCCCCTTTTGTTTTCATTTGTTGGACGATATTTCATCGTCCTATTTTTTTTTGCCCAAATTAAATAGGTGCCAGGCACAAATGTGTTTCTTTGTGCCTGGCACCCTTCATTTTCTAACTATGATTCTCAACAAATCTCTTCATCCGTTTCACAGCTTCCTGCAGCTGCTCCATACTTGAAGCATAAGAACAACGAATATATCCTTCTCCGCCTTTTCCGAATACATTACCAGGTACAACCGCAACTTTTTCTTCCATAAGAAGCTTTTCTGCGAATTCCTCTGAAGACATTCCTGTTTTCTTAACGGATGGAAAGGCATAGAAAGCTCCTCCCGGGGTGTGACAGGTTAATCCCAGTTCATTTAAAGAGTCCACAAAATAGTGGCGTCGATGGCGATAGCTTCGCTTCATTTCCATCACATCATCCATCCCTTTCTCCAGTGCCTCCACCGCGGCATGTTGGGCAGGCGTAGACGCACACATCATGGCGTATTGATGAATTTTAAGTAATGACGAAGCGATCTCTTCAGGTGCACAAATATAACCCAGCCTCCAGCCCGTCATGGCAAACCCTTTAGAAAATCCATTGATCACAATGGTACGTTTTCTCATGTCCTTTAAAGATGCAATGGACACGTGGTGATGATCATAGGCCAGCTCAGAGTAAATTTCATCTGAAAGGACCACCAAATCATGCTTACGAATCACCTCTGCCAATTCCTCCAGGTTCTCTCTTTCAAGGACCGTCCCTGTTGGATTATTTGGCGAACAGAGTAAGACGGCTTTCGTTCTCGGGGAGATGGCTGCTTCAAGTTCTTCGGCTGTGACTTTGAAGTCATTTTCCGGCTTGGTTTCAACCGTTACAGGTACTCCCCCTGCCAATTGAACAAGTGGTACGTAGGAAACGAAGCTTGGCTCCACTACAATCACTTCATCTCCCTGATCAATGATTGCCCGCATACTGATATCAAGGGCTTGAGAGGCACCGACCGTCACAATGATCTCGTTTTTCGGATCATAGTCGACGGAGTATCCATCTTTCATATACGCAGCAATCTTTTCCCGGAGCTCAAGTAAGCCTGCGTTTGCTGTATATGAGGTATAGCCTTGCTCCAAGGACAGAATCGCGGCTTCTCGAACCGTCCATGAGGTAATGAAATCTGGTTCCCCAACCCCTAACGAAATGACGCCTTCCATATTTGCAGCCAAATCAAAGAATTTCCGGATACCGGAAGGCTTTAAGTTTTTCACTGATTGAGATATGTAAGAGGTCTTTGTTGTCATGGTGACACCACAATTCGTTTATCTTCACCATGATCACCAAAAATGGTTCCATCATGTTTGTATTTCTTTAATTGAAAGTGAGTTGTTGTAGATAATACAGAATCAAGAGTCGATAGCTTCTCAGACACAAAGGTAGCCACTTCGTGCATGGATCGGCCCTCCACCGTCACAGAAAGGTCATACGCCCCCGACATTAGATAGACGCTCTTCACTTCTTTGTAACGATAAATACGGTGAGCCACTTCATCAAATCCTACTCCTCTTTTTGGAGCGACTTTTACATCGATCATCGCCGTAACCCCTTCATGTCCTTCTACCTTGGACCAATCCACAACGGTACTGTATCTGACCAGAACATTGTCTTTTTCAAGCTTCTCAATCGCTTCCTCTATTTCATCTGTTGATACTTGAAGCATTTTCCCTAAATTCTCGGTGGAAATCCTGGCATCCTTCTGTAAAATCCTAACTAAATCCAGTTCCATTTCTCTTAGTTGCATTCTTCTTCCTCCTCATCACCACTAAATGGTTTTATTATATCAGAAGTCACTATTATGAAAAGAGGGTTCATCACTTTAAGGCTATTTTCCCCATTCCATCTATAATTACAATTGAATATGTTACAACTTTCAAATAGAGGTGTTAAATGAGTAAATACGGGTAAAATACCTGTAAGCCAGTAGAGAGGAGTGACGAAGTATGCAAGAACAAGATTTTGCAAAAGTGGTTCAAGTGAATGGTGCCAATGTTTACTTTGAACATCATCAGCATCCTACAGCCTCGGAAACCTTCGTCCTTCTTCATGGATTTCTATCGTCAACCTTTAGCTTTAGACGGCTTACACCTCTTTTGAAAGAAAATTATAATGTCATTTCCATCGATCTTCCTCCCTTTGGGAATAGCGAGAAAAACAACCGATTTATCTATTCTTACGACAACTTGGCCAACACGGTCATCGCCTTATTGGATCACTTGAATGTAAGGAATGTCCATTTAACTGGTCATTCAATGGGTGGTCAAATCGCTTTGAACGTGATGAAAAAAGCACCTTCATTAGTCGAAAAAGGCGTTCTCCTATGCAGTTCCGGCTATCTCAAGAAAATGAAGTGGCCTGTCACGATGCTGAGTCACATCCCCTTTTTCCATCTGTATGTAAAGCTGTGGCTTACTCGATCAGGTGTAAGGAATAATCTTGAAAATGTGGTACATGATTCAAAAATGATTGATGATGAAATGATGTTTGGATATTTGAAACCTTTTCTGGAGGATGATATTTTCAAGGCCTTAACAAGGATGATTCGAGACCGTGAAGGAGATTTATCAGGGAACGACTTACGTAACATCCAAACACCATGCCTCCTTGTTTGGGGAGAACATGACAGAGTGGTACCCCTATCCACGGGGCATAAGTTGAAACAGGATATCCCGAACTCAAGGCTGGTGGTCCTAGAGGAAACCGGTCATCTCGTTCCTGAAGAGAAGCCTGAGGAAGTATTGGAATACATTCATCAATTTGTATCTGCAAATGCGGCAGAGTTTTCCGACGATACTCAGACACAACCACTATACAAAAAAGGACTTTCCCAAGCGCTCATTTCTGAAACGTAGGGAGAAGTCCCTTTTTTATGTTACAAGTTAAATCGAACAAGATCCGCAATAAGGATAAACAAATAATTTTCATCTTTTTCGATTACATCATATGATTATATTAATCATTACATATTTAGAAAGGGGACAAATTTGTGAGTAAATTCGAAGAAATCATCAACCGAAAAGGTTCATCCTCCGTAAAGTGGGATCTGACGAAAACGGTATTTGGAAAAGACGATGTTTTGCCCATGTGGGTGGCAGATATGGATTTCCTTCCTCCACAAGATGTATTGGATGCCCTGCAGGAACGATTGAAGCACGGAATCTTTGGCTATACCTTTGTAGGGGATGAAACGGCATCAAGCATTAAAGACTGGGTACAAAATCGTCACGGCTGGGACATCGAGAAGACGTGGCTGCAGTACAGTCCAGGAGTCGTGCCGGCCATTTCAACCATTATTCAAGCCCTCACTGTACCCGGTGACAAAGTACTCATTCAGTCCCCCGTCTATACACCGTTTTTCAGCTTGGTGGAGGACAATGACCGGGAAATTGTCAATGCTCAATTAGAGTATAAAGACGGCAGCTATTCCATTGACTATCATGCCTTTGAAGAATCACTGAAAACAGGCGCAAAACTGTTCTTACTATGCAATCCACACAACCCGAGCGGACGTGTATGGAAAAAAGAAGAGCTTACGAAAATGGCTGAATTATGCCATCAGTACAATGTCGTGATCGTCTCGGATGAAATTCACTCAGATCTGGTATACGACACGCACAAGCATATTCCATTAGCATCTCTGAATGACTCGTTCCGGGATATAACGATCACGTGCATCGCACCAAGTAAAACCTTTAATCTCGCTGGATTACAGGCTTCAGCCATGATCACTCCCAATCCCGATCTCCGGGAAAAGATCGCCGCCATTCATAAAAAACAGGGCTTTTTCACTCTCAATACGTTTGGGATTGTTGGAATGGACGCAGCTTATCGCTTTGGTGGGGCATGGCTGGGAGAAATACTTGCGTACCTGCAGGAAAATGTGAAAGTCACGAAGGAGTTCATTGGGAAGCATTTACCCAATCTTCAAGTGGTGGACGCAGAAGGAACGTACCTGCTCTGGATTGATTGCACAAAGATGAATCTATCAGATGAAGAACTGAAGGAACGTCTATTGGATAAAGGAAAACTCGCATTGGAACCCGGAACGAAATACGGTCCTGGCGGGGAAGGCTTTGTACGAATGAATATTGCCTGTCCACGAGGGACGCTGATGGATGGGTTGGAAAGATTGCGAAAAGCTTTAAGCTGATGTTAAAAACGGGAAGAGTTGCCGGCAACTCTTCCCGTTTTTTGTATTAAAGAGGGGAGGTCATCGCTTTGATCGATTGGTATCCCTTTTCATCAGCTGGAATCTTAAAGATGTTATTACACAAATATCTTAGTGTGTTGATTAGAATAAGGACAAACCAATGAGTGTTGGGTTAATAAATTGGTTCAAGCATTGAATTGAGTGACCATCTGGAATGAAATCGGTTGGGGTAGAGGGTGTTAATTTCAACTTTTGCACGTTTTTTTTACTTTTCAAATTCTAATTGTACCAGGTGCAATTAGAATTATTTGTACCTGGTACAATTCGAACTATTTGTACCTGGTACACTGTGCTGCAAATCCGCACACACTCTACTTCTTTTTATCGCTCACAATTTCCCCGCAGGCAATACGTTTACCGGAATCACCAGAAGGCTGCGTCATGCCATCATCCTTATTTTCATCAATGATCAAAGAAGTACCTTCTTTTGTAAATAGAGATGTCTTCCCTTTTGTCAAGGTGACCCCCCCTGCCATCAGCTTTGCCTTTGTTGTCCCGTCATCATCCACGATGATATTAGGCAGGTCTCCTCCATGGGCCCCTTCAGGATGAAGAAGTCCATGTTTGGTGTCATCCGGATTGAAGTGATTCCCTGCAGATACAAAATCCGGACGTTTACATACTCCTTTTTCGTGGATATGAATCCCATGCTCACCCGGTGGCAGGCCTTCAAGATCCAAGCCGACTTCCACTCCGTCTGATTTCTCTTGCAGGGTGGCTTTTCCAAGTGAATCCCCGTTCTCATTTTTCATTTCCACTTCGACCTTTTTGGGGTTTTCAATGGCACATGCCCCAAGTAAAACACTCATCAAGATCATATATAATAGTGATAATTTTGTCATATCGCTCTTCCTCCAAATCTGCATACTCTTCCTCCATTGTTGACGTTTGAGGGAAAAAGTATTCCTTTTTTGCCCGAAAAGAAGCTGCAGGTTGGAGACGGTATTAGAAGAAAATCGGGGTGAATCAACACAACAAAAAAACACGCCTATATTTAAGCGTGTTTCATTCTTTTTATTCTGATTCCCTTTTACGCTGCCCCGCTTCCTCTTCCATCTTCTTCGTTTTCAATTCTTCACGTTTTGAAACCTTTATAATTAAACGGAACGTCAATAAGGCAGCTATTAAGAAGATGGCCATTGTAATGCTTGCCGGGATATATTCCGACTTATCTTCAGGAAAGTAAAGAAATAAATTTAATACATAAGAAGAAAGCATCGTAAGCTCCTTTCAAAAAACAAACTCTTCTTTTATTATACCAACACTGTAAAGGACAAACCAACTTGAATTCGGTCCGTTTTTAACGATTTATTGAACAGCCCCGGGAACAAGCCTCGACAATTTCCGAGGAAATACTTGTATATTCCTGCATATCCTGAACCTTCAGATCCTCCACGCTATAAAAAAAAGAGCCCTGAACCTCCAAAAGGGTTCACAGCTCTCTCATTCCTATTTTACAACCTTAATGCTTTCGATCACAACTTCTTCTTTTGGAAGGTCGTTCGCACCAACTTCTACGTTGGCAATTTCATCAACGATGTCCATTCCTTCAACCACTTGACCGAACACGGTGTGCTTTTGATCAAGCCAAGGCGTTCCACCATTCTTCATGTAAGCGTCAATGATTTCTGATGGGAATCCTGCTGATTTCATTTGCTCTTCAAACTGTGGATCGATGTCATCCTTCTGCACGATGAAGAATTGACTTCCATTCGAATCAGGACCTGCATTGGCCATGGAAAGGGCGCCACGAAGGTTGAACAATTCAGGTGAGAACTCATCTTCAAAGGATTCACCATAAATACTTTCTCCACCCGTTCCATTTCCATTCGGGTCTCCCCCCTGGATCATGAAGTCTTTGATCACGCGATGGAATTTCAGTCCGTCATAATAGCCGTTTTTACTATGAGTAATAAAGTTTTCAACTGTTTTAGGTGCCTGCTCGGGGAATAGCTTTATTTTAATCGTTCCCATTGAGGTTTTCATTTCTACTAATTTCTCGTTTTCAGCAACTTCTGTTGTAAGCTGAGGGAATGTCATTGTGTCATCTCCTTTGGATTCTTCCGCAGTATTCTTACTTTCCTCTGTTTGTTGTGTTTCTTCTTTAGCGGTATCTTCCTTCTCTGTTTGTCCACAAGAAGCAAGTACTAAACCTAGTAAAAATAGGATTACAATCATCAGACGCTTCATATATGTACCTCCACATGTTACCTTTATAGTAGTTATTTCTCAATTCATTCCGCTTTCATTATAATAGAGTTTGAAGTATTAGAGGAGGATTTTTTATGAAAAACATACAAATTGGTGATTATGTCACAGCTTTTTATAAAACCGGGAAGTATATCGGCGAGGTGACCGGAGAGCGGCCAGGTGCCTATGTGGTGAAGATTCTCTCAGTGTTAAAACACCCTCGACAAGGGGACCTGCATAATCCTCAGGAGGTGGATGTTCCACTGTTTCACGAGAGAAAAGCCCTTGCCCACCGTGAGCAGGCAAACATGCCGGAGAAAATGGTCAAGCCCTTTGATGGGAACATAGTAGACTATAATGAATCATTAGTGGCTGCCTACCTTACTCTTAAAAATGAGCTGGAAGCAGATTCTTCCCCTCACGCCCAAAAGAGCCTGGAAACACTCCAGTCCATTCAGAGAGAATATGAACTTATGTACAGTCTGACATTTTAACCCAAAATGAGGGACGGACCTTAGTAAGGTCCGTCCCTCATTTCATCATGCAAGCTGATTGTAAAATTTGGAGAGGTCGATTCTGTCCCCTATGGTTGTAGGTTCAGCTTTATCGAGGTATTTTTTGTCTTTTTCGACCAGATTGTAGATATGGTGGGTGGTGAGGGCATCATCTAATGCTTTATGATGTTTTCCGACTCCTTCTCTACCGTATTCCTGAACTGCTTTCCATAGCCCCGTTTGGTTTTGATCACCAAAGAAGCGTTTATATTCCATGGACAAGTCGACGAATTGAGCTTGGAAAGGAAATGGAATATCAGTCTGGGAACAATTATCCCTCAGTACCTTCATATCCATGTTTCCCCACGTTACTACCTTCTCGACTCCCCTTGCATTTAAACCGTTAAAATAGTCGATCAAGCAATGAAACGATATTCCCGTATCGACTTCTTGCTGATTGATCGATAAGAACCGTTTACAGCGATTGGTTAGTTTGGGAAACGCAGTCGGTTTCACATAAGATGAAAACGTATCTGACACTTTCCCATTCTGAACGACCACTACACCAGCTTCGATAATCTCTGGATAAAAACCTTTGGGGACTCTATGTCGTTCCGGCATAGAAAACTCAAAATCTATGAACACAAGCTGATCCGCTTTCGCCACAATACTCCCTCCTCAAAATGTGGATAAGACCCCAATTTATCTATAATAAATAGAATGCAAAAATAATGGTACACACGTCACTTTCCCATACTTCTTATTCTTACATTATATCATGTTGAACCTAGAAATTATGACTAATTCCCGGTTTTCACCGTGAATAAATGTTCTTCGTTGGACTGGAGACTGTATCTTTAATAAAATGAATATTTAGGTATACGAAATAAATATCACATAGAAGGTGTTAACCATTTCAATCAAAAAAAAGAATTTAACGATTATGCTTTTGGCCAATTTCCTGGTAGCGGCAAGCGCGACAATGGTCTTGCCGTTTTTATCCCTTTATATCGAAACCTTTGGTACGTACAGTGAAGAATATGTACAGCGCTGGTCAGGGTTTGTGTTTGGGGTTACATTTTTAACGGCTTTCTTTATTTCTCCATTATGGGGACGGATCGGAGACCGTTTCGGGTATAAGCCGATCCTCCTTATTACAGGGTACGGAATCGCTGCGTCCATTTTTCTAATGGGCTTTATGGATTCGGTGTGGGGACTCTTTCTGCTTCGAATGGTCATGGGGGCTGTGACAGGCTTCATCCCTACCTCAATGGCCCTTATTTCCGCCCAGACCCCCAAGGAAGAAGCAGGTCGCACATTGGGGACCTTGCAAATGGGAACCGTGTCAGGAGGGTTATTCGGTCCGGTGATTGGTGGGATCCTCGCCGATAATGTGGGCTTTTCCTACACGTTTATTTTCACCTCCATTGCCATTGCCGTAGCAGCAACTGTTGTATTAATAGGCATTAATGAGCAACGGAGCAAAGAGCAACGGAATCAACGAAACCAGTATTCAAGTAAAGAAGTGCTTCACCATATTTTGAGTCACAAATTATTAGTGACGGTTCTATTACTGTCATTCCTTATCCAGGTTGCGAATTTTAGCATCCAGCCTCTTCTCGCCCTTTATGTAGACGAACTTACCTCTTCTACGAATCTGGCATTTCTGGCGGGAATTGCTTTCTCTGCTACCGGATTTGGTAATTTACTCGCGACCAGACGATGGGGTCAGCTTGGTGATGATATTGGTTATGAAAAAGTTTTATCGATTCTCCTTGTTCTGGCATCTATTTTCATCGTGCCTCAAGCACTTGCTGTTGAACTTTGGCAACTCGTCCTGTTCCGTTTCTTGTTTGGGATCGCGATTGGCGGGATGATTCCTTGTGTGACGGCTTATATCCGTCAGGAAGCCCCTATAAGCATGCAAGGGGAAGTGCTTGGATACAATCAAAGCTTTCGTTTTCTTGGAAACGTGGTTGGACCTGCTTTCGGAGGGGTTGTGTCAGGATATATTGGTATTTCTTCCGTTTTTTATGTAACAGGTGCTTTATTCTTGGGCGCGTTTGGATTACTATGGTGGAGTATACGTCATTCTGAATCAACCAGCCATGTGAAAGATTACTAGAAAAGTAGAGTGAGAAATGAGAGTTTTCGCAGGTTATATAACGGTTATTAGTTTTATGCTCATATTTTTTACCACATTATTTTTTACGACGGATGAATTAAACAAAGTACAAAGCTTTCAAAAGGAACTGGAACTCGCTGTAAGTGTAGATACCATAGACCTGAATCGGACGAGCTTACTCCTCGACCAAAACGGGCATGTCTTTTCAGAGGTGAACCGTCCCTATCGTTTATATGTTTCGGATGAACAGATTCCTCCCTTTATGGAGGAAATTCTAGTCGCGTCAGAGGATCAGAACTTTTATGAACACGTTGGATTTGATGCCGGAGCGATTCTTCGGGCTGTTGTGAAAAATTTAGTGTTTACCCACATTCAACAGGGTGGGAGCACGATTACACAGCAGCTCGCAAGAAATTTATATCTAGGTCAGGAAAAAACGTACAATCGTAAATTGACCGAGTTATTTTATGCCCATGAAATTGAAAAATCATTATCAAAAGATGAAATTTTAGAGCTTTATCTGAATGTCATTTACTTCAGTAATGGTGTTTATGGGATTGAAACTGCGTCACAGTACTACTTTCAGAAGAGTGTAACGGAACTCAATCAGGCAGAGATGGCGTTCATTGCATCGATTCCCAATAACCCGGGAAAATATGATCCCATCGATCATTTCGATCAAACGAAAGTTCGTCAGGAGCGCCTCCTGGATATTCTAGTGGCTACGTCCAAGCTTTCTAAAGAACAGGCGGAAAAACTAAAAAAAGTTCCGATTAGCTTAAACGTTCGTAAGAAAAAAGACTTATACCCTGACTACGCTTTTTACGTTGAAAACGAATTAAAAGAACTGATCTCCATGCACGAGGGGTACAAATTGGAATTAGAAAATGCAGAATCTCCTGAAGAAAAGGAAAGGATCGCTCAGAAGCTTGAGGAACGTTTTCAGGAAGTGATTTCCTCAGGTGTCCGGATTCAAACTGCTTTAAATCCAGCTCTTCAACAAAAAAGTGTTCAAGCCTTAAATGATAATTTACAGAAAGAGCTACAGGGAGCCACTATCACCATCGACAACAAGACAAGGAACATTGTGGCCTTGTCCGGCGGCAGGGAGTATCAGAAATACAATTTTCATCATGCATTTCAAGCCTTCAGGCAACCAGGATCAGCGATAAAACCACTTCTTGTATATGGGCCATATATTGAGAAATACCAGGCTTCCATTACAGATAAAGTGAATGCGAACCGGTACTGCATCGGTGATTATTGCCCTATAAACTATGGAGGGGTTCAGCCTGGTAACGTGACGTTAAAACAATCGCTGGCGCAATCCTATAACAGTTCGGCACTTCGATTGCTGGAAAGAGTCGGAATAGAGGAAGCCTTTAAATCCCTATCTGCTTTTTCATTTAAAAAGGTCTCAAACGAGGACAAAACGTTTGCTTCATCGGTTGGAGGATTCACTTATGGAATGAGCCCTTTGGAATTAACCGATGCCTATACATCTTTTATTGATGGGAATTACCAGGAGAGTCATGCCATTATTCACGTGAAAGACAATAACGGTAAGATTCTTTATAAATGGAAGAATGATCAGAAGAAGGTATGGTCCGCAGATACAACATCCAAAATAAGAAAAATGCTGGGCGAAGCAGCTACTTCGGGAACCGGAAGGACAGCTTACGTTTCAAAACCTTATGTGGGAATCAAAACCGGAACCACCAATAACTATCATGACTACTGGGTGATGGGATTAACAGACACCTTCACTACTGGAGTATGGGTCGGGCACGACATCCCCCGGAACATGAGTCAGATCGAGCAACAGCGGCCAAGTCATAAGATTTGGAAAAGAATCATGGAATAACAAAAGAGTCTTCAGCATGTGCCGAAGACTCTTTTGTTACTAAAATTTCACCTTCGACATCACTGGCAAACTCGCCATCACCCCGTTGTATAATTTCAAAAAAACAAAGAATATCGTTAAGAATAAGGATGACCACGAGAACACCTGTAAACTGACGACTCCGATGATTCCCATTTTCGAGAGGGATGGACTTATTTTATAAACAAAATAAATAAAATACACGATGGAGCTTAAAGTAAATATGATCAAAAGTCCCAGGAAGGATTTCAGACTCAGGACAGACACGAGGCCACCGATAAAGTAAATCATCGAGCCTGTTCGAACGCGGTTATACAATAAACCATTCGAATCCATGGAGAAAAACAGCATGGATACACCATTGATCGTCTCCGCTATCAGCTTCAAGGCAGCAAACACCATAAAAAAAGCAACCATTAACAAAATCAAAATGGCGAGCTTTAATTGCATATCCGATAAAAACTCCCTCATTCCGGGATAGACACCAATTTTCTTGAAGATGTCTACAAACACTTCCACACCATATACGGAAAACGTAAGGCTAAATAATAATATAGAAAAAAGAGGCAAGTAACTTGTTAAGTATGTATTTTTCAATCAAAACTCTCCCATAACGATTCTTCAACCACTCTCATCATAATCGTTTATGAGTATCTTGAAAAGGGTATAGAAACAGAAGGAACAATGACTATATACCTATCATTCATTTCGTGAAAATGACAAAAAGACTGCCCCTTCCATTCATTGCAGAAAGGACAGAACCTTATTGTTGGGTCTCAGGGCCAGAATGCGGCACGACTCGAATATATTCCCGCGATCCAAATGGTTGTCTTTGAGGAATGGGATCTCTCGTTACTTCTTCTTCCACTTCTTCTGTTTCACCATATTGAACCGGCCTGATATTCATACTGGTAGGGTCTTCAATTTCAATGATTCCTCTATTAAACCGATCTTGTGATTCAATTAACCACGCAAAGCCAAAAAAAGTAAAGAATATGGTCGTAACCGCTACAGTTTTCTTTTTCATAACTTCACCACCTTATGGATAGGATTCTCCAATTAGACCGAAACTATTCTTGAGCTCGAGTAATTCAGAAAAAATCTAACAATTTTTCAGGTGTATTTTCCGTCTGTCTTCATATTTAATACTTCATGAACAATCTGATACGAACGGAATCCTCAGTAATGCAAGCATTTATTTTTTACGTTATAATGCTCTTTGAGGTTCAGCTTCGGTCGAGGTTTTTGAAAGAAGATGCTTGTTTAAAAACTGGAAAGACATTAGACCATGCTTTAGAATAAATGAATTTTACATGAGGGGGGTTTTATATGACTTTGTTACATTGGGCTATTGTATCGCCTTTTTTATTTGCCATACTCATTCCATTCCTTTATAAGGCATTTCGGAATGTACATACCGGTTGGTTCGTATTACTGCTGCCAGTCGCTTTATTTACTTACTTTTTTCAATTCATCTCCATTACCAAAAATGGAGACACCGTCAAGGAAACCTTGGAGTGGATGCCCTCCTTCGGGATCAACTTCATCGCCTATGTTGACGGCCTTGGATTACTTTTCTCCCTTCTCATCACAGGGATTGGTTCACTGGTTGTCCTGTACTCGATTTATTACTTAGATAAGAAGAAAGAACAACTACATAACTTTTATGTGTATCTAATGATGTTTATGGGAGCGATGTTGGGAGTTGTCCTTTCTGATAACCTAATCGTTCTTTATATGTTCTGGGAGTTCACTTCCATCTCCTCATTCTTATTAATCGGTTACTGGTATCATCGTGAACGTTCGAGATACGGTGCTCAGAAATCCATGCTCATTACCGTATTTGGTGGACTGAGCATGCTAGGAGGATTTTTACTTCTCTATCTTATGGGTGGGACCTTCAGCATCAGGGAATTAGTCATGCAAGCAGATCAGCTCATGACTGAAGCACTGTTCCTTCCAGCATTATTGCTTGTCCTATTAGGCGCATTCACGAAGTCCGCTCAATTCCCGTTCCACATTTGGTTACCTGATGCCATGGAGGCACCGACACCGGTCAGTGCTTACCTGCACTCTGCCACAATGGTCAAAGCCGGTATTTATCTTGTTGCCCGCATGAGCCCGGTATTTGCAGAATCAAGTGTATGGCTGTGGCTTGTGGGCGGATTCGGTATTTTTACACTATTCTGGGGTTCCTTTAATGCGGTGAAACAAACGGATCTTAAAGGAATACTTGCATTTTCAACCGTCAGTCAACTTGGTCTTATCATGTCTTTATTGGGAGTCGGAGCAGCGGCTCTTCACTATAGTCAATTGGAAGATAATATTTATATGGTGGCTACCCTTGCAGCCGTCTTCCATTTAATTAACCATGCGACCTTTAAGGGAAGCTTGTTCATGGTTGTCGGTATCATTGACCATGAAACAGGCACGAGGGATATTCGTAAGCTTGGTGGGTTGATGAACTTTATGCCGATCACTTTCACCATTGCGATTATCGGAGCCTTCTCCATGGCTGGACTTCCTCCATTTAATGGATTCTTAAGTAAAGAGATGTTCTTTACAGGAATGGTAAGGGTCCTTGAAATGGATATTTTCAACTTGGATACACTGGGCATGATTTTCCCAATCCTTGCTTGGGTAGGCAGTGTGTTCACATTTATTTACAGCATGATTCTTGTGTTTAAAACCTTCACAGGTGAACACCAACCGGAGAAACTTGAAAAGAAGCCACATGAAGCTCCACTTGGAATGTTGATTCCACCAATCATTTTGGCTTCACTTGTGATTATTTTTGGTTTCTTTCCAAATATCCTGTCAGAACGAATCATCGCTCCGGCAGTGGCTGCCATTACTCCCAGCCTGATTCAGGAAGGACATGCTGTCGAAACTCATATTTCATTCTGGCATGGATTTACGCCTGAACTGTTTATGACGTTCGGGGTCATTCTATTTGGAATCCTGTTATATCTCCTCCTTCCAAAATGGAGAAAAGTGTACTCATGGATCCCTGATCGTTTCACATTGAATTCATTTTATGATGGTGGATTAATCGGAACCGAACGCGGAGCTTACAACTTTACAAAAGGTTATATGACAGGTTTTATCCGTACGTATCTTGTATATATATTCTCCTTCTTAATTGCCGTATTACTGTTTAGTTTGTGGTTTAAAGGAGCATTTGCGATCAATACGGATGATTTGGCTCCGATTGGAGTCTATGAGGTGGCCATAGCGCTTTTACTTATTATCAGCTCGGTTACCATCTTGTTTGCAAAGTCTCGATTAACGTCCATCATTTCGCTGGGGGCTGCCGGATATACGGTTTCTTTATTCTTTGTATTATTCCGCGCTCCGGACCTTGCTCTTACACAGCTTGTAATCGAGACCGTGTCCGTTGCTCTATTCTTACTTTGCTTCTATCACCTGCCTCCATTAAGCAGGCATGAAGAACGAATGAGCTTTAAACTTGGTAATGCGTTGATTTCCATTGGAGTCGGCGTGGTCGTTACCTTATTTGCGATTTCTGCTTACAGCACAAAGCTTTATGACTCAATTTCAAGCTATTACATCGAGAATGTGTATGAAGAAGCCGGCGGTAAGAACATGGTCAACGTCATACTCGTTGACTTCCGTGGATTTGATACATTATTTGAAATTTGTGTGTTGGCGATAGCCGCACTTGGTATTTTCTCCATGATTAAATTGCGTCTGACAAGGGGGAAAGAAGGATGAAAACAAAAACGAATGACGTCATTTTACAAACCGTAACGAACGTTGTCGCATTCATCATTATCCTGTTTTCTCTGAGACTTTTCTTCGCCGGGCACTACACCCCGGGTGGAGGCTTTATTGGAGGCTTGATGACTTCGGCTGCGATTGTGTTACTGTTGTTGGCGTATGATATCAAAACAGTAGCTACTATCCTGCCAGTGGATTATAAAATCATTACTGCGATTGGTTTACTTCTGGCTGTGGCGACTTCTGCGGGGGCACTTCTGTTTGATGTTCCTTTCCTGACTCATGCGTACGATTATTTCCATCTTCCATTGTTAGGAAAGACATCCCTGCATACAGCCGTTTTATTTGATACAGGAGTGTATCTGGTTGTGATCGGTGTCACAATGACCATTATTCAAACGATTGGGGTGAGCGAATAATGGAAATATTAATGGCCATTGTTGTCGGAATTCTTATTACCATCGCCGTGTACTTAATGTTATCCAAAAGCTTGCTCCGAATCATTATCGGGACGGCATTGTTGAGTCACGGTGCACATCTTTTACTTCTTTCCATTAGTGGTCTAAAAGGAGGAGCTGCACCTCTTCTTGGAGAACACGCAAAATCTTATGTCGATCCGTTACCACAAGCATTGATTTTAACAGCGATTGTTATTAGCTTTGGAGTGACAGCTTTCTTCCTTGTTCTTGCTTATCGGGCATATCAAGAGCTTGGAACGGATAATATGGATCAGATGAGAGGTAACGAAGGAAATGACTAACTTATTAATACTACCCATTTTAATCCCGTTATTTACGGCGATTATCTTAATGTTTATCAGCAAATATGTGAAACTACAACGCGGGATTTCAAGCCTATCGACTCTGGCTACCATTGCAGCATCCCTTGTACTCATCAACACCATCTACAATGATGGAATACAAACGATTAACTTAGGAAGCTGGGTGGCTCCTTTTGGGATTACACTCGTTTCTGACATGCTCTCTGCTTTACTGGTGACGACGACAAGCATCATCACATTGGTTGTGCTACTTTACTCCTTCAAGTCGATAGGAGCCGACAGAGAACGATTCTACTACTACCCTGTTGTTCAGTTCCTATTGGTGGGAGTGAACGGGGCATTTACAACCGGGGATATCTTTAACCTCTTCGTCTTTTTCGAAGTAATGCTGATGAGTTCGTATGTTCTGCTCGTTCTTGGCGGGACAAAGGCTCAGTTGCGTGAAGGAATTAAATACATCCTTGTCAATGTCATCTCCTCTGCTTTATTCGTTATTGCCGTGGCGTATTTGTATTCCGTAGTTGGGACACTGAATATGGCAGATATTTCGAGAAAGATTGCTGATGTGAATCAGCCGGGAATTCTTACAGCGATCGCCATCATGTTTCTCTTAGTCTTCGGACTTAAGGGTGCGATCTTCCCTCTTTACTTTTGGTTACCAGGCTCATACTACGCTCCACCAACACCGGTGCTTGCTTTATTCGGAGCCTTGCTTACAAAGGTAGGGGTTTATTCGATTTTACGAACGTACACATTATTCTTCTACCATGATATCGGGTATACACATGAAATCCTGAGCATGTTAGCCATCCTGACAATCGTGCTTGGCTGTATCGGCGCCATCGCGTATTGGGATGTTAAGAAAATCATTATCTACAACATCATCATTGCAGTTGGTGTGATATTGTTCGGGGTGTCGACCATGAACCCTGAAGCATTAGAAGGAGCTATTTACTATCTAGTTCACGACATGTTCATTAAAGCCGCCCTCTTCCTTCTTGTCGGGGTGATGATCGCGATAACGGGAACGACTAACCTTAAGAAGATGGGAGGTCTCATCAAGGAGTACCCGTGGCTCGGCTGGACATTCCTGGTCGCTGCATTCTCCTTGGCAGGTATCCCTCCTTTGAGTGGATTTATTGGAAAACTATTAATTCTAAGAGGAAGCTTTGCTGCAGAAGCCTATGTAGGTGCAGGAGTGGTTCTGGCATCAAGTCTCTTAGTACTGTATTCTGTTATTAAAATCTTCCTGAACGGTATATGGGGTAACCCGAAAGAATACAAAGGAGTTTCAAAAGGACACGCTCGTTACTTATGGATGACCTCAGCGATACTCGTCGTGTTAGCTGTATGTTACGGCTTTGGTGCCGAAGCGATCCGTCCTTTATTCTCACAAGCAGCGGAAGTACTGGTGAATCCGAATCTCTATATAGACGCAGTGTTAAAGGAGTAATGTAGAATGGCTTTTCAAATTTTATTAAACTTTTTCATGGCCTTTGTCTGGATGTTTCTTTCGGTATCCTTTACTTCTCAGTCATTCATAATTGGCTATTTGCTAGGATTGCTTGTGATTTTTGCATTCAGAAGGTTTTTCAGCTCACGGTTTTATTTATTGCGCGTGACTGCCGTGATCAACTTATTGTTCTTGTTCTTAAAAGAACTTATCCTTGCTAACATCTCGGTCTTAAAAACGATTCTAAGACCCAAGCTTGATTTCCAACCGGGAATCTTTGCTTTACCGACTGATTTAAAAACAGATTGGGAGATTACCCTATTAGCTAATCTCATTACCTTAACACCCGGGACCCTCGTGATGGATGTATCGTATGATAATAAGATCCTTTATGTCCATGCCATCGATATCCCGGATGTGGATCAAGCCATTGATGAGATAAAAAATTCCTTTGAAAAAGCCATTATGGAGGTGAGCCGCTAATGTTACACACGATTTTTCAAATCACACTGCTATGCGTCTCCCTATCCATGCTGGGACTTGTATACAGGGTTGTGAAAGGGCCAACCACTCCCGACCGTGTGGTAGCCCTGGATGCAATCGGTATTAATCTGATTGCCATCATCGCCCTCGTATCCATTATGCTCGATACTTACGCCTTTCTGGAAGTTATTCTCCTTCTTGGGATTCTGGCTTTCTTAGGAACCGTTGCCTTTTCAAAGTTCTTAGAGAAAGGGGAGATCATCGAACGTGAGCGAGATCATTAGATTTTTCATCGGATTCTTTTTAGTAGTAGGAGGGTTTCTCAGCCTGGTCACTGCCTTTGGTTTGCTGAGGCTCCCGGATGTATATACGAGAAATCATGCGGCTTCTAAAAGTGCGACACTGGGCGTGATGTCGATTCTTTTGGCAACATTCCTTTACTTTTATTTGGAGCATGGACACTTTAATTCGAGACTGATTCTGACAATCGTCTTCATCTTTGTGACGGCACCGGTTGCTGGACACCTCATCTCAAGAGCTGCTTATAATTCCGGGGTTAAGCTCTGGGACAAAAGTGTTCGGGATGACCTGAAAAATAAAAAAGAATACGATCGTCAAAACAATCAGTAAGCAGCATACAAAAAGGCTTGACCCCACGAGGATCTCCTCGGTTGGTCAAGCCTTTTTCTTATCGTTGATACAAGTGATCCTCTACACTTCCATCCTGTTTGTGTACAACAAGCGTGCCGGAATGATCCGTCACATAGTCCTTTGCCTTTGACAATAGCTTATCCTTTGTCTCTTCTACCAGGATGGCACGTTGTCCGTCTGCTTTCTTTAATTGCCAGCCGTCATCATGTGGGGTGACATGATATTCCGTTTTATCCGAAGCGTTCCCTTCTTCAGATTTATGGGCCTGGTCAGTGGCAATCGCAATCGCTCTTCCTTCCTCATACCCTTCATCGAGAAGAGCATTGGCAATCTCAATGGCTTTGTGTCGAACGTCCGCAGGCAGGTTTTTCAGTGAATCCGGATAATCATTTTTTGTCCAACTCATTAAATATTGCCTCCTATTTAAATGGTTAGTAATTGATTTCCCATTTATTCACTTTTTAAACGTATGGATATGTAAGAATTCAGTTTAGCGTTTTGGAACAACTGCCATCGTACATCTTGAAACACAGATCAATTGATCGTCCTCATCCGTGATCTTAATCTCCCAAACCATTGTGGTTCTCCCTTGGTGCATCACCGTTCCTGTCGCAGTGACAAGACCTTCACGCTTTGCTTTAATATGATTGGCGTTGATCTCCAAACCGAAGCAAATCTCCTTATCCAGATCAATTAATTGCACCGCCCCGACACTCGCAACCGTTTCTGCAAGTGCCACTGATGCTCCTCCATGGAGGAACCCGAATGGCTGTCTCGTGTTTTCATTTACGGGCATCGTCGCAATTACTTTTCCTTTTCCCAGTTCGACAAACTCAATTCCTAACGCGCTGATTAATGTATTTTCCATGTTCATGTGAATCACCTCATAATATTTTCTTCTCTATTATCTGTTCTATAGTGGCTGTGAAAATCCTTTATTTTGCCTCAAAGGGCTTGCACTCTCTCCCCATCCACCTTTTGTTTCATGAATAATTCCCTCTTCATTTTCATACATATCCTTAGAGCATTCCTAAGAAAGGGGTTATGTTATGTATCGGTACCATCCTTTTTATCCGCCCACTCAACGCCCCTATCCTCCTATTTATTCAAGGGCACAGCCTTCTTACAACCGCAACTATCCCCCTGTTGAAACCAAAACATTTATGTCATCAGCGGGTAAAACCCTGAGCCTGATGGATGACGCCCAAAAGGTACTGCGCAGAATTAACAGTTCTAAAGATTTTTCATCGAAGTTTATGAATGCTGCACAGCAATCAAACCTCCCTGAAGTTCATAAACTACTTCAAACCATCGGCACAAGAGTACAACCCGTAGTCTCATTTAATCCTGACGGTGTGCGTTTAGTCTTCGATGAGAAGCTTGGCCAGGTGGATTGCTGTCATTTGATCGTAATTGTTCGGTGGATGTAGGGAAGGCATAATTATCGACGATGGTTACCTATTCAATAAAAAAAAGCAAGGGAACACATCCCTTGCTTTTTCCATTTATAAAATGATTGCTGCAATCCAACCGAACAGGATCAGTGGAATATTGTAATGTAAGAATGTTGGTACACAAGTATCCCAAATATGATTATGCTGTCCATCTGCATTTAATCCTGCTGTCGGTCCAAGCGTACTGTCTGATGCCGGAGAACCAGCGTCACCAAGTGCACCTGCTGTTCCTACAATCGCGATCGTTGCGAGAGGGCTGAATCCAAGCTCCATGGCAAGTGGTACGAAAATGGCTGCAATGATCGGAATCGTAGCAAATGAAGATCCAATTCCCATTGTCACTAGAAGCCCTACAATCAACATGATAAGAGCAGCTAATGCCTGGTTTCCGCCGATTACGTCAGCAGTCGCTTCAACCAATGTTTCGACATCGCCTGTGGCTTTTACCACTTCAGCAAAACCTGATGCAGTAATCATCACAAAGCCAATGAACGCCATCATTTTCATACCTTCATTCAGTAACCCGTCTGCCTCTTTCCATTTAACTGATCCAGAAATATAAAGAACAGCAATACCGGCTAATGCACCAAAGATCATTGATTCCAGCTGAAGCTGAACGTATAAAGCGACAACGATGGAAACAAGGGCGAAAATCATCGCTCTTTTATTATAAACGACCTTCTCTTCAGCGATCACTTCTTCTGCTTCATTGTAGTCCCTTGGTTTACGGTAGCTCACAAATACGGCGATGAGTAACCCGATCACCATGCCCCCTACTGGAAGAAGCATCGCTTTTGGAATATCACCTAATGCAATCTCCATGCCGCTTGTACCCATGTTTTGTGCAATAATCTCATGGAACTGCAAGCCAAATCCTACTGGTAAAAGAATATAGGGAGCCGTTAATCCAAACGTAATCACGGATGCAATTAAACGTCTGTCTATACGTAACTCTGTCATCACCTTTAATAAAGGTGGAATCAAAATAGGAATAAAGGCAATGTGAATCGGAATTACATTCTGTGAAAAACAAGCCATAATTAAAATAGATAAAACAATAAGTGCTTTCGAAAGGGCTGTTTTTCTAGAATCGCCTTTTTTCCCAACAACCTTCAGTACCCAGTCAACAAGCAGATTCGGGATTCCCGTGTAGGAAATCGCCACTGCGAATCCACCCAGTAATGCATAACTTAACGCGATATTTGCCCCGCCGCTGATTCCATCAGAAAATACGGCAATCGTCTTGTCTAATCCCAATCCACCAGTCAATCCTCCGACTAACGCACCAGTAATCAGAGCGAATACAACATTCACACGTACCAAGCTTAGTACAAGCATGACAAGAACCGCTATAACAACTGCGTTCATAACTACTTCCTCCTCAAAATTCTCCATACAACGATATATCGTTTTCCTTTAGTTCACTAAATTGGTAGAGTAATAAAATCACGATTTCAACTTTAACAAGATAAAGAGAGTTTGTCAACACTTTAGCAGGGTGAAAGATGGCATGGGGGATTTTTCAGGAAAACGGTAGGTTCATGTGGACTGTTGGGTCTGGTTGGGTCTTAGTGATTCCGGGTGAGTTGAATTAATTCCCATTAAATGTTAATCGGCTGGATTCTGGTCGAAAACGGCTGGATTTTCTACCTTTTCGGCCGGATTTTGAAGAAAAGTGGCTGGATTTTCCCCTATTTCGGCCGGATTTTAAAGCAAAACGGCTGGATTAGCTGCTATCCTAAACCGGATCCCGGTTTCATCCACAAATTAAGCTATCCTATACATTACAAATAAGGAATTCCAACAAAAAAAGCCTTCTTTCAGTGCTGGAATGCTCATGCACTGAAAAAAGACTCTTCGATCCATCACATTATTTCTCTAAAGGCACAAAACGCTCAACTAATAGTGCAAGCGTCCTTGCCATTACACCCGTTCCACCAGCAGGCCCCAGTTCATAACTGCCTTTGGTGGTAGCCGTACCGGCGATATCAAGGTGCACCCAAGGTAGACCTTCAGCGAACTCTCCGACAAATGCGCCACCCATGATGGCGTGACCAGCCCGTCCTGGTGAATTGTTCAAGTCGGCAATATCACTGCCACGAACACGTTTCTTATCGTTTTCCGTATATGGAAGCTGCCAAATGTATTCGCCCGATTCACCTGACGCTTCCAGCACTTGCTCGAAGAAAGCTTCATTATTCGTGAGAGCACCTGTTTTGTCTTCACCCAGAGCAATGATGACTCCCCCTGTTAAGGTTGCAACGTCCACTAAATAATTTGCCCCTTGATGCTTTGCATAGGTCATACCGTCAGCAAGCGCAAGACGGCCCTCAGCGTCTGTATTCAATACTTCAATGGTTTTACCGCTCATAGAGGTAATCACATCGTCAGGCTTGAATGCAGAGCCGCTCACCATATTGTCTGTTGAAGGAATGACGGCAACGACGTTCTGTTCCGGTTTGATTTCACCGATGATTTCCATGGCACCAAGAACTGCAGCAGCTCCTCCCATATCGGCTTTCATTCCGACGATTCCATCTTTAGGCTTAATCGAGTAACCGCCTGTATCAAAGGTGATTCCTTTTCCGACTAAACCGATGACATCCTTCCATTCATCTTTTCCGCTGTATTTAAGAACAATCATTTTCGGTGGTTCGACGGATCCCTGATTTACTGCGAGCAGTGCGCCCATTCCCAGATGCTCCATCTCTTCTTTATCTAAAATCTCAACTTCAAAGTTGTATCGCTCAGCTAATTCAAGGGCGTATTCTGCTAATTTCGTCGAGGTTAATAGATTACCGGGGGTGTTCACCAGCGTACGGGCTGAATTGACTCCGTTACCAAAGGCAGAGCCGATATGTAAAGCCATCTCTACTTCCTTAGAATCTGAGCTTGTAAAGAACTCGATCGACTCTACCTGTACCTCTGGTCGATTTGATTTCTTCTTGTATCCGTGGAATTCATATGTAGACATCGTAAAGGCTTCTGTAAAGGCATGAGCTGCATCTGTTGCTGTCATTTCTTCAGAAACAAATGTATCCAATGCTACTGAAAAAGAAGACATTTTCATCTCTTTTAAAGCCTTTGATGCTACGCCTAACGATTCTTTTAAAGAATCAAACGTAAGCTCTTTTTGTTTTCCAAGACCTACAAATAATAACCGCTTCGTTTCCAGTTTTCCAAATGTATGTATTTTTGACACTTTCTTTGCTTCCGAAGAAATGTCTCCGTCTTTTACAAGTTGCGTAAGATAGCCTTCAAACGTGCGATCAAGTTCTTTCAGCTCTCTTTCGAATGTTGGCTGATTGTAAACCCCAACGACCAGGCACTCTTGATTTGCCGTTCTTACTTCATTTTGATTAATCGAAAATTTCATTTTAACCGACACCTCCGCTCTCTATTATAGCGAAGATGTCCCATTATTTCGACTTTCTACCAAACCAATCCACAAAGTTAATTCAGTGGTTAATAGGGTATGATATAATGAGAACATTATTTTTATTCAAACAATTGAAAGGGTGGCATTTAACAGCATGGAAGTATTTTTTAATTTTCCATTATGGGCATCTTTATTTTCGATTTTTTTTGCTCAGTTTGTAAAGGTTCCCATACAGTTTATCGCTACGAGGGAATTAAATTGGTCATTGATTACCTCAACAGGCGGGATGCCGAGTTCCCATTCAGCGGCCGTAACGGCATTATCTACTGGAGTGGCCCTGGAAGTGGGCGTGGATTCACCAATCTTCGCTGTATCCGCCATGTTTGCCATCATCACGATGTTCGACGCAACGGGTGTCAGAAGGCAGGCAGGAGAACAAGCGATTGTTCTGAATCGGTTGATGGTGGATTTCCAGAGGTTTATGTCAGAAGCAAAAGGCTGGCAGAACAAGCCTGAACAAGAAAAGCGCAAGGAGCTAAAAGAATTACTCGGTCACAAACCCATTGAAGTGTTCTTTGGGGGACTTTCGGGGATCATTCTAACCCTTCTGCTTCATTATTTCTTTTATGCTTAGGAGTGTCACGATGAGAATTGTTTCAATCTGCCCCAGTAATACAGAAATAATCGATTATCTTGGATTAACACCGAATCTTGTAGGAGTGGATGATTACTCCGATTATCCTAAAGAGGTCGAGTCCCTTCCCCGGCTTGGACCGGATCTCTCTATTAACATGGATAAGGTAGAGTCCTTGAAACCTGATTTGGTGTTTTCTTCATTAAGTGTACCCGGTATGGAAAAAAACATAGAAGAACTGGAAAAGCGGAACATCCCCCACATCACGTTAAATCCTCAGAGCTTCTCTGACATAGCCGAAGACCTTTTAACGGTTGGGAAAGCTTGTGGAATCGAAGAACATGCCATGAGCCGACAACAAGAATTTTTGCAGACCGTAAAACGCTTAAAAATGATCAGTTCCGGGGTTCAAAATCCACCATCTCTATACTGGGAATGGTGGCCAAAGCCCGTTTTTACCCCTGGTAAGATCAACTGGTTAACCGAGTTGAGCGAGATGATCGGTGCTCGAAATCTATTTGATGATGTGGATCTGGCGAGTGTTCAAACGGATTGGGACGATGTACTGAAACGTGATCCAGACTATATCTGTCTTGCCTGGGTCGGCGTTCAGCAGAAACGGGTTAATCCCGAAATCGTGAAGAAGCGCCCTGGTTGGAACGAAATGAAGGCTATTCAAAATGACCGGATTTTCGTTCTGGAAGAAGCTCTCTATTGCAGGCCATCACCCCTTCTGTTGAAAGGTGCTGTCAAGCTTGCTAGAGTTCTTCATCCTGAATTGTATAAAGAGGTCCAGTGATGATAAAAAGCTCGCAGTTCAAATTGAACTGCGAGCTCTATTCTATTCTTCTTTTGGTGATAATATCTGCTGTCTAAACACTTGCATGGATTTATTTTCATTAAGATCCACTAATTGCTGTTCAGATAACTCACCTGAACCCATCTGGATTACATATACATCCAGCGTCTGTTTACCCCATTCATTATACACATCGTCCACTGTCTCGTAATAGAGGTCCAGTCTATTCCCCTTAATAGCGCTCCCTTTATCGGCTACTACCCCATATCCATAATGGGGGATAAAAAGAATGGTACCAATAGGATAAACGGAAAGATCGGCTGCAATCGTAGAATATAAATCACGTTTCACTTTCACTCCAGAGTATGTAATTCCATAGAGGGGATGCCCAGGGTTTTTCCCGGTCGATTCAATCCCGGCTGTATAGCCTGTCGCTACAACCTTATGCTTCGTATACTGATCCCAATCAACCGACTCTTCCAACGTCCTCGGTTCAACAGGTGTACTCGCAGAAATCTGAGTCTCAAAACCTGCCAGCCTCTTAAGAAATTTAAATGACAATCCTAAACGATTTGTCTGATGCTCTTTATAATTCAAACCGGTTTGATCATGGTCACTCTTGTCCATCAACCAGGTTTTAAAGGTTTCGGCCTCTACTCCCGAAACTGATTGAAACGTAGTACCCAGTGCCAGGACAAATAAACTGGCCATAACGAATCTCTTCATCCATGTATTAAACAAATTCATGTATTCACTCCTCCCACCATTATTACTTCCCAACCAGGAGGGGATATATGCATAAATTGAGAAAAAAATCGAATAGTTTCAATATTTGGAAATTATTAGGGTGGTAGTTTCGAGAGTCCCTTATAGAGGAATTTCAACGCCCATATGCGGCCATATGCGACTTTACAGGGGCTGACGATGATATTTCCTACTTCAACTAGTATGTACAATTTTTATAAAAAGTCATAATAAAAAACCGTTCAACTCGAGAAAGATGTCTCGGTTAAACGGATGCGGTTAAAACATGCGATATCCTTTTGCTCTTAAAATCCTCATCACGACTCCTGCCAGAATCGCTCCTGCCAATCCACTTCCCAAAATCACAAGATCGGCTACAGCCAAGTGGCTGATTTTCGTACCTAACTCAGAAAACGACCCGCCTGCATTTCGAAAATAATCTATAAAACGAACATCGTCTACGATAAAAATAACAACAATTGGATAAATGATAGCCATAATCCACGTCATACGCAATAACATATTTAACAAAAAACCTATTCCGAAAAATAGAACAAAAAATAAAAGCATCGAAATAATCATTACATGTATAGGCATTGTACCGTTTACACCTCCATAAACACTAAATAATAGTGTACCCCGAGTGAAATGAAAGCGTCAATATTTTCAAGGAAGTTTTGTGGCTTATTCACAAAATAAACTTATTTATCATGCAGACATAAAAAACAGACCCAATGTCAGTATTCATACTTCATAAACGAAGTATCAACCTTCATTAGGCCTGCTTTTGCCATCTAACTTTTAGAGCTTATTTTTGCTTCCCGCTGCCTCCGCAGCACGGACACGTTTCAGAACCACCTAATACTAACTGAAAGTATCCTTTTCCTGAACAGTAAAGACAGTATTTTGTTTTAGTACTTGCAGTAGCTCTCATCATTCCCTCTCCCTTTTCTTTAATTTCTTAATTTTCTGATAATATATCATCTATCCAGAATAAAGAAAAGGGACATTAGAAGGGATGTACCTCTAAGAAAGCGAATACATTTATGTTTTTCTTTCATTATCTCTTTTTTTCTTAAAGTTTACAGAATTTTATAAAAATAATTTGTATTGAGTGTATCCGAACTGATTTCCTGGGTTTATCCCTTCAATCGGATTTAACTTATGTTGGAATGTCATTGCTTTTATCATCTCATGCACCATCACGGATGTTTTATCATCCTCTAATAATTCTTGAGGCGACTTCCACCCAACATCCCACAATTCTTTTTCTTCGATAAGGATAGAAGAAGTTTTCTTATTTTCCAACAGAAAGATCACCATGTTGTCACTAATGTCATTCTGGATGACTCCTGATCTTACTCCGATGATTCCTTTGACCGACGTTTGTAAACCTGTTTCCTCTCTCACTTCTCTAATGACCGCTTCGTCTACTGTTTCTCCTGCATTGACGAAGCCTGCTGGTAAAGACCACATACCTTTTAATCCGCTGTATTTCTTTTTCACCACAAGCCATTTACCACTTTCATCAATGACCAGTCCGGCAACCGCCAGCCAAACTTTCCCTCTTTTCACTGCAAACACCCCCATCAACATCTCCCCATAACAAAAAGCAGAGTGGAAACCACCCTGCTTTTCACTATATGATTTAAGAATTAAAAGAACTTGAACTTTCCTTTTTTGAAGACAAGTGATGGCCCACCAACCATGTAAAGAGCGCGGTTGTCGACTACTTTCTTCATGAAGGAAGCTTTTGTCCCAGTGATTTTCTTACCGTAAACGACACCGATTGCATCGTCTTCACCCAGTGAACATACTGTTCCTTTAATGTCTGGAGTGAATTCTTCCATATGATCTTTCCCGTGTAGTAAAGAAGCAATGTTACGGGCACATACTTCCCCTTGTTGCATCGCAATTTGTGCAGTCGGAGGGTACGGACGCTCTGTCTCTTCATTGATCATTAGTGAACAGTCACCGATGATGAAGATGTTATCATGACCTGGAGCGCGAAGATCTTTGTTGATTTTCACACGGGCACGCATATTTTCAATTCCCGCTCTTTCGATGATGGAGTTACCGCGTACACCTGCAGCCCATACGATCGTACCAGCCTTGATTTCTTCTACTTCATCTTCACCTTTAGCGATTAATACGCTGTCCGCTGTCGCTTGTTTAAGTGGAGTTCCGATGTGGAATTCTACACCTTTTTTCTCAAGCTTGGCACGAGCATACTTCACTAGCTCAGGATCGAATCCAGGAAGGATCATTGGTGCAGCTTCCACGCACACAATACGTACTTTCTTACGATCGATATCATATTCGTGACAAAGTTCAGGTACACGGTTTCCTAATTCACCTAAGAATTCGATACCAGTGAAGCCTGCTCCACCTACAACGATTGTAAGGCGGTCATCGTTTTTCTCTTCTTCGTTTTTATACGTAGCAAATTGTAATTCGATATGCTCACGGATTTGACGGGCAGAGTTGATGTTCGAAATCATGAAAGCATGCTCATGAAGACCCTGGATACCGAAAGTCTCAGATTCTGCACCTAATGCAACGACCAGGTAATCGAATTCTACTTCACCGTCACTTGTGATGACTTTCTTTTCTTCTACTTTAATATCTTCAACAGTAGCTTGTAAGAAGTTTACTTTGCTTGTATTGACAACATCTTTAATGTTGTAACGTACACGATCATGATGAAGTGTACCTGCAGAAGCTTCGTGTAACCAAGTGGTTTCGTAGTGATAATCATTTTTATTAACTAAAATAATTTCTGCTTCATTTGTACCTAATTGCTTTTGAAGACGAGTTACCGTCATTAATCCACCATAACCTGCACCTAATACAACGATTCTTGGCTTTCTCAACTGAATCACATCCACCTTTTTTGATAAATTTGCTTTGGATACTCTTAGAGTCCTCCACATCATGCTTTTTTATCCCGTTCAATCTGATGCTATTACCTTTTTCCCTATAGGAAAGAAACTGAAACAAATCAAACGAGAAGTTTTCCTTCAATTAAGAGGAAAGGATTGTATAAAAAATAAATAAAAACGATAAACAAGAAAGTATGTGACGTATTTCACGAACTACTACATACTTATGCGAGAATTGTCATAAATTCTTAACATTATGCCTACATTACATAATATTCTTTTTACCATGCATTTTCAAGATATATATAGGAAATTGAAAACTTAAGAATATTCCGAAAAGCGAAGGCGGCTTGCTCAGAGGCGACAAGCATAAGGTACCTGCCGGAAAGGCGTTCTTTGCCTTTTTGGCAGGTTTGACTTATGACCTCGAGCCTCTAGCTGCCGGAGCTGGACAACTCGAAAAGCGGAGGCGGCTTGCTCAGGCCCGACAAGCATAAGACGAGAACGCCGGAAAGGCGCCCTTTGCCTTTTTGGCGTTCTTGGCTTATGACCTCGAGGGACTAGCCGCCGGAGCTGGACATCACCGAAAAGCGGAGGCGGCTCTAGTCCTGGAGCTGGACAACCCGAAAACGGATGATCATTTATCTCCCCCAAAAGTCTGAAACTCCACTCCTCAAAAAGACTGATTATTCCCAATTATAATTTCAATTATTGTGAAGAATCGATCGCTCTATGATAGAATAAATTAAAGTGAAATACATCTTAATTGTTGGAGGGATCTAGTTGAAGGAAGATCAAAAAGTGTATGATATTACGATCATAGGCGGCGGTCCTACTGGATTGTTTACGGCGTTCTATGGCGGCATGAGAAAAGCATCAGTTAAGATTATTGAAAGTTTACCACAACTCGGGGGCCAGCTGGCTACTCTATATCCTGAGAAATACATATATGATGTTGCCGGTTTTCCTAAAGTGAAAGCCCAGGATCTTGTCAATAATTTAAAAGAGCAGATGGCAAAGTTTGAGACGACGATCTGTTTGGAGCAAGCTGTGGAAGGTGTAGAAAAACAGGCTGATGGCATGTTTAAGCTCACAACCGATAAAGAGATTCATTTTTCCAGAACGATCATCATCACAGCAGGGAACGGTGCTTTCCAGCCTCGACGCCTGGAACTAGAGCATGCGTCTGAATTTGAAGGTAAGAATCTTCATTACTTTGTTGATAACCTGGAACATTTTAGAGGCAAGAAAGTTGTCATTTGTGGTGGTGGTGATTCTGCCGTTGACTGGGCGCTTATGCTTGAGCCGATTGCAGAAAAAGTCTACCTCGTCCACAGAAGAGATAAATTCAGGGCACATGAGCATAGTGTGGAAAACCTGCACAATTCTACGGTTGAACTTAAGACACCTTATGTCCCTTCAGAACTGGTTGTGGATGATAACAAAATCAATCAATTGATTTTAGAAGAAACTAAGGGTGATGAGAAGGAAATTATTGATCTTGATGAGTTAATCGTAAACTTTGGATTTGTTTCTTCTCTTGGTCCGATTAAGGACTGGGGCCTTGAGATTGAAAAGAATTCGATCGTTGTCAACTCAAGAATGGAAACGAATATTCCAGGTATATACGCAGCAGGTGATATTAGTACGTACGACGGTAAAGTGAAGCTTATTGCAAGCGGATTTGGTGAGGCACCGACAGCTGTTAACAATGCCAAAGCATATATGGACCCTAAGGCAAGAGTCCAACCGATGCACAGTACATCCATGTTTACAGATTAAAGACTATTATTAGGGAGGTTTTAGGATATGTATTCCTAAGCCTCTTTTTCATTTGGAGGAGACAACACCCAAAGGAAAACAGCAAAAAGATGGCAGCTCTTATGAAACGGAATATCCAATCGAAGAAGCAACGTGACCTGATATGCATCAAACATCCACGTATACGAGTGATTTCCATCATCACCCATTGATTTGTTTATTTTAGCAATGAATGGGTAGACCAATAATAAGACAAAAACTTAGATAAAGGATGATGGAGAGAATGAATGTATTAGTTATTGGAGCAAATGGTCACACTGGCCGTCACATAGTGAAAGAACTTTCAAATAGCAGTCAGCATTTCGTGAGAGCCATGATTCGAAAAACAGAACAAGCGAAGGATATGGAAGATTTAGGGGCAAGACCGATTGTTGCAGACCTGGAGCAGGACTTTTCATACGCTCTTGAGAATGTAAATGCCGTTATATTTGCAGCTGGTAGTGGCGGATCGACCGGTGACGATAAAACTCTTGCCATTGACCAGGAGGGTGCAAAAAAAGCGGTGGATTATGCGAAGAAGATGGGAATTGAGCGTTTTGTGATGCTTAGCTCAATGGGTGCCGATAACCCGTCAAGCGGCCCGGATGAATTGCAATTCTACTTAAAAGCAAAAGGTGCAGCGGATTCCCACTTGAAGGAAAGCGGCCTAAACTACACGATCGTCCGCCCTGGCTCCCTTTCATTTGATGATGCAACTGGAAAAATTGAAGCAGCCACTTCCATTGAAGACAAAAGCAGAGACATTTCCCGTGAAGATGTCGCGAAAGTACTTGTCGACGCCTTGACAATCGAAGAAACCAATCACAAAGTATTCGAGATCTTAAGCGGTGACACACCTGTCGAAGAAGCGTTAAAGAATATTCATTGATACTTGAAAAGGGACGGACCTCCACTTTGGAGGTCCGTCCCTTTTAATCATTAGCAGTTCTCCGGCGTACCCTTATTCGTCGCCGTCACGAATGATGATCCGCATCCGCATGAAGCGATGGCGTTCGGATTGTCGATGGTGAACCCGCCGCCCATCATGGACTGCTTGTAATCTATTTTAGTACCGTTCAAGATAGCAGCATCATTTTTAGCTACAACAAGCTTTATTCCATGTTGTTCCAGTGTTGTATCTCCATCTTGAAGCTCATGTTCAAATCCCATACCGTAAGAAAGGCCGCTGCAGCCTCCCCCTTTTACCGCTACTCGCAACATGGCATCTGTTTCGTCATGTTCCTTCATCATATCTTTAATCTGAAGGGCAGCGGCTTCTGTTAGAATGACAACTTCACTCATTTACTACACCCCCAACCTTTTCATTTCTTACTACTTAGTATACTCCTTTCTATTTTACTACTCAACCAAAGGAGCTTTGGTGAATGAATGTAAGAAAACTTTTTATTGGGCTCTTTTGATCATGTTTGTTGCTACTTTAGAGGAAAAAGAATTCAATAAGACAAAAAAAATAAGCCAGTCACAAGACCAGCTTTTCTTTAGAACATCGGATTATCTTCCAGGAACTGATAGATATGATCCACCAGTTCTTCAGGTGTGTCCCCTGTTACGACTTCACCATTGACGAGAGCATAAAAGGATTGTGCGCATTTTCCGCAGTAACCCAGGCATCCGTACTCAATGACATCAAGGTTGGGGTCCCTTTCTAATATCTCAAGCGCTTTTTGCGCACCACTAGCAAGATTGCTTATACAAAATTCTATAATAGGTTTCAATTCTATCACCTCACTACTCTTTGTTATGCTACCTTTTTTTATCAATATCGTCAATCATTTGAGTTCCATGTAATGGTATAACAGATTGTGAACATTTTCGCTTATTTCTGTTGTGAAAACGCCACTATTTCGATATACTTTTAATGTTAATAGGTTTATTAATGTGATAATTGCTCGAATTATGCTTCATATTGAAAATGCTTACTTTTTCAGGACCCGTTTTAACGTGAATGTCCTTTGAATCCTGTCCCATACAACTATAGGGATATAAATCATATACAAACACACTATTTCAACAATAATGTAGAGTGCAAAAAAGGGGAAATTTTTCATGAAACAATTAGTGCTGCTTGGTGGAGGATACGGTAATATGCGAGTTCTTCTTCGCTTATTACCCAACCAATTACCTGAAGATGTATCGATTACCCTGATTGACCGAAATCCTTACCACTGTCTTAAAACTGAATACTACGCATTAGCTGCTGGTACGATTTCAGATCAACATGTACGCGTATCATTCCCGGAACATGCCCGTTTATCCTATGTGTACGGAGATATTTCCGGAGTGGACATGGAAAACAAACTCGTAAATATGAAAGATCAAGATCCAGTTCCTTATGACGACCTTGTGATTGGACTCGGTTGTGAGGATAAATATCATAATGTTCCCGGTGCTGACGAACATACTTACTCCATTCAAACAATTGAAAAATCCCGTAAAACATACCAAACCTTATGTAATCTTCCAGCTGGTTCGATCGTAGGAATTGTTGGAGCCGGCTTAAGCGGGATCGAGCTTGCGAGTGAGCTTCGTGAAAGCCGTTCTGATTTGAAAATTAAGCTATTCGATCGTGGTCCGCGTATTCTTAATGCCTTCCCTGAACGGTTAAGTTCTTATGTTCACAGTTGGTTCGACGAGAATGATGTAGACATCGTCAACGGCTCGAACATCACAAAAGTGGAACCAAACACCCTTCATAACCATGAAGAACAAATTTTTTGCGATGCCATCGTATGGACAGCAGGAATTCAACCAAGCAAAGTCGTCCGAGATATGGATGTTGAAAAAGATGCAAGCGGTCGCGTTATTCTGACAAAGTATCATAACCTGCCTCAGGATGAGAATGTTTACGTGGTTGGTGACTGCGCAAGCCTTCCTCAAGCTCCAAGTGCCCAGCTTGCTGAGGGACAAGCGGAACAAATCGTGACAGTCTTACTTAAACGTTGGAAGAATGAACCGCTGCCGGCAGAATTACCTAAGATTAAGCTAAAAGGAATTCTCGGCTCACTCGGAAAGAAACATGGTTTCGGTCTGGTAAACGAGCGCTCCATCACAGGTCGCGTCGCTCGATTGTTGAAATCCGGTGTGTTATGGATGTATAAATATCATAATGGATGATGGAAAAAAAGAACCGCAATGTGCGGTTCTTTTTTAGGTACAGCTTTATTTCTTTCATTAAAAAGGACTCTCCCAATAAGGACAGCCCTAATACCCCAATCAATCAAACCGCTTTATACCCAAATTTCTCAAGCTCAGAATAGATCGTCTTTAAGCGGGGATTCCCTTCTCCGATAATATTCCCTTCTAACAGAACAATCGGATAAAACATATCCTCTTCGATCACTCTTGAAGCAAACTGCTTAACGAATTCATCTTCAGGAGGATTGTGGATATCAACATATTTAATCACGAATGGCTGGTTTGGATACTTACGACTAACAGCAGCCTCAAGCCATTCGTACGTTTCTTTCGATGATGGTAAGTTTACACAGCTTGGACACAGTATTTCTGCCCCATACACGTAAAGTTCAACAGGTTTTCTCTCCATGTCACTCTCTCCCCTTTGTTTCCCTCTCTTGTTTATTTTACAAAAAAAACAGCCGGGTTGGAACGATTATATGTAAATTCTGTACTGGGCATTGCATTTTGAAAATTTCTTATGCAATGTGAAGTTTGGCGAGATTCAAAATGCATGAAAATTAGTGGCACAGAGTGTAGCGGAAAGGAACGGTCCATAATATTACACCACAATTCATTAAAAAACCATTTCCAAAAAAGAAATTCCCAATAGTTTGCAGGTTGATAGATTTTTTGTGAATATGTCATTATAATAGAGAGTAAGGAAAGGAGTAGATAAATATGGCTGAAAACGAAATGATCGCACCTGTTCAGGAAGTATTAGATAAATTACGTCCGTTCCTACTTCGCGATGGTGGAGACTGTGAACTAGTGGACGTTGAAGATGGTATTGTAAAATTACGCCTTCTAGGTGCTTGTGGAAGCTGCCCAAGTTCAACCATCACATTAAAAGCAGGAATCGAACGCGCATTAGTGGAAGAAGTTCCTGGTATCGTTGAAGTAGAGCAAGTATTCTAATAAACCATTAATGAAACAGGCTGAATCCTTCATTGGATTCAGCCTGTTTCTTTTTGACTATAGGGATGTGCTCGGTTTCTTTCCCTTTAATACGGCATGAATATTCTCTACACATAAAGACATCATCCCATAACGTGTTTCTTTAGAGGAACTGCCGATATGAGGAAGTGCGACCACTTGATGTAACTTGAGAAGAGGATGGTCTGCATCGATCGGCTCCGCTTCGAATACATCTAATCCTGCCCCTGCAATATCTCCCCTCTTTAACGCTTGTTCTAAAGCTTCTTCACTTACGATCGGGCCACGGGCTGCATTGATGAAAATCGCTGTATTTTTCATCAATAAGAATTGTTCTTCTTGAAACATACCTTTTGTGTCTTCGTTTAAGGGAGCAAGAACCACGACAAAATCCGATTGAGTGAGGAGTTTCTCCAATGTTGCATATTGAACACCAAGGTCTTGTTCCACTGCATATTTTCTGGAACGATTATGATATAGAACATTCATATTGAATCCCTTCGCTCTTCTTGCCACAGCTTCACCTATGCTTCCCATTCCGAGAATGCCAATGGTTTTGTGATGAATATCTAAGCCAGCTAATAAAAGGGGTGACCAGCTTTTCCACTTTCCTTCTTTCACATAACGGTCTGCTTCGACGATTCGTCTTGCCGTAGCCATTAATAGTGCAAAGGTTAAATCAGCCGTTGTTTCCGTTAGAACATCAGGCGTATTGCATATGGTTATGCCTAATTCTTTTGCCGCTTCAAGGTCTATATTGTCATGGCCGACAGCCAGATTTGCCACGACTCTTACTTGTGGAGATCTCTGTAACAGCTCCCGATCTATCTTGTCCGATAACATCGTAAGTAAAGCAGAGGCGCTCTCTGCTTTATGGAGAAGAACGTCTCTTGGTACCGAAACATCTTCATGCTCCCACATGTCAACTTCAAATTCTTTCTGCAAGGGTGCAATGATTGATTCCGGCAACTTTCTTGTAATATAGATGGATGGCTTCATATGTAGTCCCTACCTTCACTCTTTTTCTACAGTTTAGCATAAAAGTGAAGGCCGTTCCGATTGGGAGGGTCGTCGATGTTACAGCCATGTAACAAGGGGAATTCCCCATTTTTTAACGGGGACTTCAGACATATGATAAAAGTCAGACAGGAATGCTTCATATTGGTGGGAGTTTTTCAGATAGCGCTCCAGCTTATCTTCAACTACCTTCTTCTTCTGTTCTGATTGTGAAATATAATACTCCTCTATGCACTCGAAATAGTGAAGGGGAAACAAGAGACGTGAATACAGCAGTCTCCAAGAGAATGGTGAGAGTGGGGTAATGGATTCATACTCTCTGATGAATTCCTGGAGCTCAGGATGAAACGTTTGGCTTCTCATGAAATAGCGTTCTCTCACCCACTCTGCTATGTCCCGGCTGCAGTGATCGAACACCCATTGGAATGGAAAATGAATGCACACTTCCGTCCCCCATGTGGATTGAAGAAAACGCTCATGGCAAACCGTCCCCGCATCCTCTGGCTTCGGATCCTCATCAAGCTCCGTGTCAACCAGGTACTGGATGGCGTTTTCTGCCAAAGCACTGTAATAAGGGTAGCTCTCAACAAAGCGGCGTTCAAACTCGTCAGCCGGCTGGTCCTGAATAACCTGATAATAAGCCTTCTCTAACTGAGCAAGCCTCTTTTCCCACAGACTTTTCCACTGTCCCATACGATTTATTTTCTCTACTTTTTCTTCAAAGGTCCGTCCCCTGAAATGGAATTTGCTTAACTTTCTGCCCATCTTTTTATCAGAGGGAGATTGGATGCTTTCATTTCGCAGCACCACATAATCTTTATCCTTTTCTACCACAAGGAATCTTCCTTCGTTGCTCTGGACGAAGGTTGAAACATGCCGATCTCCCTGACTTTTTAGGTGTTCTGCCAATTTGTAGAGTTCCACTAAGGTTTCTTGTTCCATATTCGATACGCCCACAATACTATATACTAATCCCCCGACCATATATCGATCCATCATTCCATCAAAAAATGCCCGCTCTGGATGCAATCCAAAATGATTGATTAATATTTCTTGAGACATATTGATCTCTCCTATCTAAAGTAACCATCTTTTTTCACAGGGTGATCCGTGTCAAACAAGTCCTTTTTCATAATGTCAATTCCTTTCAAAATCACTTCATTACCACTCACGCACTTTATATGAAAACAACCTTTATAGACAATTATGAATATCTAAAACTGGAGATGGGCAAGAATGAGAATAGAAGCTATTATTATGTCTATTTTTCAAATGGGAATCATATGTGTAAAACAAGGCTTCGTCTAATCGAAATAGGGGTTTTATAATCTTTCAAAGAAAAGGTGAATAGGATGAAGGATAAAGAATCAATGGATTTATTAGAGAAAACGGCACGTAAATGGCTGCATGAAAGAGGAGTAGAGATTGAAGATATTGCTCAATTGGTCATGTACCTTCAACAAAAGTACCATCCTGATCTTGAACTAAAGGAATGTGTCTATAACGTTGAACGTGTGTTAACGAAGCGGGAAGTGCAAAATGCGATACTAACGGGTATTCAACTTGATATATTAGCTGAGAAAAAAATGCTGGAAGAACCGCTTCAGGCGATAATTGAAGTAGATGAAGGTTTATATGGTGTGGATGAAATTCTAGCCTTTTCAATTGTTAATGTATATGGATCGATTGGATTTACAAACTACGGCTATATCGATAAACAAAAGCCGGGAATCCTGGAGAGGTTGAATGATAAATCATCTGGTATGTGTCATACCTTCTTGGACGATATTGTAGGTGCAATTGCAGCAGCTGCATCAAGTAGACTGGCACACCGGGCTAAATGCGCAGAATAAGCCTAGACGGAATAAAATACGTATCCAAATCAGACGACAGGCGTCGTCTGATTTTTTTAGTGAAAGAAGAAGTGTCCTAAAAACTGACAAAATAAATCATACTGTATCCCCTAAAAATCACATAAAACATAAATAGTTCCTTTTCACTAACTTTATTATTGCACATCAATGAATAGTTTTATATAATTACAATTATAGTTGTAATTACCATAAATATAGTTGTGTCAAGGACTTCTAAACGAATACACAGCAAATAAAGGCCATCACTTAAACGGGATTAGACGGGTTCACACATACATACAAAAAATAAACAAGATGAAATCACGTCCAACTCCTAAGTGACCTAGCCCTTATCGCTGCATACAAGGAAGCAAAACAGTTAAAACTCAGTAATGATTTTATCATTCTGATCGAACAAGAAATTAAAAAGAGAAAATTAGTTCATTAAAGAATCGTTTGATTGTAGATGTCTTCGTGTTCTTCACAAGTCGGCATGATGTCTTCCCACTGAACGTCAAGAGCACATACAATGGCATTCAACTTGTTCAGGGACGGGTTTGCCTCTCCCTTTTCAATCAACGAAATATAATTAACCGTCAATCCACATTTGTGACTTAATTCTTGTATGGTGATTTCTTTTGCTCTTCTGTGGTACCTTATTTTCTTTCCGACAAGTCCTGTAACTGTAATACTCATTACCTCACTACCCTTTTAAAAATTCTTTAGAAATGACGTGGAATGTTTCGAAAATCAATTATGAAACAGTGACTTTCATTCTTAAAGTTGTTTGCATTCGTAAAGAATAGTTAGAAATTGAAAAGGTATCAATGCTAATAGTCCCCTACTACCTTTGATGTTTACCCTAGATTAATACCTTTACACTTAATTTCGTAATATTTTTTTAAAATATTCTTATTGTTTTTCAGATCCTGTCTTCCTAGTCCTTCTGAGTACTCAAATATGTGTAATGGAAAAGTTAGTTAGAGGAAAAACCATATAATACTTTAGGAGTATAATTCTCGTTCCTGCTATTATTTTACTTGCTACAGTATCTATAGAGGCATAGATATTAGCAAAAAGGACCAATTACGTAGGTCCTTAAGTATAAATAGTATTTTGATTACTTCTTTTAACACTAGTTCTATTTTACTTATACGAACGAGGGTTGTCTATTATGAATGTGTTACTAATTTAAGACATTTTTCTATTTTTGTATTCAGAAGGGCTTATAAGGTGGAGACTGTAAAAACAGCCTCCACTTTTTTATTATTATATATCCCATTCGTCTAATGTATCAATTGTGTAGGTCGGCTGAATATCCTTCGAACTTAAAGCCTCTTTGGTTGTGACTCCAGTGTGAACAAGCAGCGTATCGAGTCCGGCATTGATTCCAGCCAAAATATCGGTATCATAGTTATCCCCAACCATTAACGTGTCTTCCTTCGGGACCCCTAATACAGATAGGGCTTGCTCCATAATGATCGATTCGGGCTTTCCGATAAAGGTCGGTTCTGTTTGTGTGGAGACGGTGATAACTGACGTCAGGGAACCATTCCCAGGAAGCAATCCTCTTTCAGTCGGAATGGCGATATCTCCATTGGTTGAAATAAAAGTAGCACCATTTCTAACACCCAGGCAAGCGAGAGACAATTTTTCGTAATTAATGTCACGATCTATCCCCACTACTACGAAATCCGGTTTCTCATCCCTAAGAGTAATCCCGCTATCTTCCAGTGCCGAACGAATTCCTTCTTCCCCGATGACATATGCGGTTCCATTTGGTTTTTTCTTTGCTATATACTGAGCTGTCGCCATTGATGTTGTGAATATCTGTTCCTTCGTGGCAGGAATGGCAAAGGACTGCAACTTTTCTGCAACCTGCTCAGGTCTTCTTGAAGAATTGTTTGTTACAAACAGATAGGGTAATCCCTTCTCCTGAAGACGTTTAACGAATACTCCCGCTTCCTCGATCTTTTCTTTCCCTTTATACATCGTGCCATCTAAATCGATTAAGTATCCTTTATATTCTTTCATTGTTTACCTCCATATGATTGTTTTAGTATGCCCAAACACCTTAAAGTCTGTTCTATTTACGATAAAATGTAGCTTTAAATAAAACAAAACGCTTCCTGGTCAGAAAGCGCTGTCATATCTCATTAATTTTTAAATGCGGATACAGGTCCCAGTTCATTTTCAAGGTAGCTGCGAACCTGTTGAGGAAACTTCTCTAACGAGTAGAATACCTCGTTTAAAACCTTATGTAATTGATCATGGTTGACGGCTGTATACTCCTGAACAAGTATCTTACGATTGCCTACAAGGAGCTTGAGGTCTCTACTCATCTTGTCATCGATCACCTTTTCATCCAAAAGGATGTCAATGATGTCTTCATAGCTTCCAGGGTCTCTCATAATGAACCCATCGATCATGCTGTTCCCTACATCAAGTACGGATTCAATGATCGTATGAGCCATTCGCTCCAGGGCTAGTTTTTCTACTATGGAGTTCCATTGATCATTGGAACGAACGATGATTAACTGCTCACTCATATAAAGCAATGTCACTTCAATCTTTTCTCTATCTACGAAATACATGGTGCCACCTCTTCCTGAACGATATAATATCATCACACTTTATTCTAACATAATTTCACCATCACCATACAGGTACATCCTGCAAAACTCACTTCAGTTTGTTATGATGAAATAAGCAGAAAAAGAGGAGGACATCGTCATGAGTGAACGATTTTATTTATACGATGATACAGAAAATACAAAAACACGATTTGTGAGCTTTATGGGGGAAAATCAGCGGTACGACTTAGCTATTACCCAGACAGATCGATATTATGGTAAATCTTTGGTACTAGACCTTCAAGGCAGTCGATTTGCGATCGTTGGCAGAGATGATCTTGATGAACCCGGATATGTAGAAAGTGTATTCAAGTTAACTCTGGAAGAAGCCGATGAATTGAGGGACTTCTTAGGGGAAATCATTTTGTAAAATGTGCACTGAAGAATGAAGTCCACCCCACTCTCACATACTACAAGTATGAAAGGTGGGAGATAAAATGAGTAAAGAACCTAGAGACAAAGAAGAAGAAGTATATAGTGACTTCTCTAATGTTGAAACGTATCGCAATTTTATCGTTCCAGAAACACTTCCTGAAGGACCTTACGGATCTCCGCGGGGAAAGCATACTCCAGTCGAGAACAAAAGCACTCCATGGGAAGAAGGACAACGGTATTACAGTGCCTTCAACTATGAAAACAAATCACTTCATCAGGATATTCCACGTCAGGAGCCTGGGTCTCATCCTGTTCATGCAGACCCCGATGTGAATGAAGAACCTCCATATACTGAAAATAAGTAAAAATACAAAAGGAACAAACCAGACGGTTTGTTCCTTTCACCATTATTTATTGACTTTCTTCAAAAGAAAATAAGCGCAGCCAAAATTACAATATTCGTACAAGTAATCCTTATGTGTACTTACCTTTGTATCAAATGACGCTTTTTGATTGTGGTCATCGAAAAATCCCTTTAAACGAAGCTGGCCATATCCCCAATCCCCAAGGATATAGTCGTATTTGCTTAAGATATCGCTATATCTTTCCTTAAATGCTTCCTCGTTGAATCCGTCTCTAAATTCCTCAACGATTTCGTAGCATGTATTCTGCACACAAATCATTTCGTCCACCCACTTTCATTTCCTTATCTTAAATTATAACGGATTGTCCATTAATTACTATGAAAAATTGTCATAAGAGATGGTCACCCTATCAAATAGGGGGTGTTTAAGTTGAATAAATTCATTCTGGGTACAACTGTTTTAAGTATTGCGCTAATCGGAACTGCCTGTGATGGAATCGACACGGCCAATGAGGAAATGTTTCACGACAATGGAAACACCATAAACGTGAATGACCGGGAAGACCTGTACAACGAAAATAGCTGGACCAAAAAAGGAGCCCACCGCGGTGAGGACTTCGGTTATGTTCGCCAACAGAAAAGTCCTACAGGTGGTCAAACCATTTCCACCAAGGATATGTACAGCATCAATCGTGAACAAGTAGCCGACACGATCAGCAAAATGAGTGTGGCTCTTCCTGACGTGAAAGATTGTTCCACTCTTGTCACAGACGAAGAAGTATTGATTTCATATGTGACCGACAAAAAGGATAAAGATGGTCGCTTTGAAGTAGCCGATCAGGTAAAGAAAACAGCCATGTCTGTTATTCCCCGCTGGTACCACGTCTATGTGACTGATGACAAGAGCCTGATGCGGAATGTAGAGAACCTTGCCAAGATGGATAGTGATAGCCGTAACGCCAACACAGCTATCGATGATACCATTAACCTAATGCTGCAGGATTCTCCTCAGGGAAGAAATGTAGACGCAGGTGAAAATCCAAATGGTGAAATGACATCTGAGAAATACGAAATGCAGGACGACGACGTCCATAAAATTAACAAAGATCGCCAAAAACGAAAAGACAACACAGACAACATGGTCGATTAAAAGTAAGATTGGAGGAGGCTGACCAGAGGCGAAGCATTATGGCGTAAATGCTTAAATGCATCCCTTGTCATCCTCTACTTAGCTACAAAAAGGACTGACTGTCAGAGATTTTCTCCTTCAGGTCAGTCCTTTTATATATAAATGATTATGCCTTTTGAACTTCTTGCTCTCCGGCTGCTTGTCTTGCTTTGGCAGCTGCGTTAACTTGCTCATCTGCATGGTATGAAGAACGAACAAGTGGACCTGCTTCACAGTGACTGAAGCCTTTTTGCATCGCTGCTTCACGTAGTTCAGCAAACTCATCCGGGTGATAATATTTCTGTACTTTCAAGTGTTTCTTAGATGGCTGCAGGTATTGACCTAATGTCACAATATCAACATGGTTTGCACGAAGGTCATCCATTGTTTCAAGGATTTCTTCCTTTGTTTCCCCAAGACCGACCATGATACTTGATTTTGTTGGGATATCCGGGTTTAATTCTTTAGCACGACGCAAAAATTCCAATGTGCGGTCATATGTAGCACGGGCACGAACTCTTGGAGTCAAGCGACGAACGGTTTCGACATTGTAATTCATAATGTCTGGTTTTGCATCCATCAGTGTTTTGATGTTATCGAATACTCCACCCATATCAGAAGGTAATACTTCAATTGAAGTGAATGGACTTTTCCGACGAATTGCACGAACTGTTTCAGCAAAGACTTGTGATCCACCATCTTTCAGGTCATCACGGGCAACAGCTGTGATAACTACATGCTTCAGATTCATTAATTGAACAGAATCTGCAACGCGTTCTGGTTCTTTCAGATCTAATTCAGTTGGAAGGCCTGTTTTTACTGCGCAGAATCGGCATGCTCTTGTACAAATATCTCCAAGAATCATGAATGTAGCTGTTCTTCTAGTTCCCCAACATTCATGAATATTAGGACAACGAGCCTCTTCACATACCGTGTGAAGATTGTTTTCACGCATCATTTTCTTCAAGCCCATATAATTATCGTTCGTATTCAGCTTAATTTTAAGCCAATCCGGTTTCCGAATATGTTCATCTTTCTTGCTCATACCCCTCATCTCCAATCCTAAATAATTCTGACTTAGGCAAAGAGTGAAACGCTTTCTAGATCGTTCATCTTATGTAAAAAAAGCCATCATCAATATACTTCTTTTGTCACTTTATCATACTAAAAAAGCGAAAACAAGCATGTGATACCCTATTACCATTTATTGATGATTATGAATCCCGGTGAACGATACAAACTAGAAGTAGGCCCCTAAAAATGGAGGGATTATTTTGTACAAACGATTGGTCTTTACCTTTGTGGCTTTTTGCATGTTCATTAGTCCTTGTCAAACCTTTGCAGCAGAAAAGCTGACAGATGAACAGATCCACACAAAGAGAATGGAGTTATTCCAGAAAAGCGAGGCACTTACTCAAATTCCCTGGTACTATCTCGCTGCCATTGATCAGTACGAGAGGAGTCTTCGGTTTGCCCGTAAAGATCGGGAAAAGCCCTCTTCTCTTATATCGATTTATATGGAGCCAGAAAAGTGGGTCGGCCCTCTAAACCCTAATCCGGATGATGACAATCCCGAAACAATCGCTCTATTCAATGGAGTGGGCCGGGATGGAGACTTCGACGGTAAAGCGAGCCTGAAGAGTGATGAAGATATATTGGCAGCTTTGACAGAGGTAATATTGCGGTACGGAATTGACCGGGATAATTTCAAACTTGCTCTGTGGGACTATTACAAACGTGATAAAACGGTCAGTATCATCATGGGAAATGCAAAAATTTATAAGCAATACGGTACAATCCATTTAAACCAGAAAGCCTTTCCCCTTCCCCTCAGGTTCAACTACAGTTATCGAAACACTTGGGGTGATGCCCGTGGTTGGGGAGGAAGACGAATTCACGAAGGGACGGACCTCTTTGCTGATTATGGTGTACCTGTAAGAGCGACATCGTATGGAATCATTGAGATGAAAGGATGGAACCGATATGGAGGCTGGCGGATCGGGATACGTGACATTAATAATACGTATCATTACTTTGCTCACCTTAGTGGTTTCTCTAAAGATCTTCACGTAGGACAAGTGGTTGAACCCGGTATGGTCATAGGCGGTGTTGGGAGCTCGGGATATGGACCTCCTGGAACATCGGGAAAATTCCCTCCCCATTTGCACTATGGGATGTATAAGGATAACGGCTTGACGGAGTGGTCCTTTGATCCATACCCTCACTTACGAATGTGGGAACGACAAGACAGAATCAAAAGCAAAAAACGTTAAAAAAGCAGACAATGGTTATCCCATCGTCTGCTTCATCTTTTTATACCTGTTTTTTGGATTTGGATTTGGAAACAGCGTTCATGATACTAGCTGCTAATCCACCCCAGATGATGACCATTCCTACAACCATCATTGCAATAGCGCTACCAGTCATATTAGCTTACCTCCTTATAGCTCTCAGCTTCTGTTTTTGCATGCCAGCGTTTAAAGGAGAAAGCAACACCGGCGAGGATCGCGAATCCTGCAACAAACCAACCACTGTAAAGAATGAAGGCATCCGAGTAACCACCGTAGTTTCCAGTTTCAGTTTCAAATTCTTTTAGTAGGTTCATTTTGAATAAACCGAACATCATCCATCCAAGGACGATTGGTGTGATGACACCTAAGCATATCTTCCACCATGCACCAAGCTGGATATCAGAGATTCCATTGGCGTGGGATTGAAATGCACCTAACTTGCGTAAGAACCAGGCAATTACTACAACTTCAACTAATCCGGCGAATGCTACACCAAACTGATTGATAAAGTAGTCTGCCGCATCCAGGAACAGTAATCCACCTTGAGTCGCAAATAAGATAGAGATGATCGCAGAAAGTCCTCCACCGAATAGGACGGCTTTTGTACGGGAAACCCCGAACTTCTCAGAAACACCTGCTACATACGTCTCTGTAATCGAGATAAGTGATGACAGCCCTGCTAATACCAGGGAAGCGAAGAACAAGAATCCGAATAATCCGTTAAGGGCCGGGAATTCATTAATGATTTGCGGGAATACCACAAACGCCAATCCAACTCCCCCGCTTACTACTTCCTGAACACCTACACCTTGAGATTGAGCCATGAAACCTAAAGCAGCAAATACTCCAATACCTGCTAATAATTCAAAGCCCGAGTTACTGAATCCTGTGATGAACGCGTTATTTGTAATATCCGATTTCTTCGGAAGATAACTCGAATACGTAATCATGATTGCAAAAGCGATTGATAAACTGAAGAAAATCTGTCCGTATGCTGCTACCCATACACTTGGATCAGCAATTTTGCTGAAATCCGGTTTGAAGAAAGCGTCCAGACCATCCAATGCTCCAGGTAATGTTAAAGCGCGAACAACAATGATTAAGAATAAAATAACTAGTGCCGGAATAAAGATCTTATTCGCTACTTCGATTCCTTTCTTTACACCTTTGAAAAGAATTCCTAATGTAATCACCCAGACCAAGACAAGTGGAATGAATACTCCAGGAACGATACTGCCCGTTTGACCAGGATCAACCGTAAGCTTTAAATAGTCATTGAATAAGAATGACTCTGTATCCTTGCCCCAACCTAGATTGAAAGAAAATACACTGTAGGACATCGCCCACGCGATAATGACGGCATAATAGGTAGAAATAACAAATGCAATTAACACCTGCCACCAGCCAAGCCACTCTGATTTCCTATTAAGACGGAAATAAGATAGCGGTGCTGAGCCACGGTACTTATGACCTAATGTAAATTCAAGTACTAATAATGGAATTCCCGCTGTTAGAAGAGCGAATAAATAAGGAATAAAGAATGCTCCTCCACCATTTTCATACGCTACTGCCGGAAAACGCCAAATGTTTCCCAAACCGATTGCTGACCCGACGGCAGCTAGAATAAATCCTGCTCGTGTTCCAAACTGGGCACGATTCTCCATATTGGTCCCCCCTAGTTCTTTTCAACTACCATATTAAGGTATTTGAAATTTTTATATTTTCAGATTATTTATAATCTAAAGTCAGTATAGCTAGTTCCAGGACAATTGTCAAAGCTATTTTTAAGCCTACAGAGAGATTTTTTCAAATTGGGACAGGTACTATTTCACTATATGAATTTTGTCGAAACATGAAGGATTAATGATTGGAAAGGTCGAGGGGGATTTCTTGATACCACCATGGGTTTTAATAAATACCCTGACATCAAGTGAAAATTGCATAAAAAAACCAGGAGCCAATGAGCTCCTGGTTCTTCATTTCATTATTGTTCTGATACAGCCGGTTTTGCTTTTTCACCAAACAGAAAAGCGAATGCCAGGATTAAAATAATCACAACTCCTAAACCAAGTAACGTGCTACCAGTGAATCCCAGTACAAGGTATCCAATTGAAGCAGCAACCGCTCCGATCAATGCATATGGAAGCTGTGTGAGAACGTGATCGATATGATTGCTTCCTGCTCCAGTTGAGGAAAGGATCGTCGTATCTGAGATTGGAGAACAGTGATCTCCCAATACGGATCCAGCTAAAACGGCTGCCATAGCAGGCAATAAGATACTTACATCTGTCGCTGCTGCAATTTCCCCGGCGATCGGCAGTAAGATACCAAACGATCCCCAGGATGTCCCTGTGGAGAACGCCATGATTCCGGCAACTAAGAACAAGATGACCGGAAGTGCCTGCATCGGTAAGCTGGATTGTTCAACCAGACCCGCAAGATACGTACCTGTTTGCAATTGATCGATCAATGTTACGATCGTCCATGCGAAGATAAGAATGTAAACGGCTGGCAGCATGGATTTGATTCCTTCCACTACTGCTACTCCAACGGCTTTGCCTTCAATTCCTTTCAAGCTGACTTGACGAAGGAAGAAGATCAGCGCAACAAGGAGACCGAATAATCCACCATATAATAAAGATTTCGTTACATCTGTATTTTCAAATATCGGCAGGATGTCAAATGATCCGACGGCTTGATACCCTGTCCAGAGCATCATTCCGATTGTACCGATGACCAGAGCCACGATTGGCCAGACAAGATCTCCTACTGATCCTTTCGAGCTTACAGGCAGATCATTTTTCAATTCGCCTGGAATCTCTTTTTCAGGGTCATAAAGGGCTCCTGTTTCAAGGGCTCTTACTTCATGCTCTTTCATTTTTCCGAAGTCCAAGCCTTTAGCAGCAACCATGATCACAAGAAGGACAGCTGCCCAGACGTAAAGGTTCATTGGAATCATTTGAACGAATGCTGAAAATGCTGTGTATTCAGTGATGCTGTGTGCAGCAAGAATCGAACCGATAATCCCGATAATGTACGCTCCCCAGCTTGAGATTGGTGAAACGACACAAATCGGTGCCGATGTGGAGTCAATGATATAGGCTAGTTTTGCCCGTGAAATTTTGTGGCGATCCGTAATGGGTCTCGAAACCTGTCCAACAGCAAGGGCGTTAAAATAGTCATCAATAAAAATTATGATACCTAAAACGGCTGCAAGAAGCTGTGCCCCTTTTCTCGTTTTCACACGTTTCATCGCCCATTCACCAAATGCGCGGCTACCGCCGGAAATGTTCACAAACGCCGTGATCACACCAAGAATAAGTAAGAAGAAAATAATATAGACATTCCAGGTGTTGAGTGCTCCATCTGCGACAAAGATGCCTTTAAAGGCGTCCCACATAAAGCTGAATGTATTTGTAATTGAGAAATCTGCTAACAGAAAGGCAGACGCAACGATTCCTACTCCGAGTGAAAGTAGAACCCGTCTCGTAAGTATAACCATAAGAATGGCTAAAAGGGGTGGTAATAGTGAGTAAATCGTGTTTTCCATAGTGTCCTCCTCCTATTTGATAGGGGGGAACCATCGTAGCATGACAGAGGATAATAAAAAAAGGCAACGATAGAGAAACTATCATTACCTTAGTAAGTAATTTAAGTGCTCCATCACGATCTGTAGCTCCCCATTATAGAGATTCCCCTATAATGACAGTGTTATCCTTCTTCAAGATAACCCCAGCAAATACACCTTCGACATGCATATTTACTTCGGCAAAAGTTCCCTTTCATCTGTTCTCCCAGTTGTCATCCTCAAACAGCATACTCTTGAACCCTGCGCCTCTACCCCATCGGACTGATGATGTGGTGTGTTATTAAATTTTCTTTATTAATATAACAAACTATCATTCTTTTGACAACTTTTTTTCCTGACTAATTTGTGGGAATTTCAATGGATGGGCTGGATTCACCTCCACCATTGTTATAAAACTGTGGTACATCCAGGTGAACGGTACCCATGGCAACCAGGATATCCTGCTTGATGGTTTCCGTTTTCGTTGCAAATGGAATGATGATCTGGACATTGACTTCAAGCTCGACAAACACTTTTACAACAGCATTATTGATCCCAAATTGCTCTACTGTCGTTTTAATATCGGAACGGACATCCCCGATCGAATGAAAGCGAATGGGCACTTTTGGACCCAGATTACCGAGTAACACGTTGTTGGTCGCCTGACCAAGAGGCACCGAGTAAGTGATGCCCTTCGCTGCTTTAGATTTCCCTTCATCGATTTCCACTTCGGTAATAAATTCCAGGTTTTCTAAATTTCCTTCCTCTGCTTCCTGCAGGTTTTGCTGTACTAAGTTTGTGATTTCTGCCTGAACCCGGTTGATTGTCTGAGTATTGTATTTAAATGAGACAATATCGCCTTCTGTATTCTTCACTTCTTCCGTTATATCCGAAATATCAAGAACATCGGCAATTTTTTTGTTAATTGCTTTATTGATAACTAACGTACCGATCCTGCTGGTCTGGGTCTCAGCATAAGCAAGAAGTGTCGGTTTTAAACCTTTATTAATGATCCACAACCCGAATCCAGTAGATATCATAAAGAATAGAATCGTAATGATCATCACATATCGAAAAGGTAGCGGCCCTCCTCTTCGGGGTTTGTATGTTTTAAACTTTGACAAAAAAATCCCCCCTTACAAGCTATTTGTATGCACAGTAAGAGGGGTTTAACGCAAAAAAATTATTTAATTTTTAGAGATTGGGGTTCATAATCCGGGTCAAACCCGGTAATCACCTTATCTAATTCCGTGCTTAAATCAATGGGATAAGGGGTTTGTAATTCCTGTCCGTCTTCTTCGATGATCCGAATCACCGGTCGATCCGTTACCCCTTTATTTTGATCTGTCACTATTCCTTTTCGGCCATCATTCAGCTCCACAACCATCCCATTTGGATAGATGGCAACAGAAGACCTGAAGGCTTCGATTACATTTGTATCAAACAGGGTGCCGCTGCCTGCATATAATACCTCCAACGCTTGATGTGGAAGCATGGCTTTCCGATACACACGATTAGACGTCATGGCGTCAAATACATCCGCCACTGCAATGATTTTTGCAAACGGATGAATATCCTCGCCTTTGATTCCCCGTGGATAACCGGATCCATCAAGCCTCTCATGATGCTGATAAGCGCAATGAGCAATGATCAAAGACACAGAATGAAGCTGTCTCAGAATCTCAAAGCCGTGTTCAGAATGCTTCTTAATTTCAGAGAACTCGCCTTCTGTCAGCTTACCTGGCTTCAATAGAATCTCCTCTGGTACCAGCATCTTACCGATATCATGCAAAATCGCTCCCACCCCTAACTGCTCGAGCTGTTTAGCAGAGAGCTTAAGTTCAAGACCAATTGAGAGCGTATACAATGTAACATTAAATGAATGATGAAAAATATAGGAATCATATGTGAAAACATCTGTCAAAATGGTTAGGAGATCATGATTTGCCTTTACTTCAGACAAGACTACATCAATCACCTGCTTCAATTGCTTAGCACTATCTTCAATCATGAGCGCACTTGGCGCCGTTTTCGATGCGCTTAATTGATTAAAGGCCATTTCAATATTGTTTACAGCTTGCTGTCTCACTTTATTCGAAACGGTCCCATTTACATGGATTCCGCTCGAAAGCGAGTCTTCAATATAGACATACTGAATACTAAGCTCCTGCAATCTATAAATCATGCGTTCTGTTATCGGAACGTTATCATGAATTAAAGCTTGACCTCTCATATTATATACGGTTGTAGCTAGAACCATGCCCGGTTTCAAAGCCCTAGTTGATATAAGCCTCATAGAATTCTCCTATGTAATTCTTTCATTTTTCGACAAAATTTCCTAGTATCTCCATTATAAAGGATAAAAACGTTCTTGCAAGGTGTATTTCCTTGTATATTGTTAATTATTCATGAAAGAATATTGATGGTGTCCTCCGACACCAAAACAAAAACCAGCGCCCTCAAAAGAGCAACTGGTCCTTCTTGACACTTATATCATTTTTAACAATGCATCCCGGCCGATCATGCCCGGTGTGATGCCGCGATTTTCTGCTTCGATGGTGATGGATTCAAGAGGGGCATCAAGTAGCTGATCGATTGTTTTTACACCGACGGCTCTTCCTGCAATGATTCCTCTGTCTTTTAACTTCTCATTTAGTAACGCTACGTCCAGTGCTCCACACATTATATATCCTATATCACTCGTCACAACGAGGAGATTGGTTTTGGGCAGTTCAACAGAAATCGCTAAAAAGGTATGTCCCTGAATGGTAATCGGAAATACATTCATCATGTTTCATCGCTCCTTTCACTCATATGTATGACGCGGAAAAGGAAACGGTGAAACATTTACTGCTTTAATTTCCATTCAAGAACATCTCGTAAAAACTCAGGCATAAAGTATTTTTTTTCTAGTCTTTGAAGGTCAGGAAAGAAGTGTCCAAACGTGAACATATCAGGTAAGGCAAGCTTGTACACTTTCTGAGAATCGATCGGCTTGTTATCGATTAAGATTTCATGGTCTCCGAATTGAACATTCGTGTATACAAATCGTCCCATCACTTTGCCTCTGAACCCTAACCCTTTCACTTGAAGATGCGGCCATTCCTCATTAAATGTTTGTTTAATGATTTCCTTAAGCTCCGCCCCCTTCACCTTAATCAGGCAGGGATTGATCGGATGAGGCAGGATGCGATGCAAATCCTGTTTCGTCACCGATCCCTCACTCAGTCCATCGATGAGCAAGCCTGAATTAAGAAAGGCACAATCAGCCCGGCACCATTCAGCAAGGGCATCACATAAAACGTTCGGAAGCGGGGATGGATTGAACCAATCCACGGATAAGGATTTCGTAAGAGATGATACTTCTTTTCTTAACAAATCCTCTCCTGCCTGATACCACTCCAGGCTTTCCTGTTCTTCCTTTTCGACAGAGGGAAGCTCGTGCTGTTCATAGAGCTGTGCTTTTTTCCCTATGATGGTTTTATTGGTTATATCAACCTCAATCATCATATGCCCAACATAATGACCAAACTTTCCTGCTGCGCCAAGCATCGTTCCCTTAATTTCTTTTCCTTGATGAAGTACATGATGGGTATGAGCTCCGAGGATAACGTCAATCTCAGGAAATTGTTCTGCAATCACCTCGTCATCCCTTATCCCTAAATGTGAAAGAAGGATTATCATATCCACCTGTGGATGAAGCTCTTGAACCAACTTCTGCAGTTCATCCATTGGAGATGTAATATTCCAGCCGAGAGCTTCGTAAAATGGTTTGAAATAGGCTGTCAATCCAATGACCCCTATCTTCATTCCACTATCCGTTCGAAAAATATGATAAGGCTTTAACCAGCTTGGATGTTGTCCAGACTGATCTAATAGATTGCCTACAATCACGTGAAAATCGGCATGATCATAAAGGCTGTTTAAATCTACATAGTCCAGTGTAATACCTTCATTGTTCCCGATCGTTACAGCATCAAAGCCGACTTCATTTAGAAATTCGATGTTTCCTTTTCCTAAAGTCGCTTCACTTAATGGATGCCAGCGGTCCACATGATCTCCGATATCAAATAGATAAACAGGATCCCCTTCATCAAGATGCCATTGTTTTCTCATTTTCAAAAAATCCCGAATCCTTGACCAATGTTCAAAATGACTGTGAAGGTCGTTTGTATGATAAATATGAATGGTTTCTCTCACTATTTGCTCACTCCTATTGGAGGTATGTTATCCTGTAATGCCTTGGTAAATCAATCGAATTCCAATTAAAATTAAAATAATGCGTAAAATACTCACTAATACTTTCGATTCAAGTTTCGTATTTAAATAGGCCCCGGACTTAGCTCCAATCCAGGCCCCAGGAATAAGGGCAAGAGCATACAACCACTTTACATTGCCTAACATGATATGTGTACCTGAGCCAACCAACGCAGATAGAAAAATCATGAACATGGATGTGGCAACGGCTACATGGGGAGGAAAAAGAAATACTAAGATCATGGCAGGTACCATTAATGATCCGCCACCAATGCCAAATAAACCTGACGTAAATCCAACTACAAAAGCAATAGCCCCTCCTAATAAAGGAGGATACCCATAACGAAAGGTCTTTCCAGCGGGATCCGTAAACTTCCGTTGAAAGGAAGCATCCTTGAATTTCTCAATAGGCTTTAACTTGTTTCGGACCATGAGAATAATGGCGATCAGTATCATGAAAATGCCGAAGTATAAATTAAAGCTTTCCATGTTCAATCCCTTGTTTACCCACGCTCCCAGTATTGAACCCGGCCCACTGCCTGCAAAGAAGATCAAACCGCTTTTATAATCTACGGTCTTGTGCTTTAGATAGGCCAGGGTGGATGATAACCCTGTAAAAATCATAATGACCAATGATGTTCCTACTGCTGTCTGAGGGTTCATTTCTTCTATCAAGCTTGTATATGTACCGAAATAAATGAGGGCAGGAACAATGATGACGCCTCCGCCCAATCCGACGAGGGATCCTATTGCTCCTGCTAAAAGTCCGATTGATAGAAGAACAATCCATTCCATCTGTCTTTCATCTCCTGTCAGCTAAAATAAATCCAGTTGCTTTGGTGCAAGTCCTCCATATTCAATGCCTAATAATTCAATGAGCTCTTTCGCGTTATCAGCGGCATCTCCACCGGAATTATTATTGAAAAGAATATAAAGATCGTTAGAGGTTTTGTGCAGCTGATAAATATGCGGAATCCACTCCTCTAATTCAGCACGATTATAGCGATATAAATAACGAACCTCCCGCCAATCTCCTCCATTCGGTTTATTCCAGCCATACAGATTCCTGCCGTGAAACCGAATAAGAGTCGCATCTTTATGAGTGGCTTCCAAGACCCGCGGTACAGATCCTTCTCCTGCCTGAGGTTCATCGCAAATGCTATGGATCCACCCTTCCTTTTTCATAAACGTTAACGTCTTATCCCGAAACTGTGGTCTGAACCAGCTTTGATGACGGAACTCAAGCGACAGGGGGAACCCTTTTAATTGTTCCCGGCAGTACCGGATATAGTCAACATGTTCCTTATTACAATCGTACCAAGGGGGAAATTGAAGCAGTACCATCGCTAACTTACCTGAATCTACGTATGGAGCAAGGGATTCTTTAAAGGCCCTAAACATCTCTTCCTTTGTTTCGAAAGGGATTTCTCCCCGCTGATGTCCCGTCATACCCTGATACGCTTTTACTATAAACTTAAAGTCCCGGGGTGTTTCCCTTACCCATTTTTCAGCATTTCGAATAGGCTGGACAGCGTAGAACGTTGTATCCACCTCGACGATGGGGAAATGAGCACCGTATTCTTTTAGTTTGTCTCTAGGGGAAACATTTTCATAAAGGGTATCATGATCTCCCCAGCCTGTTACACCTATGTATATCATCTTCATTCACCTGCTTTATTATGAACATGTCCATTTTATCATAAGGGGAATGGAAATTCTTATGTTTGAATGGATTGAGGAAGAATCGTAGTGATTATTGGAACCAGAAAAAACTCCCCTGATGAGACATCAAGGGAGTTTGGTTTAAAAGATTATCCGATTGAACCTTCCATTTCGAACTTGATCAGGCGGTTCATTTCGACTGCGTATTCCATTGGAAGTTCTTTCGTGAATGGCTCGATGAAGCCCATTACGATCATCTCTGTTGCTTCTTCCTCTGAAATACCGCGGCTCATAAGATAGAATAATTGTTCTTCAGACACTTTTGATACCTTCGCTTCGTGTTCTAACGAGATGTTATCGTTAAGAATTTCGTTGTAAGGGATCGTATCGGAAGTTGATTGGTTATCCATGATCAGCGTATCACACTCAATATTTGAACGTGCGCCTTCCGCTTTACGGCCAAAGTGTACAATTCCACGGTACGTTACTTTACCACCATGCTTGGAGATGGATTTAGAAACGATTGTAGAAGAAGTATTTGGTGCCAAGTGAATCATTTTCGCTCCGGCATCCTGATGCTGGCCTTTACCTGCCAATGCGATGGATAGTGTCATACCTCGAGCGCCTTCACCTTTAAGGATAACCGCCGGGTATTTCATCGTTAATTTAGAACCGATGTTTCCATCCACCCATTCCATCGTTGCGTTCGCTTCACATACAGCACGCTTGGTAACCAGGTTGAACACGTTGTTCGCCCAGTTTTGAATCGTCGTATATCGGCAGTACGCATCTTTCTTGATGATGATTTCAACGACTGCAGAGTGAAGTGAATTCGTTGTGTAAACAGGTGCTGTACAACCCTCAACATAGTGAACACTTGCGCCTTCATCCACGATGATCAGTGTACGCTCGAATTGACCCATGTTCTCTGAGTTAATGCGGAAATAGGCTTGAAGTGGTGTATCCACCTTGATTCCTTTAGGAACATAGATAAAAGATCCACCGGACCATACCGCTGAGTTAAGGGCAGCGAACTTGTTATCCGTTGGAGGAATAACCTTTGCCCAGTGCTCGCGGAAAAGTTCTTCATTCTCTTTAAGAGCAGAATCTGTATCTTTAAAAACGATCCCCATGTCTTCAAGATCTGATTGCATGTTGTGGTATACAACTTCTGACTCATATTGAGCAGAAACCCCTGCAAGATACTTTTGCTCTGCTTCCGGAATACCTAATTTATCAAACGTCTGCTTGATTTCTTCAGGTACTTCATCCCAGCTGCGCTCCGACTTTTCAGAAGGCTTCACATAGTAAGTGATCTCATCAAAGTTCAGTTCCTGCATGTCACCGCCCCATTGAGGCATAGACATATTATAAAAATGCTCAAGTGACTTCAAACGGAAATCAAGCATCCATTGAGGTTCTTCTTTCATGCGGGAGATTTCTTCTACGATTTCACGCGTCAAACCACGTTTGGAACGAAAAATTGAGACGTCTTTGTCGCTGAATCCATATTTATAATCTCCAATCTCAGGCGCTTTCTTAGCCATGTTGATTCCTCCATTCTTTGGTAGTGCCGAAGGAGAGCATTATTCCTGCTCTTCCTCTGACACTCCTTTTTCCATCGCTTTCCATGCCAATGTCGCACATTTGATACGGGCAGGAAATTTCGCGACTCCTTGTAATGCTTCAATATCTCCTAAATCCACATCGTCGTCATAGTCATTGCCTTGCATCATATCAGAGAAGATCTTGGAAAGCTTCAATGCTTTCTCAATCTCTTTCCCTTTAACCGCTTGTGTCATCATTGAAGCAGAAGCCATGGAGATCGAACAACCTTCTCCATCGAACTTCGCATCCTGAACGATACCATCTTCCACCTTTAAAGTCAGGTGTATGCGATCTCCACAAGTAGGGTTATTCATATCGATGGTAAAGCTTCCATCTTCTAAAGAACCTTTATTTCGTGGATTCTTATAATGATCCATGATGACTTGTCGATATAACTGATCTAAATTATTAAAAGACATCGCTGAAAAACTCCTTTGTCTTCAATAGGCCTGCAACAAGTTTATCAATATCTTCTTCCGTATTATAGAGGTAGAAGCTGGCACGTGCTGTTGCGGATACGTTCAACCACTTCATCAGAGGTTGTGCACAGTGATGACCCGCGCGAACGGCAATCCCTTCAGCATCAAGTACGGTTGCCACATCATGCGGATGAACATCATCAATGTTAAACGTAACAAGACCTGCGCGTTTTCCGGGATCACTTGGTCCGAAAATTTTCATGCCTTCAACTTCATTCATTTTCTCCAATGCATAAGCCGCAAGCTTATGTTCATGTTCTTCAATGTTATGAAGTCCTACTTCTTCAAGGAAATCAATCGCAGCTCCAAGTCCAATGGCACCTGCAATGATCGGTGTACCACCTTCAAACTTCCACGGAAGCTCTTTCCAGGTGGATTCTTGAAGTCCGACAAAGTCAATCATTTCTCCACCAAATTCGACCGGTTCCATTTTGTTCAGGTGTTTTTTCTTACCATAAAGCACTCCGATTCCTGTGGGACCTACCATTTTATGACCTGAAAAGGCAAAGAAATCACAGTCCAAGTCTTGTACGTCGATCTTCATATGTGGAGCGGCCTGTGCTCCGTCAACGACCATGACTGCACCATTTTCATGAGCAATCTTGGTGATTTCCTTAATTGGGTTCATCGTACCAAGCACGTTTGAAACCATCATGATCGAAACAATTTTCGTTTGAGATGAGACGGTCGCTCTGACATCTTCAATCGCTATCGTTCCATCTTCTTGAAGAGGTACATATTTTAAAGTCGCTCCGGTTTCTTTGGCTAACTGCTGCCAAGGAATGATATTACTGTGATGCTCCATGTGAGTAATCACAATTTCGTCACCCTCGGTAAGGTTGGCGCGACCGTAGCTTGCTGCAACTGTATTGATTGCTGTTGTCGTCCCACGGGTAAAAATTACTTCTTGAGTCGAGGAAGCGTTAATGAAATTACGGACCTTTTCGCGGGCACCTTCATATCCATCTGTCGCTCTCGTCCCAAGAGTGTGAACACCCCTGTGAACATTAGAGTTATATCCACGATAATAATCATTCATCGCTTCGATAACTGAAACTGGCTTTTGTGATGTTGCGGCACTGTCAAGATAAACAAGTGGATGGCCATTTACTTCCTGGTCGAGAATCGGAAATTGTTTACGAATCTCTTTTACATCCATTAGTTTACTTTCCTTTCGATAACCTCAACAAGTTGTTTCTTAACTCCTTCAATCGGTAATTGTTTCACCACTGGAGCCAAGAAACCATGAATAACCAGACGTTCCGCTTCATGCTGCGGGATACCACGACTCATCAGGTAGTATAGTTGCAATGGATCCACTCGACCCACAGACGCAGCATGACCTGCCGTTACGTCATCTTCATCGATAAGAAGAATCGGGTTTGCATCTCCACGTGCTTTTTCGCTAAGCATCAAGACGCGAGACTCTTGCTCTGCATTCGACTTAGACGCACCGTGTTCAATTTTACCGATACCATTAAAGATGGAAGATGCTTCGTCTTTCATTACTCCATGCTTAAGGATGTATCCTTCAGAGTTTTTACCGAAGTGAACAACCTTTGTCGTGAAGTTTTGTTTCTGTTTTCCGCGTCCAACAACAACCGTTTTTGTATCTCCGTATGAGCCATCGCCCATTAGGTTTGTTACGTTTTCAGAAACGGTGTCTCCATCGTTCATCAATCCAAGAGCCCACTCGATGCGTGCATCTCTTTGTGCAACTCCACGACGGTTAACGTAAGTCGTTAATCCGCTTGCTAGATTATCCACCGCACCGTACGCCACTTTCGAATTATTATTTGCCACAACTTCCGTTACGATGTTGTATACGCCATCTTCTACATCTGTAGTAGAAATATAGTTTTCAACATACGTGACAGAGCTATTGTCTTCAGCAACAACCAATACGTGGTTAAACATCGCCACTTCAGCATTGTCATGGACGTATACCGCTTGAATCGGTTGGGTTAATTCTACGTTTTTCGGAATGTAAAGGAATGCCCCTCCATTCATTAACGCTGCATGAAGTGCTGTTAGCTTATGCTCATCCGTTTTAACGCCTTCAGTCATGAAGTACTTTTGAACAAGTTCACTATGATCCTTCACTGCTGTAAAAATATCCGTGAAAATAACACCGTTATCCTTTAATTCGTTCGAAAGAGAAAGAAAAGCAGGTGTATTATTACGTTGAATATATAAACTTTGGTCTGTGCTTTCCAAATCAACTAATGCTTTAGCTTCATCCGGCAGCTCACTCAATGATGAAAACGCATCACTTTCCACAGTATGCTTCTGGAATTGAGTAAAATTCCAATTCGTGATTTTTGTTTTATCAGCAACTGGAAGGCTTAGATCCTTTACTTTATCAAAGGCATCTGTACGAAGGGTTGTTAACCATTCTGGCTCTCCAAGTTGTTTTGAGTAGGAGCTGACATAGTCCTGATCTACTGGTAGTTTCGTTTCTACAGTCATTTTCATCCCCCTAACACTTACGCTTCTTGGCCAACAGTTTCGTCTTTGATTCCTAACTCTTCTTTAATCCAGTCATATCCTTCAGCTTCCAGGCGTTGTGCTAATTCCTCTCCGCCAGATTTCACAATGCGTCCTTGCATCATGACGTGAACATGATCAGGAGTGATGTAGTTAAGAAGACGCTGATAGTGAGTGATGATTAAGCAACCAAAATCTTCACCGCGCATTTTATTGATTCCCTTTGATACAACTTTAAGGGCATCGATATCAAGACCAGAGTCAATCTCGTCCAGGATGGCGATCTTAGGTTGTAACATCATTAATTGAAGGATTTCATTACGCTTCTTCTCTCCGCCAGAGAACCCTTCGTTTAAGTAACGCTGTGCCATATCTGGATCCATTTCCAGGTATTCCATTTCAGAATCCATTTTGCGGATGAATTTCATTAGAGAAATTTCTTCGCCCTCTTCGCGACGGCTGTTGATTGCTGAACGTAAGAAGTCCGCATTCGTAACACCGTTGATTTCACTAGGATACTGCATTGCAAGGAATAGACCTACGCGAGCACGCTCATCAACTTCCATTTCAAGCACATCTTCACCGTCGAAGTGAATGCTTCCTTTTGTCACTTCATACTTTGGATGACCCATGATAGCAGAAGATAAAGTAGATTTACCTGTACCATTTGGTCCCATTACTGCGTGGATTTCTCCACCTTTAATTTCAAGGTTAACCCCTTTCAGGATTTCCTTTCCTTCAATCTCAACATGAAGATCTTTAATTGTTAAAGTAGAACCTGCCATGTGTATTTACCTCCGTGACTTTATAATGAATTTAAGAATTAAATTCTTTAATCATTCTCAATTTATTCTCATTACAATCTTATAACAAATAAAAGCTATTATCAACTTTTTCAACTATACAGATAGTGTAAACTTGACAAGATAATCCTTTTCTATTGTTAACTTAAAATACAGGAAAAATGTAGGGGTTTCTTATACAGTTTCCTGTCATGGTGAACATATCGATACTGATATGATTTGAAACCTATGAAACCGTCCGCTTTGTTCTTCCGTTATTAGACTTGGCGTTGTATTCATAACAATAAAAAAACCAGTGCATCGTCTACACTGGTTTCCTTTTTTCTTCCTTATTATATATTAGAGTGCACCTTACGATCAAGTGCAGCAATCATTCTTCTGCTTTCCTTATAGTCCTGCTCTCTTCTTTTCTCTACTTGCATTCTGACATCATGCTTTCGTTTGTACACCTCATAACCAATCCCATGGGCTCCATGCATTGCCTTTTCCATTTCACTTGTGTACGAGATACTCTCAAGAGAGTCGATAATGAATCATTCCTTTCAGGTTTTTAATTACGTTACAACTATACTACCCCCTCGTTCACAAGACAAAACCAGTATAGGGTCATTTTTTCTTAAATTCACCTTTTCAACCTGACTCCGAGGGGCTACCATTAAGTTTTCACAAAATTCCGCCATTATACTGCCAATTAATAGCTTTTTTAATATATATTCATTTTATTGAATAAGTATTTAGTACTTGGTGATCACAAACGAACTTTCCACCTCATATTAAATAAAATAGCTTTTTTCATAAACATTGTCGCTATTTTACATAAAGAAAGTACGGCCGGTGAGTATCCTTGTCGATCTTTTAGGGTCTCTCCCACTGTTTTCGGGCAGCTTCCAAAAATGTAATTTTTCTATTGAACGGATGGTAATTTGAAAACAGGGACCGTTCCTTTTCGTTCCAGGCACTTGCTTTCCGCGGGGAGGAAGTCGAGCCTCCTCGGGCTTTGCCCTGCGGGGTCTCGACCTTTCTAGCTCCGGCGGCTAGCCCCTCGAGGTCATAAGCTAAATGGTCCAAGAAGGCAAAGAACGCCTTCTTAGGCCCATTCATCTTATGCTTGTCGGGGCTGAGCGAGCCGCATCCGCTTTTCTACTTTTCCTCTATTTCCCGCAGGAGTCAAGTGCCTTCCGCTACAATCCACTCTGTGCTACTACTTTATGGCTGTTAAACGCTAACTTCAAGAAAAGTCACCTCACCATCCAACACACTAATTGACAAAGCCCAGGAAGATTATGTAATTGAATGAAAAGCCTTGTTCAAACACTAATTTCAACAAAAAAATCGAAGAGGATTCCTCCCCTTCGACTCATCCCTTACTTATTGTTTTAACTGATTCAAATCCTGAATCGATTGCTGTACTAAAGTCACAGCCTGACTCATGACAGCTCCGCCGCCAAATGCAGCCGTTACTCCTATTGCTTCAAGGATTTCTTCTTCTGAACACCCTTGATCCAGGCATCCTTTTGTGTGATAGATGATGCAATATTCATCCTGGGAATAAAGACTTATTCCTAACGCGATCAACTGCTTTTCTTTTTTTGAAAGAACTCCTTCTCTAAAGCAGTGCTCGGTAAACGTATTATACTGCTCGGCAAGCTCAGGCATTTTTTCAGTGAAGATTCCAAGTCCCATTTTATAATCATGAAGGGCAGCTTCTGTTGTATTTCTTGGTTCTATCTGCATTTCATTCAGCTCCATTTCTGAAATAGATTCATCGAAAATAGTATGAGCTATAATGGAAATGATTATGTTTAAAAAAAATACGGTAAGTACTTATCCAGAAAAGAAACCCGATTTTGATCAATCAGAATCGGGTTTCTTATTTACGCTATATGAAATTATTCGGTCACCGGAACAACTGCCCCATCCCATTCCTCTTTAATAAAGTCCTGGATTTCTTTTGAACGAAGAGCTTCAACAAGCGCCTTCACTTCCTCTTTGTTTTCGTCACCTTTATTCACAGCAATCACATTCACATATGGAGAATTACTGTCTTCAATGGCGATCGAATCTTCCAAAGGATTCAAACCTGCATCGATCGCATAGTTGGAATTGATCAGAACAGCATCTCCCTCTTCATTTTCATACAATTGTGGAAGAAGAGCTGCTTCATATTCGTAATCGAATTTTAGTTTCTTTGGATTTTCTTTAATGTCTTCCAGCGTTGCTTTTGTCTTGTCTACTCCATCATTCAATGTAATAAGACCTTTTTCTTCTAATAACGTAAGAATACGTCCGTGATCTGCTACAGAATTACTCATTAGAATCGTTGCACCTTCAGGCAGCTCTTCAAGGGATTTGTACTTTTTAGAATAAACGCCAATCGGCTCAATGTGAATGCCGCCAGCATTTTCAAAATCATAACCGTGTTCCGCTTTTTGAGATTCTAAGTACGGTACATGTTGGAAATAGTTTGCGTCAATATCCCCATTATCCAGATCTTTATTTGGCAAGATATAGTCTTGGTACGTTTCAATTTCTAAATTGATACCTTTCTCCTCTAATAAAGGCTTCACTTGTTCAAGAATTTCAGCGTGAGGAATATTGGAAGCTCCAACCACTAATTCTTTCTCGTCGCTGCCTCCTCCTGATTCTGAATTACTCCCACATGCTGCCAATCCAAAAATGCTTGTTGCTGCAATAACTCCTGCTACCCATTTTTTCATGATATTTCTCTCCTTTTACCGTTTATCTAATTTATTTGTAAAGAAATCACCTAATATTTGAATCGCAAACACAATGAGTAAGATCATAATGGTTGCGGCGAGCGTCACGTCTTCCCTGCTTCGTTGAAAGCCATCTAAATAGGCCAGGTTTCCTAAACCGCCTGCTCCGATGACCCCGGCCATTGCCGTATATCCAACGAGAGCAATCGCTGTTACTGTAATTCCTGAAATCAAAGCCGGCATGGATTCCGGGATCAGGACTTTCCAGATAATTGTGCTCGTTTTCGCCCCCATCGCTTTCGCGGCCTCGATGACGCCTTTGTTCACTTCTCTTAAAGCAATTTCTACCATACGGGCGTAAAACGGAGCAGCTCCAATGATCAGTGCCGGCAAAGCTGCATTCGCTCCACGGATTGTGTCCAATAAAAACTTGGTGAACGGAATTAACAACACGATCAATATAATGAATGGAATCGATCTGAACACATTTACGACTGCACTTGTAATCGTGTATGTCAGTTTGTTATCCCATAGATTTTCCTTAGAGGTGAGGAAGAGCAAAATCCCAAGGATCATTCCGAGTACAAAGGTAATCACTACAGACATCCCTGTCATATACAGGGTTTCGAGGGTTGCTTCCCACATCTTGTCCCAATCTACATTTGGAAATAAATTTTCAATCATCCTCTTAACACCTCCACTTGAACCAGTTGCGTTTGAACAAACGTCAATGCGTCTTTAATGGTCCGTTCATCCCCATCAAGGTGAACAAATAACGTTCCATAGGCACCTTTTTGAGTTTGGGAGATTTGTCCTTGAAGGATGTTTACGTCTAAGTCAAACTTCCTTATCAGAGTGGTGATGAGCGGTTGCTCGGTTGATTCACCGACAAAAGTAAATTTCAACACTTTCCCATTAGGATATTGCATCAATAGGTGATCAATGGTTTCACCCGTTTCTTTTACTTGCGAGACTTCTCTCACGAAACGCTTTGTCACTTGCTCTTGTGGATTTCGGAACACTTCCAATACATCCCCGAGTTCCACGACTTTTCCCTGTTCCATGACTGCGACACGGTGACAGATCTTCTGAATCACGTGCATTTCATGAGTGATCAGGACAATCGTCAGCCCTAAGCGTTTATTAATATCCACCAATAAATCAAGAATGGAATCAGTTGTTTGTGGATCTAGAGCGGAAGTAGCTTCATCACATAGAAGGACATCAGGATTGTTAGCAAGTGATCTTGCAATCCCCACTCGTTGTTTTTGTCCGCCGCTCAGTTGAGAAGGATAGGCATCTCCCCTGCCTTCCAATCCTACAAGCTTCAATAATTCATTGGCTCTATGGAGTCTCTCTTTCTTTGGTACTCCAGCAATTTCTAATGGGAACTGTATATTTTCTAATACTGTACGAGACCAGAGGAGATTAAAGTGTTGAAAAATCATGCCTATGGACTGTCTTGCTTCCCGAAGCTTTTTACCCTTTACACGGGAAACGATTTGACCATTTACGTCCACTATTCCTTCTGTAGGAACTTCGAGACCATTGAGCATGCGGATCAGCGTACTCTTACCTGCTCCACTATAGCCAATCACTCCAAAAATTTCTCCTTGGGCAATCTCGATATTGACGCCATCAACGGCTGAAATTGGACCCGATTTGGATTGATAAATTTTTTTCACATCTGAAATGGTAATCATGTTGTATTCCACCTTCTTTCGGAGTAAAACGACCTGTTTAATCAAGATTATGGTTGCACATAGCTGGCATTTTCCGGTTATCTTTTTCTAAATCATTAAAAAATGCCTCTCTGCGATAAGCAGAAAGGCATAATCATATAGGACTATCCTTTCTCTCATCTTTCAAAGCAAATGCTTTGAGTGAATTGGCACCATTTCAATTTTCATTGACGGTTGCCGGGCTTCATAGGGCACGTCCCTCCACCTCTCTTAATAAGAGTAAAGTATCGATTATTAAATTTTTTTAAATAGTTAAAGACTCTGAAAATTTGCTACAAGAGAGATTCTATCATCGGTTATAGAGTGTGTCAATTATTTTTTAAACTTTCACCGGCTCTTTTCCCCTTGACCTCGTAAGCCAAAGGACAGATTCAACAAATAGAAGCGGTCGATACCCTCCTCTGATTTCAAGTGCCCCGGCTTCGATCAGTTGAGACAACCGTTCTTCCCCTGTGAGTAGGGAAACCACTTTTTCCTCCATTCCTTCAATTACGAAATGAGCGTCTTCACTCAAATCATCTAATACATCGCATCCCTTGCTCGAAATAGAAATACCGTACAAATCTTTTCCACAATCAAAATGAAGAACAAATGGGCTGTCTGGAAATAAGAGTCGTAAGTGATATCTTGAATGACACTGATCTACTAATTCCTCTAAATATATTCGCATGAATACCCTCCCAGTGAAACTTCTATATTATTACAATTCCACTTTTAGGTATTTTTCCCTTTTATACTTTCTCGACATGTTTTGAACGTATTCATCTAATTTGTCGAACAGTAAGAATTTGGATGGATACTAGTCAAAAAATGATGCCATTCGCAATATTTCCCGAGAAATATGTCTTCGTTTGTAGAAAGAAAATCGTTTAGAAAGAGACATATAAAAAAGACCTTCTCCCAAAAGGTCTCTTATCCCTCTAACGATCAGTGATCTTGTTTAAGGTTTCATATAGAAATGGCACGGATTGGAAGGCATAAATCCTCTCCCACTCGACTCCATCCTTAAATAATAGCAAGCAGGGTACACTTTCGATGGATTGTTCTTCCGCAAATTGGGGCAAATAATTCAAGTTGGCCTTCACAAAATGAAAAGATTGCGGAAGCTTTTCCACTACGTCAATCATTTTACTTGCCACCTGACAGGTGCCACACATCGGTGTATAAAGGTAAACGGCTTCAAGCGTATGGCCTTCAATCAGATCGTTTAATGCTTCGGTATTACTTACCTCAATCAAAACTAGATCATCCTTTTTCCTAAATATTCTTTATGAACGTCTATATTGGCTCCAATCAGGACAGACGCCAGGTGATACTCGGGAGCTGCTGCCACTTCCTTGTACATACGATCAATGTACAAATGTTCAGCTTCAGGAAACTCACGTTTAAATTGCTTTCGTAATTTTTCACCTGCATCATCAGCATCTACGAGGATATAGACATCCCTTTCCAATAATGCATCAATGAGTTCGTCCATTTTCGTAATGCTAATGGTCCCGTTTGTACAAATAATTTCAATCGGTTCTTTGATGATATCTTTCACTTTTCGTTTGTCAGTTGTTCCTTCGACAATGATTACTTTTTCGTCAAGTTCCATCATGATCATCACCTTATCTTTCAGAAATAAGATTACGATAGTATATTCAAATAACAAGAGATGATGTCCACTTTCTACTTATATTTTCTCATGTTTATAAAAAAATGCGCAAGTGGTTTGCCTATCTGCTTATACAAATGGTGCCAGATTCATTGTCGAATCTGGCACCATGGGCATTTCTAACACCAGCCACCCTCATCACAATCTGTGTATCTTGCTTGATCGCCTTCCGTGGAAGTGTAGCTTTGATAAATTTTATTTTCTTTTGCTTCAAAGTTTGGCTCCATGCTTAATCCATCAAGAGGTAAAGCCATTCTGCCGATTGGCTGATTATCCAAATATAGTTCTACTTCACCATTTTTCAGTTTTCCTGTCACCCTGTTGGTTACATCTAATTTCTTAGGCTTGAGCACCATACGTATTCATCCTTTCTTTTTAGAAGGCATTTTTCGTAAACTTTGTTGTTTTAATAAAGCGTGCAGTGGTTGATTTCCGCTCCAGGTGCTCGCTTTCCGCGGGGCGTGAGTTGAGCCTCCTCGGGCTTTGCCCTGTGGGGTCTCAACTTTCCCGCTATTCCCGCAGGAGTCGAGCACCTGCAGCGAGAATCAACCTTCTAAGCATGAGGCCCTGTTCTGCTAAGCTGGGTTGCTCGTTCGAATACTAGCTGAAAGAGGAGAACTTCCCCTCACCACCTAGTTCACACTGAATCACACAGCACTGGCAGTCTATATATTAAGAACAACAATTGTTGCGAAAAGAGCTTTCTTATAAAAAACGTCTACTCATATGGTGCCCAAAATAAAAAACAAAACACCTTGAGAAATTCTCAAGGTGCATGGTAGAAATTATCCTTCATTAATCATTTCGTCATACTGTTCAGCTGTCATAAGCTTGTCTACTTCTCCAGCGTCTGAAGGTTCAACAACGATCATCCAAGCTTTTTCATAAGGTGATTCGTTCACGAACTCAGGGCTATCAGACAGCTCTTCATTCACTTCTACCACCTTACCGGATACAGGTGCATATAGCTCAGAAACGGTTTTAACCGATTCAACACTACCGAACGGCTCGTCCGCTTTGATCTCATCTCCAACCTCTGGTAACTCAACGAATACGATATCGCCCAGTTCAGATTGTGCAAATGATGTGATTCCCACTCGTACATTTTCCCCTTCAACTTTGACCCACTCATGTTCTTCAGAATAACGAAGTTCTTTCGGTGTACTCATTCTCTATCCCTCCAAATGCTAGTTATACAACCTAATATTGACACACTTTTCATTAAAAAAGCAAGAAAACCTAGCATGAATAATGAAACTTTTTCATTGTCCATGATTTGGTAATCCCAGACCTCTTTTTACTTCCAGGTTTCTTCAAAGGTTTCTTCCTTGAAACCAACTGTCACCTTACTTCCATCCGTAGTGATTGGACGCTTGATCAGCATCCCGTCCGTGGAAAGTATTTCTAATAATTCCTCATCGGAAGCCGAGTTTACTTTATCTTTCAAGCCTAATTCCCGATACTTTTTACCACTTGTATTAAAGAACTTCTTAAGAGGTAATCCGCTCTTTTCATGTAGGTTTTTAAGCTCGTCTTTTGTAGGGGGGGTTTCAACGATATGTATTTCATTAAATGCTATGTTTTCATCTTCCAGCCACTTCTTTGCTTTCCGGCACGTACCACACTTCGGATATGAATAAAAAGACAACGACATCATTCCACCACCTTTCATTTATCTGGATGGGGACTCCCCATCCAGAATACACATTCCTCGAATCTATCTCTACATTCGACAATATTCTTTATTATCCTTCTTTTGTGAAACATTACTCACATTGTTTTTCAACCGTTTCAACCAGTTCCTTTAGTAGGACAGTTGCATTATCCAATTCAAGAGAATAGAAGCGCTGGGTTCCTTTTTGCTCTAAAGAAACTAATTGTTGATCTCTCAGGATCTTTAAGTGATGAGAAACAGCAGGGCGGGATAAAGTTAGATTTTCAGTTATCTGATTAACCGTAAGAGGTTCTTGTTCGGCAAGAAGTAATATTATGTCCTGACGATAAGGATCACTTAGCGCTTGAAATAATGGAATGCAAGCACGAAATGTATCAATTGCTTTTTGACCCATAGTCTTCTCCCTTCAAACTCATTCACATTCAATTATACCCGTTCTTGCACCTTGCGAACAATATTTGTGACCATTTTCCTCGGCATAAAACGGATGGACTGGGTCAGCATTCTATTTTTGAAACCTGGGATGATAACTGTTTTGTTCTTCGTCATCATTTGGTTATATCCCTCATCTACCACTTCTTCCACACTCATCACACCAGACTGAAATAGTTTTGAAGACTTCAGGTCAGCTGCATCACTGAACCCCGTTTGGGTAGCTCCTGGGCACAAAGCGGTTACTTTCACTCCGTGCGGTGCCCATTCATTCGCCAAGGCTTCTGAGAATGAAAGGACATACGCTTTTGTTGCATAGTAAACGGCCATTAATGGACCCGGCTGGAATGCTGCTGTTGATGCTACATTCAGAATTTGTCCACTATTTCTGCCCACCATTTCTTTTCCAAAATACTTACTTAGCTCTGTAAGGGCAGTGATATTCACTTGAATCATGTCCAGTTCTTTGGATAGTTCAGTTCGCTCAAACTCCCCAAACAATCCGAATCCTGCATTATTGATTAGGAAATCCACCTGGATCCCTTTTGCTTTGACTTCCTCATATAACGTTTCCGATGCTCCTGGTTCGGAAAGGTCTGATGGTATGACATATGCTTTCACACCGTACTTACTTTTAATTTCTTTTGATAGAATACGAAGCTTCTCCTCACTTCTTGCTACAAGAATCACATCATGACCTGAACCTGCAAATTTATGACTAAAGTGCAAGCCTATACCACTTGAAGCCCCTGTAATTAATACTGTTTTATTCATCTATGATTACCACCTTATCTTTAATGTTTAAACACTTAAACGTTTAAGTGTTTAAACATATAATAATTAATTGAGTTGTAGATGTCAAGTTATGAACAAAATTAAGGGACGGACCTCCATTTCAGAGGTCCGTCCCTTAAACTACTTAATTAAACTGTATATTTTTGTGCGTCTATCAGCTTTTCAGATGCCGCTCGTTTGACTGCGATCACGTTGATCGGTGTATGGCGGGTGAATTTACGGAGTGCGGATAGCATCATGCGCAGTGTGTCACCCGTTTCAGTTGCTACCAGCGTTTCTTTGGCATGTTGTTCGATTTCATTGAATGCTTCTTGACAGAAGATTTGTGTGTAAAGAAGTTTTTGCTGAGCTTTCTCTACTCCACCTTTTTGAATGGCTTTTTCTGTTCTAAGAACAACGGATTCCATCGCGTATGCGTTCGAAACGATATCGGCAATGTTCACAAGAATTTCCTGTTCTTTTTCAAGGGCTTTACCGAACTTTTGAGCCGCTAAACCAGATAGCATCAAGCCGATTTTCTTCGCGTTTTTCACAAGGTATTTTTCTTGAGCCAGTGGCTCATCTCCTACTTCTTCAGGCATAAGCATCATCAATTCCTCTTGAAGGGCCTGTGCCTTTTGAAGTAATGGAAGTTCACCTTTCATTGCTTTACGAAGGTACGTGCCAGGAACCAGAAGGCGGTTGATTTCGTTTGTTCCCTCAAAAATGCGGTTGATACGGGAGTCACGGTACATTCTTTCAATTTCATATTCCTGCATGAATCCGTATCCTCCGTGAAGTTGAACACCTTCATCTACTACATAATCCAGTACTTCTGTTGCGAAGAATTTATTCAGTGAACACTCAATCGCGTATTCTGCAATTGATTTTGCCACTTCTGTTCCGTTCTTCACTTCTTCATCCGTAAGCTTGCTCATGCGATCCTCGAACAATCCTACTGTACGGTAAACGGAGCTTTCTGCTGCATATAATTTAGACGCCATTGTTGCCAGTTTTTCTTTTGTCAGGTTGAAAGCAGAAATTGGAGTTTTAAATTGCTGACGTTGATTCGTGTATTGTACCGTTACCTCTAATGCACGTTTACTCGCTCCGACAGCTCCTACCCCTAATTTATAACGGCCGATGTTTAAGATATTGAAAGCAATGATATGGCCTTTCCCTGCATCACCAAGAAGGTTTTCCACTGGAATTTCAGCATCTTCCAGGATTAATGTACGGGTGGATGAGCTTTTGATACCCATTTTCTTCTCTTCCGGCCCAGTTGAAACGCCTGGGAACTCTTTTTCTACGATGAACGCCGAGAAATGCTCCCCATCGATTTTCGCATACACAACGAATACATCAGCAAATGCAGAGTTTGTGATCCACTGCTTCTCACCATTTAAAATGTAGTGAGTACCTTCTGCATTCAATTTAGCTGTCGTTTTAGCACCCAGTGCATCTGAACCTGAACCCGGCTCCGTTAATGCGTATGCTGCCAGTTTTTCACCAGTCGCCAATGGAGGAAGATATTTTTGCTTTTGTTCTTCGTTTCCGAACAGAACGATTGGCAGTGACCCGATTCCAACGTGTGCACCGTGAGAGATGGAGAATCCGCCTGCACGTGACATTTTTTCAGCAATCAGTGCCGAGCTCACTTTATCCAGGCCCAATCCGCCGTACTCTTCAGGAACGTCAGCACCCAAAAGGCCAAGATCCCCCGCTTCTTTTAACAGGCGAACGGAGTGGTCAAATTCATGGTTTTCCAGATTATCGATGACAGGTACAACTTCATTCAACACATAATCCTCGGTTGTTTTGGCAATCATTTTTTGTTCATCAGAGTATTCCTCCGGTGTGAAAACTTGCTCACAGCTTACATCTTCAATTAAAAAACTTCCACCCTTGATCAGCTTTTCTGTTTGATTCGCCATTTCGAATCCCCCTAAAAATTATTATTTTGAAGGAGCAGTGGGCCTCGGCATTCGAGGTCCGTCCCTCCTATTAACCTATTAATTCAAAGACGCCGGCTGCACCCATTCCGCCTCCGATGCACATGGTGACGATACCGAATTGCTGGTTTCTGCGTTTCATTTCGTGTACGAGGGAAAGGGTCAGCTTCGCACCTGTACAGCCCAGCGGATGACCAAGAGCGATGGCTCCACCGTTTACGTTCACTTTTTCTTCATCCAGACCCAGCTGACGAATGACTTGGATGGACTGAGAAGCGAATGCTTCGTTCAGTTCAAATAGTCCGATATCCGACAGCTCCAATCCCGCCATCTTCAAAGCCCGTGGAATCGCCTCGACTGGACCGATTCCCATGATTTCCGGCGGAACTCCGGCTACTGCAAAGCTTCTGAACTTCGCCATTGGTTGCAGTCCTAATGAACCAGCCTTTTCTCTATCCATCACCATGACAGCAGCTGCTCCGTCACTCGTCTGGGATGAGTTCCCTGCCGTTACAGAGCCCTTCACATTGAAAGCCGGGCGTAACTTAGCCAGAACTTCCGAGCTTGTTTCAGCACGTACCCCTTCGTCTTTTGAAAATTGGAATGATTTCTCCACCAGTTTATTTTCATTGCTTACTGAACGATGAAGCACATCAACCGGTACGATTTCATCGTCGAATTTCCCTTCAGCAATAGCTTTTGCCGCTTTTTGGTGACTTCTTACCGCAAATGCATCCTGATCTTCACGGGATACTCCGAACTTTCTTGCCACCTGCTCAGCTGTATGCCCCATACTCATATAGTATTGAGGCGCATTTTCAGCAAGCTTGGCATTCGGGCGGACTACGTGACCCATCATCGGAACAAGACTCATGGATTCAGCTCCACCTGCAATCGCTGTATCAGAGTGCCCAAGCATGATTTTTTCTGCAGCATAAGCAATGGATTGCAACCCGGATGAACAATATCGGTTAATCGTGATTGCCGGTACTGAATCAGGCAGGCCCGCAAGACCACCGATATTTCTAGCCATGTTTAACCCTTGTTCTGCTTCAGGCATCGCGCATCCGATGATCAGATCATCGATGTTGCCTTCATAGTTTCCTGCACGTTTGAGGGTTTCTTTAACTACAAGTGCCCCAAGATCATCTGGCCGCACCTGTGCTAATGATCCTTTTCTTGACTTTCCGACTGGTGTTCTTGCACCAGCAACAATGACTGCTTCGCGCATGAAATTCCCCCGCTTTCTAATATGATATAAACGCTGATTAATTGCGTAATGGTTTTCCTTTTACAAGCATGTGCTGCATTCTTTGCTGTGATTTAGGCTGAGCAACAAGACTCAGGAATGCTTCTCTTTCAAGATCCAACAAGTACTGTTCGTCTACTTCTGTTCCATATGGTACTTTTCCGCCTGCGATCACGTAAGCAAGCTTTTTCGCGATCATCAGATCATGTTCTGAAATGAAGCCTGATTGGAGCATGGATTGAGCTCCAAGAAGAAGGGTTGCATATCCTGTTTCACCTACAACGGGTACCTTCTTGCGGATCGGAGCTGAGTATCCACCTTCGTATAGGCTTAGTGCAGCCTGTTTTGCATCGTATAACAGATGATCATTGTTTACACTTACTCCATCCGCATTATTTAAGAAGTTGTTGTCTCTTGCTTCATCACCAGATGTGGAAACCTTCGCCATTGCAATTGATTCGAATACTTTATTGGCTACTTTTTGAAGATCGAATTCCACTCCATTTGGAAGGTTCGCTAAGTGCTTCATATAAAGTTCTTTGTTTCCGCCGCCTCCAGGGATTAATCCAACACCGACTTCGACTAAGCCCATGTACGTTTCCATGGAAGCCTGGATGTGAGCAGCCGGTAAGCAAACTTCGCTCCCGCCGCCTAATGTCATGCCGAATGGTGCGGCTACCACTGGCTTGGATGAATATTTGATCTTCATCATCGCCTGCTGGAAGTGCCTGACGACCATATCGATTTCAAATACGTTGTCATCCTGTGCTTCCATCAGGATCATGGCAAGATTTGCTCCTACACAGAAGTTCTTGCCCTGGTTTCCGATGACGAGTCCTTTATAATTCTTCTCTACTTCATCCACTGCAAAATTGATCATTTGCGTTATGTCCATTCCGATCGCGTTATTTGGAGAATGGAACTCAAGAAGCGCGATTCCATCTCCGATATCTATTAAGCTTGCTCCGGAATTCTTTTTGATAAGCTTTCCTTGCTTCTTAAGAGCCTTTAAGTCGAGTGCCTTCGGGTTTCGCTCTACAAGTTGGTAGTCTCCATTGTGATAGAAGTAACGCTCTCCATCTTCTTCTTTATAGAAAGTGGAGTGACCTTCAGCGAGCATCGTTTCTACCCACTCAGGTACCTTTAGGCCTTCTTCCTTCATGCGGGTCACAGATTTTTCAACACCGATTGCATCCCATGTTTCAAATGGGCCCATTTCCCATCCGAAGCCCCATTTCATGGCCTGGTCGATGCCTACGATATCATCAGCGATTTCACCATGCAGCCGGGCTGAATAATTTAACACCGGGGACACGATATTCCATAGGAGCATGCCTGCTTGATCTTTCGCATAGACAAGTGATTTTATTTTATTCTTTAATCCTTTTTCATTCTTCGCCATTTCAAGAGAAGCGGTTTTCAGCTTTTGACGTGGCTGATAATCCATCGTTTCAGGATTAAGCTCCAGGATCTCTTTTCCTTGTTTCAGGAAAAATCCCTGGCCGCTCTTGCTCCCAAGCCAGCCATTTTCAAGCATCTTCTGCATGAAGGCCGGTACTTCAAACACCTTCTGCTCTTCCCCTTCCACTTGGTCGTACACATTCTTCGCAACATGAGCGAATGTATCAAGTCCGACCACATCAAGTGTACGGAAAGTGGCACTTTTCGGTCTTCCGATCGTTGGACCCGTAATGGAATCAACTTCTCCTACAGAGTAGCCGCCTTTCAGCATTTCTTGAACAGTGATGAGCAATCCATAGGTTCCGATGCGATTTGCAATGAAGTTTGGTGTATCTTTCGCCATCACGACACCCTTACCGAGCACATCTTCTCCAAATGTCTTCATGAAGCTGACTACTTCCGGATCCGTGTTCTTCGTCGGAATCACTTCAAGAAGCTTTAAATAACGAGGCGGATTGAAGAAATGCGTGCCTAAGAAATTCTTTTGGAAATCATCGCTTCGCCCTTCTGACATAGCCTCGATTGAAATCCCGGATGTATTTGAACTTATGATGCTTCCCGGTTTACGGTATCGTTCCACTTGTTCGAACACTTTTTTCTTGATATCTAAATTCTCAACGACTACCTCAATGACCCAGTCACAATCCCCGATATTTTGAAGGTCATCCTCGAAGTTGCCTGCTGTAATGAGTGAAGCGTTTTGCTTTGAAGTCAATGGCGCCGGTTTTTGTTTAAAGAGCTTTTTTAAAGCGTTTTCACTAAATTGATTGCGAAACGCCTTGCTCTCTTCTGTCAGTCCCTTTGCTTTATGTTCGTCGGTTAATTCTCTTGGTACGATATCTAATAACATTGTCGGGATGCCGATATTTGCAAGGTGAGCGGCAATTCCTGAACCCATGACTCCTGATCCTAACACTGCGGCTTTCTGAATTCTACGAACCAATGGTATTTCCCCCTTTTACACACTTTGAATGAATAGTCATTCATTTTTTACTCAAAAAAAAGACTCGAATGAGTTCCTGTTACATCTAATATATCTGATTTTCTAAAATATCGCAATATTTAAAAGAGTAAAAATGATAAATTTTACAAAAACTTTGATGTTTTTACTTTGTCATCTTCTTCCTCCATAATGTAGACTTGATAACACTATAATGCCTTTTTCAGGATATGGAGGTTCGAATGAAAAACCATACAACATCTATAACGATACTTGAAACCAGTGATATTCATGGACATATATTCCCTTACTTATATGGAACGAAGGAGAAGGCAACTGTTGGTTTAGGTAAACTGGCAACCTTTATTAAAAGTGTACGAAAACAAACCGGGAATGTTCTGGTCATTGATAATGGAGATCTCTATCAAGGCACTCCCCTTACTTATTATTATATGAAACAAGCTCGTCATTTGCCAAACCCTTTTGTTTCAATTTTACATGAAATGAATTATGATGCAGCCGTGATTGGCAACCATGAATTCAATTATGGGATGGAACCCTTACGTAAAGCGCAACAAGATGCAGAGTTTCCTTTTTTATCAGCAAATATCCTTGATAATAGGACGAAGAAACCTTACTTTGGGCTCCCTTACTTCATCAAAGTACTACCTAACGGGGTAAAAGCAGCCGTGCTTGGCGTGACGACACATTATATTCCAAACTGGGAAAAGCCCTCTCACATAGCAGATCTGGAATTTAAAGATGCCTTTACCTCAACTCAGAGTTGGATTTCCTACATACACAAAGTAGAAAAACCTGATGTGATGATTGTGTCGTATCATGGAGGTTTCGAAAGAGATATTCAAACGGGTTTAACGACTGAGAGACAAACTGGTGAAAACCAAGGCTATAAAATTTGTCAGGAAGTAAAAGGAATCGATGTGCTGCTCACTGGTCATCAACACCGAAAACTTGCCGGCACCATCAATGGGATTTCAATCGTACAGCCGGGAATGTATGGTGGGACTATCGGACAAGTAACCATTGAGTTACAACGAAACAAGCAAGGATGGACTGTGTTAAACAAGGAGACTCAGATCGTTTCCATGGAGGGAATCGAGGCCGATAAAAATGTCCTTTCCTTAGCCTGGGAGGTTGAAAGCAAAACACAGTCCTGGCTTGACCAACCCATAGGTACGATTGAAGGAAATATGCTGATAGAAGATACATTCGAGGCTCGTATCAGGGAACATCCATTCATTGAGTTCATTCACCGCGTACAAATGGAGGCAGCTGATGTTTCCATTTCAGCAACCGCACTATTCAGTGAATCTCAACGGGGGCTGCCGAATATGGTCACAATGAGGGATATCGTGTCTAATTATATCTATCCAAATACGTTAATCGTTCTCGAAATAACAGGGAGAGACATACGTCTTGCCCTTGAGCGTTCGGCATCTTATTTCGCTGTGAACCAAGCAGGATCGCTTAGTGTGAATCCGAATTTCACCACTCCTAAACCTCAGCATTATAACTATGATATGTGGGAAGGAATTGACTACGTGTTGAATATCAGCCATCCAATAGGAAAGCGGGTTACTTCCCTGCTTTTCAACGGGGAGCCCCTGCAAGAAAATAAACATTACCAAGTCGTCATGAACAATTACCGGGCAGGTGGCGGCGGGGAATACACCATGTTCAAGAACAAACCGATTATCAAAGAAATACAAATCGACATGACCGAGCTGATTGCTGACCACTTCCTCAAATATAAAACGATAAAAGCTGCCTGTAATCACAATTGGAAAGTTGTTGTCGATTAAGAGGGACGGACCTCCGTGAAGGTCCGTCCCTCTTCTGCATATAGAACATCATAAAATTTATAGGATCCGGGAATCTTAGTAATGGAGGTGTTCGACATGGCTAAGCATAAGAAAAATCCTTCCAAGGCTGGAGTGAGTGCAGCAAGTGTGAAGGGGGACGCTGGTCCTACCGTTGATTTGGACGGCGGCGGAAAAAGAAACAGTCAAAACAACCAATTTAAGAAGCAACCATAGTGTGTTTTAGGAAATTGCGCCTGATTTTGCTGATCAGGCGCTTTTTTTCGTGGGATGATGGGATCGGGGTGGGTGATTGGCGATTCGTTGGGGATTTAAAAGGCTTTGGGAAATTTATCGACCGTTATTTCGATATATCAACCGTTATCCGGATTTATCGACCGTTCTTTCATTTAATCAACCTTGTTATCAATATATCGACCGTTCGACAAATTCCGCTAAACACAAACACTATTCCCCTCCCTTCCTAACCACACACTAATCCCCAAACTTTTCCCTTCCCCATACAAAAATTAACTTTGCCTTGTCCCCACTTTTACAGTAAACTAAGAATATAAATTCTAAGTTGTCAGACCTCCTACTTTATCTATCACAACCTAAGGTAGCTCGTCTGTTTTTTAAAGTACAGTAATGAGAACGTTTACAGTAAAGGAGACTATGTGAATGAAACGCAGACTTTTGTTTTTTACGATTGGACTTTTTATTTTGACAATGGGTGTTGCCCTGATTATTAAATCTGGTTTAGGTGCCTCTGCCTGGGATGCCCTGGCCGTTGGGGAATCGAATATGTTTGGGATTACGGTTGGAACCGCTGTTTTCATAAATGGGATTGTACTGATCGGCCTTAATGCTCTTATTATGAAGAAGAAGCCTGATGTATTGGCTGCGGGGTCCATTCTTGTGATTGGCCTTTTGATTGATTTTTGGTTACTGGTCGTCTTTAATGATTACGCTCCCGAGATGCTGATGAATCAGGTGTTCACCCTTGCTTCAGGTATTTTGACAATGGGACTTGGAATTGCGATTTACTTACAGGCTAAATTCCCTGCTAGCCCTATGGATACACTTATGGTGGCCATCCATACGCGTTTCGGATTAAATCTTCGTAATTCGCGAATCATCAGTGAAGGATTTGCCCTGTCACTGGCATTCCTGTTTAAGGGAGATATCGGAATCGGTACGATCATTGTTACGCTCCTATTAGGATTCGTGGTTCAATATAGCTTCCCAATGTTCGAACAGCTCTTTGAAAGAAAATCATTGGGTAAAGCAGCTGTCTCTGCTGACTAATCAATAATAAAAAAGCAATCTTCCAAGTGGAAGATTGCTTTTTTATTATTGATATATTTTGGCTCATCCTGAATGAGGGGTGGCTCGTGCCCGGCACCAATTGTTCTGTTTACGTGGAACTTAATCCCCCTTTAGAATTCAAGAGCTCATTGATACGCTTTCTCTGGCTCTTATTTGCAAGCACATAAAGTGTATCATTTGCTTTGATGACAGTGTCACCCATTGGAGTGATCAGTTCATTGTTGCGGATAACCCCTGAAATCAATGTTTTCTCAGGCAGATTGATGTCCTTGATCGCCTTGTTTGTAATATAGGCATCGTCGTTGATGAGAACTTCGAGCATTTCATTGTTTGTTTTACCGATTGAAACGAGTTCTATGCTGTGAGCGATTGGCGGTTTTTCTTCCCCAGCAAGATTCAGATAGTTGGCTAAAGGTGAGATGGTCGTTCCTTGTATCAGAGCGGATAGAAGAACAACGAAAAACACGACGTTGAAGATGACTTCATTGTTTTCGATATTGGCAACCATTGGATACGTTGCCAATACGATTGGTACCGCGCCCTTCAAACCTGCCCATGAGATGAAGAACTTTTCTTTAATGGAGAAACTCTTTGCCAGGGCAAGACTTAGATACACTCCCAGTGGTCTCGCTACTACAATCAATAGAATCGATAGGACGATCCCTTGCCACGCAATGCTTGGCAAATGCTGAGGGAAAACCAATAATCCGAGCAGGATAAACATGACGATTTGCATCATCCACGCAAACCCTTCATTAAAACGGACAATGGAATGTCGATAGGTCAATTCCTGATTCCCTACTACGATCGCCATGATATAGACAGCTAATAGACCACTCGCTTCAAGAATGCTGGTAAATGCGTAAGTGAAGATAGCCAGTGAAATGGACAGAACAGGATACAAACCGGATGAATCAAGATTGATCCGATTAATGATCCACACCGATGCCCATCCAAGCGCCAGCCCAAGTACCAGGCCCATGCCCATTTGCCAAAAAAAGCTTAAAATCAAGGTAGCAGGATTTAATCCGGGAAATTGGATCAATTGCAAAAAAGCTACCGTCAAAAAGATTGCCATCGGATCGTTACTGCCTGATTCAGCTTCCAGTGTAGAAGAAATTTTCGGTTTGATGTTTTTGTTGCCTAAAACGGAGAAAACCGCTGCAGCGTCCGTCGAACCAACGATTGCCCCAAATAACATCCCTTCCAGCCAGCTTACATCGAGGATGAACTTTGCTGCCACCCCAATCGAAAGTGTGGTCACAATGACTCCAATGGTTGCCAGTGATAATGAAGGTTTATAGACACTTTTCACATTGCTCCATTTTGTCTGAAGTCCACCTTCAAACAAAATGATGATTAAAGCAAGTGTTCCGATGAATTGTGTCATTGGAGCATTATCGAAGAAGAAATATGTATTTAGTACCATACCTACGATGATAAATAATATAAGTGAGGGGACGCCTAATCTGGTGGAGAACTTGGCGGTTATGACACCGACTAAAAGCAAGAGGCCAAGCAGTAAAGTCAAATTATCAATGGTGATTTCCATTTTATCGCCTCTTATTCATGAAGATTATTCACTTTTATTATATTATATTGTGAATACCGTAACAATTAAAAAGCCTCTTCTCTCTTCTATTCAGCAATAATATTCCCATTAGTCGTTTAGGGATACCTTCTCTTCTTAACTAGGGATGGCTGGCTTCGCCTATAAACAAAAATAAGACTCCATGAACATCCACAGAGTCTTATCACTAATTGCAATTATTTCTTCATGACACCTTTTAAAACAAAGGCGACGTTGGCTGGTCTTTCAGCCAGTCTTCTCATAAAGTATCCATACCAGTCAGTACCGTACGGAACGTATACGCGCATTTTGTAGCCTTCTTTGACCAGTTCATGCTGCCGTTCCACACGGATACCAAACAGCATTTGAAACTCGAATTGATCACGTGGGATATTGTACTCTTCCACGAGTCTTTTCGTATATTCGATCATCTCATCATCGTGTGTGGCAATGGCTGTATAATTGCCGTTTAATAGATGAGTTTTAATAATTTTTTTGAAATTATCGTCTACATCCTTCTTTTCGGGAAACGCAACTTCAGGTGACTCTTTATAGGCCCCTTTTACTAGACGCAGATTGGGGGAATACGCATTCAGATCATCCATATCCTTTTCTGTTCTATATAAATAGGCTTGTATAACCGTGCCGATGTTATCATACTCAGACTTTAACCGCTTGAAGATATCAATGGTCTTCCCACAACGGGAGTAGTCCTCCATATCAATGGTCACGAATACATTATGCTTGGTTGCTTCATCAAGAATCAATCGCATATTCTTCATGACAACCTCTTCGGAAATATCCAGCCCCATTGATGTCATCTTTAGGGACAGCTGAGATTTCAGGTTTTCTCTCCCGATTGCACGAACAGCCTCTACACATTCTAGTGCCATTTCGTTTGCTTCACGCTCATTGTCCACAAACTCTCCTAAATAGTCGATCGTTACAACAAGATTCTGACTATTCAGTTCGCGAATAACCTCAACTGCCTGCAGAATCGAAGACCCTGCAACGAATCGGCCGGCTCCAAAACGCAGGCCATATTTCTTAGCGAGCTTTGTCATCGGCTTATTTTTTGAAAGGAATAAAAAGAAATTACGCATTGCTTGCTCCATGTTGCTTACCCCCTGAAAAAACATATACATCATACTATGAAACCGTTTTCTTTATTGCTAAAAAAGAAAATGTTCGTACTATAATATATCTACCAACATTTTATCACCTTTTAAGCGTTTTGAATATACTTTCAATACGTTCTTAGTAGAATATTATCGAAATTTGTATACACGTGAATAATCATGTTGAGCATTAGGAAAAATAACCTTTGCCCTATGATTATAAAACTTTCTTAAGGGGTCGTATACAGGGTAATATTACCTATTGATCATATTAAGAAAGTCAATTGAAGGAATGAAAAGGAGGAAAAGAATATGCAACAACAACCTCAACAAGGAAGCCAGCAACAAGCCTATACGGAGCCGCCACAGATGCTTACCACAAAGGATTCATTATATTTAAATGACATGCTTGCTTGGAATTTAAATGCTATGAAAAAGTGTCATTTCGCCGCAGCTCATTGTCAGGATGCTGAGATTAAAGCTGAGCTGGATAAGTGCGGGCAGATGCATCAGCGTCACTATCAACAACTACTAGCACATTTGAACACGACTAACCAAAACCAAAACATGATGTAGAAAGGAGTTCTCTTATATGAATCAACAAAATCAGCAAAAAATCCAAAATCCCCAGACTCAAGTACCGGCTACACCACAGACGAATGATCGTGACTTCATCACCGATGTCCTGTCTCACGAGAAATATATGACGGCTTCTTATTGTACAGCTCTGAACGAAGCGAGTCATCAAGCACTATATCAAGACCTACTTACAATTTTTAATGAAACACAAAATGCTCAACGCGAGCTTTACAATGAAATGTTCCGCAAAGGCTGGTACAAGCTCGAGGCTGCCGACAGTCAAAAGATTCAACAATCGTATCAACAGCACCAGCAGTATTCTTCTCAATTTCCCTATGGGTATGGCGGTCAGGTTCAATAATGCAGAAGGCAGACGCTGGTCTGCCTTTTTTGTTGGGAAGTGCGTTTGGGGTGAGGCTGGTATAGCTACGAGTTAGTAGCTTATCGGGATGAGACGGGGCATTTTTGGCAAATTGAAAATAAAAGTAAAGTTTTGAAAATAAAAGTTTGAAAGTCGATAATAAGCGAGCAAATGTCAATAATAGATCCCACAAACTCGTTTAAAACCTCCCTCTGCCTCCCTGTCCCGATCAAAATAAAATAAAAAAGCACCCTCTTATACAAGGAAGGGTACTTCCACATTAAAATTTTTACTCTTCATTCTTTTTCCTATTCATTTCAGCGCGATGAGCTTCATTCATCACTTTTATCTCTCCAACAATCCGTTTCATCTCATCTTTCCCCTCAGGATATAAAGAATTCCAATGCTTCACGAGAGCAGGCATGTTTTTCGCGATGAATGAATAAAGAGCGTACTGGGTGACCATTTCTTTCTTGTCCGAATCGGTCTCACCTACTAATAGCTCAGTGTACTTTTCAATCAATGCATCAAATTGTTCGGGAAATTCTTTCATTATCTTAAACCTCCTTGTGAATATTGAGCTATGTCCTTTTCACTCGACAGGTTTGCGGACATGTTTTACAGCGATACTGTTCTCCATTTTCCAGTCTATAGGAGAAGCAGCACGTTTTGCGAACACGAACGTTTTCCGTTACACCTTCTACATTTACTTTACTACTATAGTAACGGGCTAGTGGATTTCTGTGATAGCGACCGAACCATTGGCTGTGTTCATCCAAAAGCAACTGACGGAATTGTTCATCCCTCTGCTTTCTCATTCCTTCACTTAAAAGGAAGGCATCATTCTCGTATATCCAGAAAACATATACGGCGATGTTTTCCCACAGTATGAGATTAGATAGCTTCGTCGTTTTCTTTAACACCTGAATCACTTTATCAAGATGCTCCCGAAAAACCGACTGAATAAATGCCTCTTTTTCCTTATGAGAAGTAAATTCAGTAACGGATGCGTCTTTTATATAAAACTGGGGCATCCATAAACCATTCTTGTCTCCATCTATGAGAATAAGATTTTCCGGTTTAAGGTTTAATTTCTTATTCCAATATGTCATCGCCATCAAGCCCATTGCCGCTACGAAAGCATATCGTTTCATGAATAAGGAAGCCGCTACTTTGAGATCCTCTGTTCCAATTAATGCAACCCTTTCAGAAAGGTAAGCCTTCATCCCTTCCTCATCTAAAAATGAGCTTGCTTCTTCCCCTTTAAAAGCAGGTGACCACTCTTTATGAAAACGATATTTCTTAAGGGTCTCCCACTGTTCTTGGGTGAGAGCATTCATCCCGTCTCACCCACGGCATTCAGAATGCAACGGCCTTTACCAAATGGGATGCATAGCGGGGTTCCAAACAAAGGATCTCGGGATACCTGACAATCCATATCAAACACATTCTTCACCAGCTCACAACTAATCACATCTTCAGGCTTCCCTTGGGCATAAATTTGCTTATCACGGATGGCAACAATATTATGAGCATAGCGACAGGCTAAATTCAGATCGTGCAGTACCATGACAATTGTTCGCTGTTCTTTCTCGTTGAGTTCGAATAGTAAATCAAGAATTTCAATTTGATGGGTCATATCGAGATAGGTAGTCGGTTCATCCAACAAAATGATGTCTGTGTCTTGCGCTAATGTCAGGGCGATCCAGGCACGCTGTCTCTGTCCCCCTGAAAGTTCATCCACTTTCCGGTGCTGCAGCTCTTCCATCTTCGTTGCCTTCAGTGCATCCTGGACAATTTCTTCATCCTTATGGGACCACTGCTTCAGCCAGGTTTGGTGAGGATAACGACCTTGCTTTACCAGCTGCAGGACGGTCAACCCCTCAGGAGCCGTTGGCGATTGAGGGAGAATGGCCATTTTACGAGCGACTTCTTTCGTTGATAAACGAGAGATTGCTTCCCCATCTAACAGAACCGATCCTTGTTTCGGCTTAAGCAATCTGGCAATGGAACGAAGAAGAGTGGATTTCCCGCAGCCATTTCCACCGATAAAGACCGAAATCTCCCCTTTTGGAATGTCAATATTCAATTCATCAATAATCGTTCGTTCCCCGTAAGATAGAGTCAAATCCTTCGTTTGTAAAATGTCACTCATTAATGGCCAACTCCTTTAAGAATTTCTTGTTTTAAATAAAAGATAGATAAAATATGGTGCTCCGATTGCTGCTGTAAATACTCCGGCTGGAACTTCCAGCGGCAGGAATAGAGTTCTGCCTATCAAATCTGCTACCATCACGAGGATTCCACCGATAAAGGCAGCAGTCGGAAGTAACGCACCGAAAGAAGATCCAACCATTCTTCTTGCCATATGAGGAGCCATCAAGCCTACAAAGCCAATTCCTCCTGCAAAGGCAACCGCCCCCCCTACTAAAGCCGTTGACATCAATAGAAGCAAAAAGCGTTGTCGCTGAACGTTCCCTCCAACACTTGTAGCAATTTCTTCCCCAAGTTCCTGGATATTCAATTGACGGGTTATAAAGAAGCTTAACAGGATAAAGACCAGGCTCCACGGAAGCAGAATCCATACGTCCTGCCAATCCGACCCGTTCACGGTACCTGTAATCCAAATGTTTGCCTGGCTTGCTCTATAAATAGGGCCAAGTATCATAAGAAGTGTTGTCAATGCTTGTGTCAGAGCTGATATCCCGATTCCGATCAACACGAGCCTGACAGGAGATACACCTTTTCTCCATGCCAAGAAATAAACTAAAAAGGCAATGACTGCCGCCCCTATAAAAGCAGCAACAGGAAGCCATTTAATACTGACCATCAATGTATTATCATCATTGCTGAAAACGGTCAGAAAAGCGACGACAGCTGCTCCTGCCCCTCCAGTTATCCCGATAATGTCGGGAGATGCCAAAGGGTTTCGGATCATCCCCTGTAAAATCCCCCCTGCCACGGCCAATGCCATCCCGGCCAGCAGGGCAATGATAATCCTTGGAAGTCGAAAAGACGTAACAACAAGCTGTTCTAAACTTGTTCCGCCTCCAAAGAAGACGCTAACGACCTTCCAAGGTGCTATTTTCAAATCGCCTATTCCAGTACTCATTATCAGGACGAGTAAAGTGATGACCCCTAATATCATAATTTTTTTCATGGCTGATAAATCAACGAGCATAGAAACCCGGTCCTGAAGCCAACGTTTTCCTATAAATCTATTCATCGGTTAAAACCCCTTCCTTGCAACGTACACGAAGAATGGTGCACCAATAATGGCTGTCATAACACCAACCGGCACCTCCTGGGGCATGATGATGTAACGGGCTCCAATGTCAGCGGCTAATAGTAAAATCGCTCCGAGTAATCCTGAGTAAGGGATTAACCAGCGATGATCTACACCAATGATTTTCCTGGCAAGATGAGGGATGACAATTCCGATAAAGCCTATTGGACCGGCAACGGCAACAGAACCTCCAGCCAGCAGTACGACAACAAGTAATGCGATAAATTTAATCAAGGCTGTTTTAAGGCCCAACCCTTTGGCAACATCTTCTCCCATGGCAAGTATATTCATTTTACCTGCTAACATGAGCGCAAGGATCCAGCCTGCCACAATATAAGGAAATACTCCGGATAAAATATCAAGGCTTCTCCCTTGAACAGAGCCTGCAAGCCAGAATAATACCTGCTCTAAGGCTGCTTCATTCAGTACAAGCAAACCTTGTGTGAATGACGAAAACATCGCAGTGATGGCTGCTCCTGCTAACGTCAGCTTCATGGGAGTCAAGCCTTTATTCCCGACTGAGCTGATGACATACACTCCGACAGCGGCTAAACCAGCCCCTAAAAACGCCAGCCACGTAAAGGATTGAAGATTGGTTACCCCAAATAACGTAACCGCCACTACCACCATAAAGGCACCACCGGCATTGATCCCGAAAATACCGGGAGATGCTAACGGATTCTTCGTCAAGGTCTGCATCAGGACTCCTGAAATTGCGAGGGATGCCCCTACTGTCGCAGCGATAAGTGCCCGCGGTAAGCGGATTGTCTGGAGCACAATATGCTCAGTCGATCCATCCGGGTTGATAAACGCTTCAAACGCTACTCTCCATGACGTATCCGTATACCCGAAGACAATGCTGACTCCTATACACAATACGAGAAAAAGAATGGTTCCTATAAACAGAATAAATTGTTTTTGAATTTTCATTATGTGTTAACCTCTCTATCCCTTATTGAAATTCAATAAGGAAAGGAAAATCTATTAATGCTCACGTTCTTTTCTTCTTTTACTATTTTAAAGAAGAATGAAACAACCGTCAATGACTTTGAAAATCATTATCATTTAGATGTTGACAATGAAAACCTTCTCAACTAATATAAAAAGTATAAATGATAATCATTATCAACCACAAATTATTTTTCAGGAGGATTTATACATATGAAATTAAGAAGTTTTATGTCTTTATTACTCATCGCTTCCCTTCTACTTTTAGCAGCTTGCGGGAATAATGAAGAGGAAAAAGAAGAATCTGCAAGTAACGATGATAAGAAAGAAGAAACCTATACAGTAGAACACGCAATGGGTACGACTGAAATCGAAGGAACTCCTAAGAAAGTTGTCATCCTTACAAATGAAGGAACAGAGGCTCTTCTCTCTATGGGCGTGACACCTGTTGGTGCAGTACAATCCTGGACAGGCGATCCTTGGTACGATCATATTGCCGACGATATGAAAAATGTTGAAGTCGTCGGAACTGAAAGCGAATTAAATATGGAAGCCATTGCAAAACTTCAACCGGACCTGATTATCGGGAACAAAATGCGTCAAGAGGAACAATACAATCAGTTGAAGGACATCGCTCCAACGGTCATGGCGGAAACACTTCGCGGTAACTGGAAAGAAAACTTTGAATTATACGCTAAAGCAGTAAACAAAGAAGAAAAAGGTCAAGAAGTCTTAGCCGAGTATGACCAACGAATTGAAGATCTTAAAGGAAAACTTGGAGATAAACTTAACCAGGAAGTATCTATGGTACGCTTTTTAGCAGGTGACGTACGTATCTACCATAAAGATTCATTCTCAGGTGTGATCCTGGATCAATTAGGATTTGCCCGTCCTGAAGGTCAGGATGTTGATGACTTTGCTGAAAAAGGTGTGACGAAAGAGCGAATCCCTGCGATGGATGGAGATGTGTTATTCTACTTCACATATGAAACGGGTGATGGGGAAGCGAACAAGCTTGCTGAAGAGTGGCTGAACGATCCTCTATTCCAAAACCTTGAAGTAGCAAAACAAGATAAAGTGTATGAAGTAAGCGATGCTATTTGGAACACTGCAGGTGGCGTTATGGCAGCGAATGCCATGCTTGATGATATCGAGAAGTTTTTCCTGGAGCAGGAATAACCAAATGAGACTGGAAAAGGGACATTCCTTTTCCAGTCTTTTTTTGACCTTTTTTTAATGGTTCTTTCGCAGAGATTGTTGTTATAAAAACAGAAGCTGCCAAAGCTCTGTCAACCAGTATGCGCTGGATGGTGAGGAGAAGTGGAACTGCTCCCGTTAAAATGTGTAGGTATGTATATTTATCTTCATTAAGAAACTCATGCATAGTGTTGATTCTCGCTGCAGGTGCTCGACTCCTGCGGGAATAGCGGGAAAGTTGAGACCCCACAGGGCAAAGCCCGAGGAGGCTCAACTCACGTCCCGCGGAAAGCGAGCACCTGGAGCGGAAATCAACCAGCACTTTCCTTTTAAAAGCAACGAAGTCTACGAAAACGCCTTTCATATCCAGCAGACCTTAACTTTTTTTCCCACTTCCCCCATCCTTTTTCATAATTCTCCTATTTTCGGAAACACTACAGGATAGACCATACATCGAACATGAGGGATTAGTATGTTTCCATTCTTTAAGAACAAGAAAAACGCCGATAACACGAAGAAAAAACAGACCTACGAAAACTTTAAGCAAGAAGCTGAGAAATCGGCTGACTATAAACAAGCCTTTTATCAAAACCCTTATACAGGGACCAAATTCAGTTTGCATTTCATTACCACTCTGATTGATGGAAAGATTCTGCAGGAGGATGTTCTCCCCTCCCTGCTTTCAAAAGATTTTCACTCCTTTGATGACCTAAAAACCTTGGTTCCTGTATTGGATATTCAAATTTCAAAAGATGAAGCGGATATCGAACAGAAGCTTTTTAATGGGTACACATTATTAACGATGGATGCCTCCAACCGGAAATTTGCCTTCATTGCAACGAAAAATGAAATGGGTAGAAAAGTTTCTCAACCAGAAGTGGAATTCAGTGTGGTTGGTCCGAAAGAAGCCTTTGTTGAATCTCTCAGTGACAACCTTAACCTGCTCCGCAAACGTCTCCCGATTAAAGAGCTGTTAGTGGAAGAATTCAACATTGGAAAACTGACACACACGAGAGTCGCTTTAGTCTATCTTGATGGATTAGTAGATGAAGCGAATGTGAATACGTTGCGTCAACGTTTGCGATCCGTGGATTTTGATCAAATCATGGATAGTTCATTTATTGAACAGCTCATTGCCGATAATAGCAATTCCCCTTTCCCCCAGTTATTGGATTCAGAACGACCAGATCGAGTCGCTTCTGTACTGGTGGAAGGGAAGGTGGCCGTGATGGTGGATGGATCGCCTCACGCATTGATTGGACCCACGACCCTTGTTGAGTTCTTTAATGCCTATGAGGATTACTTCCTGAATTTCTCGATTGCTTCATTCCTCCGTCTAGTGCGTGTTTTCGCAGTAGCATTCTCGATATTGATTACACCCGTATATGTTGCTGCGTTGACGTATCATTATGAACTTATCCCAAAGGATTTAATGGCCACTCTTGTCACATCCAGACAAGAAATTCCTTTGCCTCCTATATTAGAGGCGTTATTTCTCGAATTAACGATTGAATTATTGCGCGAGGCAGGAGCGCGCCTTCCAACCAAAGTTGGTCAAACCATCGGTATCGTTGGGGGGATCGTGATCGGGACTGCATCCGTTGAGGCAGGGATCACGAGTAACGTCCTGCTCATTTTAGTTGCCCTTGCTGCGCTTGCTTCCTTTACGACTCCCGTGTACCGCATGGGCAATACGATCCGCTTGCTCCGATTCCCCTTCTTGTTGTTCGCACAACTTTGGGGATTATTAGGAATCGTTTTCTGCTTCTGCTTGCTTATGGGACATCTCTTACAATTAACCTCCCTGGGCAGACCGTTCCTGGAGCCACTCTATCCACCGAGAATGAAGGATCTGAAAGACGCTCTGATCCGGTTCCCTTTTAGTAAACAAGCAGGTCGTCCAGAATATTTAAGAACAAAAAAACCATACAGGTTCCGTCCATCGGAAGGAAAGAAAAAGCTAGATATAGATGAATAAAGGTCGGAGGTGATCAGATGCAAACCATTCCAGATAGAAGAAAAATATCCCCTTTCCTTGTTTTCTTTCTCATTCATTCCATTCAAGTCGGGGCAGGGGTTCTTGGGTTCCAACGAATCATTTCCATGAATGCGGGGTATGATGGATGGATTTCTGTTATCCTGGCAGGTATCCTTACTCATGTTCTCATGTTCCTTATGTACCTTATTTTAGGTAAATCTGGAGGGGACCTTGTATCTGCTCATACTTTGGTTTTCGGGAAGTGGATTGGTAATATATTTAATTTATTATTCGCTCTCTATTTTAGCCTGCTGGTCATAACGATTATGAGGACGTATATCGAGGTGTTGCAAGTATGGATGTATCCCCGATTAAGTACGTTTATGTTTGCGTTGTTCTTCTTGCTTCTTGTCTACTATATTGTGAATGGGGGAGTCCGTACCATTGCAGGTACAGCATTTTTTGGAACTGTGCTGCCCAGTTATCTGATTTTAACCTTTGCGTTTACGTTTAAATACGCAGATTTCCGAAATATTTTACCAGTATTTGATCACACCATCAAAGATATATTGATTTCCACAAAAAATATGTCACTTACCTATCTGGGATACGAATCCATACTGATGCTCTATCCCTATATTAAAGATGCGAAAAAGTCTCAAAAATATGCTCATTGGGGGTTAATTACAACAACGATAATATACACCCTGATTGCCATTATTTCTTTTGCATTTTTCAGTCAAAAGCAATTAGAAAAGACTGTCTGGGCCACCCTTTCCATGTGGAAGATCGTTGAAATGCCCTTTGTTGAACGTTTTGAATATATCGGTATCGCCAATTGGTGCTTAGTGATTCTGCCCAACGTGTGCATCTCTCTCTGGTGTGCCAGCAGGATCATTAAGCGAATGACTCCTTTGAGACATCGTCATGCACTGATCATTATTTGTATCCTCTGTCTATGCGTCTTAACTTTTATCACTGACAGAAAACAGGTTAATTTCTTGAATACGGTTTCAGGACAAATCGGTTTTTATTTCAACTTTTTTTACATACCTGCTCTCTTAGTACTGGTGACTATCATGAAGAAGGTGAGACAAAAACAATGAAACAACTTTCCTTGATCATATTACTCATTTGTTCTCTGTTCCTATCTGGATGTGTAGAAAAGGAAATTCTTGACGATTTATATGTTGAAACCGGAAAAGCCTATGATTATGGAGGAGAGAATAAAATAAGAGGGACAGCCCTGTTCCCCATTTATTTATCCGATAAATCCATTCAAAACGGAACGCTGTCTGCAGAAGCATCATCCACTCGGGAAGTGTTGGAGAAATTAGAAAGAAGGGCGCAACAGCCCCTTGTAAGAGGAAGCTTGGATGTCGTGTTGATAGGAGAAAAACTGGCCAAAAAAGGCATTATCGATATTGGAGACTCCCTGCAAAGAGACGCCAGTGTTGGGGCAAGGGTATATATAACGGTAACCGAAGGCGAAGCAGGGGAACTCATCAAAGGGAACTATGGCTTAAGAGGAAATGGAACGTATCTTTCTAACTTGATCACCCACAATATCACCCGAAGGGAATTGCCGGAAACAAATCTACATTTATTTCTATTCGACTATTTTCAAGAAGGACAGACACCGTATCTCCCCATATTAAAGAAGCTAACGAATGAAAGTGTAGCCATTACAGGTGTTGCCCTCTTCGATAAAGACAAAATGGTCAAAAAGATTCCCGCTGAGGAAATGTTCTTCTTTAAATTATTAGTGGATAAACTTGCTGAAGGAAGCCATGTCATCAAAATGGGGAAAAAGCCTGGCGCTGCCGAAAAAACGGTTGAGGCTTCTGTAACGAGTCTAATCACTAAGCACAAAATTATGATTAAACATAAAGCTGATCCTGTTGAAGTGACAATGAGAATCAAGGTTAGGGGAATTGTCAGAGAGTATACCGGAAAAAAATTGACACCTGATAAAGTGGGAGAAGTTGAGAAAAAAATGGAAAAGGATATAGAAGAAACGTGCTTAGCCATGCTGAAGGAGTTTCAGGAATTAGGCATCGACCCTGTAGGCATCGGACAAAATCAAAAACATGGAGTACGTGGCTTCGATATTAAGGAATGGGAAGGAAGCATCTACCCCAGGGTGAAATTCAATGTGGAGGCAAATGTAAAGATATTAGAGGCCGGTACTGTGGAATAATAGCAAGAGAAAGGCTCCCCTGGGCGGGAGCCTTTCTTTTTTAACTCAGATAAATAACACGTTTACTTTCCGCGCTATCTTTACATGCTTCAATCAATTCTATCACGCCTAAAGCATCTTCAGGTTTTACAGGAAGAGATTTGCTCTCTCTTAATGTCTTATATATCCCTTTGTAGTATTGAGTATAATCTCCCTTTTCAGAAGGAATGACTTCTGAGGTCACTTCGTCATCAGAAATGGTTGTCAACGTACCCCAGTTTTCTTCATCTTCCATACCCCAATCTTCAATAAGAGGATTTTTCTCAGCTTTTAAATCATCTTCCTGACGATCCATTCCGTGCTTCACGAAGCTTCCTTTTAATCCATGAACCTGATATCGCGGTCCTGGATCAAGGACGATAGAACGAGAGTACAACTGCACCCTCAATACGTCATACCCGAGTGTAATGTGGAAATAATCTTCCGCTTTTTCCGGATTTCTTTGTGGAAACACATCTGCCTGCACCCAATGTGGTGCACCAAACAGGGCCAGTGCTTGATCCAGGAGGTGTGAGCCCAAGTCATATAGCACACCGGCTCCCTCGATTTTATTTTCTTTCCAACGGTCTTTAATAGTCGGGCGGAAACGGTCGAAGTGGGCTTCATATGTATAGATTTGTCCTAGAGCTTCTTCTTGGAGTAATTTTTGGATGGTTAAAAAGTCGGCATCCCATCGTCGGTTATGGAAGACAGAAAGATGCAAGCCTCTCTCTTTCGCTAAAGCTATCAGCTCTTTTCCTTCGACACTATTCGTCACAAATGGCTTCTCTACCACGACATGTTTATCAGCTAGTAAAGCCTGCTTAATCATGGCATAGTGAAGATGGTTCGGCGTTGTGATCACCACTAATTCGATGTCTTGTTGAAGTAAATCTTCAAGGGACGACACCACTGTTGTACCCTCAATGTCTTTCAACACTTTCTCTTCATCAGATGAAAGCACCGCTTCAATATGAAACTCCTCCAAATGTGAGAGTAACGGGCGATGAAAACTTTGTCCTGAAAAACCGTATCCTACTAATCCAACTTTGATCGGTTGCATAATGTCACCTTTTTCTTTCAAAATGTATTCCCATATTATCATGTACAAGTTCAGACGAAAAATGATTCGTTTTACAATTGATTGTTTGTTTGTATAAAATAATGTAGAAAGGGAGGTTAACAACATGCAATCAATCAAAAACAAAGAAACCTTTGAAGATTTAATCACTTCGGCAGAGCCGGTGATCGTGAAATTCCATGCAGACTGGTGTCCTGACTGCCGTCGTATGGATATGTTCATTGATGAGATCATGGAAGAGTTCGGTCAATATAAATGGTACGACATTAATAAAGACGAATTTCCTGAAATCGCCGAAAAATATGACGTCATGGGCATCCCCAGCCTGCTGGTTTACAAAAACGGCGAAAAAATCGCTCACCTGCACAGCGCCAACGCCAAAACACCAGAACAGGTAACAGAATTCCTTGGCGCACTATAATCCAGAGGTCCGTCCCCGTTTATGCAGAGGGACGGACCTTTCATTTAAGTCACTTCAAACCATTAATTGATATTCCCCTTTCCATCTACATAAACGGTTTGAATAATCGTTCTCTGAAATTTGTTTCCCTCCTGGGTTTCTCCTTCTATATCGATGGTGATGTTATGGACTCCTTCTTCAAATTCAGCTAAAGGCAAAGAAGATAGATCTTCAGTTGTAATGAGGGTGGTTTGCTTTTTGTTTCCGCTCTTCATTGGGATATGGTGAATGGTATATGTTTTCTTCACAGGTTTGTCGAGTATATTCCATGAACCCATTAAAGATTCTCCATCACCCGTCAATTGATTCCCTCCTTTACTAACCCCTTTCTGAAACAGAATGGTCAGCATGTATTTTTCACTTTGACTATTATGTGCCCTCATTTCCCACTGTCCCAAAAGGGGCTTGGAAATGATAATGGAATGATGATAAGCGCCTGGGAAAAAGCCTGTCGCATCTTCCGTAATCATGAACTGTTTATACACTTGCCCGTTCGGACTAACGAGCTCATAGAGCGTAAACTGTTGATCACTGATCCAGTCCACCGAGATTTTCTCTACCTCTTCCTCGACAGAAAATTTCTCCACTCCAATACCCATAAATGCCCCGCCTCTATGGAGGACCGATGTTTCTCCCTCTTTTGCATGCTCGCTCACGGCAGCATAGGATATCTCTTGCACCTCTTCTGTTAAGAGATCCTTTAAATAAGGGAAGATCTCCCCGCCTTCTTTTATCGTCGTATGAGACCAATCCCGGACCTGCACCTCACCCCCATACGGAAGGCGTGAACTTGTTACCAGAACCGCTCCATCACTTTGTCCAAATCGGCTTAAGTATAACCCGCCCCAAAACAATTCAGAATTCACCCCTCCCCATCCTGTACCACCGAATGTATAGAATGGGGTGGCTTTGGCGAGATCAAGTTCGTCCGTCTGGGAACGAAAAGATTTCATATATCCCGTTTGCAAGGAGAACACGGCATTATTTTTACTCTTTAAAGCATCCGTTAACCAGCCGGCCCATTTACTATAGGCAAGGTCTGCAAGCTCTGATCCATGATGAGGAGACGAAAGAGTGATGACTCTCTCTACATAGGGTCCGGCACCATAATGAACCAATGCGGTTTGAACATCGATCCCTCCCTTACTATGCCCCACAACCACTACCTTCCTCTTAAAATAGTCGTAAATCTCACGAAGCTTCCCCTCTAAAATCTGCCCATTTTTCCACATATCTTCGTCTGGATGCAAATCAATGAAAACGGCTTGGTGCCCATATTTCCGTGTGAATTCCTGTAGATCGTTTTCTCTAATCCACGTGTCTGATGAGGCATGAATTCCATGAATAAATAAAATCGGATATCCCTCCGACCCTTCTGCCATTTCATCCACAAACCACCTGCCCGGTATTCCAGACGCATTCTTCATCCCTTCCATTTTCTCATGCAATTCTATTACCTCCCTCTAGATTCCTATCTTCATTATCGTTTAGAAGAATCAAAATATCAGCAGGAATGTTAAATATAGGCATATAGATACAAGCTCCATGTTCGCAGTGCATCTTATCCAGAAGTCCAGTTTCATAATTTGTCATCAATACGATAAACTAAAAAAAATCCAGGCGCGTTCATGCGCCTGGATTTTTCCATCTATTAAACTTCCACTGTAAAAGCAGGGATCGGGTCTTTAAATCCAGTCCAATCCTCTGTCATTTCTTTTTCTGTTAGCAAGCAGCTATCCAATGACTGCTCGATTTCTTCCCTGTTCATCTCAAGACCGATAAACACGATTTCATTCATTCGATCCCCATAAACAGGGTCCCATTTCTCTGCTAATTCCACTTCTTCAGCAAGGATTTCTTTTCTCTCATCTTCAGGATAAGCAGCTACCCATTCCCCTGCTCCCTGGATGATGATCGAAGGGCCTGCCTGGGACAATAAGCCCGTCATGTCGTTACGGGTCGGCAGCCAAAAGAAGCCCTTTGCACGCACGATGTCTACCGGCCAATCCTCCATCCAAGCCATGAAACGTTCTGGGTGAAAAGGCTTGTTACGGCGATAGACAAAAGAAGAAATTCCATATTCCTCAGTCTCGGGTGTATGTTCTTCTTGTAATTCTTTTATCCACCCGGCTGCCTGGCTTGCTTTTTCAAAATCGAATAGTCGGGTGTTCAGTACGTAATCTAATGAAATCTTAGAATGTGAGGTTTCGATGATTCTCGCTTCCGGGTTCAACTTATGAAGAACAGCTTTTAATTCTATTACATCCACTTCTTCCACTAAGTCTATTTTATTTAACACAATCACATTCGCAAACTCTATTTGATCAATCAGCAAATCCACTACTTCCCTTGTATCCCCTTCGTCTGTTGCCTCAGAGCGATCCAGCAACGTTTCACCACTTGCAAAATCATGCCAGAATCGATTGGCATCCACAACCGTCACCATTGTATCCAGTCTTGTGTTTCTTGTTAAATCAATGTCCATCTCCTCATCCATATATGTGAATGTTTGAGCTACAGGAATCGGTTCCGAGATCCCGGTAGACTCGATCACAATATAATCGATATTCCCCTGATCGACCAATCGCTGGACTTCTATCATTAAATCTTCCCTTAAGGTGCAGCAAATACAACCATTTTGAAGCTCGACTAGTTTTTCTTCTGTTCTAGTGAATCCGCCACTCTTCACGAGGGACGCATCGATATTCACTTCACTCATATCATTCACAATAACCGCTATTCGCTTATCTTCCCGATTATGTAAAATATGATTTAATAATGTCGTCTTGCCTGATCCTAAATAACCGCTTAATACTGTTACTGGTACTTTCATAATAAACATTCATCTCCTTTTAAATTCGAAATCATTACGATTTAAGTTGTATGGTTCACTATTCTTTCTGCTGCTTTCCTTGCACCTGAAATATTACGCGAGGGCGGCCCGATTTCTAACTCAGCCAGTGGTCCCGTAACAAATAAATGATTACACCATGACAAGTCCTCTTTCACTATCGGAAAACCACATTTCGCACACGCTAACTTTTCTTTTTGAATGAGTTTTTGCAGCCAGTCCACTTTCATGACCTCTCTTGAAAATCCGGTGGCAAATAGTATCGTCTTTGCTTTTACACTCGACTCTGCCTTCGTTAAATGCAGTATAATCTCATCGCCTAATACATCCCATGATTGGATTTCATCTTGGATAAAGGTGAACGTGTTGCTTCGTTTCAAATTTCTCAACTTATTAGCTAATTCACTTGGCATAGACCCTTTATGACGGGCATGATCAATGACCTCTCTTCTGTGTTCGTACCTGTGAATATTTACAAATCCATTCATGTATTTAGGTCCAAGCCAGCCTGGATCACTATCAAAATCGTTTACTCTATAAGGGTGACGGGCTATTTGATATACATGTCCGGGGAATTGTTTGCTTAGCTTAACCACCATGTGGGCAGCGGAGATCCCTCCACCTATCACGACGATTGGTGGCTCTATTCTCAGAAGGGACTCAGCAAATAAATGTCCAACTTGTTTTGGGCGTGACGCAACAAGAGCACTTCCCCAAGAGGGATAAGCCAATTTATTATTCATTCCCGTTGCAATCACAATGTTATTCCCATGAAAATGGTCCAAACTACTGGTTCTTACTATCCAACCGTTATCTCCTTTCTCAACGTGGTCCACCTTTCCCTGAAACCAGGCTTTAGATATTTTTATTCCTTCCAAGACAGCGTTACTATGCTGATTGAATAGAGTAAGAGCCGGCCGCTTATATGGTCCGTAGAAATTTTCTCCTCCACCCTTCTTAAAGGATTTCAGACTAAATGGATGTGTATCCAAATGGTGGACAAAAGGTGAACGCAAATACGGCATGTCAATTAAACCAGTCAGCCTTTTCCATTTAAATAATGGCCCTGGGTAAGGATCAATTACACATATCTTATGAATTGGCACCTTTTTCTTTTTCACAAGATACGTAGCCACGGTGCATTCATGGATACCTCCACCGATTATGATCCATTCATACATATTCTCACCACCTGATTATGCCTATTAAAACGAAATAATTACGATTTATTGATTATGAGAGAATCCTTACTTACATAAAAGTAAGGATTCTTTCGTTTATTCAATTTTAATGAAAAACTCTTCTACATAAGGATTAGCAGGCGGGTCGATTACTTCAAACACCGGATTCTTTATTACAGGCATTTCCTGACCATTAAAATCTACCTTATCAATCACGCCACTCACATTAATCCATGTATCTGGTTCCAGTTTACTCAGTTCTGAATCACGTGCCAATAAACCATAAACCGAGGCATCAGCTACGCAGCATGTAACGGTGAAACGGGAAATGACCAATTCTTCCTCTGCAAATCCTTCATCTTTATAAACAAAACCTGTAAGCTGAATTTCTTTACCGACGAAGTTGTCAAGATTTTCATCCACAATACTTAATGTTTGAATATATTGTTCATCTCTTACGAATATTTTTTCTTTTTTATTTACTATCTCTTTCAACTTGTCGAAATCCTTTTCCACAGGAAACTCATCATACGGTCCGAGGGTAGGCTCAGTTGCAAACGAATTTTTTTCTGCACTCTCACCTTGATTTACTCCGTTTTGTTCACTGGATGGGGGTGTTGAGAATAGACTATTCCCCACTTTCACCCCTCTCTTAGCCGCAACGGAACTATCCAATAAGTTATCTGGCAGGAGGAATCCCACCACAATTGGAAAAATAAATAGAGCATATACCATGCTGGACCTGATGAACCCTTTAGGCAGTTCATGACCTTCGCAACCACAATGGTGTTCTTTTGCAGAGGCTGAAGATGTACCCCGGATGATTTGAATCGCCCCCAGGAGAATGAAGACCCCCAGAGCAAAATACATATAACCATGCATTTTGGGTGCGACAAAGTTTTGCAAATTAAACGTTAAAAATAGTTTCAATACCAAGAGAGCATAACCAATTAAGATGATCCCTCTGATGAATGTATGGAATTGGATGGATTGTTTCACTCCTCTAGCCTCCTTTACACAAATACTTGGAATACAAGCGTGCAAATATATACTACGATTGTCACGATTCCAATAAAGATCAACACGAATTTTTTATTAAAGTAAGCAAGCATCAATAATGTATTCTTGAAATCAATCATCGGCCCATACACTAAAAATGCCAAAAGGGATGATGCAGAAAAGATACTGCCGAAAGACGAAGCCACGAATGCATCTGCTTCTGAACATAGTGAAATAATATAGGCAAACCCCATCATAACAGCCGGTGCAAGAACCTCATTCGTCCCAATCCCCACTAACAATTCTCTATCAAGATATGTCTGAAATCCCGCTGCAACAAATGCTCCGATGATAAGGAATTTGCCCATGTCAAAAAATTCATCACTGGCATGTACAATTGTCTGCATTAGTTTATTGGATGAGTGATCGTGATGATGCTCTTGGACACGCGCTTTCTGTATTAGCGGGTTTCTCTTTCCATAAAACCTGTACAATAGAGCCCCAATGATTAAGGCAGCTATTAAAGCAATACCCATCCTCCCCCAGACAACCGTCATATTATTTTGGAACGCATAGTAAGTAGATGCGAAGACAATCGGATTTAAAATAGGGGCTGTAACCATGACGACAATCGCAAGATGGGCAGGCATCCCTTTTTTAATTAACCTCCTGGCCACCGGTACAATCGCACATTCACATACAGGAAGCAATGCCCCTACTACAGCTGCAGGAAACAAAGCCAGGTAGGGGAACCTCTTCGGAATGATTTTTTGTAATAACCTCTCAGACACAAATACTTGAATAAGTGCTGATGCGAAGACACCGATTAAGATAAAAGGGATCGCTTCTAAGAGGATACTCAAGAATATGGTAATGACATTCGCCATCGAAGAGGTAAGAAACTCTTCCGGGACATAGACTTTCACCCAATCTCCCGCTAAAAAAAGAACAATGAATAACAAAAATAATAGTATCCCTGTCATCTCTTGACTAAAGCTCCTCAAAGAATTCATTCGTTTACGTTTCCTTTCTTTAGACTGCATTTATTAATCGTAATCATTTCGCTTTACATTATACCTTATTCTTGTCCCAAAAAACTATGCTAAATTATTTTTAATCTTTCTTTAACATTTCAATTCTGCATAACCTAAAGTTATTCTTCAAAAACTAAAGATGAATTGAATAGATTGGAGGGGATTCATATGACGAAAAAGGTCAACAAAGGCAGTGAAAATCAAAATTCACCCAAGCGTGGCACAACAGAGTTTGCTACTGAAATCACGAGTGGAGACAACAGTAAGGGAAATAAACATAATAAAAATCAGCGTAACAAAACGAAATAACAAAAACCTGTCCGATGGAAAATCGGGCAGGTTTTTGTTATTTATAGGTAAAGGATTCAGCTGGTACTCTTACTCATCATCACTGGTAATCTTTACCGCGGCTGTATTATTTTGAATATAAGTGGGCGGCGCCGGATCAGCTTCTTTTTCATTACTTCCATAAAATCTTTCATTCAATTCCATATTTGCTTCTGTAGTCGATGTTCTTTCATCCTGTTTCTTCATGTCATCACCCTTTCACTATTAGCGTATCGGATTCAAAATGAAATATACGCTCATTTTTTTCTAAAAAAAGGACAAACTAACCAATGAAAATAGACTATAAGGAGGAAATGAAGAATGGATTATAATCGTGCAAAACAGATATTATCTTCTTCAGCTGATATTGAAGTAAAATATAAAGATGCATCTGTCTGGATCGACTCTGTTAATGAAGACGGTCAAACAGCCGTTGTTCATCTTCGCGGACCATTAGAAGAACGTTCCGAAGTAAGTGTTTCAGATTTAGAAGAAGCATAGACGGAGAAAAGACCATGCATTCCACCCCAAAAGGAGGGGGAATCATGGTCTCATCTATCTTAAGATGCTTATTTATTATCTTTGATTTTCCCTTTGTTTTTAAGAAGTTCAAAGATCATTTTTGCTTGATCTGTGTTATCGATCATACCGGAGAATTTCTCTTTTTGTGGACCAAATGCATACACAGGAACGTCATCTCCTGTATGCCCATCCGTTGTCCAGCCAGTACCTGAACGTTTGTCGAAGATTTTCTCGATGGCATTATCGATTTCGGTTTGATCGCCTTTTTCTGCTGCTTTTTTCACAGAAGCGATTTCCTCTTCCGTTAACTCAAGGTCGATGTTTTCGGCTAATGTTTCTTCCACTGAAGCACCGTTCACAATTTGTTCAGCCATGAAGTCTGGTGTTTTCTTTGCAGCTTGAATCGGTGCCGGATCCCAATTATATTCACCGTCTGCCCCGATCGAGATTCCCCCTGTAGAATGGTCTGCTGTAACAACTACCAATGTTTCACCATTTTCTTTTGCAAAATCCCTTACTGCTTCAAGTGCCTTCTCAAAGTCTCTCATTTCACTCATAGCCCCGACCACATCATTATCGTGACCAGCCCAGTCGATTTGGCTGCCTTCCACCATAAGGAAGAATCCGTCCTCGTCCCCTTTTAAACGGTCGAGTGCAGATGTCGTCATATCCGCTAAGCTTGGCTGTTCTTTATCACGGTCGATCATCTTGTCCATTCCCACTTCAGAGAAAAGACCAAGAACTTGTTTGTTGTCGTCATTTTTCAGTTCTTCGGCGGATTTTACATAGCTGTAGCCATCCTTTTGGAACTCCTCAGCAAGGTTACGGTCATCACGTTCGAAGAAGTCCGTCCCCCCACCTAACATGACGTCTATCTTATGTTCTCCATTAATCATTTCATCATAGTAGTCATCCGCAATCGCATTTTCGCTTTTACGCTGCTCTTCATGCGCACCATAAGATGCCGGAGTGGCATGGGTGATTTCTGATGTTGCTACGATTCCTGTAGACATGCCGTTTTCTTTCGCCTGCTCTAATACCGTTTTAACATCTGTTTTATCATTATCGACAGCAATCGCATTATTGTAAGTTTTGACTCCGCCGCTCATTGCTGTCGCAGCAGCTGCTGAATCTGTCACGTTTTCTTTCTCATCCTCTGGATAAGTGGATTGTAATCCGACAAGGTAAGGATCGAATGCCGTTTTTTCCATCTCAACTGTTTCAGGATTGTCATTCATATAGCGAAGCGCCGTTGTATAAGGAACGCCCATTCCATCACCGATCATAAAGATGACGTTTTTGGCTTTGCCGTTCTTGGATTCCTTCGCTTGTGCTTCTGTGTTGTCTTGATTCATTCCTATTACACTTCCAAGAGCTAATGTTGACACAACCGCTAACGGAAGAATCTTCTTCATTGATTTCTTCATTTACCCTACCTCCTATAAGTTCGACTACATATGTAGAATAAAGGGGAAATATGAAGAACCATTTGCAAAAGGACTACAGGAGTGTAAAGCTTCTGTAAAATGAAGAAAAACAGGTATAAAGCCACCTGTTTTTCATTAATGAATCTATTCAGTTCATAGTCAATAAGACTTCTATTCTCTAATCAGGGGAAGCGTACAACAACGGAATGAGCCCCCAGACTTGATGATTTCGGATAAATCCAGTTCAATCACGTCAAAACCTTTTGATCTGATTCGTTCATTCAAATCTTGATTTAGAGTAAGACTGATGATTTTCCCATCACCGATTGCTAATACATTGGGTCCCATTTGAAATTGTTCATCATCCGTTACAGTGATGATATTGTAATGCAACTTGATCTTCTCAAGATCCTCTTTTGAAAAGGCAGGTGGATACACAAGGGCCCACCCCTCTGATATGATCGTAAATACACAATCCAAATGAAGAATTCCTTCTTTTAAAGGTAACTCATGAACGGTATATTGGGGGAGCTGATTTCGTAACGATTGGATGGCCAATTGGTTCGTCCGTCCACTCACTCCGATCCAAATATTCTGCTCATCAACGAGCACATCCCCTCCTTCAATGGAATGGAGAAGTTCATGATAAGGCACGTCATTCGTTTCCAGCCAATTCTTCAGCGTTTTCACTTCGCCCCGCCTGACATCGGTATTCATCGATGCAACGAAGAATTGATCATGAATCGTGAAACCGATGTCCCTTGTGAAGACTTGTTCATTAAACTCTGGTGATGGTTGAAGGTGAATGACCTCTGAACCATTTTTCTCTAACGTATCAACAAAGTTTTTATGTTGCTGTACCGCATTATCTATATTGATATTTTCCTTTAGGAAATGCTTTTGAGTCTCATTTATGATTTCATTTATTTGCATATTTTCAGGTGAAACAACAACCACTTTCTTTAACTTTCCATACTCATTGGAACAATGGGTTTTAGATTTTGGAACCAACGGGGAATTTAAACTCATCTTTACGCCCTCCATTTATATACTCTTAAAAACTGCTTTTCCCTGTTATTATGCTGATAAAACTTCCTTTTTATAATTTATGCTGAAGAAGCCTAAACAGGGACGACAGGTATAGTTAATGGGTGTTATATGGGCTACTGTGCACTTCAATTAAAAAAGGACTCAGCTAAGCCCTTTTCAGAATGCCTTCTATTGTTCTTCTGAGGCTTTATCGTCCTTATCCACCTCATCGTCATTCAATGTTTCACCGGAAGGATCTTCATTAAGCGTACCCTCATTATCTTCTTCATCTGCTTTGTCTTCATTCATGGAATCTTCGTTATTCGACTCTTCATTCATAGTGCTTTCATCTTGAGAAGTATCCTGCTGTTCCACGTTATTAGCTTCATCTTCGGCACCTTCATCATTTCCACAACCAGCTAAAACCAAGCCTGCACTCAGCGGTAAAGTTAGTAATAAATTTCTTATTTTCATTAACAATCTCTCCTTTGAAGTGTGTCTGTAAGTGCTTAGTTCTTGTTTACCACGAATAGATTATGATAAACAAATGAGTGAGATTTTGGAAATAAACCCTTTGTTATCCAATGAAAAAAGCGTGCTGTCGCACGCCAAAATAATACTTCCTAATGAACCATCCGGTCATGATCCTTCCAGTATTCTTTTCGGAGCACAACCTTTTGGATTTTTCCTGAAGCGGTCTTAGGTAACTCCTTTGCAAAGGTAATACTCTTCGGTGCTTTGAAGTGGGCAAGCTTTTCTCTGCTGAATTCGATAAGATCCTTTTCCGTTAAGCTGTGACCCTCCCTGATAACAACGACTGCATGGGGCACTTCTCCCCAACGCTCATGGGGGATGGCTACGACCGCTGCTTCGAGGACACTGTCATGTTCATAGAGAGCCCCCTCTACTTCAATGGAAGAGATGTTTTCTCCTCCGCTGATGATGACGTCTTTCATTCGGTCGACAATTTCAATGAAGCCCTTCTCGTCGACCGTCGCCATATCACCTGTATGCAGCCATCCATCTCGAATGGCTTGATTGGTTGCTTCGGGGTTTTTAAAATATCCTTCCATCACGGTATTCGTTCTTGTCACGATTTCTCCAATCGCTTTCCCGTTACGGGGCACTTCATTACCGAGCTCATCCACTACTTTTACCTTGCTGCCAATCATACTGTAGCCGGCTTTCGCCTTTAACCGGTATTTTTCTTCCTTTGGTCGGTCCTGTTCGGAAGATCTCAGGATGGATGTAGTGATAAGTGGTGATATTTCAGTCATTCCGTACACCTGGATAAACTCCCACTTTAGATCCTCTTCTACCTTTCGGACAAATGCTGGTGGAGGAGCCGAACCCGCAATGACAACCCTTACATCTTGTCCGATCGTCCGCTCCCTGTTCGGATAGTTCTCCAGAAGCATATTCAGAACAGTCGGCGCCATATGCATAACCGTTACGCCGTGCTTCTCGACTTTATCTAAAATCATCTCAGGGTCTACTTTTCTGAGCATCACCTGGGTCGCACCGTTGGCAGTATAATAGAAAGGTGAACCCCAGCCATTCACATGAAACATGGGCAGGACATGGAGTAACGTGTCGCGATCCGAAACCCGTAAATGATGCATGGATGATAGAGCATGCAAATAATTGGACCTGTGGGTGAGGAGCACTCCCTTCGGATCTCCTGTCGTCCCACTCGTATATAATAAAGAAGCGATATCGGTTTCTTCCAAGTCTACGCGATCGAAAGCTTCGTCGCTGAATGAACCGCGCCACTCGTCATAGCCGGGATGTCCATCTATTGACTCACCATGGATCACAATATGCTTTAAATCCGGCACATTAGACAGAATCGGCTGCACCAGCGGATAAAGTTCCTCATCCACAAATAATGCTTTGCTCTCACTATGAGTCAGGATAAATAGATAATCCGCAGGTTTTAAGCGCGTATTAAGTGGTGTCATGATCCCTCCGACACTATAGACCCCATAGAACCCCTCCAGCATCTCTGCGGTATTGGGAGCTAAATACGCAACCTTGTCCCCTTTTTCAATCCCAAATTCCTGTAGCCCCCGGGATAGTTGATTCACGCGGGCATTCAGCTGCTTATACGTCAAACGCTTCACATCATCAATAATCGCTATCTTCTCTCCATATTGTTCGACTGCCCGATCTAAAAAATCCGTTAACACTAAAGGTACATGCATATGTACAACCCATCCCTTCTGTTCGTTAATGACTATTTATATTCATTATTTTAGCAGATCCGGGATATTAGTTGGGAATATTCTGAAATTTTATATAATGAGATACTGATTTATAGGGGAGGGCCGTATATTGATGAAAGATGTTCTATAAAAAAAGCATGACGACACATTGGTCACCATGCTTTTTGAGTTAGCGGCCTCTTCTATTTAAAGAGGATTTACCCTGGCTGTTTCTTTTACCGCTGGAGTCGTTTCTTCTTGGTTTGCCGGAATCACTTGATCTGGATTGTCTGCCTCTTGAGGGACTGGCGGAGTCTCCTCCACGTCGGGATGATGATTCTTCCCTTCTCGATCGACGACTGCGTGGCGAATCACCACCGTCACTGTTACGAGACCGGCCACTACGTGGAGACCTTGCTTTACGCTCTTTATTCGCTTGGATATTCTTTTCACGTCTATCCTTCGCACTTTCATTTGATCCCTTATGGACATCGGCGGTTTCCTTAGAAGGAGCCACCTCCACGACACGACGAGGCAATGAACGGCCAATGCCTTTTTCAATCATCTCAAGATCCTGCTTGTCCTTCAGTGCAACAAAGGTAATGGCAAGTCCATCTTTTCCGGCACGACCTGTACGTCCGATTCTGTGAATATAGCTTTCCACATCTTGAGGGATATCATAATTGAACACATGAGTGACTCCTTCAACGTCAAGACCACGAGCAGCCACGTCGGTCGCGATAAGAAGCTGAAGTTTCGCGTCCCTGAACTTCTTCATCACTCCTTCTCGTTTCGCTTGAGATAAGTCACCGTGTAGTTCATCCACCAGAAATCCTCTCGTTTTCAGATCACCCAGAAGCTTGCTGACCCTTCTTTTCGTTCGGCAGAAAATGATGCCTAAAAACGGTTGAACGTCAAGAATCGTTTGACTGAGGGCATCTAATTTCTGACGATCCGTCGTTTCTACGATTTCCTGCTGTATTTCCTGTACAATCTTTTCTTTTTCGCGAATCTGTACATTATGAGGGTTATTCATATAGCGCTTGCCGATTTTTCGGATATCCTTTGACATCGTCGCAGAAAATAGAGCGGTTTGACGGGTAAACGGAGTCTCGCGAATAATCGCTTCGACTTCATCGAAAAATCCGATATGAAGCATTTGATCCGCTTCATCCAGTACAAGGAACGATACGTTTGAAAAGTCCACAGTCTCCCGACGAACGTGATCAAGTAAACGACCAGGTGTCCCAATCACGATATGAATCGCTTTATTCTTCAGTCGCTTGATCTGCTTCTCAACATCTTGGCCGCCGTACACAGCTAACACATTTATGTCATCTTCCGTAGAAGAAAGAATCTGATTCAACTCCGCGGTTACTTGAATTGCGAGCTCCCGCGTCGGAGTCACAATAAGAGATTGGATCTCATCTCTCGCTGGATCAATTTTGGAAAGCATAGGCAGGAGAAAAGCCATCGTTTTTCCCGTTCCTGTCTGTGCCTGCCCGATCACATCTTCACCATTTAATAAAACAGGTATGGTTTCGCTCTGGATCGGTGTTGGTTCTGAAATCGATTGTTCTTTTAACGCATTGACGTACTTAGGTTGGATTCCTAAGGAAGTAAAATCATTCAATGGGGTCACCTCTTTGTTCCCATTATACCCTTATCTCTCTTTAGAAAATAGGGCACTGTGTTATAATGGGAAAATCGTAAAATGAAATGAGGAATATGATGTTACCATTTGAAGATAAATTAACCATTATAGAAGAGTTTCCTGAGCTTACACGTAAAAACGTTTCATTGAATAGGGTGAATTTCCACTTTGAAGAAAGTCTCTATGAAAAGACGACTGTGGTATATCACCTGCATCCGAACGGAAACGGTTTTGTTTATACGGGGAGTCTTCCTGACTATAAAGCCAATCAAAAAGGACTCGTGAACATCCGTGATTTCTCGGGTGACGAACTGCGTGACATCATTCGGGCATCCATTGATCATCTGGCTACGGAAGAAGAAATCGTGCCGCCCGTCGAACAGATGTGGAAAGATACTGAAGGTCATTCCCTCATGCTGATCGAAGAAGATGACCGCTGGAATATTTATGCCGGTGATAACCTGGAAGACAGCTTTGGCGGGTATGATGAAGCTGCGTTGTATTTGCGTGAAGAAGGGTTTCGCAGACGGTAATAAGAGGCAGCTTCACGCTTTTCTTGAAAAAGGACGGATTCTTTATCGATTCGTCCTTTTTTGATGGATTATTGCGCTGCATCTGTCATGGGGGAGCGTCCACTTGTGAGAATCCAGGTGAAATTGTGAGGAATCCAGCTTGGTTTTTGTGAGAATACAGGTGAAATTGTGAGGAATCCAGTTGAATTGGTGAAGAATCCAGTTGAATTGGTGAAGAATCAAGCCGGTTTTTGTGAGAATCCAGCCGTTATTGTGAAGAATCCGGCCGTTTTCTCTCATAATCCAGCCGGTTTTGCTAATAATCCGGCCGATTCCGGGAAAAATCCAGCCACTTTACTATTATTACCAAATAGTACTCCAACTCTTATCCCCCCTGTCGATCGTCGTTTGGGAATCATCTCTGTTGCTCGGATATGCGTATATGCATGTGTATGCCTCATCAAGAATCGCATTTACCTTCTCTTATCAAAAGGTGGCATCCAAACGGTTTATTGCTGTAAACTCTAACTATAGATGACTATTGGCAAACAGGATCTATAAGAAGGATCGCAGTCACCGTGGCATCCATTGTCTTCATGTGGAATGCTAAAAATAACGACTCAAACAATACATTTGAATTCATAGAGGAGTGTTGATAAATGAAAGTATTAGCCCTTTTAGGAAGCACACGAAAAAACGGCAACTCAGAATACCTTGCAAAAAAAATCGTAGAAGGAACCGATCACACTGTCGTATCTCTTACGGACCTGCATATTGAACCGATTGAAGACTTAAGACACTCTGAAGGTGGATTCTCTCCAGTCGATGATGATTACGAAAAACTCGTTCAATTAATAGAAGAGCATGACGTATTACTATTTGCTACACCTCTTTATTGGTACGGAATGAGCGGTCCCATGAAAAACTTCTTCGACCGCTGGAGTCAGTACCTGCGCGATGAGCGCTTTAACTTAAAAGAAGAGCTTACGAAGAAGAAAGCATATGTAGTGATTACCGGTGGAAGCTCAGCAAAGATTAAAGGCCTTCCCCTCGTACAGCAGTTCAATTACATCTTTGAATTCGTGAACATGGAATTTGCAGATTATATGATCGGTGCCGGAGTGAAGCCTGGAGAGATTGTGAATGACATAGCAGCCCTTGAAAAAGCTGAGCGTTGGAATGCATTATTTAAATAATGGATGATCCCTTTAAGGGGTCATTTTTTTTTTAATTTTACCTGATAAGGAAACATTATAAGCAAAATTCTTTATGGAGGCGCTCTATGGATTTTCCGACAATACACACAAACGTCTGGGACGCTGTCATCGCGATTCCTGTGATTATCATCCTCACCCAGCTCATTAAAGTTTTCTTTAAACCTCATGCCTTTTTAGTACCGAATATTGCCGTTATTCTTGGCTTGCTTATCTCTATTTTCATCAGTCATAAAGGACACCTTGCTACGGGAATTTTCATGGGGTTCTTCTATGGGTACGCTGCGATCGGGAATTATGCTTCATTGAAGACTTCACTATTGACTTTCCGGGGGGAGAAGGAGGATGCTCCATGAGGGGCGTTAAGTCGTATCTTTTATCTTTGGTTGAGCCAGTTGTTGATAGGTTCATTTTCTGTAAAATCTTACGAGTCGCTGAAGGGGATTCCAATTGTAAAAACTCCCTCGCTTCCCTGTTCGTAATAGAAGGCCGGATAAGAAAAGCATAATCTCTTAACGAATAAACATGAGCATCTTTTTGTACTGTTTTACAGCTGCGGCATCTCCAAGTACCACCCATTCTCTCCATTGGTGCGGATTCACACTGAACACAATAGACACCACAAATAATATCTGTTTGTGAAACGTTAAATTGATGAAGAACATCATACGTTTGAGGTGTATGGTGTTTAAGAAGAAGCTTGGTCATTTTGGATAATTCTTTAGGAGTTAATGAAGGGATTGGATAAAAGTGTGTGTAGCTTTCAATTTTGAAGGGAAGCTTCGCACTTCTTACCAGCCTTTGAGTCACCTGCTCTTCCGTGGTGTTTTTTATTTGAGTATGGGGATTCGTAAGTACTACCAGGTGCTCTATTGGTACAGTAGGACATTTATTTTCCATTAACCATCTTTCAAGCTCCACCTTCTGTCTGTACGCTTGCAGGATTGGATCTGGAAACACTTCTGTTTTACCATTTAACGTTCGAATCATTTGATTGAAGTTTGTATCGATATAGATATCTCCAGCAATGTTTTTCACTTCTAAAATAAGAATAAAATGTCTATGAAGGATTAACGTATCAATTTGAATGAAGGAAGATTTGATTTGTAGACGAAGATCATGAAGGATAACATACTCTTTATCAGGAAGATTGTTCAAATAGTAGTCTAATGATAACTCACCACTATACCCAGCCTTGAATTTACCTAGTTGAGACTCTATTTCAAGTCTTCTCACAAAGTATTTTGACAATCGCCTTAAAAGGGCTTCAAGCTTTGAGATGATAACAGGGGGTTGATGTTCTTTTCCGATCAAATAGATCACTCCTTTAGGTGAATGGGAAGAGTTTCAGTGGGTGACAGAGGTGCTGTTGAAAAAGATCCAACGGTTTTAGGAGACGACGCTGTTTTTGAAGAATTTCAGCCGTTCATGAGGTGGGCAAAGTCTTTCACGGGATTGATCGGGCCGTTTCTGAGGTGGGACGGGGTAATTCAAGAGAGAATCCAGCCGTTTTTGAGGTAGAACGCAGCTTTCAAGAGATCATCCAGCTGTTTTTAAGATAGAACGCAGCTTTCAAGAGATCATCCAGCCGTTTTTCCGGAAAATCCGGCCGTTTCTGAATAAAATCCGGCCGAAACGTGGAGAAAACCAGCCGTTTTTAAAAGTAATCCGGCCGAAATCACGAAAAATCCAGCCTCTTACCAAATTATAACAAATCCACAACCATGATTCTACAATTTTCTCAAAAAAAAAGATGACCAAAGTCACCCCTACTCTACTCTCTTCTCATACCTTGCAGTCTTCCCAATATCGTGGTTAACGTCTGATCCAACCTCTCCAACTCTTCCCCATCCATCTCTAATCGTTCGAGCAATCGAGTCGGAACACAAGCAGCCTTTTCCTTCATGGCTTCTCCTTTTTGTGTAAGAGAAATCACGACGCTCCGCTCATCTTCAACTGACCGGTGACGCTCGACAAGCCCGTTCGCTTCCATTCTTTTAAGCATCGGAGTTAACGTTCCCGAGTCTAAGAACAATTTACGCCCCAATTCTTTTACAGATGCCGTCCCATCTTCCCAAAGCACTAACAATGCAAGGTATTGCGGATAAGTCACACCGATTTCTTCAAGCAGCCCACGATATAACTTTGTTATTTCCCGCTCTGCTGTATAGATCTTAAAACATATTTGATTTTCTAATAATAATGGATCTTTCATACATGTCGATTCCTTTCTTGAACAAACTAACTTTAGATTATCATACAAAAAAAGATATCAATTATCAAATTTAATTGTACACAACTTAATTGTTGACAACTAAAACCAAAGCCGTTAATATTAGTTTTGTAATATTAAATTACACACAACCAAAACAAGAAAATGAGGAGTGAAAGAAATGGAAGCATTATACACAGCAAAAGCAACAGCAACAGGTGGACGCGCCGGAAAAGTAACAAGCAGTGACGGAGTATTGGATGTCGGACTGGCAATGCCTAAATCACTTGGGGGTTCTGGAGCAGAAGGGGCAACGAATCCTGAACAATTGTTCGCAGCTGGATATGCAGCTTGTTTCGATAGCGCTCTTAACTTAGTGGCTCGTCAAGAAAAGAAAAAGATTGAATCGAAAGTAACAGCTGAAGTTTCCATTGGAAAAGATACAGACGGTGGATTCAAACTCGGCGTTGTGTTATCAGTAGCAGTAAGTGGTGTTGAATTAGATGAAGCGAAGCAATTGGTCGAAAAGGCACATGGAGTTTGCCCATATTCTAAAGCAACAAGTGGCAATATCGATGTTGAATTAAATACTGAATCACTTTAAATAATCGCGGATAGGCAATTAACTGCCTATCCCTTTTTTTTCTATAAAAAACGAACATTTGTTCTTGTTTTATTCCAACGGTTTGGACTATAATGAAGAGGTATTAAAATTCATGTGAACCGGAGTGGAGAAATGATGAAACATCAGGCTGCACCTTATTTTAGTTTTAGTGGCGAAGCGAAAGAAGCATTAGACTATTACAAAGAAGTGTTTGAAGGAGAAGTATTGGCCGTTCAGACTTTTGGTGAGGCCGATTACCCAAGTCCACCGGAGATCGCTGATCAAATCATGCATGCTCACTTTAAAAAAGGAGAGCTTTCCTTTATGATGTCAGATAGCTTTCCCGGTCATCAGCCAACGGTAGGAAACAATATATCCCTTGTCCTTGAGCTGGAAAGCGAAGAGGAAATCGATACTTATTACCGTCGGTTAACTGAAAAAGGAACTGTAGTAATGGAACTTCAAGACACGTTCTGGGGCGCTAAATATGGTAAGGTAAAAGATCCTTATGGCATCTGTTGGGACTTGAATTACACGAAAAATTAAACCAGTGGCTACTGCATCCTCACCCTGAATAAATGCAGTAGCCGTTTTTACTGATGCATTTCGATTGAATTTCTTCCGACTGAAATATTTCTTTATCCTCATACAAATTAATCCCACTTTACTTATATGATGCTGGAACCCACTAAGACCCTGCGGTACAAAAATATATGTTTTATCCATGACTCTTAAAGGGAATGGAATATGAACATAATTTAAATATCGCTACTTATTGGGGGAACCAAAATGGATCTGCATAATGGCCGCTTGTATTGGCCAACTACATTAAAAGATAAAAAAAGAAGCTTTGATAAACATTATGATGTAGCCATTATCGGGGGAGGAATGTCCGGGGCATTATGTGCCTATTCACTTACAGAAGCGGGTTTGAACGTTGCAATCATTGAAAAGCGGAGTATGGCTTCAGGGAGTTCATCCGCTAATACAGGATTACTGCAATTTTCCAACGATATCATGCTACATGATCTGATTGATCAAATTGGAGAAAAGAAAGCTGTCCGTTTTTATAAGCTATGTATGGAAGCGATCGGAAACCTTGAACAAGTGGCAATGAATTTACCAGTGTCACCTGAATTTATAAGGAGAAAAAGCATCTACTATGCGAGTACTACCCGACATGTATCTAAACTAAAAAAAGAATATAAAACACTAAAGGAACATGGCTTTCCAGTAGAATATTGGTCTAAAAAAGAAATCAAACAGCGATTGCCTTTTTCAAAACCGGGAGCTTTGATTACCCTTGGAGATGCCGAGGTAAATCCTTACCGATTTGTGAACGGCATAATCGACTATTTAAAGGCAGGTCAAAAGACAACAATCTTTGAAAATCTTGAAGCTGGCTGGGTAGAAGAGGATGCTGACGGTGTCAACATTCATACTTCTGAAGGTATTATTCAGGCATCCCACTTGGTCCATGCAACCGGGTATGAAACCCCTCCGATCGATAAGAAAATTGGCACTGATATCAATCGATCTTATGCCATTGCCACTGAACCCATTGAAGATTTATCCCAATGGCATGAACGAGCTCTGATTTGGGAGACAAAACGTCCTTACTTATATATGCGCACCACAGTGGATAACCGAATCATCGCAGGAGGATTGGATGAAGATCCACCTCACGCACCTCAAAGTGAGAAGAAAATAGAAAAACGCGGAAAACAAATTGAAAAAGAGGTTCAAAAACTATTTCCTGACCTCACTATCAAAATGGACTTTGCGTGGGGAGCAAGCTTCGGAGAGTCATTGGACAACCTCCCTTATATCGGTAAGCATCCTGAAAAAGAACGAACATATTACTTATTAGGATACGGTGGGAACGGCACGGTTTATAGTATGCTTGGGGCTCACATCCTCCGTGACCTCATATTAAACCGTCCAAACCAGGACGCAGACATCGTTAGATTAGACAGGTGAAAATAAGGGACGGACCGTTAAAGGTCCGTCCCTCCCATCACAAGATAATGCTTATCTTTTTTTTGGAGGTGTCCTTCTGTTATCAGCTCTTTTGTGAGACTGGTGACCGTTTCTCTTGTAGAGCCAATGAAGCTTGCGATGTCCTGGTGGGTAAGGGGGACCGTTATTTTCATGAATCTCCCCTGTTTTTCTCCAAAGTTCTTCATGAGGAATGACATGAGATAAAGGATCCTTTCTTTGACGGGTGCGTGCATGATGCGTTCGAGGAACATGTTTCGTTGTTTCATATGTTGATTGAAGGTGAAGAAGAGCTCTGCAAGAAAAGCAGGTTTCGTTACACTTAAGCTATCCAGTTGTTTATGGGAGATGACTGTTAAGATCGTGTCATCGCTAGCTTCTGCATAAACTCCCTCGTCGTCTAAGCTGAAACACGCTATGTTACTGAAGAATTCTCCCTCACCCAGCATGGTGAGGATGATTTTACGTCCATCCTCACTGTTTTTATATAGCTTTACTTTCCCTGTTTGAATCCTGTACAGATTTTTACTAAGTGAAAAAGGTTGAAAGATTACTTCTTTTATTGAGTAGTTTACGAGCTTTCCAGGAAGATCACTGATGGCTGAAGCAGATCGTACTGAGGTTGCTCTATTCAAGACGACTCCCCCTCCATTTGTTCAAAATGAGAAACGAACTCCCCGTAGCCTTGTTCTTCCAGCTCATCTTTCGGGACAAATCGAAGGGCTGCTGAATTCATGCAATATCTTAAACCTGTTGGCTCTGGACCATCATCGAACACATGACCCAGGTGAGAATCGGCGTGTTTACTCCTTACCTCCATCCGCACCATGAATAGCGTGCGATCTTCCACTTCAACAATGTTCTCCTCAACTAGGGGCCTAGTGAAACTGGGCCAGCCGGTCCCGCTTTTATATTTATCTTTTGAGCTGAAAAGAGGCTCTCCTGAAACGATATCCACATAGATCCCTTCTTCTTTGTTGTCCCAGTATTCATTATCAAATGCTTTCTCGGTCCCGTCTTCCTGGGTCACTTTGTATTGGATATCTGTAAGTCTATCTTTTAATTCTTCGTCTGTGTAGGAAGGATAAAGGGGCTTCGTATCCAGCTTGATGTTCCGGTCTTCTCCCCAAGCTTCATCAAGGAAGTCATCCCTTCCTGAGTTGTTTCGGTAAAACTTATAGCTTAATTCATTTTTCTTATAATAATCCTGGTGATATTCTTCCGCTTTGTAAAAGGTTTTAGCAGGTTGGATTTCTGTGACGATTTCTTCTTCAAAGCGCCCAGAGTCTGCTAATTCCTGCTTTGATCGCTGTGCTATATTCTCCTGTTCTTCATTATGATAGAAGATACCACTCACGTATTGTGGGCCCCGATCGACGAATTGGCCACCGTTATCGGTAGGATCGATTTGTCTCCAGTAAACTTTCAATAGCTGCTCATACGTAATGACTTTAGGATTATATTCAATTTGAACGGCTTCCACATGTCCTGTCTGTTTCGTAGATACTTCATCATAGGTTGGATTCTTTTCCTCACCGCCTGTGTATCCGGAAATGACGGAATACACGCCATCCAGTTTTTCAAAAGGTGGTTCCATACACCAGAAGCATCCTCCTGCAAAGGTCGCAACCGCATGTTCTTCATCCACCATATCCAGCTTTACCGGCTCACTTCCCAATGACTTCTGGGTCATGCTTGCATACAGTTTAGGACCGAAAAAAGCCGCCAGACTCAATAGGAGTACCAGGCCGATTCCCATCATCACTTTTTTCATCGTCTCTCCTCCTTACTTATTTCTAAAGGTAACCTGAACCAAAAGGTGCTGCCCGACTTACCATCACTTTCGACTCCGATATCCCCACCATGAAGTTCAACAATTTCTTTGCAGATGGAAAGTCCTAATCCAGACCCTCCACTTGCTTTATTTCGAGACTTCTCCACCCGGTAAAAACGTTGAAAAATCGATCCCTGCTCTTCAAGAGGAACTCCTTTTCCTTCGTCTGTAACCGAAAACCTCATCATCCCCCCACCTTTGACAGCCCTAATATACAGCGTCGTTTGGTCAGGCGAAAAGGATAATGCGTTTTGTATTAAGTTGGTCATCACCCTTTTTATTTGAACAGGCATTAAAGAAACAAGGGGCAAAAGGTCATCATATTCCACTTTCACTTCAACATGCTTCTCTTGTAAAACCCGTTCAAACTGCTGAATGGTTTCGATCAGGAGTTTATCGATTGGTGTCGGATGTGGATTCCATGGCAACTTCCTGTTTTCCAACTGTGAAAATTCCAATACCTCTTCAATTAAATGACCCAGTTTTTCTGTTTCTGACAAAATGGTTTCGTAATATCTCTTTCGCGCTTCCTGATCTTCGATAATGTCATCGTTTAAAGCAGCAACAAAGGAATGAATCGATGATAAAGGTGTTCTGAGATCATGGGAAACATTCGCGATCAGTTCACTCTTGAACTTCTCTGATTCCCTTATTTCGTCGAACATTGCTTCTATTTTAGTGGACATATGATTAAAGTTAGCAGCGAGCTCTTTGATTTCCTGAGGTCCGCCTTCTGTCACCTTCACATCAAAGTCACCTTTAGCCATCCGCTCTGCTTCTTTGCTCATCTGCTTTACAGATTTTAACAAAGGCGATGTGATCATCAAATTCACTGCAAAGGAAAGGATCCCCGCCCCAAGTGTAATAAGGGAAAGCAGGATGATGATATTGGTTGAGATAAACATCTGAACATACGAGATTGTGAGAAATACTAAGATTACGGAGAGAGAAATCGTGTTGGCTAAAATAAGGAGGGTTCTAATTTTCATAGTGCTGCTGCCCCTCAAACTTATAACCTATTCCCCACACGGTTTTTATCCATTGCGGCTCAGAAGGATCTTCCTCTATCTTTTCTCTTAACCTGCGAATATGAACATTGATCGTATTGGCATCACCCAGATATTCATACCCCCATAAGGTTTCGAGCAGTTGGGACTTGGAGAACACCTGTGAAGGATGCTCTGCTAACAGGGTTAATAAATCGAATTCTTTCACAGTCATGTCAATTTCTTTCCCGGCCGCGACTACTTTTCGTTTATCTCGATCAATAAGTAAGTCTTTCCACTTAAGAACTTCCCTTTGAGCTTCCCGTTTTGGAGTGGAATTGGTCCTTCTTAATACGTTTTTGACACGGAGCAATAATTCCCGTGGACTGAAAGGTTTGGTGACATAGTCATCCGCACCTATGGTCAACCCATAAATCCGATCCTTCTCCTGTCCCAGAGCTGTCAGCATGATGATGGGGGTATCACTGTCTTCCCTGATCTTTTCAGCTGCCTGCCACCCATCCATTTCAGGCATCATAATATCCAGGATCACGATGTCCGGTTGGAATGTATGGTACCGTTGGATTGCTTCAATACCGTTAGAAGCAGTACTCACTTCATACCCATCCCTCATGAGATACCGAGCGCATACATCCACAATATTTTCTTCATCATCTACTAACAGGACTTTGTTTACCATGGTTTACTCTCCTTTACATCGCCTTACCTAATTCAGCACGACCGAAATCCACATTAAATTGTTTACACCATATCACAATCTCCATTCCTGATGATGCAGAATGATCTCCTGGAATCTCGTAATTTTGATTGCCTATGTTCCCCTTCAATTTACCCAGGGAAATTCCTTCTTTGGTTTTCTGACCTTCCTCTACTAAGTAAACGTAAAGATCCGGTCCATTGGTCACTTCAAAATTTTCCAATCGGATATTTTTATCTGATATACTCACTATCCCTTTTGCCTCGTGATTTTCATCTGCTCCCTGAAAGGTTCCGACTAATTCATTTATTTTCATTGTATCGTTTGTCATTTCGTCTGGCGAAGATGAATCGGTTTCTTTCATAGTATGCTCTCCCTGGTCTTTCATAATGGATCCGGAAGACGATGAAACTGGCTCTTCGTTCACGACCTTATCCATAAACAATGGGGAGATCAGCCACCATCCTACTCCCAAAGCTCCTGCTATAGCTATTCCCATCATCCATCTTTTCATTGAATCATCCCCTCACTATGATTAACGATAGTTTACTAAACAAACCTTATGGATTTTTAACGGAAATCTTAATTATTTCTTAAATGTGGCGCCGACTTCATTTTGGACAGTCACAAGCTAATCTGAGATAGTTAAAGATATCGAATGAAAAGGAGCAAAATCCATGCTACTATTTATATTTTTGCTGATCGCTATGATTGTGATTGCCTTCCTGGTTCTCCGATTCTACCCCGCATTTGGCAAGAAGCCTTCCCTTGAACGCGTTCAATCATCACCTCAGCATTCAAAAGGCTCATTTAAAAATCCCATTCCAACCTCTATGGATACCAGCTTTTCCACGTCTCTTACAATGATTCGGGATCTTATGAAAAGAACTGGTAACCGTAAACCTGATCGCGATATTCCAAGTGTTGGATTTCCGTCCTTTGACCATCCTCATTCCGTCACGAATGTAACCTGGTTTGGACATTCAGCTTCTCTCGTTGAAATGGATGGAAAAAGACTACTTCTTGATCCAATGTTTGGTCGTGCGCCATCCCCGTTTCCATGGATAGGAGGAAAACGGTATAGCAAAGAGCTTCCTTTTGAAAAAGATGAACTGCCTTCCATCGATGCTGTAGTTTTTTCCCATGATCATTACGATCATCTCGATTATGGCACCATTCGAAAGCTTCGAGGCAAAGTGAAGCAGTTTTTTGTTCCCATCGGAGTAGGGAGTCATCTTGAGAGATGGGGAATCCATTCTGATCACATTACAGAGCTTGATTGGTGGGACGAGGTTGAGTGGAATGGTCTTACTCTTGCTTGTACCCCGGCAAGACATTTTTCCGGCAGAAGCTTACATGATCGTAATGCTACCTTGTGGTGTTCATGGTGTCTCATCGGGAACTCCTCCAAAATCTTTTTCAGCGGAGATAGTGGATATGGACATCATTTTAAAGAGATTGGCAGTGTATACGGGCCATTCGATTTGACCTTGATGGAATGTGGTCAATATGATCCCAGGTGGGCACCGATTCATATGCTCCCAGAAGAAACTGTACAAGCCCATATTGATGTGAAAGGGAAGCAGCTTTTACCCATTCATTGGGGAGCATTCACGTTATCCTTTCATGAATGGACCGACCCGATCAAACGTGTGACAAAATGCGGTGCAGAACACGGGGTTCCTGTTGTTACTCCAAGGATAGGGGAAACCTTTCTTGCTGGAAATGATTCTTACCCTACATCCAAATGGTGGGAAACAACTTAAATGCATCATGAACAAACGATCGCCTAGTTGTATACACTATCTAAGAACCGTAAAGTAGGCGATTATACTATGAGCAAAGAACAAAAAGCCACATTCGGAGCATGGGTTGCTGCAATCGGAACGGTCATTGCCGCTGTTGGCAGTACCCCTATTAAGAGCATTCCAGAAGATACTTTAAACTCGTTCAATCTCGTAGGAAATGAACTGCAAGCAACAGGAAATGCTTTAGAGGCAGATGCAATAGATGACTTTACCCTGACGAAAGCAGGGAATCAAATTCAAGCTATTGGAAACGTAACCGTTATAGCCGGCATACTCATTAAGTTTAACGATATTACGAAGCAAGAGCTGAACATTAAAGGAAATCTTCTCCAGGCATTAGGGGGAGGGGCTGCACTTGCCGATTCATTTGATGAAGAACATACGTTAGAAGAGCTATATTCGATATACGGTAATCTTCTCCAGATTATTGGTAATTCCCTTCAGGCCATCGCTGGAATCCTCGAATTAAATGAAAGAGACAGCGGTAATATTAATGTGGCGGGAAGCTGGATCCAAGCAGTCGGTGCGATCATTTCCGCATTAGTTCAAACAAAAGAGTCATCCTCATAAAGTTGTTTTACATACTCATTATTTGTTATTTGAGATGTAGAGCAACTAGGTTAGCTGCTCTATATTTAGATAAAGAGGAATTGTGTTCCTCCTACTCAAAAAATCCACATAGGCCTATTTCCCTAAAATCTCTCTATATAGGTTAATGCCCATACCTTTTTGTTTGAGGGCGAATATTCATAACCATAGATAGAGAGGAGGTTTATGCTATGAATGATTTTCACAATACCGGTTATGAAACATTTGTGGATTACAATGATATACGCCGCCCCATCGGACGCGTGGGGTTTGGAAGACCTGGATTCGGCTTCGGAGGATTTGGAAGACGCCCGTTCGGATTTGGATTTAACCCGTTTTTAGGAGGACTTGCTGGTGGACTGCTGGGAGCCGCCCTTTTAAGTCCTATCGGTTATGGTTATGGTTATGGATACGGATATCCACCACCTTATTATGGTTATCCTCCTTATCCCTATTATTATTAATAAATTCATACCAAAAAGGAGCCAGTGCACTTATTCACCGTACACTGGCTCCTCTTTATTAAAACCTTGATTATTCCTATATTGGAGTAGTCACTGCAGATTTTTTGAAGCCTAAAGGACAGCCTCAGCAATGAGCTCATATGATCTTACTTTATCTTCAAACTTGTATACATTGGTAATAATCATAAATTCATCTGTCTGATAGATTTCACTCAGCATATGAAGCTCCTCCCTCACTCTTTGAGGTGTCCCTATAATGGCTCGCTTTCGGTTTTCCTTCACTTTTTCTTTTTCCAACTCTGACAGCGTTCTTGCTTTTACTTCTTCCTTGGAGGGAATTCCCGTGTCTCTTCCCTTTTCTACCGATAACAGCCACAAATCTTGAGTGAGGGCAATTTCTTCAGCTTCTCCTTGCGTTGGAGCACAGACGATAAAGATACAAACATTGCTCTTAGGTTGGGATAAAGACAGGGAAGGCTGAAAATGAGAATGATAATAGTCCAGAGCCCTTTTCCCATTTACAGGATTGATAAAGTGACCATATGTGAAGGCCGTACCCTGCTCAGCAGCCACGCGTGCCCCCCTGTGGGTGATTCCTAATATCCAGGGAAGCGGGGGCCTCGTCACTTTTGGATAAGCCTTGACTGCTTGCTCATCCGAGTGATGTAAATAAGCTTGAAGCGCTTCTACCTGACCCGGAAACTCATTCATACTCTTCTTCAATCCATCCGTCAGAGCCAGACGTGTCTCATACGAACCACCAGGCGACCGGCCGATTCCGAGATCGATTCGATTGGGAAAAAGGGTCTCCAATACATTAAAGTCCTCCGCGATTTTGTAAGGGCTATATTGCGGAAGAAGTACGCCACCGGATCCGACCCGAATCGAACTCGTCATAGAAGCAAGATGAGAAATTAACACTTGAGGAGCAGAACCGACAATCCCATTCGTATTATGATGCTCTGCGACCCAAAAACGTGTATACCCGAGCTCCTCGGTTCGCTGCGCAAGAGTCACCGTATTTTGAAACGCCGTCCGCGCATCCTCCCCCCTCGTAATCACAGACTGATCCAATACACTCAACTTCATTTGATGCCACTCCCCTGCAATCTAGATATCACTTAGTATGTCCCCATCATTATCACACGAATTTCCCATCAAATAAAAAACCTTGCCTGAGGGACGGACCTTGGAACATAAGAGTGCAAACGAATTTTCGTGTTGCAGGATGGATTTAACGCTTTGGAATAAGGCTTTCGATGATAATGTGCAAGAGGGACGGACCTCATTTGAGGTCCGTCCCTCTTGCCTTACAAGCTTAGATAGATTCGGTTGCCTGATGGGTCTTCGGTCAGGAGTTTTCCTCTTTGTTCCTGGATGGTTGCTCCTATGGATTCCAACTGGCGGATGATGGTTGTTCGTTTTTCTTCTGATGGAAAATGTAAGGTGAACCAGTTAAGACCGACACTGTTTTCAGCTGGTCTCGGAGCCCCGACCCCGTTCCAGGTGTTCAGTCCGATATGATGATGGTATCCACCTGTTGATATGAATAGTGCCTGATTTCCAAATCGACTGACTACATCGAAGTCAAGTCCCTCGCCGTAAAATTCTTCAGTTGATTTTAAATCTGAAACATGCAAATGGATATGCCCCATAACGGTGCCGGCAGGAAGCCCATCCCACGATTGTCCATCGGCCTCAGCCAATATTCCCCGTGCATCGATCGGATCGACGGTCATCTCTACTTGATTTCCATTCCATTTCCAGTCAGATGAAGGACGGTCCCTATAAATCTCAATTCCATTTCCATCAGGATCTGATAAATACAGTGCTTCACTAACAAGGTGGTCAGATGACCCCAGTTGTATATTCAGCTTAATAAAATGTTCTAATATTTTTCCAAGATCTGTTCTATTCGGCAACAACAGGGCAAAGTGGTACAAACCTGTTGTTCTGGCCTGCTTAGGTGTCACATCTTCAGGTTGCTCCAGAGATAATAGTGGGTGTATGCCATCTACCGTGAGAGTCGCTCTTTTATCTGTTCCTTCCAACAATTTAAATCCAATTACTTCTTGGTAAAAGTCAAGAGATCGCTCCAAGTTTTCGACTTTTATATTTACTTCCCCAACAAATGTATGTGGTTCTTTATGAAAGTTCATCTTTATTCCTCCCATTCATTCTGACTGTGAAAACTTCTGATCTATTGAGAACAATGACTCCTTAGCCACGACAAAATAGATTGAGATCGCAAGCAGGGCTAAATCCAATTCATATCCTGCCATCTGCCCATTTCCTAAGAAACCAGCAGCTAATTTCACTTTTACGATTGCTCCTGCCATGACGAACGCAAATAGTACTGCAACAATCCGTGTACCAAATCCCAGGATCATCGCCAGTCCGCCGACCAACTCAATGATTGCGACTGCATATGCTGTAAATCCCGGCAGCCCTAAGCTATGAAAGAAACCGGCCGTATTTTCAATCCCTCCCTGAAACTTAGTCAAACCGTGAATAAAAAAGGTGCTTCCTAGAAATATTCTTAAAATAAATGCCCCTATTAAGTGATTCTGTAACATTGTATATTCTTCCTTCCTTTTTGTTATTTTATTAAAGTTAGTTACTTTATGTAACTTATATTATTTTAATAACTATGTACTGTCAAGTAATTAAATTACTAAAATGTTGATGATGTGGTATACTAGTTACAAAGAAGGAGGCGCCTGACAGAGTGAAACAATCAGAAATATGTCCAAGGTTCGAAAAAGCAATCGGCATCTTAAGTCAACGATGGACAGCACTCATCATCTATCAATTGCTTTCCGGTCCACAACGAAACTGCACCATCAAAGACGCAATCGGCATCAGTGGCAGACTTCTCTCAGAGAGATTAAAGGATCTTGAAGAAGAAGGAATCGTAAAACGAGACGTTTACCCTGAAACACCAGTGCGTATAGAATATTCTTTAACGAAAAAGGGTTACTCTTTAGAACCTTTAATGAAAGATATAGAGAAGTGGTCCCAGGAGTGGATTGAGAAGGAATGAAAACTCGTCAGGTTATTGGCGGGTTTTTTTGTTTGTGTTTTCGGGGTGGGCTTTCATCGAATAATAGGATGTATTGTGTTCCTTTTTTGGTGCCTGTTGTGGGGAGATTTAGGGATTGGAGGAGTCTTTTTGCAACATGAGAAGAATTGATTTTCAAAAAATTTCTTAGTTCCGCGTTATTTATTTTAGGACCAATCAAAAGTTCATAGTCTTTGAGGGCTTGGATGTGAGCATTAATCTTTTCATTTTTACAATTCATACAAAGCCATTTGCCATGTTTCCTTGCTAACGGCCGATAATTGCACTCTTCACATATGACCCCCTTTAATAGCTCACCCTCTGTAATGTTAAATCTCTCTAAGACAGAGAAATCAGGCTCTTCGTGTTGTCTTTTTAAGCTGCGAATGATTTTTTTAATTTCTTTAGGCGCGGCCTTCTCTTTTCGAAGAGAGTTCTCAATATATCTCACCTTGTCCAATAGAGAACTTCGATGGATGACGATTTTTTGAAGGGTTTTGTTATCTAGAGAGGTTTTAATGATAGTCCGATCGTTGCCCATGACTACGCAAGAAAAAACGGGGATGGAGGGCAATCCATTCTCTTTTAACCATTTCAATAGCTGACTTTCTTGTCGTTTGATTTGGATCGTAGGGTCCGGTAAAGCTGACTCAAATCCATCTTTTGTTTGAATAAGTTGATTGAAGATAGGGTCGAAGTAAGCAGTGCCAGCAAGGTATTTGACTTCAATATTGAGGATGAATTTGGTTGTAATGGGTAGGGTGTCGATTTGAAAAAAGCTATCTTTGCAGGGTAATCTGAGATCGTGGAGAATGTAGTATTTTTTAGGGTCTAAAAAGCTTAAAGTGTAATCTAGTGCTTTCTCTCCTTTGAATCCTGCCATTCTTTTACCAAGTTCTTCGGATATCAGAAGGAGTTTAGGGTGGTTGAGGGGAAGTCTGCGGAGTAAAGCTTGTAACATCAGGATGATTCGAGGTATTATTCGTTCTTTTTCGATCATTTTATCACTCCAATCGGGTTTTATATTACATGTATTCTCCATAAACTGCAGAAAATCCTGCTTCGAGATGGTGGATTTGAATTTTATCAGCGAAATATTATATTTATCAGCGAAATTCACGATTTATCAGCGAAATTCCCATTATATCAGCGAAATCTCAATTTTATCAGCGAACGCCCTTTTCCTCCAGATACCCTCCCCTTACCACACCAAAAAAAATCATTCCCATTCCCCTCCACCCATAGTATATTTAGAGAAGCGAAATAACTTGACTGCGAGGGACGGACCTTTATGTGGAAAAATAAAAATGTATGGATATTATTGATAGGTGAATTTATAGCAGGTCTCGGATTGTGGTTAGGGATTATCGGTAATCTGGAGTTCATGCAGGAAAAGGTGCCTTCTGATTTCCTAAAGTCGGTGATTCTGGCTTCTGGACTGCTTGCGGGTCTTGCTGTTGGACCTTTAGCCGGCAGGATAACGGATCAGGCGAATAAGAAAACGGTGATGCTTATCTCAGGCTTCACCAGGGCATTAAGTGTTGTTTTCATGTTGATTGCGATCAATACAGGCTCGGTGCTGTGGATGGTCGTTTTCTTAGTGAGCATTCAAATTTCTGCCGCGTTCTATTTCCCTGCTCTTCAAGCCGCCATCCCCATGGTGGTGAAAGAGAAGGAATTGCTTCAAATGAATGGGGTCCATATGAATGTGGCCACCCTTTCAAGAATACTTGGTACGGCGTTAGCTGGAATTCTATTGGTGGTTATCTCCTTATCGATGCTCTACCTATTATCATTAGTGGCCTATTTAGCACTATTCGTCATGACCTGGTTCCTTACAATTGAAGAAACGTCAACTTCCAAACAGCAAGGTGAAAAAACAAAAGGGGCGGGCTTCAATGAAGTATTCCCTGTCATTAAAGGGCTGCCCATCGTATTTATGACCCTTGTGATGACGTTGATCCCCCTGCTGTTTATTGGTGGATTCAACCTGATGGTTATCAACATCAGCGAGCTACAGGATAGCTCAGCTATTAAAGGTTGGATCTATACCGCCGAAGGGATTGCCTTTATGACAGGTGCTTTTGCTGTAAAGAAAATGGGTGAAAAGGTGTCACCCTACAAAATCTTATTCTTCTTCAGTTTCGTCATCGGCATTGCGCAACTGCTCCTTTATTTTGCGACCAGCCCGTTTTTATCTGTGCTGGCATTTACTGTTTTTGGTTTTGCAGTAGGATGCTTTTTCCCGACGGCTGCCACGATCTTTCAAACGCGGGTGCCAAAAGAATTTCACGGCCGTTTCTTTTCGTTTAGAAACATGCTCGACAGACTGATTTTCCAAGTTGTGCTCCTCTTGACAGGACTGCTATTGGATCTTGTGGGACTGCAGATCATGACCGTATTATTCGGATGTTTATCCCTCTTTATGACAGGACTTTTTTACTCAAGATATCGACAGCTTAGAACGACCACTTTATCGGAACAGGCTGTTAATCAATGAGAAGCTCACAAAAGTGAGCTTTTTTTGTATAAGAATGAGAATTATTATCAATACTATATAAAAAGAAGACAACCACGCCTATGGTTGCCTTCTCTCTTCATTACATACCAGGATCAAATGTTTTACAATCCGTTTCTTCACTGTTGTGGGCTTTGTTTCCTTTGTGACTGACAACGAAAATCTGGTCGGCAGAGCACTTTTTGCCTTCACGGTTGTATTTGCAGTTGCTTACTTCACATAGTACGTCTTGAGCCATTTTCAAACACCTCCCTTATTATCTTTAGAGTGTACTTTCCCCCCCTGTTTCATACCTGATTTGTGGATAAGAATCATCATATACCTGAAGCTTTCACCATATAATCAAAGAGATATGTTTGATATGAAGGGAGAATCTTTAGTATGGAGCAGAGGCGTCTTTACCATGTTCAAAATCTTGCATTTGAAATCATGGATCAAATGAATACGGATAATGAATGGAAGAGGACAGATCATTTAAAGCATGTGATCGATCATTTATCTCGTGCAATTGGTAGTCTTACAGATCCATCAGGGACTTTCTCTATTGATTATGTTGAAGAAAAAATTGCCACCGCCCATTATATATTGTTTAAAAACGAGAAAAAAGTCGCCCGAATACATTTTGATAAACAATCAGCATCCGCTTTAATTGAATGAGAAAGAGGACTTACCGAAATACGGTAAGTCCTCTTCTTCTGTTTAATGCTTCTTTTGAAAAAGAAATTCTATTTCATTGTTTGCACAAACCTCCACAAATGGACAGCTCAAACATACTTCCCCATTCGGTTTGGTAATGGATGATAGTGGTGCAGACAGCATATCTTTTAATTTCTCTATGTAAGACAAACCTTTCTTCATTTCTATCTGAGAAGGGGAATGGACGAATTCTTCTCCATTTAACAAGGAAACGATTCTTATCGACGAAGGAAGTCTTCCAAAAGATCTTTCACAGAAAACCACCGTCAAATAATAATACAAGGTAATCATTTCGTGATTTGTATCGACAAGATACTTGGTGACTGTAAACGATTCTTGTTCCCATTCTGCCACTTCTATCGTGAGGGATAAGTGAGTTTCAAGCTCTTCGAAGTATTGTTGAAACTTTTCATTAATAAAAAGAGGTGGTAATGTCCCATAGTTCTGAGTTAAGTCCTGCATTAAATAATCCGTCACTTTCGCCACCACTAAGTAATAATCTATCTTTGAATCAAAGATGTTTGTTTTAACAGAGGAAAGGTGCTTCTCAATGATTTCAAGTGCTTTGATGGGCGTCCTCATTTTGACGGGAAGCATAAAGAAGTCCTTCACTACCTGGTTCACAATGAACTGCATAACCTTTTTCCATTCAACTTTACTTGCTTCTTCACGCTGGATGTAGTGATAGTAAAACTTGTGGGGACAATTGATGAATTCTTTTAGATGTATATCCGATAATGTTTTAATCGAAAGTGAATAGTTCACGAATGCCTCTCCTTTCTCTAGCCTTCTTGTTTACTGAACAAGAGCTCACTAGCAAATGTGCGCCCAAATTCTTTACACGCCTCCACATCTTCATCCTCTGGTGTTAATTCCACTTTCAAACCATTATGAATCAAACGGGCTCCTCTTTCTTGCAATTTCTCATTTAATAAATCCACCGCTGCCCCGTACTTAGGATAAAAAGAATCACAGGACCCGAAGCTTGCGGCAATCTTAAACGTTAAATCCACATCGTCCATGTCATCGTAAAACTCCTCAACTTCATAAGGGAGTTCTCCATCCCCCCAAGTATATGCACCTAACAGGATTCCTGCATATTTCTCAAGGACCTGAACATTCGGGCAGTCATTTATATCAATTACATCGATTTCAGCTCCGGCTTCCTTCACACCTGTCTCGATGGCCGTCGCCATTTCTTCTGTATTTCCACTCATGCTTGCATAGATCATAATTATTTTTTTGGTCATGATAAACCTCCATCGCACACCTAATTGATAATAATTATCATTATCACTATATGTAAACCATACAAACTTTCCTTGTATTTGTCAACAACTAATTGAAAATTATTCTCAATTAGACAAAAAAAAACATCCCTCTCATGAAGGATGCTTTCCTACTCATTTATCTACAATTCCAATACGCTCGCTTTCTGATTTTCAACATGATTCTCATGTATGGTTGCTTTATAAACCACTATCGTGACGAAAATCACTCCACTGCAAATGATATACAAAGCAGAAAATCCAAGCTGAAACGAAAAGACTCCCAACACAAACGATCCCACGGCAATCCCCAGATCGTAAAAAATAAAGAATGTTGCGGTCGCATGCCCCGTCCTTTTTTTTGGTGCGGCCTGTATGGACATCGTCTGAAAGCTTGGAAGAAGTGCCCCATATCCGAGTCCGATGAGTGTTCCAGCAATCAATAATAGAACGACGGAGTGTGTGACACTCAACAAAATCAAACCAATGGCAAAAATAAATAAGGATGGATAGATGACTGCATCCGGTCCTGATCGGTCGAATAAACGTCCTGTAAATGGGCGTGAAAGCAACATGGCCGCTGCGAAAACAACGAAAAATAAGCTGACTGATTCAAATAAACCGATGGATTTGGCGTAGACCGAAATAAACGACATGATGCCTGAGTATGCAAATGAGGTTAAAAATCCTACAAGTGCAATCGGGATCGCTTTAACTTCCACCAAATCCTTAAAGGTTAAGCGTCTGGAGTCCATTGTTTCAACCACATCCCCCTCCATGACCTGAATGCCGAAAGAACAAATGAATCCAATGACTATGACGAATGCAAGCCCCAAGAACAAGGTCGTATATGGAATCCACTGAATAAGGGCTAACGAAATGAACGGTCCGACGACAACAGCCAAGTTCATCGACATAGCGAAGTAACCCAGCCCTTCTCCCTTCCGATGAGGGGGAATCATGTCTGCGGCGATCGCGACTAAAACCGTCGAGCTGATACTAAACCAAATCCCATGAAAAAAGCGAAGCCCCATTAACAGATAAAAATCATTGACCCAAAAGTACAAGAATGAGGAGATGCCAAAAAATAAAACGCTGATGATGAGCGTTTTGCGTTTCCCTAACCATTCAATCATTTTACCGGAAAATGGTCGGACAATGATCGCTGATAATAAAAAGATGGTAGTAGCGAGTCCTGCCTCCCCTTCCGTTCCTTGAAGTTCATCGATCACGTAAAGGGGCAGGACCGTTAACAACGAATAAAATACAAGAAATATAAGAAAGTTGTTTACTAGTGCCATAAAAAATGGTCGTGTCCATATAGTTGATGGAGTTGAATGACTCATAAAATTCTCCTTCGTTTAATTAGTTGTTATACTAATTATATCCACAACATGTATATTTGTAAATGTAGTTGTTGTGACAAGTAATTTCGTTTTCTTTTATTAAACCTCTCTAAAACCCTCCATTTCATGTATGATAAAAGGAAGAAAAATTGAATGCAGTAGGTGAAAACAGTGACTATGTCCCGCGATGAATCTATCGGCTTGTACACGAGCCATACAGTGAAGAATATTATTCGATTCCTTACCCTGCATCTGAAGGAATTTGATGTTACGCCCGAACAGTGGACGGTTCTAAAGCGCTTAGCGGAACAGGATGGAATCAGTCAGAAAGAACTTGCCATCAAATCAGAAAAAGATCAGCCAACCCTGACGAGAATCCTGGACATCTTGGAACGGAAAGAACTGATATACAAACAGAGGAACCTGGAAGATAGAAGGTCATTTTTAATTTTTATCTCGCAGAAAGGCATGTCTGCCAAGGATGAGCTGTCCCCTTTTATAGAAGGTTTATACGACGGAACGATTCTTAAAGGTATATCGGAGGAGAATTTAGAAGTATATAAGAGCGTCCTTTCCCAAATGAATGAGAACATTTCAAGAAAATAAAAACCATTACTTAATAGGAGTGTGACCATGAAAAAAATACCGATTGCCCTGCAAATGTATACTCTGCGAAATGAAACGGAAAAGGATTTTACAGGGACACTTCAACAAGTGGCCGGGTTGGGATATGAGGGTGTTGAGCTGGCCGGCCATGGCGGGTTATCCGCGAAAGAACTTAAGGGCACACTCGATAGTTTGGATCTCCGTGTCGCTTCAAGTCATATTCCTCTCTCTGAACTGAGAAACGATGTCCAGAAAGTGATTCATGATCAATTGGAGCTGGGCAGCAGCTATATTGTCTGTCCTTATCTTCCACCTGAAGAGAGAACAGAGAAGCATTATGTTCATTTGATTGATGATTTAAATTCAATTGGGGAATTATGTTTTAACGAAGGGATCACCCTTTGCTATCACAATCACGATTTTGAACTAACCACCCTATCGACGGGAAAACCGGCACTGGAAATGATTTTGAATGAAACGAACCCTCACTGGGTAAAGGCAGAGTTTGATATTTACTGGCTGACCTTTGCTGGAGAAAAGCCGGTGGAATGGTTGAAACGATATCAGGGACGAACCCCTCTTGTACATTTGAAAGATATGACGTTGGACGGGGAACGATTTTTTGCTGAACTGGGAACGGGAGGTGTGGACCTCGCTTCTGTTCTCGACTATGGTATCCATAGTGATGTGGATTGGTGGATCGTCGAACAGGATCAGTCCAGGATTTCCCCTATTGAAAGCGTCAGGATGAGTTTGGATTATTTGCGTCAAAACAACATATAATGTAAAAAGGAGAGCCTGACCAACAGGCTCTCCTTTTTACATTATATTATTTTGGCCACTATTTTCCCTTTCACATGGCGTTCTGATAAACGGCTCAATGCTTTAGGAACTTCTTCAAGTCGGATGGTTTCTTTCAGCATCGCATCTAATTTTCCTTGTTCCAATAAGGAAAGCATGTCATCCCCGATGACGGCAAAATCTTTCTGAGCGATGACATCATTTGATTGGTGTGCTGCCGCCAGGGCAATCTCATGGTAAGAAACCACTTTAGTGAATGATTTGATTTTGGTGAAATCAGGCGCACCAGCAATGTATACCATGTGACCCATGTATGCCAGAGCATCTAGAGAGTCTGTTGCACTCTGTCTGCTGACCGCGTCCACCACGGCATCCACTCCCCGTCCATTGGTTATTTCCAACACTTTTGCATTCACGTCTTCTTCAAGATAATCGATGACGAAATCTGCCCCGAGGGATTTTACATATTCATGATTGTGACCGGAAGCAGTGGATATGACAGTCTTACCTGCAAGTTTCGCAAGCTGCACGCCAAACCCTCCTACTCCACCGGCACCGCCATGGATCAGAATTGTATTTACCTGATCGAACGGTAATTTACGATGAAGTGCCTGATAAGCTGTGTAACCTGCCGTCGGAAGAGCCCCAGCATCTTCAAATGACACACTTTCAGGAATGCGTGAAACGGTATGCGCATTGATAATCGCGTATTCCGCATATCCTCCTTTTTTGGTAAAGTCACCGTGGTAAACGACTCGATCTCCCTTCTTCCATTCGGTCACTCCCTCACCTGTTCTACTACCACTCCTGCCACATCAAGACCGAGAATATGCGGATAGGACCAGGCAGGCATCCCATTGGTCGCTGTCTTATAATCAACCGGATTCAACCCGACTGCATGGACTTCCACAAGAAGTTCTCCCTTTTGTGGCGAAGGTGTTTCGATTTCCTCCACCTTCATGTCTTTCCATAAACCTTTATCGTGTAAAAGTAATGCTTTCATATCTATTCATCTCCCATTAGAGTTTATAATTAATTTTTGTATATGGTATATAATATATACTATATACTTGTTACACAAGCAGGCACTATTTAGTATCCTAGTTACCGTTTAGAAACCAAGGAGGTACTCAAATGAAACAACTAAACCCCGAATACCAATGCGCCATTGACTTGGTCATCGATGTTATAGGAGGTAAATGGAAAGTACTCATACTGTGGAATTTAAACGAAGGGGTGAAGAGATTTAACGAATTGAAGCGTTCTCTCCCGAACATCACTCAAAAAATGCTTACCCAGCAGCTTCGGGAGCTGGAAGAGCACGGCCTGGTCACGCGGACGGTCTATCAGGAAATCCCGCCGAAGGTCGAGTATTCTACGACAGATATGGGGAAGAAGCTGCAAACAACTCTTTTTGAAATGTGTAAATGGGGCGATGAGTATGCGGAGCAAAAAGGGATCGAGATGAATCGCTGTTGGACGACTTATAATTTTATGGAGAATAATCAGTAGCACTAAAAAGGACTTGTCACAGAAGACAAGTCCTTTCATGATTATTTGGATAGAATCTGCCTGAGAGCCTTTTCCAATGTACCATATTGAAAAACGAATCCTGCTTTTTCCAACCGTTCCGGAATGACCCATCTGCTTTTCAGGACCAGTTCGGTTTCTGTTTTGATTAACAAGGCACCTGCTTCAAGCATCCATTTAGGGGTCGGGAGCCCTATCTTCTTGTTCATAACGCTCCTTACGTGTGCCATCAATTCACGGTTGGTGACTGGATTTGGAGATGAACAGTTAAACACTCCATTTAACTCCTTCTCTTCATTCAGAAAAAGAATGATCTGAAACAGATCTTCTACATGGATCCAACTGAATCTCTGATCGCCAGGCCCCTGCACACCTCCCAGACCAAATTTGACCAGATTCTTATATGGTGTCATCACACCGCCATCCGGCCCTAATACGATGGCGATTCTCAAAGCCGCCTGCCTGGTTGCTGGTAATGAAAAAGAGAAGAATGCTTTCTCCCATTTTTTTGCTACTTCAACAGAGAAGCCCGTACCGATATCTCCATTTTCCTCCGTCATGGGCCGGTCCTCTGCATGACGATAAATCGTTGCAGTGCTGGAATTGATCCATAAAGGAGGTGGATTCTGACACTGTAGAAGGGCATTCCCCAATATTTTCGTTGTTTCCGTCCTGGACCTGAAAATTTCGTCTTTATTTTTTTCATTGTAACGGCAGTCGACTGATTTTCCTGCAAGATTGATGAGCATATCCGCATCTTCTAATGACTGAACAATGTCATTGGGACGATCCCAGGAAACATGGGGAGACTGTCTTGAAATGATGGTCACTTTATAGCCCTTCTCAAGGAATTTCTTTTGAAGATACTGGCCGATAAAACCTGTTCCCCCCGCTATGACGATTTTCTTTTCCACAGTATCAACTCATTTCATTTGTGAATTTCTTCACATTTATCATACCAAATCCTGTAACAAAACCAAACTGAATCTTTCCTTATTCCACCATGTACCTGAACACATGAACCACTATGTAAACTCGTTTTGGTAATGGAGGAATTCGCAAAATAAAACAGAATGGAATTCAGTTGGACTAATTTTTTCCCTTACAAACAAAGCCTGCGATCAGATTTAAGATCGCAGGCTTTTTCCTTTTTAAAAGGTCTTGAAGCAAAGGTTTGTCAACTCTATATTCCCTACAGTATTCAACATCTTTTCCCAGGAAATGATGTCGGTTGACCAAGGTTGGTGTCGTTAAAATACACTTTATGTATTTTTCAGGATAACCAATATATGTGATTTTCTATCCGTTATCCCCGCTCGAAAGGCAGCGTCATGCACCTGATCCCACCACCGCCCTTTTCAAGCTCATTCACATCCACTTCAATCAAATTCTTGCCTTTCAATTTCGGGTGATCTTTCACTATTTTTTTACTCGCTTTCGTGCTTACCAAAAGGGTTTCGGGGTCAAGATTTAAGAAATTAATATCAGCAACCGTATGCTTTACGTCATCCGTCCATAGAACCTCAAAGCCCTGGCGCTTAATAAATTCCTCCATCATCACATACCGGCCACCCTTTTCATTGATGATTTGTACTGGGAAAAGTCTCATATAACTCTTCGCAATCATCAGGTCTGACCCGGCCACATTGCAGTTCATATCCAAATGCATGGTTTCCCCCGTTCGAGGTAGATCGATGATTCCAATCTCAGAAAATCCTGCTTGAAAGACTTTCTGCTTTATCTTCTCTATACTTTCAATACTTGTACGCATTCCCGTATTGATAAAGACAGCGTCTTTATTCAAAACGAATACATCACCGTTTTCCAATGCCTTCAAACCATTATTATCGCTGATTGAAAACGTCTTTTCGTCCAACCACGATTGAAACAGCTCATGACTATGAATGTATTCAGGGGCTCTCATTGTAATCCCCGCATCTCCTGGAATCACAGTATTTCCGTACACACAGGCCAAATCGCGTACAAATACCCGGTTGATCAGCTGGTGATTGAGTGCAGCATTCTCACCCGTCAGGTATTCAGAGTAATTAATGACCGTTACCCCCGCGTCTTCCATCGCCCTGATCATTCCCACGTGGTTTTCTTGAGCTTTTTCCTGGTTAACGGGCTTCTCCCATCCCACATAATCCGCGGTTCTTTGATCGGGTACATCCGATGTAGAAGGCGAACACACCAACACCGTCTTTAATTCTCCATGTTCACTCCAGCAATTCGGATTAATCTTCAAGATGATCCAGCCTCCTTAGTTTCAGTCATCCTTACTTTTTCCTTTCCCATGGAAATCATTCTGTTCGCTTCACATAATTCATGAGTCCCAATGTCAAACTATGAAGGTTAAAGGTCAGGTGAAAACGTATGAGTAAGTGTACAAATCAAACGAATCTATCATGGTGGCAGCTTTCCTTGATTGGAGTGGGCTGTATCATCGGAACAGGGTACTTCCTGGGGTCAGCCATCCCCATTCAAAAGGCGGGCCCCTCCGTTCTGATTGCCTATTTAGTGGCCGGAATTGGAACATGGATGGTGTTTCAGGCCCTTGCAAAGTTAACGGCCCATCATCCTGAAAAGGGGTCCTTCCGTACTTATGCAAAGCAGGCTTACGGATCATGGGCAGGGTTCAGCAACGGCTGGGTCTATTGGTCGGCAGAAATGCTCATCATGGGGAGTCAACTAACCGCTCTTGCTCTCTTTGCCCAATTCTGGTTTCCTACTATTCCTCTGTGGATCTTCACCGCAGTATTTGCAGGTCTTGGATTATTGATTATCCTGATGGGTGTGCAGAAAGTAGAGCAAATGGAGAATCTGTTTGGAATCATGAAAGTAGCGGCCATCGTGATGTTTGTCATTATCGCTTGTGCTTCCATGTTCGGGTGGCTAGGTATCGGTGGGGCGGCTCAGCAGCTTCAATCTCCATTAAAAGAAGTTCTTCCACAAGATGGGAAAGGGCTTTGGCTCGCCCTTCTTTTTGCCTTTTATGGATTTGGGGGAATTGAAGTGATGGGTTTAATGGCTCAGGAGCTCAAGGATCCCAAGGAGGCACCAAAGTCCGGGAATATCATGCTTCTCATTTTAACGATCCTTTATCTTTTATCCTTTTATCTCGTATTAAAGCTCGTTCCTCTAGGCAGGATCGATTCGAATGAAAGTCCATTTCTTACGGCCCTTAAACAATATGACCTTCCCTGGATCCCGCATGTATTCAATGCCATTCTGATTATTGCCGGGTTCTCCACCATGGTCGCTTCTTTGTACGCGGTCACGACGATGCTCGTGGCATTGGCAGAAGAAGGAGATGCTCCGAAGGTTTTCGCCAAAAAAGGGAAAATGAAGGTTCCCCTGCCTGCTTTCGGACTCACCACCCTGGTTGTCGCTCTTTCGATTGTGATTGCCATGCTCCTGCCGGATAAACTATTCGAGTATGTCACTACAGCGGCGGGGCTCATGCTCCTTTACACATGGATATTCATTCTCGCTTCCTTTCACAAGCTGATGAGCAAAACCGGTTGGGACCGCATCCAAACACTCTTTGCTCTCACTCTCATTTTATTGGCCATCAGCGGTACACTACTTGATCATGTGAGTCGCATAGGGTTCTTTGTAAGCATCGGATTCATCATGGTGATTGCGATAGCGACATTCATAAAAGGAAAAAGAGCTAAAGCCGGAACGCTTTAACTCTTGATTTTCTTTTGGCTATTTAAAAATGGACATTTCGAAAGTGAAGAATCGTCGTCACTAAGATAATATTGTTTCCATTCGTAGTTATCTTCCTGCCCATACCATTTCAGGCTTGGATGCGGCTCTGCCTCATCATATTCAATAAGACGCTTCCGAATGACTTTCTTTAATTTCTGTCCGAATGCAGTGGAAGAGTTAATTTCATCAAACACCCATCGGGGCTGGAAGGCTACAAGAAAGTAGGGAAAGTGACGGCTTTTCCTTACGATGTGAGCCGGTGTTGCACAGAAGGCAAAATACGGTTCACCCTCAAAACAAAACTCCCATGTATGATGATGGGGATCCTTTGCTATACCGTCCGGCCAAGGTGTTTCATCTAATTCATGTATCCTATTTAATAGAGTCCAGAATATATGTTGATACGAATCAATGGAATGGCTGTCTTCCCCTATTCCTTCTGAATTAAAAAACACGACAAGAGATGCGTAAGTCCCTGTATCCCTTGAGATTTTTCCATATTGTTTGAGCAAGCCCGCCAGCTCTTCAGATGCCGCTTCATTCCTCGGATCATCTGCAAAGCCGAAACGTAATGTATCTGACTGAAAGCCTTGTTTTCCAGGCACACATGGATAGGGATGATGTTCGTCGGACATCACAGCCGAGAAATGATTATAGGCTGATTGCTGCCAGTTTGTAAGTTCATCCATGTGTTGATCGATCCAACTTTTCGAACGTAACATATAGCCGATCCCTCCTAAAGATTACACATTTATCCTATTAGGAGGGAGCCTTATGGGTGTCTGTCTAGCCGAACAATAAACGGCAGGCGTTCACACCAAAATAAATACCGAATCCCATCAAGATGAATCCGGAAATGATGGAGATCAATCGCAGGATCCGGGGACTGACCAGCTTTCTCGCACCCGTCGCAACACTTGCCATCGTCAGGTCCCAAAGTGTGATCCCGAGAAATATCCCCATGCTATACAGAAATAGTTGCCCCGCTTCATAAGAGCTTGAAGTCTGAGCCAGAATAGAACCATAGATTCCTAGCCAGAATAAAATACTTAATGGATTTGAAATTGCCATAAAAAAGCCTGTACGAAACGCTTTCCCTTTCGTTTCGTATGGATCACCACTTGAGGATGAGGTGAGGGAACCCGACTTTAAGATGCTTTCAATCCCAGTATACGTCAGGACAAAAAAACCAAAGGCCCATAAAAATAATTTTATCAACGGGGTATCAACGAATTGAGCCAGTCCAAAATAAATGAGGAGCATAAATACTCCGTCTGCCACCATGCCGCCTACTCCCACAAGCCAGGCGTGGAAGAACCCGAAGCGAATCCCCTTGTCCAATTGAGCGGCATTAATCGGTCCCATGGGTGCAGACAGAGATAATCCCAAAACGATATAACTCAGAAATATACTCATTCTAAGACCACCTTCAAAATGACTTCTTCCTATTGTATTCGGACAGGCCGGTGAGTATTAAACCATTCTGGGGTGAAGAAATACATAATTGACAAATATGTGGTTATTCTAATCAACGATGTCACTTAAATAGGAGGAAAACACTCATGCAAAATCAACCTAATATGCCGCCTCAACCGGGAACTCAAATGCCACCCAATATGATGAATAACCAAAGTAAAGATCATGGTGGCCATGAACTATTTGATGCCCACGAAATTATTGCCGGGATCATCAGCATGCTGGATCAGTATCAAATGTATGATCAACACATCCAGGATCCTGAACTTAAGGATATTCTAAAGAGGCAGTCAACTTTCGTGACGACTATGTATAATACGATTGTGGGAAGCTTTACTACAGGGCATGACCCTGCTGTACCAACCCAACAATACAAAATGACCCAATCCCACGCCACTACTTATGGGGTAAAACCAGGAACACCCAAAAAACCAAACCAATCCGTCAATGAGCTTTCAGATAAAGGCTTGTCTGCTTATATGCTTGGACAAACGAAATCTCTGGCCACCCTGCTTGCCATGACGGCTCTTGAAATGACAAATCCCGTATTACGCCGCGTTGTGGCAGACAGTGTACCGAACTTCATTGAAATGAGTTATGAGATTTTCCTCTATCAAAACAAGCATGGCTATTATCAGGTTCCTCAGCTAAATGAACAGGATATGACGCTTATGCTGCAAAGCTATACGACAGTTCCACAGCAGACCCCCCCTCAATAAGCTGCTATTTACGCCTGCGCCTTCTTTGGATGCAGGCTTTTTTATGTCCCGGCTCGTCTGATGAACCGACTTTTTCACATGTACATAGACTAAGAAAGAAAGTGAAATTGGGAGGTGTTTGAGTTGGTACACACAGTAAAGACAGGAGAAACACTTAGTCAGATATCAAGGGACTACCGGACTCCCTTGGCCGTCATCCTTAATGCTAACCCAGGTATTGACCCAGATAATATTTATCCCGGACAAACGATCACCATACCGGGGATTCCTGACGCTACTGCGAATCCCTACCGTATTCAAGTCTCTGTTAACAACCGCTGGCTGCGTTTATTCAAAGACGGCATCCAAATCAAGCAGTACCCCATTGCAGTGGGTAGAGTACTCTTCGAAACCCCAATTGGGGAATTCATCATCATTAATAAAGCACCGAATCCCGGTGGCCCCTTTGGAACGATGTGGATGAGTTTATCAAAAGAGAGTTATGGGATCCATGGAACAAATGACCCCAGTTCCATTGGGAATGCCGTGTCCAGAGGGTGTATACGCATGTATAATAAAGACGTTGAGGAGTTGGCAGGCCTCATTCCGATCGGTACACCTGTGTTGATCAGTCCATAGAAGAAGTGTATAGGGATGCCTATACACTTCTCCATTTGGGAAGTGGTGACAGTCAGATGGCATCACCACTCTTTCCTTTATAAGACAGCTCTCTTTGTTTCTATATAATCCAGTCCAAAGTGCATATGAAGGACTCTGGCCGCCTTTTCCACATCCCTTTTTTCCACAAGAGCACTTAATCCTACTGAAGATTCCCATATAGACACCTTTGAAATATGGTAGTCATGAAAAACGTTGGTAACCTTCTCTTTCACCTCATGGGATGAGTTGATGCGTCCAATCACAGATACTTTAGATAGATCTTCTCTTTGTTCTATATGGGAGTAGGCCTGATTATATTGTTCGACGATTCTCTTTACTGCTTGAAAATCCTGTTCTTTAACGATGAGGACAAGGTTTTCCCCGTACTTTACTATTTCTGTCTCGATATGGTGTGAATCGAGATCATAAAGAATCAATGACTCTCCTCCCTGGCAATCAAATATTGTGAGAACAGAGATGTCTTCCTGATGGGCCACACCGACTATTGAAGCATTTCTATGAGTTTTCCCACTGATCAAGGTTCCACGCCCCTCATTCAAACTGGAACAAACAACAAGCGGCACGTGATGTTCCCTCGCATGTTTGATGGCTCTTGGATGCAGGACACCCGCTCCCATGGTGGCTAAGCGCAGCATCTCCTCATAGGAGAGGGTATCAATTTTCGATGCCCGGGGAACGACCCGGGGATCCGATGTATACACACCATCCACATCTGTATAGATATCACATCTGACGGCTTTTAACGCCGATGCAAGAGCAGCTGCCGTCGTATCCGAACCGCCCCTCCCTAATGTGGTCACCTCTCCTCCTTTCGTAATCCCTTGAAAGCCGGCTACTACGACGATTCGTCCGTCTGATAACTCCGATTTGATCCGATGCGTATCGATTGAGGTAATCTTCGCATTTCCGAATACTCCGTCGGTTCGGATCCCCGCCTGCCTGCCTGTCAGCGACACTGCTTCTACTCCTTGATGTTCGAGGGCAATCGTCAAAAGGGCAATCGTCACCTGCTCCCCAGTGCTTAAGAGCATATCCATTTCTCTCTTGCTTGGCTCTGTGGAAAGTTCCCCTGCCAATTTCACGAGGGTATCAGTCGTTTTATTCATAGCTGAAACCACTACGACAACGTCATGCCCCTTTTCTTTTTCTTTCAAGACATTGAAGACCATCCGTTTGATTCGATCTGTAGAACCAACAGAGGTTCCACCAAACTTTTGAACAATAATACTCAAGTGATCCCCCTACTTTCTATCAGACCTTTTTTTGAAGCTATTTTTCACTAATGGCTGCTTTCCGCTCCTGGTGCTCGCTTCCCTCGGGAGTCAAGCATCTGCCGCTCCAATCAACATCGTGATAAACATTTCCTTTAAACAAAGATCGATATGATACTTGGTTAATACTTTTTTTATGAAACGGCGACGCCAGTTTTCACCTCATTTTCCAACGGAATTTCTTTTAGAATAGAAACGGCTTGAATATCGTCATGTGTCCTTAGAAGAGTTTGAAGTGTGTCTTTGCTACCTTCAACAAAAACATACAAGTAATCGTCCAGCTGAATGCGATCCTTTAATGTAAACGATGGGATCCAGCTTTGATAATCTTCATTTTCACGGATCCTCAGAACCCATTGGTGGCTGCTCTCTTGATGAACTTCCCCGGTGCTCACTGTGCTTTGGGCAGAGTCCGTATACTTCCGTTCTATCAATGAAAGAAAATCCTCTACCATGGCGCTTCCGGTAGGTAATTTACCGGCCCCGGGACCCAGCAGGGTGATCCTGCCTACAAGGCTGCCCTTTAGCGAGATGGCATTTTCCACATCCTCCACACCGTAAAACGGATGGGTGTCATGGACAAGGATTGGTTCGACTTCACCCGTGATATGATTTGAAGAATCCCGTTCAAGGGAACCTACATGCTTAAATCGCAATCGAAATGATTCCGCTGCTTGAAGCCATTCTGCAGTCAGGTGTGATATTCCTTTTCGTCTGATATCCTTCCAGTCCGGCTGCTTGCCAAATGCCGTTTGACTTAAAATGAGAAGTTTATAGAAAGCATCATAGCCTTCAATATCACTGGTCGGATCAGCTTCAGCATACCCCTTCTCCTGGGATTGCTTTAACGCTGTCTCAAAGGAGATTCCACGTTTTCTCATTTGCGATAAGATGAAATTGGACGTCCCATTCAGAATTCCTTGAACCCGTTCAATCTCATTCACCTTAAGAAGCTGCCTGATACTGCCGATCACGGGAATCCCCCCCGCTGTCGTCGCTTCGAAACCTATGGTTACCCCATTATTTCTCGCCTTTTCCAATAGATCCGGACCATATTTAGCAAACATGGCTTTATTTGCTGTGACAATATGAATTCCCTTCTCGATGGCTTTGGTTAAATACGTATGACCCGGTTCTTCACCTACGATTGCTTCAAAGATCACATGAAGATCCGGGATATCCAGAATTTCTTGAAAATCCGTTGTGACCTTAATGGACGAATCAATGTTTCGTTGTTTAACAGGATCCTTAATAAGGATGGCCCTTACCTTTACCTCTTTACCGAGGACTTCCCTTATTCTTTCCTGATGGGTATCAATGGCTTCACAGACTCCTTGCCCGACTGTTCCAAACCCCAGAAGTGCCACATTTATCGTTGACATGCTTCAGCCTCCTAAGTATCTTTTTTTCAATTTTTCACTTGCTTGATTCATTCCTTTGAAGATCCACCCTGAGAGTCGAAGAGAGCAATGTGGGAAAGAAAGAGGGTATACAGAAAAGCCCTCTTCTTTTTAAGAAGAGGGCTAAATAATCATGCTCCTCCCCTTATCTTCCAGATCCGTATAGATCTGTAGGAATTGGCACCTTTACAGTCTGATCCTGTAGGTTGCCGGGCTTCATCGGGCCTATCCCTCCGCCGCTCTTGATAAGAGATATATCGTTTCGTTTTGGTATTACTTGCTATTTGAGTATGAATTGGATTATATAGGGGATTCATTCCTTCGTCAATACCATTTTTGGTATTTTTAAAAAATTCTTTCTAATGTCAATGGGTAGGGTAATTCCTATTGGTTTACTTGAGATTCGACTCCATCTACGAGCCTATAAATCTAATTTGCAGAGAGACGTTTTAACATGATCTGGCAGGGAAAACTAATCCATATCCCTTTATTTGAAAGGAACCGAATCTATTATGCTGAAAAAAGTGCTTCCCTTATCCATCAGAAAATATCTGCTCATGTCAAAACGGCAACGAATGCGTGAGATCCGACTGAACATTTGGTATATGCCATTCTTTTATATTTGTTTTTCCATACTCCTTGTAGCACTCACCCTCTACTTAGATCTGTATGCAGACATTTCTCAGTATACACTCGATTTTTTAAGTATGGATGCATCTGTTACACGCATGCTTGTCAGCACACTCATCGGGGCCATCCTGACGCTCAGTGCTTTCACCTTGAATTCACTGCTTGTTGTACTCACGATGTTCAGTGGTCAATTTTCGCCAAGGATGCTCCTTGATTTCATTTCGGACAAACAAACGCAACATGCCCTCGGAATTTTCAATGGCAGCTTTGTATATGTACTGCTTCTCTTTCTTTTTATCGGAGATTCAAAGAAAGAATTGTTTGTTGCTGCCCCGACCATGACGATCGGACTTGCATTCCTTACTGCTGTCACTTTTATCTTTTTCATTAATCATGCGTCTACTTGGATGCAGGTACACAATATCACGTACAATATGAAGCAGGTTTCTGAGGTGATGATCAATCAAACGCTGAAACATGACTTAGAAGCCCACAGAACTAGAAACACCGGCGATATAATGGAGCACCATAAGGAGAATATCATTCATGTGAAGTCAAGAGAGTCGGGATATATACAGTTGATTGATTTTCATGGAATGATTGAAGCGGCAAAAAATGATCAACTTGTCATACAGCTCCACTATAAAGTCGGGGATTATGTTTTGGCGGGGAATGAATTGGTGAGCATTTGGGGACCTGAAACCAAGGATATTTCTACTAATCACTATCTCGACTTTATCGAAATGGGCCATAAGGAGACGGAAATTCAAGACCTGCAAATGGGAATTCATAAGCTAGCAGAAGTAGCAATCAAATCCCTTGGAAATGATGATCCTAAAACAGCCTCCAATACGATTGATCAAATGGCCGATCTGATGATAACAGTTGAAGATCACCTATCCTTCACCCCGTATTTAATCGATCAAGAAGGAAAAATACGAGTCATTCTCCAGACAGAAGCATTTGAATACTATCTATATCGGGGATTTGGCTATATCAGGCATTATGCAAAAGAAAATCATCTCATCATTACTGACATCGTTCGGGCACTCGCTCTTATTGCAGAGTCCATTGACCCCTCTAAGCACAAAGCCATATGGGAATTCGCCTGTAATACCATTGATCATATTGAAAGGGAGGTCATTTACGAATTAGATAAAACCTTTCTTCTGCAGGAAGTTCATAAGCTGGCACGTCTAACTGAAAACCTTAGAGAATATAAGAAAATCGAAAGTAAATTCTATCCTTCTGCTAATAAAAACACGTAAAAAGCTTCATCTCTAAAAGAGATGAAGCTTTTTTACCAGGAATTAAATCCATGTTTCGACGATACTGGAATCTTCCCCTTGTGCTTTCGGTACTAGCGAGAAACGTTCTGGAATTTCACTTCTGATTGCTTCTAATGTAGGTCTCATCAAAATATAATGAGTGGGCTGATTGACATCGAATAGCCTTGCTACAAACATGCCTTGATAATCTTTGGGACTGGAATAAATACAGATGATGGGCATTTTATAATCACTTAATGTCACCTCATCAAATGATGAAATTAATCGATCCGGGTTTTCCATCAAATCTCTCCTTTCTGTGTCATTTCTAATCATATTACCGTCAGCTTAAAACGCATTCTTTTCTTTTTGCCTCTCTACCATCCATTCGATTATGATTGTAGAGCTTTTGAATGTAATAGTTGCACTTAGCGTATTGCCCTTCTTTCTTCAATAGAGGGATGATGACATTCTCTATATATTGATAATATGCTTCTTCTCCCTCTTGGACCCTGATCTCAAGCATCGTAAAAAAAGTTTCCATTTGGGGATTTTTCATATCTGTCACAGATGCCTGTCCTTCTTCTATTAAACTTGCATATTTTTCATTATTTGCTGAATCGTCTACATTCATGGAACTATCAATATAACCAAAGAGGCTGTTTAAATATATATCTCTATCAGACTCATGCTTTAATAATCCATATGCCATTTGAAATGCATCTCTCGCCTTTCTATCCTCCATTACGTCTCGATAAAGATTCCCTAAATTCAGATGAAGAACGGCTTTTCTTTTATGATCATGGAGATTATCACAATGTTGGATCAACTCGTCATATTTCTCTACTAACGACGCCAGACTCGCTCCTTCGCTTCTGCCTTCCGCTACCAACTGAATCGTAGCAGCATCTACGCACCTTGTAAAATTAAACGTTTCCTTGAAATAGTTCAGAGCCAGCTGACTATATCGTAGGGATTTGTCAAGTTGCCCAAGATCTTGATAGCCAACTGACATGTGATAATAGGCTTCAGGATTGGAATAAATATCCCGATCTATTTTCTCCAAATACGTTATGGCTGTTTGCGGATTTCCTTTTGCAAGCTCATACATGCCTTTTATATGATAATATAACTGAAAATCATAATCGAACATATGGAAGGACAGACGTTTATTAGAAAACTGACTTAAATAGAATGCAGCTTCTTTAACCTCCCCTTTCATAATAAAGTACCTTGCTTTCAGTAGCTTAAAGGTGCCATTAAGGGTTTCAATTTTGATTAATGGATTTTGTTCAATGGTCTCCTTCAATAATTCAATCTTTCCATTTACTTGCTTAATCATGACATCATGCCACAATTCCAAATCTAATCGTAATTTTTTATACGCCTTTAACTCTTTCTCCACGTTCATATTTAGCCTTTGATTGAACAATTCGATTTTATCTTTCGTAATCTGCAAGTGTCCGCTTTCAATTTTACTGATATGGCCAGGTGTACAAATTCCATCCCCTACCTGTTTCTGGGTCATCCCCTTAAAGATTCGATAATATTTAATAAATGTCCCAATGTGCATGATTTAACCTCCAGGGTGACGTAGTATACGTTAATTCAGTACATCCAAATTTTTTATTTCAATATAGGTTATACTCCTATTATACTAATAAGTGATCATGAAAAAATTGGGGTTTTCAGCAGGTTTCCTAAAGTCTCAAATAAAACTATTTACCCGCTTCTTTTTACTTACACCCCTACTTTATTGACTATTAAAAGGAAATTACAAAGAAATATCGGCAATAAATCTTATATATTTGAAAAACTTTCAATTATCTGGCTTTTTGGATAAAAATAGTTTAGGTCTTTTAGTCTATTCTATTTTCCCGATTGCTTGCACATTTTTTATGCTATTTTCCGAAAATGATTGTGGCTTTTAAAATTAGAAAAAAAAGATAGCCGGCGCACCTGACTGATTCATGGTGTGCCGGCTATCTTTTTTACATTTGATCTGAAGGTTGGATAGGAGGATCCAACTGGATTTCCTGGTCTGGATAAATCCTGGAAATAACGGAAGAACCCATTAATCTCTTAATTTCATTTGCCGGTAATTCTATCGACACCCCATTAAAGGCTGTTTTATACCTGTGTTTGATACGATATTCCACTTCATTATCATCCAGGAAGGCATGAAGTTCTTGCTCGAAAGCCTGATGACTCTGTTCAACGTGTTCCTTGGCTTTGTCCAAGGTCATATCCACGCCTTGAGCTTCTGCTTCCAGAACGGCTATTTTTGCAGGTTTTGTCTTAAACTCAATAATAACGGAAACAACCTTCTCACTTGAAAGATTAATGGATGGATCAACCTTGACCGCCGAATTCATCGTTTCTTCCACCGCCTCATCCTCATTCTGATAGGTACTTTCCCCTGGATCTGCCTGACATCCTCCTATGACCATCATAAAGACCAGGAAAAGGACTCTCCAGTAGCACTTCTTCATTAACATTCGATCTCCTTTATTTAAGAGTTTTAAAAAAAAAGACAATCTATCAGGATTGTCTCCTTTCGATTGCCTTTTCAAACGTTATTCACGAAGTTATTCTATTTTAGAGATTCGTTAGTTTTTTGCACCATCATCCATTTGCTTGGCTGTTACATTCAAATTCGATGTATAGGTAATTCCTTGATACTCATTACCTGCTTTTTCGTCCAGTTTGATTGCGAAAGAAAGGTCAATGTATTGGTCATCATTTAATTGCCAAAATTCATGCTTCTCGCCCTCTTTAGAACCGTCCCCAAGTACCATCTTGGCTTTCCCGCTCATGCCTTTTGCAGCAGGTTGTGCCTCTTCCTCTACAAATCCGACAACCATTTCAACTCCAGGAGCGATCGCTTTGGACATAGATCTAACTTCATTGGTTGTCCCATTGAATAACTCATCTAAGTAGATTCTTGATTCTTCCAGGATGTCGTCTGTCATTTCTTGTCCTTCAGAGAACTTATAAGCGATATATCCTACTTTATAGGCATCTAAAGGTACATCTGCACTGAGAGACTGGTTATAGGTAGCTTTAAGATAAGCATCCATATCACCTGTGTTTTCAATCTTTAACCATTCACCGTACTTTAATTGTGAAGGGGCAAACCCAGTAGCTTCGATGATCTTGGTTTCCATGTCTTGTGAGTTGTTGATCTCCAATGTACCGTTTGTGATCTCTCCTGTGGCATTTGTCTCGGATGTGAACCAAGAATATGTACCAAAGCTTCCAGATACTACGATTGCTCCTACTAATGCGCTTCCCAAAAATGCATTCTTCAACTTAAACATGTCAATCCCCCATTATTTATTATGATTTGGTATACTCCTCTTGCTTCTTCGGTTTGATTTTTTCATAAACCGTCAAACACACATACCCCGTTAATGGAACAATGATGAAAAGTAAGAAACCCATCGGTCCCTTCGTATATTGAGAAAGGAAACCGAGATTTGGAATATGAAAGAGTTCCTTCCCTACGATTTCATTTGCCGTTGTAACATCTTCATCCACCGTATTGTTGTTATCACCTTGAGTATAGAAGTGCTTTACTCCGTCTTCTCCAACAATGGAGGTGATTCTGTGAGTGATCAGGTTTTTCTCCTGGTTGTAATAGGAGATGATATCTCCTTCTTTAAGATCATCCGGATCCATCTCCCGGGTAATGATTACATCTCCAGCCTCAAAGGTAGGAGACATACTATTCGACAATACGGTTAACGGCTTGTATCCAAAAAAGGATAGCGGTTTATTGCTGTTCAGGCTTATGAAGATGGAAACGATGATCATCATGATGAGTAAAAAGATTACGATTGGAATGGCTTTTTTGACAATTTTCACTACCTGCTCCATTTCTCACCCTCTATTCTGGTTGTGCTGTATAAAAATAATTGGTCTAGCAAAAGAAGTTCCCCTAATCAGAATTTAAGTAAGATTCTGATTTCTGTCTTTATTATGACATAGCTGTAAGCCTTGGTGTATTGGGGTTTACACATGATTAAGCTTTCGTTTTCATAGGTATTACTGCCTGATTTATTCTATCTTTGAAAATGAAGAAGTTGCTTAATTCTTACGAAAAATCAGATAGTGTGATAAAATAACCAGTCTTTTTTCACTACCTTAATCCCCCAACTATTGTCAATTAGAGGTACAGTTTTGATACGTAATGTTGGATAGTAAAAAAATTCGGGGTCAACTTATCATTATTTGACCTTTTTATATAAAAATACACACCTGTTTCTGATTGATGGATAGTGTTTTCTACTTCTTCAAATCAAAAAACCAAGGTACTTTTTCCCGTACTCTTGGTTTAGATCAACCCGCTTTTCATTTCAGTGTTTTACTCACACGACCTTAACAATTTTCAATCAATCTACCTGCATAAAGAAGGGCTTTCTCTTGATTTCCCATATCTAAATAATGTTGATACATCGTTTTTTCATACGTATGCAGCTGTTGATGTTTTCCACTCCCCTCAAGCATGGGAATGATTTTTTCTTCAATAAACTGATAATACAACTCTTTTTTATCCTCATGTAACAAGCGGAGCATTTTAAAGAATAGAAAACTGCTTTGATCGTTAATGTCCTTCGCGAATTGAGTACCTGTCTCTATCAGTTGTTTGAGATCCTGTTCTTCTTGCTTTCCTTCGATATGTAAACTGCAGTAAACGTATCCAATCAGATTATTAAGATAGATAGGTGACTTTTGGTTCTTCTCCAATAAAGATAACGTCTTCTTGTAGTACATTTTTGCCTTTTCATTGTCCTCAACATACGAGTGTTCGTATGCTAAGTTGCTTAATAAAGCCGCTTTTTTTGACGTTTCATTAAGAATATCACACTGTGCGATTAAACGATTATACCGTTCTACGAGTTCCTCGAAATCCCAAAGTTCGTTTCTTCCTTCGTTTATCAACTTAATTGTTTCAGCATCAATGACCTTTTTAAAATTATTCGTTTTCCTGAAGTAATCAAGTGCGACTTCACTATAGTAATAGGCCTTTACTTTAAATTGGAGGTTATGATAGGCGATGGCGATTTGATAGAAGAATTCGTGATTTAAATATTCTTTTTCATTGATTTGAAGAAGATATTCGAGTGACTTCTTGAAGTCTCCTTTTATTCCTGCTGTGATTCCGAGAAGGTGATGAAGCAGGTGAAGTTCATACGTGTTTAATTCTTTACGGTGTTTATTCATTTTATCCAGCAGCGTTTCTGCTTGGGCGATGTTCCCTTGCAAAAGGTTGTATCTGGATTGTAATAAAAAATACTTATTCTTAACAGATTGGATGAGAAATAATGAATTCTTTTCTACCTCGTCTTTTAAACGTTCAATCTCACTTATTTGTTGTAAAACCATGCTATCGTGCCATTGCTCAAGCAATCGCTCATATTTCTGAAGGGACTGCATTTCCTTTTCCAGATCGATTCCGAGTTTCTCGCTTAGCATATGCGTGATTTCAGGAGAATATTGGGTGTTACCACGCTCAATTTTACTGATATGAGTAACGGAACAAATCCCTTTTCCCAGTTCTTCCTGGGTCAGTTCTTTTTTCTCTCTGTAAAATTTTATAAGTAATCCTAAACTCATCGAATTCACTCCCGAAAGATTATACTAATTGTTTTTTGATTAACTCTTTTTAATCATCATACCTTTTCAATCTTCATTAAAATAGTGTTATTTTTTGTCTATTCGGACTTTTCAAAGTAGGAGTAAAGTGTAATCTCGATGAATTTTCATTCACGAAAAAAGAGCAGCCCTTAACGGACTACCCTTTCTTCTGGTTGATTACGTTCATCAAAATGTTTCGAAATGAAACCGTTAAGGATTAATTCCCAGTTCCTCTTTAATCGTGTCAATCGTATTACCATCTACTTCAGATTGAGGATCTGGAGTATCTAATACAAAATCATTTTCAGATAAGTAATACTTCTCAAGGAGTGTAAAGTCTTTTTCATCTGTCGTACCATCGAAGTTGATATCCGTATTTCGATAGTCCGTTCCCCAATGATCTTGAAGCAGTAGTGCATCGTGAATATCGATGGCATTGTCTTTATTGATATCTCCAGGCTTGGAAACGGCCATATAATAAGTGATGTATTCACCAATATCTACACCATTTTCTGTACGTCCCGCTTCAAGTGGTGTATATGTTGTGTAGTGTCCCGGTACATCCGTAACGACGGTATACTTCTGTACAGATGATGGTAGTTGTTCGATAGAAATAACACCGTTTTTCGGTATGGTGACAGGATAAGTATTTCCATTTGTATCCTCTAAGTGTATAGTGGCACCTATTTGTGTGTAATCCCGGCTATAATCAAAGCGACCTGCATCTGTCAGGAGTCCTTCTGCGCCTATAAATCCTGCATTAACCTTTGATACTTTCGGATAGACTGGGTGAGCTCCCATTTTCGTCGGGATCCGCGGTCCGTTATTAATCTTCATCGTACTTACACTACTGAACAATGGAGAATACGTATTGAAAAACTCCTGCTCATTCGTATCAGCTACAATCTTGAATAATGCAACGTCTCCTGATACGCCTTCATCTGGAATTTTTATCTCAATATCATTTCTGACACTTGTTGTACCGGTTTTTGTCACATTCAATTCTGATCCCTCTGGTAACCCATCCGCTAATTGGAATTCAACAGAATCCAAAAGCTTACTTGAGTTATAGGTATACATTGAAAAGTCATGGGCTTTTTCCAAATTGTTAGCGTAGAATGTATAAGTGATCTTGTCACCCATTTGGTAAGACTCTTTATCCGGTTTCGCGAAAACATATTGAAGTCCTTTAGGTGCATAGTAGACCACTTTAGGAATAGCTGTATTTCCAGCATAATCAGCTCCTAAATATTGCATTTCTCTGATGGATGACGTTTTTACATTGATTTCCTTTGAAAACTGTCCATTTTCATCCACTTGTAGTCGATAGCTTGGACCATTCGTCCCATACCATATATTATTACTTGCTTGAGTGAGCGGGATATCGGTCTTTGCCGTTTCCTCTATTTCTGGATCCAATAAAGTTCCCGATAAAGTGACTGTTTCTTGACCCTCTTCCAGCTCTACAATCGGAAAGTCACCGGTTGGCAATGCATTCGTCTGATCATAAACGACTGTCGGTGCCCCGTTATCTAAGCTAATGGTGGATGTTTTGGCAAACTGCTTTCCATCTTTCGTCGTTCCGATCATCTTCACATCATAAATGCCATCTTCCACTCTCACTTTTGTATAGCTGATCGGCTTTTTATCATGTCCTGTTAATGGATAATAATATCCATAGAACCCCTCTTCAATAAAATAATCGACATCGATTGCAGCTCCTGTTGCATTCACACCTGTAATCCATCCCAGGTCTTCTTTCGTATCTGGATCAACCAGTACCCAATCCAATCTTTCCATCGGGGAATTCAATCTGAAATCAAGATCGGTTTCTTTTCTGCTATAAGGATTGTTCACGCGATTAGTCGAAATACTTTTCGTATAAACATCAAAGTAGCCGATTCCTTCCTCCACGACTTTCGCTCCGAATGGGATACGATAGCTGTTCTCTGGATCCTTTTGATTTTGAATCACGATGTATCCTTCATATGTTCCTTTTTGAGCCGTTTTCGGGATGGTAAGAATCGCATTGAATTGTTCTTCTTTATTCTTTTTCACTTTCATGGAGCTTGGCACATTGAGCCTCACACCATTTTTCTCAGCATCCAGAGACCCAGAAGCCTTTGCCCCCACATTATATTCTACTGAAATATCGTACTTGTTGATATTATTACTATTATTTGTAATTGATAGATTGGTCGTTTTTGTAATATGTTCATCCCCCATCGGGATAAAACCGTAGCTTAGACCACCGGTTTGTTCCGGAATGATGATTTCTTCCTGGTTTTCAATAAATGGTGTTTCATCCAGAACGGAAATCATCGTGTCCGAATGGATGGCTTGCATTGGATCGACTCTTCCCGCTCCAACTTCAAATACGCTATATTGATTCTTCAATGGATCTGCCGTATTCATTAACACAGATTTAATTTCGCTTGGCGTATAATCAGGATGTGCTTGAAGTAATAATGCTGCTATCCCCGCTACTTGAGGTGACGCCATTGATGTGCCTGATAAACGTTGATAGGCATGTGAATAATCCGATGAATCTTCTTTATTCTGCATATAGGATGGAACGGTTGAGAGAATATTGACCCCAGGTGCCGTCACCTCTGGCTTGATATCATACAATGTTCCTGAAGGACCTTTTGAACTGAAGGATGCAAGCTCATCACCGCTGATTTCCGCTTCCCCCATTTCTCCCAAAGTGATGGTTGGTATTCCATCTTTGAATAGTTCTTTCACTGCTAAACCATCTTGATTCGTTAATGAAAAAGTAGGGATATTGTCATTGCTTTCGCCTAAATAATGAGGGATATGCCCTTCATCCGGATTCATATTATAAATGATGACGGCTTTGGCCCCATTTTGTTTCGCGTATTCCATTTTTTCGATGAGTGCATAGGAGCCGCGAGCCACGAATGCCACTTTTCCAGTGACATCTTTCCCGTTGTAATCAGCAGGTCCACCTTCTCCTACTTCAACCATTTCAAAGCTTTGGCCTTGGAGCTTACTAAACTCATCCGTCCATTTGTTCGTCATTAACTGTAGAACTCCATCCAGATCCTTACCTTCCACAGAGAACACGCCATCATACGTCGTGACAAAAGATGGTGCAGAACTTGCTCCTACCGTCAAAGCAAGGGCAGCGGCACCTGGAGATCCCAACGTATAATTTCCTTGATCCCCAGAGTTCCCCGCGGCAACAACGGCTGTAACACCACTTAATACGGAATGATCAACGGCTATGCTCGTTGCATACAAAGGGTTATTCGTTGCTGCTCCAAGGGAGAGGTTGATGACATCCATTCCATCTGCCACGGCACGGTCGATTCCTGCAAGAATGTTACTCGTTGATCCAGATCCGTATGGTCCTAATACCCGGTATACATTTAATTCCGCATCTGGAGCGACACCAATCACTTTGTAATCTGAATCATTTACAGCTTGACCCACAATCGTTCCTGAAACATGTGTACCATGATCTGTGTAGTAACTGTTCCCTTGATTGTTCTCAGGATATCCAGAAGCTTTCCAGTCATCATACGTCGCTTCCATCGGATCATCATCTTTATCTACAAAATCGTATCCGCCTTTATAGGCATCTTTTAAATCTGGGTGGTTGTAATCGATTCCTGTATCAATAACACCAACCTTAACCCCTTTACCTGTATATCCTTCTTTATGTAGTTTATCGATATTCATGAAAGGAATACTGTCCACTTTTGTAGTAGATCCTTCTTCTTCATCGGTTTTCGGTGGAGGAGTAAGTTGAACCTCTAATTCGCTATAGACGGCTTTAACAGCTTCCGATTCTACTAGACTTTCAACTTGATTGCCTGGGAGAGTAATCGCAACTCCATTAAATGCATTCGTATAAGAGTATTTAATTTCATAAGGATCTTTACCAGATTTCGTCTTTTTCCCAATTTTAGTATCTAAGTCTTTTTTAAACTTTTTATGGGACTCTTCTACCTTTTTCTTTGCCGTTTCAAGAGAAACCTCTTTACCCTTTAGGGATTGTTGTATTTGTTCTGCTTTTGCAGGCAGCTGATCAAATTCGACAATAACGGTCACGTTCTCTTCACTCTTCAAGTCAATATCTCTTGATAACTGAAGACCCTTGATAGAACGATTAGCCTCCAGGTTTTGTAAAGCTTCAAGCTGCTCCTTTGAGAGACCAGCCAGGACCTTCATAGCGTTGGACTCTGACTCTGCATGTACTGCAGGTTCAGAACTTAAAGGTGCTGCTGCCCCTAAAAGAAGTCCTACACTTAATGCAATTTTTGGATATTTGCTGTTTCTCATGAATTCAACCCCCATTTACTTTCTTAAGTTAATTATATTGTCGAATAACGAATAAGTCATTGGGGGGAATTTTGTCAATAAAGGGAGACGTAACATAGGAATGATTGTATCTTCTCCCTTTTAAAACTCTGAAAAATCAATCATTTGAGATGGAATTAAAATCACCTAACTACTAAACAGTTCAATAGAACCGGAACTTTTAACCTATAAAAGTTGGGGGATAAAAGAACATTTTTCTATTCAACAATCCTTACTTAGTTTCTTGCTAGTATCGTTCAACTTCAATTATTCATCCTCTACATCAGTCATTTGGGAAAATCGAAACCTTCAAAAGGACTAACCAGATCATTCATACATACTCAAACACTGCCATTCACACATGTACATAGTACTATTTACATGTTTATTTGTGATTTTTTAACAACATTTTTTTCTTAATTATCCCCATACACACAAAAATACATTTATGTGATGATTTTAAATATTAAGAAAATATTACCTTTTCTTAATCAATAAAAAAAAGAGGAGTGAATGATTTGTACAAGCAAAAGTTGTTAAAAAAAGTAACAGTAGCTGGTCTGTCATTAGGAATGGTATTTAGTACCGTAGCATCCATTCCTAGTAGTGTTCTCGGCGAGACATTCGACACTAGTTCACTATCAAGTTTGAACGCTCTAAAACACCTGACTGATTCACAGAGAAAAGCGCTAAAAGATTTAGAGTTGAATGACAAGACTGGATTACAGTTGTCTCCATCCATCCACTTAGATACAGATGAGGATATCTCAGTCATAGTTGAGTTTCATCATAAGCCTGTCAAGGTTGCTCAGCTTCACGCAAGCTTAAAAGGAGAAGTTTTATCAAAGACAAAAGCTAAAGATAACATAGCAAAAGAACAAAAGAAATTTAAAGAGGATCTCGGTAAAATATTCGAAGGTGAAAATGATAAGTCTTATGACATTAAATATCATTACACAGAGGCCTTTAACGGGGTAGCGATGACTTTGCCGGCAAACAAAATAGAATCGCTCTTACAAACAGAAGCAGTAAAGACGATTTGGGGTAATGAAGCGGTAAGTATAGAACCACCAAGTACAAAAGAAGTTTCAAGCCTTAATATCTCTACTAAAATGGCCGACAGTAATCCTTACTTAGGAGTTGACCGTCTGCATCAAGAAGGCTTAACCGGTGAAGGTCTAAATATCGGGGTAATCGATACAGGAATTGATTACAACCACCCTGATTTAAAACAGGCCTACAAAGGCGGGTATGACTTTGTCGATAACGATGAAGACCCAATGGAAACAACATATGAGGATTGGGAGAATTCAAGAAAACCAGAAATCTCAAACGGAAACGCCTACTATACTCAACACGGAACCCATGTTTCTGGAATTATTGCTGGTCAAGGGACAAATAAAAGTGACTATACGACGACAGGAGTCGCTCCAAACGCAGAAATTCATGCGTATAGAGTATTAGGTCCATACGGCAGTGGAATGACTGAAAATGTGCTTAAAGGAATCGATCAGGCAGTTGAAGATGGGATGGACATCATCAACATGTCATTAGGTGCTTCCATTAATGACCCCTATTTCCCAACGAGTGTCGCTGTCAACAACGCCGTTTTGAGCGGAGTCACGACTGTGGTAGCCGCAGGAAATTCAGGAAACGCAGCCTACACTCTCGGATCACCCGCTTCCTCTGCTTTAGCTCTTACAGTCGGTGCCAGTGATACTCCCCTCGATATCGATACATACGAAGGGAAACTTTCTACAGAATCTGTCGCTCTTAAGTTATTGGGGAGACACTACAGTGATAGAATAGAAGATTTTGAAGGTCAAACACTCCCTATCGTAGAGGTGGGATTAGGTAAACCTGAGGATTATAACGGTAAAGATGTGGAGGGTAAAATTGTTCTCGTCCGTCGTGGAGAAATCACATTTAATGACAAGATCAAATTTGCAAAACTGCATGGTGCTAAAGCGATCTTTATTTACAATAATGAAGGTGAGGGGCAAATCCCATACTTTCTAGGTGAAAACAAAGACTTCATTCCTGCATTCGGTTTGACTAAAAGTGATGGAGAAACTTTACTTGAAGAATTATCGAATTCTAACGAATTTACATTTAATAAAATAGGAACGGTTAAAACAGAAGGAGATCATTTAGCTGATTTCAGTTCAAGAGGTCCATCTAAATTTAATTATGATATCAAACCTGAAGTGACGGCACCGGGAGTTGGTATTCAGTCCACGGTTCCATCTTATATGGTAAACCATGAGGAATCAGAGAATTATGAATATGCCTATCAACGATTATCCGGAACCTCCATGGCATCCCCTCAAGTAGCAGGAATGGCTGCATTACTATTAGAAGCCAATCCAGACCTAAAACCAGAAGACATCAAAACCATTCTTATGAACACCGCGGATCCGTTAAATGGTGATTATAGCGTGTTTGAAGTCGGTGCGGGTAGAGTCGACCCATATGAGGCGATCCATTCTTCTATGAAATTCCAAGTCATCGATGAAACAACCAACATTGCAAACGGTGAAGAAGTGTTGATTGGTGAGAAAACAGGTTCTATCGGATTTGGACTGCAATACAACGACGGGCAAGCGATTCGTGACCAGCGTACCATTGAAGTAAGTAATCATGGAAATGAAAAGAAGACCTTTACTGGTGAGGTTGAATTTACAAACCATTCATTAAAGGCCGACAAAAACGGTGTTCATGTGGTGTTTGATAAGAAGATTTCTGTTAAAGCGGGTAAAACGAAGAAAACCAATGCCTTTGTGATGATCCCTAAAACAGCTGATCAAGGTTTTTATGAAGGATATATCACTTATACGAATGTAAACGATCCTGAAGAAACGTACCAAATTCCATTTTCAATCAGAGTAGCGAAAGAAGGATTCGACTTTTTAGTATTAGATAAGCAAGTATTAACGACCAATCCAGGAAGCTATGTTGGTTCATTTCCGGTTGCCACATTCGGCTTTCAGCTGAATTCAAAGGTAGAACAAGTAGATGTTGTGTTAGCCGATGGCGAAACAGGTGAAGACATTGGTTATGTCGGGTATTTCAATGGCAGCGACCTACAGATTGGTGTCCCTTATGGACTATACGGTTATGGGGGAAATTATTACCCATTCACTGGAGATGAGGATTACCCTATCCATTTAAAAGAAAAATTAGCCGATCAAGGCCATTATAAACTCAAGTTCATTGCAACAAATGAAAACGGTAAGACCTTTACAGAAAGTGATGACATTTTCGTCGACAATACTACTCCAGAAATGAAGACAAGCATTGATGATCAACTTGTTTATGAGTTCGCTGAAGGGCAACAAACGTATCCGATAACCGGAACCTTGATTGACAATGAGGTGGATGATATTCAAGCTGCTGGAATTGATATTAGTCAAACAGATAATTTCGCATATGAATATTTGTACAGCATGTTCCCGGATAATCTGATCCGCCCAAATGCAGATGGAACATTTGAGAAGGAGATCCCCCTTGTCAGACCAACCAACAATCTGGCTCGATTAGAAGGCTTCGATGCTGCTACCAACAAGACAGAAAGAAAAACTTATCATTTTGTTCCAGAAGGCACTGCCTATATGACTGGAACCTATGATCAAAAGTCTGCAAAACCGGGAGACATTGTTACGTTTACAATGACTGCAAACAACGTAAAACAATTGAAAGAAGCTAAATTCACTTTCTACTATATTGATTCAATGGAAATCCTGGATATAAAGAAAAACGCTGCTTTATCCGAATATGACGTTGACCTACAAACAGATTTGTCGATTGGATCCTTTTCCAACGCAAAAATAGACCTTACCCTGAATGAGGATCAAGAAATAACCGGAGATATTCCTATGTTAGATGTCACCTTTAAAGTGACTGATAAAAAATGGACCAATTACGCAGGTTTTAACTCTACTAGCAACAGATACATTGATGCTAATGGTAAAACGGTATCTGCCCAAGGATACATTGAAGGTTTGAAATTACTGAATCAAACTGGAATTATTACTGGAGGCTTTGTAGGACAAGGATTCTTAAAGCCTGATACGTCCATTGATTTCTCAAGGGATTATACACAGGTTGGTGCTTCAGTTGAGCTGGTTAGTCCGGATGGGACAGAATACCCGACTGATATTAGTACTCGTGGGTTCTTCCGATACGATAACATTCCAGTTAATCCTGAGCCATATACTCTCAAGGTAAACATACCTGGTCACTTCCCATATTATGAAGAGATTATGGTCAATACAGAGGAAGATGGACAACTTACCGGAACATTAACCAACACTACTGCTTTCACTTATGCAGGGGACGTGAATCAAGACGATGTCATTGATATCTTTGATGCCCTGTATTTAAAAGAAAAATGGCAGTCCGATGATCGTTCGGCAGACATTAATGATGATGGCATTGTCGATCAAAAAGATTGGAGTTATGTTGAAACGAATTATCTTATGCGTAATCATACATTGGATGAGTTAAAAGATGTTGTTAAAAACTATCAAGGGATGACACTTGAGAAAGTGAAAATGGAATTAGGATTGACAAACTAAATCAAAGGTGATTACGTAAATCGAAATAGTAAGTAGTGGTTGAATCCTCAAAAAATCACAATCGTTCTAAAGAAAACAACGACAATAAACCAACCGTACTCATGTTCATGATGTTCACGAGTACGGTTGGTTTATTATGGTTTCCTCCCCTTATAGAATAAAAAACTTGTTGTATCATTATTTGAAAACATGATTAAGTAAGTTTGACTTTGAAGTTCTTTTTCTTGAGGTAAGAGGCTATAGTATCTCATCAACCTAAAGTCGTTTTACACGAAAAAAAGCCAAGAACGTCATATGTTCTTGGCCCTTCTCATTAGTTAGTGTTTAACTGTAATCTTCTTCTTCTCAGAGGTCAACGATAATCCTGTTTCATCTGTTCCTGTCACGGTCACATAATAGTCACCGTCCGGATATTCTGCAGCAGCATACCATTTCAACCCATATATCGAATGTTCATTTTCAATATCAGCATACTCGATCACTTCGCCTGCTGAATTAGAAATCTCTATATGCCAATCTATTCGTTTATAGCCAAAGATTAAGATGGAAGCCGGTTTCGTTTCATTCACATTGGATCGTGACACATTCCAATAATTGATAAATGGATCTGCATTCAGCAATTCCTCATTTCCAGTATAACCAACACCAACATTTTGGAGAGCATCTATGGCTGAAATCATGACAATTTCAGGCTTTTCGTCGGTAATGTACTCATTTGCATCACTGTATACGCTTTTACGACTACCGCCATTTACCCAGATGAAATTTCCGACATGTTTCGTTCCTTCTTCTGTGACACCCCATGTAATTTTATACTTCCCATCCGTTTGTTCTGTAATCTTGATATTTTTAACAACAGGCGCAACAGAATCCAGTTTAAACGGAATCTTCGTTTGTTGAGGCTCTGCTCCCTCATAATTCAATGTACTCTCATACACATACGTATAGTTCCCGTCAGGAAGTTGGTTCCCGCCGTCATCTTCCCCACTCCAGAACATCCCATCGAACTTATAAGAGTAATTTCCATAGCCCATAATGTTCTTTCTAAATGGGTACGGGCTGCCATCTTCCGTAAATTCACCGAAATTCGTGATGTTGGCAACAGTTTTTCCATTCTCATCCTCTACCTTCAGAGACATTTCTTTCAAATTACGAAACGCCGTGAAGGAAGGATATATACCTGACGCAACCGCATTCTTAGAATATCCAATCTTATTTGGATCAAATGTTCCTGTGGAAGTATCATACCCCATAGGCAACTCCATTACGTCATTCCAAAGAACGGTATATCCTAAGTATGGATCTCCATTCACCGGACTCACATCAATATTATTAAGGGAATCCCAATCGCCGTAATATCCCATGAAAGGCATCGTTAAAGTTGCTAAATCTTTTACAGAGGTTCCTTTAGGAACAAAGCGGACAAACCCTTCAACAAAACGACCTTCGCTTAACCCTTCCGGGAGTGTGACAGAGATCTTCACTTCGCCATCACGACGTGGTTTGTATTGAATTTTCTTTTCTCCCATCTGTTTTCCGTTGATTTTAACGACCGCTCCCTCTATCGGTATCGAATGTAAAGTTAGATATTCTCTTTCTACACCGCCATATGTCTTCTTCTCTGTCTCATCCATTAACACATCTACTACGATTTCATATTGGTCATTGGCTTTTTCAAGCTTTTTTGCCAAGGGCTCTACATCCAATGTGAAATCGAACGTTCTGTCCACTTCCTTTAACGCAACGGATGCAGCCTTTTCCAAAGGGGCACCTACATGTTCCACAAGGTAAGGAGATTTAATCGCTTGTTCAATCTTCATCAAACCTGAACCTTGACGTCTTGGTGAGTATAAGGAATTTTCATCGTCGGGATTCGTTAACACCTGGGACGTGTTCATTAATGCATTCTTCGCTTTTAAGACCGTTTCTTCATTTTTTGGTAAACCTAACTCCTCGTAATACTTCTCAAGAAGTAAAGCCGCTCCAGCTGCTACGTGTGGAGTTGCCATGGATGTTCCACTCATGGTTTCATATTCGTTGTTCAATACTGTCGAGCTGATCTTTCCTCCAGGAGCTGTGATTTCTGGTTTAAAGCTTAAATCCGTTGGTGAACCATAAGAAGAGAATGAAGACATCGGTTCTGTTGTCGGGTTTTGTACCCAAACACCTTCATCTGACAGTTGCACTGAAATCTTCTCTCCGCTTTGTAATCGCTCGATTAATTGATCTCCTTCTGTATGTCCAGTCGTAACGGCTGGAATGGTGTATCTTGAGAAATTTAAATTTGCATAAGATGGATATTTATCCGGTGGAATGACGATCAGTCCGACTGCCCCTTTTTTTGCTGAGTCATATTGAAGAGTCGAATAAACAGCATACGATTTTGCAGGTTTTGCAACTACAATTTTCCCTTCTAGATCCAAACCATCCAGATGGCTGCCAAATCCTTCACCGGCGAAAATCAATTCGTAATCTTGACCAGCTTCGAGTTCATCACTAAGCTTTTTGGAACTGGATTGTGTTTGATATCCAAGCTGACTTCCATCATTCAAACTTAAAGCATCGACACTCATCTGATCATTCTCTGATGAAGCAACCTGCAGTGCGGATGGTGTTACACCAGGGTCGCCAACAAGGCCGATATCAGGATTTTTGGCCCATGGTAATTGTGATCTTTCCAGCAAGTTTTGTTTTGTACTATAAGAAGCGTTACCTGCCGCAGCTACGACTAATACCCCATGTTCTGTTGCATATTGAATGGCCCGTTGTACCGGATCATTCGGGTCTACGCTTCCTGCGTCAGATCCCAGACTTAAATTGATGACATCAGCCCCAAACTCCACCGCATGATAGATTCCAGCCACAATATCATCGTCATATGCACCACTTCTACTATCCGAGAATACTTTTTCGGCCAATAGCTGTACATCCGGTGCCACTCCCATCGCCTTTTTCTGGGATTCTTCGTATGCCCCTACAATTCCTGCTACGTGGGTTCCGTGGGAATTACTTGCAGGAATGACATTGGTGTCTTTATCTGCCCAGTCATAGCCTGTCGGTACTTTGTCTGTATACCAAACATCATCTACTTCCGACTCATCAAGCTTATCTTGTATGTTATGTTCATTATACTTCGCTTTTTTCTTTCCTTTTTCAGAAAGCGTCATGGCCTCATGGCGATAGTCGATGCCAGAATCCACGATCGCTACGACCATTCCATCGCCGCTGTAATTATATTTCGTCCATACATTCATCGCTTCCACAAGCTCGTTGCTCTTTACATCCATATGCTCATAGGTTTTGGCAATACGAATATCCTTTACGCCCTCTAGCTCTTTGATTTTCTCTGCGTCTTTCATCGTCGTTTCCATACTGAATCCATAAAAACCTGTTGAATACGTATGTATGATTTTAGAAGAAGCATCCCTCTTTTTCATAAACGTATTTTTCACTTGCTCTACCTGCTTTTCAGGTGCCGTTTTCAGTTTCTTATTTACGTCCACCTCTACAATTAGGCGAATACTTTCATTTGAGTTGAATGCTTTAAGGTCCTGTCCGTATAAAGGATCATCTGTAGCTTTCTTTTCCATATCCATCAATGGGAGTTTCCCTTTATGGATATGAGCAGGTGCCTTTTCTTCCTTAGACTGATAGAATTCAGCACTTGCTGGCGTAATCATACTGCTGCTTAGGAGAACGGACATCAATCCAATGGATAACGTACTTTTCTTCGAAACCATCATGTATTCACCCTTTTTGATAGAATAGTATCTTTCTTTTTACGTATCTCATAGAAGAAACAGTACTCCTGTGTAAGTATCATGAATATCCCCCTTCACTTCCCCTCCTCCTTCAATCAGTTTGAATACGGAGTACCATACTCTAACCATTTCTGTTAAGTGATCAGGTTTCCTGTTGGGGGAGTTCCGATTTACCAACAAGGGCATAACGGGTCTTTTTACCCTGAAAATACCAACATTTTTTGCATTTCTCTTCAAATAGCCCTGACTGTTAGTTAAAAAGAATGAAAATTCTATAAAATAATTGGGGGAACCAGGGGAATTTTAATAATAAAAGAATAGAAGGATGTCAAAAGAATTCATTATAAGAAAATAGACTCACCATACTGATTGCTCTATATGTTTAAAAAGCTACCCATTGGAAATAAGAAAAAGGGAAAGAAATGTTCATGAACATTTCTTTCCCTTTTGTTAGTTAATGCCTACTTGTTATTCAGTTCGTTCTAATCCCATCATATTCAAATAATAGGCTAGATCTTTTTTTCCGTTGGTTTCTTTAGGTGATTTCCCTTTAGGCGCATCCGGTCCTTTTGTTAAGAAGTTCTTTTCAATGAATCGAACGTCCGTCTCGTTTACTACTCCATCCTGATTCAGGTCATATGTTTGAATCTCAGGGTTTTCTTTACCGTAATATTCAACGATATCCTGAACATCTTTGATGTCGATCAAACTGTCACTATTCACATCTCCTGCAAGACCCATTTTGGTTCCTCCGGAAACGAACCTTCCATACTCTTCACCCTTTAATTCAAATCCAGGTATGAATGGAGTATAAGTCTTTATATGTCCTGGTGTTTCCACTACGACATTGTATGTCTCACGTGAAGCCGGAACCCCATAAATGGTGTATTTCCCATTTGCAGCAATGCTGCCTTCGTATTTTTCACCATCCGGTGATAGGGCATATACCTTCGCTCCGATATTTTGAACTACACCATTTGGTAAATAAAGATTTCCGCTGCCACTTTTCTTCAAAAATGCTTCTGGTTTGATATTCCCTTCAACCTTTGAATGTTTGGACACGAAATCATAGGATGAAGTGCTGTAATATGGAAGAGACACAGCCTTATCTTCACCGGCCTTTGTGTAGCTTGACTTTGTGACATCCAATTTATCAGATCCATAAAACCAGTCATCTTGAGTGACCTTGAACGTCACATCCACAACAGGCATATCACCATTCAACCCGGAGTACCCTTCTCCGTTCAATGCAGCTCCTACCGTTACGTTAGCGTAATATCCAGAATCGCTTACTACAGGATCCTGAAGGGATGCCTGAAGCCCGTTCTCTTCTGCATAGGCTTTAAATTCATCATTCAACTTTGCCGATTCAAATGAGTACATTTCCCCTTTATATTGAATCGTGTACTCTCCTAACATAAGATTTTTTACGTTATTCAAGCTCAGAGTCATGGTCACTGTATCGTCTAACCCAACTTCATTCTTGTTGTAATCAGATGTTACATATTCAGTGCCCTCTTGTAAGAAGATATAATGTTGGTAATTGACATTCATTGCAATATCAGCACCGGCTAAACTTAATCTTAATGGTCCATCTGCAATATCAGAAGGTTCGATTCCAAACTGAGTATCCCCTTCTGAATCGGCTGAAGGGAAACAACAATTGTAGTATGGACGGATGCCAGTTGCTATAAAAAATCTGTTTGATGATTGATCATAATTCATTCCTTTTGATTGCAGGACATCCACTGTTTCATCCTGCACATTTCCGTGTAGCCAGAATGCTGTCTTTCCAAACTCTTCTGTGTACATATCTTCACTGATTTCATACACATCTGAAGCTTTATCAAATGTCACTTGGGGTTTTGTATTGTCGACGATGACAGGTGTGTCGATCGTATACGTTTTACCCTCTTCGTCGTACCCTATGAATTCTAATTCATAATCCCCTTCAGGCAAATCAATACTTTGGTCTGATATCGGATTTTGTTTGTCATTTGTAAACGGATAAACGACCCCTGAGAAAACATAAGGAATGTAATATTTTTTGTCAGGCTTTGCATTCGCATCTTCAAGGGAAGCAATGAATCCAATAGCTTGACCCGATTGTCCATCTTTCACTATAATGTCTAACTTGGTCAGTGGGCTTTTCATTTTGAATATTGCTGTTAGGTATGGATTGTAGTACTGCCACTTAGGCGTATTATTCGCAAGAGCGGGCCTGTCTGTTTCAAGATAGTCGAACCCTTTTCCAGTGACTCGGATCGCAAACGGAACCTGGTACGTTTCAGTCGCATCACTTGCATTCGTCAGGTGAATATATCCTTCATATCGCCCTTCTTCTGCATCTTCCGGAACCGTGATCGTTGGTGAAATCTCTTTCGAACCGCTTGCGGCAACCGCTACACTCGTCGGAACGTCTAAGTGAATGCCGTTCGCAGCTGAATCCTTGATACCTGTACGTTCACCATGGTATTCGACTTCAACCTTGAATGACTTGTCTTCCCCGCCATTGTTCTCGATGTTCATCCTGCTGTCTGCTTTAATTCCATCGTCATCTTTGTAGTGACTTCCGAAAGAGATGGATGCCGTCTCTTCATCGATCTCGACCTCTTCACCATTTTCATTTAGATTTTTTGTTGTATCCATCACTTTGATGGATACATCGGCATGTACTGCATCATAGGCATCCACACGTCCCGCTCCCTGTTCAAATACGGATACGTCACCATTCAAGTCTTCTGCCGTGTTCATTAAGGCGGCTTTCACATCGAATGGTGAGAGATTTGGATTTTCTTGAAGCATGAGGGCCACCACTCCCGCAACATGAGGTGTTGCCATCGATGTTCCCTGAAGGCGGGCATAGGCTGCAGAATAGTCTACCCCTTCTTCCGGGCTATTGATATATTCTGGAATGGTTGAGAAGATCGCTACCCCAGGTGCCACAACATCCGGTTTAATATCATAGCTTCCAGCCACAGGTCCCCTTGAACTGAAGCTGGCCAGGTTATCCCCTTCTGTTTGGACAGACGCTACATCTCCAAACGTAATGGATGCGTTATCGCCTAGCCCTTTCAAACGCTCTCCATCCGTTTTTGTCATACGAAAGGTCGGGATATAGTCTGATCCTTCTCCCAAATAGGCCTGAATCTCACCGTCTATATTATTGTAGATGATGACAGCTTCAGCCCCTGCTTCTTTCGCTTGTTTCATTTTCTCCACAAAGGCAATTTCACCACGTTGAATCAAGGCAATTTTCCCCGTTAGATCTTTCCCTTCAAAATCAGCTTCATATCCAAGTCCGGCAAAAACTACTTGTTTTGACTGATTTTGAAGAGATGATAAATCATCGGAAAAGTTCTTTCCCAATAATAAAACATTCTCAAATGTTTCACCATTTACACTCATGGATTTGAAGGTAGGGATATCCATGTCAAAATCACTTGCCCCAACCGTAATGCCGAGGGCCGCTGCACCTGGAGCTCCAAGTGTTCCTTCTTCCGGCCCACTGTTTCCTGCTGCCACTACTGCCACCACTCCTGAGAGCATCGCATTGTTAACTGCAACCGAAGTCGGATATAGCGGATCGTTCGTTGAAGCACCCAAAGATAAGTTCATGACGTCCATGTCATCGATGACAGCTTGCTCAATTCCTGAAAGGACACTTGTGGCTGTTCCAGCACCGTACGGACCAAGAACACGATAGCCATATAAATCGACATTAGGGGCAACCCCTTTTACCGCATAGTCGACTGTATTCTTCTGTTCGCCGCCAATCGTTCCCGAGACATGTGTACCATGCTCCGTGTAGTAGGCTGATCCAGAAGCAGGATTGACCTCAGGTTTACCTGAATTCTGCCAATCTTCATAGGTTGTTTCCATAGGGTCATTATCGTTATCAATGAAATCATAACCACCCTTATAGGCATCCTGCAAATCAGGATGATGATAGTCAATTCCTGTATCAAGTACTCCGACCTTGATTCCTTCACCCGTTATATTTTCATCATGAAGTTTATCTACATTGATTTGCGGGATACTATCCATCATTTTAGATTCAGAAGCTTCCCCTTCCATTTCCGGAAGTTCAAGCTGAACGACTTCATCTTTCCATACACGTTTCACGACCCCGGAATCCAGCAAACTATCAATCTCATTTCCCGGGATGGACATCGCGACACCATTGATGGCGGAACGATATTCTTTCGTGATCTTCGCATCTTGTAATCCAGAGCTTGCACTCTTTTTATTTTTCATAGAATGGAATGTTTGTTTGAATTCACTGTGAGATTTCTCTACCTTTTCAGCCGCTGCTTTAGTAGTCGTTCGGAGTCCCTTAGCCGCCTGCTTCATCACTTCCACTTTAGCAGGTGCCTGTTTGAATTCAACGATGACATCAACGAGTCCTTCGCTTTCTGTATTAATATTCGGAGCGATTTCAAAATCCGGTTTCGCTTCGATCTGTTTAAGAGCACTTCTCTGCTCATCCGATAGATTCATCAACGTCTTTTCTACATCTTTTACTTGTGTGAACTTAGACGGATTTGGCGAACCTTCTGCCATCACGTTAAATGGCATCCCTGATGTGCCTAGTAAACTTGTAGCCAGTGCAACCGTCAAGATCTTGGCTGAACGTTTCTTATTCATACTTTTCCCCCTCTTATATTCATCCATTAGCGTAGAGTTGTTTACAATTTGTATTTTAATCTTCTTTAATATGACTGTTAATTGGGAAAATTCTTTACACTTTCCGACATTTATCTTAAAGATTCTATTTTTTTTATGACATTTCTCTATTAAGTCATGAAGAAAGTTGGGAAAGTTTCGCATGAGTTAGTCTTTGTACCTATTTTTTATTTCCTACACCCTTATAAATAGGTAAATACACCCTTTACCGAAAGGTGAATAATCCCTATTAAATTTCTTATAAAAGTAAAAAAACAAGCAACCAATAGCAGTCGCTTGTTTTTACTTTTTTATTTGAAGAGGTTCAATATGGTTAAAGATTAACTTTTTCAATAGCTCATTCGATAATTGAAGATAGTGATTGGAAGAAATCAGGTCCCCCTTCTCTTTAAAATAAACCGCTAGTCGTTCTGAAAATGACGCGGCCTTATAACGATCATATTGCTTCATCATTGGCAGACCACGATCGATTAAATAGTCGCTAAGCCGTTTATCATCCTCTGTCGCATCTAAATACAACACCATCAACTCCGTATATTTAACGGACTCTTGATCTTTAAAATCTTTTAGGTTCTCCTGCAAAAGATTGATTGCTATTTCCCTCTCGTTCAAGTCCAGCAACACTTGTACCATTTCAATCAATGTGCCGTAATACCCCATTGTATGCTTTTTTTTCAATTTGAGGGACTGGGAGAAATAGTCTAACGACTCTTGCAGCCTTCCTTTTTTTCTATTTAGCAATCCGAAATTATGAAGGGCGGTAATTTTCGTTTCGTTATCCTTTAACATCTCTGCATCGTTTAAGGCCGTATGCAACATGACTTCTGCACGTTCAAAATCGTTAATATAAATCAAGTTAGCCGATAATCCGATTTTCACATGGAGTATCCTCAAAATGTTCCCAGTGTTCTGAAAAATCCTCAATGCCTTGTGTGAGTAATGCAGAGACAATGTAAAATGCTTCAATAACCCATGATTAGCCGCTTTATAATAATAATAATCTGTTACTTTCTCACTATAGAGATCGGCTCTATCCTCTATTTGATCAAAGATGGAAAGCGCCTTGGAGTATTGCTGTTTCTGTCCGTAATAAATTCCCTGAAAGAACTCCCATAAATACTTTTCAAACGATGAAAATTTACTCATATTCTTTTTGAGTCCAAGAGAAGCCTGTTCATATTCGGTTGGATTGTTCGTGAATAATTGATATCGAAGCATGTAAAGCTCAAATAAGTAAACCATTTCCGTACATTGGATATAGTCTTTATGTCTTTGTAACTCCTGATACAGTCTTTCGGCATGATCTCGATGAAGTCTCTCAATCGCTTCATAGAATTGGGCTAGCTGGCGTTTCAAGTAAAGTGTCTTTGCCGTTTCCTCTTCGATTGATACACCAAGTCGCTTACAAAGTAATTCTAATGTTTCCAGATTTCCTTCTTTAGAACTGTTCTCAATCTTGCTTAAATGAGTGGTTGAACATATCCCCTTGCAAAGCTGCTCTTGTGTTTTATTTTGTTTTTTTCGATGATAGTAGATGATCCTGCCTATAGACATTGTTTCACTTCCCCCCTTGTATATATCTATCATTATACATAGGATATTCGTTTCTTATAAGCTATTAATGGGAAGTAATTATCCTTATCTTATTGGGTAATATATATAAATTATTAATAAATATACATTTTTACCTTTTCAAGGAAAATGATAAATTCAAATAGACAGCTTTTGTCATTAATGTGTTCTGAGGGCAAGGTACAGGATTTTATGAGTTAATTGGTCTTAATGGTATAAACCAATTAAACCCTACAAAAGTCTTATGGGTGTAGTGAAAAGAGAATTAGACCGCTAATAAACTTTCCCAAGTGTGATTTCTAAAAATAAGAAAAGAGAAACCTCCCCTATTTATAAAGGAAAATTTCTCTTCATTCGTTATACTGGTTAAAACCTATTCCCGATCAAATAGCACTCGTCCCGCAATCCCAGGATTCGTCATTTCATAAGGATTCAGAATTAAATCAAGCTCTTCTTCTGTCAAAACATCATATTCCAAGCATAGCTCTCTCACTGATTTTCCTTTTAGAATGGCTTCCCTGGCGATTCTGGATACGACTTCATACCCCAAGTGAGGATTCACAGCTGTAATGATTCCCACACTATTTTCCACATACTCTTTCATACGTGTCTCATTCGCTTCAATTCCCACAAGACAATTGTCCGTAAAGCTTCTGAACGCATTGTTCATGATACTGATAGACTGAAGGAGATTAAATACGAGTACTGGTTCCATTACATTCAGTTCAAGCTGGCCCGCTTCTGATGCCAAGGAGATGGTCTGATCATTCCCCATGACCTGAAAGGCTACTTGATTGATTAGTTCAGGCATGACCGGATTGACTTTACCGGGCATGATGGAAGAACCGGGCTGTCTGGATGGCAGTGATATTTCACCAAGTCCGGCGCGCGGGCCCGAAGCCATCATACGCAGGTCATTGGCAATCTTGGACATATTGACCATACATACCTTCAGTGCAGCCGAAACTTCTGTGTATGCGTCGGTATTTTGCGTAGCATCGACAAGGTGCTCAGCCCCCGTTAATGGTAACCCACTGATATCGGCCAGATGTTTCACGACACTCTTGATATATACAGGATCCGCGTTTAATCCAGTTCCTACTGCAGTCGCCCCCATGTTTACTTCATAGAGGTGCTCCCGTGTTCGTCCGATACGTTTAATATCACGCTCCACTACCCTGCTATACGCTTCGAACTCCTGCCCAAGGCGAATCGGAACAGCATCTTGAAGATGGGTACGTCCCATCTTAATGACGTGATCGAACTCCTGTGCTTTCTTTTTAAAGGCGTTCAGCATATGTTCCATCGTGACAAGTAGTTTCTCTAATAACTTCAGTGTGGAAATATGAATAACTGTCGGGAATACGTCATTCGTTGACTGTGACATATTCACATGACTGTTCGGGCTTACCTTTCCATATTCACCTTTTAGATGGGACATTAGCTCCAGGGCACGATTGGCAATGACTTCATTAGCGTTCATGTTGATGGAAGTCCCTGCCCCTCCCTGAATGGGATCGACGATGAAGAATTCATGAAGCTTCCCTTCCAATATTTCATCAGAAGCTCGCACGATGGCTTGACCGATCCCGTCATAAAGGCGTGTGGTTTCCATGTTTGCTAATGCTGCCGCTTTCTTCACGACTGCTAAGGCATCAATCATCTCTTTATGGATTTTGTACCCCGTAACCGGAAAATTTTCCACTGCCCGTAAGGTTTGAATTCCATAGTACACATCTTCGGGTACTTCTTTTTCTCCAAGAAAATCTTTTTCGATTCTAAATCCACTAGTGACATTTATCATTTTTTTCTCCCCATTTTCGAATTACAGTTTCTCTAATTGATGATTCTATCAATTCCTGACACAGTAGGCAACGATTAATACCAAAACCCCAATAATTTCATTACTCTCCATATAAAAACGGTTCTTAAAAGGTGAAATTCCAGAAAAAAACGTCTCGTGTCGATTCACGAAACGTTTAATACGTCATTTAATCAAATTGCACACGAAAACTGCACCCTTTGCAGATAAATCCCGCTTTTCTAGCAATCTATTCATTCTGTTTGACCTGCTCCCTCAACTCTTCCAGCTCATTAACAAGTTTCATGACCAGCTCATCACTTTGCCTTAGCTGTTCATTTAATAGTCGAATGGTTTCTTCTTCCCAATGATATGGACTACCGTGATTAGGAGTATAATGTAAGTCTCGGTAGACGTCTCCTTCTTCTTCTGTTTCACGGAAATATACCGCTACTTCACAGCCTGAGTCCCCAGCTGCTATTCGTTTTCGCAGAACCACTTTAGAATAACCGAATTGACGGGATGCAATCCCTCCAAATACGCTAGATGTCATATTGCACAAATGTGGAGCATCCTGAACGACTTCTCCAAATGGGCAAGCCGTAGCCTTTACGACGACATGATCAGAATATACTTTAGATATGTAAAAATGCCCACCGATTGAATTTTTCAAATCGACAATGACCTCTGCATATCGGTCGACCGTCCAATCCTCACCTTTATCCCCATATAATCCTTCAATCCATTCACCTGTACGAAGGCCGATTTGACGAATGTATTCATCTGCTGTTTTACCTACCGTTTTTTGATGTATATACGCGTATTGAGTGATGAGTTTACTTAAGAATATCGTGCCGGTTAGTGATGTCTCAGTTTCCACCTTATCACTCCTTCATTTTTTCAGGAACTCCACTCATCAGGAAACGCTTACATTCTTCTCGAACTTTATGAGAGGCTTCCACGAAAATTCTGTAAAGACAGATGAATACCCATTTCTTTCAGTATAACACCTAATAAACACTATCTGCCTATTTTTTGAAATTAAATTAGATACATGGACGGAAACCCAAGTTCTATATAGGTCAAAATTCTCATATATTACCAGAGGAAAGGAGGGAAATTAGATGGGGATTAAACTGATCAAAATTTCTGTCGTCTACTTTATGATTGGTGTGTGTATCGGACTGTATATGTCCATGGTCCATGACTACAGTTTGTCTCCGGTCCATGTCCACATTAACTTATTAGGCTGGACTGCCCTAACGTTAGCAGGTCTCATTTATCACTTATTCCCGGCAGTATCTTCTACTAAACTGGCTAAAGCTCATTTCTGGCTTCACAATGTCGGATTGCCCCTTATGATGATTGGTTTATTTTTCTTAATACTTGGAAATGAAGGCGTCGTCCCGGTTATTGCTGCCGGTGGTGTAGTGACTACAGTCGGTGTCCTTTTGTTTGGAATCAATGTCTTGAAGGAATTGAAAGCAGAGTGAAGGTAGTGAGCGCCACCTCCGACGTTGAGGTTGGCGTTCTTTTGTTTGGTTAAATTGATTGATTATTCATATTTTTTAACCAACAAGGACAAGATGATGCTACAATAAAAAATGTAGTCATTATAATCAATAGGAGTGATAGACATGTCAGTCAATGTTTACCTTAATTTTAATGGGAATTGTCGAGAAGCAGTGGAGTATTATGCAGAGGTATTCGGTACGGAGCCACCGCAGATCATGACGTTTGCAGAAGCACCTCCCCACCCTGATTATCCCCTTCCTGAAGAAGCCAGGAACCTCGTGTTACATACAAGACTGACAATCGATGGCAGCAACGTCATGTTTTCCGACGTGTTTCCTGATATGCCTTTCGTGGAAGGAAACAATATCACCCTGGCCCTGGTAAGCAACGATACTGAAGAGTTGACAACCCGTTTCCACAAACTGAAAGAAGGCGGGAAGGTGGATATGGAGCTTCAGGAGACATTCTGGAGCAAGTTGTATGGTCAGGTGACCGATAAGTTCGGTATTCAGTGGCAATTTAACTATGAGAGTGAAGAAGAATAAACTCAAAAAATCAGCCCTTTTTAGGGGCTGATTTTTCATTATTAGTAGTTTGTTAGTTGATTGGTAAAGATTGAAGTCTGATTATTTTTGATAGGGTTTATTTAATATCTTGCTCGTAAAACATCTCTTCTTTCGCCTTTAGTTTAGGACCTTTTTTAGCCTTTGGACCCTTAAAATCCACTCTGGCACGGTCATAAACAGCAGATCCCACGATTTCGGCCACATCTTGAAGCTTTTCTTTGCTAATTTTATCAATGGTGTCTTCAGGTGTATGATACCAAGGTTCTGAAGGGCTATGGATAAATAGTGCAGCAGGAATTCCTACTTCAGCAAAAGGAACATGATCACTGCGTCCACCCTGACCGTATGGTGTCGCCTCACCGTTTAGTTTTTCACTTGATTTCTGGGCAAGCTCCGTCACAAGGTTAGGCTTACCATCGAGAGTAAGCATGACAAGGTCACCTGCATCTTTACTACCTACCATATCAAGGTTGAAGTTAGCCACCGTACGATCGATTTCATCTTCTGATAACGTCTCAACATAGTGTGAAGAACCTAGTAAGCCTACTTCTTCTGCTCCGAATGTGATAAAGCGAACTTCCGTATCTGTCTGTTCATTCTTCAGGACACGTGCAAGCTCGAGAGTCATAGCAGTTCCTGAGGCATCATCGTTTGCTCCAGGAGCTCCAGCTACCGAATCATGATGAGAACCTACGACAATAATATCGTCAGTTGCTTTCTTTTTATTTTTTGGATGCTTTGTTGCAATCACATTATGAGAAGTTTTTTCTCCTGTTTCCGCTCCTTCGATCGTAATGGTGACTGATTTTCCCAACTCAGCTGAAAGTGCTTCCCCTTCTGCTTTTGATAGGGCAACTGCCGGAACAAAGTCATCATTATGTTCTCCTAATGTACCGCTTAATGGTCCATCTGAATGGTTATAAATGATGACTCCGACCGCTCCCTTTTCAGCTGCATTTAATACCTTTTCACTAAAACTGATTTCCCCGCGTTCAACAAGGGCAATTTTCCCCGTCAGGTCATGGTCTTGAAGGTCTTCCTTCTTTCCAAGACCCGCATCAACAAGTTCACCCGTTACATTTCCACTGACTGAGTATGTAAATGCTCTTGGCGCATATTCCCCTTGTTGGCTCTCTACAGATAGCTCAATCGTAGTAGGTGGTGTGTAGCCATAAAACGTAAATGGCTGGATTTCCACTTCATATCCATACGATTCAAATTGCTCCTTAATATAGTGAACAGCATTTTCTTCAGAAACTGTCCCGGCTACACGTGGAACTTTTGATAAGTAATCAATGTTTTGATAGATTTTTTCTCCATCAATCTTTTTTAATAGTTTCTTATCAAAGTCATTTTGAACATGGTGATATCCGACTTCGCTACTTTGAGCAAAAGCGGGCTGTAACCCAATGGCTCCAATGGATAAAGTGGCGGCAAGAGTAAGAGATACAATCGGTTTTTTCAACAATCAAATCCTCCTGGTAGATTAATAGTTTGAATATACTGAATCATACATTATTTCGCAAGACGAAATAAGAGGCGAAATCACCAGTAAAATTTTACTATTTTTTCTATTTATAGGAATATACTGTGTTTCTGTTGAGAATATAAAAATAGAGACCGTTGAATGAATTCAACGGTCTCTATTTCAAATTAATGCATTAATGCATATTGCTCAATACCCAAATCGATCCAAGTACGATCACAAGGGCAATGAATGCAGCTGACATCATTTTTCCTACCTGCCATCTGCCTTCTCCTTCTGTTACGTGCATGAACATAAACAGTTGGATTGCCGCCTGGATAAAGGCAAGAACAAATACAAGAGCCACCATCACATTGTACGCGAGTCCTGCGTAAAGTCCGAACCAAACGGCCAAAAATGTCAATGCAATGGATAAAACAAAACCTATAATCTGTGTCCAAGGAATACGACTATGATTCGCTGTATTGTGTTCCATTATCCCACCATCCCTAGTAAGTACACGCTTGTAAACACGAAGATCCATACAAAGTCCAGGAAGTGCCAATACAAGCTGGATACGAATAGTTTTTTAGCGGTATCTGGATTTAATCCTTGTCTTTTCACCTGGAACATAACCAGTATAATCCATAAAATACCTAGTGATACGTGGAGACCATGCGTTCCGGTCAATAGATAGAAAGAAGACCAGTATGCATTGGTTCCCATGGCTGCTCCCTCATGGATCAGGTGAAGGAATTCCGTGATTTCCATGTAAAGGAATCCTGCTCCAAAGAGCAGTGTGATGATCAGCCAGACCATCATCCCTTTGACATTTCTTCTTCTTAATTCATTTATCGATAACCCGGACGTGAAACTACTGATCAATAATAGTAACGTCATGATGATTGTATTCTTCAGATCAAATACTTCAGATGGAAGCGGTCCTCCAACCGTGCCGCTTTCAAGGGCAAAGAATGTAGCGAAAATAGTGGCAAATAGAGCTACTTCCGCACCAAGGAAAACCCAGAATCCGAAAATATTCAGTTTGCCGATCTCCGATTGATATTCAAGTGGCGTATTTGGATCTACATTTGTACTATGTGCCATATTCACGCCTCCCTCTTATACGGATTTTCAGTTTTTTCTATTTCTTCCACACTTACATAGTAACCAGCATCCTGTTTGTGTGAGAATAGTGAACGGTATGCCATGCATCCGAAGATACCGATAAGGGCAAGAATCGCCATCCACCACAGTTCAAACACCAAGCCGAATCCTCCAACGAAGAATAACCCGGACATGATAAATGGTGTCCCTGCATTACTTGGCATATGGATCGGTTTATACTCAACCTTTTCAGGTTTGCCAGATTCTTTTCTCTCTTGTTTCATATAGTAGAAAGCATCCGCACTCTTCACTTCAGGAACATGAGCGAAGTTATAATGGGGTGGAATCGCAGAGCTGGTCGCCCATTCAAGCGTACGTCCATCCCAAGCATCCCCTGATAGTTCCCGTTTTGCAAAACGATAGCTATAGTAGACGTTATAGACGATGATCATGAATCCTACTCCCATTCCGAAAGCCCCGACAGAAGAGATGACATTCAATGCTGTCCAGCCATCTTCTGGTCCGTATGTGTACACACGTCTTGGCATACCGGAAAACCCTAAGACGAATTGCGGTAAGAAACATACATTGAAACCGATAGAGAAGAACCAGAAAGCCCATTTTCCGATTCGTTCATTCATCTTATGACCAAACATTTTTGGATACCAGTATACGAGTCCTGCGAAGCAGGCAAATACCACACCGGCAATCAGCGTGTAGTGGAAGTGAGCAACCAGGAAGTAGTTGTTGTGATATTGGAAGTCAGCTGCAGCCATACCGAGCATGACCCCTGTCACTCCACCGATCAGGAAGGTCGGAATAAACGCAACGGACCACATCATGGCGACGGTAAATTCAATCCGCCCCTTGTAAAGAGTACCCAACCAGTTGAATATCTTGATCCCGGTCGGTATGGCGATCGCCATCGTCGAAATCGAGAATACACTGTTCACCGCAGCGCTGCCCCCCATTGTAAAGAAGTGGTGAACCCACACAACGAAGCTTAACCCTGAAATGGCTACTAGTGAGATAATCATTGATTTATAACCAAACAATGTTTTTCTTGCAAATGTTGCAATGATTTCTGAGAAAATACCGAAAGCAGGCAAAATAACGATATATACTTCCGGGTGTCCCCATAACCAGAATAAATTCGACCAGAGCATCGGATTCCCGCCGGCTGTCAGCGTGAAGAAATGCGTACCGAATAATCGGTCAAATGTCATCAACGCTAATGTCACCGTTAAGATCGGGAAAGCAAATACGATGATGAATGCAGTGATCAATGTCGTCCACGTAAACATCGGCATACGAAGAAGCGTCATGCCTGGTGCACGCATTTTGATGATCGTAACAACAAAGTTGATCCCCGTTAATAATGTACCAATTCCGGAAATCTGCAAGCCAAGAAGGTAATAGTTAATTCCCGGTCCCGGACTTCCTTCGATTGCCAATGGTGCGTAGTTCGTCCATCCGGCATCCGGTGATCCACCGAATACGAATGACATATTGAAAAGGATCGCCCCAAACATGAATGACCAGAAACTTAAGTTATTCAGGAATGGGAACGCGACGTCCCTTGCACCTATTTGGAGAGGGACTACGACGTTCATTAGTCCAAGTAAGAATGGCATTGCCATGAATAGAATCATGATCGTACCATGTGTCGTAAAAATTTCATTGTAGTGCTGTGATGATAAAAATTCATTATTGGGCACCGTTAATTGCGCCCTCATTAAAAGTGCATCGACTCCTCCGCGGAAGAGCATGATCAATGCAGCAATGATATACATGATACCGATTTTTTTATGATCAACACTCGTGATCCAGTCGTTCCATAGCCATTTCCATTTTTTAAAGTATGTTAGGGTTGCGACGATCCCGATTACGGTGAAAACGATGGAAATATTGGCTCCAAGAATCAACGGATCATTGAGGATTAAATTATCCTTTATAAAATCAAACATCTAGAAGTCCTCCTTTCTTAGTGTTCATGTCCTTCGTTATTTTCATGGCCTTTATGCTCTTCATTATCATGGTCTTCATGGTGATCATGATCCTCCATGTCTCCATGATCACCATGATTTCCATGACTTGATTCAGCATCTTTATCCGCACCATGTGAAGATGCCTCTACACCATATTTCTCACGGATCGCCATGGCATATTCAGAATTCTTCCCATGGTCGACGATGGATAAGTGAGTAGATGAGAAAGTCATCTTGTCTACGGTGTCAGGAAGCATGAGCTTTTCATACGTTTCTTCCGTCAGCTTCGGCTCATTTTCCTGAGCATCTTTTACCCACTCTCTATACTTCTCTTCTTCTAACGCAACAAAATCAAACTTTTGGTGGGTCATCCCTTCACCAGTGAAGTTTGAATTTCTTCCATCATACGTTCCCGGCTCATCAGCCTGTAAGTATAAATCATTCACCATTCCCGGCATACCATAAATCTGTCCGCCGATTTGAGGCACCCAGAAAGAAGCCATGGAATCTGCAGCCGTCACCTTAAATAAAATGGGATGATCTTCCGGTACATTGACATAATTAACTGTCTCAATACCTTCCTCTGGATAACTGAAGATCCATTTCCAATCAGCAGCAGTCGCATGGATCACAATCGGATCTTTATGAGCAGTTGCTTTTGGAGCTTCCTTTAATTCATATAATGCCTTTGTATTTGGGATAGACAAGGCAATAACAATCAAAACTGGAATAAGCGTCCATATTATTTCTAATTTCGTACTCCCGTGCATTTCGGGCTTGTAATCGCTATCCTTTTTACTGCTGCGATATTTTAGGAGAATAACAGTAAAGAAGGAAAGAACGACAACCATGATGCCAAGCATATAGTAGATTGACAGCATGATGAGATCTTTCTGAACGGCCCCTACCGGCCCTTTCGGATCGAGAATGATCATTTCACTTCCCGAACTGAATATAATGATGAAAAATAATGAAACCAGACTGATCAAGACAATCAAGTATGGCTTGAATTTATTGAACATAGGGGAAATCACCTTCCTTTATGTCGGATTTATCACTGTAGCCTATACTATCAAATTCTATTAAAAGGTACCCTTGTTTCACTTAACTTTAAACAGATTTTCGAAATTTCGTCGAAGTTTATTCACAGAACGGTAACAATGTTGGAAAGAATTTCTCACATCTCAAAAAAATAACTCTCAAAATTATTTGAGAATAATTTTGAGAGCGGTTTATAGATTGATTATTGTGAGAATTTTTTACTTTTATATTTTTATGGATGCATTTACACACAAAGCATTATTCTGCGTTTTACTTTGGTGTTTTTTGAACCCACTCCCCTGTCGTCTTGATTAACTCGTTGAAGACTATATTTGACGAATAGGTATGACACGCTCCTTTAATAATGCGTTTTTCACAACTTCCCACTCGTCTTCTAGAAAATGAAGCATCATAATGAATACAATGATTCACATCTATTTCCTCATCTTCATCCCCATGGACGACCAATACATTCCCTTTAAAACGCATGGCGCACTTAATTGGCTCATAGCGCTGTAAAGATTGGAAGAATTCTTTTCTGAGCAGATATCCTTGAAATTCCACTTCTTTATTTATATCCATTTCAGTAGCATTCTCTATTCCAATAATATTCATGATATCTTGATAAGGAGTCCCCACTGCCGACCATAGCACCAGGTTCCTCACTCGTTCGTCTTTTACCGCGGTCAGTAAAGCGACCGCGCCACCTAAGCTATGGCCGATGAGAAGGACATTGTTCCGATCAATACAGGGTAATGTTTGAACATAATCAATTACGTGAACGGTCTGATCGATCAAATCTTCTATTTTATTTCTTCCATAATATCCTTCACTTTCACCACAACCAGAATAATCAAATCTGACGATTACATATTCATTTTGTGAAAGCTCTCTTGAGGCATTAACAAACAAGCGGTTAACCCCCATCTTTGTACCGATAAATCCATGGCAAATAATGATGACGGGATAAGTAGACTTCCCACCTTCTAAATAGGATGGTGGATAATGGATAGCTGCCGAGAGATTCAAATCTCTCCATTGGATGGTTACATGCTTTTCCATGGTTCACCTCTTCGTTCTAAGGGCGTTTCAATCCCGGATTTTTCAAGCTGAAATATATCTCTTCGTATTTTGTTCTGCTGCACGCTTTTTCTTTTCAGATTCTTCAATCACTACAGCTGCAGATGCATCCCCAATTACATTTGTAGATGTTCTGAACATATCAAGAATTCTGTCGACGGCTGCAACTAATCCGATGCCCTCCAATGGGAGATTTACTGAGCTCAGTACAATCGTCAGCATAATCAGACCTGCACCCGGTACCCCTTCAGCCCCGATAGAGGCAAGTATCGCTACCCCAATAACGTTCAATATTTGAGCTAAAGACAAATCCACTCCATAAAACTGGGCAATGAAGAAAACGGCAACACCTTGATAAATCGTAGCCCCATTCATATTAATGGTAGAACCCAGCGGTAAGACAAAGCTGCTTACTTCTTTAGAAACATTCAGGTTTTCTCCCTTGTATTCCGGATGGCGACAGGAAGGGTTGCTGAGCTGCTGACAGTGGTAAATGCGATTAGTCCGGCTGGAGCAATGCCCTTTATGAAATTCAAAGGGTGCATTTTCCCTCCCCATTTACTGCGGAGAAATACACCAGGCTAATGTGAAACAGGCACGCAATGGCGACAGTGATAATGATTATTAAAAGTGGTAATAAAACGGACAGTCCATGTTGTCCTTTCTTGTTCTCGTTGATACAATTTTTCTCTCTAGACATCCAACAACTATGTGTTTGCGGATCTCCATATCTGATTGGTGGAGTTTGATCAATTCATTGATTAAGAACCGCCTTCTTCCCCTTACAGATTCCCGCAAATGTTTGGACATCTCCGCCCCTCCATTAAATATTAATGAGAAAGAGTAGCCTGGTCATGGTCTTGGTGGAGACCTTGTTTTTTTCCATTCTTCACCAGACTATAGATGATTCCGGATATCCAGCCTAAAACCACCAATACATATGCTGCTGTTGATAATCCAGGACTCACTTCTCCAGCTTTTAATAATGTGTTTAAGTTGGTCAATACAATGAATCCACCTACTAATACTCCCAGCAAATAAGGTTGCAGGATCCGAACCAGCCATGCAGCAAGGGGAGCAGCAAGTACGCCACCAATGACAAAGGCACTTACCCAGAACCAGTTGAATTGTTCCCAGCCGAGAAAGATGACGAATCCTAAAGTGGCAGCTATCGTGACGACAAACTCACTTGTATCAACGGTCCCGACTACTTCTCTTGGTGTTGCATTCTTGTTTGCCAATAATACCGGTGTATTGATCGGCCCCCATCCCCCGCCTCCGATTGCATCAAAGAATCCAGCAACGGCACCCAAAGGAAAGAGGAATCGCTTTTTGGTCAGGATTGTCTTTTTGCCAACTTCTTGTCTCCTTGAGCCTGATTGTGAGAAAAATAGAAATCGAATGAAAATATATATACCTAAAATCAATAGAAAAGTAGAAATATATGGCTTGATCAATCCCCCTGGAATATTACTGAGAAATGCTGCACCAATAAAGGCACTTATGGCACCCGGGATTAATAACAACACCGCCATTCGTTTATTGACATTCCCAAATTTAAAATGTGATATTCCTGAAGCTGCCGTTGTCGCAATTTCAGACATATGAATGGAGGCTGAAGCGACAGCAGGGGCAACTCCGTAAGCTAATAAAAGTGAAGATGATGTTAAACCAAACGCCATACCCAGTGATCCATCCACTAACTGTGCAAAGAAACCTACAAGTGCAAAGATGATTAATTTTCTCATTTCGTTCCCTCTTTCTGATCTATTATTTATATTGGAATACTCGGAATTAAACCTAAAAAAAAGGCACTAAACCTGTATTAGGTTTAGAGCCTTTGGTTTTCCAATCAGCTCAAGCATTATTCCATTAAAAAACCTCTCCCAATAAGGAGAGGAATGGTTGATTCATTCAGCTCTTCCTTATCTTCCAGGCAATTTGCCTGCTGGACTTAGCACCTTCAATACATAGAGGTTGCTGCGGGATCATCAGACCAGTTTCTTCCCCCGGCTCTTCATAAGGATATGTTAAAACATAATTTATCTTAATATTCTTTCAATGTCAACACCTTTTCAAGCATTATATGCGTGTCAGACAAAATAATTCCTACTTGACAGGTAAACTTTATCTGAATTAAGATAAATTAAATCCCTTCCATATCCCCTATGCTCATTGGAAAACCAAAGGCACCCCACAATGCCTATGGTTTATTTTTTTGCTCTGTTTTCTAAATCATCTTGATTTTTTTGAAGGAGGAAGATCATGATTTCCAATCTGAACCAACTCAATCAAAGAAAAGTAATTCTTCATATTCTCGAAGCTGCCTTGCCAGAAATAAAAAAGGACCTGCACCGATTATCTCATTCACAACTTCTGGAGTATTACGAAAAAGAAATTCATACCCAACATCCACATTGTGGACTTCAATCGATCCACTTTCAATCATAACGACTCACATAAAAGAAAGCTCAGCCATCCTCTTGGCTGAGCTTTCTTTATGAGCCTTATACACTTACTTTCACCGGAGTGGCAACCCAATGACCTTTTGAGACTTCTACCAGCTCGGAATTCTCTAACTGATATTTGTCTTCATCCGTTTGCTCCTCTAGTAAGACACGTTCTTTTTGCTTCTCGATCTTTGGATCGGGGATTGGGATGGCAGAAAGCAATGATTTGGTGTACGGGTGCTTAGGATTGGAGTATAACTCTTCGCTGTCAGCCAGCTCTACAATTTTTCCTGCGTACATTACAGCAACCCGGTCACTAATATGCTTGACCATTGAGAGATCATGGGCAATAAATAAATAGGTAAGTCCGAGGCGTTGCTGCAGATCCTCTAATAGGTCTACAATTTGCGATTGAATCGAAACATCGAGAGCTGATAACGGCTCATCGCATACGATGAATTTCGGCTCTACGGCTAATGCACGGGCGATTCCGATCCTCTGCCTTTGTCCCCCAGAGAATTCATGTGGATAACGCTTTGCATGGGAGGCACTCAGTCCTACCATTTCCAATAGTTCCTCTACCCGATCTTTCCGTTCCTTCTTAGTCTTATAAAGACCGTGGATATCCAGCGCATGGCCAATAATATCAAGTACTTTGAATCTTGGATTAAGGGAAGCATATGGATCCTGAAAGATCATTTGCATATGGCGGCGCATCGCCTTCATTTCTCTTTTATTCATTCTGTTCACGGACATTCCTTGATAATAGACGTCACCTGCAGTAGGTTCATGAAGGCGAAGAATCGCTCTCCCCGTTGTGGATTTTCCAGAGCCTGATTCTCCTACAAGACCAAGAGTCTCCCCTTCCAGAATAAAGAAAGAGATATCATCCACTGCTTTAAGACGATTTCCTTTCCCCAGATCAAAGTGCTGTTGAAGAGACTTCACTTCAAGCAAGGGTCTTTCGCTCCTTGCTTGAAGTGGTGTCGGCTTCTTCTTTTTTTCTTCGTCGAGACGTGGCAAGGCATTCAGGAGCTTTAATGTATACGGATGTTTGGGCATTTCAAAAATCTCTTCAGTGGTTCCGGATTCCACAATCTCGCCTTCCTTCATCACTATCACCCGATCACACATTCCTGCCACCACACCAAGATCATGGGTGATCAAAATGATGGATGTACCGAAACGTTCCTGCATGTGCTTCATAACGTTGAGGATCTGCTTTTGTATCGTAACGTCCAAGGCGGTTGTTGGTTCATCGGCGATTAACAAGGTTGGCCGGCATGCGAGGGCGATGGCAATCATGACTCTCTGTCTCATACCACCGGAAAATTCGTGGGGATACTGATTATAACGCTCTGCACTATTGCGGATTCCCACTAATTTCAAAATTCCAATGGCTTCGGTTTTCGCTTCACTGCTGGACAAACCCTGATGCTTCATCAAGCTTTCGGCAATTTGTTTGCCAATTCGAATCGTCGGGTTCAAAGAGGTCATTGGATCCTGAAAGATCATCCCGATATCCCTACCGCGAATGCACTGCATCTCTTTTTCTGACTTGTCGGCTATGTTTTCACCCATAAAGAGAATTTCACCATGTTTTACATAAGAAGGCGGTGTGGGAAGAAGCCTCATGATGGACCGGGCCGTCACACTTTTCCCACTGCCTGACTCTCCAACGATTCCAAGGGTTTCCCCCTGTTTCACATCAAAGCTGATACCTCGAACGGCTTCAAATTCATCATCCATTGTTTGAAAGGATACTCGTAAGTTGGTTACTCTTAAAATTTCTTCCATCATTTCCACCTTCCACGACAATATGTAAAATTTTTTAAAATTTACATTGATTTTTCATAAATGTGTATTTAAAATATACTAAACAGATCGGAATAATGCAATTTGAATTTTATAAAGGAGGTTTGCATGAACAAATGGAAACGGTTAAAGCCACAAGCACGGGTTCCCCAGCTACCACAATGGTATCTGACATGCTCCAGCGAACGTACATCAATATGCAGCGCCGGACCATTTACAGATACCTTATTCTGATCTTGGGCTTACCAGTCAATCTGGTCGTCTTTTTCTTTTACCTCTATAGAAAAAGGAAAGATCCATTCTTAACGCAATTAAATCAAACAAAAGCAGAACTCTATGAAGAGGGTCTAAAAGATAAACGGCAACGTTCATTTGTCGAAGAGCTTCTTCAAAAGAAAGAATTCTTCAATCAACATACGCCTCTTCCTAGGATTCAAAAAAAGGCCGAACGCTTAGCCGAAGTTTATCTTGAACAGACTGCCGTTGAAAGAACGGAAAAACAGCTCGCTCTACAAGGTTTACAGAAAGTAACATACGATGAAACCTTTCAATCTCTTATTTCCAGTCCTTATTTTCTGATCCTTTCCTTTTTACCAGGCTCACCTATGTATCTATTGCTATTCTTGTATAGCAATCATTACATCAAATACATATTCGAGCGCCTTGTCATGAGCATGTTTGTGATCATAGGGGTCGCATTTCTCGTCTTTACGATCCTTTATATTTCACCTTTTAACCCGGCGGCAAATATTCTCGGTGAAACCGCTACAAAAGATCAAATCGCGGCATTCAACCACATATACGGTTTGGATCAACCTTACCTCGTCCAGTTATGGAATACGATTAAAGGGATCGCAACCTTTGATCTTGGATCTTCATTCACAGGGAATGAAGAAGTATCCTCCAGTATTGCGAGGAAATTTCCGATCACCCTTACGCTTGCTGTGATTTCTCTCTTGATGGCGATTGCAATCGCCATACCGATTGGGATCATATCTGCGACGAAAACAAGATCATTTTTTGATTATACGTTTATGTTCCTTGCCCTGATCGGCTTATCCATCCCGAATTTTTGGCAAGGATTGATTTTCATCCTGAACTTTTCAATTAAGTGGAAGTGGCTTCCTGCTACGTATAGTCCCAACAACTGGCTGTCGATCATCATGCCCGCTGTGGTTCTCGGAACTGCTCTTACGGCGGCCATCGCCAGGATGATGAGGTCATCCACACTCGAAGTGATTAATGAAGACTATATTACGACAGCAAGGTCAAAGGGCCTCAATGAGAGGCAGGTACTGTGGAAGCATGCAGTGAAAAACGCTATGATCCCGGTTATTACCGTGATTGGTCTGCTGTTCGGAGGTATGCTCGGTGGCGCAGCCGTCACAGAGAAGGTATTCAATATCAGTGGTCTCGGGAGTTATATCGTTGACAAACAGTTCATCCCGGACATCCCAAGTATTATGGGGGGCGTTGTATATATTGCGATTACAATCTCTCTCGTGAACCTACTGATTGATATTTTGTACGCGTTCTTCGACCCAAGAATCCGATCAAAGATGAAACATTATTAAAGCAGGTGTAAGCATGTCAACGATAGTAGAAGTACCACATTATCTAAGAAGATTTGCGTTGAAGGTGTCATCAGAATATACCCAGTCCACCTTTACATGGGTTCTTTCCTTGGCGATTACGTTGATTCTGTTGTTTAACAGCTTTGACCTTTCAACAGGGACCATCAAGCCTAATGTTTTTGGAGTATTTATAGCCTTTGCTTTCTTTACGGGCATACAAGTACTCATCACATTTTTAATCCGACGTGATTTAAATGCAGCCGGCTATATTCAAAGGAATACCAGAAGACTGGGATACATTCAGCTTTTAAGCGTGATGACTGGAAATATTTTTGTCGTGAGTGCTGCCTTTTTGCTAATAAAAGAAAGGAAGACTCCTGAGTATACTTTTGCTGTTTATATGATTTTGACTCAAGTTTTTATCATGGCCGTCTCCGCTCTTAATCTATTTAAACCGTACGTATCCGATACATTTCTTTTAGGCATATTTCTACTCGGAATCGTTACAGTATTTCACTTGGCGGTATTGGTCCTGATCATAAAGATTGGTGATCAGCAGGTGATGCCAAAATGGATAATCGGCATCTCAAGCTTTCTTTTCGTAACAGGGATCACCGGTAATATGTTCGCCGTCTTACTCGGTTGGAACTTACTGATGAAGGTAAGACAAAACCAGAATCCCGGTACCGGTACTTGGTACAGAGTATGGGAGAAAGTCACCGCTAATATGACTTCCATGCTCGGGCTGTTTTTTATCGTATTTTTATTCTCGATTTCTGTTTGCAGCTATTTAACGTTTGATTACAGCATGGCCATCGAAAATAACTATTCTGCCATTCTTCAACCGCCTAGTCCTGCTTACCCGTTGGGAACAGATGACTACGGAAGAGATTTGTTTTCAAGAATCATCTTTGGTGCCCGTATCTCTCTTATTGTCGGTTTTTTCTCTACGATCATTCCATTTATCATAGGAGGGATACTTGGAGCAGTATCTGGATACTATGGACAGCGCACCGATAATATTATTATGCGATTACTGGATATCCTTTACGCCATTCCTGGTATTCTATTAGCCATTGTCATCATTGCGGCATTCGGTTCGAATACGATCACGCTCATCCTGGCATTGAGCGTAGGTTCCATTCCCACATATGCAAGAACGATGCGGGCTAATGTATTAATGGTATCAAACTATGAATATGTAGATTCTGCCAGAGCTATTGGCACTAATGATTTCGAAATCATCTTCAAACATGTGATTCCGAACTCCCTTGCACCGATGATCGTTAAGTCAACTCTGACCATCGGCGGCGCCGTGATTGCCACGAGCAGCTTGAGCTACCTCGGTCTCGGTATCGAACCGCACATACCAGAGTGGGGTAATATACTGAAAATTGGAAGCACGTATCTGGAGTCCCACTCTTATCTGGCCATTTATCCTGGTCTTGCCATTATCACGCTTGTTCTTTCGTTTAACTTTTTAGGAGATGGACTGCGGGATGCTTTGGATCCAAAGCTAGATTAATTGAAATATGACATTTTAGGAGGTAATTCTATTGAAAAAATCAATCTTCACCATATTTCTTGCCCTTATTGTATTTGCTGCAGGTTGCGTTAACACAAAGTCAGACGTTGCCGAAGACAGCAAAAACGATGGAAATTCAACAAAACCAACCATTGAAATTCTTGGAATGAGCACGGGAGAAACCGACATCAACATTCTTCGTGATCAACTTGTGAAAAATGGATTTGAAGTCAAATTAAATTTGCAACCTGATTACGGAAGCTTCAAATCTCAACAGGAAGCAGGAAACTTTGACGTAGCGTTATCCAGCTGGACGACCGTTACAGGAAACCCTGATTATGCCGTACGTTCCGTGTTCAAATCAGGCGGGGACTACAGCATTTTGGCTGACAAAGAAGTAGATGCATTAATCGACAAAGCCAGCACCCAGACACCTGAAGATTACACCAAAACATATAAAGACCTGGAGCAGCGCCTTGTGTTCGATAAAGCGTATATCGCCCCTCTTTATATCTCTTACAAAGCTCAAGGGATCAATCAAGAGATTCTTGACCCCAATACAGTTCGACTCTCTAAATCCCGTGCACTTGCATGGGAAACGATGGATTTCAACGACAAAGCCAAACGTGAAACAGAACCGCTTATCATGCAACAAACAGCATCGACTCTAACATCCCTTGATCCGATTAAAGGGAATGACGGTTCAATCAACACAATCAACACTAATATGTATGTTCGCCTGATTAACTTGACAGATGATGATCAAATCACGTCAAAAGGTTCTCTTTCTCACAATTACAGCATCGGAGAAGGGAATTCCGAGTATTATTTCCTTCTAAGGGATGATATTAACTTTGCCAAAATCACCGATAAAAAAGCAGTTGATACGGGAGAACGCGTTGGAGGAGACGACGTCACCTTCTCTCTGAACCGTGCAAAAGACAAAGACTCTGTACCCGATCATCGTACGTACAGCCTCCACGAACATATTAAAGATGCTGAAGTCGTAACCGACCTTAAAGCATTGGATAGTAAATCGAACAATGGTGAGACAATAAGAGAAAGCCTTGAAAAAGATCTGGATGTAGAGATTTCAGAACTGGTTTCTGATAAAGCGGATGCCAATAATGACGAAGGGAAATACCAAGTCGTGAAAATGACTACAACAGAACCTTTCCCGCAAGTCCTGAACTACCTGGCTCACCAATCTGCCGGAATTGTATCGAAAAAACAAGTAGAAAGCATTAACACATATGATGTAGCTTCATTCGATGTCAACAAAGACATCCCTTACGGAGATCAAAACACCGTCACTGAAGGCGCTCAATACGATAACACTCTTTATGCCAGCGGCCCATACATTCTTTCTCATAAAAATGATTATGAAGCAGTCTTCTTAAAGAATCCTGCCTACATGAAAGGAACCGAGAACGAACCAAAGATCTCAAACATCAAAGTCCGATTCATCGCTGAACCAGAAAGTGCACTATCTGCCTTGCGTAACGGAGAAGTTCACATGTATTATGGTGTTCCTGAAACGAAATACGGTGTAGTAGAAGACGATGAAAAATTAAAGCTTCAACGAATCGAAAGCAACGGAGTCAGCTATCTTCTCTTTAACACTAACGAGCGGGAAGTAGCGAAAAGTGATGACCTGAGAAAAGCCGTCCTATACTCCATCAACCAGGAAGAATTCATCAACTATTATCAAGGAAATAAAATCAAAGCAGTATCGACGGTAAGCCCACTCGTAGATACCGGGAACGAATTGAAAGCCGATTCGAAGAAAGTGAAAGAGTTCTTGAAGAAATATCAAGAGAGTAAATAAGAAGAACGCCTGCCCAAATGTTAAAGGGGCAGGCGTTTTTTGTGTGAACTTAACTTAAGATCAGTACTTGTTGGAATATATAAAAGTTCATTTCCGGAAGGTACTCTAGCCGGTCCCTTAGGAGTTCCGTTTTTTTCGTTTATTTGTGGCTCATGGTGACGACAATTAACGATTGCCTGTTAAATATCAATCTATTTTTAACAGGCAAATACATTGGAAGATTCTCTCCTATCAAAATATCCGTTTTTGTTAACAGGCAATCCATCCCCAAGCGCTTTATAGATTGATTATTTAGAAAGATGACATTTAATCCGATTATGACTACTTCCATTCACCTTCGACTGATCCATACGTATCGAAGTTTCCTCCTGATGAATGAAGCTGGAAGAATCCTCACCACGACAGGCTCTTTATACCGGGAAAATTTCATATCCCCTGCCCTCTATTATAAATAGGTGGCTCTTTTTAGTGAGCAAGTCCCGGCAGCCTCCTTGAGCTTTGGAGAATAATAGCTGAGCTTTTTAATGAAATAACAGGTTTCAGGGAAATGATGTTCTAAAAAACGGAGAGTGGTTTTATTCAGCAGTTTTTTCTTATTATATTTCATAACCATTCCAGAGATATACTGACTCATTTCCAAAGTCGTTTGACCAACTTCATGGGCAAATTCCCTCTGCCGGGCGAAGCCAGGCTGCTTAAATCGGAGATATCCTTTCAGATGCCGATTTTGAATGATATACACTTGATATTGGTTAATATAAGCCTCTGCCTGCCTGCTCGCGTTAATTTCTATGGGATCGAGTATGTTTTGAAATAATACCGCGTGCCCCAGCTGATCTTCAAGCCATAAATCCATCAAATTCACCAAAGGAAGCGGTTCTGGCTCTTCACCCTTCTGGAGATACATTAAAATCCGCAAGTATTCCTGGTTTTCTGCAAGCGTGCCATTTAGGTAAGTAGGGGATAAATTTAGATTAACTTTATTATCGATCCTTAACGATTGCAGCATTCCTTCAAATTCGAAATAACCTTTGGCCACCGGCCACACCTTATTCGAAAACCAGACCATGGTTTCATCCTGATGGTCTGCTGTACGCGGAACGCGGTTTAATTGGTCGATAAGCTCCCCGAATAGTTGAATGTACTGCTGTGAAACACCCACATACTCTGCTTCAGCGGCAGATAAGTGGTCTCTGATGAAATAAGCATGATCCTGTAATACCTCAAGCCAGAATAAGTGCTCCTCCCATGTCGTGATCATTTGATTCGCCACATTTTTACCCCCTTTTTATTATTTATATATTTAATTAGGAGTGAAAAAAGAAGGACTTCATTCAGAACTACCATTAGATTAAAGAATCGTGCACGAATGTACATAAGTTTTTCATAAAAAAGGAAGAATATATTTACCACTATGATGAAAAGGGTGTCCTTCTATGAAGAATAGAAAACAAATGATTATGTTAATGGCCTTGCTGCCCTGGTTATCCCTTCCACTTCTGCGCAAAAAAACGTTCATTAGATTTCTACCCGGTACACTGTTTATGTGCGTATATTTAGTAGCAGAGGGCATTTTGGCTACCCGGAGAAAATGGTGGTGGTTTCCTTTTTCCATCAAACCGAATGTACTGGCTGAACTGCCATTGATTCTAGGTCCTTTTTTTGTTGGGTCATTTTGGATATTTAAATACACATACGGGAAGTTCTGGATCTATTTCCTGGTTAATTTGATTGTAGATTCTTTTTTCACTATCTTCATGTTGAATTGGTTCAAGAGGATCGGATATGTCACCTTGATCAGGTTTACACGAATGCAGCTGTCGTTACTCTTTTTATTAAAATCGATATTTATGTATGGATTTCAGTATTTGTATGAGAACGTTTTTTCCGGCACGATTAAAAAAGAGGAGCAAGTGGAAAGTTAATAGGTCATTCCGTGGTTATTTAAAGAAAAAACCTCTCATCGCTATTGAACGAAGAGAGGTTTTTGCCGTTGCTATTTTCTTATAGTAAATTTCCACGCTCATGTAATGAACCTTCACTCAGTGATGTGTTCCTTCACCTTTAAAACCACCAGCAGTTTTACTCACTACCATGCTGGTCATAGAGGCTATGATGGCACTTCCGATAATATCAGATGGATAATGATGTCCCAGCCAAATCCGGGAAAGACCTGTCAACACAGATAGTATCCACATGATCGAACCAAGGAAACGATCATAAAGAAAAATGGACGTAGAAACGGCACATGCCAGCAAGGTATGCTTACTTGGAAATGAAGAATCCGTTCTTGATGGAATGAGTATGCCGACCCGCCGTTTGGCAAATGGACGCGGCTTAAAGTAGAATAACTTAACCAAAGTGTGAAGAAACAAAGTAATTACAGAAGACATCACTGCATTCCACGACACTCTTCTATAATGATCATTTCGAAACCACATGAATAGCAAAACAAATATAAAAACATAACGAATCTTTTTTGATAAAAAGATCATCAGTAAATCAACCGGTTCCGAGCGACCAGAAAGCAGGTTGATTGCACTGAATAGTTTGTAGTCCATAAATATGCCTCCATTTTGATAGATACCAATAAAATCCCCTATTAAAGCGTGATGTATGTAAAAATCTATTTATGAATTCATTTTTATACCGTTATTGGAAAACCAATTCATAAAGATAGCAATAGTCAGTAACTTTTCACAGTATCATCAGTAAACAAGGGTTGTAAACCAAGCTGACGCTCCATAAGCCTTGTCTGATTCCCGCCTGATTTTGTACTAATAGACGGTTCAAATCATATTCTTATCATAAGAAAACAATAAGAAGGAGGGCAAAGTCAGTTGATAAAAGTAAAAGTTGGTTTACAGCCTATCGTAAGTAAGATCAATTTACCCACTGTGTTGAAAACGGCTTTACTCCCGGGTGACTCAAGGGAAAGACTATTTATCGCAACCCAGGTAGGAGAAATCTTTTACATAAGAAATGGAGTTATCCGGACGTTTTTAGATATTCGCTCACGAATTCTAAGACTGGGCGTTTCTGGAGGCGGTTATGATGAACGGGGATTACTGGGGCTGGCATTTCATCCAGAGTTTACTTTGAACGGTCTGTTTTATCTTCATTATTCAGCCGCTGGAACAGAAGGATCAGGTGCGCTTGATGAGTCTTATAAGCCTGACCCGTGTGATCCTGCAACATTAAACCTCAGGTGGACAAATAGGGAAAATCAATATGATCATATTGATACGATCGAAGAATGGATATTACATGCGAATGGGACACCCAGGAAACGACGGACATTGCTTAATTTAAGAAGACCATTTTATAATCATAATGGGTTCAATAGTTTAAATTTCTCACCCGAAACAGGTAACCTTGTTTTAACAACCGGAGATGGCGGGTCTGGCTATGATCCATTTAACTTAAGTCAGGACAACATGGAAATATCTGGTAAAATAATTGAAATTGATGTAAATAAGAATACACCCATCAATAACCCACCCATTGTCACTCGTTTTAATGAACTTCCCACATCTATTCAGGAAACGCTCACCGTAATGGCCAAGGGGGTTCGCAATATACCAGGCATTTCATTTCAAAGATACTATAATCAGTATATTAAATATGTTGGAAATGTCGGACAGCATCTGGTCGAGTCGATTTTTTCATTTGTTCAGTATCAGCCAATACAGGTTACTCAGCTTGTTCAAGCTTCTTCCATGAATTTCAAACATGACTATGAAGAGTTCATCAACTTTGGCTGGCGGGGCTGGGAAGGTGATTTTCCTGCTTCGATTATTAAAGCCTGCTCACGAACTCCGGATTGGGATGAGAAATCTATTGCCTTTTACAATGAAGCAGTAACACTTTCAGGAAACCGACTTCATCCATTAACTAGTTATTTTCATAAAGACACCAGACCCGATAAGTTTGAAGGAACTGCACTTACAGGAGTCCAGCCGTATATGGGGAAAAGAATCCCTGGTTTAACAGGAAGCGTTGTGTTCACCGATCTTGCCCGGAAAGAATCCCACCCTCAGGTTAGAGGGGCCTTAGCTTACACCACCGTAAGGCTAAATGGTAAACAAAATGAGTTTAGTGTGATACAGACCGATTATGATTTTGGGTCTCAATCTGCCTATTATGTTAGTTTGGGGACGAATCTAAAGCAGACAAGATTATATTTAGGGGTTTATAGCTCTACGAAAGTGACTGACCTTAACCAAGGCACTGTTTTTGAAATAATTCCATGATCTTAAATAATCATCCTCTTTAATCTTCTATAAAGGATTAAAGCCATTTCAACCCACAACCAGCTATAAAGAAAAGCAAATACACATATAATTCCCGTTGTAAGTAATGAAAAGAAACCAGGGGATGCAGGCCCTAAAACCGGGAAGTCAACAATAAATAGCAGGCTCATAATTCCTGCCATTAAAAGAATGGCACCTGTAGCAATGATACTTACTCTCTCTCTAAAAAAGTGAAAGGATCCCCCTATGCCAAGTCCTAACAATCCTGTTGTAAAAGGAAAGACAATTAGTTCAGTGGGCTGCAGGATAAATAACAACATGATTGTCAGTAAATAGGACATTCCTCCAAATGGAATGGAGAACATGGAACATAACAGAATAGGTGCAGTGGCGAGGGGACTTATTAAATATCCTATACCTGGTAAAAAGCCACCAGCAGCCTGCAGAATACCAGCAATACAGGCAAAAATAGACACTAAACTGAACTTCATCGTTTTTTTATGATGAGTGAATATTAGTTGAGATGAACGAACGTCATCAAATACAGGTTTAAAATATTTCACCTTTCCACCCCATTCAAATTAGTATCAGTTATCCTATATACTATTTACCATTTATAAGAGGTGGAACTATTATGAATAATACATAGATCCATTTCTGAACTTAGCATCCGTTTGTGAAGGAAATTCAATTGTCATGATGAGATCACGGTCATAATAAGTGGATTTCCTTTACAAAAAGAAGCAAGGCCATATAGGCCCGCTTTTTATTTGATGATTACTTTCCCAACCATTCCTTCCTGGAAATGGTACCGGCATATCAATTCATATGTACCACGCTGTTTCGGATTCACAGTAATCGTTTTTTCTTTTCCTGGCTGGACCTCGGCGTCAACCCCAAGCTTTTCCACAGTGAAGGTGTGCTCTTTCTTACCTTTGTTTTTCAATATCAACGTTGTGGCTGTCCCATTTGGAATCGTGATGACTTCCGGATTAAAGTAATCATCTTTCAACTCGACCTCAATCATCACTTTCTCCGTCTCCATAAGCTGAGTTACAGTACCTGATTCGGCAAATACGCCTTGTGATCCTAGAGTGGTCAACACCATAACCATTGCAAACACAACGACTAATCCTGTTACCCTTTTCATAGACATTCGCTATCCCTCCTTCCTAAACACTATTTTTTCTAATTCATAGCAAATTACTCTATAAATTTGGTTTCAACGCCCCTCAAATAGAACTTTTTATCTTGGAGCCCCAGATCTCTTGCTTTTGAAGTCCTAATGGATGTTTCAATCGCTCAATTTACTTTTATCCAACCCTCCCTTAACACTTTCAAAATGTTTATATACTTCACTTTCTGTATAACCTGAAATACCACCCTGACTAATTACTCCGTCGTTATAATGATAATAATAAATAGCATTTGGTTCGTCATTAAATACTACCGGTATACTCCATGGTTCATAGGAAAATAAAAAAGCCTGTATTGAATGTACGGCTTCAATCTTTGATATATCACTTTCTTTATATCCTTTCTCTACTGTCAAGTACCTAAATATTGCCTCATATCGCTTTTTCTCACCTATATCTGTATAGACGATGTATGATAAATAAGTAAGAAAAATACTAACCAATGTGATCGTAATGATAGTTGATTTTCTGTTTTTGATAAAATTGACCATTACCTTTTTACTCCTTTTTAAAAAACTCTAAATTTAGTTGTAAACGAATACCCCATTAGTGTAATTATACACTAATGGGGTTTATTCACAATTAAATTGTCAGTTTATTTAGGAAGTTGTAAGAAAGGTTATTCTATTAAACTGGTCCTTCAAGTGAATAATAAAAGCCATGCTTCTGCATTCAAACAGAGCATGGCTCAAAATTGGCACATAATATAGGTATTTTAAAGCCTAATCTTAAAATCGATAAAATAAAAACCACCAAATATGTATTTGGTGGAGACGGTGGGAATCGAACCCACGTCCAGAAACATCGCCACTTAAGCGTCTACGAGCGTAGTCGATATATTCGCAAGTTCACTGCAGCTTCTGCCTATCGACGGGCGTCCGTGCAGCTAGTCTGATTGTTCTCTTCCTTTGTCCTCAGACGGTGGACTCCGGCGTAGCCTACTAAGAGTGAGTCCCTTACCCTACCACATAGGCGATGGAGGGAGGAACAGCTAAAGCGCTATTACGCAGCTAAAGCTAAGTTATTGTTAGTTTTGCCAGTTATTATTGGCTTTGACGTTTTATCGTGGACGATCCCCACGGCTCGCAACCTAAGCTCGAACTATCCCTGTCGAATCCGTAACGTCCCCATGATAGAAAGGGAAGAACGGGAAAGAATAAGTTCAGCGTGTAAGTCACTTATTCAATTGTTCTTACAGCCACAAGATTACCTCGCGACATCTATTAGTATAACAAATCCTGAGATAATTGCAAATGCCAGATTCCGGAAATCTGTACAATCACATGCCTTTTTGACGCTGAGCCAGTTCTCTCTGGATAGAGCGGTTCGCTTCTTTTCGTTTTAAATCTTCACGTTTATCATACTTCTTCTTACCACGGGCAAGACCGATCAGAAGCTTAGCTACACCATTTTTGATATATAGCTTTAGTGGAACGATACTATATCCTGCTTCCTTCGAATCACCGATCAACTTATTGATTTGCTTTTTATGGAGCAGCAGCTTACGTGTTCTGAGAGGTTCGTGATTAAATCGATTTCCCTGTTCATAAGGACTGATATGCATATTATGAACGAAAATTTCTCCATTTTGAACACGGGCAAAAGAATCCTTCAAGTTCACCCGGCCGCCACGGATTGCTTTAATTTCTGTTCCTTGCAGTACTAGACCCGCCTCATAAGTTTCTTCTACGGCATAGTCATGACGAGCTTTCTTATTTTGGGCAATAAGCTTGCCTTCTCCCTTTGGCATTAGAATCCCCTCATTTTCTTTCTAGAGTTTACTGTTTATTATCTCATAACTCCCGGAAAAATTGTACCGAAACACTTGGAAAGGAAAAGGAGCAAAGGATATCCCATTGCTCCTCACCCCTTATTTCTTCTTTTTACGTTTGCTTCGAGGCGCATTTTCAAAGTGTTTCTTATTCGTCTTTTTCTTCTTGTTGTTTTTCGGCGGACGCGTTGACCACTCGCCGTCCTTTTTACGGTCTGAAGATCGATTCGATTTTCCACGGTCCGATTTTCCTTTATCAGAGCGGATCGAGCGAACGCGGTCTTCGCGCTCCTTGCGATTACTCTTCATTCCTACGATTTCAAAGTCTATGGAACGCTCATCTTTATTGACGCTCACGACACGAACGGTGATCTCGTCACCGATTCGGAATACGTTTGCCGTTCTTTCACCGATCATGGCGAGGTGACGCTCATCAAACCGGTAGTAGTCGTCCGTCATATAGCTCACATGAACAAGACCTTCAATCGTGTTAGGCAATTCGACAAACAGTCCGAAGTTCGTAACGGAACTGATGATACCGTCGTACTCTTCTCCCACTTTGTCTTCCATATACTCTGCTTTTTTCAGTTCATCTGTCTCACGCTCTGCATCCACTGCACGACGCTCACGGCTTGATGTGTGCTCAGCGATGTGGCCCATTTGAGCACCCCATTTTTCACGGGTTGCCTGATCAATTTTCCCTTCAATTAAATAAGTTCTGATCAAACGGTGAACAATCAAGTCAGGGTAACGACGGATCGGTGAAGTGAAATGAGTGTAGAACTCTGTCGCCAGTCCGAAGTGACCGAGGCTTTCAGGGTCATATTTCGCCTGCTGCATGGAACGAAGCATCATCGTCGAAACGACCATCTCTTCAGGTTCCCCCTGGACGTCCTCCACAATCTCTTGAAGAGCCCGAGGGTGAATCGAATTCGCTGTCCCTTTTACAATCAGACCGAAATTCGTAATGAATTCGAAGAAGCGCTGCAACTTGTCTTCCTTCGGGTCTTCATGAATACGATAGATGAACGGCACTTCCATCCAGTGGAAATGTTCAGCAACCGTCTCATTTGCCACTAACATGAACTCTTCGATCAGCTTTTCGGCTACCGAGCGTTCACGCAGAACCACATCCGTCGGTTCTCCCTCATCATTGACAAGTACTTTCGCTTCTTTGAAATCGAAGTCGATGGCTCCACGCTTCATGCGTTTCGTACGAAGAACCTGCGCTAAATCTTCCATTTCTTCGAACATCGGTACTAACGGCTCGTATTTTTTTCGAAGTTCTTCGTCTTTATCGACAAGAATTTTGTTGACATCAGAATACGTCATTCGTTCCGTAGTTTTAATGACGCTTTGGAAGATTTCGTGTTTCACGACATCGCCATCAGGTGAAATTTCCATATCACAGGATAGAGTTAAACGATCGACCTTGGGATTAAGAGAACAAATACCATTCGATAACCGGTGAGGAATCATTGGGATTACCCGGTCTACCAGATATACTGAAGTTCCTCTATCAAAGGCTTCCTGATCAATTGGGGAGCTTTCTTTGACATAATACGTGACGTCTGCAATATGTACTCCAAGTTTGTAGTTCCCATTGTCCAGTTTCGTCACCGTTACGGCATCATCCAGATCCTTAGCGTCTGCGCCATCGATCGTGACGATGGTCTGATCACGAAGGTCTTTCCGGTTTGGAATTTCCGATTCGTCGATTTCACTTGGCACCTTATTCGCCTGATCCATGACCTCTTCAGGGAATTCAACGTCAATCCCATGCTTATGGATGATCGACAGAATATCGACTCCCGGATCATTTTTATGCCCGAGGATTTCGATGACTTCCCCTTCGGCACTTTTACGTCCCTCAGGATAAGATGTTAATTTCACGACGACCTTATGTCCTTCGGCTGCCCCCATTTGAGCAGATTTAGGGATAAAGATGTCACTGGCAAACTTTTTATCATCGGGAATCACGAATCCGAAATGCTTACTTTCCGTAAACGTACCAACCATTTGGTCGACACCACGTTCGACGATCCGGACGACGGTTCCTTCTCTTCTCGAACCTGAAGAAGAAGTAGACACTCTTACTAATACAATATCGCCGTGCATGGCGTTATTCGTTTCATTAGGAGGGATGAAGATATCGTCCATCCCGGATTCTTCCGGTATCACAAACGCAAATCCTTTTGCATGAGCGGATACTTTCCCTCTTACCAGATTCATTTTTTCAGGCAGGCCGTAGCGATTGCTTCTAGTGCGAACGACTAACCCCTTCTCTTCCATTACGACAAGAGCCTTTACGAAGTCCTTGAAGTTCGTGGACCCTTTAATTCCGAATGCTTCTTCAAGCTCCTGTACCGTCAATGGCTTGTATGCTTCTTCCTTCATATAGGAAAGGAGCCTATCCACATGCTCTTTAATATTTTCGTCCATGACAATCCCTCCTGATCATCGAATTCATCAAACCGTCCAGTCCAATTTCTCTAGGAAACCGTAGACGTCTTCATGAAGCTGTTCTTTTTCTTTATCTAATGTAATGACATGACCAGACTCTTCATACCACTTAATGTCTTTGTCATCGGATTCAACGTTATCATAGATGATATTCGCAGAATCCGTATTGATCATATGGTCATGTCTTGCTTGTACCACAAACGTCGGTGAATAAATCATATCCACGTTTTCCCGTACATCCGCTATCAATTGCTGCAGGGCTTTCAACGTATTCATCGGTGTTTTCTTAAACTCTTCTATTTCTTTTTCAATTTGTCCTTCCGGTTTTCCTTCAAACTTCTTAAATTCACGGGCGTAATCCACGACCCCTTTATACATGACTTCTTCACTTTTTATATACATCGGTGCACACATAGGGACAATACCCTTTACAGGTACAGTGTAACCTAATTTAAGAGAAAATACCCCTCCAAGAGAAAGGCCGGCAACCGCAATCTCTTCATATCCCTTACTCTTTAAATGCTCATAGCCATCCATGACATCCTGCCACCAATCTTCAGGACCGGTATGTACCAATTCTTCAGGTGGAACCCCATGTCCTTTATAGTGAGGGGCATGTGATGAATAGCCTTTCTTCTCCAAGTAGCGTCCAAGCATCCGGACGTCGGCAGAATTCCCAGTAAATCCATGTAGTAAAAGAACAGCACGGGGACCTGCTTCAAATGTGAATGGTTTTGGTAATACAGTTTTCATGACTAGTAACTCCTTTTATCTGATTTTAAACAAACGTTTGATTAGTTGATAGGAACCTTGATTTGCAGGGCCTGAACCTGTTAAACAATTGTTTAAATGATTTTATTATGTAATAGGATTTTCTCTTTTTTTTTGTGAAACAGACGTTTGATTAGTTGTGGAAAAGATTGATACTGCAGGCTTCTCTCTTTTAAAGATTCGTTCTTCTCTATTTTTAGCAAACATTGGTCAGACAATCCAATATTTCGCTTGAAAAGTAAGTTTGTTTTCACGCATAGAAGGGATCACCCGCTACCCCACTTACATGATAAATAAAAAAACCTGACCTTAATGATCAGGTTTTTGTACGTATTAGATAGCTACGATGGCAATGGTTAGTACGAAGAAAAGTACCGATAATACGATTGTGATTCTGTGCAGTACTAAGTCAATACCACGAGCTTTTTGTTTTCCGAAAAGTTGTTCTGCACCACCAGAGATGGCCCCTGAAAGTCCAGCACTTTTACCTGATTGAAGTAATACAATGGCGATAAGTGCGATTGATACGATGATAAGTAAAGTGACGAGTATTGTGTGCATGAGTCCCACCTCCTGATACGAACATAACATTACTACTAGTTTACCATAGGGATTATGCAGTGGACAAGGTAATATTGTTTGAATTGTGGAAAGAGTTGGTTAGGGACGCGAACGCATGTCGGTGTGGGGATGGAATAAAATGAGATATGCGATTCGATTTTGGGATAAAATGTTAATCGGCTGGATTTTGGGTTATTTCGGCCGGATTATTTTCGAAAACGGCTGGATTTTCATCTGAAACGGCCGGATTTTTCTCAAAAACGGCTGGATTCCCACCCAAAACGGCCGGATTTCCATCCGAGTCCCCCTTAAAAGCCCCTTGGAACAGTCTTCTCCGCAAAGAATCGAATGAAATGGACTACATCACCATTGAAACGTTCTTCTTTAGCTTGTCAAACCCTTTTTTTAGCTGAAAAACGTTAATTGTAACGTGCCTTGGCAAACCAGGGTGGTGATATAGATAAAATAATGCCATCAAAAATCAAAAAAGCAGCCCCATCCAAAGACGGGACTGCTTTTCAAATTGCTTGTATTAGCGGTTAACGTTATAGAATGTTTTCGCTCCAAGATATTGAGCTGTGTGAGCTAATTGATCTTCGATGCGAAGAAGTTGGTTGTATTTCGCTACGCGGTCTGTACGTGATGGAGCACCCGTTTTGATTTGACCGGCGTTTGTTGCTACTGCAATGTCAGCGATTGTGCTGTCTTCTGTTTCACCAGAACGGTGAGAGATGACTGCTGTGTAACCAGCACGTTTCGCCATTTCGATTGCGTCGAATGTTTCAGTAAGTGTACCGATTTGGTTCACTTTGATCAGGATCGAGTTACCGATACCCTGCTCGATACCTTGAGAAAGCTTAGTTGTGTTTGTAACGAATAAGTCATCCCCAACTAGCTGAACTTTCTTACCGATACGCTCAGTTAGAAGTTTGAAACCATCCCAGTCGTTTTCGTCAAGACCGTCTTCGATTGAAACGATTGGATATTTGTTGCACATTTCTTCATACCAATCAACCATTTCTGCAGATGAACGAACAACACCTTCACCTGAAAGATGGTACTTACCGTCTTCTTTATTGTAGATTTCAGAAGCTGCAACGTCCATTGCAAGAAGAACTTCTTCTCCTGGCTTGTAACCAGCTTTTTCGATTGCTTCGATAATTGTAGAAAGTGCTTCTTCGTTAGACTTAAGGTTTGGAGCGAATCCGCCTTCGTCACCTACTGCAGTGTTGTAGCCTTTACCTTTAAGTACTGATTTCAGGCTGTGGAAGATTTCTGTACCCATGCGCAGACCTTCTTTAAATGTAGAAGCTCCTACAGGCATGATCATGAATTCCTGGATGTCTACGTTGTTGTCAGCGTGCTCTCCACCGTTAACGATGTTCATCATTGGTACTGGAAGCTGTTTCGCGTTGAATCCACCAAGGTATTGGTATAATTCCACTCCGAAGAAGTCAGCAGCTGCACGAGCTACAGCCATAGATACACCAAGGATTGCATTCGCTCCCAGTTTACCTTTGTTTTCTGTACCGTCAAGAGCGATCATCGCTTGGTCGATTGCTACTTGCTCAGTGATGTCATAACCGATCAGTTCTTCAGCGATTTCGTTGTTTACGTTATCGACTGCTTTTTGTACCCCTTTACCAAGGTAGCGGCCTTTTTCACCGTCACGAAGTTCAACTGCTTCGTATTCACCAGTTGAAGCTCCAGATGGAACTAGTGCGCGTCCGAAAGCACCTGATTGTGTATATACTTCTACTTCAATTGTTGGGTTACCGCGTGAATCCAATACTTCACGAGCGTATACGTCTGTAATAAATGGCATTTAGAATCTCTCCTTATTTTTTAATTAGTGATTTTCCAGTCATTTCGGCTGGTTGATTAACATTTAATAAATCAAGCATGGTTGGAGCTAGGTCTCCTAAAATTCCACCGTCACGAAGTTCGATTCCTTCTTTCGTTACGATGACAGGGACCGGGTTCGTTGTGTGAGCCGTCATAGGCTTGCCTTCTTCGGTCAGAACTTCATCTGCATTCCCGTGGTCCGCAGTGATGATGGCTGTTCCACCTTTTTCAGTGATAAGGTCTATGATTTTCCCAAGACACTCATCCACTGTTTCAACCGCTTTGATCGTCGGCTCAAGCATCCCTGAGTGTCCGACCATATCCGGGTTTGCAAAGTTCAGGATAATCGCATCCTGACGGTCTTCACGGATTTCTTCAAGTAAAGCATCCGTTACTTCATACGCACTCATTTCAGGCTTTAAGTCATACGTTGCCACCTTAGGAGAATCGATGAGAATTCGTTTTTCTCCCGGGAATTCATCTTCACGTCCGCCACTCATAAAGAAGGTGACATGAGGGTATTTCTCCGTCTCGGCGATACGTAATTGTTTCAGTCCGTTTTGGGAAAGGACTTCACCAAGTGTATTATCAAGATTTGTCGGTTTGAATGCCACAAATCCATTTACCGTTTCACTGAATCGTGTTAAGCAGACAAAGTGAAGGTTCTTCGGATGCTTCTCTCCACGTTCAAATGAACGGAAATCTGCATTCGCAAATGTATTTGAGATTTGGATCGCACGGTCAGGACGGAAGTTGTAAAAGATTACAGCGTCATCGTCTTTAATTGTTGCAACCGGCTCTCCGTTTTCCTTCGTCATCACGGATGGAATGACGAATTCATCGTAGATTCCATTTTCATATGAATCGTTCACAAGTTCCATCGGATCGTGATAGCTTGGACCTTCACCGTAAACCATGGCACGGTAGGATTTCTCCACACGTTCCCACCGCTTGTCACGGTCCATGGAATAGTAACGACCAGAAATCGTCGCAAATTGACCCACGCCGATTTCTTTCATTTTCGCTTCAGCGTCTTCAATATACTTCTTCGCCGTTTGAGGGCCGACGTCTCGACCGTCAAGGAAGGCATGGACATAAACATCTTTCATTCCTTCTTTGGCCGCTAAACCCAGAAGGGCATAAAGATGCTCGATATGGCTGTGCACTCCGCCATCCGAAAGTAGTCCGAAGATATGAAGATTTGTGCCTTTTTCCTTTGCATGATTGATGGCGTCAAGGAAAGTGGCATTCGTTTCGAATTCACCTTCACGAATCGCTAAATTCACACGTGTTAAGCTTTGGTACACGATACGTCCTGCACCAATATTCAAGTGACCCACTTCGGAGTTCCCCATTTGTCCTTCAGGAAGTCCTACTGCTTCACCACTTGCAGTTAATTGATTATGAGGGTACTGATTCCACAAGCGATCAAAGTTCGGCTTGTTCGCTTGGGCTACAGCATTTCCTTCTTTTGTGTTACGGCAAGCAAAACCATCTAAGATGATTAACGCTACTGGTGACTTACTCATGTGTGCTTGCCCCTTCTAAAAGCTGCAAGAAGCTTTGTGGTTCAAGGCTTGCTCCACCTACAAGGGCTCCATCGATATCTGATTGGGCCATGTATTCTTTAATGTTCCCAGGTTTTACACTACCACCATATTGAATTCTCACTGCGTCTGCTGCTTCTTGAGAAAATTCTCCTGCAACCACTTGACGGATATGAGCACATACTTCGTTCGCATCTTCAGCTGTAGATGACTTACCTGTTCCGATTGCCCAGATTGGTTCGTAAGCAATGACGGTATGTTTCACTTGATCTGCTGATAGGCCGGCAAGTGCTTTTTTCACTTGGTTACCAACAAGTTCTTTTGTTTCATTATTTTCACGTTGCTCGAGCGTCTCCCCTACACAAACGATTGGAGTTAACCCGTGTTTGAAAGCAGCAAGAGTCTTTTTGTTCACTGACTCGTCTGTTTCATTGAACATTTCACGACGCTCTGAATGCCCAAGGATGACATACTTTACGCCTAAATCAGAAAGCGCTACAGGACTGACTTCCCCTGTAAATGCTCCGTTTTCTTCGAAGTGCATATTTTGAGCACCAATTTCTACCTTGTATTCTTTTGAAATGTTCACTAAGCTTTCTAAAAATAGGGCTGGAGAACAGATGACAGAATCGACAACCTCTTGATCAGGAACTAATCCTTGTACTTCTTCAGTAAAAGATTTTGCTTCCGATAAAGTCTTATTCATCTTCCAGTTACCCGCAATAATCGGTTTACGCATTGTACTCATCCTTTCTGTTATATAATCGGTTCCAAAAATTGTTGGTCTTTGAAAAGCGATTATTTATCGTTAAGAGCCACTACTCCAGGAAGTTCTTTTCCTTCCATGAACTCCAGGGATGCTCCACCACCTGTAGAAATATGACTCATCTTATCAGCATAGCCAAACTTTTCAACGGCTGCTGCAGAGTCACCGCCACCGATAACAGAATATGTATCTGTTGCATCGGCTAACGCCTCCGCTACGGCTTTCGTTCCATTTGCAAATGTTTCTAATTCGAATACACCCATCGGTCCGTTCCAGATCACAAGCTTAGAGCTTTTGATCGTATCCTGGAATAACGCTCTAGTCTTAGGCCCGATATCAAGTGCTTCCCAATCAGAAGGAATCGAATCAATATCCACTTCCTTCGTATTTGCATCATTTGAGAAGTCATCAGCAACGACTACATCAACAGGCATAAGGAATTTAACACCTTTATCTTCTGCTTTTTTCATGAATTGCTTGGCTAAATCAATTTTGTCTTCTTCAAGAAGGGATTTTCCTACCTCATGGCCTTGGGCTTTCACAAATGTGTAAGCAAGTCCTCCACCGATGATCAGGTTGTCCACTTTATCTAATAGGTTGTCGATGACACCGATTTTGTCTTTTACTTTTGCTCCGCCAACGATTGCTGTAAATGGGCGTTCAGGGTTAGATAGAGCTTTTCCTAATACGTCCAGTTCTTTCTCCATCAGAAGGCCAGCTACAGCTGGAAGATGCTTGGCAATTCCTTCAGTAGAAGCATGTGCACGGTGAGCCGCACCGAATGCATCGTTCACATAAAGATCGGCAAGCGCTGCAAATTCTTTTGCGAGTTCAGGATCATTCTTTGTTTCTCCCGGGTAGAAGCGGACGTTTTCCAGTACAAGAACGTCGCCTTCAGCCATGTCGCTGATCTTGGTTTGAACAGCTTCACCATAAGCTTCATCGGCTTTTGCTACATCTTTCCCAAGAAGTTCGGAAAGTCTTTCGGCTACCGGGGTCAAGCGCAGTTCTTCCACCACTTCACCTTTAGGACGCCCTAAGTGACTAGCCAGAATGACTTTAGCTCCGCCATCCACTAAGTACTTAATAGTAGGAAGAGCAGCTTGAATACGAGTTTCATCTGTAATCTTGCCTTCAGACATCGGTACGTTGAAGTCTACACGGCAAAATACGCGTTTCCCTCTTACATCGACATCTTTAATCGACTTTTTGTTCATCGTAAAAGGCCTCCTTTAGTTTTCAATTTCTACATCTTTTTCAAAAAAATAGAAATGGCAATAAGAAAAGGGAGAGGGGAATCTTCCCCGCTCCCCTTCATCACATCTTCATTATAGATGGTGGGACAAAATTTATCCATCAATCACCATGCTAATGATGTCAATTTACAAAACTTTATCGATTAAAGTCCTTTAGAAGCGATATAACCAGCCAGGTCTACAACACGGTTAGAGTATCCGCTCTCGTTGTCATACCAAGAGATTACTTTTACCATGTTATCTTCTAGAACCATTGTAGATAATGCATCAATTGTAGAAGAAGCCGGGCTACCGTTGTAATCAGTTGATACTAAAGGCTCTTCGCTGTACGCAAGGATTCCTTTAAGATCGCCTTCAGCCGCTTCTTTAAGCGCAGCATTCACATCTTCAGCTGTTACGTTTTTATCCAGTTCAGCAACTAAGTCTACTAGAGAAACGTTTGGAGTTGGAACACGAACCGCTCCACCGTTCAGTTTCCCTTTAAGCTCAGGAAGTACTAGAGATACAGCTTTCGCAGCACCTGTAGTTGTTGGAATCATGTTCTCAGCAGCTGCACGAGCACGACGGTAATCTTTATGTGGTAAGTCTAAGATTTGTTGGTCGTTTGTGTAAGAGTGGATGGTCGTCATCATTCCACGCTTGATTCCGAATTTATCGTTAAGAACTTTAGCGAATGGCGCTAAGCAGTTTGTTGTACAAGATGCGTTAGAGATAACATCGTGGCTAGCCGCGTCATACTTGTCTTCGTTAACACCCATAACCACTGTGATATCTTCATCAGATGCAGGAGCAGAAATGATGACTTTCTTCGCACCAGCTTCGATATGTTTCGCAGCGTCAGCACGCTTTGTGAAACGTCCAGTAGATTCAACAACGATATCTACACCAAGATCTCCCCAACCAAGTTGAGCAGGATCGCGCTCAGCTAATACTTTTACTTTTTTACCGCCGACTACAAGGTAGTCACCATCAACAGTTACTTTCTCTTGAAGAGTTCCGTGAACTGTATCATATTGTAAAAGGTGAGCAAGCATGTTTGCATCAGTTAAGTCATTAACCGCTACTACCTCTACGTCATTATTTTTAAGTGCTGCACGGAATACATTACGTCCAATACGTCCAAATCCGTTAATACCAATTTTTGTTGCCATGAATAATTTCCTCCTTTAGATAGTTAAGGATGATTTTTTATATTTCAAAAGGGCTTACCCTTTTAAAAGCTCTCTTGCGGCTCCCTCATCCGTGATAAGCACGGTTTTATACGGAGCACTCTTCATATACGCCCGAATCGCTTTCGCCTTCGAGCTTCCGCCGGCGACGGCGATGACGTTTTCGATGTGACTTAAATCTTCTAATTGCAGGCCGATCGTTGGCACCTTATGTATCACTTCACCCGATTCGTTAAAATAATAACCAAATGCCTCCCCGACAGCATGACCATCTGTGATTTTCTCAAAATCCTCTTCAGTGGTCTTCCGTCTTTCAGCCATTGTGATAGCATCTCCAATCCCATGGAGAACCATGTTAGCCGATTTGATCAAATTCAAAACCTCTTTGATCATCGGTTCTTTCAAGAAGGATTTGTATACTTCTTTACTAACCTGATCCGGCACATATAAAACACGATGTCGCGTTCCTGTGTGCTCAGCCATCTTGGCACATATGGTGTTAGCCTGGTTTTTAACGTCTTCTCCGATTCCACCCCGAGCAGGAACAAACAAGGTATCGTCAGAGAAATCAGGTGTCAGCCTTTCTGCTACGGCTGCCATCGTCGAACCTCCAGTCACAGCGATGATAGTATTTCCTTTCAGGCGACGTTTCATACTAGAAGCTGATGCACGCCCTAATTCTTCTTTTACCCAAGGAGACTCATCACTATTCCCAGGAACGATTACAATTTCATGAAGATTTAGTAAAGATTTTAATTCCTGTTCCATAACGTTGATTCCTGAAATCTCTCTCATCATGCTTTCAAGGTTCTCTAAAAGCTGGATACCTTCCTCCGTCATGATCATGCCAGAGGTTTTGATATCAATGAGATCTTGATTGTTCAGGAACTCCACTTCGCTTCTTAGAACGCGTTCTGTCAGCCCCATATTCTGGGCAAGACTTCTGCGTCCGACAGGCTGCATGAAACGGATGGACCGTAGAATTTGATGCCTTTTTTGCATAACTTCAAGCAGGTCAGGTAATAATCGCTTTTGTATGTCAATTAAAGATTCCATAGATAAAAGCTCCTTCAAATGAAGTGCGTGGTTGAGTTGGACTTTAAAGGTCCCACATAGACATATTATGTCCCACTACCTCTAAAAAAAATTCATCCCTGCTTTCAAATTTTATTTTATCAGGGTATGAATCGTAATTCAACTAGAAACTATCGGGTTTTCTCATGTAAACGCTTGCTGAGCGTAAAATAATCAATTTGCCCATACTGAAGGATTTCCCCGTCCAGTTCCACGACCGGGATCATCAGTCCGAAACGTTCTGTGAGGACATCGCTTTTATCGATGTCCTTTTCTTCAATGGAAAAGCCCATCTCATCCTGAAGGAGTTTCAGGGTGATTTTTGCGTCTTCGCAAAGTCCGCATTGTGTGCGTGTGTAAAAAATGACTTGTTTCATGTTGTTGCCTCGCTTTGTTTAATTGTAGGAAACGTCGTTTCGTTTGTTGGCCTTGTACCTGGTACAAAATGGCTTCGGTGTACCAGGTACAAATTAACCATTGAGTACCTGGTACACTCACTAGTCCAAGATTCTATTCGTACCTCTTCCTCATCGTTGAAGAAGTGATCCCTAATTGATCACGGTATTTGGCAATCGTCCTTCTTGAAACATCATAGCCTTTATCCAATAGTAGATTGACAATTTTCTGGTCTGATAGAGGCTTTTTCTTATCTTCTTCATCAATCAGCCTTTGCAGCTCATTTTTCACCGCCCTGGCAGAAGCTACTTCTGAATCCTCGAGCTTGACCGATTTGATCGCCGAGGTAAAGAAGTACTTCAACTCGAAGATCCCATAAGGTGTTTGCATATACTTTCCTTTTACAGCCCGGCTAATGGTGGATTCATGAACATCGATTTCATTGGCCACTTGCTTTAACGTCAGAGGATGGATCGCGGATGGACCTTTTAAGAAGAAGGCTTTTTGCTTTTCAGCCAGCATCTTCCCTACTTTCAGGATCGTTTGCTTTCGCTGTCTTAAACTTTGCAATAGCCACTCGAAGTCTTGCTCCTTTTCCTGAAGATAGGACTGGACTTCCTTATCCGGGTGATGCTTTAGGAAATCTGTATATTCTTCATTATATGTGACGTTTACGGTTGTACCATCATATAACGATACAGCCACTGTATGACCATCGATCACTTTTACGACCAGCTCAGGAATAATGTATTCAGCGATATGCTGGGAATATTTTGAGCCGGGTCTCGGATTGCAATGCTGGATATAATCAGCCGCCTGCTGGATGTCTTTTAGCTCAACGGCAAGATCATTGGCGATTGCCTTCCACTTCTTTTCTGCAAAAGCTTGAAAATGGTTATCGACAATCATCGTAACCAGAGGGGGAACATTGGATTTCCGTTGCAGCTGAAGGGATATGCACTCCTTCAGGGATCTCGCTCCTATCCCGGCCGGTTCTAATTCCTGAAGCTTATTAATATAGTCTTCTAGTCGAGCCATTTCCAAACCATGTTTTTGAATGAAGGATTCTTCGTCTACTCTCAAATACCCATTGTCATCCAAGCTGTATATTAATTCTTCCATTACCTTTCTATCCAAAGAAGTAAGCGATTTCAAATTTAATTGAACAGATAGCGCATCCGCAAGAGTCCTCTTTGGCACGGATACATATTCATACCAATCCACCGTATTTTCGTGATTGCCGGCATTTCGTTTATAAGTATAAGGTTCTCGTTGATGGAGGGGGTCTAGTTTAGGCGGTTCTAATTGTATAAGGGGATTCTCTAATTGCTTAGCTTCTAAATAAGCATTCAGTTCCATCGTAGAATATTGGAGGATGGTGATGGCTTGAGAAAGCTGCTGCGTCATTTGAAGTTTTAATTGTTGATTTTGAAAAAGTCCTGCTTTCAAATTCATGATTACTAACCTCCCATTTGTCTATTCTACAATAAAATTGGCGGTTCGTTAATGGGAATTCGTTGGTAGTTGGTGGGTTTGTACTATAAATATGAAGGAACGAGTGGGAAAATGAGAGGAGAACCGAGGCTACTATTAAACTTTATATAAAGGTCCCTGTCCAATTAGCTCTATTAATTAGCTACAACGCAAAAGAGTTCCTGTGCTTGTAATGTCTCTCTACAAACACAGGAACTCTCTGGATTAAAGTACGCCCTCGGAGGGAATCGAACCCCCATTTTAAGAACCGGAATCTTACGTGCTATCCGTTGCACCACGAGGGCATGAAATGAATGACCGTCACGAATACATATTATAAGCCAGAAAATGCTTGTTTGCAATAGATATTCTCGTTTATGTCTTTTTTAGATTATCTATTAATATCCTTTAAGAATTGCAGTGGGAAGTTCTTTGTAATTAGTTAACTCTTCAAGATCTCCTGTACTCTTTATCTATCTTATTAAAGAACCACAGAGTGTATTGAAGCGGAAGGCACTTGACTCCTGCGGGAATAGCGGGAAAGTTGAGACCCCACAGGGCAAAGCCCGAGGAGGCTCAACTCACGCCCCGCGGAAAGCAAGTGCCTGTAGCGGAAAGGAACGGTCTATGATTCACTCTATACTGTTTTAGAAGGTAGATACATAATTCACTGAAATTGACCTTCTACTAACTTAAATAACAACAAACTTACCACATCACCCCCGTTTAAAAAAGGAATGAGTGGGTATGATGTAGAAAGGATTTACATACAGGGGAATAAAGGAAGCGTTTAGTTTGACCTTTATTGACCATGGGTGTATGATTACAGTACAAAGTGAATAAGTAATTCAGAAAAATAAAAAGGATTTCTAAGGAGGAACGAGGATGAATTTAATTCCTACAGTAATTGAACAAACAAACCGCGGTGAACGTGCGTATGACATTTATTCACGTTTATTGAAAGACCGTGTAATCATGCTTGGAAGCGGCATTGATGACAATGTGGCAAACTCCATTGTAGCACAACTTCTTTTCCTTGAATCTGAAAACCCGGAGAAGGATATCTCAATCTACATAAATTCTCCTGGTGGAAGCATTACGGCAGGTATGGCAATTTACGATACGATCCAGTACATTAAGCCTGATGTACAAACGATCTGTATAGGTATGGCCGCTTCAATGGGTGCGTTCCTTCTTGCAGCTGGTGCTAAAGGTAAGCGCTTAGCCCTTCCAAACGCTGAAGTAATGATTCACCAACCACTTGGTGGAGCACAAGGTCAAGCAACGGAAATTGAAATTGCAGCGAAGCGTATTCTATTCCTTCGTGAAAAACTGAATCAAATCCTGGCTGATCGCACTGGTCAACCATTGGAAGTGATTTCAAAAGATACTGATCGCGATAACTTCATGACAGCGGAAAGAGCGCTTGAATATGGATTGATCGATCGCATCATCACTCGTAACGATATGAATAATAAGTAAGAGAATGAAACCCCCTCACGGAATTGAGCCGTGAGGGGGTTTTTATTTTACTCTATTTCAAACGTTTTCTCCTTAATCGGTACTAAAACCTCACCATTCATCCCTTTTTTCAAGAGGAGATGTAAGATCGTTTTGGATAGCTTACTAGGGTGATATGGTTTGACTAAATAATCATTGGCTCCGAGCGTGAGTCCTTTTTCTTTTTCATCTAATGCGGAAGATATAATAATCGGTACTTGTGCAAAATTTTGGTCCGATTTGATTTTTTCAAGTACATCCCATCCCGACATGCTGCCTTCGAGCATAATATCGAGGACAACGGCATCAGGCTTCGATTCCTGCATTTCTTTCAAGGCATCATTTCCTGACGGAGTGTGCTGCACCTTGAAACCACTGTCGGATAGCTCCGCTTTCAGTAAGGAAGCAAGATTGATATCGTCTTCAATGACGATAATTTTCATCCCATCCCCGCAGTGTTCATCCTCTTTGAAGGTTTCGATGGTCACGAGAGGTAAGCGGATGGTAAACACGCTTCCTTTCCCCTCCTCTGATGACACAGTGATTTCCCCGTCATGGATCTCGATGATTTCTTTTACGATCGTAAGTCCTAATCCCGTGCCACCGATTCTTCTGCGGTCAGAATTGTCGACACGATAAAATTTGGTGAATAAGTTTGGAATCGAGTCACTTGGTATGCCGAGACCTTCATCCCTGATATCTATGAGAATACTATCCTCTTCTTCCCGTAAATAGATCGTTATGGTACCCCCATCAGGTGAATACTTGATGGCATTGCTGACCAGATTGGTGAATGCCTGGGACAACTTATCCCGATCTCCCAGGACGATCGTACAATCCGTCTCCCTTGCGATATTAAAGAAGTGATGGGGGGCATTGACCTTTTGGGTATCGATCACATGCTGAATGATCGGGACAACATCCTCAAATCGCCTCTCGAAGGTTTGGCGTCCCGACTCCATGCGCTGGACGTCAAGGAAATCGTTGATGAGGGACGTCAGCCGCTTTGCTTCTTGATAAATCGTCGTTAAGTATTTCTTTGTTCTTTCCGGTTTTAACTCCTTCGTCAGCATAAGTTCCGTAAAGCCAAGCACGCTCGACAGCGGGGTGCGAAGCTCATGACTGACCGTACTGACGAATTCTGATTTCATTTGATCGACTTCGAATTCTTTTGTGATATTCCGGTGGACGAATATGGTGCCGACCTGCTCCTGCCCTCGATAAAGAGATTCGGAGTATACCTGGAAGACTTCTTTACTGTCCACCAGATGATAGGTAAGAAGATGTTTACCTGTCTTCCCTTCCTTCACGATGGTCTCATAATATTCATCCAGTTTTTCTTTGTTTTCGACCCGATCGATCAGTGCCTGCTTCCATGTTTGATAGCATGCCTGTTGAAGTTCATCGATCTCCCCCTCGATCAAGGTCGTTAATTTCGTATTCATTAATAAGTTGTTGCCGTCTTTATCGATGAGCTGTATTCCTTCTTGAATATTATTCAGGATATCCTGCGTTAATTGACGGTTTGCCTCGGTTTCTTCAAACAGTCTGATCTTTTGCAGAGAAATGGAGATTTGCTTTGCCAGACTCGTGTACTCAGCCAACTCCTGCTTATCGAAATCATTTCCGAAACGGCTAAATACCATGATGGCTTCCACTTGTTGATCGGCGGAAAGGACAGGTAAAAATAAGTCATACGAGTAGAGGGTTTCTTCATGATACCCCTTCTCAAGAGGCAGCATTTCCCGCTTGAGGGAGAAAGGTTCCCTCGAATCGAATAATCGTTGATGGATCCCGTTATAAATGTACGTCAAGAACTGTGCAACACCATTTTGAGAGATCCCAAATGATGCATTTGACTTTTGCTCATCCATGAGAACAATCATGCCCCGTGAAGCTCCCATCACCTGACTCATACTCTTCACAATGCTTTCCAGTACCTCTTGTTTGTTCAGGGAGCCCGAAATCCCATGAATGAATTCGTTCCGGCGTTCGAGCTGCGACTCCCTGTTCATCGTCATATTCAGCAGATGCTCAAGTTCAGACTGCTGGGATTCCAGCTCATCCTGCTGGGCCTGCAGTTCTTCATTTTGGGCCAGGAGATGCTCTTCCTTCTCCTGGATTTTATAAATCATCTTTTCGAATGCCCTGGACATCTTACCGATTTCATCTTTCCGTTTATTCTCAAACGTCCACTGTTGGTATGAATCGTTTTCTGCAATTTGTTCAGCGGCAGAGGCCACCTGGTTGAGAGGATGACCGATTTGTTTTGCAATCATTCTCATCAATCTCATCAGAACCAGCAGCATAAGAAAAATGAAGATCACAAAAGCCGTTTGACTTATTGACTCTTTCCGTTTCAACTCATCATACGCACTTCGCTTGCTTTGTTCAATGGAGTCCGTATACCCGTTGAGCTGGGTTTGGAACGTTTCGATTGTAGCAGTGGCCCCGGCTGCCGAAGCCTCTTTCACAGCCTCTATATCCCCCTTTTCATAATCGCTTATGATCCGCGGCGCCATATCCTTGAAATAAAGATTGGAAAATTCCTCTACATCTTTAAAAAAGAGCTGATCTTCCGGTTCTGTTTTTAACCCTTTTAATTTCTTTAACGTGTCATCCACTTTTTTCTCTTGATTAAAGATACTTTTTTTGAACTCCTGCCTTCCAAATGCAAGGTATCCTCTCGCATCAAAGAAGGCCTTTTGAAAATCTCTGTCCAATTGCTCAGCCAGGTCTTCTTTTTGATTCAACTGATTCCTCTGAACCTGGTACTCATTCGTAATGGATTGATCATACAAAGACAAAAAGGCTGCCACGATGAAGAAAATGACGATGAAGCCGCTCATCAATCCGATGAATTGATTGCGTAGGCTTGTTTGGAATAATTCTTTAATTTTCTTCATTCAATATGTCCTCGATCCGCTGAACGAGTTCTGCCGGACTGTACGGCTTGGCGATGAAATAATCGGCTCCGGATTTCAACACGAGGTCCTTATCCGATTGCTGGCTCTTGGCAGAAACCATCATGATTTTCACCGTACTTTTTTCAGGTGAATTCCTCACCCTTTCAATCACTTCCAGACCACTCAAAAGAGGCATCATATAATCGAGAAGAATGAGATCATAGTCATTTTCCATGATCTGATCGACCGCTTCCCGGCCATCGGCTGCTTCATCGAGCTCATGTCCCTCGTCTTCGAGTGTATCCACCATCAACATCCGGAGGACTTCTTCATCTTCCGCAATGAGAATTCTCGCCATTCTTATTCCCCTACTTTCTCAAATGCTTTTTTCATTTCATAGTAGGATTGCTTCAATCTCTCATGGGAGGTCGGCTGGTCCCATGTTTCCCAGGAGTACGGATGAAATTTTGCGGGATTGATGAATCCGTCCCCGGTACTGGCAGGGTATGAGAAGACCTTGCCTCCATCTCTTTCGTATAAACCGATCTTGATGGACTCCAGGGTCGTTGAGCTTTGCAATCCATTACCTGACCAAATATCCCCCATCGCTTCTTTAAGGCTTGGGTCCTTCACATTCAGCAACTGCCAAGGAATACGGACTTCATATCGACCTTGAGAAGAGTCAACACCGATATCCGTCAAAGAATCATACGCTTTATCCTGAAGATTCGATGTCCCGAACTGGAGGACGCCTGTTTCATAGGACTGAAACGGGATATTCTTCCCCCCTACATCCAATGATTTGTTCAACGTCAATCGGATCGGATGATACTCCCCGTTGTTTTTCACTTTCGCATATTTCTCTTCTTCAATCATATGAAGCACATGCCCATACTGATAGTGATGGGTGTCATAATAGCTGTCGATCCACAAACGTGCTTCCTTCTCTCCCTTTATGTGAAGGGCAAAGTCCACCCCTTTTGTGGACACATCCTTCACATTCGGAATCGTGGATTGCCCCTGGTCTTGAATCGTGTCAAAGAGTAGATAGGTGTCTTTCCCTTCAGAAATTCGTTCTGAATCAACCCGTATATAGACAAAGCGTTCATCACTCGTCACATAGAGGCTGTGTCCATCCTTGTCAAAAGCAGGTTTGATCCCATTAAAAGTCCAATCCCCGGTCCTTCCGTCCACGTGGATCATGCTGGATTTACTCAGCCCCGGGTCAAAGCTCAACATTCCGAACTGCTGCTCATTGGTTTGGGCATTTTGCCAGAACGGGCGCCTGTCGGGGTTGTCATAGTCCATCGTATTCCACGTCCGTTTGAACCACTCATCCTGCCAGGCGAACACCATTCCACCGGCCATTTTTTCTTCCACGATATCTTCGAATAATCGCCGGTCGATTTCACCTTGCTCTTTTTCCGAATGATGACCCTGATCCATGCCGTAGACGTTTTCATGTGTCAGTCCCCGTGATCCCGGGACACCGAACTCCGCTACGACTAACGGCATGGAGTGTGCTTTCTTCATATCATTCAAATAGCCTGCATAGTTGTTCTTTTCTCCCCGTTGGTCGATATAATCGACATACTCCGGCTCGTAATTCAGAAAATCGGGATAATACGGATAAATATGATAGGAAGCAAATAAACCCGTTTTCAATTTGTCGGTGCCCTTCATGACGTTCGGATTCACAGACACCATGTCTTCTTTCTCCAGGGGTTCACTTGGATGATCCAACAGATCGGTCGTGACCCAGTTCGTGAAGCTCACAGGCCTTTGCCATTGATACGTATCCGTTTCATATGCGATTCCTTCATTCATTCTTTCAGTGAGCCAGATTTCAAAAGGCTGTGCCTTTTCCGTCTCAATGTATTCTCCCTTGAAATCCTGAAGTCCTTTATGCTTTTCATTTGTCGCAAGGACCACTTCGGGATCCCACTCCACCCCGAAAATCCAGCCAAGGACGTAAGGGGATATGTCATAGGTGTAAGATCCGGACGCATGACCTTTTCGTTCCGGTATTTCAGCATTCCCATGCACGAGATCAATGGTCTTCTTGATTTCTGACGAAAGTTCGTCGGTGTTTTCCTTTGCAAAGGCATCCTCGGACCTTAAGAAGATCTCTTCATTGACCCACACGCCGTGGAATAAATACAGCGGTTTTTCTGCCATTTGATTGTACTCGTAAAAAGCTTCATAAAATTCGGGAGGATGGATGGTGTAAATCCGGAGGGAGTTCGCATTCATCCCTCCGATCTGCTTGAACCACCTCAGATATTCCTCTTTGGAAATCGCGGTTTCACCTGGGAAAGAACCCGGCCTTGCAATTCCCATATTCACCCCTTTTATGAGGAGGTCTTCCCACTTTCCATCCTTCTTCACCTGAATGTAGTCTGTGCCGGTTTTCCCAGCGAGCTTCACATCATTTTCTTTGGTAATTTCAACGAATTGGGTCTCCTTACGGTCACCATCCTTTTGGATATCCTTAAGGATCGCCGTCATCAGGGGAGTATACGCCTTCCAGTAAAATTGAGACATGTCATCCGGACTGGTGGACCCCGTCCATTTTCTCCAGGTAGAAAACCCGACGGTCTGGTACAGGTCAGGCACATCCGCCTGATCCGCATAATCACCGCTGAAATAATACGTGTCAAATTGACGGTTCTGGCCGTGAACCACAGCCGGGAATGTAACAGGAAGATTCAGTGCTTTCATGGTGTCCTTTCCACTCTCTGACAGTGACAGCGTATAGTTGGCCATGACCTCATCAGGATTGATCGCTTCCACGATATCAAACCAATATGAATAAGCTGTGCTGATTTCTTCGCCGATGAACTCTTCACCCTGAGGCGTGGTGGAAAAAACGACACCTTTCTTCCCGATGTCATCCTTATCCAACACCACCAACCGGTCCTTTTCGTCCACAAGCACATAACCCGGTCCCGTGAACTGATACGATTCACCATACTGTTTCTCGTAGTTATCCCTCACCCATTCAGGCACTTCGCTATTCGTCAGTTCAGGGAAATACCTTCCGATCCAGCCCGACCACTCCAGATTGAACAGGGAATAGAATTTCTTCCTTGTTGCTTCTTCCGTAGGCTGTGCCATGGAATTGAACTCGGCGATCAATGTTTTTCCATCGTTCATTGCCATGTCTCTCAATACTTCCATATCCTGGTCCGTCAAGCCTCCGTAAAGCTTGGAGGAACGCTTGCCAGAGACATTTTCATTATGGAACTCCTCTTCATACACACCATACGTATCGGCTATGTAGACTGCATCATACCGGTCGGTGGATGGAGGGATATTTTTAATATCAAAGGTTTGATTTTTGTTGGGAACAAATCCAACATAGTCTTTCTTTAAATCGTAACGATCCCCATTCGTTTGTACATATTTTTGCTGATTCAGAAGCCACATCAGCCCTTTATGTTCACGGTACGTCGTATCAGGGACCGTTTTATCAATGACCAGTAGGTCCAGGTCCTTCTCTTTCTTAACCTGCCAGAGCCAAAAAGGGGCAGACACCAGCAGGACGATGCCTGCGATGAACAAGACAAATGAATAGGATTTCAGCTTCGTCATTTTGACACCCCTTTTCTCGCCATTTCTCCCCAGCCCCTTTTCTTGCGGATCACGTCGAGTATTCCTTCACAGCGCCATAAAACGGTTAACGGACGATACCATAATGTCTCGGTTAATGAATAGGCGAAAAGCCTCCCGATGTCGGATGCTTTCGGATACTTTCTGACGGACCATTCTTCCAGAAGAACGGCTGCCATGGACAGAATCGAGCCATAAAGGATCGAGAGTAAAAATAATAAAATCGCAAATTCAAGATAAACCCCGCCGAGAAAGAGCGATAGAATCATAATGATATAACCCATCAATTCAACGACAGGACCAAAGAATTCAATGATAAGAAAATAAGGCATGGACACCATTCCAATAGAGCCATATTTGGGGTTAAACAGAAGGCGGCGGTGAATCCAAAGGCTTTCAAATAAACCCCGATGCCATCTGCTCCTCTGGCGCCTCAAGTACTTCAATGATTCCGGTGCCTCCGTCCAGCTGACTGGATCCGGAACATAAACAATCTTTTTGTCCGCTCTTTGCTCCTTTACATACCGATGGAGCCTGACAACAAGTTCCATATCCTCTCCTACCGTGTGGGAATATCCTCCTGCGTCCACGACCCAGCGCTTCGAGAACACACCAAACGCTCCCGATACGATCAGCAGCAGATTGTGCCTGCTTAAGCCGATGCGCCCCATAAGGAACGCCCGTAAATATTCAATGACCTGCATGACAACGATTGGAGAACGTGACAACCCTACTTTCACAATTTCTCCACTTTCGATTTCACATCCGTTGGCGATGCGAATACTTCCACCGGATGCAATCACGTCGCCATCTGATTCAATGATCGGTTTCATCACCTTTAAGAAGGCGGTCCGTTCAAGAACCGAGTCTCCATCAATGGAACAGAAGTATGGATAATTGGACACGTTAATCCCGGCATTCAATGCATCGGCTTTCCCGCCATTTTCTTTATCGATAACGAGCAAATTTTTGTACAGCTTTGATTGGTAAACTCCCTTTACTGACTTTGTTTGAAGCTGTTGACGGATCACCCATTTAATCTTCACCAATTGGAATGCCTCAACGAGCTTTTCCATGGTATCATCGGTTGAGCCATCGTTTATGATAATGATTTCATATTCAGGGTATTCAATACTCAGTAAGGACCTCACCGTCGCCATGATACCGACAGATTCATTGTAAGCAGGGACCAGTATGGAAACCGGCTTCGTCTGATGGAGGTGTAAGAGCTCTTCGTACGGCTGCCAATCATCCAGCCCGTAGGTTTTCCTTAATTGAAAAAGGGAGATCACGAGGAGAATCGTATAAAAAGAGATAACAAGAATCATATAAATGAGAACAAACCATCCGATGAACATCATGATGTTTCCCCATTCTGCTGTTATATTCATGTAACCGCCCCCCTTTCCAGCCATTGCCCAGCCATATCCCTTGCATATTCGTCTTCGGCATGGGCAGCGATTTCTCCTAACAAAGCTTTCCCGTTTTCAAGGCGCAAGAGGGATTGCGCCGCCTGGGACCGGACATAAAAAGATGGATCACTCATAAGCTCTTGTAAGTATGGAGTGAGCTCCCGGGAACGGATATACTCACATGCTTTGATGGCCATCAGCCGTTCCTGCCAGGATTCAGCGCGTAGGTGAACGGAAAGTTTAGGTATGGAAAGATAAAACTCCATACCCACCACCGCTTTCAATGCACGGACCCTTAGTTCAGTGGAGTCCACCTCCAACAGGTCCTCTAGGAAAGCAACATGTTCCATCCTATTTTTTACCCCTATCGAATCGATGAGGGCATATTTCATCACATCAGGGAGTTCATCAAAAGCCAGGACCAATGGTTGAAACTGATCTTCCCTGAATGAATGAAACAGTATACTGTACTCAAATTCCGTCAAATCATGCTTCGTCCCAGTCAATCTAGCAAGCAGGTCTTCCTCATCGAACAGAACAGCGATTTTCAGCAATTGAATTTCTTCCGATCTGCTCATCGATTTGGAGTCTTGGAGCTCCCTTAATGCTCCAGTCATACTTTCCATCTTGAAATCCTGTATCCAGTAAAGGGCATTCATCCTAAGGCTCCACCTTCTGTGCCTCAGCTGTGACAGAATGAACGTTTGAAAATGGTCTTCTGCAAACCCTTGCAATCGTTCCTGAATGTCGAGAGATGCAAACATCTTTGAAAAGCCGGCCAACAACTCAATGAGCGCCCTGGTCTGTAAAGGCGAGCCTTGCATTAACTTCTCATCCTTCACGCCCTCATGTAAAAACTGAAAAAGGGCTAATTGATACTCCTCTTTAAACCTCTCGATCTTACCCCGATTTTTATTGTCGATCATCTTTTTTATCATTAAATACAGGCAAAGGCCCGTTAACACAACAAGCAAACCAACCAGCACAATAGAAAAATAAAAAAGTTCCTCAGAGAACAATGTTCTATCTCATCCTTTTTAGCATTTGACCCAAACGGGCCTCAAGCTCTAATAGTTTAAACGGCTTCGTCATATAATCGTCCGCTCCAAGCTGAAGGGATCTTGAAATGTCCTTTTCGCTCCTCCGGGATGTCAGCATGAGCACCTTGTAGCGATCGGAATCACTCCTTGAACGGAGGCGCTCCAATACTTCAAGCCCATCCATCTTCGGCATCACCCCGTCTAATATCACCAGACAAGGGTTTGTCATATGCCACTCTGACTCTATAAAAGCGGCCCCATCTTTGAATGTCTGGATGTCATACTGAATATGCTGCTCACCCGGCAGCTTCGACACGATGTCCATCATCACCGTCCGGATGATTGGATCATCATCGACAATGGCAATTTTCATCGTTTTATGAGGAGTATGCTCACTTGCTTTCCCATCCATCTTCACAATATTCCTGCCGCTGCTTTTCGCCTCATAAAGGGCCTGATCGGCAAGCTTAAGCCATGTATCGAAAGGCTTCGTCGGATCAGCAATTTCTGTGACCCCTGCTGAGAAGGTACAGAAAAAGTCAGACTCTGCCTGAAACTTCAATTGACTGAACCTCTTACGTATATCATCGACAAGAGTACACGCTTCTTTTATAGACGTATTAGGGAACAATACGACAAATTCTTCCCCCCCAAAGCGAAAGACAGTGTCCTGAACTCTTGTTTCGGACTTTAGCTGTGAGGCAAATTTCTTTAAGACTTGATCCCCAACAAGATGGCCGTACCGGTCGTTCACTCCTTTGAAATAGTCTAAATCAAGGACGGCCAAACAATACGAGTCCCCGGTCCTCGCCCAATTACTTTGCACTTGAGCATAAGCCTGACTCAGGTATTTACGATTATAAACCAGGGTCAATTCATCGATCAGTACAAGCTCTTCCATCTGTTTCTTCCGTTCCATCTGCCTCTCTACACGGACAATAAACTCATCAAGCTCAAATGGTTTTGCAATAAAATCATCGGCTCCCATCTGATAGCTTTTCATACGGACTTCCTTACTGTTCTCCCCACTCACCATGACAGTAGGAATGAATTGCTGCTTCAACTTCTTCTTGAAAAAATCCAGGACTTCGAATCCGTTCGTACCGTCCATATAAATATCGATGATGGCACAATCCGGCCTCACATCATAGTAGGATATGATCGCCTTATCAGGGTTGGCGATAGGGACGACATACCACCCGATTTTCTCCAGCTCTTCCTTCATGTACATAAGGAAGGACGTATCATCATCAATGAGTAATATAACAGGTTCTTCCCCAGACCTGCTTTGTTTACCTGGTAATACTCCGATTGATTCCTCCTCATATTGATAACAGTACTGGATGATATCGAACAGTTCTTCCTTCACTTCCGAAATCGTCCACGTCCGGCCTTCTTTTTCCTCATACCGGTCCATCAATTCGCGGGACCTATCCCCGATTTTATGTAAGCCAAGGACCGAAGCTGATCCAGCCAACGAGTGGATGAACCTGTACACCTCTTCATGGGGGATGGCGACGGCTGTTTCCCACTCTTGCAATTTTTTTCGAATATTATTAAAGAAATGCTTTGTGTATTTTTCCATTCCGGCATCGTCTTCCTTTATCGTCAGCGTTTTTTACATTCATACTGCCTTCATTTTCTTTTTATTCTTTTCTTCCAAACTCATTATATTATACTCTCGTGTTTTCTAGTTTAATAGGTGGAGACTGGAAATAATATGTGTCTTTTTATCCATTTCACCTTAAAAGTACAATGTAACAAAAAAGCAAATATTCTTCCATCTTAAAGTTGAACATTTATGGAAAAAGGTTTAATTTTTCACCTGGTGTTTGCCTCGGGTGAAATCATCTTGTGCGGGTATTACTCACAGAGAAAGCGGAGTCCATGGTAAGCAGAACGGCCACGTACGTAATCGCGCCACATCAGAAATCCAATAAAAAAAGCCGATGACCACTCCCCGGTCATCGGCTTTTTATCAAGTAGATCTATGCTTCTTTTTGTACAAATCTCTCCAGTGCAACCAATGCTTCTTCTTCGTCACTTCCGTCCGCTACTAACGTAATGGCAGAACCTGTAGAAATGGCTAAACTCATTAAGCCCATGATGCTTTTTGCATTTACCTTCTTCCCATCCTTTTCTAAGAAGATTTCAGATGAGAAGCGGTTCGCCTCCTGAACGAATAATGCCGCCGGACGTGCCTGAAGACCTGTTTTCAATTTCACTTCCACTTGTTTTTCCACCATAATCATTTCTCTCCCTTTGCCCTTAATTATTGCATCTTCTCTCCCGCTCTGAGTTTCTCAGCAAGCTGGTCAATTTTCCTTAAGCGGTGATTAATCCCTGATTTACTGATGGTGCCGCCTGACACCATTTCCCCTAGTTCTTTCAATGTAACGTCTTGATAATTCACTCGTAATTCTGCGATTTCTCTTAGTTTATCGGGTAATACCTGTAATCCTACATGCTTTTCAATAAACTTAATGTTTTCGACCTGTCTTAAAGCAGCACCGATGGTTTTATTTAAATTAGCCGTCTCACAATTTACAAGACGATTAACGGAATTTCTCATATCCCTGACAATCCGTACATCCTCAAATCGGAGCAAGGCATTGTGGGCCCCGATGATATTCAAAAACTCCGTGATTTTCTCTGCTTCCTTCAAATACGTAATGAAGCCTTTTTTTCGTTCAAGGGTTTTACTATTCAACCCGAAGGAATTCATCAGCTCGGACAACGCATCGTTGTGTTCAGAATAAAGAGAAAAAATTTCTAAGTGATAGGATGAGGTTTCCGGATTGTTAACAGAGCCTCCTGCAAGGAACGCTCCCCTTAAATATGAACGTCTGCAGCATTTCTTCTTGATTAAGTCTTCCGATATATTATGAATAAAGGTGAAACCCTCACCTAGAATTTTCAAATCCTCGAGAATCATCTTTGAATCTTCTTTGATTCGTACAATGTAGACATTGTTTTTCTTTAGCCGCATCTTCTTCCGCACTAATAGCTCTACCGGGGTGTCGTATCCCTTTTTGATCAATGTATAGATTCTCCTGGCAATGGCGGCGTTTTCGGTTTGAATATTGACGACGAGCTTTTGATTCGAGAATGACAATGAACCATTCATACGAATCAACGCGGATAATTCTGCATTCGCGCAACAATCTTTTACTTCAATGTTGGTTAATTCTTTTTTCGTTTCGGACGCAAACGACATCCCCATCACCTCCTAGCAAACGCTTGCACAACCTTATACAAAAGAAATTTTCGTAGTTTATCTGGTTGATTTTTTAAGATAAGAATAAATGATATCAGCGACCTTCTCCGTGTTATGACGAACAAGATGGTTGTCATAGGAGAGAATCTCTTCTGCAATCACTTCTAAGCCCATGGACCTTAATTTTTCCATATCAAAGTGAACGGGACTCGCTTGTTCTTCATTATATCGGGCCTGCACCTCTTTCGGTACCTGCTTTTTGTTGACTAAGATATAATCAATGCTTGGCGTTTCCAGGTGATCGTATAAAGCCTTCACATGGTCACTTGCTGAATAGTCCAGTGTTTCACCCGCCTGGGTCATGATGTTGCAGATATACATCTTCTTCGCTTTCGCCCGGCATACCGCTTCGCCAATCCCTGGAACAAGGAGATTCGGTAAAATACTAGTATATAGACTTCCCGGTCCCATCACAATTAAATCGGCTTCCTTAATGGCCCTTAAGGTTTCTCCCAATGGCTTGATGCTATCCGGCTTTAAGAAGACCCGTTTGATCTTCTTCCCGGCTTTCGGAATGGCCGATTCTCCAGTGACAATCGTTCCATCCTCCATCTCCGCCTTTAAGATGACACTTTGATTCGCCGAAGGCAAAACCTTCCCCTTCACATTCAATACTCTGCTCATTTCCTGAATCGCATGAACAAAATCACCTGTAATGGAAGCAAGGGCAGCGATAATCAGGTTTCCTAAAGCATGACCGGAAAGTTCATTCGTTGTTTCAAAACGATGCTGAAACATTTGTTCCACCAGTGGCTCCACTTCTGAAAGAGCAGCCAGGACATTCCGTATATCTCCCGGAGGAGGAATATCCAAGCTGTCACGCAAACGACCTGAGCTGCCACCGTCATCAGCGACAGTGACAATGGCCGATATATCGATAGGGTGTCGTTTTAATCCACGAAGAAGGACGGGTAGGCCCGTTCCTCCTCCGATCACGACGACCTTGGGTGTATGTGTCATGTTGTTAGACCCTTTCTCTTCTGAATATCTCGATGAGAAATTTTCGTTTGATAGTCCTTTTCAAAATGATGGCCAAGATACTCTGCCAACGCAACCGATCGATGCTGCCCGCCTGTACATCCAATCGCGACCACAAGCTGACTCTTTCCTTCACGCTTGTATTGTGGAAGCATGAACGACAGTAAATCGGTCACTTTCTCGATGAATTTATTCGTTTCATTCCATTTCAGCACATAGGTGGACACTTCTTCATCCAACCCCGTTTTCGGCCGCATATGATCAATATAATGCGGATTTGGCAGGAAGCGTACATCAAACACCAAATCGGCATCTATCGGGATACCGTGCTTGAAACCGAAAGACACGACATTCACCGTGAAAATCGTCTTTTTATTCACCGAGAATTCCGTTAGAATCTTTTCCCGAAGCTCTCTGGGCTTCATGGTTGAAGTTGTATAAATTAACTGCGCACGACCTTTTAACTCTTCAAGGAGCTCTCTCTCCTGACGAATTCCTTCAAGAGGCAAACCTGAAGGAGCCAGCGGATGAGAACGTCGTGTTTCCTTGTATCGTCTGACAAGAGAGGAATCATCTGCATCAAGATATAAAACCTGCGGTGTCACCCAGGAGGTTTCCGCCAATTCGTCCAATGCTTTAAAAAGATGGTCAAAAAATTCTCTTCCCCTTAGGTCCATAACGAGCGCGACCTTATTCATTTTATTACCGGACTCTTTCATCAGTTCCAAAAACTTTGGCAGGAGAGTTGGCGGCAGATTGTCCACACAGAAAAATCCTAAATCCTCGAAGCTCTGAATGGCAACGGTTTTACCAGCTCCGGACATCCCTGTTATGATTACTAATTGAACATCGTTTGTAGAACCTGTACTCATACTCTTCCCCCGCTTTTATCGTAATGTTGTATTTGAAAAGTTTGTTGATCAACTTGGATCTAATCGATAAGACAATAACTTGAAATCAGGAGTATAGGTAAACGTTCCATAAATCGTATTCTTTCCGTGTAAGAGGTAGTCCAGAATATGATAATCTCCTTCAGCCATCGGAAGGTCCTTAATATCCTCGATCGGATGCCATTTAATCTTACCTTCTTCCGATTCCTGAAGGTTGACCCCATCCGCTTCGGTTGCAAAGAAAGAAAACATCATCCACTCCGATTTAATCTGATCGCCTTCTTTAATAATGAACGTAAAGACACCTTTCAAATCAGGATTCTTTAAATAGATGCCCGTTTCCTCACGATACTCACGAATGACAGCATCCCTGATCGATTCGCCGGACTCCATTTTCCCACCTGGAGCGACCCACCAATTCCTTCTTGGCTTTTGGAGAAGGAGCACCTTGTCTCCATCCAGATATAAACAATTTGTGACACGTTGCACTACCTTCACCTCAATCTTGATGATTAGGGAGCCAATGAATACATTAGTCCCACTTTCAGTCATTCTCATTCCTTATATTATACTATGATTGAAGACAAGCTACAATGTCTTGGCTTGCTGTTTGAAGGTTGTCGATTGAAATCGAAAGATATTGGGACATGTTTTGACATCATGGGGAATTGTAAATAATAGGTACAGGCACATCGGAGGCACTATAACAGGGAAAAAAAAGCAAAAAAAAATAGACACAGGCGAGTCCTGTGTCGTCAACGGGATTTATTACTTAAAAGGGGGTCAATTTCTTATTTTCTATATTACCCGAAAATTGTTTCACTAGTGTTACAACAGATTTAAAACGGTATTACGGAATTGTTAATGTATAACAACAGGATTTACGAAACTTCATAGATTCTGTTGAATATTGTCATTTCAGGGTTAGAATTCATAGTTTTTCATGATTTGATCTGCAAGTAGTTCGTATCCTTTACCATTTGGATGAAGAGAATCATGGAAATAGTTTTCCTTGGACTTCCCTTTAAATAAGGGATTGGTGGAGACGTATTTCACGTTCTCATGTTTCTCCGCTTCTTTCATCATGGATTCATTCCAATCATCCACGTATGCCTCGATTTTATCACTATCTTTATCTGGATATGGATTGTATAAACCTAACACGATGATGTCAGCTTCTTTATTGGCTGTTCCAACGATATTTAAGATTTTATCCAAATGGTCGAGATAATCCTTCTTCGCCTCAACAATCTTATCATGATGAAGAGGAAATAAGTCTCCACCATTGTTTTTAATCAAATCATTGGTCCCGATGTTTATAATAAAGACATCTGCTTCACTTAAATCCTCTGCTACCTCTGGTTTCACAATCTGTCCCAAGAGCTGATCCGATTGCTGCCCCGGTACTCCGAGGTTTTGAAAGCTATAAGATATCTTTGTATGCTCTTTATTTACTTTCTCTTCCAACCGTCCAATATAACCCGCTTCTTGTTTATCACCATATCCATATGTCAGGGAATCTCCCAATGCGATTACCCGCTTCTTGGATGATGATTGGGTCTCATCGGCATAAAAACTAAAATACACGATGGGAATAAGGGCAAACAACGCTACTAAAGAAACGATTTTCCATATTTTCATTCATGATCCGACCTTCCGAAAAAACCAGGATGACTTTCATAATGTTGGTTATTCCCTTTTTAGAGGGTTGTAATCCTGTTTATTTTTGGAAGTTTCCTGACGATCGAATCGTTTTTCATTTCTTTTCTTATTCGTGTCGAGGGGCGTTTTTTGGATGTAGAAATTGTCTTGTAGATGGCTATTGCATGAGTCTAAGTTCACTTTACACGGCATGAGTCTATTGTTGGCTTGGTCCTCACGGATTTTCCCTTTATGAGCGGTAGTACCCTATGCGGTATAGGGTATTCATTGAGGTTTAGTTGAAAAAATCCGGCCGCTTTTGTTAATAATAGAGCCGAAATCGATAAAAATACAGCAGTTTTTGGGATTAATCCGGCCGAAATCAGGAAAAATCCAGCCATTTTACTTTTTTTACCACACACAAAGCATCATATACCCTAATACACACTTTGCAGATTCACAAAACCCCGTCAAAAACGAACGATCTCCGCTCCAGAGGTCCGTCCCCCTTATTTCTTCTGAACTCCAAACCGCGCATTGAGCTGGCCCCTTATCATTTTCTGCTTTGCTTCTTTTCTCTCTTTTCTGGATAATTCATGTTTGATTTCCTTTGTCGTGACCCCTTCTTCTCGCTGGTCGGCGATATCCATTAATCGTTCTACGTCGGAAAAGGAGTATTTGCGATAGCCTCGATTCGAACGCTGTGGAAAGATCAGATTCTTCTCTTCGTAATAACGGATCTTCCTCTCGGTTAATCCGGTCAATTCACTCACGACACCGATTGATATCACTTTTTTATCCTTATAGGAAGGTTCATTTTCCACGCTCTCCTCATCCTCCTAGGCAGGGAATATCTTGATTATACATGTCCCTCTAACGGATTTGGACTATTATGTTAGAAAACCTCACAAAGAATTCTAAATTGGAAGAAAACTTTACAAACTAGAAGATTTCCACATTCATTCCCTTTACACTATGGATAAGAATCCAAAAGGAGTGAACACGCATGCCATTTTTACGTGAAGCCGTTGAACGAGAGAGGCAGCAATTTATTCGTCGGTTAGTAGAAGCTGGTGTTTACAAGCCATGTGATGAAGGATTGAAGAAGCTGACGTTGTCGGAACTGGTGTATGTTTTTAACAAACATAAGAGGGAATAACTCATGTACTGATCCTACACTCTTACCCTAATAAAACAAAAAAAGCCTTACGAAAAGTCTCTCCTTCTCGTAAGGCTTACTTATTAACCGTTTTTAACTTTTTCTTTTAGCTCTTCGATATAATGCTGAGCCGTTTGAGCGGCGATACTTCCGTCACCCGTTGCGGTAACGATTTGGCGGAGTTGTTTTTCGCGGACATCTCCGGCTGCAAAGATTCCAGGAACCTTTGTTTCCATTTGTTCGTTTGTTTCAATATAACCTTCAGAGTTGATGATTCCAAGGTTAGCGAATGGTTTTGTCAGTGGAAGCATTCCGATGTAGATGAAGACACCATCTGCTTGGAAATCTGTCTCTTTTCCATTTTCTGTAGAAACAAGGGTCACACTGCCTACTTTGCCATCTTTGTCGTTGATTTCTTTCACTGTGTGGTTCCAGATGAAATCAACTTTTTCATTATCAAAGGCACGCTGTTGCAGGATCTTTTGAGCACGAAGCTCATCGCGACGGTGAACGATCGTTACTTTGTTAGCGAATCTTGTCAGGTAAACCCCTTCTTCTACAGCAGAGTCTCCTCCACCTACGACCACAAGGTCTTTTCCTTTAAAGAATGCTCCGTCACATACTGCACAATAAGATACTCCGCGTCCGCCAAGCTCTTTTTCCCCTGGTACGCCGATTTTTTTGTATTCAGCACCCGTCGTGATAATGACGGCACGCGCTTTGAATTCTTTCGAACCGGTTTTGACGATTTTGAAGTCTTCTCCGTCAACGATTTCTTTAATGTCCCCGTATGCGTATTCCGCACCGAATTTCTTCGCATGATCGAACATTTTATTTGAAAGATCTGGTCCCAGAATATGGTCGAAGCCTGGATAGTTCTCCACTTCTTCCGTATTCGCCATTTGTCCACCCGGCACTCCTCTTTCAAGCATAAGCGTTGAAAGACTTGCGCGAGACGTATAAACAGCTGCAGTCATTCCTGCGGGGCCCGCACCTACAATGATTACATCATAAATTTTTTCTTCAGACATAATGACATTCTCCTTCCGAAACAGTCGTAAGCATGTTCTTTATTTAAATACTATGGATCGTAAACGTAATGGTGCTAAACCTTCCACCCATAGTATTAACTTCCTACACCTATCCTATAAAAAATAGGTTCCCATCGTCCAAAAATATGCTCACGGAAGGTAACTTTCCACGACTGCAATGTATTTTGTCAAGGTACTCGCAGATAAATTGAATCGATCACATAGCTGCTTCTTCGTGACCTTTTCATTTCGCAGCCGATTCCATACAAATTCGGTTGCCGCTGCAAAAGCTTTGGCATTCTTGAAAGTTTCCCGTTCTTTTATGCCTCTGTAGGCAATTGTAAACCAAGTAAGAAACAATCCGGACTCCACGCTCGTGATCGGTCGGTGATCCCCATAAAGGTGCAGAGCCACTTGATGCATATTCCGTATCTCCTGATTCACTTTAATCGAGCTGTTTCCGTTGCTGTTTAACACTTGTGCTAAATACACCTTTTCAACAATCGACAGGTCCTCCACATCACAAAAGTCTGCGTGAGTCAGGATGGCTCTCTGATTATCTGAAATAGACGTAAGAAACAGACCGAATAACTTTTCTTCCGTATATTCACTTTGCAGTTTTTTTAAAATCGATGTGACGTGATTTTCAAAGCCCTCTGCCTGCTTTTGATCGTTCCAAGGCTCGAGTCCCTCTTTTTCCGGGTTGATATCAAGTACCCTTTTCCACGCATTACGGGCAGTATCCTCATGACCCGTTTCATAAGCAGAATACGACAACCAATAATAGAAGCTCGCATCGCCCTCGAAGCCAATCTTCTGAAGGGACTTCAACCAATCATACGCCCGCTTCGAATGACCAACAAGCGCAAACGTAGCCCCCAGCTTGTAACGATGCTCATGAAGTAAGGGACGGACCTTCTCAAGACCCTGTATCAATTCGTCCAGTTCGTCATGACGCTTCTGATAGAAATAAAAAACAGCCGTATTGCACAGGGCATGAAGATTTCCAGGATTCTTCTCCAGCACCTCTTCCAACGTAGCAGCTGCTTGATCGACTTCACCTAAATAGAAATAGGCAAGTGCCAGATTATTATAAGCTGACCAGAATTCCGGATAATCTTGAATGACCGCCTGTAAGGTATCCACGGCTTTTTGAAAATGTCCTGATTCAAGAAGGTCTCTTGCTTTCTCCTGTTGGACGATGAGCTCATCATGCTCGTATAAATCGTCCACAATCAGATCGGAATCGAGCTCCAGAAGTTCTAATAAATCTTCTGCATCCTCGACGAATTCACCATATTCTTCTTTGTCAAGATAAGCCGAAACCTGTTCGTACGCCTCTTTAAATAAGCCTAAATGGGCATAATTGTTGGCCAAAAAATAATGACACTCTGACATTCTTGGATCCAGATCATCCAAGATTTGATGCAATAGATCATTGGAGCGCTTGTATTCACCAAGCTCTGTATACACAATCGATAATTGACAGGCAATCATCGGTTCTACTGGTTCTAATTGAAATGCTCTATTTAAATATTTTAATGATTTTTTAAGCTCTCGACGTTGATAAGCCTTCATCCCTTTGTTGTAGTAATACTCGCCAGTCGGGACAAAAGACAACACTTTCGCTTGTTCACTACCTAATTTTGACCCTTTTCTCATCAAAGTCCTCCGAAACGTTCATAGTATAACTACAGTAGTATATCATACAATACCCCCGTACTAAACTACCATATTTTGAGGGACGGGCCTTTGCGCGTATGCGCGAAGGTCCGTCCCTCAGTAGGTTATTTATTATGACGTTCCACAAGGACTTCCAACACATCTTGAAGTGGAAGTTTTTGTTCTCTTAATAATACAAGGACGTGGTAGAACAGGTCGGCGACTTCCCATTTCAGTTCTTCACTGTCCCTGTTTTTCGCAGCGATGATCACTTCTGACGCCTCTTCGCCTACTTTTTTAAGGATTTTGTCTACACCTTCTTCAAAGAGATAGGTTGTATATGCTCCCTCTGGTCGGTTGATTTCACGATTTTCAATGAGTTTTTCCAGAGTGAGGAGGATATTTTCTGTTGATGATTTTTCCTCACCGTACACTCCTTCATGGAAGCAGCTCTCTTCCCCTTTATGACAGGCAGGACCTTGTTTATCGACGAGGACAAGGATGGCATCTTTATCACAATCCCACGTGATATTCTTGACCGTTTGGGTGTTCCCGCTCGTTTCACCTTTATGCCACAGCTCCTGGCGTGAACGGGAGTAAAACCACGTTTCTCCTGTCCCAACCGTTTTCTTGAGAGACGTTTCATTCATGTAGGCCAGTGTTAAAACTTCTTTTGTCGAAGCGTCCTGGATGATGGCAGGTACCAATCCTTTATCATCGTACTTCACGGATGCGATCCAACTGTCATTTGTCATCGTACATGCACCTCCTGCTCTCTTAAGTAGCTCTTTACTTCTTCAACGCTCGTTTCTTTATAGTGGAAGATGGAGGCTGCAAGGGCCGCATCGGCTTTGCCCTCGGTGAATACTTCTTTGAAGTGCCTGGCATTTCCTGCTCCGCCTGAAGCAATCACCGGAATCGAAACCGCTTCGCTGACTGCCTTCGTCAGGGCCAGATTGAACCCCTGCTTCTCTCCATCGCTATCCATGCTCGTTAACAAGATCTCTCCCGCACCGAGTGATTCTACTTCCTTCGCCCATTCCACGGCATCCAGGTCTTTCAGCTTTCTGCCTCCATGGGTATAAACTTTCCAACCTTTGCTCTCTTCATCAAGTTTGGCATCGATGGCCACTACGATACATTGAGATCCGAAATAATCCGCTCCTTCACGGACAAGCTCAGGCCGCAGTACGGCAGCTGTATTAAGGGATACCTTGTCTGCCCCTGCACGCAGGATGGCTTTCATATCTTCAACTGAGTTAATCCCTCCACCTACTGTAAAAGGGATCGCCAATCCCGCAGCGACATGCTGAACGACTTCCACCATCGTTTTCCGTCCTTCATGTGAGGCTGAAATATCCAGGAAGACAAGTTCATCGGCACCTTGCTCATCGTACACTTTAGCAAGTTCAACGGGGTCTCCTGCATCTCGCAGCTCCACGAACTGAATGCCTTTTACCACTCTTCCATCCTTCACGTCCAGACACGGAACAATCCGTTTCGTTAACATGTTTTCACCTCATTTATGGCCTCTCTCACCGTGAACTTTCCTGTATATAGTGATTTTCCACAAATCGCACCGGAGACACCTTGGTTTTCGTATTGCTTTAAAGTCTTCAGATCTTCAAGTGAGCTAATGCCTCCAGACGCAATCACTGATTTCCCCGTTTGTTTGGCAAGATCGACAACCGCTTCAACATTGGGACCAGATAGCATTCCGTCTGTGGCAATATCGGTGAAGATGAATGTTTCTGCACCAGCTTCAGCCAGTTCTTTTCCAAGGTCCACCGCTGTAAGGGAGGAAGTTTCCAACCAGCCATGAGTTGCCACATAGCCATCCTTTGCATCGAGTCCGATGGCAATCTTATCACCATATTCCGACAGCCATTCCTTCACTAATTCTGTGTTGGAAACGGCGATACTTCCAATGATCACACGATCCACACCTCGGCTTAAATAGTGCGCGATGTCCTCTTTCGACCGGATACCTCCGCCAATCTGAACCTTGGCATCCAGCTTTTCTGCAACGGCGATCACGAATTCATCATTGATCCGGGAGCCTTCCTTTGCCCCATCAAGATCTACCATGTGAATCCACTCGGCCCCTTCATCGGCGAATTTCTTCGCCATATCAAACGGAGAGTCTCCATAAATCGTTTCTTGATTATAGTCACCTTGAACGAGACGAACGCATTTTCCGCCACGCATATCGATCGCTGGATAAATCGTAAAACTCATGAGACCGCCTCCTTTACCCGTTTTGTAAAGTTTTCTAACAGCTTCATTCCAAGCTCACCGCTTTTTTCAGGGTGAAACTGCATTCCAAATATATTTTCCCGGCTCACGACTGCAGGGATTTCAACTCCCGCATAGTCAGCACTTGCCACTATCACGTCTTTGGATCCTTCGTGCACATAATAGGAATGAACGAAGTACACATAGCCTTCTGATAACCCATCTAAAAGGGGGGATTTTTTTTGGTAACGCAGAAGATTCCATCCCATGTGAGGGACTTTGAATGCGTTTCCTTGACTGTCCTTTTTCGGGATGTGAAGCACTTCTCCCGGAAGAAGAGCCAATCCTTTTGTTGCTCCATTCTCCTTGCTTTCTTCAAACAGTAGCTGCATACCCAAACAAATGCCTAAGAGCGGCTTCCCGCTTTGGGCAAAAGTGAGGATAGTGTCTCTTAAGTGAGTGGTTTCAAGAAGATTCATAGCATCTTTAAATGCTCCGACTCCCGGTAAAATCAACCCATCTGCGTTCAGTAACTCCTCTTGTTGATCACTGATATAATAAGGAACGTTCAACCGTTCGAGTGCTTTACTGACGCTGAACAGATTCCCCATCCCATAATCTACAATGCCGATCATGAATTATAACATTCCCTTCGTAGACGGAACCCCTTTTACCCGGGGATCGATCGTGGTTGCTTCATCCAGGGCACGTCCCAGTGCTTTAAAGATCGCTTCGATGATATGGTGTGTATTGTGACCATAATGAACGATGACATGAAGATTCATTCGCGCCTCAAGGGCAAGCTTCCAAAGGAATTCATGTACAAGCTCTGTATCGAAAGTCCCGACTTTCTGACTTGGAAGTTCTGCACGGAACTCAAGGTGCGGACGATTACTCAGGTCCACTACGACTTGGGCAAGGGCTTCATCCATCGGAACCATTGCTGAGCCGTAGCGCTTAATCCCTTTTTTATCTCCCAGCGATTCCAGTAATGCCTGTCCTAAGCAAATGCCGATATCTTCTGTCGTGTGATGGTCATCCACTTCAATATCACCGTTTGCCTCGATCACACAATCGAATTGCCCGTGCTTCGTAAATAAGTCCAGCATATGACTCATAAACGGGACGCCCGTCTTAATCTCCGAATTCCCCTCTCCATCGATCCCAAAATTCAAGCGAATATCGGTCTCATTCGTCTTTCGAACAATCTCTGCACTTCTCACCATGATGTCCTCCTTTTTGGAGGGACGGACCTCTGTGAGGTCCGTCCCTCTTCCCTATTATTCTTTATCGAATCGAATCTCAACTGCTCTTGCATGGGCTTCCAGTCCCTCTAAGCGGGCAAGCTTCGCGATTTTTTGATGATTTTGTCGCAGTGCTGTTTCACTATATGAAATGACACTTGTCTTTTTCATGAATTCGTCTACATTCAACGGACTTGAAAAACGCGCTGTCCCATTGGTCGGGAGAACGTGATTCGGTCCTGCAAAATAGTCCCCGACAGGCTCGGAGCTGTAGCGGCCGAGAAAGATCGCTCCGGCATGACGGATTTTGGCCATCGTTTCAATTGGCTTCTCTGTCAGTATTTCCAAATGCTCTGCAGCGAGCTTGTTCACAACATCTATTCCTTCCTCTATGTCTCTCGTCACATAGATCACTCCGTAATCGGTGATGGATTGACGGGCGATCTCTTCACGTGGCAGGGAAGTCAGTTGTTGTTCAACCTGTGAGGACACCGCCTCAGCAAGTGTCTCCGAATTCGTCACAAGAACGGCAGATGCAAAAACGTCATGCTCCGCTTGGGAAAGAAGGTCAGCGGCAATTTCATCAGGGCGTTGATGTTCATCGGCCAAAATCACGATTTCACTCGGGCCGGCGATCATATCAATATCCACATCGCCAAACACTTCTCGTTTTGCCAGGGCTACATAGATGTTCCCTGGACCTGTTATTTTATCTACAGGGGTGATGGATTCAGTCCCATACGCCAGTGCGGCTACGGCTTGAGCACCGCCAACTTTAAAGATGTCTTCCACACCGGCAATTTTAGCTGCGACCAATACGCCGGGAGATAGCTTCCCATCCTTACCCGGTGGCGAAACCATCGTGATTTGTTTGACCCCGGCTACTTTAGCCGGCAATACATTCATTAATACAGAGGACGGGTATGCAGCCGTCCCGCCTGGCACGTACACGCCTACTGAATCAAGTGGCGTCAGCTTTTGGCCAAGCATCGTCCCATCCTCATTGGTGGTAAACCATGAGGCTCTCTTTTGCTTAAAGTGAAAGTCACGGATATTATCCGCAGCTTCTTCAATGATCGAGACCATCTCAGAATCCAGAGAAGCAAAGGCTTCCTCGATTTCACTCTGTGTAACCTTGTAGTTCTCTAATTGAACCCCATCAAATTTCTCCGTATACTCACGGACTGCCTGATCTCCATTCTCTTGCACAGAAGAAATAATCCCCTGAACTGCTCTTCGCTGTTCCTCCGTACCACTATCGATCGAGCGCTTAATCGACGCCCCGCTAATATCCTTAATAATCTTCATACCATTTCACCAGCCTTCGACGGGGACGGACCTGCTCACCACAGCAGATGCCGTATTCCCTATGTAATCTATATTTGGAGGGACGGACCTTGACGTGAATGAACAAGGTTCCGAACCTCGGAGTCTCTTTATACGTGTTGTAATCCCTTTATTAACGGGCTCCAGGCAAGGTCCGTCCCTCTTACCCACTCTTACCCATTAACCGATGATGCGTGTCAGCCGGGTGACGAGGTCTTCGATTTTTTCGTCTTTCATACGGTAGCTGACGGGATTGACGATGAGTCGCGAGGTGATGTCGACGATGGTTTCGTATTCCACCAGTCCATTTTCCTTCAGGGTTCTTCCCGTCGAGACGATATCGACGATGCGATCAGCGAGGCCGATCAAAGGAGCGAGCTCAATGGAACCGTTGAGTTTAATGATTTCCACTTGCTCTCCCTGCTCCCGGAAATAGGAAGATGCGACATTCGGATATTTTGTGGCGATTTTCGGTGCCACATCACTCATCTTTGTATTCGGGAGTCCTGCTACCGCCAGATAACAGCCGCTGATCCGTAAGTCCAACAGCTCGTATACGTCCCGTTCTTCTTCGAGCATAACGTCCTTCCCGGCAATCCCTAAATCAGCGACTCCATGCTCTACATATGTCGGAACATCCATCGGCTTCGCCAGGATGAACCGTAAATCTTCCTGGGGAACTTCGATAATCAGCTTTCTCGAATCATCGAATTCAGGCGGCAGATTGTAATCTGCCTTCCTTAATAGTTCTACTGCTTCTTCAAATATCCTGCCTTTAGGCATGGCAATGGTTAATGAACTCATGATGTTTCACCGCCTTTCGGGTCCCGCCCCACAACGAAGTGTACATTGCTGAAGCCCTTCGTAAACTCATCCACGTCTCCTACGCCCTTCCAGTTCTGAAGAACAACCTCGATTCCTTCACTTCTCAGCTCATGAGCCAAACGGATCGCTTCTTTCCTGCGTTCATCACTGAATAGCACACATTGCTGAAGGGTTGAGGATAACTGAACCTGCATAGCTTCCAGCACATAATCAAGACGCAGCCCAAATCCTGTCGCACCTGAATTTTTCCCGAACTTTTCAAGCAGTTTATTGTAGCGGCCCCCATTTCCGATCGCAAACCCTACATTTTCTCCGTACACTTCAAATAATATCCCGGAATAATAACTCATGTGGCTCACCAGACTCAAGTCGAACTTCACATATTGCTCCACTTCATAATCTTTTAAAATACTCCATAGGTCTTTTAGCTGTTTGAGAGCGTTAAGCCCTTTTTCCCCCTCTAAAAGGGAATGCGCTTCTCCTATCACATTTTCAGATCCACGCAATTGAAGAAAACGGAATAGTCGCTGCTTATCGATGGACGAAAGCGCGAGCTCATTGACATGCTGGCGATATCCAACATAATTTTTCTCATATAAGTATCTTCTTAACGTATTCGCACGCTCTTCTGTCCCAACGATCTGAGTGAACAGCTCTTGAACAAATCCAATATGCCCGATTGAAATTTTGAAGTTTTCCAATCCAGCTTCTTTTAGGACCGATACCATTAACGCAATCACTTCAGCGTCGGCGCTGACTGAGTCGTCGCCGATGCATTCGATTCCGACCTGCTCAAACTCGGCCGGACGTCCGCCTTCCCGCTGTTGTGCTCTAAATACTGAATTTGAGTAGGCCAGTCGCAGCGGTGCCTCATCTTTCAACAATTTTGATGCGGCAATCCGGGCGATCGGCGCTGTCATATCAGGTCTTAACACGAGGGTATGCCCCTGCTGATCCAGGAGTTTGAATAGCTGTTGATCCAAGATGGCAGATGCCTCACCAACCGTTTCATAATATTCAAGGCTTGGAGTTTCAATAAATTTGTAACCCCAGAGCTTCATCGCTTGTTCCATTTTATTCTTCGTCTGATCTTTGATTTCGTATAAATCAGGAAATGTATCTCTCATTCCCAATGGCTTCTCGAACATAAATAACTTAGTCATAAGAACCACCTTTGGCGTATTAATTCATCTATTTTCCCCCGATTTGGGGATTGCTACTAATTGTAGATTATTCAGAAATCCTTTAGTTCGCTAATGTGCTAATAAAATAAAGTTATTTGTAGTGTAGCGCTTCTTTTTTTATTCGTCAACCGTTTGATTTGTGGATTTTTCAAAAAAAAAAGGCAAAAATAGAACTCAGTCTATCTTTGCCTTTTCCCTTATTCTTCTCTTTTCAATCCGTAGATGGCATCTTCTCGCCAGCGTTCGGCAAGTTCGTCTTTGGTATAGATGATCCTCATGGGATTTCCACCGACGAATGCGCCTGCCGGGACATCTTTATGTACTAGAGTTCCTGCCGATACGATGGCTCCGTTGCCAATCTGAACACCCGGTAATATCGTGGTGTTGGCCCCGATCATCACTTCCGATCCGATTTCCACATCACCTAATCGGTATTCCTTGATCAGGTATTCGTGGGCGAGGATCGTCGTATTGTACCCGATGACCGTATTACGCCCGACCGATATTTTCTCCGGAAACATCACGTCAAGCATCACCATGAGGGCAAATGACGTATGTTCACCGATCTTCATCCTCAAAAACGTCTTATACAACCAGTTTTTCATCCCCAAAAAGGGTGTGTACCTTGCCAGTTGAATCACGATGAAATTTTTGACGACCTTCCCGAAAGGAACGGTTTTGTAAACATGCCAGAGAGAATTTGCTCCTTCTACAGGGTAGCGGGTCGTTCGTCTCATGCAGTAGGAACTCCAACAATCGGTAATAAGTCTTTCATATTATCCAGCATGAAGTCCGGTTCGTAGTGAGCCAGATGCTCTCTTCCCTTTGCACTCCACGCGACACCTGCCGAAAGCACTCCTGCATTTTTCCCGGCTAAAATGTCGTGGTGATTGTCCCCGATCATGATTGCTTCTTCAGGCGAGGACCCCAATGTCACGAGAGCTTTCTCAATCGGTTCAGGATGAGGCTTCGCGTTCTCTACTTCGTCCAGGGTGATGATGACTTCAAAGAAGGGACGAAGATTCATAAGGTCCAGCCCTTTTAAAACAACATCACGGACTTTCGTTGAGACAATCGCTAATTTATATCCATTTTCATAGAGGGCTTGAACGGTTTCATACACCCCTTCAAACTCAGTCACTAGTGCGTCATGATGCTCATGATTATAAGCACGGTAGTGGGCACACATCTCTTCCACACGATCGGGATCCAACCCTCCAAATGATTCTTCCAATGGTGGCCCCATAAAAGGATGAACGTCCTTTTCCCCGTACTGTCCTGGATAATAATGATTCAATGTGTGCAAAAAGGAAGAAATAATTAAATCATTGGTATTGATCAATGTTCCGTCTAGGTCAAATAATATTGTTGTAATCCTGCTCATAATGTCTCTCCTTTTCTTTCTTTGCATCTACCCTGTTCCAAATGTAGGAAACCGCCATCGTTAACAAAATCGCAGTGACCAGCCTGATGATCAGAAGGGGCAGGACAGGGATCCCGAGTGGGATAAAGATTAACGTATCCTCCACCACTGCGTGACATGAGACTAAAAAGATGAAGGCAATCGTGACATCCTTCTTACTCACGCCATCTTCTTTTACTGCCTGAATCATGACTCCTGCTCCATATGCCAGCCCGATGACGAGTCCCGCTACCATCGTGGATGAAGTATTTGCATTCATGCCAAGTGCCCGGGTGGCAGGGGACATCCAGCGTGAAAAAACATCCATCCATTTCAAATCTTTCATCACTTGAATAATCATCATAAGAGGAATGACGATAAGAGCTAATTGCAGGACACCAAACCCTGCTTTCTCAATTCCCAGGAGAATGATTTCTCCCCATCCATCCGGCTCGGCTTGCTGAGGAGGCATCATTCCGTACTTGGCGATATCAGTTCCACCTTTCCAAACAAGGTTGATCACAACAGCAGACAGCAGAGCCAATCCGATCCTTACCGCCACAATCAGCCAGATCTTCACGCCCACTTTTGCAGCTACCGTTGATTCAATGAACAAATTATGAGAGAAGGAGAGCATCACCGCAATGATGAATACTTCTTTTACCGTTAAATCAAGGGATAGGATTCCCCCGATACCTGCATACAAGTTAAGGAAATTCCCTAATACAAGAGGAATGGCCGCATCACCTGAAAGACCGAGGAGCTTCATAAAAGGAGAGATTTTCTCCATGACCCACGGAAGGACAGGCGTGTATTGAAGCAAAAACACAATCAGCGTGATTGGAAAGATGACCTTCCCTAATGACCAAGTGGTTTTCAATCCTACGAGGCCGCCATTTTTCAATGATGACATCCACATTCTCCCTACTCCCCTTTTGTTAAGCGTTTACGCTATCCGTTTTCTCATCGTATGCCTTTTTCGCAAGGCCTGCTTTTCTTCTGTAAAAGAACAATACAAGAGATCCAATAATAAGAACAATGGATATCACTTGAGCAAAGCGTAAAGGTCCCAGCATCAGACTATCCGTTCTCAATCCCTCGACAAAGAATCGCCCGATGGAGTACCAAACCACATACGTAAGGAAAAGTTCCCCACGACGGAGGCTGCTTGCTTTCCTTCTCATGACAAGAAGTAGGATCAGGCCTGCGAAACTCCAAAGAGACTCATATAAGAATGTAGGATGATAATATGCTCCATTAATGTACATTTGATTGATAATGAAATCAGGCAGCATCAGGTTTTCAAGAAACGCACGGGACACTTCTCCACCATGAGCCTCCTGGTTAACAAAATTGCCCCAGCGTCCGATTGCCTGACCTAAAATAATACTCGGTGCCGCAATATCAACAAGCTTCCAGAATGGCAGCCCCTTTATTTTGGCAAAAACAATGGTGGTAAGAACCGATCCGATCAATGCGCCATGAATGGCGATTCCACCATTCCACACTTTAATGATATCCCCGGGGTGATCGGCATAATAATCATTCCATTCAAAGATGACATAATAAGCACGTGCACAAATGATAGCGATAGGAATTGCCCAAACGAGCAAATCGATGAATGTATCGGGATGAAGACCCAATCTTTTGCTCTCACGAATGACTAAATAGAGTCCTAATGCGATCCCAAGCCCGATAATGACACCGTACCAGTGTACTTGGATCGGCCCAAGAGAAATGGCAATGGGATCGATTGGCGTAATGTTCTCGTTCATTTTGTCTCTCCTTTATTAATTAGATAGCATGTGATGGATAACATCTTTACGTTTTATGTAAGGATCAGATATCTTCATTCTCTCCATCTTCAATCACATCAGACAGACGGCTTGTAAATTGCTCTGCTGCATTTACACCCATACGTTTCAGACGGAAGTTCATGGCAGCGACTTCAATGATAACCGCAAGATTTCGTCCAGGACGAACAGGTACGGTTAGTTTGGTAATATCTGTATCGATGATTCTCATTTTTTCTTCATCCAGACCAAGTCGGTCGTACTGCTTCGCTTTATCCCATAGCTCGAGATTAATACAAAGTGTGATGCGCTTATAATTGCGCACAGCTCCTGCTCCGAATAACGTCATCACATTGATGATGCCCAAGCCGCGGATTTCCAACAGATGTTCAATTAACTCAGGAGAGCTGCCGATTAACGTATCCATGTCTTCTTGACGGATTTCTACGCAATCATCTGCTACAAGCCGGTGTCCTCTCTTCACAAGTTCCAGAGCTGTTTCACTTTTACCAACACCGCTTTTTCCGGTGATCAATACTCCGACTCCATAGATATCCACCAATACACCATGGATGGCCGTTGTAGGAGCAAGCTTACTTTCTAAATAATTTGTGAGCCTCGAAGAGAATCGTGTTGTTTTCATTGAAGAACGCATGACAGGAACATCATATCGATTCGATGCCTCCACTAGCTCAGGCGGGATTTCCAGGTCTCTGGAGATGATGATACCAGGCGTGATATCTGTACAAAGAGCTTCCATTCGGCGCTTACGTTCTGTATCATCCAGCAAATCCAGGAAAGATAACTCGGTTTTTCCCAATAATTGGATACGCTCTGCGGGATAGTAGTTGAAATAACCGGCCATCTCTAATCCCGGACGGGAAATATCACTTGTTGTGATCGGTCTATGTAAACCTTCTTCTCCACCGACAAGCTCTAATTTAAACTTATCGACGATATCTTTAGTGCGAACTTTTGCCACTAATAGCTCCTCCTTCACGTTACACTCGCCTCATATTTATAAACGTTTCGTACTCTAACCTATTTTAGCAATTATAGAGAAAAGCGCAAGGCAGCTTACTTGTGACAAGGGGAAGGATGCGTATTTCCTCTTCTCGGTTCAGCTATATGCCTGCTCCTTCCTGAAATTTGAAGGTCCGTCCCTTTTCAGCGGTACCCTTGAAACGACTTTTTACATATATGAGAGGTGAGAAGTTCGTTTAAGGGAGGATGATGAGGTTGAAGATTATGTTGGATGCCGGGCATGGTTATGAGACTCCGGGGAAGAGGACACCGGATGGAATGAGAGAGTATGAATTTAACAGGGATGTCGCAGCATTTTGCAGAAATGAGTTGGCAAAATATGATGTGGAAGTTTACTATTCTCACTCAGATTCAAAGGATATCCCCTTACAATTGAGAACGGATCGAGCAAACAACCTAAAGGTGGATGTATTTGTATCGATTCACGCAAATGCGTTTGGTTCAGGAGGCTGGAACGATGCATCGGGCATTGAAACGTATGCCTACATTACACAGCCTTCCAAAAGTACTGCCTTGGCAAGAGAGATTCAATCTCACTTGGTCGCCTCTACCCAAAGACGGGATCGCGGTGTAAAGTTTGCCAACTTTCATGTACTAAGGGAAACGGACATGCCCTCTGTTTTAATTGAATGCGGGTTTATGACAAACCGTGAAGAAGCAGCCCTGTTAAGAACCAGAACCTACCGTCAAATATGTGGAAAAGCCATCGCCAAAGCCCTTGTTGCCTTCTACCAATTGAAGTCTAAAGAGCACACCTCCCTTTACAAAGTTCAGTTAGGAGCATTTTCAAACGAAGAAAATGCCCTTCAACTGGCAAACCATCTAAAAAAAGCAGGATTCGCTCCTTATATTTATATAGAATCAAAGTAACAGAACGGTGACCTGTGCTACGCACCATTAAGTGCTTCGATGACATACGTAAAGTGTTTGTGAGCTTGCTTTTGTTCATTACGAAAAAAGACCCTGTCTCATGGCCCGAGACAGGGTCTTTTCTTTATTACTTCTCTTTCATAGGTTCAAGGACCGTTTTTTGAATCACCAGATTGGCAAGAGACAAAATGATCGATGCCAGAAAAGCCATGCCAAAGCCGGATATCTCAAAGCTGCTTCCCATCAAACCATCTGTCAGGAGTAACGTGATGGCATTAATGACGAAGAGAAACAGTCCCAGTGACAAAATCGTAACCGGCAAAGTCAGGATGATCAAAATGGGCTTCACAAGAACATTCAGGATCGACAGGATAAAGCTCGCTCCTATAGCAGCGCCTATGCCGGACACTTCGAACCCCTCGAAAAAACCTGCTAATGCAATAAAGATTACTGCATTGATTAAAATTCCTATAATCCATCTCATTATCTGATGGCTTCCTCCTCATGTGGCAGCACGAAGGCTAATAAAGCGTATACGACGACCAGAGGAAAGAATCCCGTCGGAATGAGAAGGATGATGAAAATCACCCTTAGAATCGTAGCATCGATTCCCACATAACGGGACAATCCCCCAATCACCCCAGAAAGCTTTCTGTTTGACCTTGATCGTGCTAATTGTTTTTTCATCTTTATTCCTTCTTTCTCATCTTATGCGTTGTCCTTATTAACATTCTTCTGTTCATGCTTTTTTATGAGGACAGATCCTGCTTTTGTTTCTGCAAAAAGATGAAGCTTATCTAACGAGTTGGTTTTGCGACTGAAACGAATCGACTTTTGGACCACTTCGTTTTTTTCTTCTAGTACATCAATACCCTGCAACTCAAGCTTAAAACTACCGAAGTTTGATTTTGCCTCCCCGGAAATGTTGATGTTCTCAGGTACGAGTAAATCGATGTTACCCGTTACCGTCTTTGCGTGGAGTGTATCCGCTTTTTCCCCCGTTAAGGCACAAACGATGTTTCCATTGAGGGACTGCACATCTGAATAAGAGATATCTCCTTCAACATGCACCTTGCCGTTAATGGATTCCGCTTCAATATGGTCTGCTTTCGCATTCATGATGGAAATCGCACCATTGGAGGTTTCGACCTCGGCTTTCTTCGTCGTCAGATGGTCGATATGAATCTTCCCATTCGCCGCCTTGGCACGAAGATCCTGGACCTCTAAATTCTCGGCTTTTAAACCTCCATTGAATAAACGGACAGAAACCCTCTTATATTGATGCTTTGGAATGTATAGCTTAGAATCCACTTTCATCCACTTTAATTGCGTCGAGTAATACAGCGTATCCCCGTCGACGGCAAAGGATGTATTCTCCATGAACTGCTTTCTCGCCTCTTCGTGATTTTCCGTACGATAAACCTTGGCCTCGCATTCCACACGGACTTCCTCACCGTCCCACGGAATAAGCTCAACCTTCCCATTGGCCACATCTATATCAATTTTCTCAAAATGAGTATTGGGCTGCTGGTAAACATGAGATAATTCAACCGATTGATTCCATTGAAAGTCGAAGTCGAAATTCTTGATTTTGTTTAACGCCGAATTCATGAAATCAAGGAGCTTATCTTTCGGATTCCCCGAATGGGACGAGTGATCTTTTTCACCCTTTTTCTCATCTTGAAAGATGGATACAAACTCATCAAGGAAATCCTTCTCTTTTGCCTTAGATGTATTCGGCTTTTGATCAAGTGCTTCCAATAACGCCACTGCTTCCTGTGCCGAAATCGTCCCATTTTCCAACATATCCAAAATGCGTTTCCGTTCTTCATTCATATTCTTTCATCCCCTTTATTGATTATAAAAGTACTTTGATGCCCTTATACACGTTCCAAATGACTACGACAACACTAAGTAATATGGCTAAACCGATCATGATGACGGTGAATATCGGCAATCCCGCACCACTGGCGAAAACCCCCATATCCAAAAACAAGCCTGCAATGACAAGGGGAACCGCAACGACCGGTAATAAGTGAGATAAAAAGGCTGCTTTTGCGTCCTTTTTCACATAAGGATTATCTGATACAAAATAAACGATCAGCGGAAAAAGGAAGCCTGCAAAAAATATACTGAAATAGCACAGGGCGGATAATACCTTATTGGTCTCCATCTTCATCATCTCCTCTACTACTATTTACGATACGTGAAGCAAAAGGTTTCAATGCATTTGTTTGTAATCTTATTTTCACATAGTGGGAATGTTCTTCACTCCAACTTGAGGCTGATTTTAGGTAGGTATGGAGGTGTGGTTTGGGTTGGTGGATGGAGATGGTAATGGTGTAGTGTTTTAGTTAAAAAGAGGCTGGGACAAAACTAAAAAACCACGATATAAAAATGAACAATAGAGGTGGAGGTTCTTTATACCGCTAATGATTTCCGTGCAAGACTACGCTTTCCGCGGGTAGCCCGTGAGCCTCCTCGGCAAGCCTGCGGGAAGAAAAGCGGAGGGGCTTTGTTCAGAGGCGGGTGGCATAAGGGAAAGCGCCCACGAAGGCGTTCTTTGCCTTCTTGGACGATTTGACTTATGACATGTGCCTCTAAGCCCCGGAGCTGGACGGGTCTCACATAAGCTACTTTTCCCGCAGGAGTCTTCGTCTTGCACTCCAATCAACCGCTGGAAACAGCTAAAATCAAATGTACCGAAATTAAATAATAAACCCGAACAAATCTGCCTACTAGGAAGCAGATTTGTTCGAGTTTTACTTAGACTAAAACACTTTTGTCCCAGCCTCTTTAGTCACTAATTCGTCACTTCTTCTTTTTCCCTGATCTTCTTCTTCATCCGTTCACGATCGCGCTCAAGCACAGGTTTCAGGTATTTTCCTGTGTAGGAACCTTGTACTTCAGCCACTTTTTCAGGGGTTCCGCTTGCGACGATGGTTCCACCTTTGTCCCCACCCTCAGGACCAAGATCTACAAGGTAATCGGCTGCTTTAATGACATCGAGATTGTGTTCGATGACGAGGACCGTATCCCCGTTTTCTACAAGACGCTGAAGTACCACTAAGAGTCGTGCAATGTCATCCACATGAAGTCCTGTTGTCGGCTCATCTAAAATGTAGAGAGAGCGGCCAGTAGAACGACGATGCAATTCTGAAGCAAGCTTCACGCGCTGGGCCTCTCCCCCTGATAGCGTAGTGGCGGGTTGACCTAATGTGATATAGCCAAGTCCGACATCAAATATGGTTTGCAGCTTACGTTTGATCTTCGGGATGTTTTCGAAGAATTTCACTGCGTCTTCGACTGTCATCTCAAGTACATCGGAAATATTTTTATCTTTGTATTTCACTTCAAGTGTTTCCCGGTTATATCGTTTCCCGTGACAAACTTCGCATGGAACGTACACATCGGGAAGGAAGTGCATTTCAATCTTGATGATTCCGTCCCCGCGGCATGCCTCACAACGGCCGCCTTTTACGTTAAAGCTGAAGCGGCCTTTTTTATAGCCACGAACCTTTGCTTCGTTGGTTGTGGCAAACACATCACGGATATCATCGAATACCCCGGTATAAGTGGCAGGATTCGATCTTGGGGTACGGCCGATGGGTGATTGATCGATATCAATGACCTTATCAAGGTTCTCAATCCCTTTCACTTCTTTATGCTCACCAGGCTTCGATTTCGCATTGTGAAGCTTTTGAGCCAGTGACTTATGCAGGATTTCATTGATCAACGTACTTTTACCTGATCCCGACACTCCTGTCACCGCTGTGAAAATCCCCAATGGCAGCTTCACTTTTACATTGTTCAGGTTATTTTCTTTCGCTCCTACAATTTCTAAATACCTGCCATCAGGCTTACGTCTTTCCTGTGGAAGGGGTATGAATTTCTTCCCTGACAGGTATTGACCTGTCAATGAGTTCGGATCGTCCATTACTTCCTGAGGAGTCCCGGCAGACACCACTTCTCCCCCATGAACACCTGCACCTGGTCCTATATCGATAAGATAGTCCGCAGCCATCATCGTATCTTCATCATGTTCCACTACGATTAATGTGTTTCCTATTTCACGCATGTTCTTTAAAGTGTCAATCAGTCGATCATTGTCCCTTTGGTGCAGCCCAATCGATGGCTCATCCAGGATGTACAGGACACCTGTCAGACGTGAACCGATTTGAGTGGCTAAACGAATACGCTGAGCTTCTCCTCCTGATAAGGTTCCTGCTGCACGGCTTAGTGTGAGATATTCAAGACCTACATTCACTAGAAAACCGAGGCGTTCACGGATTTCCCTCAAAATAAGGTTGGCAATTTTCATATCCTTTTCGGATAGCTCGAGTTTATGGAAAAACTGCTCTGCTTCTTCAATAGAAAATGCGGTTACTTCCCCAATATGAAGAGAATCTACTTTGACTGCCAGGCTCTCTTCTTTCAAACGGTGACCGTTACAGGTTGGACAATCTTGCTGTGCCATGTATTTCTCCATCTGTTCACGGATATAATCAGAGCTTGTTTCACGGTAACGTCGCTCAACATTCGGGATGACACCTTCGAAACGAAGATAGTTTTCACGAACTTGACCGAAATCGTTCTCGTAACGGAAGTAAATCTCATCCTTGCCGGACCCAAATAGGATCTTATCCATTTGCTGCTTTGGAATATCCTTTACAGGCATATCCATCGGAATTTCATAGTGATCACATACGGCCTTTAGAAGAGATGGATAGTATTGGGAGCTTGTTGGTTCCCATGGAGCAATGGCATGCTCGTCTAGAGTGCGATCCCAATTGGGAATCACAAGCTCCTTATCGACCTCAAGCTTTGTCCCTAATCCGTCGCAGCTTGTGCAAGCACCATATGGACTATTGAAGGAAAACATTCTTGGCTCCAGTTCCGTAATGGAAAACCCGCAGTATGGACATGCATGATGCTCACTGAATAAAAGCTCTTCTTCCCCGATTACATCGATGATCACCTGACCGTCTGCCAATCTGAGTGCTGTTTCAAGTGAGTCAGAAAGTCGGGCTGCCACACCTTCCTTCACAACGATTCGGTCGATGATCACCTCGATGGAGTGCTTTTTATTTTTTTCCAGGGAGATTTCTTCCCCAAGATCCTGGACTTCACCGTTAATACGAACTCGAACAAACCCTTGTTTTTTGATTTCTTCAAGGGTTTTCACGTGCGTTCCTTTTCGTCCAGACACAACAGGCGCCAGTACTTGAAGCTTTGTTCTTTCCGGGTACTCAAGTATCCTGTCGACCATTTGTTCAATCGTTTGGGAGGAGATTTCGATCCCGTGATTTGGACAAATCGGTTTCCCTACTCTTGCAAACAGCAGTCTAAGGTAATCGTAAATTTCGGTTACCGTCCCTACTGTTGAACGGGGATTACGACTCGTTGTTTTTTGATCGATGGAAATCGCCGGGGACAACCCCTCGATGGCATCGACATCGGGCTTATCCATTTGACCTAAAAATTGACGGGCATAGGCAGAGAGGGATTCTACATAACGTCTTTGTCCTTCTGCATAAATGGTGTCAAAGGCCAGGGAAGACTTCCCGGAACCGGAAAGCCCGGTTAATACGACCAGTTTATCCCGTGGAATTTTAATATCTATATTTTTCAGATTATGAGCTCTGGCTCCTTGTACGATTATTTGATCTCGCGCCATATTTCGTTCATCCTTCCGCCTTGAGCTCAAGAATGGTATCACGAAGCTGTGCAGCGCGCTCAAAGTCCAATGCCTTGGCTGCTTCCTTCATTTCCACTTCTAAGCTAGCAATAAGTTTTTGTCGCTCCGGTTTAGACATTTTCGAAACCTTTGTCTGTTCTCCTTCATAAACCCCTGCTTCTTCTGCGGCATGTGTTGCCCTGATGACATCCCGGATTTCTTTTTGTATTGTCGTCGGGGTCACGCCGTGTTTTTCATTGTATTCTTCCTGTATCGTCCGACGACGTTCTGTTTCATCAAGTGCTTTTTGCATTGAGTCGGTAATTTTGTCCGCATACATGATGACTTTACCGTTACTATTACGGGCTGCACGGCCAATCGTTTGAATGAGGGAACGTTCAGAACGCAGGAAGCCTTCTTTGTCAGCATCCAATATGGTGACAAGTGACACTTCGGGGATGTCCAATCCTTCACGAAGTAAGTTGATCCCGACTAACACATCATATTTCCCCAAACGGAGATCCCGGATAATTTCAATACGCTCTAACGTCTTGATCTCTGAGTGCAAGTATTGGACTTTTATCCCGATCTCCTTCAGATAGGCAGAGAGATCCTCGGACATTTTTTTCGTTAAGGTGGTCACCAGGACACGCTCGTTTTTCTCAATCCGTTCATTGATCTCACCTAACAAATCATCAATTTGCCCTTCGATTGGCCGCACCTCGATGAGTGGATCCAGCAGTCCGGTTGGGCGGATGATCTGCTCGACCATTTCAGGACTGTGCTCCAACTCATATGGTCCCGGAGTTGCCGAAACATAGAGAAGCTGCTGGGTTTTCTTTTCAAACTCCTCGAAGCGCAGGGGACGATTGTCCATGGCTGAAGGCAGGCGGAATCCGTGATCCACAAGCACCTTTTTACGGGCCTGATCCCCGTTGAACATCCCCCTGATTTGAGGTAACGTCACATGGGACTCATCGACCACAATTAAGAAGTCGTCTGGAAAATAATCCAGAAGAGTATACGGAGTCGACCCGGCCGGCCTTAGTGTCAAGTGACGGGAGTAGTTTTCAATCCCCGAGCAAAAGCCCATCTCCCGCATCATCTCCAGATCGTAACGGGTACGCTGCTCTAAACGCTGGGCCTCTAGCAGTTTATTTTCTTCTTTCATGATGGCTAGCTGCTCTTCAAGCTCTTTTTCAATATTCTTGATGGCTACCTGTAATTTTTCTTCACGGGTTACGAAGTGGGAAGCAGGAAAAATCGCGATATGATCTCGATCGCCCATGATTTCGCCGGTCAGGGCATCCACTTCACGAATCCGGTCGATTTCATCTCCGAAAAACTCTACACGCATACAGTGTTCATCCCGGGAAGCCGGGAAAATTTCCACTACATCGCCTCGCACACGGAAGGTTCCACGCTGGAAGTCGATATCATTTCGTTCATATTGTATATCCACAAGCTTACGCAGCAATTGATTTCGTTCGATTTCCATCCCGGTTCTGAGGGAAAGGACGAGCTCCCGATATTCTTCCGGGTTACCTAAACCGTAAATACAGGACACGCTGGCAATGATGATGACATCTTTTCGCTCAAACAAAGAAGATGTAGCAGAGTGCCTGAGTTTATCGATTTCATCATTGATGCTGGCATCCTTCTCGATAAACGTATCCGTTTGAGGAACGTATGCCTCCGGCTGATAATAGTCGTAGTAACTGACAAAATATTCAACGGCGTTATCAGGAAAAAACTCTTTGAATTCGCTGTAGAGCTGTCCTGCCAACGTTTTATTATGAGCAATGATGAGGGTCGGCTTTTCAACCTGCTTGATTACATTGGAAACAGTGAATGTCTTTCCGGTCCCTGTTGCCCCAAGTAAGGTTTGATGACGTTTCCCTTCATTTATACCTTTAACCAATTTTTCAATTGCCAGGGGCTGATCTCCCTCTGGTTTATATTTAGACTTGAGCTCGAATTGATCTTTCACCGTGAAACCTCCTATAATAAAGGACTGCTACCTTGTATTTACCTACTTATACCCATCTTAAACACTGTCCATTCATCTATACACATTCTACCACATTTCCTACATTATTAACCAATAATAAGCGAACAAAAGTTCGTTTTTCTTGATATTTAAGGGTCGGACCTCATGAAACGTCCTCTTGGTTGTGGATAACATTCGGTGAAGTAGCAAATTAGAGGCTTGAATTGAGATTTCGACATTTTACGGGAGGTGACAAAGAAATTTTCGACACAATCCGAGCATTTCTATACACACCCTGTGTACAACTATGTGTATAAGTCGATATTCCTTGTGGAAAATCCCTAAACTTATTCACAATTCGTCAAAATTCTTGTGAACAATGTTGATGAATGCGTATTCAATCTGTGAATAACCCGTCCAACACTTCATTTATTCACACTATTCTTTATTTATCCACAATTAAGAAACCTCTAACTGAAATGCTTTCTACCACATCATAAGGCTTATCCCGACACAAATATTCATCTAGGCATATCCCTAATAATTGATTGACTATTCTGTCTTATTTCCAATAAGCTTTTTTATAAGTTCTACAAAAAATACATAGTGTTCAGGAGGAATGTATGAAAAAATCTAAATGGCTACAAGTCGCCGGTTCCCTTAGTTTAACGGGATTTCTGTTGAGTTCCACCATTACCCCGATGGCACCATCGATCACCTCTCATGGAGTGGCAAAAGCTGAAGTTGTCGATTCACTCGAGTTGCAAAAAGCGTTCCAACAAGCTGCGCAGGAATTCAATGTCCCAGTTGAAATTCTACTTGCAGTGGGGTATAACGTATCACTGTGGGAGCATCACGACGGAAAGCCAAGTGCTTCCGGAGGCTACGGATTGATGCATCTGACGGATGTTAATACTGATCGTTTAGAAGATACCCACAGCGATGAACCCGCTCATATGTTTTTATCCGGTAAAGAGGACGCAGACGCTCAGCCCTTAGAAAAATCAACACTGAAAATCGAATCTACATTAGACATCCATGATCCAAAACTTCACACTCTGAATACCGCAGCTGAACTACTCTCTCTTCAACCAGAAACGTTAAAACAAAATAAAAAGCAAAATATCCGCGGTGCTGCAGCACTTCTGGCACAGTATGCCAAAGATACCACTGGAAAAACACCCTCTGACATAAATGGATGGTATGGGGCAGTCGCAAAATACAGCGGTTCAAACGACTACTCGGGAGCGAAGGACTTTGCGGACCGTGTATACGAGACAATCAATAATGGGGTGACGAAACAAACAGAGGATGGATCTTCCTTAACGTTAGCGCCTAAACAAACCAGCCCTAATCAAGAATCAATCCAATCGTTAAACTTAAAAATGGATACTGAAGAAACTGGGGCCGATTGTCCGAATAGCCTTTCATGTCATTACGTTCCGGCAGCTTACAAGAAGATTGACTGGGGCGGCGGGACCTACTATGAAACTTCATACGGCAATTACGACATTGCAAACAGACCGCATGACAATCAGGAAATCAAGTACATCGTCCTCCACGACACAGAAATCAGCTATGATTTAACCAAAACCGTGTTTCAGCGGGAATGGACCCAGGCTTCCGCTCATTATGTGATCCGTTCTTCCGACGGTGATATCACGCAAATGGTGGACAATAAAGATGTGGCCTGGCATGCCGGAAACTGGTATTTCAACTCCAAGAGCATTGGTATCGAGCACGAAGGTATCGCCATTGAGGGGGCAGCCTGGTATAACGAACAACTGTATCATGCATCAGCCCGATTAGTAAAACATCTTTCTAAAAAGTTCAATATTCCATTGGACCGCGATCATATCATTGCACATGATGAGATACCTGGGACGACAGCTGCAAGACAACCTGCTATGCACTGGGATCCAGGTCCATTCTGGGATTGGGCACATTATATGCAAATCCTTGGAGCTCCCCTGGAGTCAGGAAAAGGACAAAAAGGCATCGTCCAAATCCGTCCGAATTTCGAAACAAACAAGCCAATCCTTCAGACCCCATCGGGAGAACCTGTACCTGAACAATCGGCAAATTTTGTGTATTTGTATACAGCCCCAAGCTTTGATGCTCCGTTAATCAAAGACGCTGCCCTACCGAACGCCCACCCACTCGATGCGTCCAATTGGGGTAACAAGGCGGTTACAGGGCAAACCTTTTACAAGGCAGAAGAACAAGATGACTGGACAGCGATTTGGTACGCAGGACAAAAAGCGTGGTTTTATAACCCTAAGGGAACGAATTCAACAAAAGCATCAGGTATTGTGATCACACCTAAAGATGGAACTTCGGGTATCCCTGTTTACGGACTGGCTTATCCAGAAGAAGAAGCTTTTCCTGATGGCATCCCGGTAAGAGGAATGTCCCCTCTTCAGTACACGCTGACTTCTGATCAAAAGTATGTAGCAACCGAAAAAGTAAAAGGAAGCTACTACAGTGCACCTGTTTACACGTACAATCCAGAGACGACACATAAAATCGTCTGGGGGAATGATGAGTTTTATCTTATCCACTTAAACCATCGCCTGGCATTTGTAAAAGCCAGCGATGTCGATGTTGTAGCTACTCCATAAAAAACACGGGCTGACTTTTAAAAAAAGTCAGTCCGTGTTTTTTCAGAACTTCTATTCATCTGTCACCCAAATCATGCACTTCTCTTCGCTTTTTTCATCATCCGGTCACTATACCAGAATCCGACGGTCAATGAAGCCGCGTCTACGACAATCAGCAACCAGGAGTCCGTATAGCCCTTTGAAACCGAAGCTGCAATGAGGGCTACGGTCAAGATCAAACCGACATAATGATTGTACGTCACCCGTGTGAACAGAACGACAAGCAATCCTGGTAAAAATAAACCTAAAATGATTTTGGACACGTTCAACTCTCCTTAAAGATAAGGGAATAACACATATTCTACCGAAGTTTTCCCTATCTGGAAAGGTTTTTCCTACTCTTCACCCTGCTGAATTAATTTCTGGGTCCTATCCTTCAACTCACTATGAGGGATGAATTTCTCAGAAAGCATATCAGGCAGAATGTATTCCAAGAAGTAATGTACGCACTCCAGGTCCTTGTATTTCACAATGGTGGAAAGTGCTTCTTGATAAATTTCAATAAATAGAGGCTCTGGATTCCCTTTTTGAATTTCTCCAAAGGATTCATACAGAAGATCGATTTTATCTGCGACAGACAAAATTCTTCCTTCAAGGGATTCGTCTTTTCCCTCTTTAAAACGTTCTCTGTACACTTCTTGAAATTGCGGGGGAAATTCTGTAGTGATGAACTTATTGACCATCTGATCTTCCACCTGGCTGAAAAGCTCACGTAACTCCCCCGATGCATATTTTACAGGGGTCTTGATATCACCTGTAAACAGTTCCGCGTAGTCATGATTCAAGGCTTTTTCATACAGTGCTTTCCAGTCAAGTTCTTTCCCGCTCTGTTCTTCCACCGTTCCCAGGAATTGTGCGATTTTGGTAACCTTAAATGAATGACTGGCTACGTTATGCTCATGATACTTGAATCGCCCCGGACAGCGAATGAGGGTTTCAAGGTCGGATAAGCTTTTAAAATAGTGATGAATTCCCATCGTATTCTCCTCTCATTGGTCGACTTTACTTTATGAAAATAGTATCAAGTAGAAGAAGTAAGAGCAAAGATAAACCATTACCCCTCAGCTGCCAACCCTTCTAATTCTCCTAACAGTATATTATTTAGAGCATCGTGATAACGTGTGGGAATTTGGTGAGAGGCACCTGGAATGATATATATTTTCTTAGGATAGCAATCGTTATACAGTTTAAGTTGAGAATTGATCCAATCCGACCTTTCCCCGTAAATTAAGAGTAGCGGGATGGGTAGCTTACTTACCTGCTCTACCCCATCATAATGAAGTGATTGCTCGTAGAACTGATACCAAATATGGGGGTTCGCCTTATTCATATGACCCCTGAGTTTCTCACGCTCTAGCTTGTCCTTGAAATGCGCTCTGGAAATAATCCCGGAAAGGCGGTCCGGATGTTCCCGAACCATTTTCATTCCCATTTGGTGCATCCATTTCAGCTTGGGATTCGTGACTTTCGGGTATCCCCCTACCAGAATGAGGGAGGAAACCCGATCTACATAAGTACAGGCAAACATTTGTCCCACTACTCCTCCGGCAGAGTATCCGAGCATCACACATTCAGCAATGTTCAGGTGGTCGAGAACCGCCTTTATGTCTTCTACAAACTCCGAAATACTTATACTCTGTTTCATGGTAAAGGAGTCCCCGTGACCTGTTAAATCCGGAATGATGAGGCGAAAGTGCCTGGAAAGCACATGCTGCTTTATAAATGTCATCCTCCCCATACCCGGGGGATGGATCAAGACCAGGGGAGTCCCCTTTCCTAAATCGTCAAAATAAAGATCTCTATTCTTAAAGTGGATCATCGCCATAAAAATAAATCCTCCCTCAACCGCTTTACTACACATTGTTCTCGGGTTAAGGGAGTTCTAGTCACTATATTTAAATGAGACGGACGGAAACAACACCGTGTATTTCTTTTATCCTGCTTTTCACTTGATGTTCTTCTTCTTCGAGGAGTTTCTGATCCAAATCGATCATGGTATAGGCCCACGTATATTTACTGCGGTTGATCATATCTGCGATGTTGACCGCGTACCCTGAAAGAACATTGGCGATTTGACTGACCATATTCGGAATGTTTTGGTGCATGACCGTTACTCGCATTTTACCGCTATAAGGCAGTTCCACATCAGGCAGGTTAACAGCATGCTTGATATTACCTGTTTCAAGATACGTTTTCAGCTGCTTTGTCGCCATGATGGCACAGTTTTCTTCAGATTCAACGGTAGATGCGCCCAAGTGAGGAACAGGGACGACGTTTTTCATGTTCAATACCTTGTTATTCGGAAAATCCGTCACATACTTTCGGACAATTCCTGCTTCAAGGGCCTTTTCGAGAGCCCCTTCTTCCACTAGCTCACCTCTTGAAAAGTTTAAGATCGTCATAGCCTTTTTCATCTTCGTGAAGCCTTCTTCATTCACAAAGCTTGCCGTTTTGTCCGTTAATGGAATGTGCAGCGTAACGAAATCACACTCTGCCCATACTTCTTCTATATGATGAGCTCGCTTCACATCCTGTGATAAACGCCACGCCGCGTCAACGGATATAAATGGATCATAGGCGACCACATCCATCCCAAGGGCAAGTGCATCATTTGCGACAAGGACGCCAATCGCTCCCAAGCCTACAACACCCAGCTTCTTCCCTTTAATCTCACTTCCTACGAATTCTTTTTTCTTTGCTTCTACGACACTTGGTACGTCTTCCTCTGTTTCTTTTAACGTGTTCGTCCAGCCGACTGCAGAATACAGGTTACGGGAAGAAGCGATCAAATTAGCCAAGACGAGCTCTTTCACGGCGTTTGCATTGGCACCGGGCGTATTAAAGACCACAATTCCTTTTTCCGTACAGAGATCGATCGGGATATTGTTGACTCCTGCTCCTGCCCGTGCAATGGCTTTGACTGAAGCCGGGAAAGAATAATCATGCAAGTTCTTTGATCTTACAAGAATTCCATCTGGATCCCCATTCCCATTCAAATGGTAGTTCAGGTCATCCTCTATCAGTGAAAGTCCGCTTTGGCTAATGGCATTGTACGTATTGATTGAAATCATTCTCATAATCCTCCTTGATCAGACTCAAATTTTTTCATGAAATCGACTAGTGCTTCCACCCCTTCAAAAGGCATGGCATTATATAAACTCGCACGCATTCCACCCACGGAACGATGCCCTTTTAAAAATTCAAACCCTTCTGCTTTGGCTTCTTTTAGAAACCGTGCATCCAGCTCCTCGTCACGTGTTGAAAAAGGAATGTTCATTAAGGAACGATTATTTTCCGGGACAGGGTTATGGAATAAAGATGATTCATCTATACAGTGGTATAAGAGACCGGCTTTCCTCTCATTTTCAGCCTGCATCCCTTCCACCCCGCCATTCTCCTTTACCCACTCCAGCACAAGCTTTAATACGTATATGGAGAAGGTCGGAGGCGTGTTAAAGAGGGAATCATGCTTTACATACGTTTCATAATTCAACATCGTAGGACATGTATTCGATGCTTGACCGACCAGACTATCATGAATGATCGCCACCGTTACACCGGAAGGACCAAGATTCTTCTGAGCACCTGCGTAGATCAGTCCAAAAGAGGAAACATCTATTTTCTCAGAAAGAATGTGGGAGGACATATCGGCTACAAGTGGGATGCCTCCTGTTTCAGGCCACTCATGGTAACGTGTTCCTTCAATGGTATTGTTGGAGGTAATATGTATGTAGCTTGACTGTGGTGAAAAATCTTCTGGTGTATAAGCAGGGATATCGAACTTCTCTTGAGGTGATAAGGTTCGAACATTCCCAACCTTCTCCGCTTCTTTGACAGCTTTCTTCGACCAGCTGCCTGTCAGGATATAGTCAGCCTCTTGATGTGAACCGAGCAGATTAAGAGGAATCATGGAAAATTGCAGGGATGCTCCACCTTGCATAAATACGACATGGTAATCATCCGGGATCGAGAGCAGTTCACGCAATAAACCTTGAGCTTCTTCTATTATTTTTTGGAAAGGAGCAGATCGATGACTCAATTCCATCACAGACATACCCGTTTCTTGATAGTTCAATAATTCGCCTTGAACCTTTTTCAGAACAGGCTCAGGTAACACCGCAGGACCAGCAGAAAAATTATACACACGCTTCAACAACAGCACCGCCTAAAGTTCAGAATTTTTCAACAGTATAATCGCGCCCAGTGGTTTAGTCAATATCAAAAACCCATGATGAAAACGCTTAACATAACCGTTTTTAGGCTCATGCGTGGTTATGGATTGATTCTTTGTTGTTTTTAAAAACGGACATAAAAAAACCGGCTCCTCCATTTACCCGCGAAGGGCAAGATGAAGGGAGCCGATTGTATGAACATTAACCTGTTAAAATATCTTCTTTTGGATAGCGGATCTTTTCTTTGTCTGGTCTGGATAGGGAGAAGGCCAGTGTGAGGGGCCCCAGTTTCCCGACAAACATCACGATGATGATGATCCATTTACCTATTGATGTCAAAGATCCGGTAATTCCCATGGACAATCCCACCGTTCCAAAGGCTGATACCACTTCAAAGAGAATAGCCATGAAAGAAGCATTCCTTTCTGTCATATCAAGAAAAAAGAGAGCCGTAAAGACAAGGAGCACACTGATCATAGACACCGCCAAGGCCTTAAAAATATAGTTTTGATCAATCGTACGACGGAAAATACGAATCTCTCTTTTCTCCTTTAAGAAAGCAAACACACTCAATGAAATGACGACAAAGGTGGTAAGCTTGATTCCTCCACCCGTGGAAGCACTACCGGCTCCTATGAACATCAAAAGAATCGTGAGAAGCAATGTGGAGCGCTCCATGCTGCTATAATCAAGCGTGTTAAAACCAGCCGTGCGGGGGGTGACCGCTTGAAAATACGAAGCGAATAGTTTATCCAGTAGTGGCAATTGAGCCAGTGTATTCGGGTTATTATACTCCAGGATGAAAATCATCATAAAAGCGAATACATTGAGAACAAATGTCCCAACCACCATGATCTTCGTATGAAGTGACAGCCTTCTGATCGTTTTCGATTTCCATAGGTCCACTAAAACAGTGAATCCGATCCCTCCTAAAATAAACAGAAACGAAATCGTGATATTGACGACGGGACTTCCCACGTAACCCATTAAACTATCGGACCAAAGAGAGAATCCAGCATTATTAAACGCAGAAATAGAATGAAATAAACTGAAGTACAGCCCTCTTCTCCATCCGAATTCCGGTACCCATTCCGATGCCAATAAAAGAACAGCGAAGCCTTCTACAAGGAACGAAAAGATGAATAAATATTTTACAAGCTTGATGACTCCTCCTACGGAAGTCTGATTTAACGCCTGTTGAAGAAGAAGTCGTTCTTTAAACCCAATTTTCTTTCCGAGCATCATAAAGATCAAGACGGCAAAGGACATGATACCCAGCCCTCCGATTTGGATCAGACTCATAATGACCACTTCTCCAAAAAGGGTGAAGGCATCTCCTGTATCCACGACCGCAAGCCCTGTAACCGTCATGGCGGAAGTCGTCGTGAACAAGGCATCAAGCCATGTAATCGATTCCGTGGTGGCAAACGGCAGCTTAAGCAAACCCATTCCTACTATGATAAAGAATAGGAATGTCACAACGAGAAGCTGAGGAGGGCTTAACCGGATCACCTTATGCTTCATAAGTTATACACCTTCTTTTTCAAATCGGTTGATATCCCTGTTATGTCCAATGACGATCAGTAGATCTTCCATTTTTATGACTTCATCGGCAGAAGGGGATACAATGACTTCCTCCCCGCGGTGAATGGCAATGATATTACAACCGAATTTTGCCCGGACATCAAGATCATTTAAGGATTTGCCCGCGACCTTTTTAGACGCACGCACTTCTACAATACTGTGTTCTTTCGATACTTCGATATAATCAATGATCTTTTCTGACGTAATGTGATGGGCAATCCTTCGTGCCATGTCACGTTCAGGGTGAATGACTTTATCGGCCCCGATCCGGTCCAACACCTTCTGATGATAAGCGTTCGAAGCTTTCACCCATACTTCTTTAACCCCTAATTCTTTTAAAAGTAAAGTGGTAAGAATACTTGCCTCTATATTATCCCCAAAGGACACGATCACGTGATCAAAATTTCTGAGCCCAAGGGATTTCAACACAGATTCATCCATCGCATTCGCCTGCACGGCATGCGTGGCAATGTCTATATACTGTTGGACAACATCGTGATGAATATCTATGGCTAACACTTCAACATCCAGGTCAGCTAATTCCTGAACCAGATTTCCTCCAAATCTCCCTAATCCAATAACGGCAAACTGCTTTTTCATGATGAAATCCTCCAAAACCTTTTTAATAGCTTAACCATCTAGTACTTCTTCCTTACAACAAAAGCGCAGACAGCTCAAACAGAGACGGTAACATAAGACGAACCTGGCGAAGACTTCCTTTGCCTTTTTGGCAGGTTTGACTCATGTCCTCTGGCCTCCAGCCTCCGGAGCCGGACTTCTAAAACAACGCAAAAAGACCAACAGGAACTAAGCCTGTGGTCATCCATAATCGATCACAAGTATCATCCTCTCCCATTACGCTTACGAGGTTAGCTGACGGATTCGGGTTATGGAAGTAGCCCTACCTTTCAAAAGAAAGGATTCACCCCTTTAAATACTCGGGTCCCCCGCTTCAAAAATGAATTAAGCGATTAAGAATATTTATTTGATGATAGATATATTACTCCTCTCCTAATTCGTTGTAAATAGGTTTTATGTAAAATTTTTTAGTCTCTTTTCGTAAAGTTTTTTGCTATTGAAAAAGCGAGTAGTGGTTGATTTCCGCTCCAGGTGCTCGCTTTCCGCGGGGCGTGAGTTGAGGAGGCTCGGCCGAACGTCCGCGGAAAGCGAAGCAGTTCCCCTCACCATCCAGCACATTCTGATTGACAGAGCCAAAGCAGACCTTTTGTTAAAAAACAACAATCATTTAGTAAAGAGCAATTTTTCAAAAGAAAAAGGAAAAATTAAATCAAGCCATCCAGCATTTACTGTTCGTTAAAAAGGTTTCTCTTTTCTATATCCGGGGAATAGCATACATAAGTATTGCGAAAATAGAACCAGAAGGGAAGAAGTGTTTATGGCAGGAGTTTCATCCATTACAACATCAAGCAGTTCATCTGTTTCATCAAATGATATAAAACCTTGGATTCGAGGGTTTGCACGAATTGGATATATTTCGAGAGGAATTGTTTATATGCTGATCGGTGCATTAGCCGTTATGGCGGCACTCGGAATAGGAGGAAGCACTTCGGACTCGAGCGGTGCCTTTGCAGCAGTGGCGAGCAAACCCTTCGGGGAAGTCCTTCTCTGGATATTAGGTCTTGGTCTGATTGGAATCGTTCTTTGGCGCCTCATTCAAGTGGTAAAGGATCCAGAACATGTGAAAAACGACGGGAAATCCATGTTTAGAAGGCTGGCTAATCTGATCAGCGGGATTGCATACGGTTCTTTAACTTATAATGCTTTCGCGATTGCAATGCATGCCAAAAGCTCCGGGTCGGGTTCGGGATCTAAACAGACCTTATCTGCTAAGTTATTGTCTCAGCCCTTTGGTCAATGGATTGTCGGGATTGTCGGACTTATCATTATTGGATATGCACTCTATGAAATTCATAAAGCTTATACTGAGAAATACACGAATAAATTTAAACGGCATGAAATGTCCGAGAAAGAATGGGAAATGGGAAGAAAGACAGGAAAGCTAGGGTTATATTCCCGAGGCATGGTCTTTTTACTGATCGGTTATTTCTTTATTCAAACGGCGATCACAGCCGATCCTGATAAAACACAAGGATTGGACGGGGCACTTTCCAAGATCGCTCAACAACCTTATGGACAATGGCTGCTTGGATTTGTGGCGGCAGGATTGGTCCTTTATGGCGTATTTCAGATTCTAACAGGAAAAAACCGTCATATGAGCATTTATTAAGAATGAAAAGGAGCAGCCAATCGGCAGCTCCTTTTTCCTTGTTCTTCTGGCATCAATGTTAAAATGTAACTGGATCCATTTCTTCTGTTAAAGTCTTCATATTATATCCTTGATCATTCAACTTCTTAAGTAAAGAATCTAAATAAGCGAGTGTCGTATGCTTTTCATGCATAAGAATGACTTTTGACTGATTTTCATATGGAAAATAAGCTAACTGATCCACAACACTCTGAACATACTCCCCACTATGAAATTTCCAATCTTCACTATCCACATTCCAATCCCATAATCTAAATCCTTCTTTCTTTACTGCTGTCAAATATTCCGGTTTCATATTGGGTACGGACCCATAAGGAACGCGAATCAACTCGCTTCGAATACCTGTAATGGACTCTAACGTAGATTGAGCCGTCAGCATCTCCCCTACAACCGATTTACTAGATTGGTAGATTTCGGATACATCATGGGTGACACCATGCAACCCGACGCTATGCCCTTCTTCCACCATCTGTCGAACGGCCTCACTATGTTTTTTCATATTCGGTTCCAGCATAAAGAAGCTCGCTTTTGCCCCATATTGATTAAGCACTTTAAGAATCGCTTTCGTATTTTCATTAGGACCATCATCGAATGTGATGTAAACCGTCTTTTCATCCTCGAAGTTCCCTTGTTCATTCACATTGGTCGAATGGTCTTCTATTTTCACTTCCTCATAGTAATTTTCGTCTTTCACACTCTCTGCTTCATTGGAATTAACTCCTTGTTCCTCTCCTTGAGTGCTGTCATGGTCCTCATTCCCTACTACAGGTTGTCCCGATTCGCCTTCCTCTTTTTCAGAAGGTTCTTCCTGGACTGCTTTTTGTTGAGTCGTTGGTTCCTTTGAAATCTTCGCTTCCCCGGTGTCCAATACCCACGAAGTTGAAAGAATGAGTAATAATACGATCGCGCCCGCCAAGCCTCCCAATTCAATGGGCTTAATCCATTTTCTTTTTTTCCGTTGTCTCCCCATATCGATCACCTTTCTCCATTCTTGTTATGTTAAATGATAGGGTCATAGGCGATGAAAAGGGTTACTTGCCGGTTACAAAGCAAGGCGACTTTTGTAACTTTTTTGTTACTTTTGTCGATTGAGTTTACACTATACTAGTGAAAGCTATAGGCAGGATGTGATGATCAATTGAAGAAGATTTTGTTCCTTATGGGTTGTCTTTTCGTGTGTACGGGTTGCTCATTATTCCAATCCAATACATCGTTACTGAAGCCGCCTGAACTTCCGGTTAAACAGCAGGAAGTGAAACAAGCGATCGGAAAATATGTTCCCTCACAGGCGGAATGGGTTTCACCGATTGAAGACAAACAAGCGAATAAAATGATTGAAGCAGATTTGGATCACGATCAAATGAACGAATTGATCGTATTTTATAGACTAACTGATCAAACCTCTCAAATAGAAGCCATTGTTCTAAAGGAAGAAAAAGGGGATTGGAAGGAAAAAATGAAATTGAAAGACCTTGGAAGGGAACTACATAAAGTGGAATTTCTCGACTTAAATCAGGATGGATACCAAGAAATATTGGTTGGGTTCTCTTTCTCAGAAGACACCTCAGACAAAGCATTGATCGTGTACGACCTGAGTAAAGGTAAGCCTCAGAAGCTGTTTGAATCCCAATATAGTGCGTTTTTTTCAGGGAACTTCACGAAAGATGATCAAGGGGAAATCCTCCTCGCATCACTGGTACCAAACCAGTCTCATTCTGTTCGTCTTTATCAATTCAGCAACCATAAAATGAACGTGTTAGATGAGCTGAAATTAGATCCATATGTATACCCTTACTACCACTCCTTAGCCGGGTCCATTTCCCCTTCATTAAAAGGAGCGATACTGGATGCAGGTGTAGGTGCTCATTCGTCTACGTCATTCATTATTGGTGTAGAGGGTGAGAAGTTGAGGAATGTCTTACCGGAAAACATGAAGGAGGAAGAGCTTTTCAGGGCATATGCCGTGAATAGTGAAGATTCGAACGGAGATGGAATCCTTGAATTCACTCTTCAAAAAGAGGCAGGCGATGATAATCTTGCCTATTCTGACATGCCTTTCATCAATGAGTATTATCAGCTCAGCGACCAAAAACAAGCCGAGCTCATTCATCGATACTACGACAATGCAGCTTATTTATACAGGTTCGAGATCCCCCAGGACTGGCCCTCTGTATATATAGAGGAATCAGAAGACGGACGTTATGTGGAATTTCTTTCTACTAAAGATGGGAGCGTGCTATATGATGTATACGCGATTGACAAGGGTCAACCACTGCCAAAAGGGTGGAGTCTATTGTATGAAAGCAATCAATTCACATATGTAACAAAATACTCAACGGCAATAGGCAAGCGCCTTTTCCAGCCAATCTGATGACAAAATGGAGGTGTAGTTGGATGAAGAACATTTTGATTATTGAAGATGAAGAATCCATCCGTGGCTTTATCGAGATTAACTTAATGCGATACGGATACGCCGTCTTTCAAGCTGGGAGCGCAGAGGACGGAATCCACCTGATCAAGAGAGCACACCCCCCCATCGATATTGTCCTACTTGATGTCATGCTCCCCGGTATGAACGGATTTGAAGCATGTAAAGAGATAAGAAATTGGAATCCATCCATTGGAATCATCATGTTAACAGCCAAAGTGCAGGAAATGGATAAGGTACACGGATTGATGAATGGGGCAGATGATTATATCCCGAAACCATTCAGTCCAAATGAACTCATTGCTCGAATCGAATCGTTACTCAGAAGAATGAATGTTCATCGGGACAAGGAGGATAGCCAATCCCCCATCACGCTAAACGAACAGAAGAGACTTCTATTCGTTCAAGGAAAGAAGATTGACCTTTCCCCGATAGAGTATGAATTACTCAGCATCATTTTCAAGGCAAATGGAGAAGCGATCTCCCGCAATGATCTCTTGGATGAAGTATGGGGACTTCAATACGCAGGGGATCCGAAGATTGTGGACGTAAATATTCGGCGAATCCGTCAAAAAATTGAAAATGACCCTTCCCGTCCTCACTATATCCTTACGGTTTGGGGATATGGGTATCGCTGGAATGACGAAAATGGGAATTAAAAGAAGATTACTCATTCAGAACGTCTCTCTTATTACCTTAACCATTCTGTTATTTTTGGGCATTCTCGTTTCTGGAATCTATTCTTATTACTACATCGGTACAATAGATATGCTGAAGAATCATGCTGTGAATTCATCACAGTTTGCCAATAAATATATGAACCTGCATTCCTTTACCTTGAGGAATGAATTGACTAATCTCCAAAAAAATTTCTCCATCCCTCAAGCCGAAACACAAATATTAAACGCACGTGGAGACTTATTATCCTCTTCTAGTGGTTTTATTCCGGATGAAAAGCCTGATTTCAAGGATATTGAGGAGGCATTTCGAAATGGCAGCGGAACTTGGATCGGCAACCACCCTATAACAGGTGAGCATATCTTGGCTGTGTCGGTACCATTAAATGGAGAGAATAACACCATTGGATTGATCCGGTTTATAACATCCCTGGAATCACTGGATAACAATTTCCGAACAATCTTGCTTTCTTTGTTTTTAATTGGACTCGTTATTTTGCTTATCGTTTTTATGGTGAGTACACTTTTTGCACGTAATTTAACGAAACCTGTGATTGAACTGACCGAAGCATCACAGAAGCTTGCCAAAGGAGAATTGGAAACAAGAATTGTCGGACAGTACAAGGACGAATTCCAAACCTTGAGTACATCCTTTAATGACATGGCGAGGGAACTCCTTAAAACCGAGAAAATGAAGAATGAGTTCATCTCTTCGGTTTCCCATGAAATTCGCACTCCCCTTACAAGTATTAAAGGATGGAGCGAAACATTGCTGACGGGTGATTTACAAAATGTTCAGGAAAACAAAACGGGGTTGACCATCATTTCAAAGGAAACGAATCGATTAATTGGACTGGTAGAGGATCTATTGGACTTCTCGCGTTTTTCAAATGGATCATTTACGATTCACCCCACTACCTTTTCTTTCATTCGAACTCTGAATGAAGTCATTCTACAGCTGAATCAAAAACGGAAAGAAAAAGGTATATCCATTATGTTGGAAAGCGATGAGACAGTGGATCTATTCGCAGATGAAAATCGTATCCGACAAGTGTTGATCAATCTCTTAGATAACGCAATAAAATACTCGGACCCGAATTCAACGGTTTTCATTCGTTATATCCAGACGAATTCCCATTTTACCTTTGAAATAGAAGATGAGGGGCAGGGAATCGACCCGGAACACCTGCAACACATTGCCACCTTATTCTATAAGGAGAGGGAGAATTCAGATGGGGTAGGGTTAGGATTAGCGATCTGTAAAAACATCGTTGAATTGCACCATGGAAAATTTTTTGTGAAAAGTGATAAGGGTTCAGGTACAACGGCCGGTTTTACCATTCCCTTACGTTCTTAAAGAGCTTGGATTTTGAATCCAGGCTCTTTCTTTATAATCGATTAGGCATGAATTTTGACACTCCTTTCATTCTATTGTATCTTATGACAATGAATCCTCACTAAACCTATCAGAATTATAGAAATAGTATTTTTGAGATATTTGGGGAAATCTACTAAATAGAAGGAGTGGCTACAATGAAATCTCTTTGGAAAGGTTATCTAGATACGTCCCTTATTGTGAAAATAACCGTTGCTCTTGTACTGGGGATTGCGGTAGGACTGATATTCGGAAAAGATGCATCCGTCCTTTCTCCCTTGGGCGATATATTGATTCGCTTGCTGAAATTTCTTATCATCCCTCTTATCCTGTTTACATTGATGGTCGGCGTGAACCAGACCAATGTGAGCAAACTCGGACGAATGGGAGGAAAAACGTTCTTATATTATTTATTCTCTTCAGCATTAGCCATTGTGGTAGGCATTGCCGTTGCCAGTATTTTCAACCCTGGAACGGGCATGACCCTCGATACAACGGAGAAATTTGAAGTACCGGAAAATCCAGGGATGACCAGTGTACTCCTGAACATTATTCCGGAGAATATCGTCACGGCATTCACGGAAATGAACCTCCTGGGAATCATCTTTACCGCCCTTGTGTTTGGTATTGCCATTTCCTATTTAAGGTCATCATCCGAGCATCATGAACTGGGTGAACAAGTATATACAGTCGTGAACGGGTTAAACGAAGCGACCCTTGCGATCATGAAGGTGATCCTTCAATATGTGCCGGTCGGTATCTTCGCCATCATGGCGGAAACGGTCGGGAAACAAGGATTGGATACACTTTTGTCTCTAGGGAACATGATCCTGGTTCTTTACATTGCTTTGTTTGTTCAAATTGCCATTTATATCATCGCGTTACTCTTCTTTAAAATCAGGCCAGGCAGGTTCTTTGCTCAAGCTAGAACACCCATGATTACGGCATTTGTGACTCAAAGCAGTTCCGGTACCCTGCCTCTTACTTTAAACGCAGCGAAAAACCTTGGTCTGTCGAAGAGCTTATACGGATTCAGCTTACCCCTCGGGGCCACAATCAATATGGACGGCGCTGCAATCCGGATCGCAGTGTCCGCTATTTTCGCGGCTAATGTAATCGGAAATCCACTAAGCTTGAATGATATGCTGGTCGTCGTCCTCGTCGGAACCCTGGCTTCAATCGGTACAGCCGGTGTTCCCGGGGCAGGTATCATCATGATTGCCACTGTCTTCGCCCAGCTTGGGTTGCCGATGGAGACGGTTGCCCTGCTAACTGCGATCGATGCCCTTGTTGGTATGGGGTGTACAGCTCTTAATGTGACAGGGGATTTGGTTGGTACGTCGATTATTGATAAGACGGAGAATGGAGACAAACAAGAAGCCGCTTCCATCTAAATATTGAATAAAAAACAAGCTTGAGTTGGACTCAAGCTTGTTTTATTTAAGGACGGGATTTCCATTCCGTTAAGGCATCCATCAATTTTTCGTGCTCTTTTTCTCCCTTAACAGCAAACCTTAACCACCTTCCATCCAGCCCTTTGAAATTAAGGGTATGGCGGCTCACAATCCCATTTTCTAACAGAAAACGGAATAACTCAGTTTGGCCGTTAAGCTCCGGATCCCTTAAGAGATAAAAGTTTGTCTGACTTGGTGAATAGTCAAATTGGCATTCGTCGAAAAATGCAAATAGCTCCTCCCTCTCCCGTTTCACCATGCATTGAGTATGACGGATAAAATCCTTTTCCTCCAAGAGTGTTTCCCCTACTTTTTGAGCGATCCCGTTTACACTCCAATGAACCTGATAGGTTTCCAATTCTTTCACTACTGTCTCCCCAGCCATAAGAAAACCCAGGCGGATCCCAGGAATACTGAACATTTTCGTCATGCTTCTTAAAACCATGAGATTTGTATATTTCTTTACCAGAGGGGCTATCGTTACCTCCTCCAAAGGAAAATCATAAAATGCTTCATCCACAATCACGTAACAATTTTTATTATTAGCTTCTATAATGATTTCTTCTAACTTGGAAGCAGAATACAACACACCCGTGGGATTGGTAGGATTACATATAAAGACAGCATCCATTTTCGGCAGGGTTGCTTTCAATTGATTCACATCCAGGTCCCAATCATTCTCTTTTAAAATAAAATGATGGATAGTGCAATCATTGATTTGACAAGCTTTCTCATATTCTGAAAAAGTGGGATGGATGATCAGAACATTGGAATGGGACAGCCATCTACCAATTAAATGGATCAGTTCTGCGCCGCCATTACCAATGAGTATCGCTTCTGCCTCTATCTCTTCCTTCCGTGCAATGCTTCTTCGTAATGCTGCAGAATGCGGGTCAGGATACGTAATGATCTCATCTAATAGATCTTTCCATATTTTTTTTAAGACAGCTGGTGGACCGTGTGGATTAATGTTTGCACTTAGATCAACGATTTGGTCAGGCATCCTGATATCCATTGCTTTATATGTATACTGTGGATTAGATCCATGATCTGGTAATACCAACAAGAATTCCTCCTATCCAAAGAACAATGATGAAGATGAAACAAGCCTTCTGCATTCGGGCAATGGTTTTCTGGATATGATTTCGTTCTAATTCGAAAACCATCCTTCCCATTTTCGCCCGATCAGAGACTATTCCTTTATATGTATTGAGTCCTCCCAGTTGTATTCCTAAATTCGCAGCTACAGCCGCCTCTCCCCAGCCGCTGTTTGGACTGGGGTGTTTCTTGGCATCTTCAAGTAGAATTCCAAACCCCTCTTTGTAAGTGAAATATTCAGGACGTTTACAGAAATATAGGATGACTCCCGTTATTCTACTTGGAATCCAATTCAGTACGTCATCCATCTTGGCTGACCCCCACCCAAAATCGATGTACCGCTTGTTCTTGTATCCCACCATGGAATCACACGTATTCACACATCTGTACACGATGGCTAGTGGGGCACCTCCGATCAACGCCCAAAACAATGGAGCCGTTATCCCATCGCTAGTATTTTCCGCAACGGTCTCAACAGTTCCTCTTACGATTTCACTTTCATTTAAGTGTTCTGTATCTCTGCCCACGATATAAGAAAGCTTCTCCCTCGCTGTTTTCATGTCGTTTTTTTCAAGTGGGTGAAATACTTCTAAAGCCGCCAATTTAAGGCTCTTCTGGGAGATGGTCGTCATGATGATGATTGCTTCTACCAAGACTCCCATAATTGTATGAATAGAATAACTTGCCCAAATGATGCAGGAGGTAAGAATAAATGCCGATACTACCAATATCGATACCATCACTATGCCTTTACTTCTTAGAAATCCCCCTTTATTCAAGCTACGATCTAAACGAGAAATCGCTTTTCCCATCCATTTAACAGGATGTGGCCACTCTGGTGGATCTCCGATCCATAGGTCCAGCACATAGGCAATGGTTATAGCAATCAAGTGATGAATCATCATAAGGCACCCACCCTTTTCTTATACTTGGAAATCGCTTGGATGGTGCACTCATAAACTCCTTTACTAATCCATTTTCCTAAGGGGGTGATCGTTCCAGCATATTTCAGAAGCACTCCCTCTTCAGTGCTAGCGATTAATATACTGTCAGTAGAGGTACCCGTTGCTCCACTCCTTGTTATGGGATCTTTTACATTATGAGCCTCAAGAGCTTTCACCTTGGCTTCTGTTGCAGTCATAATCCCCTGTATGCTTGCGGCCTCTGATACTCTCCCATTGATAAACACCCAGATGTTAATCGTGCCCGGTGAATGATCAAACGAATGACGGTCACTCATACTCGCATCAACGGCATTACCTACTCCTGCGGTAACGACAATAAATACAGAAAATGATCCCCCCTCATAAAATCCCCAGCAGACATCTTCCAATTGAACAGCCGTCATCATCCCAACCGTGTCTTCTACCTGGGCACCCATTTGCTGAAGGAATCTTTCCATTTCTTCATGGTGGTCCTCACTATTATAGCTTTTTGATACATGGCGATTGACAAATGTTGAATACCAACCTGTTCCGGCATTGGTGACTCCAGAGGATACTGTTTTTAGTGGGAGTGGTGATTGAAGGATGATCTGGTCCTTGGAGTGACTAAGTAAGTGCTGATTGATGATTAAAAGATTTTGAAACTCTTTATTTCCGTTATTCATTATTATCTGCTCCTCCCAGGCCATATCAATAACATTATTTCTATTAAAAAAGCAAACTACTGTCAGTAGTTTGCTTGAAAGAAAAGTCTATGAAACCCGATGGTGCTCCCACCCCGATGACTCATCCGCAAAAATGATTCCCAGCTCGTGATGATCACCTTCGTACAACGCTCCCTGCGTAAATCGGTTTTCCCCATTTGTCCCAAGTACCTCAAGCTTACAGTACGCCCCGTTCTTTTGAAGGGCTTCATAAAACGCTCTTTCCGTGTTTACTTCGACCCCGTTCACTTTCAGGACGATTTCTCCTACTTCCAGTGTCAATTTCCTCGCTGGAGAAGCTGGCAATATTCCCAGGATCATGACTCCCTTCGGCTGCCTTTTGAAGAAATATGGTTTTGAATCCTCAGAGATTCTGTAGCGGTAAGCAATCCATGCCCGTCCACCAACTGCCACAACCACTGCCCCGATTGAAAACGTAGGAGCCCAGATTCCTGCTACAGCCAGCGTTAAAACAAATGCTCCAAGCCAGAAAACCCTATAACCTGTATGCTTAATCGCAACTTCAGGCAAGGTACTTTTAACAAGCTGCTGAAAACCAATGAGAAACGGCACACAAAGGAGAGAATATGTCTCCGTCCCCAGTGGAAACACCGGCCACCATTCAAATGGAAGCGTCAATGTCCCGGTAGGAATCGGCACAAACATCGGCACAAGCCATAGTTTCTTCCCTTGATGGGCACCTACTTTCAGTCCACGTGCACTTTTAAGCAGGCGGGGTGAAGTATGATTCCACCCGTTCAATCGAATCAGGCTTCCTTCAATCATCGTCAACACTCCAAGAAGCACAACGATGGAGCTCAGCAGCCCTACATCCAAGTTTTCTACATATGTGTTCACATATGGGATTTCCCACTGAAAATAATCCACCGCAACCAGGATAAAATAAGAAAACCCTACCGTCATGGTCGCAGACATGAGGTGAAAACGACTCGTCAATGCAAACAGGATGGACACCAATCCTATCAGTATGATTCCGGCAAAAGGAATGACAACCCCTGCTCCAACAGTTACGACAGAAAACAGCAACCCAAGTACAATTCCATATGATAATAAAACCCGTGTATCATGATATCCGTCCAGCAATCTCGTATTAAAGTCTCTGCGTTCTCTTTTAACACGATAATAGCCCGTCATGATAGCGAAAAACACAGACAAATATAATACAGGATGAAGAAATAATTTTCCAAATCCCTTCACTACCTCCAGCAACCAAAGCTCAACCAATGATCCGTCACCACCTTTTTTAAGAAAATTTGCATTATCTACTATTTTATCAAAAGACTCCCCTAAAACCTATTGCAATTTTATATGATAGTTTTACGATTCGATTTCATTTCCGACAGTATTCTGCATATTTTCCCGGGAAATGATGTCGGATGGACAGGAAAAACAAGTGATTATGTGTGATTTTCAAAATAAAAATAGAGCCAACCATCATCATGATGGTCGGCCCCAAAATTATTAACGCTGTGCTGTTCTTTCTATATATTCTAAAGCGGCCTGCAGCTGCAGGTCATTCTTCTCATTCTTTACCGCTTCAAAGATTTCTTCCTGTAATTTTTCCGCTGTTACAGTATCAATGATCCCTGTAACATCAATACTCTCCTGGCTTTGAAAATCCTTTACGGCCTTTTCTGTTTCTTTGCTGAAATATCCATCCACGCGATCAATGGAGAATCCAAGTCCTTGAAGCATTTCCTGGGCGTTCTGAACCTGTTCATTGTTCATCCCTTCTTTAAGGGGCTTTTCAACTTGAAGCGGGTGGGCATAGAAATAGGCCGGCTGTCTGACAGGGATATCCGGTTTGATCCCCTTTTTATGAATCCAGTTTCCATTCGGTGTCAACCACTTGAACATCGTCAGCTTGATATTGCTTCCATCTCCCATCGGAACGGCTTGTTGCACGGTGCCTTTCCCAAAACTCTTCGTTCCGATAAGTGGATACCCTTCCGCTTCTTTTAGTGCTCCAGCCAGGATTTCAGAAGCTGAGGCACTTCCTTCATCTATCAACACCACAACAGGATAAGCCTTTCTTGCTTTACTGTTTGAGAAGGACTTCATCACTTCTCCACTTCGCTCTTGAATTTGCACATACGGCTTTTTCTCCGTTACAAATTCTTTGAGAATTTCTTCTACACTTGAAAGTAGACCTCCTGGATTCCCTCTCACATCAAGGACCAATCCTTCTACTTTTCTCTTTTCAAGTTCTTCTAATTGCTTTTTAAAATCAACGGCCGTATTTTCTGAGAAAGTAGTGATCTGGATGTATCCTGTTTTCTTCCCATTGACTTCCTTCACATCAGAGAGGACCGTCTCGACAGGAATCTCATCACGTTTCACAGATACTTTGATCGGATCCGTCAGTCCTTCCCGCGTAATTTCCAATTGAACCTCCGTACCCTTTTTCCCTCTGATTTTCAAAGTAGCTTCGTACAGGTCAAGTCCTTCGATGCTATTTCCGTCTACTTTAATGATACGGTCATTCGGTTTCAATCCTGCTTCTTCCGCAGGAGAATTTTTAAAAGGAGCAACAATGATCAGCTTTCCGTCCATGATCGTGACCTCTGCTCCGATTCCTTCGAAAGAAGAATCCAATGCGTCATTGAATTGGGAGGCAGTCTCGGCATTCATGTAAACCGAGTATGGATCATCGAGGGTCTTCAACATCCCTTGAATGGCTCCTTCCACAAGCTGCCCCTTGTCCACATCCTGAAAAAACTTGTCACTGATCAGATCATAAGCCACTTCCACTTTGTGCAGCTTGTCATTGAGCTCGCCTTTTCCGTCAAACTGAGCAAGCTCTTCCCCATCCTTGCCCGTCCATTCCAAGCCGCCATACATTCCTCCGGCACCGATCAGCATACTGATGATGATTGTGATGATGAGCTTTCTGCCCGTCCACTCCATATATTCCCCTCCAGCTTGTTGTTGGTCTTTGTATAGATAAGAGTGGTGCGACTAAGGACGCCAGCCTTTCTTATCCAACGAAAAAGACACCACACAAAAACGCGCTAAGGCGGTGCGATGTCTTTGCTTATCTAACTATATGCCGGAGGGGGACGAGTTATGATAAGAGAGCTCTCATTTTGTCCCTGTAAAAACTCTTTGAACGTGATGGTTTTTGAGGTGAGAAGCAATGATTCCTCCCCACTTTTCAAATTCAACCAGGAATCCGTCATGACCAAAGGCGGTGGAGATGAAGTAGTGTTCACTCTTTGGTACGAGATGTGTAAACTCCTTTAGATAGTGAGGTGAATAAATTAAATCACCTTCATAGCTAATCGAAATCAGTTCGCACTGATAATTCTTCGCTACCTCTTCTGTTCCTCCTCTCCCCCTTCCAATATCATGTGAGTTCATGGCTTTCAGCAGGGTAAGATAGCTGTTTGGATCAAACCGCTTTCCTAATTTCTTTCCTTGGTAATCGAGATAGCTTTCGACATTGAATTGTTCGTTTTGCTTTTCACGTTGGAAACGCTGATCGAACAGTACCTGAGTCCGGTACGTGACCATCCCAACCATTCTGGCAATCTCTAATCCTTTTAAGATAGCGCCTGGTGGATAATGTCCCTTTTGAAATCCGGGGTCCTCTTCAATCGCTGTGATCCCGATGTGATTAAAAGCGAGACCATAATCATTCAAGGAAGGTGTGACGGCAAGAGCGAAAACTTTATTTATATAGGCAGGATACAGGGCTCCCCATTCCAGGGCCTGCATCCCTCCCAGTGAGCCTCCGATAACCGCTTCGATGCGGTCGATCGAAAGTTGTTGGAGTGCTTCATATTGGGCATGGACCATGTCTCTTATCGTAACACCCGGGAAGCCCGGACCGTAACGTTCTCCGGTATGTCGATTGGTTGACGTTGGTCCCGTACTTCCTTCACATCCTCCTAATACATTAAAGGCAATCACATTAAAATGTTCGGTATCAATATACGACCCGGGACCAATCAGTCCATCCCACCAGCCCCGGTCTTCACTCGTTCCCTTTACGATATGGGTCCCGGTGAGGGCATGGCAAACCAGGATGGAGGGTCCTTCTTTGTTTCCTGTCCGTTCATACGTAAGATCTACATTTTTTAACGTGGTGCCTGACTCTAATGTGAGGGATGGGATGGTAATGGAGCTTACTTCATACGTGTATGACTTCTCCATTCCTCCACCTCCTTTTTTGGTGTTGTAGCGGGGGGATCAGGATTCCACACCAGATAGCCCCGCTTGTAAAACAGTTGACTTTGGACTGATTTTTGGATATTGCCATTAGGGCGTTGAGAATTCGTCGTTAAGACTTTCGTCAAGAATTCAGATATTCTTTCTAGGGGACGGCGCGTGCATCCTGTTCGCTGATACAATCCCGATTTTGCTGATATATAGGGAATTTCGCTGATAAATCGTCCGATTTCGCTGATATATTCGAAATTCCGCTGATAAAATCAGGTTTTCGCTGATATCTCCCTTAAGTAGACCCCGGATGCTCTATAAATAGTATCTAAATCCACCTTTTCACCCTGTAAAGTGATTTCAATGACGATTTTAGGGCCATATTCTCCAGTTTCTATCACACCCGTGATGTTTCCAACGCCACTTCAATAGCATGATCCAAGTCCTCGATCAGGTCCTTCGCAGACTCTAATCCAACAGAAAGTCTCACAAGATCCTCGGTTACCCCTGTAGCACGAATTTCCTGGTCGTTTAATTGCTGATGGGTCGTGGATGCCGGGTGGATGATCAGTGATTTTGCATCCCCTACATTGGCCACATGAGACCAAAGAGAAATGTTATCGACTACTTTCCGTCCGGAATCTCTTCCACCTTTAATACCAAATACGACGATGGAACCCGCTCCGTTTTTCAAGTATTTTTGAGCAAGCTTGTGAGACGGATGCTGAGGCAACCCTGGATAGGATACCCACGCAACGCCATTATGCTGATCTAAATGCTCCGCAATCTTAAAGGCATTCTCTGTGTGACGTTCGATGCGAAGATGCAGCGTTTCTAATCCCTGCAACAGAAGGAATGCGTTTTGCGGACTTAAGCACGCCCCTAAGTCACGAAGCAGCTGCACCCTTAATTTTGTAATGAATGCTGCCGGTCCTACATCCTGTGCGTAGCGCAGTCCATTATAGCTTCGGTCCTCTTCTGTGAAACCCGGGAACTTTTCATGATTCCAATCGAACTTCCCACCGTCAATGACAACTCCCCCGATTGCTGTACCGTGACCTCCGATCCATTTTGTTGCAGAGTGGATGACGATATCCGCTCCCCACTCGATCGGCTTACATACATATGGAGTGGCAAAGGTATTATCGATGATCAACGGGATATGATGGTCATGTGCCACTTTTGCTACCGCTTCAATATCAAGCACATGTAGACTTGGATTCCCGATTGTTTCAGCGAATACCGCTTTCGTTTTAGGAGTGATCGCTTTGCGGAAATTTTCCGGGTCTGTCGGATCTACGAAATGCACCTTGATACCGTATTTCGGGAGAGTGGTAGAGAATAGATTATAGGTTCCACCATAGAGATTGGTAGCTGCTACAATTTCATCACCTGCTCCGGCGATATTTAAGATTGATAGTGAGATAGCGGCCATTCCGGATGATACACCAAGTGCTCCGATTCCTCCTTCTAACAGAGCAAGGCGTTTTTCCAACACGTCTACAGTCGGGTTCATGATGCGCGTATAAATGTTACCCGGCTCTTCAAGGGCAAATAATTTTGCCGCATGATCACTGTTATCGAAAACGTAGGATGTCGTTTGGTAAATCGGCACTGCCCTCGAACCTGTAGATGGATCCGGCTCCTGGCCGCCGTGAAGTAGTAGTGTGTCGAAATCGAATGATTTTGTCATAGAGAATTCCTCCTAAATGGTTTTGGTGATTGGGTTTCCGTTTTGCGGTTGGATGTTTTGGACGTTTGCCTGTTAAAGTTTGTTAGAATTTTGACTGTTAAATTCAGAATGATATTTGACTGTTAAAATAATGCGTTTTTTTAACAGTTGAATTTTCGACTTATTTTAACTGTTAAATATCGTCCCATTTTCTCCTGTTAAATTTCCACCAAAATTCTGCTGTCGAACTCTGAAACTGAAAAATCGAAGAAGTATGTTTCCTTAAGAAGATAGAAGAGGAAAAAATAAAAAACCCTCTTCCTAAGAAGAGGGTCTAATTTAATAGGGTCCTCCTCTTATCTTTCAGGCAATCGCCTGCAGGAATTAGCACCTTTTCATGCGACGCATTACTGCGTACATGAAGGTTGCCGGGTTTCATCGGGCCTAGTCCCTCCACCTCTCTGGATAAGAGCATGTAGTTGTCAATGTGAAAATTCTTGCGTTGAGATGAATTATAAGGGGTAACCGACCTCAACGTCAAGAGTATTTTTAGAATTTTTACATTATTTAATTTTTAACCGAAGCTGTAATCGCTTCGTTAAATTGCACGACGATGTCTTCCCCATCCTCAATACCTAACGATATGCGCACGACATGTGTGTTTATTCCGAGTTTTTCCTGCGCATCCTTCGGCAGGGCACGATGAGACGTTCCTAATGGATATGAGACCGTAGTCTCCACGCCGGCAAGAGAAGGGATGATTTTAATCCAGCCAAGTGATTTGAAGAATGTACTGATGTCACATGTGTTGGATAGCTCGATCGTTACGATGGCTCCATTTCCTTTATCGGATAAATCCGTTGGGTAATAAACTTCCTTCACGTATTCATTTGCTCGAAGGTCCGCCGCAAGAACTTCGGCATTCCTTGCTTGGGTCCCCATTCGGAGAGCCAGTGTTTTCGCTCCGCGGCATGTCAGCCAGGCTTCAAATGGACTCAGGTTCGAACCGATGTTGACGACTTTTTCTCTCGCTTTTTGAACAAGATCTTCCTTCCCGACTATGACTCCTGCTGTGATATCACTATGTCCTCCGATATACTTCGTGGCACTGTGAGCGACCAGATCCACCCCTTCTAAGAAAGGGTGGCGCAGAAACGGTGTGGCGAATGTGTTATCGATCATTGTTTTCAGGTTGTGTTTTTCAGCGAATCCGACCATTTTAGGGATATCTTCCACTCGCATAAACGGGTTTGTAACGGTCTCACTGTAGATGAGTTTGGTTTGTGGAGTAATGGCTCCCTCTAATTCCTCTAAACTTGTAAAATCAACGAATGAAGTAGAAATACCGAGTGATTTCAGCTCTTCTTTCAGCATATGGAACGTACCCCCGTATAAATCCTCGGCAGCAATGATGTGATCCCCTGATTGCACAACAGCGAGGATACCAACAAGGATGGCCGATAATCCAGAAGAAGTTGCTACACCTGCCGGGGCTCCTTCCAAGTCTGCCACCATCTTTCCAAGCTCGTCTGTATTTGGATTTCCCGTTCTTGTGTAGAGATAAGGAGACTTCCCTTCATAGAAACCCTCCAACTCCTCTAAAGAAGTAAAAGAAAAAGCAGAGGTCTGATAAATCGGAGTCGTCTTACTGCGGATTTCCTCTGTTCCTTTTAACTGACTGTGCACGACCTTAGTTGTGAATTTCATCTCTCTTTCATCCTTCCTGAATCTATGTATTTTTAAAAGTGTATCATATTCAGAAGATTGTGAGGAGTAAGATCTTTTGGAGGCATAAAAAAACACCTGCCAAATTGCAACAGGTGCACTGCGTTTTATTGAACGTTTTCCAAACATCCGATCAGGCGATTTTCAATATCCAATGCCAGGCTTTTTAGTTCATCGTTATCCACCATCTCGATCAGCTTGCTTGGTTTTGCCATACCGATCTTGGTGGTACCGCCTTCTGTGTATACCGTCACTTTGCAAGGAAGGAAGTAGCTTACGAGCATGCTTTCTTCCAGCACCTTTTTAGCTTCATGTGGATTACACACCTCTAATACGACTACTTCTTCGTTGAAATCAAGGCCCTTATCCTGCAATTTCTGGGCAAGATCGAGATTCCATAGTACACCGAAGCTCTCATCTTTCAGGACAGTTTCTACCGCTTCCACTGCTTCTTTCACACTCATTGAAACTTCCTTTGTGTAATGAAACATGTTCACATCTCCTCCTTTTTTTATCACATTCATTTAATACCTCATAGAGTATAAGGTCAAACATCGATATTCAGAGGTCCGTCCCTCTCCATTATTCCATTCCTTCGACCATTTTACCCATCATGTCTTCGTTCATGGGGCCGACGATTTTGTGTTGGATGATGCCTTTGGTGTCGATCATGTAGGTGGTCGGGATGGTAAATACACGGTATTCGTCACCGACCGCCCCCTCTTTATCCATTGGGACAGGGAAGGTCAGTTCATAACCGTCGACAAATTGATGGACGGCCTTTTCCCCATCGTCCATGGAGGTCAGGTTGACGGCAAGGATTTCAACGTTTTCTTTCTCTGCATTGTTTTCGTAATAACTTTGCATATGGGGCATTTCAGCTTTACATGGTGGACACCAGGTAGCCCAAAAGTTCAGGATCACTTTCTTACCTTGATAATCTGAAAGCTTTACGGCTTCACCATCTAAGGTGGTTAATTTAAAATCCGGAGCGCGGTCCCCTTTTGCGAGCCCCTGCTGTGCATTAGAAAGATCCATGGATTCATTGGCTAATTGGGCAGCCTCTTCCCTGGCCTTCTTTTCCTGTTGATCCTGAAAAAAGTTCACTAAGAAAATGCCGATAAGAAGCGCAACGATGGCCAAAGCAAAATTTCGTTTATTCATTGTGTTTCCTCCTTATGTTTAAGAGAAAGATGAGATAGGTCATCATGATCAGATATGTCCAGGTGGTGACGGTAAATTCAAAGCCGCCGATGAAGGCACTTAGAAATAACTGGACTAAAGTAAACATGACTAATAACTGTCCTGCCCAGATATCACCACCGGAATCACTGGCTTTTTTAATAAAAAAGACAGTGATCAATAGATTGAGCAGTACTTGAATACCAGCTAGAAGATAGTGGTGATGAAGCATATGAAGGACAGCTTCAAAGACAAGAACTGTGACCATCCATGAAATGATGATAGTAGACGGATGATCCACTTTTTTAACAAATATGTAAGTAAGCGCCGCTATCAGTCCCAACCAGTACCCAACGACTCCTCCGTGAAAGTAGAGGATGGTAATGGGATGCTTCATAACCGTTTGAAAGTCAACCACAATCACACTCAGTTTCCAGACGAGTAAAAAGGTAAAAATACCATTGGAATACCAGTCGCTTGCCTTTCTATCCCAGAAGAAGAGGAACAGGAAAGTGAGTATGACCGAAGAGATAATGGCTCCCCACGAAGCCGGGAATGTGAAGGAGCCTATGGTGTACCACTGTTCAATCATAGCCATTCAACTCCCTCCAGTCACGTTCTGGTTTATCTATTATTCTTTTTTAACGACAATGTAATAAACCGATGGATGCAAGTGACCTATTGTTGTGTGGAACCCGGATGATTTGAGCTGTCGATCGAGTTCCCCGGAAGAAATGCGATGATCTAAAGGCGGTCCCATTTCTGATTCTACCTTTTCCCAATCCAGGATCAGCCAAATGCCATCTTCCTTCAGCATATCGTGTAAATCCTGAAATACTTTGATCAGATCGGGAACTTCATGCAAGACAAAGGCAGATACAATTTTATCCAAAGTGCCTTTATTGAAACTGAGGTATTCAAGGGACGATTTCACATAAACGATATTGTCTACATTTTCTTCATTTGCACGGTGTTTCAAGTATTCCAGCATTTCCTGCTGCAGATCTACTGCCTGGACATTCGATTCAACCGTTTTCGCAATGGGAAGGGTCAGGTAGCCATTCCCACAGCCCAAGTCGGCGACGATATCGTCTTCATTGAGTTTGAGAAGTTCGAGAACTTTTTCCACCGGTACGAGCTCTTGACGTCTTGGATCCAGGAGCTTTGAAGCTCTATGGTGTTCAAATAAATCTCCGGCCATTGGGAATTCCTCCATTCGTTAAATATACCCTTATATGTATTAGTATCTTAAATCTTTTATATACAAGCAAGTTATTTACTCATAGTGTATCCTATAGGAGAATTATTACAGATAGCATGGAGTAATGTGTGTCGAAATTTTGAATTATAAAAGGATTCCCCATGAAGGAGAATCCTTTATTTCTGCTTTTGTAGTATAGGGGTTTCCTCTATGTTTTTTGCAGTGATTGATCAGTGGACAGTATAGAAAGAAAAACACCGGTTCCCTGCTATTTCCTACTAAGTATTGCTTTTATAACGAAATGATTACGATTTAAACTCTAAACTTCTACTTATTATTTAGTATATGCATGATTCATGGAAAAGAAGAAGTATCTTGAATTTATTGCTTCTGTTCCTTTCATCGATCGAATGGTGTCTGTATAATCAATCCACGTTACATTTTGCAGCTTTTGATCTAATTTCGCATTAATCTCTTGTTCGATTTCCCTCATCCGCCTCATCAGCTCTCCAAAGCTCATTTTAAAATGAGTGGCTGCCTGTTGATGAGGAGAGTGTTTCACAAGTAAGGCCATAAATTCCTCAGACGTCTCGGATCGGCTCGCCAATTCATCTTCAAGACCGACCACATATTGATAGATGTCCCTTTTCTTATTTGGCAGGCCTTTAACAATATCCCGTGCGACAATTTCCATTAAATGTTCGTTCATCGTATTCACCTCGGCATAAGTTTATACCTTAACCTATTCTTTGTAGTGGTACGACATGCACTAGTTCATGTTGTATTTTTTCAAGAAGCGTTCTGCACGGCCTCCGCGATCAGAGAACTTCTGTCTTCCTGTATAAAATGGATGCGTGTCCGAACTTACTTCTACTTTTAATAAAGGATACGTGTTCCCGTCTTCCCACTCAATCGTTTCATTGGATGTTTTCGTAGATCCAGTTAAAAAGGAAAAACCGCTGTTCGTGTCCATAAATACCACTTGTTGATACTCTGGATGAATGTCTTTTTTCATTCTTAATTCCCCACCTTGAAGATTAATGTATTACCAACTTGATTTTTTGACGCCGGGTATTTGCCCTTTATGAGCAAACTCTCTGAAAGCGATACGGGACATCTTAAATTTACGGAGATAGCCTCTTGGTCTCCCTGTAACTTCACAGCGACTGTTTAATCGCGTCGGCGAGGAATCCCTCGGCAGCTTCCTTAACGCTTCATAATCACCCTTCTCCTTTAAATCCCTGCGCAAATCTGCATACTTCTGAACAAGCTCCTGACGCTTCTTCTCTTTTACTACCTTTGATTTCTTGGCCAAAATGATTCACTCCTTCTTTAATCGTAATCATTACGTTTTATAACGGAATAATGTCATTAAAACATACTCTCTATCTTTTTGCAATGATATTTACCTGCTATCTTTTGGAGTGAACTTTCCAGAACCGATCTAAAATGAAATCTATTAAAAATAGTTAAAACCGAATACCATTCAACCCGGCATTCGGTTTTATATGTCCTATGCTGCTTTTAAACCTTCTAAAATAAGTATAAAGTATTTAACTGTATCTCCGCTACGGCGATTGATGACTTCAATGTCCATTAGGATTTTCTTAACCTCTTCAGCACCTATACGTTCGATAATTATCTCTGTGATTTCTTCAGCTGTATATTCACCTACATCAGTAGACCTCAAAGCAGTCCTATTCCTTCTACAAAAACTTCTTAATTGCCTTTTTAATTCAGTCAATTCCAACATCATCATCCTTACTACAGATTCAAATCCTACCAAACACGTCGTATAGATAAAAAAGCCCACCAAAAAGGCAGGCTAAATGATACTAATAAACGTTCGGAATAGTATTCATTGTAATCCATTGTTTTCGGTAACCCGGCCATCGTTATTCTCATCTGAGAATGGTAGACCCGAGGCTTTGCGTCCTAATCTTTCAATTAGTTTGCCCTTATCAAATTGTAGGAACTACAGTTGTCATTATACTAAAAAACGTAATGTATGAGAAGATTCTTAATGGAATTAGTGAATATTCTCTAGACTTTCATATAACTAGAAAACCCGTCGTAAAAAAACCCCGCTTCTATTGAAGCAGGGTTTTAAGATTAAAAGTTAATATATTGACGTGGGTTTACAGCATTTGATTTCGATGCATTCCATGAACCTGCATGAAGTTCAAAGTGTAAATGCTGCCCGAAAGAGTATCCTGTGTTACCCATGTAACCGATTCTGTCACCCTTGTTAACTGCTTGTCCAGTGCTTACAGATGAAGAAGCCATGTGGGCATAAACAGTTGTGAACGTTTGACCGTTGATTGAGTGAGTGATGTATACTACATTTCCATAGCTTGAGCTATAGTGACTCTTGATGACATATCCATCAGCAGCTGCAGAGATTGGAACACTGCCGCGCGCTGCGATATCTGTACCATAGTGAAAACGCTTTTTACCGTTCAACACGTCCCAGCCAAAGTTTGTTGTAATCGTTCCGGAAGCTGGAGATGTCCAGGCACCGGCACTTACTGGTGCACTTGGAGCTGTTTCAGCAGGAGCTGAAGAAGAACCACCGCTGCTGCTTGTTGTTGCTTGTTGTTGAGCTGCTGCACGTTTAGCCGCTTCTGCTTCCGCTTGACGCTTGCGCTCGATCTCACGCTGACGTGCAAGTTCTGCTAAGCGTGCTTGTTCAGCCTGGATTTCACCTTCAAGCTGGTGTTCCATTTTAGAAAGCTCATCCGATTCTTTTTGAAGATCTTTTTTCTCTACTTCAAGAGAAGCCTGTTGTGCTTCAAGCTGCTTGAATAACTCAGCTTTTTGAGCTTTTTGACTATCAAGATCTTGTTTAAGAGATTCAAGACTTGCTTTAGTAGATTCTAATTCTGCAAGCTTTGCTTCTACTTCTTCTTGTTTCTTTTCTAATTCAGCCTGATCACGTTTTTGTTCGTCCATGATCTTTTTATCGGCACTTACGATTGTATTTACTGCTGTTACACGGTTGATGAAGTCACCGAAGCTGTCCGCGCCAAGTAGTACATCAAGATAATTTGCAGAGCCGCCTTTTTCCTGGATCGCACGTGCACGTTCTTTTAATAGTTCGTTTCGTTCTTCAATCTTTTTCTTTAGAACCTCAATTTCTTCTTTAAGTTTATTGATTTCTGCAGTTGTTTCATCAATCTCTTTTGTTTTTTCAGCTATCTTATTTTCAGTATCTTTTAATTTTGTACTGATTTCAGCAATTTGTGTCTGGATCTCTTGTTGTTTATTGATGTTTTGGTTAATTTCTGACTTTTTCTCATCAATCTTTCCGTTAATTTCTTCTTTTTTAGAAGAAATGTCATCTTGCTGTTTCTTTAGATCCTCCACGGAGGAATGAGCGTTAGCAGTTGTCCCCAATGTTGGTAGACTTCCGATTGTTAATGCTGCTGCAATTGATAATGATATGAAATACTTCTTGTTCAAGCGGCATGCTCCTTTCAGCTTCTATCAACCTATCAAATTTTACACTTTTAAGAACTTACGAACAGACATAAAGCTTCCCCATGCCCCGATCAAGCAACCCATTAATAGAATCAATCCGTTTACTTGATAGATAAAGGGGGTAAAATCCAATATCTGAATAAAATGGTTTTGTAGTTTTGGTTTAATAAAGTCATAGGCATAGTAGTAACCTGTTGTTACAAGAGCGATCGGGATAATAGAACCTAAAATTCCAAGCCATAATCCTTCTAGTATAAATGGCCAGCGTACAAACCAGTTGGTTGCACCCACGAGTTTCATTATCTCGATTTCCCTTCTTCTTGCGACAATCGTAATTTTTATTGTATTTGAGATGAGGAACATGGCGGTAAACAACAGACCGATGATTAACACCAGGCCAACGTTTCGGCTCATTTCCAGTACGTTAAATAATTTCTCGATCTTCGCTTCACCATACAGGGCTTCATTTACATTCTCATACTTGCTGATTTCAGCAGCAATCTTCCCAGTGTCTCGAGGATTCTCTGCTTTTACAATAAACACATCATATAATGGGTTATCTTGTTCAAATAATCTGAAATCGTCTCCCAGATCTTTCACAAGGTTCTGAAGTTCCTCTTCTTTAGAGGAATACTCGACGGATTCGACTCCACTTATTTGGTTAATCTTCTTATCTATTTCATCAATTTGAGCTTTTTCAGTACCAACCTCGAGTAGGACGCGAACTTCAACGTCTTTTTCAATATCGGTTGCAACCTTGTTCATGTTTAGCATTAGTACCATAAACACACCGACAAGCAGTAAGGTTACGGTAACGGCACTCACTGATGCAAACGTCATCCAGCCGTTACGTCCGATGCTTTTGAAACTCTCTCTAAGGTGTCGACCATACGTTCTAGCTTTCATAACCGTAATCACCTCGCTGTTCGTCACGAACAATTCGGCCATTCTCAATGGCAATTACCCGATGCTTGATAGTATTTACGATCTCCCGGTTATGTGTAGCCATGATCACTGTTGTACCACGGTTGCTTATTTCTTCAAAGATGTTCATGATATCCCAAGATGTTTCAGGATCGAGGTTTCCTGTAGGCTCATCTGCAATCACAAGCTTCGGCGTATTCACAATGGATCGTGCAATTGATACACGCTGCTGCTCTCCTCCTGACAGCTCATCAGGAAGCATTCTTGCTTTATGCTTTAACCCTACCAGGTCAAGTACTTCCATAACTCTCTTTTTGATTTGCTTAGGGTGTTCTTCTATTACTTCAAGTGCGAAGGCAATGTTTTCATAGATAGTAAGCGATGGTAGCAACTTAAAATCCTGGAACACGACCCCAACGTTTCTTCTTAAGTATGGAACTCTACTATTTTTTAATTTTGCCAGATTGATACCGTTTACGATGATATCTCCTTTAGAAGGTCTTTCTTCACGATACATCATCTTAATAAAAGTAGATTTTCCGGCGCCACTTGGACCCACAACATACACAAACTCGCCTTGCTTAATGTGGACGTTAAAACCATTAGCAGCCATGACACCATTGTTGTACTGCTTATATACGTCTTTCATTTCTATCATTATAAAATCACCTAATTTGTATTATGTAGTTCCCCTCTTGGCTGTTATCGACATATGTACACGGTATGAACTCAACAATGTTTTTACCATAATTAGACACGAAATGGCGAAAAACCTCGAATTGCTCTCCCGAAAATTATTATAACATCACTTTATACGATGTTAAGGAAAAAAATTATTACATTTACGTTTCAAAACATAAAATAATGTGAATTTTTTACCTTTTTCACTGACAATTGTACCTATTTTCACGAAAAATGTAGTCTTTTGTATCTAGTATCAGGTACTAACACCAGATTCGAAAGATTGAGAATCCTTGTTATAGGAATACTAATCTGGTGCTAATCTGATTAAGTTACTAGGTTATAATCGCGAACGGTTTAAGTGCTGATTTCTAAGAGCGGTTATTGGATTAGCTTTTGTAACAAATATTTAAAAAAGCGAGAGGATAAAATTTGTGGATATATAAAAAAAGAAGAATCCTCACGCAGGGACTCTTCTTCCTCACTTATTTCTTATTCGCCAACCACTCTGCCACTGCTTCTGCTTCTTCACCTTTGATGAGTCCTGCAGGCATTTGACCTTTACCATTTTGAATGACTTCCAAGATTTGATCTTTGTTTAATTCAGCACCAATTTTATTAAGGGCTGGACCCATTCCGCCTTCAAGGTTTCCACCGTGACAGCTGGTGCATTTATTATTTACGATTTTTTCAGGGTCTACTCCGCCAGAGCTTGTTTCTGTACTTTCTTCGCCTCCGCCACCACAGGCTGCAAGTACCAATGAAGCGCCAAAAACAATTCCAAGTAGCTTTTTCTTCATTTTTATCCCCCTAGGAAAACATTTTAAGAGTAACGGGAAGTATCAAGGTCCGTCCCTCTATTAGTTAATTATACCAAGGTTAAACCCGTTTGAAACCTTCACCTAACACCTCTGAGGCGTCCATTGTGACGACGAAAGCAGAGGGGTCAATGGTTTTGACCAGTTGTTTCAGTTTTGTGAATTCTGTTTGATCGACCACACACATAAGGATCGGGCGCTCATCGTCCGTATAACCACCGTATGCAGATAGTTTTGTCACACCACGATCAATTTTATTCAGGATTCCTTCGCGAACTTCTTCCTGTCTGTTTGTAATGATAAGAGCCATCTTTGAACGACTGATGCCGACTTGAACTAAATCAATTGTTTTACTAGTTACGTATAAGCCGATAAGGGCATATAAACCACGCTCGATGTCAAACACGATCGCAGCCGATAGAACAATCATTCCATCGATAAGCGCCACACATGTCCCAAGGGATAAACCTGTGAATTTGTTTACAATCTGGGCTGCCAGGTCCGTCCCTCCCGTGGATGCTTTACCTCGAAAGACGATTCCTAAACCCAATCCTACACCGATTCCGCCGAATAATGCGCCTAATAAAGGCTCTTCTGTCCAAGGCTCCCAACCTTCTGTTAAGAACACCACTAATGGCAAGAAGACCGTACCGATGGCTGTTTTGACACCAAATTGAAGGCCCAGGAAGATTAACCCTGCAATGAATAACGGAATATTAAATGCCCATTGAACAAAGGCAGGTTTCCAATCAAACAGACCTTTAAGGATGGTGGATATCCCGCTCACTCCCCCTGAAGCAACCTCATTCGGCAGTAAGAACACATTAAACGCAATGGCCACAATCGTTGACCCAATCACAACAAACAAATACTCTAACAACTTCTCTTTCCGCGGATTAAATGCCTGCTCACGACGTCTCTCTTTCAAACCCATCCAGTACGACTCCTTTAACCTATGTATTTATAGTATGAGTACAACCTCTTCCTTTATGCAGAGGGACGGACCTATAATCAAGGGTTTCGTCTCGTCTGTTAAGAGGAAGGTTGTTCACCAATAGTCTCTTTCAACTGATCGTAGAGGTAATGAATTGAGGTGACAAATAGAAAAATTCACCCTTCAAACATGCTCTGAATCAACCTTTGAGAGTATAGCATGGGCACATAGTGGTGTAAATAACACTTCAATAACGTGGTAAAGCATTAATGGGTTGGGGTGTTATAGTGGTGAGGGACGGACCTTGAGAAATGGGAGGTTATACAACTGAAGTCCGGTTTTCGCAAAGGAAAATTCAGATTCACCTTTCTACAAACGTAATAATACCAGTAGTTTGTGCGCTTGCCCGTGTATGTAGAGTATATTCCAACCTCACATTTATACATATAATGGAAGAAACTCATCTCTCTTTGAGGTCCGTCCCTAAATAAATTCAGAAAAAAGCTGAACCCTCCGTTGGATAGGTGGGTTCAGCTTGGGAATTATTATTGAATTTTGGAACGAAGGTAGGCATTGATGAATGGATCGATGTCGCCGTCCATGACGCCTTGTACGTTACCGGATTCTGTGTTGGTTCTGTGGTCTTTGACCATGGAGTATGGATGGAACACGTAGGAACGGATCTGGCTTCCCCACCCGATTTCCTTTTGTTCTCCACGAATTTCAGCAAGCTCTTGCTCTTGTTCTTCAATTCGCTTTTGATACAGTTTTGCTTTAAGCATTTTCATGGCTGACTCACGGTTCTTGATCTGAGAACGTTCAGATTGGCATGTTACCACGACATTCGTCGGTAAGTGAGTGATACGGACAGCCGAATCCGTCGTATTGATGTGCTGCCCACCGGCTCCACTTGCACGATACGTATCAATTTTCAGGTCTTCCGTACGGATTTCGATTTCGATTTCTTCATTAAACTCAGGCATGACTTCACAAGACACGAAGGATGTGTGACGACGGCCGGACGAATCAAATGGAGAAATACGTACAAGACGGTGTACGCCTTTTTCAGCTTTTAAATACCCATACGCATTGTGACCTTTAATGGCAAGGGTTACACTCTTGATTCCCGCTTCATCTCCAGGAAGATAATCAAGGGTTTCTACTTTGAAACCTCGTTTCTCACCCCAGCGCGTGTACATGCGAAGAAGCATGGAACCCCAATCCTGAGACTCGGTCCCACCTGCACCTGGATGCAGCTCAAGAATCGCATTGTTCTTATCATGTTCTTCACTTAGAAGAAGCTGAAGTTCGTAATCATTTAATCGTTTGACTAAATCACCCAACTCCTCTTCAAGGTCCTTTTGAAGTTCTTCGTCCGGTTCTTCTTTGATAAGCTCAAGGGTAAGCTCAAGGTTTTCATGGGATTCAAGCAATGATTTGTATTCATTCACAAGATCCTTCAATCCGTTTCCTTCATTGATCAGCCCCTGGGCTTTTTGCTGGTCATCCCAGAAGTCGGGTTGAACCATGATTTCGTCAAGTTCTTGAATTCTCGCCTCTTTGTTTTCTAAGTCAAAGAGACCCCCTGAAGTCCGCTAATGTTTTAGCTGATTTTTCTAACTCTGCTCTGATTTCTGATAGTTCCATGTGTGGTCACCTCTATAGTTATTTGGGTTGTGCATTTATTTTTTCAAAATATTCGATTGCTCTGTTCAATTAGTATGGGTGTTGATTGTAATGGGATTCGCTCCCTTTCCGCGGACGAACCGGCAAGCCTCCTTGCTTCGCTGCGGGGTCTTGCCCAGCTCGTTTTTCCGCAGGAGTCTCGCCATTCCCCTTACAATCATACAAAGAATCAATGAACAGAGCGATGAAAAAATTAAATTATTTTGCAACAATTGTTCTTGAAAGCCCTTGGCCCTATAAAAAAATACATGGGCCGAGAACCCATAAAAAACGGAAAAGTACCTGGGACTTATTTTAGCAAAATAAGTCCCAGGTATCATCTCATTTCTTTTATTTATCCAGTTATGCCGTGGCAGTGTTTGTACTTTTTGCCGCTTCCGCATGGGCATGGGTCGTTGCGCCCTACGTCTTCTTGCTTGCGGACTGGTTGTTTCTTAGCTTTACCGCCTTCTTCTTTCGGGTTCACCGCTTGACCTTTGGCTACTTCCTGACGTTCAAGATTGTTGCGGATTTCAGCTTTCATGACGTATTTTGCCACGTCTTCTTCGATTGCGAGTACCATGCTTTCGAACATGGCGAATCCTTCATGCTGGTATTCGCGCAGTGGGTCGGTTTGACCGTAGGCACGAAGGTGAATACCTTGACGCAATTGATCCATGGCATCGATATGGTCGATCCATTTCGTATCAACCGCGCGAAGCAGGATGACTTTTTCAAACTCGCGCATTTGCTCCGGAGTAAGCTCTTCTTCTTTTTCATCGTAACGGTGTTTCACATCTTCATAGATCAGATCCATCATTTCTTCCGGCTCTTTTCCGCGGAGATCATCGACTGTTACGTCGTTTTCAGGAAGAAGATTCGCGTTCACATAATCAACGATGCCTTGAAGGTTCCAGTTTTCCATATCTTCTTCTGCTGTATGGGCTGCTACCTGACGTTCGATCGCTGATTTGATCATACCCTCAACAATTTCACGAAGGTTTTCTGAATCGATTACTTCATAACGCTGTTTATAAATGATTTCACGCTGTTGACGTAAAACATCATCGTATTGCAGAAGCTGTTTACGAGCATCGAAGTTGTTTCCTTCCACTCGTTTCTGAGCCGATTCTACAGCACGGCTGACCATTTTACTTTGGATTGGCTGAGTGTCATCCATCCCAAGGCGCTCCATCATGCTCTTCATATTGTCAGATCCGAATCGGCGCATCAATTCATCTTCCATTGAAAGATAGAACTGAGTCACACCTGGATCTCCCTGACGTCCGGAACGTCCACGAAGCTGATTATCGATACGGCGTGATTCGTGACGCTCGGTACCGATAACGGCTAGACCGCCACGTTCGATGACGCCTTCTCCAAGCTTGATATCCGTACCACGGCCGGCCATGTTAGTCGCGATCGTTACAGCACCTGGCTGCCCGGCTTCTAAAATGATTTCCGCTTCACGGCCATGGTTTTTCGCATTTAATACATTGTGGCGAACGCCTTTTTTCGTCAATAGCTTAGAGATAAGCTCTGACGTTTCAACGGCAACCGTACCAACCAGTACAGGCTGTCCTTTTTCATGACGCTCTTTGATATCCTCGACTACAGCAAGGAATTTCCCTTCTATAGAAGCATAGATGAGATCGGCACGGTCATCACGAACGATTGGCTTGTTCGTTGGGATTACGATAACGTTCATATTGTAGATATTACGGAACTCTTCTTCTTCCGTTTTCGCCGTACCGGTCATACCGGAAAGCTTTTCGTACATACGGAAGTAGTTCTGGAACGTGATCGTTGCCATGGTCATGCTTTCGTTCTGGATTTCAAGACCTTCTTTTGCCTCGATCGATTGGTGAAGTCCGTCACTGTAACGACGACCTTTCATCAGACGTCCTGTGAAAGAGTCAACGATGACGATTTCACCTTCCTGAACCACATAATCCACATCACGGTGCATGCTGACGTGAGCTTTTAACGCTTGATTGATGTGGTGGTTAAGAGTTACGTGTGAAATATCGAACAGGTTATCGATGTGGAAGGCTCTTTCCACTTTGCTGATTCCTTCTTCGGTTAATTGAACACCTTTGGTCTTTTCATCATATGTGTAATCTTCATCTTTTTTCAGTGTACGTACGACGGCATTTGCCTGAATATAAAGCTGTGGCGTACGCTGTGCATTACCGGAAATGATCAGAGGTGTACGTGCTTCATCGATTAAGATCGAGTCAACCTCATCAATTACGGCAAAATGAAGAGGACGCTGCACCATTTGGTCTTTGTACAGGACCATATTGTCACGAAGGTAGTCGAATCCGAATTCGTTATTCGTACCATATGTGATATCCGCTTTGTATGCTTCACGTTTTTCGTCTTTAGACATCGAGTTTAAGTTCAGGCCTACAGTAAGTCCCAAGAAATTGTATAGCTTGCCCATTTCCTCGGCATCACGGCTGGCCAGGTATTCATTGACTGTAATAACGTGAACGCCTTTTCCAGTGATCGCGTTCAAATATACAGGCATAGTCGCTGTCAGCGTTTTACCTTCACCGGTTTTCATCTCGGAGATGTTCCCGCCATGAAGGGAGGCACCACCCATAAGCTGGACGCGGTACGGATATTGGTTCAGAACGCGGCGAGCCGCTTCCCTTACGACAGCAAAAGCCTCAACCATCATATCTTCAAGGTCTTCACCCTTTTGATAGCGCTCCTTGAATCGTTCTGTTCTTTCACGGATTTCATCATCCGTCAAACGCTCCATATCGGGACCTAATTCTTCTATTTGATCAGCCAGCTTTTCAAGCCTCTTTAATTCTCTTTTATTCGCATCGAACACTTTGTTTAATAGACCAAGCATGTATAAACGCTCCTTTATCTGTGTTTAAATGAGAGTCGAACGTCACTAGTATAACGAATGAAAATGAAATTCAGATGAGATTGTTGAAAAACTCATGTAAAAAGTCACCATCATCAGCTTCCAATCACTCTACTAAAAATTCGCTACAAAATCCAAATATCCTCCCACAAAAACACGATATATTCCCTACCAATCTTACCACTATCCTATATGGGTTACAACTCAGGGAGGGACGGACCTCTCAATCACAGACCTTTCAAAGGTTGGATGCTTTACTATCAACCCGGATTCCTGGACTCATCATGATTTGCGAAGCCCATCCCTCTAGAAAAAGCGTCGATTGGGGTTCCCTTTCAGGGACGGACCTCAACGAATATAGAAGTCATCCTATGTTTGGCGTTATCATACTAATTTCATATGTTGTGGCTCTGGGATGAGGGGAATGAGTGGGATGAGGGACGGACCTCACCTACCACATCAATCCGACAAGAGTAGGAGACTTTACAGCATTCCCTCATAAATTTGGTGAAAGGTGAGGTCCGTCCCTCAAAAAAACAAAAAAGCCGCCTATGCAGACGACTTTTGAATGTTGATTATATGAATGGTCAGGCTTTTGTTGCTTTCAGTAGTTCGTAGACGGTGTCCTGGTAGCTTTCCCAGATCTGTTTACTGCGTCTTGAGATGCTGTTGGCAGAGACATCGAAGTATTCGGCCAGTTCTTTTTGAACGTGGCGGATGCTGATTTCGTCGATGTTTTTCGCCATGTCCACAAGTGCTCCCGAATAGATTTTCGGATTGCGGATCGTTGGGCGCTCTATGTAGAAGTATTTCTCCAATACGGCTACTAGCAGCTCACTTTCTTCTTTATCTTCCCCTTTTTCAGTCAGGAAGTTTTGAAGAGAGGTGATCGCTTCAACATATTCAGGAGTCTTCCAGATTTCAACTCCTTCGATTGCGTCTTCAGACTTTTCATCTGAACCAGAAGGTGCGTCTGCCGCATCACTTGCTTTATTAGGCGCAGATGATTTTCCGGTCTTTTTCTTCTCAGCACTATAAAGAACGAATCCGACATCAGCTATTTCCAGGTATTGACCAGATAAGTAGTCATGCAGAGTTTCAAACTCACCTTGTTCAAATCGAATCTTAACCAATTCCATCGCTGCTTTCTCAATCGCAGGATAAATGAAGTACTGAGCGAATGGAAGATACTTCTCCCCATTCGGCAATAATAATCCCAAGAAGAAACTATTCTCTTCTAACTTACCGAACTTTTCAGTTACAATCAGCACATCACCAGTGATGGCTTCTTCCACACGTAACGTAATGTCATCTACCTTCTCTACGGTACCTGCTGTCACACGAACGTTTTTCCAAGACTCCAGTACTTCAGCTGTCTGAGGACGAGTCACCGTGCTCAACTGCTTATCAACAAAACGTTCGATCAAACGAACATCGTCAGAATCCTTTTGAGTCGCTCCGTACCAGCTGACAAATGCCATTTCATAAATATCCGGATCCGCTTGCATCAGATCCATTTTCGCTAAGTAGTGGTGATAGGATTCTTCCATCTCTTTTGACTGTGCCGTAGCAATATAATCATAAAGCTGCGCCTGGAGCACATCAAGCTCCTGGCTTACCAGCGTATCTATATTCACAACATTTTCTTTTTCACAGCATTTCTTATATTTTTTCCCACTGCCGCATGGGCATGGTTCGTTTCTTCCGACTGTACTCATGTTTGTATTTACCTCCAACTTCTTGAGTCCCGTACACAAATGTTCATTATATAACATTTCCAGCGTTCCTTAAACTGTTTTAGAACAAGAAAAAAGAACCAATCACTTTTGGACTGGTTCCCTTCCAATCTATTCTCCTTGTTTTTTCATATAATCCAAGACATCTAAATCGATATAATTCTCATCCTGTTCACGCATTTCAAAATTCTCGGTGTGGAGATAGTCTTTCAAGCTCTGATGAAGAGACTGTCTTTCTTTTGCATAGCCGAGACGTGTAAGTTCCCTCTCCACTTCATCGTGGATTTCACCTTCCAGCAATACGACTCTACCAGGCTCTGACTCTTTAAAGTAGAGCTGATGCAACAGGTAGATTCGTTTCAATTCTTTAATAGGAGAAGCGTGATCATCCACCCTCAGATCGATATACCGATCATTGAAGCCACCATATCCACCACTTTCCTTCACTACTAGAAGCGCAGCAGACTGCATGCCTCGGGAATCGCCTCCCGCTTCCTGACCGGCATCGAGTGCATGGAGTAATCGTTCAGCGAGAGATCCGGTCGTCGACTCGAATGTCTCTGCCATCGCCTTTACGGTATTCTCATCCACTAAAATATTTCCTTGAGCAGCAAAGTGCTTACCTGTTTGTCCACCAGCCCAATCATAGCAGCCTTCTCCTGTAAAAGTGGCGGGATTTCCTCCAGCATCAATTAACCCTACTTGTCGTAAAGGACGCTCCGGATCATCCTGTGTGATGATATCCAGCGCTTCCTCTGCCGTCTTTCCTTCTTCCATTAATTGAAGTGCGTGGGGCCCGTAAGAGGTATTTGCGTAAGACTGAGTCGCCACTGCTCCCACTCCCGCTTTCGCAAAAGGCACGACAGAACCGACACCGAGGAATTTGGATTGTACCGCAATCCCCCACTCTTTCTCTTCCGGGTCATAGCCTACAATGGAATATGTCATGGTGAAGTCCTCCTTAAGTTCTTCTACTATAAATATCCTATCTTTGAGGGTGAAAACATAATGTCTACTTACAAACTTCTACAATAATTGTCAAAAATCCTTCTTATTAAAAAGATCCTGCAGTCATGTAGACTGCAGGATCTTCTCATTTAATAGTTAGTTCGTTTCAATCAAGCCATACTTCCCATCACGACGCTTGTACACAATATTCGTTGCATTTGTCTCTGCGTCTGTGAAGATAAAGAACGTGTGACCCAGCATATTCATTTGAAGAATCGCTTCTTCACTGTCCATAGGCTTAAGATTGAACTGCTTCGTTCTTACTACTTCCGTATCGTCCTCTTCCTCCAGTTCAACCGCAGCTGCACCATTTGGAGAAACGTGATTAAGATCTTCCTGAGCCGCGAAAAACTCCTTCGGGCTGCCCTTTTCACGCATCTTACGGTTCACTCTTGTTTTATGTTTGCGAATTTGACGCTCCAATTTATCTACAATCAGATCAATGGCCGCATACATATCCGTGTTGCGTTCCTCTGCACGTAACACTAATTGCGGCATTGGAATAGTCACTTCAGTTTTCGTATTTTTATCAGGATACACTTTTAAATTAACATGTACATTTGCATCAGGAGTTTCATTAAAGTAACGGTCTAACTTGCCAATCTTTTTCTCCACGTGTTCGCGAATCGCTGGAGTTACCTCAATGTTCTCGCCTCGAATGTTGTAGTTCAACATGTAAACTCCTCCTTTTAAAAATAAAGCTATGTTTATATATTCTCCATTCCCTTTGTGAATCCTCCTTAAACTTTCTAAATTTTTTGTCAATTTTTCGTAAAGTTTGTAATGTGGTGTCGAAAGTGGTGTTGGATAAGAGCTTGGAGAATATTAGAGTGAGGTGATGGTTGCGAGTATGTAGGGTTCACCTTTCACTCTTTCTATTATTATTTTCTCACTTTTTGAGGAGAATAAACGGTGGGAATTTGGAGGATTTGTGAATGGTTTGGGGCGGAATTGTGAATGTCTTGGTAGACCTGAAAGTGCCAGGAACTATTATCATGTTTGGTGCCTGGCACTTTTTAACTCGTTTTGTGCCTGGCACCCATTATTATTTAATTACGTCCCAATCTTTCGTATTCAATTTGGTGTCCACATAAAATTTGTACTTATCATGAGGATTATCACCAAGGTTTGTTAATATCTTTGTGGGATCTGCAAGGTTCTTGTAACCGACTTTTATAAAGGCTTTATAGCTGCTCCAATGATAATCTTCCGGGCTTTTTACATACCTGGACCTTACAGGATTCAGATGGATATAACTACTGGTATCTATCATCTGCTTCCAGTTTTTGATTAACTTGGCATAATAGCGATCTTGAAATACATGACCAATGTAATCGTACCTTTTATTAAAATACTTGGCGTAGTTAGAGTGGAGGTAATGGATGATTTGAGACAAAGGGTGTTCAATGGTTTCGATGATGAGGTGGATATGATTTGGCATGAGGCAATATGAGTGAAGAATGAAGGGGATTTTCTCCTTTGCTTTTTGTATCAGGAGTATATAGTATTGATAATCTTTTCGGTCACGGAAAAGGTTGTTCTTTCTATTTCCCCGGGCAGTCGCATGGTATATAGCTCCAGGATACCAAATTCTAGGCTTTCTAGGCATTGAATCTTCCTTTCTTCTTTGAGTATTTTAGACAAATAATTACATTCGACATTTAGATTAAAAAAACCTCTTTTTTTGTCGGATTGATGGGTGTCCTACGTGAAAGTTGGTGCCAGGTACAAATTGACCCTTTGGTGCCAGGTACTTTTCTGCCTGTTTGTGTCTGGCACTTTTCCCCTAATCGGTGCCAGGCACCAAATCATGCTTCCGTGCCTGGCACCCTATCAAGAACGGACTTCCTAAACATCCACATCCCGCCGACCAAAAAACCACCCGGCCAATCCACCAAATCCAATCAAGTACACCACAATAACGCCAATAGAAAATAAAAACGTCATCCCTTCAAAAGGTGGTGTTCCGAAGAAATACTGCTGCAGATCCGTATTTGCAAACAACAAATACTTCCCCCACTCCATTCCCCTTTCGTTCATTACAAGTAAGAATGTCCCTGCAGAGAATGTCAGAAAGATGGTCGATCCAATGGCAAAGGAACTGCTTCTCGTCAGTACAGACAGAGTGAAAGCAAAGGAACAAATCACGACCAGCTCAAGAAATCTCAGCACATATGCTCCCGCTACAATAAAAACGTTCACGCTGAAATCAAAGAAGCTGTCATAGAACCAGAGTATGCCCAGTATGGACGAAAATACAAAATGTACAGTGGTCAGAAGTGTTGCTATGACGATAACCGTTAAGTATTTTGAGAGAAGAACCCTCACACGGTTGACCGGACGTATGAGCAGTAGCTTGATGGTACCTGACGAAAACTCGCTTGATACGATGTCCCCTGCTATGATGAGGCAGAAGACTTGCAGGACAATGAGCAGGTTCGAGCTGATTCTCATATATTCCCAGAAGGAGAATTGGATTCCGTCGAATAGCATGTAGACGAAAAGGGATGCGATGGTGTTGATGAATACGATAACCCCAAGGGAAATCCACATGCGGGGACGTGATAGTTGTTTTATAAGTTCATTGGTGATTAGGTTGATCATATGTCTTCATCCGTTTCGAACTTGATTTGCCAGTTTCTTGGGTGCCACTCTCAAATAGCCTTCGTGAATCAAGGCTTCAATTGCTTGCCATCCTACTTCCTCTATCTCTACCAACACCCAGCCGTGTCTACCGATATAGGGAGCTTTTATGTAGCCAGGCTGCTCCAGTAAGATTTCTTGCATGGTGGGGAGGGTTTTAATAGATAAGGAGAAATTGTTCTCTTCGCCAATGATCACAAATGGTTTGTCTTTCACTCGAAAAGAAGTGTGTCCAAAGCCGTCTATGTGTTCATGGACTTCAGGATAGGTGACGCAAAGACATCTGATTTCATCTACCAGACGATTTTTCATCCCGGCTTCCTCCAGCATTTTTTCTATTATTATAGCATGAGAGTATTTGGAAAAAGAAAAAAACCTCGAGTTGGTCGAGGTTTTTTCGCTATTTCTTTTTGTCGTAAAACATGCCGTCATGTTGTAAAGATTCGTATGGGTTGGAGTATTTCTGTACGGAGGTTTTTTTCTTGGATAACCCGTTCAAATCTCGTTTTATTGAAGACTGCATTTGTGAGAGTTTCCTATCTATTTCTTGGTTCCATATGATCATTTGCTTTCCAAGCACATGTTCCTCTTCAGTAAATGGAGGCTTGATCGCAGTGATCAAACTCTGTCTTTTATCTAAAAGAGACTCTATTGTTTCGATCGTGGACTCTCGATTTACCGTATGTTCGAGTGCTTCTTTCAATTGCTTCGTAACCGAATAACAAAGAACGACCGAGCTCATGCCTGCCCTGCCTGACCTGCGTGCTGCTTCTGTCGATTCAGTTGAATGACTTCTTTCCACGTATCACGGAACTCTGTGATGAGTCCCTCTATTTCTACTAGAATAGAAGCATCATTTTTGATGTTGGCTTCTGTTAAGCGACGGTTGATGTAGTCGTATAAGGACATGAGGTTTTGAGAGACTTCAAGATCCATGTTTAATGTAACCATCAGCTCATTCACGATGGCCTGTGTCTTTTGGATATTTGTGTTCTTCAGTTCAATATTCTTATCTTCTATCGCTTTTTTCGCGATATGGATGAATTTCAGGCTTCCGTTATAGAGCATAAGGGTGAGCTCACCTGGTGACGCGGTGTTAACCGAGTTGTTTTGATATGCTGCATACGGGTTGTTGATGGCCATAGTGACCCTCCTTTAATTGTGATTAGCCGCCAAATTGGTTCATAAGGAACATGGATTGTTGGTTGGAACGCTGGATGGCTTTTTCCATGGCGGTGAATTGGCGCCAGTAGCGGTCTTCGACTTGGATCAGACGATTTTCAAATCGATCCATTTGATTGTCCATATTGTTTAAGAGGCGACCAAGGGTAAATGTATTATTCGTACTTGATGCTTTACCGGCTTTTTTCTCAATGCTGTCCATGGTATTTTTCAACGTATCACGGAGGCGGCGGGCGATTCCCTGTTCACCTGGGGTCTCTCCATTTTTCGCAAAAATCTCGTATAAGGCATTCGGATCTTTGGAAATGGCTTCTTTCAGCTTGCTTTCATCAATGATCAGCTTTCCACGATCAAGGTAATTGCTTGACGTTTTGATACCGATTTGTGCCAGCTGGTCGATGCCTGATGTACCGCCTAAAACAGGTGTGTACATGTCTGTTCGCATTTTGTTCAGGCCCGACGTTAACACTGAATCATTCCGCAACGTTCCACTACGGGACTTTTCTTCCCATAATTCGATTTCCTTTTCTTCCATCGACTCTTTTTGTTCAGCAGTCAACGGTTGAAAGTCACGGTATTTCTTTTCGTTTACTTCGCCGTTTACTTTTTCGATGAGTTTGTTGTATTCGTCAACGAATTTGACGATTTTTTCTAGGATTTTATCGGTGTCAGGCTGTGAGGAGAAGGTTACATTGGTATTGGATGCATTCTCCAACGTTAATTCAAAGCCATTGATCGTAAACGTATTGGATGAACGTTCAGTCGCCATTCCATTGTATGTAAACTTGGCATTCTCTCCAATGGAGCCTCTATTATTTGCCAGGGCAGTATCATTGTCAGCATCAAGCTTCAGGTGGGTAGTAAACAGATCTCCCTGCAACTCAATTTCAGCAACACCGGCATTGGCACCTGTATTCTTACTCATGACAGACATTTGCTTAGTGTGTTGATCATAGAACATCGTCACACCGGTCTGCGCATTGATCTTCGCGATTAAACTGTCTAACGTTTCATCTTCAGCATTAAATTTGATTTCGGTAAAATCAGCCGCCATCGTTCCGTCTGCTTTGATTGCCTTTACTTTGATGCTCTGCTCACCCGTCATCCCGAACGATTCACTCAACTTCTTCTTGGGATCAAAGGCTCCCCCATCTGACTGGGTAATCGCCGAGCTGTACATAGTAGCGGCAGTAGCTAATTTTTCCACCTTCAATGTTCCTGAGAAGTCGGTGGTAGAATTGATATTTTTAATGGATACTTCATTTGGATTCGAAACAGATACCGTTTTCTGAGTATACGTCCCCTGCTTCATTACTCCGTCAAAAATTAGATTACTAAAATCAAACATCATTTTATTCATATCACGGTAATCATCCCGCTGCCATTCTAGGAATTGTTTCTTCTGTTCCAGTTTATCCAAAGGAATTCGCTCTGCCTTCATCAGGTCTTTAATGATTTGATCCGTGTCCATGCCACTGGCAAGTCCACCAATTCTCATATCAGCCATAAGTATCTCCTTCCGTTAAATCTTCCTATCGACCATTAAACCAACAAATTCCGTCATAGCGGCATGCATATCAAGCATTCTCTTTGCTGGTATCTCTTTCACTATTTCCTGCGTACGATCATCCACGATCGTCACATAATATTCCTGTAACTTATCATGAAATTCAAATTTGAGGTGTGTATTCGAAGTGGACATAAACTCATTCATCCCATGAACGACATCTTCCATCTCTTCTTTGGTGACAGGTTCTTGGGTTTTGGTTTCTTCATGGTGTCGTTCCTGTGCTTGAATTTGTTTCACTTCTTCACTGTTTTGGTTCTCTAATCTAGTAAATGATTGTACTCCTGAAATCCCGCCTGTCACTTTATCAATCATCGTTTGATCCTCCTGAGGGTTATATGGGTTATATCGGTTTTTGGTGGGGAAAGTTTAGGGAGGTTGGGTTTTATTTTGTTTCAATAAAGATGGTATAGTATAATAAAAATAGAACATAAGTTCCTATTCGAAAGGAGTGTTATGGATGGAGAAGTTCCTGAATCTATCTTCTATTCAACGAAACTTACTAGTAGGAAGCATTCTGGGTGATGGTGAAATCACAAAGATATACCGTAACTCACGCAGGAAAAATCATAGTTATCGTGAACATTATGGTTTAGAACAAGAGAATTATCGTATCTGGAAGGCCACCTTCTTCCCAGGTCTCTTCTACCTTACTAAGAAAAGCCAAACCATGCGTTCAAAATCTGATCCCCTTTTCACGGAGTTATTTCCTTACTTCTACAGTAATCGCTCTAAGCAAATCCCGATAAAACTTCTAAAATACTGTACCTCCCCCTACTTCTTAACAGCTCTATATCTAGATGACGGTTCTCTATCAATCTCTAAAAGAATTAATCATCGTAATAAGAAGATTTACTTAACTCCTCACATTTACTTATACCTTCAAAGCTACCCCAAAGAGCAACTTGAAGTATTAAAACAACACATTTTAGATACCTTTCAAATTGAATTTAAGCTGAACAAAAGAAGAGATGGTTACGGTTATATTTTAAAAGGAACCTCAACTGGCCTAACATACAATTTCCTGAATTTACTTTCCCCAATCACTTTGACATGTGAAAGTATGTATTATAAATCCAATTGGGAATGGAGGCTAAAACGCGAGGAGCAAGAGTTGTTAAAACAATTTCCTAATTATCAAATCGTCCCTTCTTCGTCGAGTAGATTCAAAAATTATACTGAAGACGAAGTAAGAAAAATAATATTACTGAAGAGGAGCGGTGTAAAAGATAAAGACATTGCGAAAAGTTTATGTAGAAGCTATTGGTCTGTAGTGTATAAGATACGAGAATTACGACTAGAGGGGATATTGTGATTTTTTTATAAGAAGAAAAAAAAGAGACCCTAGGAAGCCCAGAGTCTCTCGTAAACCACTTAAAATTAACGAAGAAGTTGTAAAACTCCTTGTGGTTGTTGGTTCGCTTGCTTTGCGACTATGTCTTTCGATCATAGAATAGACTATATCTTCACCCTTGTATGTATGGGGCTGGGCACTTCGAACAGGATTTCCTGCCCTACGAGATTCATAGTCATAGCTTTGCCTTAGACCGTGTTCTCTAGTCGTTGAACCTTCTCCAGAGTTTCCTCACAGGAGCTTGGCTGCTGATTATCCATTGGTGCATCTCTATCATTTTCCGACCATTCCGCCTACTGTTTCCAGTTTCGTTGTGGTTGATAAAGCTTTAGGAAGTTCCAGCAATTCACCCAGTAATACTCCAGCTCGTTACCAAACTGGACGCCCTCTAATCAACTATCTCAGAAGTTGTAAAACTCCTTGAGGCATTTGATTGGATTGAGCCAACATTGCTTGCGCTGCTTGAGAAAGAATAGAATTCTTCGTTTGATTCATCATTTCTTTCGCCATCGTGCGAACATTTACTTTCATAAATGACCAGACTATATCTTCACCCTCTAACACAGAGGGGTTGGGCACTTCGGATTCACAATGCTGATGACCACTGTTTCACCTACGGATTTCATCATCATAGCTTGCGCCTTAGATGGTCTATCCTAGTCGTTGAACCTTCTCCACTCTTTCAAGACAGGAGCTTGGCTGCTGATTGCCCAATCTCTTCTTTTGTTAAAGCCATCACGCTTGTCGTTTCCAACTACGTTGTGGCAAGAAAAGCTCTCAGGGGTTTCCAGCAATTCACCCAATTATGATCTCTAGCCGTTACCAGCCAGGACGACTGTGCTTGTCACTGCTTAGGCAGCTAAAGCATAATCTACGTCACGGATACGTGATTCTGCTGCAGTAAGGTTTTCAGAAGAGGTACCTAGATTGTTGATTGTGTGTTCTAGGCGGTTTTGATAAGCACCTAATTTAGAACGCTCACCAGAAACAGTCTCAATAGCAGTATTAATAACATCGATAGCAGAGTTAGCTGCAGTTTGAGTAGAGATATCTATTCCCCCAGTTGTTGCTGCATCCCCACCAGCTGCTGTAGCTGCAGTTCCTGTTCCATTTGAAACCAATAAAGTTTCTGCATCCATTGCTGTAATATCTAAAGTTACGTTTTGTCCAGTATTTGCTCCGATATGGAAAGTTAACGATGCACCAACACCACCAGAATCACGTGTACCATCGATTAATTTCTTTGTATTAAACTCAGTATTATTAGAAACACGAGTAATCTCTTTAGCTAATTCATCAACTTCTTTTTGAAGTTCTCCACGGTCAGTGTCAGTATTCGTATCATTTGAAGACTGCACAGCAAGTTCACGCATACGTTGAAGAATTGAATGAGTTTCGTTTAAAGCACCTTCTGCAGTTTGGATTAAAGAGATACCATCTTGAGCATTACGTGATGCTTGTTCTAATCCACGCACTTGTCCACGCATCTTCTCAGAAATCGCAAGACCAGCAGCGTCATCCCCAGCACGGTTGATACGAAGACCAGAAGATAACTTTTCCATTGATTTAGATTGTGCACCAGTAGCACTATTCAACTGACGATAAGTATTCAAAGCAGCAATATTATGATTAATTCTCATTCCAAAATTTCCTCCTTGAAAGTAAGCCCACATCCATGTGAACTATAAAAGTTTAGTAGTTTGCAACGAGTTACAAAGGTCGGCCGCCCTTCTCCTCATTGCTTACACTACTAATATCGGTCGTTTTGACTAGTGTTTAATAGCTTCAGAAAAATATTTACTCATTTTTTGGCAAAAGGTTAAACAAGTTGTCGATTCCCTTCGAAGCTTCAGTGTTTTCTTCCTGAATAGAAAGATATACTTCTTTCCGATGGATATCTACGTTCTTCGGAGCGTTGATCCCCAATTTCACTTGATCACCTTTTACAGAAATGACGGTCAGCTCAATGTCATCCCCTATCTGAATGCTTTCCCCTGTTTTTCTTGTCAGTACTAACATCCCCTCACCCCTTCTTCCCTGCAGGCTGAGCAAAGATCAGGTGCTTGGTTTGGTAGTCTGTGTTGTTTAGGATGACTTGTTTTCCTTTGCGATTGGCCAGATTGATAATAATCGGAGCCTGGAGATTGGCGGTGGATTCGGCAAGGTGTTCTTTCACTGTCAGAATAGAGAGAACCTGGACTTCTTTTTCGGATGGGTTTTCCAGTAGTTCGACACTCGCTTGATCCAATACAAAATCATACTCTTTGAAAAAGACAAAGGGATCTGTGACGACAAATCCTAGTTGAGGTGTGGCTACCGATTGCAAGATATGAAACCATTCATTTTCAGGAAGGGGCAGCAGAATAAATTGCTTTTCTTCTCCAAATCCGGGGATTCCGTGTTCAAATATCAGGACTTCCTCTGAATGGATGTCTATGACGCCGTGGTATTTTGTCTCTATGTTCATCCTTCTCATTCCTTCGTTTTATATTTCTTGTTCGTACTTAATGCCGACATGCTTCAAGTTCGCGAAGTCGATTTGTAAATCGGCGTATCGTTTCAGGCTGATGTCGACTTGGGCAGGCATATAGTGGATGGTCGGTTTATGTGGACGAGTATGGTTGAGCACTTTTTGAGGTTCGAAGTTCACTCTGACACTTCCCGGATCATACCCGATCTTGACGCTTCCGGCAGAGGGAATCCAGCCAATATTAAAGTTGTACATAGGGTTTTCGCTGTTTCGTTTTGCCTGATCGGCTATCGCGTTTCCTCCATGTTCAATCATCATGAGTTCATCGCCGTCCTGGGCCACCCGGGCAAGACCCCCTAACCAGTCTTCATATCCTTGTTGGGAGTATTCTTCTATCCTGCGGCGCACGGATTTCAAATCCATGTCTGCCCTTGCCTCTGTTTGATCGATGGTTAATCTGGATGGTCTCCGTTCAATCTCCATTTTCCCCGCCGGCTGTTGAATATCTAGTTCTGCTTTGGGTTGTTCGATATCCATTCGTCCCGGAGTCGTTTGGATCCCGAGTTCCGCTGGAGTGGATTGTAACCGTATTTGTGGAATGTTCAAGACTGTTCACCTCCAATGAAAAAGGGACTGTCCCCTAAGGTGACAAAACACCTTAAAGGGTTAGTCCCCTTGCTTTTATCGTAAGAAGTCCATTAATGTCGGCTGCATGATTCTTGCTCCTACGCTAAGGGCGGCACGGTGGACACTTTCTTGGGTTTTCAGGTCGGTGATCACTCTTTCGATATCTGCGTCTTCGTTATCCGAGAGAATACGGCTGGCGGTCACTTCCTGCTGAGCCAATCGGTCATCGATCATTTCCAGCCTATTGTATCGGGCGCCCAGGTCTGAACGTTCCGCTGAAAGTGTATTCATCACTTCATCCAAGTTTTCAAGTTCCGTATCAAGGCTTGAAACATCTCCCGATTCTAATGCTTTTTGGATTGAGTGTACTGTGTTGAATAGTTGTTGACTAAAAACATTTGATGGGTTGGCGTTTGCTTTTAGTGATACGCCCTGTGAAACTTCAATGGCGTATTCACCATTTGTTCCATTGAGTATGTTATCAGCTACCCTCGGGGCGGTCCCATCTGCAGGTGATCCATCCTTCATTGGAGAATTTCCGACATCTGTTCCATTAAAAATGTAACGGCCTGCCACTTTTGTTTCAGCCACACTGACAAGGTCCTTTTTTATTTGTTCAATTTCAACGGCCACCGCTTTACGGTCTTCTTCACTGAGGGATCCGTTCTTCCCTTGCAGTGTCAATTCCCGAACACGCTGCAGTCCCTGATTGGCATGATCAATCCCGGACTCTGAATTCTCCATCCATAAGTAAAGTTCTGATAGATTCCTTTTATATTGTTCGATTTCCGTTAGATTGGAGCGATAGAACATACCCTTCATCGCAACGACAGGATCATCGGAAGGCTTGGTAATCTTCTTCCCCGTCGCCAACTGGTCCTGTAGTTGCCCCATCCGCCCATAAGAAGAACTGAGATTTCTCATCGAGTTCGCCGTCAGCATACTTTGCGTTACGCGCATATTCGTTCACCTACCTACCTTCCAACGGTTCCCATGCCGTTGATGATTTTATCGAGCATTTCGTCCTGTAGTGTGATCATTCTGGCAGAGGCGTTGTAGGCATGCTGGAATTTGATCATGTCGGTCATTTCTTCATCAAGGGAAACGCCGCTTACCGACATCCTGCGTTCCTCAACAGCTGATCTCAGGACATTCGAGTTGCTCGCAAGCCTCAAAGATTCCTGTGATTCAACCGCCATGCTTCCAATAACTGATTCGAAATGACCTTGAAAAGATGATTCTTTTTCCCCATAAGGTAATTTAGTGGTTGTGATGATATCAGCAAGGGCCAGCGCATTTGTTGCATCCCCCAGGGTGGGATTTTCTGCACTGGCTGTGGCTATGTTGTCGAGATTGCTAAGTTCATCAGCTATTTGAATTCGTTGAGCGAATCCTTCTTTATTATCCGGATCCAGATCTGATGAAGGATCTTTTGAATCCTGAAAGAATTTAGGTGTTTCTGCTGCGGAGGTCGGATTATTGATTTGTTCCGCTGTTACGCCTTGTTGATGCTGATCATTAAAGGCTTTCGCAAATTCAAACGCCATGTTGTCTAATTCTTGGAGCATGGCGACGTAAGATCCTTCTGCCTCACCTTTTTCATTTTCGAATCCATATGTATCGATAAGGGCCCTCAATTTCCCTTCACCTTTTGATAAAAATTCTTTTATAGCAATCGTTTCCCCACCGATGGTTACAGAATCCACCGTATCTTGTTCTCCATTAAATGAAAGACTGAGTTCCTTAGCTCCACTCTTATCAACCAGATTCACCGGATTCTTTCCGTCTTTCCCTACTAATGTGATGGTCACGGAACCTTCAGCCATAGGAGAAGACCCTCCACCATTCGACTGGTAACTTGTTTTAATTGTGACCTGTTTTGATAACTCATCAATTAAACGATCTCGTTCATCATACAAATCGTTCGGAAGATAGCCGTGGGGCTCTACTTCGGCAATTTGTTTATTAATGCTATCAATCTGTCTTGTAAGAGAGTTAACTTGCGTTTCACTCACAGACAATTCACTTTTCAAATCGTTTCTCACGCTTGTTAAAGACGATGATAAATAATTGAACGTTTCAGCAACGGCGATTCCACGCTGACGCACGACAGACCGGGCACCTGAGTTGGTAGGATTGACGGCTAGATCCTGAAGGGATTGCCAGAACATATCCATCGTTTTCGACAAGCCTGAATCAGATGGTTCATTCATCACTTCCTCCATCTTCTTCATGGCTTCCATTTTCGTATCCCAGTAGCCAAGCTTATTATTTTCCCCTCTATATTGCGTGTCTAAGAAAGAATCACGAACCCGCTGGATCGAACCGGCTTCAACGCCTGTTCCAATTTGACCGGGAATTTGCGGACGGTTCATGGAGGGTGCCGGGTAAGGTTCTGTTTGTGCAAAATTGACACGTTGTCGGGTGTAACCGGGGGTATTTGCGTTGGAGATGTTATGACCTGTCGTATAAAGGGCTCCTTGTTGGGTGTACATCCCACGTTTAGCCGTTTCAAGGCCCATAAAAGTGGATCGCATGGTGTTGCCTCCGTTTCAAATGATTGATGTTATGCTTTCGAATCGAACATGGATCTTCCTGCTGGTATCGACTTGTCACCGTTTGGACGAGAATAAGTCAATTTTTCTGATTGAGGCTGCAGCATCGATAGGTTCATATTGACAAATTGAAGAGATTGATAGACAAGCTTTTGATTGAGTTCGTTCCGGGCCTTTAACTCGGCTATCATATCAACAAGTTTCTGCTGCCAGTATCCAAGAGTCTTTTGATCTTCAGGTGAACTGTACTGAATACAGAGAGAGATCGTTGGGTTTTTCTCCAAACGGACTCCAAGCGATTGAAGATAGTACTCTGACTCCCGTTGTCTATTCATCTCAAGCGTATTGATGGCCGCGATATGCTTTTGTTCGTCCTTTAGTACAACGTCCAGTTCGTCCATGGCACCTCTCTTGATAACATCCGTTTTTCCAACAGAAAGATCGAACAAACTTTTGTGCAGCTTATATAGTTTTTCTAACGTTGCAATTAGTGACGTTACCGGCATGTTTGTTCGCTCCTAGTTTCCGTTATAAAAATTCTTTAAACCTTTAGCAATCGCTTTCGGATCAATGGTGTAGTTACCGCTCTGCACTTGATCCTTTAATTCTTCAACTCTGGCTTGGCGTTCTTTTCCGAGCTTTGAAACCTCTTGCATCTCTTTAGCAGCAGAAGAGATCTCAATCTTGTCTGAAGCCAATTTCCCCATTTTGCTGACTTGATCCATTTTGTTAAGATTGCGCTTATAAGGATTAATGTTTTGATTTCCGATATTGTTAATCTTCATCATTTTCCCCTCGCTTTCATCACGTCCATTGTTTCTACCTAGTATATCGGATAAAAACGTGGTTTGTTTAGCTCAAGTGACTGGTTAGTTCTTCCTGATTTTCTTGTGTGACGTATCTAGTTCTTATTTCTCACTGTGTAATACGTTTTCAGACCCGATTCCTTCACTTTACTCTCCCATTCTCTCTCCGCTTCGAACTGTTTAAGGTCATTTAAAAGCTCACTGGAACACCCTTCGCAGATCCTCCCCGTCCCAATAATCTTCCCGCATTTATCACACGGATAACCCATGTTCGGAAATTGTTTCGTTTGAATCCTGCCCTTTTTCACCCATTTATAGAGAAGCTCCTCGTCAACACCCGTCACTTCGATCACACGGGCCATGGTGGCAGCCCGGTTTTCCCGTTTCTTTAGAAATTGGTAGACTGCTTCGTACATGTTTTCTTCTTCTTTATAGCACGTATCACATACATCCCTGAATTTATTTTTCATAAAAATCTCGTTACACCGTGGACAGTTAATAATTTCTGACATCGTTTCATTCCTCCCTGATTCACTTCTGTTATTCTCTATATCGGCAGAAATAAGAGTTGCTTTAACCTCTGGAAAGAGTCAAAGAGGATACTTCAACAGCTCCCGCTTCCCGCAGCAATTTAGCTGCCTGCCTCAACGTCGTTCCAGTCGTATAAATATCATCAAACAGAATAATCCTCTTTCCCTTAACATCCGCTTCACCTAACTGAAATACCTGCTCCTGCTGTAATCTTTCCTTCCGTGTCTTTTTCGACTGCTTTTCCGAGTGTGAGCGGGTAAGGAGACAAGAGGGACGGACCTCTGCTTCTTCCAGCAACGCAGTGGATTGATTGAACCCTCTTTCATATAAACGCTCGTTACTAAGCGGGATGGGGATGACTATATCAAACTCACTTTTTTCAATATAGTTTTTGAGAATGTGCGCAAATGGTTTAGCCAACGCATAGTCTCCTCTATATTTGTATCGAGCTAGATACTCTTTAAGAAAATCGTTATATTGATAGAGTGATTCGTTCTGTAGGAGCAACCCACTCCACTCAGCGTCAGACTCCCAACGGCTGCAATCCAGGCACTGCTCCCCTTTTATTAAGTCAGAAGATAACACTTCCATTGCACGGGAACACCCTGAACAACGCTTGCCCTCTATTATCATCAATTGTTTTTCACACTCAGTACACAGAAACGGGGGGACTCTGTAAAATAATCCCTTCCAGGACATGACCTCCACAAGTTCATTCCCACAGTACAAGCAATTACTTACCATCAATCAACCCCCGCTTCACGGCTTCCCTATTCATGCCGTCGATATGAAGGAGCGCTTTGATCATCTCACCGGTACGGCCGAAGTGAAAATAGACGACGTCACCCTTCGGATAGTCCGAACTCCGCCCCACTCTCCCTGCAATTTGAACAAGGGCGCTTTCCGTGAAAATCTTTTCTTCTGAGCCGAGTACAGCTACATCGATATTGGGTATAGTGACTCCCCTTTCTAAAATGGTCGTAGTGAGTAAAATGGGGATCTCGTTATTTCGCATTCTCATGACTTTTTCTTTTCTTTGGGGATCTTCTGCATGCACAGATTCAATGAGAGGATCGATTTCTTGAAAAAGAGGGAGGGCTTTTTCCATGATTTCAACGGTGGGGAAAAAGATCAGGGCTTGTTTTGATTGGTGGAGTCTTGTGCACGTCCATTTTTTCAATCCACGAGGAATCCGGTTTTTCTTAAGGGATTTTTTCCAAAGTCCGCACCATTTAAAGCGTGGCAGGGGAATCGGATGGCGGTGGAAGCGTGCCGGGATTTGGATATAGGATCGCTTCCCTGCCGCGCATTGCTTCTGGGTGTTCCGATCAGGGGTTGCTGTGAGGTAAATAATAGAAGAATCGGGTTTCCGTGCTTTTTCTACTGCCCATTGAAGAGAAGCGTCAAAGGAATACGGAAAAGCATCCACTTCATCGATGATCATCACGTCAAAGGCGTCGTGAAACCGGAACAGCTGGTGTGTGGTGGTCAGAACGAGCTCGCCATAGGTGTTTCTTTCTTCAGACCCTCCGTAAAGTGTGATGATCGTTGTGTCAGGAAAGACCTTTTTGAGACGGGGAGACAATTCAAGAATGACGTCGGTTCTAGGTGCTGCAATACATACCCGCTTGTTTTGTTGAAGAGCTTCATGGATTCCCTCAAAGAGAACCTCAGTCTTCCCTGCCCCGCACACGGCCCATACGAGCAGGTCCTTGCTGTCTTTAACAGCAGTGACCATTTGCTGAGAAGCAACTTTTTGCGCTTCTGAAAGAGTTCCAAGCCAATGAAAAGTCGGTGGCGATTCAGGAACCGGTGCCGGACCACACCATGTCAGAAGCGGTGTGCATTCAGACACCCTGCCCATCATGATGCAATTCCGGCAGTAGGTACAGTTGTTGTGGCATCTTGAACATGAAAAGGAAGCGAACAAATGAGGCTTGTTATTTCCACAACGATTGCACAACCTTTCCTCCACACCTTTTCCATAGGCAATACATCCATTTAAATAATGCTCATGAAAGACTTCAATGGAAATTGGGATTTCATCTAATAGCAGGGATCGGCTGCTAAGAAAGGATTGGAGTTCTGAAGAATAGGTGAAGGATTCATTAAGGGGTCGGGGTGGGATGGAAGATAGATCTGAAATCCGCTGCAAACTGTGGTGCTTCTCTTTCACAAGTAATTCCGGAATCAAACGATTGTCTACAAAAGCAAAACGCAAACACATCACTCCTTTCTTGGATAATGATGTATTCTACACCAGGTTATGAAAATCCTGCCTAATAAAAAGGTGCCAGGCACATAAACATTGTTTTGTGCCTGGCACCGATAGTTCGGAAGTGTACCTGGTACATGATGACCTGATTGTACCTGGTACAGATAGCGCAATTTGTACCAGGTACAACCAATCAAAAACACCCAAACTTTAACGACTCATCTTCCGAGCCCATCCCATCCCCATCGATCCCTCACCTAAATGAGTACCGATTACAGGACCAAAAATGCTGACATTAAATTCAACGTTCGGGTATTTAGCCTGAAGCTCATTCATCCACTCAATCGCCTCTTCTTCGCGATTCGCATGGATGATCGAAGCTTGAAACTCTTCTCCGGAAGACACGGCTTCTTCAAGCAAAGACTCCACCCGCTTCAATGCTTTCTTCTTCGTACGGATTTTTTCAAAAGGAACGATGACTTTATCCACAAAGTGCAGAAGTGGTTTCACCTGCAAAAGGCTTCCGATGATCGCCTGTGCTTGTGATAATCTGCCCCCGCGTTGCAAATGAGCCAGGTCATCAACCATGAAGTATGCCTGTACAGATTGCTTCATTTCATCCAATAACGCAACGATTTCTCCAGCCGTTTTCCCTTGACGACCCAGCTTGGCCGCTTCAATCGCATAGAAGCCCTGAATCATGCAGCTGATCTCGGAATCATACGCATACACTTCAATTCCTTCGACCATTTCCCCAGCTTGAACGGCCCCTTGATACGTACCGCTTATCCCACTCGATAAGTGGATGGAAATGACGGCATCGTAGTTCCGTGAAAGTTTTTCGAATAGCTCGACGAACTTCCCGACAGGGGGTTGAGAAGTCGTTGGTAGCTTTTGCTGGATGCTGACCTCTTCATAAAATTCACTTGCCGTAATATCAACTTCTTCTTGATAAGTTTCTCCTCCCAAAATAACACTGAGAGGAATCATATGTATGTTCAGTTGATCACGCAATTCTTTCGGGATGTAGGCTGTACTATCCGTTACAATTGCCGTTTTCATAGAATTACCATCCTTATTGTTTATTTTTATAGCCCTTGTTACGAGCTTGTTTAGTCTACCTTATGTATCTTTCTCATTTTATATGAAAACAAGTTGGTTTGCATTAGTTTCTAGGGACTTTCAGCTCCACAAAACTAAACAAACGTTTGTTTAAGACCCCGAACCCTAGAGCTATAAGGGATCCAATGTCCTAATCAAACGTTTGTTTAAAGGTCTTACCTCGTACCGACAGGCATGGTTGAGACCAGTTTTTTCGATTTTCTGGAAGACAGGAACACTCCCGCAAAGATAATCAATAAACCTAAAATGAGATTATGAGTCACAGGCTCCCTCAGAAGAACAAATCCCCAAATCATCGCTGTACCCGGAATCAAGTACGTCACCGTCGAAGCAAATTCAGGTCCTCCATTGGTCATGATGTAGAAATAAAGAAGCGTCGCCACTCCAGACCCTAAACAGCCTAACCCTAAAATGCCCAGGATGACCTCGCCTGATAACAACTCGCCAACTGAGATTGGATTCGTCAGCATCATTCCCACAAAACCTACCGCTGACCCAATCAACAACTGGAATGTAGAAATCACAACCACGCTCGTTCCAGCCAGATACTTTTTCGTAAACTGTGAAGCAAACGCGTAGCTCATTGTCGCAAGCACCATCGTCCCTACCCCTACAAAATCAGAAGTGAAAATCCCGCTCACTTCGAAATTCATCAGGACGAGGATTCCTATAAACCCAACGATAATCCCAATCCATTGAAATCCGGTCAATAGGACCGAGAAAAATAAAAATCCCGCAAGTCCAGTCCAAATGGGAGTCGTTGCGTTTAAAATGGAGGCAGTGTTACTGTTGATCTGTGTTTCACTTAACGCGATCAGAGTCCAGGGCAACGCCGCATTACCAATCCCGACAACAAATAACTTCCACATAGGGAGCGATTTCTTCTCTCCTTTTTTCCTTTGTATAAAAAAGATCGGAAGAAGCACAAGAGCACCGGCTAAACAGCGTAAGAATACCGTCCCCCACACACCTACTGGATCCACCAGCCACTTAATAAAAACGAACGACATCCCCCAAATCAAACTTAAGCCAATTAACGCTATATATAATCTGGCCAATTTGCTTCCTCCTCTCCAGATTGTATAATTTAATAGTTAAATAGACGTTATAACATATTTTGTTAGTTCTATCCTATCTTACTTTGCTGGCGATGAAAACATTCTTTTTTCGTATTTTTGACCTATGATCAAGCATTCTTTTCCTATTAGAATAGGTTCATTCGAAGGGGATTCACATCTGCCAACTGAAACCATTTAACTTTCATGGGTTTTCGTCATATAATGGTTGGGTAGGATTTAACTTAGAGAAGACATAAATTACTTTATAGGACTGATATAGAATGTACAATAAGGAAAAAGTGTTTGAAGAATTATCAAAGGTGATGCATTCAGACAATATCAAACGTGACGAATTGTTAAGAGAGCATCTGTATACGAAGTTAGGCGGAAAAGCAGATTTCTTCTTAACGCCAACCACTTATGAAGAAGTGCAAAACATCGTGAAGCTGTCAAATGAAGTGGATGTTCCTTTTACTCTATTAGGAAACGGATCGAATTTGATTGTAAAAGACGGTGGAATTCGCGGGATCGTTCTTCATTTAAAGAACTTCACAGACATCAAAACGACCGATCAACTGATTGTCGCTCAAAGTGGAGCAGCGATCATCGATGTGTCAAGACGTGCGTTAGCTGAAAAATTATCAGGACTTGAATTCGCCTGTGGGATTCCAGGTACCGTTGGTGGCGCTCTATTCATGAACGCCGGGGCTTATGGCGGAGAAATCAAAGATGTTCTGGATTATTGCCATGTCGTCGACCGTGAAGGGAACTTGGTAAAGCGTACAGCTGCAGAATTGGAGCTTGATTACCGTCACAGTAATATTTCTGAAAAAGGCGATATTGTACTGGAAGCAACCTTCAGCTTGAAGCCTGGCGACTACGAAGAGATCAAGGCCATCATGGACGATCTGACAGATAAACGGGAATCCAAGCAGCCACTGGAATATCCATCTTGCGGAAGTGTCTTTAAACGCCCGCCTGGATATTTCGCCGGAAAGCTTATTCAGGATAGTGAGCTTCAAGGAACGAACTTTGGCGGCGCTGAAGTCTCCACGAAGCATGCCGGTTTCATCGTGAATAAAGACAATGCGACAGCCTCGGATTATATTTCACTCATTGAACACGTTCAAAAAACAGTGAAAGAAAAATTTGATGTGGAACTTGAACGGGAAGTACGCATCATCGGTGAAGATCTAGAATAAAAAGTCAGGAATCCTTTGATTCCTGACTTTTTTGCTTTACAGCATCTACAATCCACGTTAAAAATTCAGGACCTCCATCCTGATTCAGATGATTGAACGACTTGGAGTGATAGATGTATCCTCCCTTCTCATTCCCATGTTCGAAATGAAACTCAAGCTCTTTTGATATGTACTGAATTGCGTTCTATGGACGAATGGCAATACCTCTTTTAAACGAAAAAAACAGCCTAAAAGAGTTTTAGACTGAGCAGGGATGATTCGATTTAATTTTTCACGTTATCTTTTTTTGACAATGGGGGCGGGCTTCGTTCTACGAAATTCTCTCAGCTTTATCACTTGGGATTGAGATACTTTCGCATCCAGCTCATAGGCTTCACGAGCTTTAAAATAGAGTAACGACACAGCTAATGCCCTCCTTTATAAAATAATTAGTTTCTTTTTACCCGAAAAATTCTAAATAAAACCAAATCAGAAGAAAAAAACAGACCTTTTTTAACTTTTATAAACCCCTTCCTTTTTCACCTCAAAATGAACGCTTTTTTCAAAAGCTATAATCCCAGAGTATCTTCCATTCTCCTTCTTCCAAGGCAACATAACAGGTTTGACTGATGGTCAGTTCACCGAATTGACTGTCAAAGAATAAATCGACCTCTGCTTTTCTTACATTTTTAAACGTAAGACCTTCCTCATTAAACGTGAACTTTTCTAATTTTTCTATTTTTCCCACTTCCACCTCAAACTCATCTACCACCATATGCCCCATGAATACATGGTTCTTCGTTTGAATATATGATGACTTGGGAAACTTGTTCTGCATTTCCGGATGAAATAATTCCCATGCGTTACCGAAATCACCGGATTGTTCAAACTGATAAAACTCCTTGATGACTTCCTCTGGTGTATCAGGTTCCCGGCTTTCCCCTACTATCATGAATAGGGCCACTACGATCAGAATGGAGGCAATTACTCCAATGACCAGAGGAACCGGGCTTCTTCTTCTCATTGCTCCACCACTCCCTGTCTATAGTAATCTTTATGAGGGACTTGCTGGATGTATGAAAATAAAAGACATTTATGAGAGTGTTTTTTGAGATATCTCCTCTATTTTGTTTGTCAAATAAGTTAAATGCTCATCATTTTCAAGCATTTCAAAGATCAAAATCGATTTTTTAATATAAAGTAAGGCTTGTTCGTAATTCTCTTCCAACTCAAAATTATACCCAATATGATAATGCAGCTGTCCTAAACCGTACAAATGCTCTTCTTCAATACACCATTTTATCGCTTCCTTACAATACTTTATGGAGTCCTTGTAATTTCCTAATCGTGTTAAGACCCTTGCAATATTGTATAGCAAGCGTGTTTTAATTGATTTATCATTTAGTTGCCCGGTAGTATTTATAGCTCCTCTGACTTCCTCATAGTAATCAAGAGCTTCTTGATATTTTTCCATACCAAAATAGAAGGCACCAAAAGCAAGAAGAATCTCCATCTCCCTTTCTGACAATGCTTTCTTACTATTTGCTGTCAGGGAAAATGCTTTTTCCAGTAGTGGAAAAGCATCCTCCCAGTTATGCTCAACCTCAAATTTATAGATTCCTTTATGCCAATAAAGAAGCTGAAGATTAGCCTCTTCTTTAAAGAGTGGGTTGTTTTCTTCTGCAGCCACCATCTCCATCATTTCTGTATATCTGTGCTTGATTCTTAATTTACGCAATTGACGCTCAACCTCTTTTATGTAATCAAGACGGGGAGTCGTCCCAATTTCAAAGAAATAGTTAACATCCACTCCGAGTTTCTTTGAAATTTGATAGAGAGAAGTAGCGCTTGGATAAATGTCTCCTTTTTCAATTCGACTGATGAGAGCTTGGGTACAAATCCCGTCTGCTAATTCACCTTGAGTCAATCCAACTACTTTTCTTAGCTCTTTAATTTTTTTCCCAATAACAGAATAATCCACAGTCTCACCACCCAGAAAATATTAATATATTTATATTTTAACAGAAAACAAGCAATTTTTTTAGGGAAATCCTCACACCTGTCCTCTCAAGCCCGTAGAGCGACAATACATACATTTTAAATCTATGTTTTAATAAACCTAACGACAAATTACAATACCTTTGGACGGCACTTCTCCTTGTGGGAAGTGCTCTTTTTTTGAGGGACGGACCTCGCATTCAATTGACTATACGCAAAGGGTGCCAGGCACACAATAGAGGTTCCATGCCTGGGAGCCATTTCACAATATTAATATTTTAATAAATATAAAGATAACAGAGATATTCATAAGAAATGCCTCTATATATCAGCCAAAATCGTGCCACAACGACAATACATGCGTTCACAATCTGTGCTTTAATATACATACGACAAATTACAATACCTTTGGACAGCACTTCTCCTTGTGGGAAGTGCTCTTTTTTTTGAGGGACGGACCTTGCATTCTAATGATGATACATGAATGGTGCCAGGCACAAAAAAGAGGTTCTGTGCCTGGCACCCCATTTCACCAATATTAATATTTTAATAAATATAAAGATAACAGAGATATTCATAAGAAATGCCTCTATATATCAACTAAAATCGTGCCACAACGACAATACATGCGTTCACAATCTGTGGTTTAATATACCTAACGACAAATTACAATACCTTTGGACGGCACTTCTCCTTGTGGGAAGTGCTCTTTTTTTAGGGACGGACCTCTACTCGCTTTCATATATTTCTAGTGGAAGTCCATCGGGATCCTCAAAGAAAGTGAAACGTTTATGAGTATATGGATCTAGTCTTATTTCTTCTGTTTCAATATCCTTTTCATTTAAACGTCTTACACTCTCCTCAATATCCTCTACTTCAAATGCTAAATGGCGTAACCCTTGAGCTTCCGGATAACTTGGGCGGACCGGTGCGTCAGGGAATGAAAATAGTTCGATGATGTATTCTCCATTTAGCGCTAAATCCAGTTTGTATGAGTCTCTTTCTTCCCTGTAGATTTCTTGTTTTATTTCAAAACCAAGTTTGTTGACATAAAAGTCTTTTGAAAGATGGTAATCTAAGCAGATGATTGCGATGTGGTGGATTTTTTTGAAATTCATGGTCATGGGCCACAGGCACCTCCCGTTTTTTGTCGAAAAAAAAGAAGCAGCCAAAAGACTGCTCCTCTCAATTCTTTCTTATTTCATCGCATCCGTCAACACAGGTACGATCTGCTTCTTACGTGATACAACGCCTTTTAATAGGGCTGTATTGTTTTGAAGTGTTACATTGAATGCTTTTTCCACTTCCGCAGTTTTGCTTCCAAGAGCCAATGCCGTTGAGTCATTTTCCAGAATGTCAGTCACAACAAGTAAGAAAAGATCCAATCCTTTTTCTTTGATCATTGTTTCCATCGCAGCTTCCACTTCCGCTTGACGTCCGAATACGTCATTCACATCGACAACGTTGATTTGAGCCACTTCCACCTTCGCGTTGCCCATTGAGAATTCTTTCGCATCAAGGGTTACAAGCTCCGCCACGGATTTCGTGCTCATGTTCGCACCGGCTTTTAACATGTCCAATCCGTACACTTGAGCATCAACACCAGCGATTTCAGCCAGTTCATTCGCTGCTGCTACGTCTTCATCAGTACAGGTTGGAGATTTAAATAATAGAGAATCTGAGATGATCGCTGAAAGCATTAATCCAGCCATTTCCTTCGTTACCTCTACTCCTTTTTCCTTGTAAATCTTGTTTAAGATCGTTGCCGTACAACCAACCGGCTCTGCACGGTAGTATAAAGGGTCTGCCGTTTCGAAGTTGGCGATTCGGTGATGGTCGATGACTTCAAGAACACGTACTTCTTCGATGTCTTCTGCGCTTTGCTGGCGCTCATTATGGTCAACAAGGATAACCGTGTCGGTTTCACCGGCAACCTTTTCAACCAAACGAGGTGCGTCAACGTTAAAGTAGTCAAGGGCATATTGGGTTTCACCGTTGACTTCACCTAAACGTACAGGCTCAACGTCCATCCCGATTTTTGTCTTCAAATCAGCATATACGAGTGCAGACGTGATCGTATCTGTATCTGGATTTTTGTGTCCGAAAATAAGTGTTTTACTCATCATCATTCTCCTAACTCTATGTAATAGTCATCATTGATTTCTCTCTTTACATTTTCTTATATTACCATATTTAATAGCAAAACCGTATCCGTTGGGGAAGATTTTTTCCAGTGATTATGAAGGCAGCATTCCCAAATTCTTTGTTATACTCGGGTGAAAAGGAGGTTACAAATAACTTGGATCAGATTTTACAAGCCGTTAGAGAGTTGCAAGGGCAGATGACTCGATTTGAAAACAACATGAATGAACGCATGACGAAATTAGAAACCCGTATGGTCAAGCTTGAATCCAGAATGACCGTCCTCGAAGAAAATCAACAAGACACCCAGGATAACATCACGATTCTGATAAAAGAAAACTGGGATCACAAAAAGGAACTTCATAAAGTAAAACGACGAGTGGGAATGGAGCAATAACCAAAACTTTTCACTCCCACTCTTTCCTCTTAGATAAACTTCAGCATTAACCACCAATCACATACCTGACCACTTTTCATTCAATCTCCCTCATTAATTCCTTCCCTATTTCATCTTTGTATTCTTTATACATAGGAGCCAGCTTCTTCATCCACTCTTCTTTTTCCGAATTCAACAGAATGTGAATATCCAAATCAGTATTTCTCTTTAATTCACGCATATGGTCATCATTGATTTCTATGGAATGCCGGCGGATCCATTCAGTCGTTTGCTTCATCGCTTCTTCAATTTCCACCCGGTATTCTTCAGGCAAGTCCTCCCAAAATTCTTCGTTCATTAATACAACATAGCCTAAATAAGTATGATTGCTGACAGTAAGGTAGGATTGATGGTCATAAAGCTTCTTGGAGTAAATATTCGAAATGGTATTTTCCTGTCCATCTATAAATCCTACTTCTAAGTTCTCGTATGTTTTATTAAAAGGCAGGTGACTTACGGCAGCCCCCATCCTTTGATATTGATCTTTTATCACCTCACCCGGCATTGTACGGAAGTGGAGCCGATTGAAATCACCCGGCCTGATCAAGGGTCGCTGACTATTGGTGATTTGTTTAAATCCGTTATACCAAAAGGTAATCCCCTTCACGTTTTCTTGTTTTTCTACCTTTTTAAGTAATATATCTCCTATATTCCCCTCAAATGCCCGTTGAACATCTTCATAACTATTAAACGCAAAGGGTAAGTCGAACACACTATACTCAGGAACATAAGCAGAGACTTTAGACGTGGCAGGGATAATCATTTGAACATTATTATTTTCAAGGGCATTCCATTCACTAATATCCGAATAGAGCGAGCCGTTTGGGTAGATTTCAACCTTCACTTTTCCCTTGGTATTCTTTTCTACTAGTGCTTTAAAACGCCTGATTGCTTTTCCTTTCGGTGTGTTTTCGGAAACAACATGACTGACTTTAATGACGATGCCATCTTTCAGCTTTTCTTGATCGTCATCATATTCCGAGGTAAAGCCGGTCTGAGATTGAAATCCAACAAAATAGGCTGTAGCAATTCCTGTTAAAATAAACAACCCTATAAAGAAAAATGTTTTCATTATGGGACCTCCCCTCTCTCCGTTCTATTAAAAATGGTACAATAACTTTGAATGAAGAGGAAGGAATATTCAGAATGAATCGAAAACAAATGCCCATCCGTTGGAAAATGACGATATTATCCTTTGGTGTAGTCCTGTTTGCGCTAATCATTGGATTTATTATATTTGTAGGAAAAGCGATTGAAATGAAGAAAGAAGAGTTAGGAAACCAGGCACTTATTACAGCTAGAACAGTAGCGAATCTTCCAACTGTACAAAGCCATCTCGAGGATTCCGGAGGATGGGGTGAAATCCAGCCCATTGTAGAAAATATCAGGACTGTAAATGGCTCTGACTATATCGTCGTCCTCAATATGAACCGGATCCGTTACTCACACCCGTCTGATGAGCAGCTTGGGATCATTTCTGCCGGAAAGGATGAAGGTCCTGCTTTTGCCGAGCATAGTTATGTGACGACAGCTAAGGGGGAAATCGGTACGGCGGTCAGGGGGTTCGTTCCGATCATGAACGATCAGCACCAACAAATAGGTGTGGTCATTGTAGGCATCCTGCTCCCTTCTACACTCGATATAATAAGGAATCTCCAAAATGAACTCATCATTATAGGTGCCATCACTCTCCTGTTCGGCATCATTGGTTCTTGGTTACTGGCAAGACAAATAAAGAAAGATACCTTTCACCTGGAACCTCATGAAATTGGAAAACTTCTGGTGGAAAGGACCGCTACTTTTCAAGCCATGAATGAAGGGATCATTGCCATTGATAATCAAAAAAGGATCACCGTCTTTAATGAGAAAGCCAAAGATATATTGGTGTTAAATGGAGATCCAACCGGAAAATCCATTCAAGAGGTACTTCCTTCTTCAAAATTACCGGACGTGTTACACAAGAAGGAACCGATTTATCATGAGGAAATGAGATTAGAGAATAAGATCGTATTAAGCTCCAGGGTTCCTATTCTGGTAAACGGGGACATTGTCGGAGCCGTCGCCGTGTTTCAGGATCGAACGGAGATGACTCAACTGGCAGAAGAGCTGACTGGAGTGAAAGAATTCGTTGAGGCATTGAGGGTCCAAAATCACGAACACCAGAATAAATTACATACCGTTGCCGGTCTGATTCAATTAGAAGAAGGAGAGAAAGCTCTCGATTATATCTTTCTATCCTCTCAAGAAGAGGAAAATCTCACCACCTCCCTGACACGGCAGATCAAGCTTGATAGTTTGACAGGATTACTATTAGGCAAGATCAGGAGAGGAAATGAAATGGGGATAGAAGTAAAGATCGATCCCGATAGCTATCTATCATTCCTTCCCCCTCTTCTGGATGAACATGATTTTGTCATTATCTTAGGTAACCTGATTGAAAATAGCTTTTATGCCCTAAAAGATTCTGAAGAATATACCAAGGTCATTCATGTCTATTTAAAAGAAGATCTGGACACTTTTCATATTGAAATAGAAGATAATGGAGCAGGAATGACGAAAGAACAGCTTCCCCACTTATTTCAAAAAGGATACACTACCAAAGGAAAAAATGGCTCAGGAATCGGACTCTACTTGATTCATAGCATTATAGAGAAAGCAGATGGTCATATTAAAGTGGAGTCAACCCCTGGTGAAGGGACGTTATTCCAACTTACTTTTCCAATGAATGGAGGGAACAATCATGAAGGAACCGATTAACGTATTACTTATTGAAGACGATCCCATGGTTCAGGAAGTCAATCGAATGTTCATAGAACGTGTACCGGGCTTTACAGTGTGTGCCATTGCGGGAAATGGACAGGAAGGTGCGGAGAAGGTTTCTTTCTATCAGCCTGACCTTGTCCTTCTGGATAACTTTATGCCTAAACAAAATGGTCTTGAAACCTTACAAGCTTTCCGGCAGCAGGATACAGACGTGGATGTAATTGTCATATCTGCTGCACAGGATAAAGAAACCATCAAGATGATGATGAGATTAGGAGTATTCGATTACATCATTAAGCCTTTCAAGTTTGAACGATTGAAACAAGCTCTTGAGAAATACCAAATGTTCAAACACCGAATGACAGGAGAGGGACCCGTGGGACAGCAGGAATTAGATCAGCTTCAGGGTGTTCCCTCCCCCATTGAACCACAGGAAAAGAAAGAAGAATTACCAAAAGGATTGAACCAGCAAACGTTACAGCAGATCATTCAATTTATAAAAGACCAAAAAAGCCCCTTATCAGCAGAAGAAACCGCTGAAGGAATCGGCATCGCCCGTGTAACAGCCCGAAGATATTTAGACTATTTACAGAAATCAGGCCAGGTTCAAATCACGATCGAGTACGGTGGAATTGGGCGTCCAATCAATCGATATCAATGGCAGTAAATAAGAATGAGGCGAAAGGTGGATGCCTCATTCTTTTTTATTCTCCTCAATCGCACTCCCAGACCAAAAAGACCAAAACGTCCTTTAAGTTCTAAATATTCTCATTTTAATATGTAAGCGTTACCATATTTAATAGGTAACGTAAAGGAGGACGAAACGATGAAAAAATTAAAATGGATTTCGATGGTAGCCATCATTTCATTATTATTGGCGGCATGTGGCAGTGATGGTGCAAGCGGAGACGATTCAAGCAGTGGCGATGACTCTTCCAGCCAATCAATCGTATTTGGGACAGGTGGAACGTCCGGTGCTTATTATGCGATTGGCGGATCACTTAAACCAATTTTCGAGGAAAGTGATTCGATCGGGAATGTAACAGTAGAATCGACAGGAGCTTCTGTAGCCAATATCCAGAACATTACAGACGGTCTAAATCAAATGGCGATTGTCATGAGTGATGTTGCTTATGATGCAGTAGAAGGAAAAGGACAGTTCGAAGGCAATAAAGTAGAGGTTCAGGCGCTTGCGGGCATGTACCAAAACGTTGTACAGGTAGTCGCTATGTCTGATAGCGGAATTAAGAGTATTGAAGATTTAAAGGGTAAGAAAGTGGGAGTCGGCCAGGTAGGTTCCGGCGTGGAACAGAGCGCTAAGAAAGTATTGGAAGCGGCCGGCTTAACGTATGATGACCTTGAAAAAGTCACTCACACAGGGTACGCGGATTCAGTACAGGAAATGAAAAATGGCACACTTGACGCTGCATTTTTCACTTCAGGTGTACCGAACAGCAATATTACAGACCTTATGCAGCAAAATGATGTATCGTTTGTTGAAATCAAAGGAGATCTTGCTGATAAGCTAATGGAGAAATATCCGTTCTATAAAACATTTACGATTGAGTCAGGAGACGAGGCAAAATATAATCTGGATTCAAAAGTTGAAACCGTCGGGATTCAAAATATGCTGATTGTATCGAAGGATGTAAGTGAAGACACAGTATACGACTTAACAAAACGTTATTACGACTACTTAGGAACAGACGCAGTTGCGGTTGCACCGCTTAAAGAAGTCAACCGGGATGAAATGGCGAAGGGTCTCATAACTCCCCTGCACCCGGGAGCGAAGAAGTTTTATGAAGAAAAAGGATTACTGGAATAATAGAGAAAGGGCATCAATCCTGGTGCCCTTTTCATTCTATCTATGAGAAAAAGATTTCTGGGCGCCTCTGCCCTTCTCCTTCTTACCCTTCTCGCCATTGTCCCGATGAACACGATCATCTTATCCTATGAGAATAAAAATATAGTCGTGCAGCCTGTTTTCAACCAAAAGGAAGTATCCATCCGCTGGACACATTCTGTTGAAAAAGAAGATTGGGAAGAATTTTTTCACATTAAAGATACTACCATCACCTTGACCTCCACCCGTTTCAAAACGTTTGGTGCCGGTGTTCCGGACCATGCAGGCGAAGACACATATATTAAAGACGGATGGGTGTATATGACGAATATCCATCAATCGATTGGAGACTCATTGCGCTTCCAGACAGGTAAGAATACGAATCATCGAATTTCATTCAATGAACGAACTCTAGTACTCGATTCTCAGCGGTCCTACCAATTATCGGTGAGGTCCGTCCCTATGTATCAACTGATTTATATGATTGTTAATGATTAAGCGAGGTGACTCATGATGAGAAAACAAAAGAACACATCTGTGGAAGAGTTGGATCGGGAGGGAAATACGAGAAGCCAGTTCCCCAAGGTGATCGGTTTATTTATTTTAGTAGTGGCAGCCGGGATTGCACTCTTCCACTTATACACGTCTTATGCAGGTGCATTAGTCGATGTAAAGCAGCGAAGCATCCACTTATATGGCTTAATGGCGATTGGATTTATCCTGTACCCTATTATTAGTAAAAAGAAAGGCCACCCTGTTCCATTTTATGACTATATCTTAAGCGGGTTGTCCTTATTCGTTGGTATTTATCTGTTATTCAGTGCGGAGCGCATCATTAAAATGGGGGGACAAATCAACGATACCGATTTCATCGTCGGGATACTCGTCATTGTCCTTCTTCTCGAACTGACAAGGCGTGTGACCGGATGGGGCTTGACCCTTCTTGCCCTTGGATTTTTAATCTATGGTCTCTATGTAAAGCTGGCCATCTATCCGGAATTGAATTCTCAAATCACATTGACTGTGACAAAGAAAATGATTTCCCAGCTTGTTTACATTACGGAGGGGATCCTTGGTACAGCGATCGGCGTCTCGGCAAGCTACATCATTCTCTTTATCTTGTTTGGAGCATTCCTTAGCCGCTCCGGCATGGGGAAATTATTCAATGACCTTGCACTGGCAGTCGCTGGTCATACAAAAGGCGGGCCTGCTAAAGTTGCCGTTATCGCCAGTGGATTTCTCGGTTCCATTAATGGTTCGGCTGTTGCCAATGTCGTGACAACAGGGGCTTTCACCATTCCATTGATGAAAAAAATCGGCTATAAGAAAGAATTTGCAGGAGCGGTTGAATCAGCGGCAAGTGTCGGTGGGCAGATCCTCCCTCCCATCATGGGTGCAGCCGCCTTCATTATGGCAGAGAATCTGAATATTCCTTATACCAAAGTGATCTTGGCAGGTATCATCCCAGCACTGCTATTCTACATCGGTATCCTGCTTCAGGTGCACTTTAGAGCTTCCAAACGCGGATTGCATGGGGTACCGAAATCAGAACTTCCATCCGTGAAAGCCGTTTTGGCCGAACGGGGACATTTGATCATCCCGATGGTGATTCTCCTGTACTTATTATTCTCAGGAAAAACACCGTTCTACGCTGCGTTCTGGTCGATTTTGGCAACGATTATCATTTCTGGTTCGAAGCAGGTCCTGGCGTTATCAGCCCTTCTCGGAGTATTTTTCATTTTCCAACCACAGGTCAATGGCATCCTTTCAGGAGAAGGCATCCCTCCCCTCAAAAACGGATGGTGGGAACTCCTGTTGATTGTGGTAATTCCATTAGTCATCAATCTCGTTAGGAAAACCAAAAACCTGGAAGCCGAAGAAATAGGCTTAAAGGATTGCGTACAAGCATTGGAAGAAGGAGCGAAAACGACGATTCCGGTTGCAGTCGCCTGTGGTGCTGTTGGAATCGTCGTCGGAATTGCTTCACTCACTGGAGTTGCACTGGAGCTCGCAAACAGTATTGTCGGTATTGGTGAAATGATTGACAGCCCGCTCCTTCAGCTCGTTATTACATTACTGCTGACAATGGTCACTTCCATCGTGCTGGGAATGGGCTTACCAAGTATCCCAACCTATATCATCACGAGTACGATGGCAGCACCTATCCTTTTACAGCTGCCATTGTTCCGTGAATTGGCCGGATCGACGGAAACGGCCGTGTTTGTTGCTCACATGTTCGTGTTCTACTTTGGAATCTTTGCGAATATCACCCCGCCTGTCGCCCTGGCAGCGTTTGCCGGAGCAGGCATCAGTGGCGGTGACCCGACTAAGACCGGATTCCAGGCGATGAGACTTGCGATTGCAGGGTTTATCGTGCCGTTTATGTTTGTGTTTTCCCATGAAATGCTGATGGTTGATGCATCTGTTACGAGTATTCTTGTCCTGACCGTTACATCTGTTATCGGAGTGTTCCTGTTGTCGGTTTCCATCGAGGGTTTTTTCAAGAAGAAAATCCCTGTCAGTATGCGCTTGATAAGTGCAGTAGCCGCTTTTCTCCTGATCTATCCTGGCTGGATGACGGATATCATTGGCTTCACCGTCTTCGTCTTTGTTCTGTTTTGGAATTACCAAGGAAAGGGTAAACCGATGAATAAGGAGATCAATATTCCCAATTAAACGAGGTGGATTTTAATGGATTTTGGCTTAAAAAATAAAGCAGTGATTGTCACTGCTTCCAGTAAAGGATTAGGAAAAGCAACGGCACTCGAGCTTGCAAAAGAAGGAGCTCACGTGCTTATTTCCAGCCGAAATGAACAAGAGCTTAGATCTACTGCAAAAGAAATCATTGAACTGTCCGGGAATCACCAAGTCTATTTTGCAACATGTGACATGACGAAACCAGGAGACATTCAAGCACTCGTTGAAACAGCGGTAAATAAACTTGGAGGAGTCGACATTCTCGTCAACAACACAGGAGGTCCACCTGCAGGGGGCTTCCAGCAATTCGATGATGAAGACTGGCAATATGCCTTTGAGCTTAACCTGCTCAGCTATATCCGGACCATCAGAGAGGTTATTCCCCATATGAAAAAGAATAAGGGCGGACGGATCGTCAATATCGCTTCTTCCTCCACGAAGCAGGCAATTGATGGTCTGATTCTATCCAACACCTTCAGAACAGGTATCGTCGGCTTATCGAAGAGCTTATCAAGGGAACTGGCCCAGGATCATATTCTTATCAACACGGTGGGTCCAGGTAGAATCGCAACAGAACGAGTGGCTCAGTTGGATCAATTAAACGCAGATAAACAAAATGTTTCTCATGAGGAATTTAAGAAGCAAAGTGAAAAAGCGATTCCGATGGGAAGGTACGGCGAGCCTGAAGAATTTGCCCGGGCCATTACCTTCTTAGTTTCAGACGCCAACACTTATTTAACCGGTCAATCCCTCGTCGTTGATGGCGGATTGGTTACCGCACTATAAAAAAGCAAAGCCCCAATGGCTATTACCATTGGGGCTTTGCTTATTCTGTTTATACCGTAACTTTCCCACCGTTAGGCTCGCAACCCATCCGTATGATCATCTCAATCGTCTCATTCGACATATCCAAATGGGACACCCCGGTACCTTTCATCAGGTCTTGAGTATTGCGATCATCAAACGTCAACGCCCCTGCCAGATACACCTTGAACACATCAATCAAGGTATTAAGCTTTACTTCCTCTTCATCTAACTCATACTCACCCGTGTTTTCAACGACCGATAAGTTCTCAAATTGAAGAGCTTCTTTTAACATCTTCAAAAGCTCGATGTTCTCAGGAGGATTCGGATTCGTAATATGATAGATTTTGTTCGCTTGGGCTTTTTCTGGAGCCAGGCTTAGAATGTCCGCAACATAATCCACTGGAACAAGATTGGAAGTACCGTTTTTCGCAGCAACCAGTCTGTAGGTCCGCTCTTCTCCCTTGCGCCTTGCCGTCTTACGCTTGAACACCCCGAGAGCACGCATGAATCCGTACAGTGTGAATTGAGAGTCCGCTTCCCCCGTTTTAGAATCTCCTACAATAATAGCCGGGCGGAAAATGGACACATCCATTTTGTCTCGATAAGAAAAAACAAGATGCTCCGATTTCACTTTGCTCTCCTCATATGGATTATGGAACTCTCCATTTGTTGGATAGAGCTCTTCAATCCCTTTATTCAGCTTCCCGACCGTGTAAGCCGTACTCACATAATAAAACTTCTTCACTTCTAGAAGTGAAGCCAATTCAAGGATATGCTTGGTCCCATCGTAATTAGCAGCAAACAATTCATCACGCAATTCCAAATCAAACTTTACCAGGGCAGCGAGGTGATAAACCGCATCAATTTTTCCCGTTAACCATTCAAGGTCATCCCTGCTCAGGCCGGCATTGGGAATGGTAATGTCCCCTTGAAATATGTGAATTCTCTTTTGCTCATCCGCTTCAAAGGAATCTCTTAATCTTTCAGCCTTCTCTACATTTCTCACTAAAATATAGACTTCGTTCACTTTATTTTGTAAAAGGTTCTTGATGAGCCTTCCACCAAGGAAACCTGTCGATCCCGTTAAAAATAAATTCAAATTGATCACTCCTGTTGAATTTCAACCTCAAGGGCTATTTTGTCTATCATAGCACATATTGAAAGCGGAATCGTTGTGAATGAGAGAGTTGGAACATGATGTCAAAATGCGGAGCTTTAATAGAAAAAAAACGGTGAGACTATGCCTGCTCACCGTTTTTGATTCATTTTCTTTCAACTTCACCAGCTATCATAAAATCTCTTCGTCACTTCTACCGTATGCGTACTACCTCCCGCATCTTCTACATCTTCAAGAAGCATGGCAAGGAGCATCGTCGGGTCATTTTGATCATAGGATACAAATAATCCATTTTCAGTCCCGGTTGTCCCCTGTTCAGATTTGATTTCTGCCGTACCGGTTTTACCGGCGATTGCTTTCCCTTTTACACTCGCTTTTCCGGCAATTCCTTCCGTGACAACTTTTCGCAAATCTGTTTTCAGCATGTCAGCTTGTTCTTTCGTCAGTAAGTTTTCCTTCCAAACCTCATGTTCTTCATCCATTAGAAGCCTCGGTTTCATCATTTTTCCATCATTGATGATGCCGCCATAGGCGCTGGCAAGATGTACGATACTCATGAGAACTTCACCTTGACCAAAGGCTGAATCGGCCAGTTGGACCTCTTTGGAGATTGTTCCGTCATTTGAAATCTGTGATTTGTAAATCGGATAGGAAGATGGGATCTCCTCACCAAAACCAAAGTCTTTCAAACCGGCGATAAAGGTTTCTGCCCCCATCTCCAACCCGACTCTTGCGAAATAAATATTATCCGAGAATTTCAACGCACTTTCTAAGTCAACCTTACTGTCATTGTCAAATACACGGACGACCTTGTAATTTCCCCAAGAATCATCCTTTTGCCACTTCTTCCCCTTAATATCATAGATTTTATTTGGATCTAACTTTCCGGATTTCAATCCAACGGAAGCGGTGATCCCCTTCATGGTTGAACCGGGAGAATAAGCAATAGGGAAACGATTACGGAATGGCTTTTTCGGGTCATCCGCAAGTTTCTTATACTTCTCAGAAGATATTCCCAGTACAAGCTCATTTGGATTATAAGCAGGTGTGCTGACAAGGGCCAGTGCTTCACCTGTTTGCGGATTAAGAGCGGCAGCTGTTCCTGTTTCACTCTTCATCTGTTCATAAAGCTTCTTTTGCATTTCGGCATCGATGGTCAAGGTGATGTTTTTGCCATCTTCCACCGGTTGTTCTGCAACGGTGACTACTTCTTCAGATTCTTCTTTTTTTAAATAAATCCGCTGTCCATCTTTTCCTCGCAACTGATCTTCATATACTTCTTCAGCACCGCTGAGACCCATTAATGACTGAGCTGTATAGCCTTCACCTTTTAGTTTCTCCAGCTTTTCTGCAGTCAGCTTTCCAATATATCCGGTCAGGTGGGCGGCAGCTTCTCCGTATGGGTATTCTCTTGCAGGCACCCGCTTAGAGTACAGACCGCCTAATTCTATAACTTCCAGAGCTAAAGGTCGCTCAGTAAGGGCGATCTTTTTAATCGGCACAAAAAATTCCGGTTTCACCCAGCTCTGATCAAGCTTACCCTGTATGGATTCCGCTGACATATCGAGCAGGGATGAAAGCTTCTTTAAGTCACTCTCGTTAAACTCTTTCGGTACGATCCCCAGTTCAAATGCTTCTCCATTCATCGCAAGGGGCTGTTGATTCCTGTCAAGTATATCTCCACGCTTGGCGGTAATACTTTCTACGCCTACTTTATCTCCCTTTTCCAATTCCGGCAGGATAAAAGAAGGCTCCCATTCTACAAACCAATTTTCATCTTCACCCTGTTTTTCTTTTGTTAAAGTGATTTCTTTATCATAGGAAACCTGACCAGCCAAAGTATTGAACGAAATAGTCAAAGGAAATCCCGCTTTTGTTTCTTTGTCCCAGTCCACTTCTTTTTCCGGCTTTTCAAAAGATACCTTTACATCCTTCACTTCTAAATCTTCATAGATGTCCTTGTATCTCGTGACGAAATCTGCTTTTTTGAACGAATCTTGAGTGGAAGTGTTTAGATACCCGTCAAACATATGATCGAACTTTTCTTTATTCCAAAGATCGACGTATTCCTGCAAGCGATCATCAGGCTTAGGCTTTTCTTGACATCCGGCGACCAACAGGCTAGCAACTAAGAGACAAAACAGCATGACTTTTCTATACATATGTACTGACAACCCCTATATTAGACTTTTCATCTCACTTCTAATTCTTTCAAAAATAACAAATTTTTTCAAATTTAATGTATCTATATGCTTGTATCTCTCGGTTATGATGATGACCTGAAAGGGGAGCGAAATTTGTCGTATATTGATAAGTGGCAGATATATCAGATTTTTGGCAGATAAAATGAAAATATGGAAGATATATTTTCAAATATGGCACGTAAATCCGAAATACGGCAGATAAATCTCAAATACGGCCCATAACACTCCGGAAAAGCCGATTATGCGCACCTCTCCCCCTCCAAAAAACCAAAATCCACCACTTTTTCCTCACAATCCCCAGCTTTTCTCCACCATACATAATGCATTTCTTTAAAAATTTGTTATAATAGTACATCGTAAGAGTAATAAGGAACAGAATCCTAAGATTATATCTTGCAAATATATATCGATAGGTGGAAATAAACATGAAAAATTATCGAGTACTACTGTATTACAACTATGTAGCCATTGAGAATCCCGAGGAGGTTACGGCCCAGCATAAGCAATTGTGCGAGGAGCTTGGCCTTATGGGACGCATCCTGATTTCATCTGAAGGAATCAACGGAACATGTTCCGGTACGATTGAACAGACAGATGCATATATGGAAGCGATGAGAAAGGATCCTCACTTCTCCGACACAGTGTTTAAGATCGACGAAGCAGACGGTCATGCCTTCAAGAAATTGAAAGTTAAGCACCGTCCAGAGTTAGTGACACTTCGTCTTGAAGATGATGTGAATCCGAATGAACTCACAGGTAAATACCTTGAACCAAAAGATTTCTTTGAACAAATCCAGCAGGAAGATACGATTCTTCTTGATGCACGTAATGACTATGAATATGAATTGGGACACTTCAGAGGAGCCGTGAAGCCGGATATCAAAAACTTCCGTGATCTTCCGAATTGGGTCCGTGATAATAAAGATAAACTGGAAGGCAAGAAAATCATCACGTATTGTACAGGTGGTATCCGTTGTGAAAAATTCTCAGGCTGGTTAGTGAAAGAAGGCTTTGAGGATGTGGCTCAGCTTCACGGTGGAATCGTCACCTATGGCCAGGACCCTGAAGTTAAAGGTCAGCTATGGGACGGTCAGCTTTACGTATTCGATGAGCGTATCGGTGTTCCTGTAAACCAGACAGAGCATGTCGTTGTCGGGAAAGACTTCTACACAGGTGAACCTTGTGAACGCTACGTAAACTGTGCGCACCCGCCTTGTAACCGAAAAATCCTTTGCTCTGAAGAAAACGAGCATAAATATATGAGAAGCTGCTCAGATGAGTGCCGCAAGAGCCCTGAAAACCGCTATATTAAAGAGCATGGTTTGACGGAGGAAGAAGTGGCAGAGCGTTTGGCAGTGATTGAGAATGAAAAGGAAACAGCAACAATCTAATTAATACTAAAAAAGAACCGTCTGCAATGAGCCGGTTCTTTTTTAGTATTTATCGCTTCTCTCTCTTCTGACTCTCCATATACTTCTTTTCTTCCTTAGTCGACAGCAATCCTGTTGCTCTTCCGATATTCCCGTTTCTCATTCTCCAAACGGCATTATGATCGCTGACTGCATCTGAAAAGTCTCCTTCTTTCCAGCTTACTAAGATTTCGTTGTAGGTATGTTCATGCTTATATTTGTTAATCTCTAATTGTGAAAGCAAGTAATCGATTCGTTCATCGGTGATTTTAAAGTACGACCATTTTTCATCTGCCTCAACCTTTTGATGACTCATCGCGTGTATGTATTGTTGGATCAGATCTTCACTTAGCGGCGTCTTTACTTTTTCCCCGAATGGGTTTTCCTTCCCCGTTTTGGTTTGTGGTGCAGTGGTTTCCACACCAGCGGTAGAGACTACGTCAGTCTGGGTTGTATCTTCATTGGTGCTGGTATTGTTTAAACTGCCTACGGCGATATACACTCCGATGGCCGTTAAGAGCAGGACGCTTCCCACTATAATGATAAATGATTTTTTTCGTAGCACGATGATACTCCCCCTGTATGCTATGGAATCTGTGTTTTTTCTGTAGTACTTCCTTCTATATATTAGGCTAAATGTCCTGCAAGGATCTGTAAACGAATTGTAATACTACCATATTTTTCTTTGATACTAAAGAGATAGTCGCTAAGTTGGTTGTATTCCCCATCTAACTTCTATATAATTACTCAATGTTTGTAAATTGATTTCCAGTCTACATAAAGGGAGTTTTGATAGATTTGAAGAATCAGACGTGGTTGTCCGTTCAATTCTTTACGATTTTTTTCACTTGGGGAATTTTCATACCTTATTGGACAGCGTGGCTGGTGGAAAGTAAGGACTTTTCCATTTCGGCTGCAAGTACGGTGATTGCAGTTGGGATGATTGCGCGGTCGTTTTCGAGCTTTTTCTTATTTCCAAAATTGAGTCAGACGGTTGCATTGGGACGACTTGCTCGTTGGCTGGTATTGATTTCCGGGGCTTCATTGCTGCTGTTCCTGCCTATGAATTCGTTTGGGATGATTTTGGTTTGCATGGTGTTATTCAGCCTTGTTTATCCGATGCTGCTTCCCATGGTTGAGAGCATGGCGGCTGTGATGATGAAGGAAGATGGCATCGATTATGGCCGGAGCCGTTCGTGGGGATCAATTGGATATACGGTTGCGCTGCTTGCGGTTGGATTTTTGACGTCACTTTTTACCGAGGGTGCCGTGATTTATCTGTTATTCGGTGGGATTGTGGTGATATTACTGTCTTCTCTTGCGAAGCTGCCTCAGTCCATGAGCGGGACCCGTGGTCAGGAGAAGCTTTCGTATCGCGGATTGCTGAAATCCCGTAAGTTTGTCTGGGCAATGGTGATTGTCGTGTTGATTCAGGGTGCTCATGCTTCTTACTATAATTATGGTGTCCTTTATTTAAAGGAATTAGATGTAAGTTCTTTATATATAGGTGTTATTTTAAATGTTGCCGTTCTATCTGAAATTCTGTTCTTTACGTTTTCAGATCGGTTATTAAAAGGCAAGAGCATTTCCATTATGTTTATGATTGCAGCAGGGGCTGCTGTGACGCGTTGGACTTTGTTGTTCCTGTTCCCCAGCACCCCTGTGTTCATCTTTACCCAAATCTTTCACTCTCTAACCTTCGGATTGACACATTATGCATTTATGCGATTGATTTATGAAGAATTGGAGAGCAAAGACATCCCGGCTGCCCAGGGAGTGTATACGTCGTTGGGTATGGGATTGAGTACCGCGATTCTGACGTTTATCGGTGGATTCCTGTATGATATCTCGCCTGGTTCTGCGTTTCTTGGAATGGCTGTGGTAGTAGTTCCATGCGTGGTTCTTGGTGGATGGATGTATTGGAAGTATGATCGAGTGGCGGATGGTGTGTTTAGTTATAAATAGAGTTTGTTGGGAGGCCGTTCAGGATGTGGATTCTGGGCGGTTTTTTTATGTGAAGATGTTGGTGTACACGGTGGATTTGGTGGAGCCCTCCGTTTTGAGGTTGAGGGATTGCAGGATTAGTGTGGCTGATCTAGGCGATGACAGGTTCAGGAAGTTTCGCAGTTCCTGATTGGTGATGGTGGGTTTGGTGAGGAGGAAGAAATCCAGAATCTGATTTATCAATCCTATTTTGAATTAATTGATCCTCCGTGTCGAATTTCCTCGGAAATAACACAAATAAAAAACGCCCCGCCAAGGCAGGACGCTCCATAAAATTAGTTAAATCGCTTATATCCGACAAACTTCGGATTCCAATACGTGTTGCTCAACTTGGAAATCGTCACACCGCTGTCTGAAGCGTGGATGAATTCTCCGTTTCCAAGGTAGATTCCCATGTGGCTGATGCCGGCTTTGTATGTATTCTCGAAGAATACCAGGTCGCCTGCTTTCGGGCTTGAGACGAAGGATGATTTGCTGTAATAGCCATCTGTGTTGGTGCGTGAAATCGATTGTCCCGCTTGGTTGAATACATAGTAGATGAACCCGCTGCAGTCGAAGCCGGATGGTGATGTTCCGCCCCATGCGTATGGAGTTCCTACGTATTTTTTCGCAATGTCGACTACGTTTGAAGTAGGAGCAGGAGTTTGCGTTCCGCCGTCAGACGTTCCTTTAATAGAAAGTTTTTGACCGACGTAGATGTTATCGGAAGTTAATCCGTTCCATGACTTGATGGACGAAACACTTACATTATAGCGGACTGCGATGTGTGATAACGTGTCACCGGATTGGACCGTGTATGTACTTGATCCCGTTGGGGCTGTCGGAGTCGTGCTTGTTCCCCCTGAAGAAACGATCAGCTTTTGACCAGGATAGATGACATCACTCTTCAAGTTGTTCCATGCTCTAAGTTCAGCCAGATACACATCGAATTTGACACCGATTTTTGACAGGTAATCACCTGATTGAACGGTATAAGTTTTGGCAGAAGTACTGGTTGGTGCTGATACTTCAAGGACTTGGTTTACATAGATCATGTCGGAGCTCAGGTTATTCCAGCTCTTCAGGTTTGAAACAGATGTATCATATTTATAAGCAATCACCGAAAGGGAATCCCCTGATTGTACGCGGTAAGAAGCCGCTTCCGATGAATTGACAGCAACGGACGAAAGTAATGCAGCAGTAGTGAAGGCAATAATGGTTTTCTTCAAAAAAATGTCTCCTTTATCGATAATGTCGAATTTTGTTGCTTGTCCATTATGGAGGAAGAAGACTGATATTTTAATAGGCTAAAATTCTTATATGAAGAAAAATAAGGAAGAAACCCCAGTATAATAAGGTTTAGTAATTTATGGTTCTATTACCATAATCGGTAACTAGATGCCGATCCGTGGCTATTACATATGTTTTTATAGGTGAATGTCCTTATTTCCCCAAATATCCGGTTCATCCCCTCCCTCACGCACTTTAGAAATTTATGGTTGCGCTTCCATCCTTGTAATGACCGCTTTGTAGGTCTTTACTCGCGATTCTTTCCCATCTCATTCACCCTCTCACCTTTCCTATGGACCAGTCGATCCCAGGCAATCCCTCCCTATTACCCACTCCCCGATTTCATCAAGAAAATTCTGAATGACAAGACGATTTTTATAGATTAAAATGAATAGAATTTATATTTATGTAAACAAGGGGCGGGTTGGATTGGCGGAGAAAATTAGGCTGTCAAACTTTGAATCTCTCAGGGTACTGTCGATGGTCATGATCGTCTTGTTGCATTTCGGTACCTACGGATTTTCAAAATATATTTCGATATCAGAGTTAAGCATGGTGAATCAATATCTATTCCATTTCATAAAGGTGCTTTGTATCGTTGGGGTCAATGTGTATGTCTTGATTAGCGGGTATTTTTTATGTAAGTCACAATTTAAGATGAGTAAAGCGTTCAGAGTCGTAAGGGAAACATTCATTTTCTCGGTTCTTATTTTTGCAGGACTGACCGTTTTACAATTAACGGATGGGTCCTATACCAGCTTCATCAGGTCGGTATTCCCGGTGTATCTGTCCACCTACTGGTTCATCACCGTGTACATCGTATTGTTCTTGCTTTCACCTTATTTAAATATCTTGATCTATCAGCTCTCGAGGAAAGATTACGGAAAATTTCTCTTCTTATTATTTATGATCAATTGTGTATGGCAGTTCTTCCATCCGTTGGGAAGCTTCGGGGTGAACGGCGGCTATAGCATCGTGCATTTCATATTCCTATATTTTGTGGCAGGGTATTTACGGCAGCATGGACAGTTCCTGTCTTCCTTTAACAAGCACTATTATTTAAGCGTTTACATATTACTTGGGGCCGTTACGGCTTTGGTGATATTGCAAGCGTGGGAATTACCATTTAAGCTGTTGTCGTATAACTCACCTGTCATCGTGGCGATGTCACTTGCGCTATTCCTCTTCTTCTCGAAGCTTACGTTTGTATCAAGACCGATCAACTTCATATCGGGATATGTGTTGGGGGTTTACTTGATCCACGAGCATCCGTTGATCAGGCAGCGATTGTGGAATAACGTGATGGAATGGATGAGCACGGGGAATGAATCTTTATTGATTGTTCAATATCTTCTATTTGCAGTTGTAGTATTCGGAATTTGCCTGGGAATTTCGTACGGAGTTTATTCGATGATTAATTATAAGGCACTACTTAAGAAGAAGAAGCCAGTTGAAAAAGTGAAGATGGCCGGTTGATGGCATCCTTTAATATATGAAAGCACGCCAGCTTGCAAACAGCTGGCGTTTTTTTATTGGAATTACTGACGAATTGTCCCAAAGTGGTTTACACTTAGAAAAAACAGGTAAATTTACATATAAGTGTAAAATACTTAGGAGGGGTACTTTGGAAGCTTTATTTTATTTGTTTAATATTCTTATTGCCGTTTATTTGTTTATCGACGCGAAAAAGCATAACAAAAATAAATGGTTATGGGCCATTTTGGGACTGATTTTCAGTTTCGTCACGCTTGGGATTTACTGGATCCTGACGGGAAAGAAGGTTTTAGGCTGGGTGCTCACCATCGCTGCTCTCATTTGGATGATATTAGGGGTAATCGGTGTGGTTGCGGTTGGTTTGTTTAAAGCTTTCAATTAAAAGCCATGGAGAGTCATGGGTCGTGCATTTGCGTTTCTTCATCTTGAAAGGAGGTTCGATATGTGGGAAGGATATACGGAGAAGGTCGACAAAGGTTTTGAACTGATTTATTTCAGGCTCAGTTATAGAAGGAAAATGATCCGAACCCTTTGGATGACCCTGCTTTTCCCTGTTTTGTATGTTCTACTAAGATTTTTGGGCCTGGACCTTTTTTATACGTGGATTTTTATGGCGGCCTTCTTGCTTGGTCATGTTGCACAAATCGCTTATAACTATTATATGTGGAATAAGTATGAGAAATAGTCTAATGAAATAGATACTTAATTCTTACTGAAAACTCCTGTCTTGTGGAATTTAAATATAATACAATGAGGGAGTTTAGGTTAAAGGATATATGATGGAGTGCTGGGAAAGAGTCATTATTGGCTCTTTTTTTTGTCTTCACTTCACTCTATGTAATTCGATATTTTCAAATTTCCCGTTCCAACGCACCTTTACAATTAAGACCTCCTCCTTATTGGTTCTGTCTCTATTTTTCGATCCACCCTGAATAGTAAAACGTTTTGTGTTTAGTGGCTGATCAAATGTTGACGTAACACTAGCCTGATCGACGGTTGATTGAAAAGAGTAGGACAATAATTCGGTTGTTGCCAACTCTTCTATCGGTCCTTTATACGTTACGATGAGTTCATCCTCAACTTTGTTGAAAGCAGCAGTTTCACCGGTCCCCCGCTCTTTGTACTCTGCTTCCCAATACTCACTCTCACCAGTAAAAGTATATTCGTAATTGGTTGTTTCACTCGATGTGCACCCGGATAGAAAGATGCAAAATAAAACGCCACTCAACCATTTCTTCAATGCTCCATACTCCTCTTCTTCTATTAGTTCTTACATATATCTATTCAATTTTAAGTATCGCAAACCAATAGAGTTATTTCAATTCCCCCTCCCTCAAAATCACATAAATGAAAACGGCTACACTTTTCCATTGACAACTTGTATATACATGAATACAATAAAAGGAGATCTTGTATATACAACAAGACCCCCATTGGTTGAAAGCGTTTCGTTTTATCGGAAGTTTTTTACGAAAGCATAGGTAGAAGTGTTTTCCACATACTATTTAGGGGAATTCCATTAATAGAAATGAAAGCGGGTTCAAGACAACTTTCGACATTTTATGAGAGTTGCCATGGACCATCACTAAGGGAGGGAATTTCATGAGCGTGAAACGTGAAGACGTTCTGGAAATCATTGAAGCAATTGGCGGCAAGGATAATATCCGCACGGCTACTCATTGTGTGACTCGTCTTCGGCTGGTACTGAATGATGAGAAGAAAGTGGATAAAGAAAGATTAGAGGCGATTGATCTTGTGAAGGGTTCATTCTCTTCCAACGGTCAATTCCAAGTTGTCATCGGACAAGGTCTTGTAAATAAAGCGTATCAAATTTTAGCGGAGGAAACGGGGATTGAGCATGCATCCAAGCAGGATGTGAAGGATGCCGCTACTCAAAACCTGAATCCATTGCAGCGTGCGATCAAGGTGTTGGCGGATATCTTCATTCCGATCCTTCCGGCGATCGTAACAGCCGGTTTGTTGATGGGTCTGAATAATATTTTGACGGGTCCCGGGATTTTTTATGATGAGAAATCGGTCATCGATGTTCATAAACAGTGGGCTGATTTTGCATCGATCATCAACTTGATTGCCAACACGGCCTTTGTATTCTTGCCAGGGTTGATCGGTTGGTCAGCGGTCAAGCGTTTTGGCGGAAGTCCATTACTCGGTATTGTATTAGGTCTTATGCTCGTTCATCCGGACTTACTTAACGCATGGTCTTATGCAAGTGCAGAAAAGATTCCTACGTGGAACTTATTCGGATTTGAAGTCGACAAGATTGGATATCAAGGACAAGTCCTGCCGATTTTATTCGCTTCCTATCTATTAGCGAAAATTGAAATGTTCTTGGATAAGAGAGTTCATGATTCCATCAAGCTCTTGGTAGTAGCGCCAGTTGCACTCTTAATTACTGGATTTGCTTCATTTATCTTGATTGGACCGGTTACGTTCTTTATCGGTAACCTATTAACAGACGGTGTGGTTTGGGTATTCGACTCTGCTTCCTGGTTAGGAGGATTGCTGTATGGTGGTCTGTATGCGGTGATGGTTATCACAGGTATGCACCATACCTTCCTTGCAGTAGACTTACAGCTGGTCGGAAGCCAAGGCGGAACATTCCTATGGCCAATCCTGGCACTATCGAATATCGCACAGGGTTCCGCTGCCCTGGCTATGATGTTTGTAGCGAAAAAGGAAAACGAAAAGCTCCGTGGTCTTGCAGGTACGTCTGCCATCTCGGCTTATTTAGGAATTACAGAACCAGCGATGTTCGGGGTTAACCTGCGCTACCGCTACCCATTCATCAGTGCCTTAATCGGATCTGCCATCGGTGGTGTACTGTTAGCGATGACAGGAACAAAAGCATTCTCCATCGGTGTAGGTGGATTACCCGGATTCCTATCGATCATTCCTGAATACTGGCTATCCTTCTTCATCGGAATGGCCATCTGTATCGTCGTACCATTCGTCCTGACAATCGTATGGTCAAAATTCAGCAAAAACGAAGCAGCCTAATAAATAGATAGAAAAAACAGTTGTAACAACTTGTATATACAAGTTAAACTAAGGGGGACAAATCAATTCTAACCACTCGCCTGTTCAGGTTGTGTGTGATGGATGCTTGTCTCCCTTTTGTTTAGGGACGGACCTCCTAAAACCCTCTAGTGGTGCGGGGTGGTCGGTCACGTTGGTCAGAAATCAAAGGAATATGTGTTGGAGGTCCGTCCCTCTTCCGTGATGCGGGGACGGACCTGATGATAACTAAATCGCAGAAGAGTCATGTTTGACGGCCATGATGGTGTATAAGTGAAATCGATTGAGGTCCGTCCCTCAAAATTTAATCTAGGATGGTGTTTTAGATATGAAGCAGCCTTGGTGGAAGAAGTCGGTTGTGTATCAGATTTATCCGAAGAGTTTTTATGATACGTCGGGGAATGGCGTTGGGGATATTAAGGGGATTACTGCGAAGTTGGATTATTTGAAGGAGCTTGGGGTTGATGTGGTGTGGTTGACGCCAATTTACAAGAGTCCTCAGCGCGACAACGGATATGACATTAGCGATTATTTCAATATTCATGATGAATACGGGACGATGGAGGATTTCGATGAGTTATTGGAACAGGCTCACGAGCGTGGGATCAAGATCATCATGGATATCGTGATCAACCATACGTCCACGGAGAATCAGTGGTTCGTCGAGTCCCGTAAGTCGAAGGATAACGAGTACCGTGATTTCTATATTTGGAAGGATGCCAAGCCGGACGGTTCCGAGCCGACAAACTGGCAGTCCAAGTTCGGTGGCAACGCGTGGCAGTATGATGAGAAAACGGGTCAGTACTACCTTCACCTCTTTGACGTGACGCAGGCCGACTTGAACTGGGAGAACGATGAGGTCCGCAAGAAGCTTTATGACATGATGCACTTTTGGCTGAAGAAAGGTGTCGACGGCTTCCGCCTGGACGTTATTAACCTGATATCGAAGGATCAGGATTTCCCTGATGATGACGGTTCAGTGGCACCTGGAGACGGCCGAAAGTTCTACACAGACGGTCCCAAGGTCCATGACTATATGCAGGAGATGAACAAGGAAGTCTTCTCTCAGTACGACATCATGACAGTTGGTGAGATGTCTTCTACAACGATCGATCACTGTATCAAATACTCACGACCTGACCGGAACGAGCTCAGCATGACGTTCAACTTCCACCATCTGAAAGTGGATTACCCTAATGGGGAGAAATGGTCTGTCGCTGACTTTGATTTTCTTAAGCTGAAGGAAATCCTATCTACCTGGCAGCGTGAAATGAATAAAGGCGGCGGCTGGAATGCTTTGTTCTGGTGCAACCATGACCAGCCTCGTATCGTTTCCCGCTACGGCAATGACGATGAATACCGTAACGAATCGGCGAAGATGCTCGCGACGTCGATTCATATGATGCAGGGCACGCCTTATATCTATCAGGGTGAAGAGTTCGGGATGACGAATCCGAAATTCACAAGCATCGATGAATACCGTGACGTTGAGTCGATCAACATCTTCAATATTTTGAAAGAACAAGGGAAATCAGAGGAAGAAATCCTGGATATCCTGCGCCACAAGTCCCGTGACAACTCAAGAACGCCGGTTCAGTGGAATGGTGAAGAAAATGCCGGATTTACGAGCGGCACTCCTTGGATTCCGGTAGCTAAGAATTATAAAGAAATCAATGCTGAACAAGCATTGAACGACGAGAACTCTGTCTTCTATCACTATCAGAAGCTGAATCGCCTTCGTAAAGAATATACCATTATCGTGGATGGCGACTATCAATTGATTTTAGAAGATCACCGTGATATTTTCGCTTATGTCCGTAACGGCGATGGTGAAAAATTACTGGTAGTGAATAACTTCTATGGACATGAAACGAAATTTACTCTTCCTGATGAAGTCGATGTAGAAGGCTGGTCGAGTGAGGTATTGTTGTCGAACTACAGTGATACGGCGAATGTTTATAGGAATATTAGGTTACGCCCGTATGAATCAATTGTATTCCATTTTACTAAATAATGGTTGGAGAACCTGGCATCTACTTTAGATGTCAGGTTCTTTTTTACTGATAATTCAAAAAATATATACGAGAGTGATGAGATGTGTCATAATAATGGTAATTTATTTAAGGAGGATTCAGCGATGCCCCAAATTATAGAAATTCAGCCTACTCTTCAAGTAATGGAACAAAAAAGAATCGAGCTTCAGGAATATGCTCTATTAAATGGGGTCTCAAATCCTACTACCATCCAGATGAGTCAAGAACTTGATAAACTGATTAATGAGTTTACTCAACAAAAAGCTACATAACAAAAAGCCTGTGTGAGTCTGGAATGATTCGCACAGGCTTCTCCTTTATGATTATTCTGCCGCTTCCGCTTCCTCTTCCCCTTCACTAGCTAAGAAGAAAATCGCCGCAACCTTCCATCCATCTTCTTTCTTATGGAAGACGGTCACTTGCTTACCGGAACGAGTCACTTCTTTATCGCTGTTCGGGTCCTTCGTCGTCGCTTGAATTTCAGCATAAACGTCTGCTTTTTTACCAGCTGCGTAATTGATGATCTTCACGTTTTCCACCGTACGTTTCGAATCTACGGAGTCAAAGATCTGTTTGACATAGCGTTCTTCGTCCGCGTATTCGAAATTCACCGGTGTCTTCGAGATGACACTCATATATGATTCGAAGTCTTCTTCGTTAAATGCATTGATATATTGATCAAAGGCTGCGTTGATCGCCGTTTTCTCTTCTTCCGGGATACCCTCTGCTTCTTTCAGCTCGCTCGCATCCTCAACGATTTGTGTCATCTGATTCAGAGATGCCGCTTCGTCTGTTGCCGGGTCTTCACTTGGCTTTACCTCTTCCGTACTGTTCGTGTTCTCTTCCTTCTTCTCTTCATCTGCACCACAAGCACCCAATAGTAACGTACTCATGCCAATTCCCAACATAATTTTCTTCCAATGCTGTTTCGACAATGCTCTTCACCCTTTTCTAAAATTTGCGCTATCTCCATTCTATTGAAAATATTCACAACACTCAAGTTCAATCTCATTTCTTCCAATTAATTATGGTAAAATAATAGCAGGTGATATTATGACGAAAAGCAATAAATACAAACAAATCTTCGAGGACCTCTCTGAAAAAATACAGGATGGCACCTATACAGCGAATTCGATCCTGCCATCAGAAAACGAGCTCTCGGTGATCTATGCCACTTCACGTGAGACGATTCGTAAAGCGCTTACATTATTGGCTCAAAAAGGACTCATCCAGAAACTGCGTGGAAAAGGCTCCCTTGTACTCGATGTATCGCGGATGAGCTTTCCGATATCGGGGCTTGTCAGCTTTAAAGAGCTGCAGACATCGATGGGCCGGGATCAGATTGAGACATATGTTCATGACTTCGGCTTGATCGGTGCTGATGATCAGGTTGCATCACAACTCGAAGCCACTGCCAATGCTGAAGTATGGAAAGTCGTCCGCTCGCGTCGAATCGGCGGTGAGCGAATCATCCTCGACAAATCCTACTTCCTGAAGGAGCAGGTGCCGCTTCTGACAAAAGAAATATGCGAGAACTCCATATATGAATATTTAGAAGGCGAGCTTGAGCTCCCCATCGATTTTGCCAAAAAAGAGATTGTCGTCGAAGAGTGTACGGACGAGGACCGGAAGTACCTTGATTTACATGACTATGATCACGTGGTCGTCGTGAAGAACTATGTTCACTTGAAGGATGCGACTCTGTTTGAGTATACGGAATCACGCCACCGGTTGGATATGTTCCGGTTTGTTGATTTTGCGCGGAGAAAGCATTAAGGTGGGTCCACTTCCTGGTTGGGGAGTGGATTTTTTTGTTGAACCTTTGTCGTTGTTGCAGATTGAGAGTGGTAATGGACGGTCCTAACGCATGCCTACTAGTAAAGAATATTGGACACGGAGGATCAATTATTAGCAAAGAGGATTAATAAATTTGATTCAGGATCAATAAACCCCGTCAAGGATTGATTATCCCCATTCAGGATTGAAACCCCTTCAACAGGGATCAATTCCTTCGCGAGGGTATCCTTGATCAGGTATTTCACTCTTATTTCGGCCTTCAATCCCATCGAAAATCCCACTCCCGGCTAAAAAAAGACAATCTAAAGCCCTAAACCCATCCAAAACCCCTCCAAACAAACCAAAAAAACGGCCCTTCTCAAAGAAGGGCCGTTTTCTCAACAACAAATTAACAATACGCATGTCTCTCTAAACGTTATCGTACCTCTACCCAACCGTTCTTAATCGCAGTTACTACTGCCTGGGTACGGTCATTCACGTTCATTTTTTGTAATATATTACTTACATGATTTTTAACAGTTTTTTCACTGATGTACAGTCCTTCACCAATACCGCGGTTGCTCTTACCGTCAGCCAGCATTTGCAGTACTTCACACTCGCGGCGCGTTAATAGGTGAAGCGGGCGGCGAACTTCGGATTGTTGGAATCCACCTGAGTTTTGGGCGTTTGCCAGGCGCTTGTATTCTGCTACCAGGTTATGGGTTACCTTCGGATGAACGTAGGAGCCGCCATCTGCGACGATCTTCACTGCATCAACCAGTGCTTCTGAGTCCATCTCTTTTAATAGATAACCGAGTGCTCCTGTTTTTAGCGCATGGTTTACATAGTTTTCGTCATCGTGAATGGATAGAATGATGACTTTAGTATCCGGGTATCTGTCCATTAGTTCACGAGTTGCTTCTACGCCGTTTGTTTCAGGCATATTGATATCCATCAGGACAACATCTGGTTCGTGTGCTTCTACTAGGTTCATGGCTTCTGAACCGTCATCGCCTTCTGCTACTACGTTGAAAGAAGGTTCGAATTCAAGGATTCGTTTTACTCCCTCTCTGAAAAGCTGATGATCATCAATGATAACAATATTTGTTGCCATGTCTTTCGCCTCCCTAAACCTTGGAAAAATTTACATATTAAGCGGGACTTGGATCAGGATCACCGTTCCTGTCCCTACTTTTGAGTCAATCGTGATGTCTCCTTCGAGAAGGTCGACACGTTCTTTCATCCCCATGATGCCAAAGGATCCAGTTTTCTGTTTATCTTTATCGAATCCTTTGCCGTTGTCTTTGACAACAACTGTTATTTGGTCTTTCTTTACTTCTACTTTAACTTGGACATGTGACGCTTCAGCGTGCTTAAGTGCGTTTTGAACACTTTCTTGTACTAATCGGAACAGAGCGACTTCGAATTTTGAAGGAAGTCTGATATCAAGCCCCATATTCACAAACTGAATGGAGGTCTTCTGGTTATACTCTTCGATAGTACTCAAGTATTTTTTGAGGGTCGGAATCAACCCCAGGTCATCAAGTGCCATTGGTCTGAGGTCGTAAATGATGCGTCGGACCTCGTATAGGGCTGAGCGGACCATCCGTTTGAGGTCGCGGATTTCCTTGATGGCATCGTCTGTCCCTTTTTCACGGTAGACACGTTCGATCAAATCGGAACGCATCAAGACGTTGGCCATCATTTGTGCAGGTCCGTCGTGAATTTCACGGGATAAGCGTTTCCGCTCGTCCTCTTGTGCCTCGATGATTTGAAGGCCGAAATCCTGACGCTGCTTCGCGTCCTCCAGTGCCTCATTCACTTGCCTTAAGTCACTATTCAAATAATTGAGAACGACGGATATTTGCGAGCAAAGATTTTCTGCCCGTTCGATCGTGTCCCCGAGTGTGTGTAATCGCCTTTCGAGTTCATCGCGGCGATCTCTCAGCTGCTTTTCATGCTGTCTATTCATTGATAGTTTCATTTGCAGGTCATGAGCTTTCTCGTACGCTTCTCTAACCTGGTCTTCTGAATAGGTTTGAAAATGTTTGCTTACTTCGGAAAGTCTAAGCCGTGCAAACTTGGATTTCTGTTGGAGGTCATCTCCTTGATCAATCACCTTCAAGACCATTTCTTTTACATCCAGTAATTCTTTCATCAAATCTTCATAATCAGTTCGACATTGCTCGCCAATCTGGAAGATTTCATCCTTACTTTCGTCAACCGTATCGACCATCTTTTTCAGGATGCTATCTAACATCTTGGTGTTTATTTTTTTAAGTGACACGGTACACCCCTCTTTTGTTCCACAATAGTAGTCAACCTAGCATAAAGCTTTATGAAAAACTATTCTTGCATAATAATAATTGATTTTTCAGCTTGCGTTCGTTATGTCCATAGACCTACCACTCCGCTTTAAAATCGTACCTCTTATCATTTCAATGCAAAATCACAAAACTCCTTTATTCATCTAGGCATATTCCTATGTAATACCTCTACCAAGGGATCATTCGCTCAAGGTTCGAAGAGAATGAATGGGAATTATCTAGACCATTCGACTTCCCTTTAAAGAGCTTTGGAACAACTGAAGTATTACTATCAGCGTCCATTATACCATGTCATATATTGTCGGAGATTAAAGTTTGATTACATTGTATTACCATTATTTCATGTAGAACCAGTTTTTTCCGTAGGTAATTGGAAATTGATATTTATTTATGTGCAATCCGTTCTACTTTTATATATAGTAGATATAGGATGCAAATAGAGATTAAACGCGTATTTCGCCATTATTCATACATATGGAATTGGAAAGGAGAAACCGTATTGCTACATCACTATAATACCGTCAAGGGTTACGGAGAGCATGAAATTAATATAGAACGTTCCAGGTTCATCACCTACGTCAATCGGGTGGAATCAGAAGAAGAAGCACAGGAATTCATCGCAGCCATTAAGAAAAAGCACTCGGATGCAAATCATAACTGTTCCGCCTATATGATCGGTGAAAATAATCTGATCCAGAAAGCAAATGACGATGGTGAACCCAGTGGTACTGCGGGTGTACCTATGCTCGAGGTATTAAAAAAGAGGGATCTTAAAGACACCGTTGTCGTGGTCACCCGTTATTTCGGTGGGATCAAGCTTGGCGCCGGCGGACTGATCCGTGCATATGGACGTGCGACGTCAGAAGGCTTGAATGCTGCCGGTATTGTGGAAAGAAAGCTGATGCGCATCATGAAGTCTACGATTGATTATACATGGCTTGGAAAAGTGGAAAACGAAGTGAGGTCCTCCCATTATCAACTGAAAGACATTCATTACCTGGAAGCCGTCGAGGTCGAGGTCTATGTCGAGGAAGCCAAAAAGTCCGCGTTCAACGAGTGGATGACGGAGCTCACAAATGGACAGGCTGACATAAGAGAAGGCGATGTGGAATACCTTGAAACACCTGTTGAAACCAACCCGTAAAAATCTTTACATTGGAAAAATCTTTTTTCTTACAAAGCCATCATTAAACTCATACTAATTGTATAGAAGTAACACGGAAAAATGACTCTTTAGACGGATAGAGAAATAACCTTTTTTCGCCTACAATGGTGAAATTAATTGGACATCCTAACGTTTAGATTCATCTGGTTAATGGGTAGTAATAAATTAACTTGTTACTTTTGAAACTTTTCACTAAAATTCGACGTCTAATGAAGAAAGCCTCTGCTTTTTTTGACAAAATAGCCACTACGCATTTTAGTAATTGTTCCCTTAAAAAAAATGTTGCACATCATTAAATATGTGGTATTCTTACAATTGGAGTGCCCATTGAAGAAAAAGAGGTGAACGAATGTACTCTCTAATCGATTTTGTAATTGCTTTTGCTATTTCTTTAGTTGTTTCTGTAGCAGTGACTCCATTCGTAATCAAATTCGCCAAGCGATTTGGCTTTGTCGATAAACCAGACCATCGAAAGGTCCACAAAGGACTAATGCCTCGTGTGGGCGGCTTGTCGATCGTCATAGGTGCATCAGCTGGCTTGCTGTATTTGAATGATCTGATCGCTCCACTTTGGCCGGTCATTCTCGGGGGTGGAATCATCCTGATCGTAGGGATCCTTGATGATCGCTTTACCCTGTCACCAAAAGCTAAGCTTGTTGGACAAATCCTGGCAGCTTGTATCGTCGTGTTTGCCGACTTTAAAATTGACTTCATTACTTTGCCTTTCGTGGCAGAGCGTATATATTTAGGGAATTTCAGTTATGTGTTCGGTATTCTGTGGATCGTAGGGATCACCAATGCCATTAACCTGATCGATGGACTGGATGGACTTGCAGGGGGAGTATCCGTCATTGCCATGACTTCCATTATGGCTCTTGCAGCTATGAATGGTCAGTATATGGTGGTTGCCCTTACCGTTATCCTGATCGGAGGGACAATCGGATTCCTGTTCTTCAACTTTAATCCTGCGAAGATCTTTATGGGTGATACGGGAGCATTGTTCCTTGGCTATTGTATTTCCATCATCTCGCTCCTTGGATTGTTTAAGAGTGTCACGATCTTCAGTTTAGTTGTTCCAATTATCATCCTGGCTATACCGATTTTTGATACGTTCTTTGCGATTATCAGACGTATTCTGAATAAGCAAAAGATTTCAGCACCTGATAAGTCCCATTTACACCATCGCTTACTGGCAATGGGCTTCTCTCATAAAGAGACGGTCCTGATTATTTATGCGATTGGAGCATTTTTCGGACTATGCGCGATCCTATTCACTCGATCAACCCTTTGGGGAGCTATTCTCTTCTCCGCTGTCCTGGTGATTATCATTCAGTTGACGGCAGAAGTGGTTGGATTGATCGGTCAGCATAAGCCTTTGATCAATACGATGAAGAAATTACGCGAAAGATAAGCACACGCTCACGTTTATGCGTGGAAAATACTAGATTAGTAGAAAACCTTGGATGATTATCCAAGGTTTTCTTTTTGTCTGATTGAGATCGATTATGGCTCCAAATTGGCTGATTACAAGGATTTTCTTTAGATTGTCCTTTTTTAGCTGGGAATGTAGTTTAAAGCCAGCCTAAAGGCCGATTCTGGTGACGGATCTGTAGGTTGAGATGGGCTTCGCGGGAGAATTGATCCGGTTTGGGATATAATTGATCCTGATATCCGATAATTGATCCTTATTGGGCTGTATTAATCCTGAATCTGATTAATTGATCCTCACTTCATTTTATTGATCCATCGTGTCGAATTTTCTTGATAAGCGTACGATACATCGAGGACCGTCCCCCTTATTGATTGACCAAAGACAAGGAGTTGACTCTATTTTGCCCACCATTCGTCAAATCACGCATATAAACGCTCCTGTTTCTGTTTGTTTCGACTTAGCCCGCAATGTGGATATTCATACTCAAACGACCTCTAAAACGAAAGAGAGGGCCATAGGAGGCGTCACAAGCGGTTTATTGGAGATTGGAGATACCGTGACATGGGAAGCCGTTCATTTTGGCGTTAAACAGCGACTGACGGCTCAAATTGTCGAAATGGACGCCCCCCATTCGTTCACGGACGTTATGGTGAAGGGTGCTTTTACATCCTTTACTCATATCCATGAATTTAGCCAACAGGATAATGGCACACTAATGAAGGATACTTTCTCATATGAAGCTCCACTGGGCATAATCGGGACGCTTGCAGACAAACTCTTTTTAAAAAGGTACATGCACACGTTCATCAAGATGAGAGCAAACGAATTGAAGAAGATCGCTGAACAAACAAACACTCCTACCTCATGAGATAGGAGTGCGAGCGTTATTCTTTTTCCTCAAAATAATTGCTTCTGATGATCAGATCCGATACTTGCTGAGCTTTCAATTCGAATTCCTTCTTATCGTCGGACAGTTCACGATCTGATCGAATCGTATTCTCGAGTGGGATGACGGCAAAACTGTCATCCGATGTAAGCATGTTTCTTCCCATTACCACATCTCCATACTTCTTTTCCTCAATGCCCATGACATAGGCCAGCGTAGGGAAGATATCGACTTGACCGTAGGCCTTGTCCAGTTCCATCGGTTCCATGCCAGGATTGTAGAGGATGAACGGCACTCTGCCCTCTTCGTCGATCCCTTCAACCTTTGGATTTTCTTTCATCATTTGATCTTTGTAGCTGTTTTCGAAAGCGGCGTGATCACCGAAGATCGCAATCATGGTGTCATCGAGCATATCGTTCGCTTCAAGATCTTCCATCAGCTTACCGACCGCCATATCCGTGTAGTGTATGGACTGCAGGTAATGAGCAGCGGATGTATCGCTGTATTGAGCTTCAAATTCAAGACCTCTGAATTGTTCCGGGATGACGAACGGCGTGTGACTTGTCAGCGTAATCAAATAGCCAAAGTAAGGCTGCTCCTTTTTACTCAAGAATTCAACCGATTGATGGAAAAACTCTTCATCACTCAAGCCCATCCCGATTTCTTCGCCTTCATGAAACTCCTCAATGGCATGATATTCATCAATCCCGATATGCGGGTAAGCTTCACGTCTGTTCCAATACGTTCCCTCGTCCCCGTGGAAGGCATAGGTTGAATACCCTTCCTCTTTCAACAGTCCGGGAAGCGTCGTATAATCATTCGTCGGATAGCGGAAGAATGTGCTCCCCTCCATGACCGGAAGCAGGGATGTATTCACGACAAACTCTGCATCAGAGCTTCGTCCGCCCTTTGTCTGCGGATAGAAGTTGGACGCATAGATACTGTTCTTCAACAGTTTGTTCAGGTTGGGGGTTACTTCTTTCCCATTCACCTTTTTATTCAGCACCCAGTTTTCAAGTGATTCAAATTGAAGGATGAGCAGGTTTTTCCCTTCTCCGACTCCTTCGTACTTATTGTTTAAGTACAGCCTTTTTTCTCTATTTTCCTCTTTATTGTCAAACCATTCTTTTACGAGGGTTTCCTCTTCCTCGTTCAAGTCGATGTAGCGATTGTTTTGATAAAACAGGTACATATCCAGCACACTGTATTGAAGCGGATTGAACTTCAATATGTAATCATAGCGATCGTAAATCTTGAAGATCTGGGCATATGGAGTGCCATCGATATAGTGATTCTTCAAAGGCTTCACGGCAAGGATGCTGAAACCTGCCAGGAAAATGATGATAAAGGTTTTCCATTGTACCTTGGGAATCGAAAAGGATTTCTTTTTCGTCAGGATGAGCAATAGGATGATATCCACTACAAACAGGACATCCAGCCCGTTGATCAGTTCCATGATGCTCGGTCCGAGTCCTGAAAGATTGGACGTCTGCAGTAAGGCAAAGAACGATAGTGGTGTTCCAAAGTAGCGGATATACCATAACTGGGACAGCAATAGGAAGGTCGCGACAATATTTAGACCGATGATGGCCGTCTTTCTCGACCAGGTTTTAAACAGAAACACAAATGAAAATAACATCAAAATACTGCCCGGAAGCGTCACGAATAAGCTTTTCACTTCAAATAGGCCTTTTCCTAATAATAAATAGAATAATACGACTTTAATGGAAAGACCAACGGCAGAGATGAGCAGGAGTTTGTCCTGCCATATGGAAAGCAGTGCCTCTTTTAGCTTGTTTACTAGATTCATAATCTTAATACCTCGTTTACATAATTGTAATAAAATTTTAACACTTTTCCTTTTACTTATAAAGTCAGGGTTTGACATTTTATTGTAGAAATCGACTTTATTAGGGATGGACACGACAAATAAAGTCGCGAAAAAACCCGATTTGAGAGGCTCAAACCGGGTTTCGTTTCCATTATCTACTAGTCGGTGTCCATGTTGCCTGTCTCTTACCTGAGATCGCTCTCAGCGTACCAAGGAAGGCTGCATAGTTTACCAGGCAGAAGTAGTAAGGGATATACGTGATTTTGTTGCTCGTCACTTTGCCTAAAAGTGCGAGGAGGTAGAATGCCAATTGTAAGCCGAACATGACTTGATAGAATGGCTGATCCAGTAAGAAAAGATTAATGATAAAAATGGCAATCATATAGTAAGGAACAAGCCATCTCAAGAATTTATGAGACATGTATTTATAGAAGAAATCGAAATTCCTGAACGGATTCAACACATGCTTGTAGCTCATGATCCCTGTGAAGCTTCGCGTTACGATACGGACTTTCCGGCCAAATTCTTCTGATGATTTTGGTGATGTCTCTTCCATCGTGATCGCATTCGGTTCATAGACGAATCGCTTTTGCTGGTTGATGATGATCAGCGGGTTCTGCATATCATCGCCGACGTTCGGATTCATCTCTTTGAATAATTCTTTACGGAGCGCATAGATCGAACCATTTGCCACGATCGTCGTACCTGTTGCCGTTTCGAGCATTTTCAGGAGCTTCTCATACTTCCAGTAAGCACCCTCTGATTCTCCGATAGATGAGTTTGTTGGATTGGTTAATCTAAGCTCACCACAAACCCCACCGATTTCTTCATCTTTAAAGTGCTTCACTAAATGATGAACAGCATCCTTATTGTAAAGCGAGTTCGCATCCGAGAATACAAGGACTTCACCAGTTGCCAACGGAACGGACTTGTTCAGTGCCGCTGTCTTCCCTTTTCTTCCTTTTACGACATTCAGCTTCACGTTCGGATATTTCGCCACGAACTCATTGACGATGTCGTTCGTTCTGTCGGATGAATCATCTGACACAACGATGATTTCAAGCTTGTCCTGTGGATAATCAAGATCCACAGAATTTTGTACTTTTTCAGCGATGACTTTCTCTTCGTTGTATGCTGCGATAAAGAGCGTTACCTTTGGTTCATAGCCTGTATCCGTGATTTGATCCTTTTTGACAACTCCTGATATGAGCTTCAGCAGGATCGGATAACCGGCATAGATATAAACCGAAAGGAGGATCAGCAGCCAAAAGATTATTTCCAGTATCATATCATGACTTCCTCTCATCTATCCTTATTACCAATTGAAGGTGGACCCTGATGAAGGATCCACCTATCATGTTATGCTTTGACCGTTTTTCTTCCGATTGACGCATAATAGAATCCGTTCTCTTCCATATGAGCAGGATCAAAGATATTACGTCCATCAACGATGACTTTGCTGTTTACTAGTGTAGCTACTTTTTCTAAATCCAGCTCTCTTACTTCATCCCACTCTGTCAGAATCAGGATGGCATCCGAGTTCTGGATGACTTCATACAGGTCTTGTCCAGTACGAAGATTTGGAATGAGCGCTTTAGCGTTTTTCTCTGCAATGCGATCATAGGCGGTGATGTCCGCTCCCAGTTCTTGCAGTTTAGGAATGACATCAACAGAAGGTGCGTCCCTCATATCATCTGTATTCGGCTTAAATGCAAGACCAAGGACAGCAATTTTCTTGTTTGTCAGGTCGCCATCAAAGGCTTCTACCAGCTTGTTTACAACCTTAAAGCGCTGAAGACCATTCACCGCTTCAACGTCTTTGACGATTTTGAAGTCGTAGCCCACTTGATCGGCAATCTTGACAAGGGCACTTGTATCTTTAGGGAAACAAGAACCTCCGTAGCCGATTCCAGCGTTCAGGAATTGAGGGCCGATACGCGGGTCATATCCCATTCCTTCTGCTACCTTCGTCACGTCCGCCCCAACAAGTTCACACACGTTCGCCACTTCATTGATGAAGCTGATTTTCGTTGCAAGGAACGCATTGGACGCATATTTGATCATTTCAGATGTTTCGATGTTTGTCACGACGATATTTTTGGTAAAAGGAGCATGTAATTCCTTCAGGATCGCCTCTGCTTTCTCTGATTCCACACCGATGACTGCTCTTTCCATATTCACTGTATCATAAATGGCCGACCCTTCACGAAGGAATTCAGGGTTTGATGCCACATCGAATTCTTCATGGCCGACTACTTCTTTGATGACACCTTTGATCATGGCACCTGTTCCCACTGGAACCGTACTCTTCGTCACGATCACTTTATAGTCATGAAGGTGCTCTGCAATCGAGCGGGCAGCCGCTTCAATATATTGCAGGTTCGCCTCACCATTCTCTTTTGGAGGAGTTCCAACCGCAATGATGACAAGATCTGCATCCTTCATCCCTTCAGCATAATCCGTTGTGAAGGATAAGCGGCCTTCGCTGATGTTCTTTTCTACTAATTCGGTTAAGCCCGGCTCGTAAATAGGGATGATCCCATTTTTCAGGTTCTCTACTTTTTGAGCGTCTATATCCAGGCATGTCACTTTGTTTCCGGCGTCACTGAAGCATACGCCTGAAACAAGTCCTACATAACCTGTACCAATTACACAAATGTTCATCTTAATTTCTCCTTGTTCATTCTGAAATGATGTCTTTTAACCAGCTTTTCAATGGACCTTTAAGGTCATCTCTCATTAAAGCAAACTCTACTGTTGCTTGAACAAAGCCGTATTTGTTTCCAATATCATATCTTTTACCATTAAAAGAATATCCGTAAACATTTTGCTTCGTATTTAATTCTTGAAGAGCGTCTGTCAATTGAATTTCATTTCCTTGACCAGGCTCAAGGTTTCCTAGAATATCAAGGACATCCGGAGTTAGAACATAGCGCCCCATGATAGCCATGTTGGAAGGAGCATCCTCTAATTTCGGCTTTTCTACCAGTCCTTTGACTTTGAAAAGTGGACCATCGTTCGCAGGGTCTTCCACGTCGATGACACCATATTTGGATACGTCCTCGTCAGGAACTTCCTGTACGCCGATGATGCTTGATTCTTTCTCTTCGAATTCATCGATCAGTTGTTTAAGACAAGGTTTCTCAGAGATGACGATGTCGTCTCCAAGAAGGACTGCGAAAGGATCGTTCCCGATGAATTTTCTTGCACACCAGATGGCATGTCCGAGTCCTTTAGGCTCTTTTTGACGAATGTAGTGAATGTCCGCCAGATGAGAGATTTGTTTGATTTGCTCGAGCTCATCATATTTTTCTTTCATTGCAAGCATTTCTTCAAGCTCTAAAGACTTGTCAAAATGGTCTTCGATGGCACGTTTTCCACGGCCTGTGACGATCAGGATATCCTCTATCCCGGAATTCACCGCTTCTTCGATAATATATTGGATTGTAGGTTTATCTACAATTGGTAACATTTCTTTCGGCTGTGCCTTTGTTGCTGGTAAGAATCTCGTACCTAAACCCGCAGCCGGGATAATCGCTTTTTTTACTCTCAAAGAACTCACCTCTTAGTTTTGTGTAAATCATTTGTTCTTATTCTACTGATTCGAAGTCTTTTTAATAGTGTCTGCAGATTTTGGCTCATTTACGCCCTGTGGAGACAAAACGCCTGAGCAAATTTCTTTGCTCTTTCGTTTTGTTTCCACAGGGCGTACTTTCAGCTGCGCTGAAAGCGATTGAAACGTTCGTTTCAATCGATGAGCCAAAATCATTAATTTTCACGAGTATTATACCATATGTTGTTGATTTCTTAATCTCACAGGTTTATTGTGCTATAATATAGCGAGTAATTTCAGATGTGAGGATGAAGAAAATGATTAGTGTAATCGTACCAACTCTTGGAACGAAGCCAGAGGAATTGAAACGATTGTTTGAAAGTCTTAATAATCAATCATACAAAGACTTCGAAGTCATTATTGTATCACAAGACAATCACAATTATATTACATCCGTTTTAAAAGATGTTAACTTTAAATACAATCATATTGAAATTGACCGCAAAGGGTTGTCACTTGCCCGGAACGTTGGTATTGAGCATGCGAGTGGCAGCATTCTGACGTTTTCGGATGACGACTGCTGGTATAATGACGACTCGTTCCAGCTTGTTGTGGATTATTTCAACGAGAATCTCGAGACCGATGTCGCATGCTTCCAAATCTATGATCCGATCAAGGGCGTTTACTATAAAGAATATGACGAAGAAGAGCAGAAACAGGTTACAACCGGTAAGCTGTTGAAGAAGTCTTCTATTGAAATCTTTATTCAAACGGCGAATATCGAGCCCTCCCTGATTCGATTCGACGAGAAGTTCGGCTTGGGTGCGATTTATCCATCTGGTGAAGAGAATGTCTTCTTATTCGATTTAGCCAGAAACCATAAGTCCATCAGCTATTATCCGAAGGTTGTCGTGAATCATGAGAAGCCTGAGATGCAGACCCGTTTATATGAAAAATCGTTTATCGGAAAAGGTCCTTTGTTTAAGAGGATGTACAATACCCCTACAGCGGTGGTTCTATTGACCCTTTTTACGTTGAAAAAGTATCGTCATTTAGATGAGCCATTCAGCTATTACGGTAAAGCGTTTAGAGAGATTTTCAGGTATGAGAAGAAGTAGTGTTTGATCGTTATGATTCGAGTTGCGGCAGGTGCCCGGTTGTGGGCGCTTGCCGTTTTTTTGGTATGTCGTAGATTTAAATTGTGAACTGATGGCGGTTTTGGTTTATAGGGAATCGATTTCTGTTTGTTTTGGATGGGGATTTCTTTTAGATTGTCCATATTTGGGTGGGAATGTGCTGTTTGGGTAGGTTGCAGGCCGATTTGAGGATGTAATCTGTGGAGTTGGGTTACCTTCGCAGGATAATTCGGTCCTGTTTTGGAGGAAATTGATCCTGATCATCGATCATTAATCCTCGATTGGCTTTTTCAATCCTGAAATTGATTTATTGATCCTCATTTCAATGAATTGATCCTCCGTGTCGAATTTTCTTTATCCCGCAGGTACCAACCGTACCGTCTCCATCTACAGATATCGTTTGCACATCATGTGCCCAATGCAGAATAAAAAAGGTGCACCCATCTCCAATGGGTGCACCTCAAGTAATCACTTCTCTTTTAAAATGACTTCTGTAATCATGTCATTTTCTTTTGTTAATTTCAGCTCATTTTGTTCGAGATCGAGCTCATTTTCGAGATCGCCATGGATCTTTTCGAATTCCGCTGCGGGAATGTTTACCGGGAACTTGATTTCCACAAGTCGCTTATCTTCGTTTAATCCAACAAAGGAGTTGAACTCTTTGTAGTAGTAGTAGAATTCAACTTCGCCTTGCCCTTCAAAGATGTAAACAGGATCTCCATATTTACGGAACAGATTCTTTTCCGAATATCCGATTGGAAGAGGCGTTTCTGGTAAGAGGCCTGCGTCCACGTATTGCAGGAATTCATCGGATAGGACTTTTCTGTTGTTCTTCTCGTAATCGATCCGGAAGCTCAGCGTACCGGACTTTTCGAGAAGCTCTTCGTCCGTTAGCTCCAGGAACTCTTCCGTTGCCAGCTCTTCATTTAATGCACTTATTAATTCGACAATCGGAATTTCTTCTTGAGCCAGTAATATTTTTGTAATCTTGCCCTCTTCTACTTCGAACACAACGCTCTGTTTCTTGATGATCATATACACATACGATGTGGTCGCATTTTCATCTGCTTTGTATTCAAACATGTCCAGCTCTAAGTTGTTGTCAATGACCTTTTGGAGGTTATCTCCTACATTGATCGTGTCAGAAATCTTGAACTTTTTATTGGATGTGATCAGGTAGTCTGCTTCTCCGCCAGTGAAGTGAACGCGAAGCTTCTGTTCTGAATCATCCAGTACTTTATCCTTGGATTCGGGATCTTTCATGACCTTAAATACTTCCTGATACCTTTCTCCTAAGCCGAAATTCAGGAGTGAATATTCGTTTCCGACCGATTTATATTCACTTTTTTGCACCTCTTTTGTTTTCACGCCAACAATAATGCCAAACAAAAGAACCACAAAGATCAGATATGAAAGAAAGATTTTGTATGAACTCAACTGTATCACTCCGTTACATTTAGCTTATCTTTGTGTTTCATTTCACCGATTTTCACTAGCACGGCGATAACTAATAGAACTGCCCAGAATCGTGGTGTGACATAATCCGCTCTGTATAAGGATGTGACCATCAGGTGAAAGTACTCGACTAATGCAATGAAGTAGTACATGTTCTTCATGCCGTTCTTCAATAGGAATACGGCGATGGAAATTAATCCTGTCAGTAAAAGAAGGAGTCCGATGACACCTTGCTCAAATAGCACATCGATAAACATATTGTTTGCCGAGATGGCCAGGCTCATCTGGGTATGAGGTACAATCTTGGTCCCCGCCAGGAACTCATAAGCTCCCGGTCCATATCCAAATAGTCCCGATATGATGGAATGATCGAACAGCCACTGGAATGGCATGACGTACATATAAATCCGGCTTGATTGTGTCGGATCGAAAAGGTTATCTCTTCTTCCCCAAATCGGAGAGAAGAATTTGGCCAGTAGATCCGGATTCACCAAATAAAGACCTGCAATCCCGATGATCCCAACCAACGGAATCATCCACAGGATTTTCTTCGGGAATTTTGGATGGAACATTAAGTAAACCATTAAGAAGCCGATCACCAGTACCAGATTGAAATAGGCGCTCACGGAAAATGTAAAGGCCAGGATGAATAGCGTCGGAATAAGTACGGCGACCGCATACACCCATTTCCGTTTTACAAACAGGAATGCCAGGATAATCAAATCAATCAAGAACGGTCCCATATAGCTTGGTTCATTGGTGAATGAAGTGATCCGAAAATCGAACAGTGTCACTCCTTCCACACTATGAACAAAGGAACGGGTGTTTAGATTAAGGAATGGAATGTTGAACATGAAATAGGCAAGCTGCCAAAAGGCTACAGCCACTAATAACAATATCGACAACGGGTAGACTTTGATGATGCTTGCATTATCCTTTGGCTCATTCACAAGCAAACGGTAGCCGAAGTACACAAACATGAAAAAGCTGAGATAATAGGCAAGTCGCGTGATCATCGAGCTTTTCAAGTAGCTCATATACTCTACGCTATTCAATACCGTAGCCGTATAAAAAGCAGAAAGAATAGCCAGTGCCAATGAGATAAGGAAAAGAATCAGGAAGCGTTTCAAGTATTTATCAAACTCTGAGGTTTGCGTTAAACGTTTTCGATTGAGTACGTAATACAGGAATAATAATGAGCCAACTCCCAATGTCAGCACCGCAGGAACGGGTACGGGGAGAAGCTTGATGTATTTAGCTTGAGTAGAGAACTGGGCGAAGAACAAATATCCGGCCACTAATATCAAGATGATCTGTTTCACCCTCGGCTCATACTTGTTCATGAGTGTGGAAAAATTCATACTAAACTCCTCATTGTCTTTATAGTTTATGGAAGGCTTATTTGTTTCATAAGAGCCTTATTGAATATAGTCTATATCTTTCAGTAGAAGAATTCCGTCCTTCTTCTCCCATTCCGTCATATAAACCAATTCATTTTCTTTATTAAAACGATAGAATTTATTGACAGCTTCGGTATGAAAATAACTTTTACGCTGAGATGTCAGTTTCTCTTTAAGATAGTTGAAGTCCGTTTCTGTCACTGTGTTGTCAGGACTCAGCATATATTTAAAGGTATCCCAATCCGTGTTTTCAATATTATTGCGAATGTATTGATCAGCTTCCAGAAGGTTTCTGAATTTCAATGGCTGATCACCGCAGCCGCTTAAGAATAAAGTGATCAAAATTAGTAGAACGGCAAACTGTCTTTTCATTACAAACTCCTTTCCTATGAGGACCATCGTCTCTTTCGAATTCCTTGTTTCCTATGTAAAAAGGGACGCACCCTGTTAAGTCTTGATAATCAAACAACAATAAAAAATTATACATGAAAACCAACCATTTGAAAATGCTTTGTTCCCTGCCCCTATACGCTTTGTCACCCCTGTCAATACTGAAAAATGACGCAGATTCTCTATGATTCCGTTATGTTAAATATGTGTTACAAACATGTTTTATAGTCATAATTTTGGAAGATTGATCTATATGAGGGAAAGTTACGCTTTTTCAGCTACTCGTTAACTGCCTGTTGGCGGGGGTGGGAGCTTGTATTGGATGGGCAAATTGAGTGTGCATTTAAAGAAAATTCGACCCGAGGATTAATTATCCCGCGAAGACCGCTTCAAGTCATCGATTCACCACTCGAATCGGCTTTCAATCCAGTCTAAAACCACCCTCCCAGCTATAAAGAGACTATCTGATGCCAAAAACCTTCCAGAAGTGAAAAAATAAGATCAATCCATCGTCACAACCCGAAGATCGGAAGTTTGTCCATAAAAAAACTGCCATCCCTAAGAATGGCAGCTTCATGATTCATATTAATTTGCTAAAGCCTGTTGGATATCTTGACGAACAGATGCTGAAATGGCCCCTTTACCGCCTAAGAAGTACGTATCGGCCAGGACCGTACGCTCATCCAGCCATGTTGCCACATTATCCGGTAAGGCATCCTTACGCGTCAGGATTAATGGGGATTTCATCGCTGCTGCCAATGAAGACGCAGGCAGGGCATCGATGAAAATGTCTCCCCGTGCGAAGAATAATGTCTTTTCTTCAAACTCACTGCTGTATTTCTCTGCAATCGTCAGACTTGTTTGGTAACGGTCATCCCCGTATACCCTTGACACGTCTGAAGCAAGATTCATTAATTGGCGTTCTACTCCTGAAGAAACAGCAGACTGACCACCAATGATCGTTACTTTATTAATACTATTCTCTTTCATGTATGCTTCAACGCTCTCATGAAGGGAATCCTTTGTCGTATACAGAATCGGGATTTGCATCATGCTCGCATATGAAGCAATCGACAGGGCATCTGGGGATTTCTCGTCTTTTGTCACAACAAAGATTTCATCATTGTTGTTGATTTCGTCTGCCACCTTCACTGCCGTCTCGTAACGCTCTTTTCCGCTGATGCGGGTAACATCAGATAAGCCTTTCAGCTGACTCTCTACATTGCCGCTGATGGCATTCGTACCACCAAGTAAGTAGACTTTTTCAGGCTGAAGTCGCTTGATTTCAGCCAGTACTGTTTCTGGGAGTGAATTGGATGTGGTTAATAATAACGGTGAATCCATTTTCTTCGCCAGTACACTTCCTGTTAACGCATCGATCGATAAATCGCCGCGGCCGATGACTACTGCCTTCGATTTATTTTCCCAGCCATACTCTGATACACTGACGCTTGTTTCATAGCGGTCGATCCCTTCAAGCTCATGAGAATAGTCGTTTAAGTCCAATTCTCTATTCACGCTTGTTGTTGGATAGTAGTAGCCAAGGATCGTTCTGAAGTTGTTTCCGTCTTTCGACATCTGGTAAGCACCGTATTGGCTCATCCCGATTCCGTGGCCGAAACCGCCGCCGTTGATTGTAAATCGCTCATCCGTCTCGCCAAGACTCTTCACATAAGGACTCTTCATGATTGATGTCCCCAGCATAAAGCGAATGTTATAAGAGCGATCGTTAATCGTTTTGGTTTGCAGTTTGATGGTTTCGTCTTCATTTTTCACAAATCCACTATCTTTTTTCTCAAAATAAGTGAACGATACGGTTCCTTTCAACACATCTGTTGAAGTGAAAGATGAATCCGGGATATCAAAAGAGACATCCTTTATATCGACGATTTTAATTTCACTTTTATCATCAATATGGTTTTTATTTTTCAACCATGATTTCATGTTCGAAATGACCGTTTGATCTTGTTCCTTCACGTCCGACCACCAGAATTCCGGTTTCTTTAGATCCAGCTTGCTATCATCGAATTGAGATTTGGAGAGTGGGACTGCCCAATTTCCGTGTGGTGAGATTTTCGCATCATAGATGTCCGGCTTCGTCTCCAAGTAAGGAACTAATGGGGATCCCCAAACATTTTGATTCGAGAATACTCTTCCCCCATTTGATGAAGAATAAAATGCTTCCGCATAGCTGTCGCCTTTTTTCAGAACTTCACCTTGAGTTTCATTGACCGCTTGCGTAGTATGAGGGTTCCAATCGTACCCTTTATAGACTTGATCACTTTGGCCATCATAAATCGTCCAGTTCCCTTTTTTCAATACAAAGGTTCTGGCTGCGACAGCTTGAGCCTTCAAAGCATCCAGTCCGCCGTTATCGCCCCAGGAAGCAGGCATTTCAGCAGGGACCACGCCTTTTAAGTAGTCTTCGAGATTGATATTGTTCACAGGTCTCACATATTTACTGGATTCAACGGTAAACTCGACTTCTCCTAAATATTGCTTGTCAACATTTCCTTTGATTGTCATGGAACGATCCATCGCTTCTGTAATCGTCGGGATGATCGTAGCGTTCCCATCGAACTTCTTCACGAGTGTGGAACCTTTATATAGAGATAGTTTCCCTGATTCCACCTTCATGGTGTAGGATGCACCCGGCTGGATGAAGATCGACGTTCCCTTCACTTGGTAATCACCGTTTGTCGTAAAAGGAAGTGAACTCTTACTTCCGATATAATTTTGAAGTTTTACAGAAATAGGCTCACCCGCTGCACTTGTATCAATCGGTGCTGCCATCATTCCCGTAACCATTGTGGAAAGAACCAGCATAGATAGTAACTTCTTCTTCAATGTTTTTCCTCCTTGCAGTATGTATTGATGAAGGCGTTCCAAAACGGAACACCTTCAGGATTTTATAGCTCTTCTACTTTTGTCAAAACGGATTCGATTTTATATCCGTTATCCCCGGTTTCTTCATATACTTCTTTGATCATGCCGATCCCGGGAGCATAGTACATGGTATTGATGGTATTCACCTTTCCATTCTTCACCGTGCTTCGAACCGCGACGACATTTTCGTACGTGTCGTAAGGAACTTCGACCGTTTCATCTTCACTGATGATTTCCCATCGGGTTGTGTCACCTTTTCCTTTATGCTTGATGTCGGCCAGTGGTTTTGCTTCTTTATCCGGAGAAAAGCTGTCCAAAATGCTTTCTTTCACGTTCTTCGGATTACTTTCTTCATACACGACTTGAATGGCATCCTGATCCCATTTAAGGATTTGAAGAGTGACCATCTCTCCCACTTTGAATACACGCTGAACATGCGTTTCATTGTGATCGACTACCGTTTCCGTCAAGCTGAAATCCTTGTTTTCAAACGTTTTAACCATGTTTTTTTCAGGCTTCAGCTGTTGGAGTAACAGGTTCACTTCTTCTTTTTCTTTTTCCGTCGTTTCATTATTTTCTTCAGATGTGTCTTCTTCGGATGTTACTTCTTCAGAGCCTTCGGACGGCTCCTCTGCTTCCACTTCCTCTACTTCTTCCTGGTTATCCGACTCTTCATTTACAGAAGTATCTTCATTGGACGTTTCGCTTTCGGCTGTATCCGGTTCTTCCTTCGTTGTTTTCTCACTTGGAGAGGAAGCATTACATGCAGTAAAGACAGTCATAGACAAGATGAGCAGAGAGACTAGAAAGATATTTTTACGACTGTTCAACACGGGTTGTCCTCCTTAATACAAGACATTCTTCATTTTTGCAATGATGGCGTCATCAACTTTCCCGCCAACTTTAATGACTTCTTTTACGCCACCGGCAGGCTGATACTCGAGAATGAAATCTTCTAAGTGACCATCTAATGTGCCGCCTACCAATACGATTGGCGCCTTTGTTTTAACAGATAGGGCTGATGCGGTTAAAGCATCCGGGTAATTCGTTCCCGTGGAAACGATGAATTTGTCCGAGCCCATCACTGATTTAAATTCTGTCAGTACTTTTGCAAGTGTTTTATAACGGTCCGCTCCGGAGAGTCTTTCCACATTGGTTGAATAGCGTTTGATCGATTGTTCAACCGTTGATGAAATGGCACTTCCCCCACCGAGGACCTTCACTTGCTTTCCTTTTACATACGATAGAGCGCTAGAATTGATGCTATCTTTACCTGTCAGCACAATCGCCCATTGATTGGCTGAAGCAATCGGTGCTGCTCCAAGGGCGTCGGCGTAATTTTTGCCTGATGCCACGAACACGCCTTTTACATTCGTCAGCTTTTTATTAATAAGAAGATTCGTAGCATAGCGGTCAGCTCCACCGACTCTAGTAACGGTCAGTCCAAGCTTCGCCAATCGATCTTGAACCGCAGTTGAAACGGCTCCTTTACCACCGATCACGTATACTTCTTTCGCGTTCAATCTCGCAAGCTCATTTTCTACTTCTGAAGGAAGCTGGTCCTTACTGGTTAATAGAATAGGAGCGTTATCCAGTTGAGCTGCCAGAGGCCCGACTGAAAGTGCGTCTGCGAAGTCATATGCCGTTGCGAGTACGACGGCTTTTTTCGCTTTGGAGCTTGAGAAACCGCTAGGATAAAGGTCTTTAGAAACCTTGATCGCCGTTTCCATTCGATCGAGGCCGATCAGGTTTGTATCGTTAATGTAACGATTGATCTTAACTCCATCGATACTCGACCAAATGACTCCTTTGGAATCAATATCAACCACTTTTAATGGTGTTGCCTTCCATTTAGCGTAATCGATTGCACTCTTGACATCGTAATACGACCATAAACTTTTTCCTGCTTCTGTTTGAACACTGTATTTTTTGGGTAAATAATTAGACCAAAGGATTTTTTCAGTGTGTTCATCCACTACTCTGGTATTCGTCAGAGTTCCTGCATATTGGATCGCGTCTTCCTTGATCGGGTATGTTTTAAGCTTGTCATTCCCTTTTTGATAGACACTGTATTCATTCAGATTCTCGTACACTTTTTTCTGCTGGTATTTATCGAATACATATGTATTGGATTGAGACTTGGAATATTGAATGGCTTCCTCTTTCGTCTTATAGACTTTAAGTCTCTTATTCTCTGCGTTATACACTTCAAACACTTTGAAATAGGAAACGATTCCGTTCTTGATACCCTCTGCGGCATTATTTTGGAATGTCCATGTTTTGATCAGGGCTTCTTCTGTCGGATTCGACATATACCCCATCTCCAATAAGAGTGATGGCATTTGCGTGTTACGGATCACATAAAACGCCTGATCATTTCTCATACCTTTGTCTGTCAGGCCGATGGCATTCACCGTACTCGGGTGAATCGTTTCTGCTAATCTCTTGGATTCACTTCCATACGCTACCTGAATGGGATCCGGCGGATATTCCGCTTCCCAGGCATATTTATTATCATAGTGATACGATTCGAATCCTCGTACATACGGGTTTGTAGGTGCCGCATTGTGATGGACCGAGACAAATACTGTTTGATCATTCTTTCCTTTGGCAAATGCATTCGCTAGATCTGTACGTTCTTGAAGACTCAAATACTTTGTACCATCATTATGAGTCATATACACGTTGAATCCCGCTGCTTTTAGCTTATCCCGTAATTTTTCAGAGATTGCCAGATTGGCATGCTTTTCATAAAAACCAGTTGAACTCCCAGAATATCCTGTTGTACCTGAATCCCAACCTCCGTGACCTGGGTCAATGACTACATTCTTCTCAGCCGATGCCAGAATCGGTATGACTAGAAACATAGCCATTGTCACAACAAGCATCGCAATCTTTTTCTTCATTATTCTGCATTCTCCTCCATTATATTAAAATTTTCCTTTATTCTACCATTAATATCGACAACAGTTGACATACTTTTGACATGTTTTCGTAAACTTTTACATAATTATAAAAAAAGACACTCCATTCTCCTTTAACAGGATCTTTGAGTGTCTTTGATATTTATAGGTTTGGAAAAACGCAGCTTCTTGAAAATAGCGACGTTTATCTCTCACCTTTTACTATTTTATTATAAAGATCAATCATTCTCTTAGAATTCTCTTCCCAATCGTAATGATTGATGACGTGGTCCCTGCCGTTTCTCCCCAACTTCTCTCGTTCTAAGGAATCCTTATAGAGATATAGTAGTTTGTCGGCCAGTGCTGCCGGATCTTTAGATGGGATCAGATAGCCTGTTTCCCCGTCCAGCACGACTTCCGGCAGACCGCCGACATTGGTTGCCACAACCGGTACACCACAAGCCTGGGCCTCTACAGCTGAAACCCCGAAGCTTTCAATCAAGGAAGAAATGACAAATATATGAAGAGACGAGATAAAATCAGGAACATCCTCATGAGCGATTCTTCCTAAAAAATCTACATTCTCATTAATGCCCAGGTCTTCTGTCAGTTTCATATATTTCGTCATATAAGGTCCGTCCCCTGCCAGTTGCAGGCGAACGTACTGGCGCTCAGGTCCCAGGGTATCCAGAAATAGTTTAAATCCCTTCAGGAGATACTCTATCCCATACTTCGGCTCCATCCCTTTAGCAATCCCGATTCTGAATTGACCTTCGACCTTTTCCGTCAGGTTCGGTTTGAATTGTGTCGTATCCACACCGAATGGGGTGATGGCCAATGGCTTATTTTCATCTATATATTTTTTTGTTTCCTGTTCCAGTGCAGGACTGGTCGAACAAATATAATCTGCCCTCTTTAATGCGTATTGGAGGATGATCCGATTCATCACATTCCGCTTAGGGAAGTCGTAGATATCCGATCCCCATACCGATAGAATGTAAGGACTGAATCCTGTCAGCGCCCCGATCAGCCCGTAGCTCGAAGCATAATGGGAATGGATCAGATCAGGTTTATAGTTTCGAATGATTTTCTTCAATCTGGAAACCGTAAATAAATAAGAAATCTTGTGATTCAATTTCAGATTTAAATAGACTCTGCTTACATTCTCCCAAGGGATGTGTTCAGTAGAGTCTTTGTGGTTCTCTAAGCTAATATTCATGACCTCGATACCAATCGAATTATAGTAATCAAGCCATTTCTTCGTATGTACATTATTCGCTGGTGCTAATAATAAAACTTTCATAACTCGGGTACCACACTCTCTTTTTTACTACTGACTTGCTGCTATGCCGGTTAACATACTTGTTATGAACAGCCTGACAAAAGAAATATATTCAACAATATCGTTTGTGATATAATATACTAATTGATTTGATACTTCTTATCATAATATAAAAAGCGGTTAAATTGAATTTATTTGTAAAAACTATATAAATTTTGTTAATAAAATGGATCAACAGAGAGGTATTTTCATGTTTAAACATACGTTCATTTATTTTCTATCAAAAGGTGTCCCGGGGATCATCAATTTTGTTGCGATCGCCTTATATACACGCCTTTTATCGCCAAGTGAATACGGTGAATACGCCCTGGTCATTGCGGCGGTCACCTTTGTGAATACAACCTTATTCCACTGGCTCCGACTGGGACTGCTTCGCTACAATCCTAAATACGAAGGCAACCAGAAAGCCATGTTCATCAGCTCCATCACGGCAACCTTTATATCCATGACGATCTTGACGGTCTTCCTGGGTACCGGAGCTTTCATTGTCTATACTCCTTTCCATTCGATGGCTCTCTTATGGTTCCTGGGTATTGGATTACTCACCATGCAAAGTATGTTCGACCTGTTCACTGAATACTTACGTTCTGAGCTTTCGTCTAAACTTTTTGGTGTAGTGACAGCCTTAAAAGTGGTATTGTCCCTTATCGTAGCTGTTGTCCTGATTAAATTCTTCGGATTCGGTGCAGAAGGAATCATCCTTGGGTTGATCATCGGAATCTTCTTATCCATCGTCTTCTTTATTCCGAAGTATCTGCATTTGATCAATATGAAGTTGATCGATCGTGACATGATAAAAGAAGTCGTGAAGTATTCCATTCCGTTCATTGCGGCCCTTTCAATGGAAGCCATCATCCTGAATACGGACCGTTACTTGATTGGCTGGTTAATGGACAAGGCATCTGTCGGGATCTATGCCGTTTCATACGACCTGGCCAAACAAATCCTGTTTCTCCTGATGATGATCATCAATCTGGCCGCTTATCCATTAGTGGTCAAAGCACTTGAAACAGGCGGGATCAAAGAATGCCAGAAACAATTGAATGAAAACACGTCCCTGCTATTACTTGTATCGGTACCGGCGACAACGGGAATGATCTTGTTAAGCGACTCCTTTACTGGGATCTTCCTGGGGGAATCCTATCAAGGGAAGGCAGCGACGATCTTTTCACTGATTGCCCTCGCGATCTTTATCCAAGGCTTTAAAATGTATTATTTCGATCTGGCCTTCCAGCTCGGGAAAAATACGAAGCTTCAGATCTGGCCTGTGCTGGTCGCTGCTATACTGAATGTGATCCTGAACTTACTCCTAATCCCGGAGTACGGAATATTCGGATCGGCTTACGCAACCATCATTTCCTATGTCGTATCGGTTCTGATGAGTGCCTTAATCGGCAAGAAGATTTTCCCGCTCACCTTCCCGTTCAAAGAAGTCGGAAAGATCTTTATCGCGACCGGTGTCATGGCGCTTCTTGTATGGCCGGCCCTTGCCATTGACGGCATCTTCGGATTTAGTGTACAAATTGCAGTCGGAATTATTGCTTATGGGTCTGTAGTATTGGCTCTGAATATTAATGGAATACGTCAGCTTGTGATGCGACGATTGAAGAAATCTCCTCAGTGATTGGGGGGATTTTTTTATTTTTGGGTTTGGTGTTTGGTATTGGGGAGGTGGATTGGGTGGTTTGTTTTTGTACCTGGTCCAATTGGGGGTTGTTTGTACCTGGTACATTTCGGGGTTATTGTACCTGGTACATTTCGGGGTTGTTGTACTTGGTACACTTCGGGGCTGTTGTACCTGGTACACGGATATCAAAGCAATTTAAAGCTAGAGACCCCGCCAACAGGCAGACCATCTATAGAATAGCGACCGTTTTTGCAGTTTTCATTCACTCCTGGAATGTTTTTGGCTTAAGATTGTCCTTTTTTAGCTGGGAATGTGCCATTTGATTGGCATGCTGGCCGATCCAGGGGTTGAATATAGGATGAGGAGTGGTCGTCGCGGGGGAATCGATCCTGATAGGGAGGGGATTGATCCCGATTCATGATAATTGAACCGGTTTTGGTTTTTTCAATCCTCGATATGATTATTCGATCCGCATTTCCATTAATTGATCCTCCGTGTCGAATTTTCTTTAAATTGGTACACTTTATACCCATCCGGCTCAAGCTCACTCCCCCGCCAACAGGCAGACAAACAGTAGCTGAAAAAGCGTAACTTCCGCACTTCAGATTCTTCTTTCAATCGGTGAACGTTTGATAATATTTCTTCACTTTTGGAAGGGTTTCTCTTTAAGATTATCCTTTTTCAGCTGAGAATGTGCCATTTAAGTGGCTAGCTGGCCGATCCAGGGGTTGAATATAGGATGAGGAGTGGTCGTCGCGGGGGAATCGATCCTGATAGGGAGGGGATTGATCCCGATTCATGATAATTGAACCGGTTTTGGTTTTTTCAATCCTCGATATGATTATTCGATCCGCATTTCCATTAATTGATCCTCCGTGTCGAATTTCCTTTACCGATACCCGCACCAAGCTCCAACCCAGCCATTTCACAACAACAAAAAACCCACAGAGCATCACTTCACTCCATGGGTTCGATCTATCATTCTATTCCTCATAACTACTTGAATCCTCGATTTCAGACGATTCCTCATAGACACCTGCGTCCTCTGTTTCATCATAACTGCCGGTATCCTCAACACCAGTCGAATCCTCGACCACGGCATCGTCACTCAACGTTTCTTCCTCTACATATTCCGCATATGACTTAGGTTCTTCACCATTCAAAAAGTCTTTTAACGCTTCGGTATTCGCATCGAGGTCTACGTCTAACACGGCACCCGCGCCTTCATATCGGGCATTTTCGAACGAATTGTCGATGGGTAATCTCATGGTTTCGATCTTATCGACCGGATTCAGGACAAATTCTTTTGCAAGACTGATGCGGTCCATGGACCCGATATTCGTTTCGATGTAGGGTGAGACTGTCCCCATCAGTTTAGGGATCTTGGATACTCCGTTTAATGACAGCATTTCGTCTTTCAGGGCATTGATGACTTCCTGCTGGCGCTTGACGCGGCCGAAGTCTCCCTCTGCGTCATGGCGGAAACGGGCATAGCCCAATAATTCCTTACCGTTCAATTTTTGCAAGCCGGGTTCCAGTGTCACATTAATGTTTGTGGACATTTCTTTTTCTACATTCATTTCAATTCCATCTGGTGCCAGTGCGTCCACAACCTTCTGGAATCCTTTAAAGTCCATTAACGCATAATATTGGACATCTATATCAAAGTTCTCTTTTAACGTTTGACGAAGGAGTTCAGGTCCACCGAGAAAATAGGAAGTATTCAATTTATACTTTCCGTATTCCGGAACATCCACATACATATCTCTCATTAATGAAACCAATCTGGCCTCACCTTTTTCGGGATCGTATTGGGCAATCATGATCGTATCCGTACGGGATTTTTCCTCTCCCCTTGTATCGGATCCGAGAAGTAGAATATTCACTTTTCCGTGCTCATCTTTTTTACCATTGAATTCAGGAATTTCTTCAGATGCCGCCTGGGTTTTACCGGCATTCATTTTTCCAGTTTGATACTGGTAGAGAAAGTACGCCGTTCCAATGCTTAATCCCAAGAAAGAAAGTGCAAGAAAAATCCGGAAGAATCTCTTCCTTCTTCTCATCCGCTGTCTATAGTCATTTCGAGTATTCATGTATGTTTTTCACCTTTCAAATCGAAGATCAATACGAAGAATAATTTTATCATGAAATAGATTAAAAAAATAGAATCTTACATAAATGTAATCTCTGTTTAATAATCCTATCAAAAAAAGACTCTACCTTTGATCGATAGAGTCTTAGTTTTCTATATTAATAATACAACTTTTTATAAAGATCTCCAAGCTCGTCTTCCACATTCATGGCACTTGGTCCTCCGAGCAGGAAGAACTCTTTAAATTCTTTAGCAGCGATGAAATTGTTGACACTTGTAGGCAGCTCTTCCGGGTTGGATAGAAGAAGTGGTGCCTTTTGCTTTGCTGCGAGTACAGATCCCGATAATGCATCCGGGTAGTTCTTCCCGCTCGCAAGAAGTGCTTTCTCATCCGGGTTGGCAAGCGGCAGCTTCTTCGCAATTTCAAGGGAGGTTTCATAACGATCCACTCCGCTTACTCTCTGCTCGCCTTTTACCTTTTTCATGACACCATCGCTGATGACGCCCGCTCCACCGACAACGATCGTGCTGTCCACTCCGGTAAGGGCTTGACTCGTATAGGAAGAAACGGCGTCAGCCGCTGTTAGAAGGATCGGATATCCTTTTACAGATGCATATGGGGCCACGGAAAGAGCATCTGGGAAGTTCTTTCCTGACGCGATGATGGCTTTATCAGGATTCGGATTCACTTGCTCTGAAATAAGCTGGGCTGTTTCGTAGCGATCGATTCCACCGATCCGTTCGGCATCCAATCCCATTCCTTCAAGAGCATCCTTGACTCCCTTGCTGACTGCCCCTTCTCCACCTAAAATGATGACCTTGGAAGCTTTCAAGCGTTTGATTTCAGCTTTCGTTGCTTCAGTCAGTTTGTTTTTTTCCGTCAATAGAAGCGGAGCATTGTTTTTATAAGCAAGAGGGCCACCCGTCAGCGCATCTGGGAAGTTATACCCTTGGGCCAAAACGACCGTATCCGCCTGATTCCAACCGGCCTGGGAAATGTCAACAGCCGTCTTGATCCGGTCGGTTCCGGATAGTCGCTCACCGATCTTGTTCAGTTCGCTTGAAGCGACGTATGCCTCTTGTTTATTGTCTTCACGTTCGGCGTTGTACCAGACGAAGTGATTCGGATTCTTGGATTGATCATATTCAAATCCTTTAAGGATCTCAAGGACTTCGGTTTCACCGCTTGGAAGTTTCGCAGACACTTCCTTGGACTCAGAAGTTGGCCGTTCTCTAAAACGTGATCCATCCGCAGAAATCACTAAATCCCCCGGTTGATACGAATGTTTTGTTGTATGAGCAAGACCATTCACCTCATACTTCTTCTTATCGAATAATAAATAATAGTTTGGCTCTCCTGTATAGGTAAAATCCTCTTTGGCAAAAGAAAGCTCGACTCTATCATTCTTGAAGATGCCCGGGTTTCCACTTGAGAGCTCAGCATATACCCGATCCTGGTAGCTTCCGAAGTTTCTTTCACCCGTTGCCATTTTGATCGGACTATTTTCCTGCACCTGTCCATTGTAAGCTAAAAGGGCAAAATACCAGTTCTCGATGATATCACGCTCATTGTCTCCAACGGTTGGGAGGCTGGTGGAGCGATTCCAATCGGTTAGACCCTTCTCTCCAAGCTTCCACTTTTCGTTCAGAATCTTGATACCTGCTTCAATATTGAAGGCGATGTCACTTTTCAAACGTTCCTCATCATAGCCTGCTGTATCGGTCACCTGCATGATCCCGATCCCGCCATCACCCGAAATATTCGGTTCTCCATCTGCCGTGAATTGCTTCCAACCGCTCTCTTCAGCTGCTAAAGCCTTCACGATTTCGGCGGGAACATCATACTTCATTGCTGCTTCCGTCAACAGTTTATTGATTTCATATTTAGACGGGTTTTCATACCCCGCTGCCTTCGAAGTGATTGGACTCGCCAGTGTCGCGCTAAGTGCCACCGCGGCTATTCCTGATACAAGTTTCTTCATTTTAGGATTCATTGTATTCCCCTTTTAAATGTTATTTTATTCCATCTTAACATAGTATCTAGTAAACTATAACCCTTCTTTATCAAAAAAAAGATAGAGAGGCAATCTCCCTATCTTACTTATTTCATCATATACTGATCGATTTCCCATGCTTTTTCAACGGATAAAGCTCCTGGTCCACCAAGAATGTGATAGTTGTTGCGATTGGTTATCAAATGGATTGATTTCTTCAGGTTCACGTTATCGTTTCTATCCACCAATACAACCGGGCTGTCTGTTCTTGCAGCCAGCGGGCTTATGCTAAGGGCATCGGGGAATTTAGCGCCTGTGGCAAAATAAAGTGTATTCGAATCTGCAGAAGCAAACGTCTGATGAACCTTATAATTGGTTTCATAACGATCCAAGCCGAATATACGGAAATGTCCCGGTAGACTATCCACTACATTCTTAGAAAGGATACCTTGACCACCGATGACATACGTCTTGGAAATTTCATTCTCTTTCATATAGGTACTCACCGACTGTGGAACCTTGTCTTTCTGTACAAAGAGGACAGGATATTGCATGCTACCACTATAGGAAGCAACCGAGAGAGCATCAGGATAATTTTGACCTGAGACGACAAAGGCCTTGTTGGTTGTATAGGGAATCACGTTATTGATCGCTACGGCCGTTTCATAACGGTCCACGCCAAATAGTCGCTTGGTCTCGATTGATAGATTGTTAATCTCATTTTCTACTTTTTGAGAGATCGCATTCCCCCCTCCGATCATTAGAACATGAGAGGGATTCAATCTCTTCAATTCTTCCTTGACGGACTCACTCACTCGATTGTTCTTCACTAAAAGAATCGGACTATCCAAATGAGTGGCCAATGGAGAAGCAGCTAAGCTATCCGGGAATGAATCACCGCTTGCTAAAACAACAAATGATCCATTCAATATGCTGCCACCGATCGTCAACTCTTTTTCCTCTAATGAGGACCATCCATTTTCAGATATTTCTACGGCTGTTCCTACAGAATTCAGGCCGTAGAGACGATTTTTGGTTTGGACAAAGTTCAGAGCTTCTTCCGCATTGATTAACCCTGTTCCAAGCCTATCGACTTCTGGTAATGGAGTGGTTGAGTTTTCAAGCACATCCTTTACCTGCAGTCCTTTTAAAAAGGGGTACTGCTGTTTGACCATGGATGAAACCGAGCTTACAATGGCCGTTGACATACTGGTACCATCCAGTGCTTGATAGCCGTCCATCCATGTGCTGAAAATGTTCGTTCCCGGGGCAGATATGTCCACTGTCTCCCCAAAGTTCGAGAACGTTGATTTTGTCAATGTAGTAGAATCCACACTGCCTACAGCCAGGACTTCCGGGTAGGTTGCCGGGTAAAGGACGGCGTGCTCATCATCGTTACCTGCCGCTCCTACCACCAGGGCGCCTTTATCCACAGCGTAATCAATCGCATCTTCCAGCGCTTTCATATTGCTATAGCTGCCCAGACTCAAATTGATGATATCCGCTCCGTTGTCTGCTGCATAACGGATGCCTTGAATAACCGTGGACATATAGGTGGTCTTCCCTTCAAACACTTTGACGGGCATGAGTTTCACCTTTTCGGCAGCAGAAGCAATACCCATCTTGTTATTGGTCACAGCTCCTACCAGACCCGCTACATGGGTGCCATGCCCAGACCTGTCGACTGGTGGCTCTTCTTCATTCATGAAGTTCTTTCCTTCTACTAATCTACTGCGCAGCTCGGGATGTTTCAGATCAATACCTGAATCGACAATCGCCACGGTCACTTCTTCAATGGGATTATAGTTTTCCCAGGCTTCCAGTACCTTCATTACCTGAAAGTCTTGGGATTGATTATTAAAATATGTATCATTGGGCGCGGCAGCTTGTGTGTATACGAGCTGATCGACCTCAGCATATTCTATGTTTTCGTTATTATTTAATTTGGATAGAGTGCTGGAAACGTCTTTTCGAGGTACCGACAACACTTCAAATTTTCCTTCATCCTCATCTGAAGACTGTGTCGACACTTCACCTTCTTGATCCTTGTGAACCACTAATAATTGAACCTTCTTCCCATCATCCGCTTGCACTACTCCGTTCGGAAGCAGGGTACAACCCAATAAGAACACAATAGAAGCGATTATTCTCATTTTCATCAAGCCACTCCTCTCTCAGTTGAATGTCATTTACATCATCTGTAAAAAGTATATAAGATGGTGGAAGGCCTGTCCATGAATTCAAGAAATTTTCAGAATGATAGTCCGAAAGTCTTTAAAAGGAAAAAAGACTGCCCGCTGTAATAGCAGGCAGCCAATTCACACATATTCTATTAGTTTGAAACCTTTTCTTGAAGGTCTTCTCTAGCACCTTCACCTACTGCACCTTTACCACCAAGTACAGTGACAGAAGAGATTTTGTTCTGGTACAGATATTTCGTTAAGAACGCATCTACTTCTTTCGGTAATCCATTTGGATCAGTCAGTAATAATAATCCTGCGTTATCTGTTACAAGTGGAGCAGCAGATAATGCATCCGGGAAGTTCTTACCGCTGGCAACATATAACTTGTCTGTGCTAGAAGCGAACTCTCCAAGGATTGCTGCCAGTGTACCATAACGGTTCACACCAGAAAGGACTTTCACATCGACAGCTACTTTCTTAGCTTCAGCTACCACATTTTCAGGAACAGCTGATTTACCACCAAGCACATAGACTTTCTCGTCTTCAAGGATGGCTTTCGCTTCATCGGATAAATCTTTACCGTCTGTTAAAACGATCGGCATGTCGTTGGCACCGGCGATTGCTGCAGCACTTAGTGCATCGGCAAAGTTCTTACCAGTTGCAACGAATACACCATTTCCTTTGAATCCAAGCTCTTGAAGCTTCGAAACGATGGCAAGGTTTGTACCGTAACGGTTTGGCATTCCATCTGTTTCTAAACGTTCGATATCAGAAGAATCGATCGAGATACTGTTTAATTGAGTAAATACATCGGCAGAAACGACACCTTCTCCACCAAGGATGTACACATTTTCAGCACCAAGACGCTCAATTTCAGCAAGAACTTCCTTAGAAAGCTTCCCATTGCTGCCTACAGGCAGGATTGGAGCATCAATAGCAGATGCTAATGGACCTGCAGATAATGAATCCGGGAAGTTATATCCAGTTGAAAGGATAACCGTTTTGTACTCATGATCATCGGCAAAGCCATCTTTATGGAGCTTCTTGGATACTTCGATCGCTGTTCCGACACGATCTTGACCGGAAACTTCAGTAATGATGTCCCCGTCTACCTTGATTGGAAGGAGAGATAACACTTCATCTGTTTTCGCATCAAGTAAATATACCGCCCCGATTGAGCTCATTGACTCAGATGGAGTTGTAATGTTTACATCCGTCGTTAATGATTTTCCTACTTTAAGGTTTTGTGAAGCTTTAACATCTACTTTACCTTCACCTTTTTCACCAGGAGACAGTACACCGAACTCATTGATTGATAGATCAAGAGTCGTCGTTGGATCCATTGTTGCGTATCCTTCAATTGCAATTGTGTACGTATCATCCGGTAATGAAGTCAGGGAAACTTTTTCGTCAGATGTAGCACCTGCAGAATATGCTACCATGTTCCCTTTGGAATCATAGATATATAAATCGACATCATCAGTAGCATGTGATGGATTTGACGTTTGAACTTCTAAAGATACATTGTTCTTCACTTTGATATCTTGATAGTAGAATTCATTGTTACCAGGTACCTCTACCTTCTCAGAAGACAGCTTAGGCATGCTGAAAGGTGCACCGACAACCTTCACTTCTCTTGCTTCAGATAAGTAGTTTGAGAATGTAACAGATTTGGTCGTTTCAGTTTCAGGTGCAACATGACCTAAATCAATTTCACCTGGTTGAGCAACTACATCCTGAACAACAGCCTCTAATTGATATTTATTTACTTCCTTACCTGCTTGTGGTCCGGAAGTTCCATATACATGTACTTCCCATACCCCTGGTTTAGGAGACTTGAAGACATGATCTTCAACGCCTAATCCACCGGCACCGTATCCTGCATATCCTTGGAATTCACTTACTTCCACTCCGTCAGGATTGAAGACGATCGCGCGTACGCGGCCTTTATAATCGTCATTTTCACTGATTGCATTCAGTGAGAAACGAACTTCACTCACGCCAGGTTTTACGTCAAATGTATAACCTTTTGTTTGAGAAGATTGAACTTCACCTTCTTCGCGGAAGCGGAAACGATTTTCCTGGTTAAACTCATGACCCGTAATAATTGTTTGAGCTGATCTAGCTTCTACATAAGGAGTCGATGCATCATCAAATACTAGAGTCTCAGCATTTACGCCTGTCTCTAATTTCGACTCGTCATACTTCACTGTAATCGTTTTACTTTCTCCAGCCTTAAGATCTAACTTTGATACAGATGGGCTAATCCAATCGCCAGTCGGAGATACATCCAGGCTCTTGGCTTCATCTGTCTTGTTCTCTACTAATACTTCAACCGTTTCAGGAATTTCTTTATTTCTTACATATAGACCCGGACCGCCGGAGATTTTCTCTCCATGGTAGACCGTAACGTCCACGTCTTTAATGTCTGTGATGAAGTTTTTGCGCAGATACTCATAAGCTGCCGGAACATCGATCAGTCCGCCACCTTCTTGAGCACGGTTGTATCCATCTAAGTGATTGGCCGTTGCAATCAACGCTTCACGGGCAATTTCGTAGTTAAATGGAATACGATCTTTCTCCGCTGCCGATTTAAGTAACGCCACCGCTCCAGCTACGTATGGTGAAGACATACTTGTACCCTGCATGACTACATAAGGTCCGTTTTGTACCGGATGAGCAGCATAAGCAGATCCCGGTCCAACGATATCAGGCTTTTGATTCCCTACTTCGTTCGGCCCTACAGAAGAGAAGTACCATAAACCTTGTCCTTCTTTCGGAGTACCGTCTGCGTTTTTACCGTATGGATAAGAATTGTACTCTTTTGCCCACATGTCAGCCGTAATATGTGCCCCAACAGAAATGATAGGTGCTACGTCACCAGGTGAACCGACTGTGTCTGCACCAGGACCGGCATTACCGGCAGATGTAACGAATACGATGTCTGTATCTTCACTTAATACCGTCATTAATTCTCCATAGGATCCTAAACCATCGTTCAGATCCGGGGAAGAACCTAAGCTCAAGTTTGCAACATCGACGCCGAATCCACCTTCGGATTCAGGAAGCGCAGCATCAACCATGGCCTTCTGGATACTGAATGTAGGAGCTCCTCCTGCCGCTTTGAACACACGCATACCGACAAGCTCTGCTCCAGGGGCAACCCCTTCACCCGCAACGGCTCCGAATGCATTCGCTTTTGCCGGTCCGTTAGCCGCAGAGATACCTGAGACGTGAGAACCATGGCCGTTGAAATCAGTGAATAAGTTGATTTTCTTCAGACCTGCACCAAACCAGTTCAATTCCATATCATTGACACGGAAGTTCGCTCCAAGCATGTCATCATCCACATTTACATCGAATGTGCCTGTTTCATTGTTTGCATAAGCTGTTTCATCCGTGAAGTCATTATCCATATCTGTATCGATATAGACTTTATCCCCTACCAATAGAACAGCGAAATTATCAGAATTACCATTCACTCCATCCGCATTTAAATCCTGATTCGTCCAGTTAGAATTCGTTTTCGGATATGGGTTAGATTCAAATGCTGTTTTCCCGAAGAAAAACTTGTCATCGGAAGCGTCAAGTCCTGCTGTATTATATGTAGTTTCCCCTACTGTAATAGAGTCACCCTCAGCATGTCCACCATCAAAAAATACATCGCCCTCTGAAAGGTAGTTGATTCCATCACCGAGATATTTTTTATAACGCTCTTCGATACCGTAAGCAAGTTGACGGTTTGAAATTGTGTAGTCTCTTACTGCAACAATTTTTGAATCCCCGTATTTACGCGTTCCTTCTTCAAGGCCTTCTGTAAAGGATTCGTGACCCGGATCTGGACCTGAGTCAATGATCCCGATACGTGTACCAGTGCCATCAAACTTATCGTGGAAGTCATCCACTCCGGTTGGAGCATGGGTTTCAGCCTGATTAGGTTTTACTACCGCATCTTCATCGACTTTATTTTGATCTTTCACTTCAAGCTCAGGGTCATTCACTTCCCCTAATTGGATTTCAGCATTCTTACCTACCGTACGGACACTCTTAAGATCAAGAACTTCCATCACCTTGCGTGTTGGTACATCCGCTAAGTAAACATAGTTCTTATAATTTTGTTTTACTTTAACGCCAAGCTTCTCTAATTGACCAGTCGCATCCACTTTACCGTTACCTACGATAACAAGCTCTTGTACAGCTTGATCACTCATAGACAATGCCACAACTTCTGAGAAATTCGAAACCTTGAACTTTTTCGTTTCCTGTAAAGCGGCTTCCGCTTTATCAGGATTGAAAGCTGTTACTCCAGCGAACGAGGAAGCTACTAAAGCTGCACTTGCCATGACCGAAAATACCTTTTTCTTAAACGTCAATCCCTTTTCCCCCTTGATAGATTAATAGTAATGGTCCGAAATACTCCGCATCTTCCAAAATAATATAATTATGGAAAAATTCGAACTCTATTTTCCATTTTAATCTCAGTTAGTTCTTTAGTCAACAAAAGGAGATGTTATTTTCAGAAAAAATAATATATTTTTACTATTGCGTTTTTCGGATTTGTTTAATTTTATAAACTGTATTTGTAAACATTGTCTCTTAGCGAGTGGTGGTTGATTTCCGCTCCAGGTGCTCGCTTTCCGCGGGGCGTGTGTTGAGCCTCCTCGGGCTTTGCCCTGTAGGGTCTCAACTTTCCCGCTATTCCCGCAGGAGTCGAGCACCTTCCGCTTCAATCAACATCATGGGAGATATTTCACCTATTACAAATCACAATTAAAATCCAACTATCAAAAAAGAACATGTTTAAGGACTATTGATTCGGGTAAATAGAAAAAAACTGCTTGCCATGTGACAAACAGTTTTTCTATCATTCTATTAATTTACAACTTTCACTGCGCCTAGATAACGAGGCTTCCAGTATACGTTACTCATACTTGTAATTTCTACTCCATCATTTCCGGCATGGATGAACTGGTTGTTTCCAATATAGATCCCTCCATGTGACGGGCCTGGTTTGTATGTTTCAAACATAACGATATCGCCGACTGCCGGTGAGCTTGAGCGGCTACCGAAGTTCCAGATATCTGATGTCGTTCTAGGGAGATCAATCCCATATTTATCGTATACATAGTTTAAATATCCACTGCAGTCAAAACCGCTTGGCGTCGTTCCACCCCACTTATAAGGTGTTCCTATATACTGTTTCGCCGTCTGGATCAGACCAGCTGTATCAAAGCCAAATAGACTTTGGGCTTTCTCTGATATAACTGACGTTCCACCAATGATCGTAAACTGATTGATACCCAATTTATCCACCGTCGACTTAACGGAAGTAGGGACATTATTTGATTGAATCAACATAACGGGTGAGCCTTTTTTGGCTGCCAGAACGGACCCGGTCAATGCATCTGCATAACTTTCTCCCGTAGCGATGACTGTACTATTTGAAGCGGAATAATATTTCTCGGCGACTTTTGTTGCCGTATCATAGCGATCTTTCCCGGAAATACGGGTGGCTCTTGGCAGTTGATTCTTAACGCCGTCACTTACCACACCTGTACCTCCTACAAGAATGGAAGAGCTATATTTACTTAACGCTTTTTTTGTCTCTTCAGGGACATGGTTTTTTTCTGTTAATAGGATCGGCATTGATTTACTGGCAGCAACAGGTGCAATCGCCAGACTATCCGGGAAATCCCTTCCATATGTAACGATGGCTTGAGACCCTCCTACCAATGCAGCGATCTTAGCCGCTGTTTCGTATCTGTTTTCCCCTGCCACTCTTGTACTGGTAATCCCTAAACTCTTAAGTTGGGTTTCTACTGAAGATGAAATAACGGAACTTCCACCTAATATGTATGCTTTACTTGGCTTTAATCGTTTTAACTCTTGTTTCACACTATAAGGAACACTATCTTTGGTTACCAATAGGATTGGAGCGTTATACTTATCCGCTAACGGTGCACCTGCCAGAGCATCCGGAAAGTTATTTCCCACTGCAATGACAACGGTATTGGCACTGGTCCATCCTTCTCTGGAAACTTTCACTGCCGTTTCATACCGGTCAACACCACTTACTCGATCTATCTGTGTACCTGCAGCTGATGCAGGGTTTTGGAAAAATAATAGGAACATGAAGCTTAATACCGTGACGAAAGTAATAGATACAGGTTTGCGATCATTTAACATTTCTCAATTCCCCTTCTCTATAAATCTACAAAAACTATCTTATCATTAAAATTTTCAAAATAATTTTACAGTTATGTAACAAAATTCGTCATATTTACCCCTTTTTTTGTAATATTCCTCCCTCTAAACGACATAAAAGGCCTCTTACTGTAGTAATAAAGGATGTGTTTTGAGTTACTTGAACTACACCCTAGAGACATAGTTACACACTTTTCGGCACTCTAACTAACACGATAATAGAAAAAAGACTCATCGAGTTGATGAGTCTTTTTTTATTATCGCTCTATGTTATCACTGGTCTATTTACGAAATTTTAATACAAACTTACAACTATTTAATTACCCGTTCATTAGAGAATAACACTCCCTCAATATTCTTGAATTAACCTTAATAAGGATTCAATACCAATATAATCAAGGAGATGAATGATCAAAATGAAAGTAATCCTAAAAGCTGTAAAGATAGGGATTGTTGGCTCCATTACGTTATCGTTATTTGCATTTTCACCTTCAGTTTTTCACGCAAATAACAAACCAGAAAATTCTCATGATATCACAGAATCAATTGTTGCAGATTGGAAGTTTCAAAAAGAGTATGTAAAATCTGGTTCTATTAATGAAGCAAATCTTATTATTGAAGATACAAGCGGTAATGAAAACAACCTTCAACTCACCTCCGCCACAAAAGATGGCACTATCAGTGGCAGCCCCTTTATTCAATGGTCAGAAGAAGATTACTACAATGAAGATGCGGTAGAAAGTTTAGAGTTTAAGAATAAAAAAAGTTATTCGGAAGGGCAATATTTTCATACAGTTGATGACGCCCCGATTAACGGTGAGACGTTTGAAAATGGTTTCACAATTGAAGCCGTTTTGAAACTACCAGCGAATTTCTCGCCTGAAGAACATAGCTGGATGGGGATATTAACTCGAAAAGGACAAGCGGCTGATATTAACAAAACGGGTGGAGAAAAAGAAATCCTTAGTACTTTATCCGTTTCGAGTTTAAGAGAAATCCAATGGACTAGCCATCCTACAAATCTCGATCATAATGAAACAAATTGGTCTTTTTCTCTAGACAGTAAAGATGACTGGTATCATATTGCAGTAGTAAATAACGGGAAAAATTCAACATTGTACATTAACGGTGTGACTGATTTTCGAAATACAGACTCTGAAATGATCGGAATTGATTTAGTAGAAGGTAAAGGTTGGAATATTGGAGCATCAGAATGGGCGAATGAACTCGATACCTTATTTGCTGGGAATATTCAAGAAATACGGATCGCCGATCAACCTCTACCTCAAGAAAATTGGTTGATTTCAAAAGCTGTTGAAGTTGAAGGACACGTGGAAAACGGCTCAAATGAAAAACAAGCATTATTAACAAACAAGGAGAACTATAACTTCTTATTTGTTCCAGATCCTCAAAAAACCGTTCGTTATATGCCTGAATTATTTTATGAACAGGTAAAATGGATTTCAAAAAAAGAGCAGAACTTAAACATTTCCATGACAGCTTTCTTAGGTGATATGGTTGATCAGAGTCATTCATTGGAAGAATGGAATAACTCGTCATCAAGCGTAGACATTCTAGATAAGCATAAGACCCCTTATGTTACAATTGCAGGGAACCATGACTATGGTGAAGGAGATCCTTATTTAGATTATTACGGGCCGGAACGTTTTGCAGACAAACCTTATTACAAAGGTGCCTCACCAACGGGATATAGTTCTTATTCTGTTATTAAAGCCGGGAATTACGAATACTTATTCTTATCTCTCGATATGCAACATATAGTGGAAGATATCCCCTGGGCAAAACAGGTATTGAAAAACCATCCCAGTACACCTACCATTCTTCTTTCTCACCAAATTATCAACATTGGTGGAGATGGTGAAACTATGATTGATACTTGGAGAGGTTCTCTAATTTGGGATGAATTAGTTAACGATCATAATCAGGTATTTATGACAGTTAACGGTCATCATCATGGGGCTGGTCATAGAATCAAAGAAAATGCGCATGGCAACGAAGTTATTCAAATGCTGGTTGATTATCAATCAAGCTATCAAGGAGGCAATGGTTGGATGAGATTTGCAGAATTTAGCGAGTCAGATGATAAAATATCTTTTAAAACCTTCTCCCCTTGGGTAGAAAAGCTCTCGAAGTCACAGATGACATATTTCGATGTAACGCATTTAACTGGAACTGCTGATCAATTTGAAATCCCATTTCATTTTGAAAAACGATTCGATTTTTCTAATTAACCATTTTTACGCTTACATTAATAGTATTTATTATATTGCAAGCGAATAGACGCGCCAATAATGCTCAGAGGACCTCTGGGCATTTTTTATTATGCCTTTCTTCTGTTGAAGCTGCCTTTTAATTGATAAAGGAAAAGTTGAAGACCCATAATAAATCTCCTTCTATTTCCCCGTTTATTAACAAGAAATATCGTTAATGGAAAAACTCCATATCTATTATTTCCCCCTTATCGTATTCCAATCTATCTTTTAATTTACCTGTAATGAACTTACATATTGGTTAGTTGATATACTTTAATACCAAAAGAAACTGACCAATGCCATTTCATTGGTCAGTTTCTTTGTCATTTGTGCAAATAGTACCCGAAAACGGAACGATTCACTGTTAAATAAACAGGCACTTTCCACTATTCGTTTTCTTTATTCCAATACTCCAAAAGTCCTTCTCTCATAGAGAACTTTGGATCGAACCCTAAGGATTTAAGCTCAGATATATCAGAGTAGGATTCTTTAATATCTCCCGACCGTTCTTCCAGCTGTTCGATAGGAAGTTTCGTATTTGTTATCTCTTCATACATTCCGATCAGTTCGTTCAAGCTTGTCGAGTCGCCTGTACCGACATTAAATACTTTACCGATGGCTGCCGGGTCTTCCGACACGAGAAGATTCGCTTGAACGACATCTTTCACGTAGATGAAATCTCTCGTTTGTTCTCCATCACCATAAAGAGTAAAGGATGTTTCTTCATTGTTTACCAGCTGTTTGAATTTATCCGTCAGGATCGATACCACACCTGAGTATGGTGATGATGGATTTTGCCTGTTCCCAAAGACGTTGAAGAAGCGAACGGCCGTCGTCGGGATATCATACAACCGGCTGAATGCCAGCACATATTGCTCAGAGGCAAATTTATCGATGGCATATGGCGTCAATGGTCTGATCGTTGACGTTTCTTTCTTCGGAAGCGTTGGCTCATCCCCGTACACCGCTGCAGAAGAAGCAAATACAAAGCGCTCCAATCCGCCTTGTTTACGTGTTTCCTCCAATAAGTATAAAGTCGCTTCCAAATTGGTTTGATGGGTATGGAGGGGATCTTCTACTGAAGCCGCTACACTGGCAATCGCACCTAAATGAAAGATTTTCTTGAATCGATGTTGTTGAAATAACTTTTCAATGGTTTCTTTAGAAGAGATATCCCCTTCTACAACGGTTAGCTTATCGTCCTTCGGCAGGTTATCCATTGAACCCATCGAGAAATTATCTATCACTACCACTTGTTCGTTTTTATTTAATAATTCTTCTACAATATGAGAGCCGATAAATCCGGCACCGCCTGTGACAAGGATCTTGCTCATTTATGTTGTTCCCCTTTCAGTTTGGAGAGTTATACTTTTAATATTTCACTGATGTAAGTATAGCAAAAATCACAATCGGATTCTATTCGGTCATTAAAATGTAAAACACCCTTAATTTTACCCTATTCACTCTTTCTAAAAACGTTTCTATTCCTGTCAAAAAAAGGCGAAAAATATTTAACTCAAACTATCTATGCAAACGTTTAAAACGCGATTATACTATTCTAGATGTTATGAAAGATTGGTACGGGATTGCCAAGGACATCAGCAAAAAAACAAGATTATTACTATCGGGGGAAAGAAAGATGAAAAAGTGGTTCCTTGCTTCAGTTGGTTCAGCACTACTTGCATCAAGTGTATTCAGCACATCTGTATTAGCGGAAAGTCCTTCTCAAGAAAAGATGGAGCTTTTAGGCTACGATCGCGAGGGCTTCTTCGTTGAGGAAGAACCGAATAATACATTTACCAATTCCAATGAAATTCTTCTTGAGGATGCCGTTAAAGGGACATTCACGAAAGATGATGTGGATATGTATAAGATTCAAGTCGACAATGAAGATCCATTGGTTATATACGGAGGATCATGGGATGAAAACCCTGGGATTCTATTAGATATTACTCTATACGATGAAAACAAGAATGTTATAAAAGCAAATGAAATCAGCTCAGATGTGATAGATGGATTAATGGCCGATTACACTGTTACCCCAGGCACCTATTATATGGCTGTAAAGGATAAAAAGAATCTCGCAACTGGTGAAGAGTATGTAGTGTTCCCGTCTCAATTCACAATTGAGCCTTATGTAGACAGAGTATTCGGTGCAGACCGCTATGAAACCGCTCTTGAAATCGCTTTACAGGGCTGGGGATACGGAACAGACGAAATCATCCTTGCTACAGGAAGCAACTTTCCGGATGCATTGGCCGGCGCACCGCTCGCGTATCATAAAGACGCTCCTATTCTATTAACTACAAAGGGTTCCCTTCACCCATCAGTCGAGGAAGCCATTTATGAATTGGGTGTCAATAAGGTGACGATCCTTGGAGGGCCAGGTGTCATTTCAGATAAAGTTGTTCAGGAATTAAAGGCACTGGATGTATCTGTTACACGCATAAGCGGTAAAGATCGTTATGAGACGGCAGTGGCCATCTCTAAAAAGCTGCCAAACAATGACGCAGCCGTAGTCGTCAGCGGAAAGAATTATCCAGATGCCCTATCCATTGCATCCATCGCTGCACAATACGGATATCCTATTCTACTATCTGACAAAGAAAGCATACCGGCAACAACGCTGACACAGGCGAAAACATACGAGATGAACTATGTTATCGGCGGGACCGGCGTCATCAGTAATACAGTTACCAAGAAGCTTAACGATCCGATGAGGATTGCAGGTGCAAATCGCTATGAAACGAATGCAAATATCATCCGTGACTTTAACGTTCCTACTAACTTCGTCTTCGTTGCGACCGGCACTCATTTCGCCGATGCGTTAACAGGTTCCGTTCTTGCAGCCAACTGGGGAGAGCCGTTGTTACTGACACCTCCAAATGAGTTACACACTGACATCAGGGACCTGATGATGGATTACACATTCGGTGTGACGATCCTTGGTGGAGAGAAAGCGATCCAGCCGAAGGTAGAGGAAGACATCTGGTCCATTATAGAAGGAAACGAATAATACTGAACGCGCTCTTTAAAGGAGCGCGTTTTTTCATGTTACCCCACATAGTGAAAATCATTGTGATAATATGGTATTATACAAGATTTCACAAAAATAGAGAGAATATCAAAATGGGGGAAAAAGATGAAAAAGTGGTTTATTACTTCGGTTGGATCCGCCTTATTGGCATCCAGCTTATTTAGTGCGTCTGCATTCGCAGAAAATCCGGCAGCTACACTACAACAAAAAGTGGAGCTTTTAGGTGATGAAGAAGAAGAATTATTAACAGAAAAAGAACCAAATAATACGTTTGAAGCTGCAAATGATATCGCAGCAGGTGACCTTGTCAAGCCGACATATGTAAAAGGAACGCTTCCAGCAGAGGATGTCGACCTGTATAAAGTAGAGTTAGATTCCGACATCCCGTTGTATTTATACGGCTGGTTTTGGCAGGAAACAACCAGTATCCCATTGGAAATCACCTTATATGATGAGAACAAAAATGCCGTTGAACCAAACGAATTCTTTGTTCATGAAGAAAATGGATATGGGGCCCTTTACCCTTCTACGCCTGGTACTTACTTCGTATCTGTTAAGAATAAAAGTGATTTAGGAGTGGATAAAGAATATGTGTTGATGGTCTCCCAGTTCTATTTCCAGCCTAATGTAGAACGGATCTACGGTGCGGATCGATATGAAACGGCTCTTCAAGTTGCATTGAAGGGTTGGGGATCCGGTAGTGATGAAATGATATTGGCTACAGGAGCCAATTACCCTGATGCCCTGGCCGGAGCACCACTGGCTTACCATAAGGATGCTCCTATTCTATTAACCTCCAAACATACCCTGCATCCTTCAGTTGAAAAGGGAATGGAAGAATTGGATGTCAAAAAGGTAACCATCCTGGGCGGACCAGGCGTGATATCTGATAACGTAGTGGAAGAGATTGAGGATTTAGGGGTTTCTGTTACCCGTATCAGCGGAAAAGATCGTTATGAAACAGCTGTTGCCATTTCTAAGTCTCTTCCCAACCGTGATGCGGCGGTTGTCGTGAGTGGAAAGAACTACCCTGATGCCCTTTCGATTGCTTCGATAGCTGCACAAGAGGGCTATCCGATTCTGTTATCTGAGAAGGACACAATCCCTGCTTCCACCCTTGCTCAAGCGAACACATATAAGGAAAACTACGTCATTGGGGGAACAGGTGTCATCAGCCAGTCAGTCCTGACAAAATTAAACCATCCAACAAGAATTTACGGTGTGAACCGGTATGAAACGAATGCAAGCATCATTCAGAAGTTCAATGTCCATACTGGTTCTGTGTTCTTGGCAACCGGGACTCAATTTGCCGATGCATTAACAGGTTCCGCTCTTGCAGCACATACCGGTGAACCTTTATTATTGACTACCCCGGAAAAATTACATCCAGCCATCAAAGACCTGATGATCGATTACACGTATGATGTGAAGATCCTTGGTGGAACAAAAGCCATTCAACCGAATGTAGAAAAGGACATTTGGGCAGTCCTGGAAGGCAATCAATAATCCGTAGAAAACGCGTTCTATTCAGAGCGCGTTTTTTTACCGCAAATAATATATAGAATTTTCTGTATATTAATGGTAGAATAGTAGCGTATTCCAAACCATACATAAGAAAGAAGGCATACTACCCATGGAGTCTCTCACACAATCAGTCGCAACCATCTATAAAAAACTGGTCATCCACCTTGATAAGGACGAGCTTCGTGAAGAGGTGAATAATCAATTACTCCAAACGATGAAAAGCTCATCAATAGAGGAAGAATACACAAAACATTTGGTGAGGGCCATTGTATTTCATGTTGAAACAACCAAAGCTCTTCATGGAATTCTGCAGCCACTTCTGTTAAATGAAAAATATCCTAACCTAGACGGTGTTTCACAGCTTTTGAATCGCGCACAAGTGCGCATTGAAAATGAAATGGATGAACTAATCCCCCTTTATCACGAGAAGATCGAGAGTGAAGAATCCAATAATGATCTCGTTACACAATTGGAAATATACTTTACGACGACCTTCACAGAACTTCAATTAACGTACCGTTTTGTCGACGCATTCGGTACAGAGAGCAATAAAGAGCTGTTCCAACCTTTATTTGATTTTCCGGCTGAAGAGGTTGGAGAAACCATTCTGAAATACACAAGAACCTATGCCAGCCTTATATTTGAAAAGACTTTGAACCAGAAATAGAAGAAGGTCCGTCCCTCAGAGTAAGGGACGGACCTTCTTTCTTTTATACTTTCAAATACCACTTCTTTTTATGACAGACAAAGGCAACGACTGTCCAGAAAATCAGGTTCAATAAGCCGTAAGCCAGCTGCGGATGAGGGGCAAACGTTGCCACCCATTCATTTATCACTCTGGACAACGATTTTTCAATGCCATCATCTGTCACCGAAAGATGGATCAGCACGGAACCGAGCATGAATTTACCGAAATAGATTAAAAAGCTGTTGCGGCCATAGGCTTCCAGAAACCAAACTACCGGCTTCAGCGCTGTCTCTTTGGCATCTCCTTTTCGTTTATCAAAAATCAGATAAAGAATCGATAGCATACCAGCTGCGAATCCTGCTGCCAATAGAGCAAACGCTGGCGTCCATAAGCGTTTGTTATATGGGAGGAAATGATCCCAAACGAGAGAGGCGGCAATCAATAGAACACCTAACCCCAATAGTTCCCGCCATGCCCCCGTCTCTTTACGGGTCAGGATCAATCGTCCAAAGGCATATCCGAAAAGGACATTTGATAAGGCGGACAAACTGGTGACCAGTCCTTCAGGGTCATAGCCACGCTCCCCATGATGGTATAAATGCTTTTCGCCGAAGACTGCGGTATCAATTGCGTGAGAAGGATTACATTCCGGCTGAGGCAATCCGCCTTCGCAGGATTGACCTGTATAGAGGATGAGCCCCCCATATACCGATGACACCAACAAGGCAATCATCATCAACTTCAAAGGAGATTGCACAAACTTGGTGATCGCTACTGTCACAATTCCCAGAAGTGCAAACATCTGTAGTACACCGGTCAGTCGAATCGTCGGGAAATCCAACGTCCATTCCACTATGATCGTAAAAATGATGCCGTACACGATCAAGCGAACGGTCCTCTTTAAAATCTTCTCCCATTTCACCCCGCGCTGATAGGCAATCGCCATACTCACACCAAAAATGGTGATGAACGTAGGTAAAATGATATCAATCAACGTGACCCCATACCATTCCGCATGACGGAAATAGGGATAGTCCACCTTCCCATAAGGAATTGTACTCAAAAACACGGATAATGCTACAATAATCCCTCGCAGCATATCGAGGGAATACACTCTTTTTTTCTTTTTCACTTGTACCTGTTTCTCTGTTGGTTGAACTTGTTCCATACTCCGTTCCTTTCACTTCACGTTCTATACTTTCCTACTATGAAAGTATACACCAGCCCCTAAAACTTTGATAGAATCAATTAGTAAAGATTTAACTATTTTTCTCACCTGGAGGTCCACATGCGAGTTGCCTATCTATCTCTCATTCTATTACTATCCGCTTCACTAAGCGCCTGTACCTTTTTCGAAAAAGAACCTGATACCTCTGTCTTTTACGCTCCACATGCAGACGACGAAACGCTAAGCTTGGGTCCTTCCATCCTGCGTCAAATCGACAAGGGAAATGAAGTGGCCGTGGTGCTGCTCTCACATGGTGAGGCCAGTCAATCGATCAAACAAATCAACGAGAACTTACAGGAAAAAAATCTGCCTCCCATCTCTAAAGAAGAGTTCGGTGATTCACGGGTGAAGGAATTCAAGAAATCCGTTGAAGAATTGGGAGTCGAGCCAGAGAATGTTTACATATACGACCTTCCCGATGGAGATATAAAAGAAGATGAAGTCATGGCGATTATGAAGGAAATGAACGAACGTTACCCTGAAGCAAGACATCATGCCTTATCCTTTCATGACCCTCACCGGGACCATGCCGCGTCAGGAGCAGCTTTGAAAAAACTGGTTGAAGACGGGACAATACAATCCGCTCTTTATTATCTACCGGTTCAAGAATTTGAGAATTTGGAGTACGATGACACTTATCCTGTGCCTGATGATCTTAGTGATGAGTATACTAAGAGTTTGGATGCTTATCGGATTTGGGAGCCTGATGAAGGGTTCTATCGGATTGGGTATACTTCGGTGGAGTCTTATTTTGTGGAGGCTGGGAAGTTTGGGGAGAGTCGTTGGCATAGGTAGGAAGAACAACTTTGATCATAAGTTCCTTCCTTCTTTACATTTCTTGTGGGTTCCTGCCACCCAATGTTTGAGAAGAACAAATTATGAATAAAATTTATGGTAATCCTCCAGACACCTAATCACTCTAGCCTTGATCATCCAGGGCTTTTTTTAAATCATATATTAAATAAGAAAAAGCCATCAAAAGAATTCGATGGCTTTTCTCTTTATTAAAAGTTATTTCATTAATTTTTCTACCACAGTCTCACTTACAGCATTCTCTCCGCCAAGAATTTGGAAATCCTTCGCTTTCATCTCTTCAATGGCATCAGAAGTGACATCCGGAAGATCATTAGGCTGTACTAGAAGCATAGAAGCATTTTCTTTAGCTGCAAGGACAGAACCTGCCAATGCATCGGCAAAATTCTTTCCAGTCGCTAAGTATACCTTAGTTGATGGATTAAGTTCAGTCGCGATCTCTGCTGCTGTGCCGTAACGATCTTGACCGAAGTAACGAGTCGCTTCAGGAAGTGATTTCATCACGTCCTTGCTTACTACAGCTTCTCCACCGACTACAATCGTACTGTCGATTCCTTTTAAAGCTTTCTTTGTTTCAGTTGGAAGTATATCAGAATCCGTTAACAAGATCGGGTATCCATTGCTCGCTGCATAAGAAGCGATGGCAAGGGCATCAGGGAAGTTTTTACCGTTTGCCACTACTGCTTTCTCCGGGGATCCCCCAAGACTCGCTGCGATGTTCACGGCTGTTTCCCAGCGATCATCTCCGCCAATACGGTCTACATCCAGACCCATTCCTTCAAGCTGATACTTCACATAGTTACTTACAGCCCCTTTTCCACCAAGAATAATGACATTCTTAGCACCAAGGCGCTTGATTTCTGCTTTTGCTGCTGCATTTAATGTACCTTTTTCCGTTAACAGGATCGGTGCATCATGTTTGTATGCAAGAGGAGCTCCTGCAAGGGCATCAGGGAACGAATCTCCGCGGGCAAGGATCACTGTATCCGCCGATTCCCAACCTTCTTTCGAAATTTCAACGGCTGTCTCATAACGAGTATTACCAGTCAGGCGTGTCACTTCTGGTGCTTCTTCTTGAACGATTCGATCTTCAACCTCCGGGGAAACAGGGTTGTTCTTTTCAAGGTAAGAAGTGAACACCTCGAAATCGACAACGAATAATTCTGTCATTCGTCCTTCTTCTTTCGCGTCCTTGAACATTGTATACCCGTCTCCGCCATCGGCAGTGAACGCGTTAGTAGCGACAGAGTACATCATGTCTAAGTCAATTTCTTCAAACCCGTCCTCAGTCATGACTTCTACATGCCACACACGTTCTCCGGCAGGTTTGGTCACATCATACTTATAGTTAATGCCGGATACTTGAAGGAATTCACCCGGTGCGTCTTCTCCTTCTACTCTCTTCACACTGTGCTCAAGGGCAGCTACGATTTCTTCGCCGGTTAGGTCAAGTGTCACAAGATTGTTTCCGAATGGCATCGTCGTCAGAACTTCTCCAAGAGTGATTTCACCTGCATCGATTGACGCACGGATTCCCCCACCGTTTTGAAGGCCGATATAGGTTTCCACGAATTCATTTGCTTTCGCAACCATACCGTCAGCAATCAAGTTTCCTAGGTTTGTTTCTTTCCGGCGTACATCGGCACGTTCTCCATCAAGAGCTACCTCTGTGTTTCCAACCACTTCTTTCTTCATATCATCAAGAGGCTTTTTGAACTCTTCTACCTTCGCAAGAGCCTCAGCATCTTGTTCATAACCTTCAAGGTCCAGCACTTCTCCGTTATGGCTTGTTACGACACCTTCATCATCGAAGGTTACATCCAATAATCCAAGCAGGTTCAAGTATTCACCAGCTTGAACAATCAATGTCGGTTCTTCTTTGTCAATGACTACAGGCTCGTCAAGGACCGTATGGGAATGACCACCTACGATGATATCAAGTCCATCCACTTCCTCAGCCAATTCTAAGTCATTTGAATATCCAAGGTGAGAAAGGGCGATGATTTTGTTGACGCCTTTTTCTTTAAGCATCGCGATCGTGGCCTTCGATTTTTCAACAGCATCTTCAAAGACAACATTTTCTCCCGGATTAGCGATGAATTCTGTATCTGGAGTCGTTAATCCGTAGATTCCCACTTTCTCTCCGTCTACTTCTTTGATCATGGCAGGGTAGACGTTGCCGCCGTCACCTGGTTGTCCGATTTCATTTTTGAAAAGGGGCTCCAAATCCGTATCACCTGTAAGAGTAACATTTGATGACACCATCGGGAAATTCATATTTTTAATGAAGTCTGCAAGGGTTTTAGAATCTTTATCGAATTCATGATTACCAAGAGTCATGGCATCGTAGCCAAGCTCGTTCATAAAATGTAGGTCCGCTTGTCCAAGATATTGACGGAAGTAAAGGGTACCCGAGAATACGTCACCGGCGTCTACCAGTAAAGAGTTCGCTTTTTCAGTGCGCAGCTCGTTTACTGCTGTTACTAAACGGGGATAGCCTTCAACATGAGCATGGGTATCGTTGGTATGCATGATCGTTAAATCAAACTCTTCCCCTTCTGCTGAAGCTGAAGTTGCAGGGGTTAATGCAAAAATCGCAGCAGCCAGAGCTGCAGTTGATAATACACCGTATAAAGGTTTTTTAATATTCATTTGGTTAATCCCTTCCCTTTCTTATGTAGGTTTTTGTCGGAACTTCATCCACAAAACCCATTATATAGTAATTTTATGGCAAAATGTGATTATTTTACTAAATATTAAAACAAATCTGGTTCTTTTTACATATCAGGGCAGGGGAGGTATCCCCCCTGCCTTTTTCTACAATCTATTTCTTTAGTTGCTTCACAACTTCTTCACTAACGGCATTTTCCCCACCAATAACACGAAAGTTAGAAATATCATCCATATCAATTGCTTCCATAATATCCTCTGGTACTTCCTCTTTCTTCACAAGGAGGATTTCAGCACCCTCTTTTGCTGCAAGGACCGAACCTGCCAGTGCATCGGCAAAATTAGTCCCTGTTGCCACAATCGCATTGTTAGTTTGAGGAGTTAAATGTTTCGCAATTTCGGCTGATGTTTCGTAACGGTTCAAGCCACTATAGCGAGTCGCTTCTTCAAAGCTGTCGAAAATTTCAGTGCTGATCGCATTTTCGCCACCAACGACGATTTTTTCATCAATTTCTATTAATACTTTATTTGAGGCTTTTGACAATTTGTCTTGAGCAGATAGTACAATCGGATATCCATTCTGTGCTGCATAAGAAGCAACAGAAAGGGCATCAGCGAATTGATAGGCATTTGCCACGATCGCCTTTTCGGGATCCCCATCCAATTTAGCAGCGATATTGGCCGCTGTTTCAAATCGATCGTCACCTGAAATACGGTCTGTTTTCAAACCTAATCCTTTAAGCTGATATTGAACATACTTGGATACCGCACCTTCACCACCAAGGATGATCGCTTTCTTCGCACCTAAACGCTTGATTTCATCTTGTACTTCAGCGTTCAAACTGCCTTGCTGTGTCAATAAGATCGGTGCATCATGTTTGTATGCAAGTGGAGCTCCTGCAAGGGCATCAGGGAATTTTTCGCCTCTGGCAATGACCACTGTGTCAGTGGACTCCCAGCCTTTTTTAGAAATCTCAATGGCCGTTTGGTAACGATCGTCACCAGAAATACGTTCTACCTTATTTTCAAACTGAATCTTAGCCAGGACAGGATCATGGTCACTCGCACGTCCATCTTCTTCACTAAAATCAGAGTTGATGTTGATACTATCGATCATCGTTGACTTTGCCAGATTATTCGTCACTAGAATATGATCAAGAACTTGAGAGTTCCCTTGATAAATATACGTGTAGCGTTCCTCTACAGGGAGCTTTTCCATCATATTGGTCAAGATGTCCCCTTCGAGAGTATTGATTGGAGCAGAAAATTCGAAGTCGTTAAGGTCACCAAGAACCACAACATTTGCATCTTCGACCTTTTCGTTCACATCATTCACAAAGTCATTTAGTACCTCGGCTTGTTTCAGTCGCTGTACCTCACTACCAAGCACAACCGGATGATCTGCACCGAATAAAGCTCCGTCTCCACCTTTGGAGTTAAAGTGGTTTGCTACGACGATGACTTTTTCACCGTTAAACATGAATTCAGCTGCAAGGGCTTTACGGGAATCGTCAAATGCTTCGTTTGTTGGATCGATGCGTCCCGGGTTATGAGTAAGTCCATTTTCATCAACACCCACGGAAGTCACCGCATCCCCGGCTTCTTTTTCTGTTAATTGGACACGCTCAGGGTTGTAGATGAAACCTACACGGATGTTTCCACCAGGCTGCCCGCCATCTGTTTTATCAACAGGAGCGATATCGGTGAATTCATAAGTAGGTCCGCCAGCTTCCTCAATGGCCTTGATGATTGTCTGATAGGACGCACTTGCATCTGTCGTACCATCATCTGTTGGTCCATTATTATCTTGAACCTCGACCAGGCCAATGATATCCGGCGTTTTCATATTCGAAACGATTGAATCAGCAATCTTTTCTACTTTGCTTTCTTCAATTCCAGCATAGAAGTTTTCAATATTATAAGAAGCAATCGTTAGATCTTCTTCTTCAGGAGTGATCGACGTTACTTCCTGTGCTGTTCCCCCATCAACTACTGTAGGGAAAGTTCCTGTTGGACGGATCTTAAAGTTGCTATAATCATAGCTTACGTTTCCAATAACGGAACCATCCAGCATATCACCTGTTTTCACATTGATATTCATGCCGTCCACGTCGATCAGCATGCGCTCAGGGTTATAATCTTCAGGAGATATCAATACTCCCCCTGCTCTTGTGCGAAGTTGATCTTCGCTTGTATTCACTACTACAGGAAGTTCATCATATTTTACCGGACCTGTAATCGTGGCATCAGGGATTTCAATCAGCATCCCTTCAAGACTTTCATAAAAGTCCAGGCCATCTGTTTCGGGATCGAATGAGGTCATTTCATCATCTTCAATGATTTCAGTCGGTGGTACGCGGTCTTCCCCCATCACGATAGCTGCAGGCACAGTGTTGCCTGAAGATTCTACTGTAACGGCCGATGCCGTGATTTGAGTTGTCAGAAGGTCTTTGGCATCAGCGTAGCCATCTTCTCTCCACTCTTTTACCTGACCTGCCACATTTACTTTGTCTCCGACTTTGACAGAATTGCCCTTTGCATAAACATAAATTCCTTCAGAAGTCGCCAGACTATCGTCCGGGGTCTCTTCCTGCATATAAAATGCATTGGAACCTGCCTTCGCTGTCACTATTCCTTGAACGTTAGAGACGGTCATATTTTCGTAAGGAGAGGTATGGGAATCTCCTTGAATATCATGAATGCTTAAACCATCAGCTGATTTAAGGATTTTGTAAGTAAAAGTGGAAACATCGCTTGTGTTGCCCTCTTTTACAACAACTGCTTTAACCGTTACATCAGCAGTAAGTTCGATCGGTGTTGTATATTCTGGACTGGAATCTGTCGGATCAGTTCCATCCAATGTGTAATGAATGGCTCCACCTTCAGATGCCGTTTGAAGTGTAACCTTCGTTCCTTCTACAACAGATCCTGAAGCTGGATCAGCGGTTACAGAGAAGGCTGTTTCAATGACATCTGACGTAGTACGCGGGACTAGTTTATATTCGTCAAAGTTATAATCAACCACGCCACGTAGAATTTCGTACGTTTTGCCAACTTCAAGCATCGTACTATCAGTTGGTTTGATGACGAACTCCCCGGAGCTGTCTGTTGCAGTGAAATTACCGTTGCTGTCTTTTGATTCCACTGTCACATTCGTAAATTCAACAAACATTCCTTCGTGATCTTCACCATTTTCAGCTGAAAGGTCTGTAGAGATAAGAGAGGCTGGTGAAGGAACTCCCTTGTCTACTTCTGTAATTTCAACGTTAGAAGCAGTCGCTTCGATTTGCTGCATTCCATAATAATCGCTAAGTTTTCCTTCAGCTACTACTTCGTCCCCTGGCTCAGCAGTAAGACCGCTGGCACGGACGATGACACCGGCTGTTCCATCCTGGATGAATAGGTTCGTCTGTCCGCCTGCTTCAAAAGATGCTGTCGCAATACCTTGTACTTTAACAACCGTGCCTTTAGGGGCAGTGCGAGCTTCAGCGATGGTGGATAGTTCGACTGGTGTCGGTTCAGGAGCCGGTTCATCTGATAGATGTGTTCCAAGATCACTGAATACATCTTTGCCTAAATTCGTCCATTCTGCAGATGGATCAAATGCATCGGTTACATCTATATCCCCTGTCATCACGGAATCCTTACGGACGATGGAGACGTCACTTGCGAAGGAGGCTTCTGAGCCAACTTGTCCGATCGAATCAATCACAGTCCCGTTTTTCTTTAAGGTAATGGGATCATTTCCATTGAAATTGATGATGAAGCTGTCTTGAATATCCGCTTTTTCAAGGATGGCTGGATCTGCCTGTTTGTGAGCAAGCACCAAGGTTTCCCCTGCATTGAGAGTGCCTGATAAAGGAAAGGTCTTATCCGTGGTTGTTGCACCATTTGTATGTAATTCTAAGGAGTAAGTCGATAAATCAATTGCTTCACCAGTACCGTTATAAAGTTCAATTGCTTTATTGTAACTGGATCCTTCGATATATTCAGAAATGATTAAGTCCTGAAATGCCTCATCTGCAGCAGATACGTGCTGAGATAGAGGAGGCGCAAACAAGCTTAAGGCCATACTGGAGGCAACTGTTACACTTAACAATTGACGCTTCATTGTTTTCCTGTTCATTTTCTTCCCCCTGTTCGTAGTTTAGTAAAGTGGTAGATTCGCCACCATCTACCAGTATACAACAGGATTTGTCATAATAGTGTAAAAATAGGGTAAATTAACTGAAATTTGTTAACGCTTACATTACTATTAAGTAAATTCGAACTATAAAAATTGACAAAGCCCGGTTCTGGAGCGAATTAACAGCTCCCGAACCGGGCTTATGATTATTTTCTAGTTAAATAGTAATAATTCCGCTTTTACAGATAGACTCCTACCCCTGGACCAAATGGAATGCCTAATAACGCAAAAGTCAGGAGTAATACAATCCATACAGATAAGAAAGCAATCGTATAAGGAAGCATTAGTGAGATCAAGGTTCCGAGTCCCGCTTTCTTATCATACTCCTTCATAAAAGCAAGGATCACGATGATATACGGGTTCATCGGTGTGATGATGTTTGTGGATGAATCCGCAATACGATAGGCGGCTTGTACAAACGCCGGGTTATACCCAAGTGTCGCAAACATCGGGATAAAGATCGGTGCTTCCAATGCCCATTGAGCGGAACCACTAAAGATCAATAGATTCAATAATGCTGTCAACAGGACAAATCCGATGATGGCTGCGAGCCCCGTCATATTGATCGATTCGAGGAAATTCGCTCCGCTGACCGCTACCCAAGTCCCTAGATTTGTCCAATCAAAGTAAGCGATAAATTGCGCGGCTGCAAAGATTAATACGATATAACCGCCCATGTCTTTCATGGCTTCTGTCATATACTTAGGTACGTCCCTTGACGACTGAATCTTCTTCACCGTCACCCCGTAAACAACACCGATCACGATAAAGAAGAATAGCGTGATGGGAATGATCCCGGATAAGAAGGTAGACGGAATAAGTCCCCCATCTTCATTTCTCATCGGAGAGTTCGGCCAGGCAATCGAAACGACTAACAGGACGATGAATGCTAATCCTGCCAGGGTTGCATTTCGGAGTCCTTTTCCTTCTAATGGACTTTCTTCTTCTAAGGTTTTATCTACTTTCCCTTTATATGTCCCTAAACGGGGTTCAACAATTTTTTCTGTGACAAAAGCTCCTACAGCTGTAAGAAGGACAACAGAAGCAATCATGAAGTACCAGTTATCCACCGGTGTGACCGTCACTTCAAATGCTTTGGCAGCTTCGGTTGATATCCCGGCTAGTAACGCATCGGTACCGGTAATGATAAAGTTTGCCGTAAATCCTGCCCCTACTCCGGAGAATCCGGCAGCGAGTCCCGCCAGAGGATGTCTTCCCACCGTATAGAAAATCATGGCGGCAAGTGGAGGAATGATAACGAAGGCTGCGTCTGACGCCAGGTTCCCCATGATCCCTACCATAATAACAGCGTATGTAATCAATCCTTTCGGAGCGTTCAACACCGTTTTCTTGATCGCTGTCTCAAGGAGTCCAACCTTTTCGGCCAAACCGATCCCAAGCATCATCGCTAATACCAGGCCGAGTGGAGCGAAGCCGGTAAAGTTATCGAGCATGGAGGTCAGGATGTATTGGAGACCTTCTCCGGATACGAGGCTCTTGATGGCTAACTCTTCTCCGTTTTTCGGGTGGATCACCGTCACACCCAGACTTGAAATGAACCAGGAAAACAAGATAATAAAGAAAGATAAGTACACAAACAACATGAATGGGTCAGGGAGTTTATTCCCTACCTTTTCGATTCCACCTAAAATTCGAAGATATCCCTTCTCCTTTTTAGGTGAATTCGGCTCTAAATTGGGATTTATCATGAGGTCACTCCTTCAAATAATGTTTTAAGGAATAATTCCTTTTTACTTCCGTTAATAAGTATTTCGATATCGATTGTATAAATCCTCTTTATTTTTTAATATTTATGAGAAAATTTTAAATTTACGGATTACTGACTCGGCGAATATAAAAAATCCCCTACTCATAGATAGAGAAAGGGATTTTAAGATACAGTTATTTAAGTTGAAAGCGATATAACTTCCTTGGTCTTCCTCTTCCGCCGCTTTGTTCTTCGCCGCTGATTTCCACAATCCCGATCCGTTCCATTTCAGTGAGAATTCTGCGCCCGTTCCGTTCGGTGCTTTTCAGCCAGCGGGAAAGGTCTTGGGATGTGATTTCCTCTTTGTCGTAATGGCGGGAAAGAGAAAGGATTTTTGAGACGATGGCAGAACTGACCGAGGCCTCTTTAAAGACTTCCTTCCATTCATTGCCCAAGTTGTTGAGAGCGTATGTAATGGACTCTGACGATGGAAGAATTTCCGTTACCGTCTTGTCTTCATTGACACTTATGACGATGGAAGATTCGTGCTTTCTCGCATGTTGAAAAGCAAGACGGACATGATGCTCAGCTTCCAATACGGTCACACCAAACCCTAACCCCACACGGATATCCAGATCTGTATGTGCCTTCACTTCCTGAGTCAAAGTAGTGAAAACAGACTCCTTCTCATGAAGATCGAGTTCCCCTCTTGTTGTATAAACGAAGAATAATCCGTCCCCTAATTGAACCATGGACCCATTGATCTTTTGGGCGATATCAAGAAGATTGCGTTTCAGGTCCAGCTCTTGATGCTTCATTTTATAAGAAAAATGGGACTCGTCCAATGTCTGGGTCGAATAGATGACTTCGATTCCAACGATGGCAATTTGGGATTTTTGATATTTTCTCGATTGTGCCCTCTCTAATAAATACTGCAAAATCATCCGGATGGATAAATTCGTCGGTACGACTCGGTAACAAGGAATGCCTGCTTCAGTGAGTTGCTTCTGAACACTTTGAATACACGTGATCGCCGTTTCAATTTCTCCTTTTTCATAGAGTGAACGGTGATAGTCTACCAGCTCATCAGCACTCCGGTATCCTTCATATGGATAGGTTGCGATTTCCAGTTGATCAAAGGAGTGAAATTGAACCGCGGTTTCAATTTCCTCTTTTGAAATTGTATCTATACTAATTTTATTTAATAGAGTCTTTTCTTTCATTTGCGCTTCTAATAATGCTCCAAAGAAACTGGATCCATGTAAGGGCGGAAAGCTCCCTTCCTTTTCCGTGATCCATCCTTTTTCAAGCGCAAAGTAGAAGGGGGATTGTCCCGAAAAGAACCATTGATCTACTAGACCGCGGTTCTTCTCAAGAATCTCTTCTATCTCATTCACCCCGTGATAAGGAAAATTCATAAGTTCGATATTGTCAAAATGAGCGGCCACATGATTGATCCGCTGAATCGAATCATCAGGGCCGATGACACCAATTTTTATCATCAACTATCATTCACCTGCTTCTTGCCGCAATACTTCAGCTAGAATCTCGACTCCTGCATACATGTCTTCTAACGAGCTATGTTCCTTTGGATGATGGCTGATCCCTTTTTCACAGGGGATGAATACTAAAGCGGAAGGCCATTTCGCTGCCATATTCATGACATCATGCCCTGCCCCGCTGTCCATTTCAAACGTTTTGTACCCCAGCGTTTCCCCGGCTCGTTTGACTCTGGCTGTCAGCTCTTCATCTAATAGAATAGAAGGATTATCTACAAGAGTTTCTATGTTGATTGTAACATTAAATTCACCCTCTAAGCTTCGGCACTTTTCTATTATTTTATCGGCCATTGTACGCTTTAGGTCATCGTCGACGGAACGGATATCGATTCCCGCTTCTGTATGACCCGGGATGACATTCATGACGTTCGGTTTTACGTTCATCGTGCTGACGGTTGCTACAAGTGGTTTCCGGGACTGCTTTGATAGCTTTTCCGCTTCTTGAGAAACGAAGGGAATAAGTGGAGCGAGAGCCACTAGAGCGTCCGCCCGTTTCCCCATTGGAGTCGTTCCTGTGTGACCCGCCATCCCTTCGACCTTTACCTTCAAGCGGATCGGACAGGCTACACCCCGGACAATTCCGAATTGAGCGTCATGATCTTCGATTTGGGTCCCTTGTTCAATATGCAGTTCGATGAATGAGAGGATTTCCTCTTTTGATCGTTCAGCTTTTTCAATGGATGACCAGTCTAAGCCCGTTGATTCTACCGCTTCTTTAATGTTGACCCCATGGCGGTCCCTGACGCTTTCTACTGATTTATCAAGAATTCCTGCCACACTCTTACTTCCCAGGGTAGATACGCCGAAACGCGCTGACTCTTCTGAAGCAAAACAGGCCACTTCAATGGAGTGATGGGGTTCGAAACCACCGTCTTTTAATGCTTTCACGGCTCCCAGTCCACATAGGACACCGGCTGCCCCGTCATAACCTCCTCCGTTTTCAACCGTATCAAGATGAGATCCGGTCATGACAACTTGACCGGTGGCCCCTTCCCACCTGGCAAAAAGGTTTCCTGCCTGATCTCTTATAACGGATAACCCTAACGTTTCTGCAACGTCCCGAAACACATTCATGGAAGCAGTCTCTTCCTCGGAATAACCCAATCTCGTAAATCCATTGGGCTGTTCCATCGTTTCAACAAGATTTAAAGCTTCTAGAGTTGTACTTAACCATTCTTTCAACTCGTAACCTCCTCTTTGTGGTGAGATAATTTGAGAATAAGACGCGCGAAGGCATCCACAGCCACTTTTAATACTCCTTCTTCAAAATCAAATTGATGATGATGATGTCCGTTTTTCAATCCGGTTCCGAATACCATGAAGGTTGCTTTGCCCCCCTGATTTTGCACCTCATTCATCATATAAGTAACATCCTCTGATGCCTTTAAAGGTAAACCATCATGAATATCGGATATAAATGGACTTTCCTCGCCCATATCCTTTAACCACTGAATCCATTCAGGGTTACATGCTGCTTCAACCGTCTCTCCCACCACATCGATTCCGGTTTCCACCCCATAAAGGTCTCCCGATGCTTGAAGGATCCGCAGGGCTTCTTTCTGCATGTACTGATTGATGGCAGTCGTTTCCCCTCTTGTTTCCATTTCAAGGTGAGCTTCATCGGCAATGATGTTTCTGCCTGCTCCCCCTTGAAGCCTCCCGACATTGACCCTGGTCGCCCCGTCAGAATGGCGCGGGATATTGTAAAGGTGAAGAGTTGCTGCAGCAGCTGCCAATAAAGCATTCTTCCCTTTTTCAGGCTCGAGACCTGCGTGGGCCGCTTTTCCTTTATAAGTGACGTTGATTTTGGAGGAAGCGAGAAATGAATGAGTTGTAGCATACACTCGCCCAAGCTTTGTATCCCGTATGCCGATATGACCGCTTGCAAAATAATCGACATTCTCCAGCCAACCTTTTTTCACCATGGCTTTGGCTCCCCGTCCACCTTCTTCAGCTGGCTGGAAGAGAAGGGTGAACCTTCCAGAAAGCTGATCTATGTAAAGCGAGAGGAAGTTTGCCACACCCAGACCGATAGCAGCGTGACCGTCATGACCACAGGCATGCATGACCCCTTCATATTGTGAACGAAAGCCTTCTCTAGTCGGAAGGTGGTGTTGCGGATCATCCGATTCTTTGATGGGTAGAGCATCGATATCGAATCGGAATGCCATATGAGGACCAGGCTTTCCTGTATCAAATGTGGCAGCCAATCCTGTATGACCGCCTTTCATTTTGTCGATCCAGCTCTTTTCCACGCCTTCCTTTATGGCCCGTTCTTCTTGTTTGGCTAAATATTTTGGTGAGGGAATCCCGATTCGTTCGCTGGAATCCAATGCATCTTTTCCAAGGTGAATCGTGAAGCCAAGGTTGATTAATTCTTTTCCGATTAGATAAGTGGTGACATATTCAGTGAATCCAAGTTCGGGCTTCTGATGAAAGGTTCGTCTGAACGCAGTGAGTGTCGGTGATAGTTCATTGATAAAATGTTCAACAGTTCTCATCTTTCAAGACTCCTTTTTCAAGCTTTTTCAAGGTATCCAGTGCAAGTTGAGCCATCACTTCGACCCCTTTTACTAAAGCACTTTCATTTATTTTAAAACGCGGGTCATGGAGGGGATATTGGGTTTCTGTTTCCTTCACAGATGTTCCCAGCCAGTAGAAGGCACCGGGATATTCTTTAAGAAAACGAGAGAAATCCTCTCCTCCAAGAGACGGGGAAACCACTGGGGTGGAATTTTCTCCAAGAACTTTTTGTGCAGCGCCTCTCACTTCTTCTGCCCATTGTGGTGAATTGACTGTTGCAGGGTACCCATCTAAATAATCAATCGTCATTTGAGCATCGAAACTTTTTCCCACTCCTTCAATGATAGAGTGGAAACGATTCTTAACCATATCTTTCACTTCCGGTTTGAAGGTCCGGATGGTTCCCTCTAAGGATACTTCATCCGCAATGACATTATAGCGGTAACCTCCCTCGATTTTTCCGATGGTGAGGACGGCAGAATCAAGGGGATCCGTATTTCTGCTCACGATCGTTTGAAGCTGGGTAATGAGGTTGTTGGCAATAATGATGGCATCATTCGATTGATGGGGCATGCTCGCATGTCCGCCAGATCCATTAACCGTAATCTTAAAGCGGTCCGAAGCTCCCATGATTTCATGAGGCAGCACGCCGACTTCCCCGACAGGCAGATCCGGCCACACATGCTGTCCGAAAATGACATCAGGCTTATATTCATCAAATAAGCCATCGTCCATCATTTGCCGTGATCCTCCAACAGGAGCATTTTCTTCCGCCGGCTGGAAGACAAGAAGGATCGTTCCTGCCATTTCCGATTTCATCTGATTCAACACTTTCCCTGTACCCACCAGCATGGCGGTATGAGCATCGTGACCGCAGGCATGCATTTTGTTGTGAGTGCCGGATTTGTAAGAAAGGTCATTTTCCTCCTGAATTGGCAGAGCATCGATATCTGCTCTCAGTGCAACCGTGCCTCCTGGCTTTACTCCTTTAATGATGCCAAGCACTCCTGTTTTGGCATAGCCCGTTTTAAAAGGGATACCTGCTTCTGCCAATCTCACCTGAATCGTTTTCGATGTTTCAAACTCCTCACCGCTCACCTCTGGATGCTGATGAAAGTGTCTGCGTAATTCAATGACTTCCTTTTCTACTGATTGGACAAGCTGCTTTAACTTCATGAAAAATCTCCTTTTTCTGTCGAATGATTATTTAAGGAAAAGTTCCTTAATAATACCGTTAATGCATATATTCGATAAAAACTTGGAAAATCCTTTGAGATTGAAAAAAAAAGAGGGACGGACCTCCGTTTTTTTGCAGAAGTCCGTCCTTATCACGTTATCCTATTCTGACCTTGAGTTAGAGGTCCGTCCCTCTTCCCTTTTCCTTTCTCACCCATTACACTATAGGAAAATATGAAAGATAAAGGATGGTTGGATGGATCGTTTTGTTGAAAGGGTCGAACCGTATTTTTTGAGTGAGGACCCATTTGTGCAGAGGTATGCCATTGAAATGTTGGAGGATACTTATTTACCTGGAGGGGATACGTTTTTGACCGGATTGAAGGCCGTTGATCGGGGACCGGTTTCGGAATATTCTTCGCCTATTCTCCCTAATTTACTGTACTTACCTCTTAATGAAGAAGGATTGAATGAAGTAGTAAATCGTTTAGATGTCATGAGTAAAAAGGATAACAACCGACTGTTCTACATTCAATTAGTTACAAACGCCAGCACAGAATTATTAATTGCATACAGAAAAAAAGTAAATCAATACATAGGGGAGAAACAGTTAAAAGAAGTAGAGAAGCTTCCTTCTTTAACTATAGAAGAACTATACATGGCGTTGGCTGATGTTATGGTTTACCTGGATGAATATGAGTTTGACCAAGACTTTTATGATCATGGGAAAAGAATCATCAAGGAGCTTATAAAAAAAGGGGGCATTGAAAGCTGGGAAGTACAGAATGGACTTCAGAACATTATGGAGGAAGAGGAGTTTTTCGGATTTGAATGGATATATGTTGTCTACATGGCAGGTGAAATGCGGGAAGAAAGTGTAGTCCCCCTATTAGTGAGTCTCTTTAAAAACGAAGAGGAAGGCGACTTTTTATTTGAGGAAATTGCAAATACCCTCGTCAAAATAGGGACGGACCTGGTCGTACAAGAAGTTGAAAAAATAGCACTCTACGGAAACACCTTTTTCTACACTTTGGATGTACTTGGAAGGATCAAAACCAATGAAGCTGAACAAGCATTACTAAGACTGTTTGATCAAACCGAGGACCTAACCGCCAGAACAATCATGGCAGATAATCTATGTCGACATCTATCAACAGACGCGATTCCCAGGATAGAAGTTTTAATTGAAACAGGGTATGAAGATGGGCTGCTTTGCTTAGAAGAATCACTATATGTCAATTGCGTCATGAATGGCATCCAACACCCCAAACTTCCAGAGTGGAGACACTTACTGGAGGTAATGGAACTTGAAATGTTGAATGAACCAGCCGCGCTAATTCCACAACCCGTCATAAACGAAGAAAAAGTAGGACGCAATGACCCTTGCCCATGCGGCAGCGGTAAAAAATATAAGAAGTGCTGTCTATAAAATGAGGGACGGACCTCCGCATTTTGCGGAAGCCCGTCCCTATGGCTTTCTTATATTAAATATCCCGACTAGAGGTCCGTCCCTCTACTCCATCCACTCAGGCTTACCGAAGCCTTTGAATTCTTCGTCGATGATTTTCTCGAATTCGTCTGCTTCGACGACTGCTTTGATGTCTTTCACCAGTTGTGAGTCAACGTCCTTCGTATTTACAACCACTCGGTTTCGATACTGATCGGGCATGTCCTCCAGCTGAAGTGAATCAAGTAAGTCCATATCGGCAGCGAGTGCATAGTTCCCTGGAACCGCAGATAGATCAACACTGTCAACTGCTCTTGGCAGCTGTGCTGCTTCGATTGGTTTGAATTGCAGGTTTTTCACGTTTTCTGCAATATCTTTTTCTGAAACAGTCAATGGATCTGTATCCGGCTTTAACGTGATCAGCTTAGCATCCTCCAGAATCTGAAACGCCCGTGCTGCGTTCGTCGGATCATTAGGAATGGCAATGGCACTGCCTTCTTTTATGTTTTCAATCGAATCGAACTTCTGTGAGTAGATTCCCATTGGAGCCGTTGGTACGACAATCACTTCGGATAAATCCATATTATGCTGTTTCGCGAAGGTTTCCATGTAGATTTTATGCTGGAAAAGGTTCGCATCCAGATCTCCCTGGGCCAGTGCGTTGTTCGGCTGGATGTAATCACTGAACTCTTTCACTTCAACCGTGTATCCTTTTTCTTCAAGACCGGGCTTGATCGCTTTTGTCACCATATCACTGTATGGTCCGGATGTCGCTCCAATGGTTACCTCTTTTTTATCTTCCGCGCTTGAACTTGCTTCGTCCCCGCCGCAAGCTGCAAGAATGCTCATTGTTACCGCTAATGCTACGAATAAAATCCACTTTTTCACTTGTTGTTCCCCCTAAAGTAGTTATCGTTTATCGACTAATCGTGCAAACACATCACCCGTATACTGGATGAGCTGAACTAAACAAATTAAAATGACGACGGTCGTGATCATCACCGTGTTGTCATAACGGTAGTATCCGAAGCGGATCGCCAGGTCCCCGACTCCGCCTCCACCGACGATCCCAGCCATGGCGGAATAGGCGACTAAACTGATCGTTGTAATCGTGATTGCCTGAATCACCGCCGGTCGTGCTTCCGGTAACAGCACGTCCTTAATGATCATCCAAGGACTTGCCCCCACTGAAACCGAAGCTTCAATGACACCTTTATCAATCTCTCGCAATGACGTTTCTACCATTCTCGCAAAAAATGGAATTCCCGCAACAGAGAGTGATACGGATGCTGCCGTCGGTCCGATCGTGGTTCCGGTCAATAGTTTGGTTAATGGTAAGAGTGCTACTAATAGAATAATGAACGGAACCGACCGCACCATATTGACGACAAATCCAACGACCTTTTTAATCAAACTATTTTGTAAAAACAAGCCTTTGTCTGTTACAAAAAGAAGAATCCCAAGCGGTAATCCCACTAAAATCGCGACTCCAAGTGAAATCCCCACCATATAGACCGTTTCAAAAAAGGCTTTATTCAATTCTGGCAAAATCGCAGTCAATGAATCAGGCAGCATTCTCAAGCACCTCCAAGCTCTGCGTCTTCAGCGTGATGAATCGGATCGCTGCTTCGATTTCTTCATGGGAACCAATCAGCTCCATGATGAAAATCCCCAGTGGCACTTCCTGAATATATTCGATCTTGCCGTGCAGGATATTGCCTCGCACCTTGTATTTCTGGAACACTTCCGATACGACGCTTTCCTCTGCGATCGATCCTTTGAATTGGATTTTGATCAGTTTTCCTTTCCTTGATTCCACGAGGTGCGGCGGGAGTTCAAATTGAAGGATTGTTTCAATGAATTGCTTCGTTAAAGGCTGCTTAGGTTCTGCAAACAGGTCATAAACCGGCCCTTCCTCCACGATTTTCCCGTCCTGCATCACGGCCATCCGGTCGCATATCTCTTTCACCACTTCCATCTCGTGTGTGATGAGGACGATGGTCAAACCTAGTTCTTTATTAATCTTTTTCAATAGTTTCAAGATTGATTTCGTTGTATTCGGATCGAGTGCCGAGGTCGCTTCGTCGCAAAGTAAAACCGATGGGTTATTCGCAAGGGCTCTCGCAATCCCGACTCTTTGCTTTTGTCCTCCGCTGAGCTGGGCCGGGTACGCATCTGCTTTGTCCGATAGACCGACCATCTCAAGGAGCTCGACGACTCTGGGCTTGATTTTCGCTTTAGGTACACTAGCCGCTTTCAAGGCAAAAGCCAGATTGTCAAACACCGTTTTGGATTTGATCAAGTGAAAATGTTGAAAGATCATGCTCGTTTTTTGACGGGCGAGTCTTAATTGTTTGGACGTGAGTTTCGTGAAATCCTGTCCGTCAATGATGATTTCTCCTGATGTAGGGGTTTCTAATAAATTCAGGCAGCGAATGAGTGAACTCTTCCCCGCTCCACTGTATCCGACGATTCCAAAAATCTCACCCTTTTCGATTTTTACGGAAACGTTATCGACACCGACCACCGTTTGCTTTTTTGTACTGTAGGTTTTAACTAGATTTCGAATCTCGATCAATGTGCACACCCCTTTTTTCATCCAATAAAAAATGCCTCTTTCAACTGAAAGAAGCATCGCCTGTTTATCTCGACTTATCTCTCAGAATGAAATCATTCTGCAGGAATTGGCACCGTTCCAATACTGGAGGTTGCCGGACGTCGTAGGGCCTGATCCCTCGGTCACTCTGGATAATTGAAAGTATGTAATTTTCTAATTTTTTAATCTTATAGAGGATAATACTGGGTATGGGAATGGAAGTCAATAGGGAATTTTACAGTTGTTTTTATGTAAGCGTTATCTTTATTGTTGTACTAGGGAAGGTTTTTTTGTGTTGTTGGACTAGGGTTTGATCTTGGGGTGGAATATATCCACTTTTTTACAGTTAATAATATATTCCTAAAGTTGATAATAAAAGGGGGAATGTCGATAATAAAACTCCTCGCACCCTATCAATCCATGTATCTCACATCGATTTCAGTTAATATCCTGCCTTTACACCATCTCAAAGACTCAAAAACCATACATATTATCCAAAAACATTCCTTTCCACCTCCAATTGGGACTAACCTCCATTACCAATACAAAAAGGCACTACCTTCAATAGCAGCACCCCGATCATTTGTCATAACAACTCACTACAAATATTCTAATCTCTCAAACAACCAAACGAAAACTAAAACGTCCACTCCTTAATCACTGTCAACACATCCAACTCCCTCAACCGCTGCTCACAATAAGAAGAATTCATCTTCAAATAGGAATCAACATAAGCCGGATGACACATAATCTCAAGCGTCTCACCTCCATCCCTGCTGTCCAAAATCCTCTTCAATCCTTCAACCGACACTCCGTCCCCATAAAAGTCCATCGAGAACCGATCGGTTAACACATCCATTTCGCCACCCTTATCACCAAAAACATTCCGGACCGGTACCCCAAAGCGCTCTGACAATCTCTTCACCACCGGGATCAGTGGTCGAAAGCTATGAACATGATGATGACTGTCAATATGAGAAAGGGGCAGACCGAATGATAGAAATTTATCCACCTGAGCCTCCCACTCCATTTCAACCTCATCCACATTGATTTCTTTTTCTTCAAAAATCCTGCTGGTGTAACGGAAAAAGCCTCTTTCATCCTGTAGTGATGGTACCCCGGCCGAAACCGGTCTCCCGCATGTCAGTGTTAAATGGATCCCAACCTCTAATTCAGGAAAAACCTTCGCCAATTCCAACGCATGCAGAGTCCCGGGCATATTGACAAGCATCGTTGTTGAGTTGACAATTCCAAACCGGTGACTATCAACGATGCCATAGTTCACTCCCCGGCATAAACCAAAGTCATCTGCATTGACGATCACGTTCCTCATAATCCCCCATCCCCTTTTTTCTAATAGGTTCTTTCTACAAGAAAGCTCGCTTTATCTCCTCTGAAGATCGCTTTGGAAAATTCGATCACGGATCCATCCTCTACATAAGCTGTCGTTTCGATCATAAAGCAAGGTGTCCCCTCTGGTACCTCAAGCTTCCCTGCCACTCGCTCATCTGCTAAAAATAGCTCGATGGTTTCGATGGTTTTTTTAATTTTTATCTCAAACTGTGTTTCCAGGAGCTTGTAAAGAGATCTTTCACATTCGTCTTTATCAAGGCCTGGCGTCTTGTACCAGGGCAGATAGGCCACCTCATATTGCAGGGGCAGCCCGTCTGAATATCGGATCCTCTCTAACCGATTGACGGGATCTCCATTCTTCAATTCCAACGCTTTTTCCACTGTGGATTCTGCCGGGATGACATTCATGCTCAGTACCTTGATCTTAGGTTTCTTACCTTGTAATCGCAGTTGCTCTGTGTAGTTGTCGATCGTCGAGGACAGGATTTGACTGACTTTCTCTTCTGCGACAAAGGTTCCTCTTCCTTGCTCGCGATACACGTAACCTTCAAGTGTCAGCTGCTGGAGCGCCGTCCGGATCGTCGTACGGCTGACATTAAACTTTTCGCAAAACTCCGCCTCTGTCGGCAGTTTTGTATTCGGCGCATATTCTTTATTTTTAATCATGTGGATGATTTCTTCTTTTACATGCGAATGCAGGGCCTTTGCTTCTTGTGTCTCTTTCATTCTGTTTCTCCCTTCCACTTTCTTCCTATATTTGTTATAACACATCCACGTGCAATTCTCTATTCCTAATCATTTTATCATAAAAATAATTTGTTATTACAATTAAATAAAAAATAGTCATAAAATTTATATTTGTCATTACAATATATAGACGAGTGAAAATTTGTATGATACATTATAGAAAATAGAAATCGCTTTCAAAATGAAGGGAGCTCGACAGAATGTCATTAAAGGTGGTCATAATCGGAGGCGGATCAAGCTATACACCAGAAATTATCGAGGGGTTCATCCACCGATACAAATCTTTTCCTGTCACGGACATAACGCTTGTAGACATCGAAGCAGGGAAAGAGAAGCTTGAGATTATCGGGCAATTTGCTCGTCGAATGATCCAAAAAGCAGGTGTGCCGATTGAATTGGAATGGACCCTTAACCGCAGGGATGCCTTAATTGGCGCTGACTTTGTGACAACACAAATCAGGGTGGGCGGCCTCTCAGCCAGGGAAAAAGATGAACGGATACCGTTAAGTCATGGTGTCATCGGTCAGGAAACCAATGGAGCAGGCGGTATATTCAAGGCCTTGCGCACCATTCCGGTCCTAATGGAAATTTGTCATGACATCCAACAGATTTGTCCCCATGCATGGCTTATTAACTTTACCAACCCGGCAGGCATTGTTACGGAAGCCCTGCTTAAATACAGTACACATCATAAAGTCATCGGGGTGTGCAATATTCCTTTCAACATGAAAAACAGCGTCGCCGAGATGATGAATTGTTCTGCAAATGAAGTACAAATCGAGTTTGTAGGGATGAATCATTTTGTGTTTGGAAAAAAGGTTTGGGTCAAAGGTCAGGATGTCACCGATCAGGTTCTGCAAAAACTGATCCATCAAGAAGTGGATTACTCACCGGCCAACATCGTCTCACTCGGATGGTCGAAGGAATTTTTACAAGCTCTCGGGATGCTTCCCAATCCTTATCATCAATACTACTTCCAACGGGACTCTGTGTTGGAAAAGGACCTTCAAGCTTATAGAGAAAACGGTACACGGGCAGAGGTTGTTCGAAAAGTTGAAAAAGAACTTTTCATACAATATATGAAAGAGGAGTTAAATGAAAAACCAAAAGAACTGGAAAATCGAGGAGGTGCCTACTACAGTGATGCTGCCTGCAGCCTCATGGCGAGCATTTACAACAACTCAGGAGACATCCAAACCGTCAACACACTGAACAACGGAACCATCCCGGACCTGCCACACGACGCTGTCATCGAAGTAAACGCCGTCATTACGAGGGACGGACCTCGGCCAATCGCCACCGGCCCGCTGCCTCCATCTGTTAAAGGAATCATCCAACAGATGAAAGCTTTCGAAGAATTAGTGATACAAGCAGCACGATCTGGTGAGTACTCCGACGCCTACAGAGCCATGGTGATGAATCCGCTAGTACAGAACGAAGGGGTAGCAAGACAACTAGTCGATGAATTATTGGAAGCTCACAAAGAGTTTTTACCGCAATTCAATTAATCTAGTAAATGGGGGAAAGAGAAATGAGTAAAGTAATGGGGTTTATGGAAAGCAAGTTTATGCCTATTGCAGGAAGAATCGGGTCCCAACGACATCTCGTTGCCATCCGTGATGGATTCGTTTCGATCATGCCGCTGATCATCGTGGGATCTTTGGCTGTCTTATTAAATAATCTGCCGATTGATGCCTTTCAAAATTTTATGGTCTCTGTATTCGGCGAAAGCTGGAAATCCGTCGGGGGGAATATGTGGAATGGATCATTCGCCATCCTCGGACTGCTCGTCGCTGCATCCATCAGTTATCATTTAGCCAAGTCCTATCATATCGATGGGTTGTCAGCAGCATTAGTATCGATAGCTTCACTCATCATCCTCACACCGGTAACAGAAGACTGGGGGATTTCCTACGCCTGGACCGGAGCACAAGGGATATTCGTCGCCGTGATCACGTCCCTCCTTGTCACAGAATTATTCAAAGTGTTGATTCGCTCGAAGTTTACGATCAGTATGCCGGACGGTGTACCTGAAGGGGTAGTGAAATCATTCAAAGCTCTGATCCCGGCTACGATCATTTTGATTCTTATTGGTCTCATTCAAGCTCTCTTAACTTCTTTTGCAGAGAAAAGTATATTCGAAATCGTGTTTACGGTGGTTCAGGAACCATTGCAAGCCGTCTCAAACTCACTGCCATCAGCTATTGTTGTAGCCTTCTTAAATCATTTCCTTTGGTTCTTTGGCTTACATGGCACAAACATATTAGGTCCGATCATCGAACCGATCTACCTTCCTTTAATTGAAAAAAATCAGCAGCTGTTCGCAGATGGTATGAGTGCCTTTGACGTGCCATACATTGTGACAAAGCCCTTCTTCGATGCTTATGTGTACATGGGTGGATCCGGTACGACGATCGCCTTGATCATCGCCATCTTCCTTGTGGTGAAGACGAAGCATTACCGCACAGTCGGAAAATTGTCTGCTGCACCTGGTGTCTTCAATATAAATGAACCGGTCATCTTTGGATTGCCGATCGTGTTAAACCCGCTTATGTTTATCCCGTTTTTACTGGTCCCAGTCGTGCTCACTGTTACATCTTACCTGGCACTGAGTTTAGGAATTGTACCAAAAACCGTCGCGATTGTTCCTTGGACGACACCACCGATCATCAGTGGCTACCTTGTAACGGGGGGATCCTGGAGTGGGATTGTCCTTCAACTAGTGAACCTGACGATTGCCACACTCATGTATATCCCATTCCTGCTCGCATCGGAACGGGCCCAATTAAAGAAAACAACCGAAACGAGTGATAAAATCGCATGAATGCAAATCTGACTTTAGAAGAGATTTCTTTTCATATCATATTACATGCTGGAAACGCACGGTCTTCCGCCATGGAAGCCCTCCAAGCTGCAAAGAAGAAACAATTCGAAATAGCGGAGGAAAAAATGGCTGAAGCAGCGAAAGAAGTACATCAAGCTCACCACTATCAAACGCAATTACTACAAAAAGAAGCAAGTGGTGACACACAGAATCCTACGATTCTATTGATTCACGCCCAGGATCATCTCATGAATGCCATCACCGTTAAAGAACTGGCACAGGAAATCATCGAAATCCACCAAAACAAGTAAGGAGTGCTTTATATGAATATCATGCTGGTCTGCTCGGCAGGCATGTCAACGAGTATGTTAGTCCAAAAAATGCGGAAAGCCGCTGAAGAAAAAGGCCTTGAAGCCACCATTAATGCTACATCTGAAGCTGACTTAAGCAATCATTTAGATAAACTGGACGTCATCCTGATCGGACCTCAAGTCCGCTATCTATCTTCTAAAATCATTGAAAAGGCAGAGCCTTATCATATTAAGGTAGATGTCATCGATGGGATGCACTATGGAATGATGAATGGTGCGAAGGTGTTAGAGCAGGCAGAAGGGCTGTTGGGAAAATAATTGTTTCATGATTGAGAGTGACCTGGAACAGGTTACTCTTTTTTCATATTGAGGAACATGAAGAAAGTGCCCCCCCTATACAGGAGAACACTTCCAATCGATTACATTACTTCATAATCCGTCACATTACGTTCTACCACACGGGCTCCTTCCACACTCACGAGTGCACCATTGGAACTTCCAAACACATTGGTCGCGATCAGGTTATCCATCGCTGCTTTCACCGCCACAGTATCAATCGGCTCGATTGGGTCATTAATGGTTAGTTTCGCCGGCTTCCCCGTTTCCGTTTGGAATTCCAGTTCTAATACTTTTGCCATGCTGCATCTACCTCCTTTCTTTTAAAATATCGATCTACCCTTACTCGTTAATGTCGAAGCTTTGGACCTTCTCGATGTTGGACAATCCTTTTGATGAAAGACTAGCCAGCGATAAAGCTGCGCTGTTCATCTCATCCGCTGTTGCCAGTGCATTGATGTAGCTGTACGATTTATACACAAACTTAGGATTCCCTTTCTCGTCCAGGCCATCATTGTAAGCCAGTCGTATTCTCGTAGACTTTAAATCCGCTGTTGCCATGTGCCTCACCTCCTTTCACCCTTTATATAGGGAATAGGAAGAGCGAAGGACACCCCGTTTGAAAAAAAAGAGGGACGGACCTCCATTCCTAGTACCAGCTCCTAGGAATGGAGGTCCGTCCCTTGTTCTTAATAAAGTTTTCCTTGCCTGTATAGAACCGTCGATAGTTTCATGACGGAGTGGATGTAGCAGTTTTGGCGCAGTGGGAATGGATCGCCGAAGAATAGCGGCAGGACGGTGTCCATGGTTGATTTCATTTTGTCGTAGAGGAGGTTGAATACTTCTTCCTCTGTGTAGAACTGGGTTTCCCGTCCTTGCAGCCATTCAAAGTAGGAGACGATGACCCCTCCGGCATTGGCCAGGATATCGGGGATGATAATGACTCCTTTATCACTTAAATATTTATCCGCTTCCGTTGTGATTGGAGCATTGGCTCCTTCCACTATGATTCTTGCTTTCACTTTTTCCACGTTTTCCTTGTGTACCTGATCCTCTAACGCCGCTAACATCAGAACGTCCACATCCAGGTACAGAACCTCTTCACGACCACGGACCTCAGCCTTCACGCCGATTTCCTTCAGCTGTTCATCCTTCGTGGGAAGATCTCCTTTATTCTTCATCGTAAACTCAACCAATGCCGGAATATCAAGACCATCCGAGTTAAACAACGTAACATTCCGGTCACTCACCGCCACCACTTTATTCTGTAAATGAGTGGATTGATAGGCTTCAAGTGCCGCCACCGACCCTACATTCCCGAACCCCTGCACTGAAATCGTCAAGGGACGATCCTCAAAATCCAGAGCCGTTTTCGCAAAAACATTATCCGTCTTCGTCAATAGACTCTTCTGTTCCTTCACAAAATCATGAACGAGATAGCGGAATGTAAAGAAGACACCTTTTCCCGTCGCTTCCCTCCGGCCCAACGAACCGCCGTTCACAACGCTTTTTCCCGTAAAGCTCCCTCTATAAGGCATCCCCGGCCGGATACTCTTGTACTCAGCCATCATCCAGTCCATTTCACGTTCTCCCGATCCCATATCAGGCGCAGGAATGTCTTTATCGGGTCCAAGGACATCGCTGAAATATTGGACATACTTCCTCGCAATCAAATGAAGCTCCTTCTCGGAATACTCACGGGGATTCAGGATGATCCCGCCTTTTCCCCCACCGAATGGAACATCATGAAGGGCATTCTTCAACGTCATCAAAGAAGCCAGGTTCACGACTTCTTCCTCATTCACCGTTTCGTGAAAACGTATCCCTCCCTTATAAGGCCCGAGGGCATTATTGTGCTGAACACGGAAAGCGGGGATACGGACCACCTTCTCGTCCTCCAACGGAATCCGTAAATACGATTTATGTACGTGATTCGGTGTCGACAGAATGGAAGTCAAAGACGTAAACGCTTTCTTTCTTGTCTCACTTTTCACTTCAGGTAAAAAAGATTCGTCCTCTAATAAAGCATCCAATGACTTCTGAACAATATCTCTTGTTTGGCTGATCAAATCGGGTCCCTCCTATAAATGAATGAAAATAGTGGTATCTACTATAATGTTACCCTTCTATCCCTGGATAAAAACGACTATTCTTAAACTCTCAAATCGGCCAATCTGATCAAACAGAAAAAACCACACCTTATCCAAAGGGTGTGGCCTTTCAATATCTACTTTTTCTGATAACTCTCTACCACCCATGATAAACCAACACTCCATTTTTCACCTGGAGTAACTCCCCCGAGTCCCCTTCCTCCACTTTATAAGGCTCACCACTCTGGATGACCGTCTCTACAATGGAAGCGAATCGGTCCCTTGTATATTTCTTGGATCGAAGTGACATCAAATCGATAAAGAGGTCTTTATATTCCACATCAGCTGCAGACACGAGAGAAATGGTCGCTATGATCTTTCTGCCTATAATGACGTGTGACATATCTGAGTTAGGAGTATAGTAGAAGCGCCCTCCGTACCTTTTCGCAATGTCGTCATATCCCTTTCCGATTTTATATATTTCGAAATCACGACTTAGCTTAAACGTATGTCCATTTGAATCAGTCATGGTGAATTCCATTGGGTATAGCTCGTCTTCAGGACTATCTTGGTTTGTATCTTCTTTTTCTTTCTCATCTGCAGAGGCACTTCTTACCTCGCCGCTGCTTACCTTTTCCTTTTCAAGTCTCGCTTCTTCTTCAAGGCGCTTTTTGTTCTCCGCCTCTTCTTTCACCTGATCGAACGCATCTTTTGCCGACTCTATTTCTTCTTTCATCTCAGCAGTCGTCTGATTATCCGGCAAAATTGTAACCTGTTTCATCACTCTCTCTGCTTCTTGCCCGAAATCCTCTTCGTTTAAAGATTGTTCTTCTGCAATCGCTTTAAGGTTTTCGATTTCTTCTTGAACTTCCTTGTATTGACTAAAGGTTTGATCCATACGATTCACCTGTGTGGAATATTGATTAGTAAAAAACGCTCTAAGGGATGGGCTTTCAAGTTTGTCGAATGTCTTTAATTTATCTGCCAGTTCCTTTTTTATTGAAGCTACCTTATCGGCCATTTTTTCTTCTAAAGGACTTTTCTCCAGGAGACTGCGTATATCGTTTATATCCTGTTGAAGCTCATTTGCCACTGGAACGATTTGGTTATAATCCTCTATTTCTTTCATCATCGGAATTAAATGTTGACGCAGTTCCCTTTCCTTCTCTTCTCCACTTTTCAACATTTCCTTCTCAGCATTTTTCAGTGATACTTGAGCCGACTTTAGTTCTGACGGTTCAATCGTTTTTAGTAATCCGCCTTCTTCCGTTTCTTGCAGGTTCAATTCCATTTCTTCATAAACCGCTTGAATGTTCTCCTCTGCATCAGCGAATAACTGATTTGCTTTCTCTTTTTCTGTTTCGGAAATGACATATAACGTCAAGATTGAGAAAACCAACAATCCTACCGCTGCAGCGGCAAAGCTTTTAAACCTGCCTTCTTTCCAGGCTTTCATCCGGAAAGCCGGAGAAGGCTCATGATGTAGGATGGCTGTATGAATCCGTTCTTTCGCCTCGTCATTTAATTGAAGCGGGGGAAGGTTTTTAGATAGATTGTCTTCATTATGATTCTTCATTTGTATATCCTCCTGTTATGGATTGAAGCTTTTTACACGCACGGTGATAGGTGATCCGAACTTTATTCTCCGTCCACCCAAGAATGGTGGCCGTTTCTTTTACATCAAAGCCATTTATTCCTTTTAAAACCACCACATCCCGATAATTGGATTTAAGCTTCTGAATAGTGGTTAGAAGTTCGCGACTTCCTTCATTCAGAAAATAAAGAGATTCCGGTGTTTCTAATGAAGCGGCTTCATGATTTGTTGGGGAAAAAGATGTAATGGACCATTTATTCCTCTTCTTCTTTCTCAGTTCATCAAGGGCCAGATTCCTGGCAATGGAATATAACCATGTTTTCGGATTCGCTTTTGCCTCAAACGATTCCACGGAATTCAGTGCCCGAATGAATACTTCCTGAACAAGATCTTCCACATCAGTGGTACCCATTCGATATACCAAGAATGTATATATAGGATCACTGTAAAGCCGAAACCAATCTGCGACCAATCTATTGTTGGACATCCCATTCCCCCGCTTTTTTTCTTTTATATATTAGACGATATAGAAGTTGAAATCATTTCACTTTTTAGATTAAATTTCCAATTCCTTATAAAAAAACTTATCCTGCTGCATGAATGATTACATTCGGTGCAAGGCACTAAACCACCTATTAGTGCCTTGCACCCGTTTATCTAACCCCTTCAAAATAAAGGAAACCTTGACAACCATCCGCTATATACTATAATTGTATTATTTATATTCCGACTAAACTAATAAGATTTATAAGATAAGGATGATGACATGTTTATACAGATCAACCATCTCAATAAGCAATACCTCGATAAGTCAGGAAATCCAACCGATGTACTGAAGGAGATTAATCTCGGCATAGAAAAGGGTGAGTTTGTTTCAATCCTGGGGCCTTCGGGATGTGGAAAGTCTACCCTCCTCTCCATCGTGGCAGGACTGACCTCCTCTACTTCGGGAGAAATTCTTGTAGATGGAAATCCGATCAAAAAACCCGGAAAAGACCGGGGGATGGTTTTCCAGCAGGCAGCCTTATTCCCGTGGCTGAACGTGCGGGACAACGTGACATTCCCTCTCAAAAAAGAAATGTCTAAGAAAGTGGCACGGCAACAAGCAGCTAAATACTTACATATGGTCCAGCTGGGAAACTATCAGGATCATTACCCTCATGAGCTGTCAGGAGGGATGCAGCAACGGGTGGCCATTGCCCGGGCTCTCTCCATGAACCCGGAAATCCTTCTCATGGATGAACCATTCGGCGCGCTGGATGAACAGACCCGCTCCCGTCTTCACCATCAGCTTGAAACGATCTGGATGGAAACGAAGAAAACCGTCCTGTTCGTCACACACAGTATCTCGGAATCTATTAAACTCTCAGACCGGATCATCGTCATGGGTACCCGACCTGGTACGATATTGGCGGATATCAAAGTAGATCTTCCTCGTCCACGGGATGCTCATAAAGAAGAAATGGTAAAGATCGAAGAACATATTATGGGTTATTTGAAGAAGGAAATCGACAAAGTGATAAGTGAGGAATTGGCCTATGAACACAGCTCTTAAACGCATTATCTTTTTCGCCCTCATTATAGGCCTTTGGGAATCGGGATCACGATTCGGACTATGGACAGAAGTTGTCCTCCCCTCTCCCAGTTCCGTTTTCCAGGCCCTTTTTATAGGAATTGCAGATCAAACCTTGATCATTGACCTTATTGCGAGTTTCAAACGCTTATTCATCGGATTGGGGATTTCGCTCGTTATCGGAACCAGCATCGGCGTTCTTCTTGCCAAATCCAAAACAGCTGACGATACGCTGGGCTCATTACTGCTGGCATTCCAGAGTGTACCGAGTATCGTGTGGCTGCCTCTAGCCATCATGTGGTTCGGCCTCAATGAAAAAGCGGTGATTTTCGTCGTCATCCTTGGCGGCACATTCGTCATGGCCCTCAACATTCGAATGGGCATAAAAAACGTCTCCCCCCTCTTTTTAAAAGCAGCTCAAACCATGGGATCGAGAGGTTTGGACTTATTCATTCGAGTCATCTTCCCGGCATCGATCCCTTATGTGGTCACGGGTTCACGTCTTGCATGGGCATTCGCCTGGAGAGCTTTGATGGCAGGGGAACTGCTGAGCACCGGACCCGGCCTTGGATACACCCTCCGATACGCATCGGATTTCGGGGATATGAGCCTCGTCATTGCCGTGATGATCATCATTGGAGTCATCGGTGCCATCGTGGATCAGCTGATCTTCCAGCGTATTGAGAAATCAGTCATTACGCGTTGGGGATTGGAGTCATAAGCATAGTGGAGATTATACGGCAGGTACTCATTTCCTGCGTCATTAATAAAAAAACAGGAGGTTACAAAATGAAAAAAGCTTTTCTACTCTTAACGATTTTCTTTACTTTCCTAGGTGTTCTGGCAGGCTGCGGGACTGAAAAGAGTTCAGGCGGTAACGTAAGCGAGAAAGTCGTCATCGGCTATTTCCCTAATATTAACCACGTTCCAGCTATGGTGGCGAAGGACAAAGGATTTTATGAAAAGCAGCTGGGAGACGGTACAAAGATTGAATATAAAACCTTCCCCGATGGATCATCGTTTATGACCGCATTGAAAACAGGTGAAATTGATGCCGGTCTTGTCGGGCCAGGCCCAGCCATGAACAACTACATGACCGGTGCTGACGTGAAGATCATCGGTGGGGGATCCACTGGTGGAACGGTGGTTCTTGCAAGTAAAGAAAGCGGTGTGAAATCCGTCGCCGATTTTGCAGGCAAATCCTTCATCACCCCTGCGGTCGGGTGCACGCATGATGTGCAGGTCGAAACATTCCTTCAAGAACATGGGATTGAATCTCAACGTATCGGCGGGACCATGAAACACGTAACCGGAAATCCGGCACAATATGCGAGCATGCTGAAATCTGGTAAAGTCGACATCGCCGTTGCCCCGGAACCATGGGCAGCAGTGATTCAACAGGAAACAGGTGCAAATGTAATCATCGATCATGATGAAATTTCTTTCGGTGAAACACTACCTGCTTCAGTACTTGTAGCGTCTGGAAAATCTGTGAAAGAAAACCCTGACACCATCCAAAAAATCGTTGACGCCCATAAAGAAGCGACTTCTTTCATTAAAGAAAATCCTGAAGAAGCAAAAGAAATCACCATTAAAGACGTGAAAGACGTAACCGGTCAAGAACTAAGCAAAGAAGCCGTCGACCAGGCATGGGAACGCATCGGTTTCACTTACAAAGTGGACTCCGAGGCCGTTCAAGCATTTGCCGACTCATCCTATGAACTGAAATTCCTCAAAGAAAAACCGGAATTCACCGATCTAATTGACAAACAATTCATAGACTAACCTGACCAGGTCCGTCCCTCGCTGATTTGTAACCTGCGAGGGACGGACCTCTGTTTCAGAAGGAGGATGTTAAGTGAGAGTAAAGTCTATTATTGCTGCGATTGCCTTATCCCTTTTCTTGCTGGCTGGCTGCCAAGGTGAAAATAGTGAAGAGTCTTTTCCCATGAAAGTAGAGGTCGGTGACTTGGTTGCTGTGGATCAGAATGGGGAGACCACGTCATTAGCGGATCTCAATAAAGGAAAGATTGTGATTGCTGATTTCATCTTTACAAATTGTGATACCGTTTGTCTCCCCATGACAGCGAATATGTCGAAGCTTCAAAAGAAGATAGCAGATGCGGGATTGGATGATGATGTACAGCTGGTTTCAATTAGTGTGGATCCTGAACATGATACTCCTGAGGTGTTGAAACAATATAGTGGACGATATGAAATGGATGATGAGAATTGGAGCTTTTTAACGGGATACTCCCGTGATGAGATTGAATCCTTCGCCAATGTTTCGTTTAAAACTCCTGCTGCTCAAGTAGAAGGATCGAATCAGTTTGTTCATGGAACGTCATTTTATTTAGTGAGTGAAAATGGGGTTTTGTTAAAGCAGTATGAAGGAGTGTCCAATCCTCCTTACGAAGAGATGATTGAGGATATTGAGAAGTTGAAATGACCTTTTCGATTGAGATCGAAGAGGTTTTTTTATGTGGATCACGTCTGAAGTTTGTATGGAACTCTTTTTTAGCTTGCTTCTTTAGTTTATCGGCACCGTTTCCGGGAAAATTTGTGTGGAATAGTAGGATTATTTCATTTAGACTTTATAATTTATCCACTTTCACGGTAAATTAATCCCGATTCGAATTTTTTAATCCCCATTTCAAATAATTGATCCCTAAGTGGGAATAATCAATCCTGTATTTAAATAATTGATCCTGCTTGTCGAAAAATCTTTATGCTTAAATTCTTCCCTACTCTCCATCCTCTCTCCGATTGCCAAACCAAATTCCACCAAAACCCCATGCCTATCCACTCATTTAACTTTCACCATCACTCTCAAAGCAGGAAAAACCCCTCACCCTAACAAATACTACTCGTAAAGGGATATTTTTAAGGAGGGGGTTACCCATGCACACAGGGGAAATCATTCGATTTTATAGGGAAAAAGCAGGTCTCACTCAGTCTCAATTGGGGGAAGGGATATGTACAACGACGCATGTCAGTAAGATCGAGAGGGGTAAAACGGCTTATTCCGACGATATTATTTCACTGTTCTCAGAACGGCTGGGAATCGACATTCTTCACGAGATCAACTCCTCAAATCAAGTCGAAAAGCAGTTGCAACTATGGCACAATAGCATCATTATGAGGAGGATGAACCTCGTTGAACAAATGAAATCCGAACTTGAAAAGTCCCCGTTTCTCGAATCCTCGAAATATGGTGTCTATTACCACTTACTTAGGGCGAGGTACTACATCCTGCATAATAAAGATGACCTCTCTTCAAACATACTGGATTCCATCCAAAGGGGTTCAAGTCCTCTTACAGCCTTTGAGACCAATCTGTTTTATCACGTTCAAGGGCTTATTTATATTAGAGACACTACGGAAGAAAACCAGCAAAAAGCCGTAAAAATCTTAAAGAAAATAAATATGGATGAATACAAAAATGAAGAATGCCATTATCATATATCCATTGCTTATCACTGCATCGGAAATAAAGTAATGTCCTACTTTCACGCCGGTAAATCCCTCAGTTATTTTAAAAAGACGAATAATTACTCCGGTGCAATTAAGGCTGAGTCCTTAATGCTCCTTCAGCTGAGCAGTGAGATGTATCTCGAATTTGAAGATCTGGTGGAAAGGTATGAGAGCCTGATTCAGGACAGCGATTCACTTGGGTATTTAGATCAAAAAGGGACTCTCTTAAATAACTTAGGGTACGAGTATTACAATCGTGAAGAATATGCCCTAGCCAAAAAATGCTTTAAAGAAGCGTTGGATCTAGCAAAAAAAGGTTCTATGTCATATTTGCGGCGATTATGTAATTATACGGATGCATGCATCGAAGGAAATCTCGTCCATTCTAAACAGATAAAGAAACACATCCAACGCGGTCTATCAGAGAGCAAAAGCGCAAACAGTACATTATTCATTACATTATTCGAACTTTTTTCTCTCCGTATAGACAACAAAATCGATGACTACTTCTCATATCTCGAAAACAAAGCACTGCCTTATTTTTTTGAAGCGAAGAATGTGCTGTTGATTGAGAGGTTTGGGAAAGTGCTCTATGAGTATTACGTAGAGTCCGAGGAGTATAAAAAGGCGGTTCAATTATCCACTCAATTAATGACATAGTGGATGAGAATTGCGGTGCCTGGCACTAAACCCAATAACGGTGCCTGGCACACCTGTCATTACAAGTGTACCAGGTACATCATGTGGGGGACGTGCCTGGTACAAAAACGGCGATTTGTACCTGGTACACATTCAATCCTCATTCTTCCTCACCCAAGAAAAACGTTCACCAGCTTCACCCATCCAAAAAACGAGATCCAAAGGGGTATACTGAATAACACACCCCAAAACAAACCTTCAAATAGACTTCCTTTTTTTTCTATCATCCTGCATCTCCCGACTTTATGTATTTTACTAGTCAGCTTTAACAGAAGAAGGAGTAGATATACCGTATGAATATCTACTAAAAAAACCTTCCACCAAAAGTGAAAGGCTTGCATTTATACCATCAATAATCAACTTCAGTGGAAATATCATCCCACATAATGGATAACGCTTGAGAAGAAACGCTTACACCGCAATTTTTCACAAAGTCAGTGCGGTTGACATAGGTTGGCTGACCAGACTTAACATCCCCACTTACAGAACCTTTCACAAATAACTTACCATTTACATGTATCTGACTGGCTTCTAGGTTACCGGCCACACACATTTTTGAGTTTTTACGAATGGATAAGTGTTTGGAAATAGAAGCGCCCCCCCCAACATACGTATAGGAATTGTCTTCTATATCCATATGCCCGTCAAGGCTCATGCTGCCTCCGACATATACCTTGGAACTGTCCAATCTTAGGTGTCCTCCAAAGCTCATCGCACCCTTTACTTCAAGGATCACGTTTGAAGCATTATTCATATTCTTCCCCAGTGACATGGATCCGTCAGAATGAATTTGTGTAGTGTTCATGTTATTGGCATTACCGTCCAGTATGAGTGCTCCGGTTGTATAAATAAGCTTGTCTTCCAAGTCATTATGATTTTGAGGATAGGATCCCGATCCCAGAACTAAAATTTCGTCGCAACGATCATAAATAATCGGTGGGTTTTTGCATTCCCCCCTTAGGTTTTCCGGTTTCCGGATTTGATTGAAATCTGGTAGTTCTTTTGAAGAGGTTGATCCGATTGTAATAGGTATCGTCATGGTCGTAAGTAAGATAGTTTCTTTACTTTCCGAACTTCCTAAGCTTTTAAAATGGATGAATAGTTCATTCTTTTGTTCATTAAGGTCACTAAAGTTCGTTAAATCATCATTTTTAGTGATTTGAAAATAAGAACCCAATTCTTCATCTTCTATCTCTACCTTTTCATTTTCCAGGGACCCTTCAACTTTCACCTTTAAATCTTCACTATTTGTTGCCCCCTCTACCTCTGCTTCTTTCAAGACATTCCTGATCTTACCTTCAAAATACTCCACGCCCATCTCCGCCAATGCAACCGATTGATAGTCCTTCTCTACTTCCTTATTTTGCTTCACACTGCTAAAGGATTGGCCCATGAAGGATAATGAAATCACCATAAAAACAACCATCATTAATAAGACGGTTACCAATGCATATCCTTTTTCGTTTTTTAGATCATTCACTATGGTTACTTCCCTTCAGTCTATATAAGGTTGTATCGATGACGAACTTATTGTTGGGATGGTGCTTATCTGTGATCGTGACGAGTAAAGGGTAATCGATCTTGCTTGGTTTGATGGGTTCTTCCGGGGCATTTTCCAGTGAAAAACACAGATCGTTATGATGAAACTCCTCTTCTTTTTCACTGTATTTCACTTTGATGGTACAATCCGGGTTTTCCAATTCATAGGATTCAGAAGTCTGATGAATCCTCGTCAACTTCATCGTTAAAATATTCGCTTCCTGCTGAATACTATTTTGTGAGACTGCCTTTTTCGTATAATTAATTCCCTGAAAGAAAACGTTCCACACAACTGCACCTATAATCGACAAAATCGTTAATGTAGCAAGGACTTCAACAAATGATAATCCCCGTTCGTTATGTATCAATGTAGAAGCCCCCTTAGTCATTTACCATCACGTATCCGTAGGTTTCACTTACTATTTTTTGATCTTCAACCACTTGAACGAGTAATTGATGAGCTTTTGTTGGGGATGGAGATTCCGCTGTATCCAAATCCGAGTGTTTATTGATCGTTACATTTACCTCAAATCCATCGATTGTGGAAGTGAAATAATGATAGTCATTGGGGTCTGTTCCTTCATTTTTTATGTAATGTGGGGGCGGTGTGTCAAGACTTCCCCTTTCCTTCCACGCAGCAAGTTCTCCCCTGGCCACGTTCACAGCCTTCATTTTCTCGCCATTATACGTATTCATCCTGCCCATCTGGGGAAAGAAATACACAATTGTCAAGAGAACGATCGATAAGATCACCATCGACAAAAGCACTTCAAGTAACGTAATCCCTTTTTCATTTTGTGTCATGATCTCATCCAACCTCCTCTTCAACTGATTATATTTTCCAATATCGATTATATCATTCCCATTCTACTAATCACTCAATCATGTGTTAAAATCAACCCAAAAAAAAAAAAAAACGATGCCAATCTATCGGTGCCAGGCACAAAAACCACGTTGTGTGCCTGGCACCGATAGATTGCACCGATAAGCCGGTATTCCTTTAGATAACCAGATTGGATTCAACAGGAATACCGATCGTAAACGTCGTCCACTCATCGTTCGAATGACAACGAATTTCACCGCCATGCTTCTCAATCAACTTTTTACAGATATATAGACCGATTCCGGTTCCAAGATCTTTCGTCGTGTAAAAGGGTTCAAAGATGGCTTCGATGGTCTCCTCCTTAATCCGCGGGCCATTATTGGAGATCTCCAGTTTTGTCTTGCCTGCTTCTTCTTCACAGGAAACGATGATCTGACGGTGGCCTTCCACTTCTTGAAGAGCGTCAATCGAGTTCATGATCAGGTTAAGAAAAACCTGTCTAAGCTCATCCCTGTTCCCCAATACCCTGATGGCCGTATCACACTTAAAATCAATGGTTACATCGCCATCCAGAAGGCTGGGATACAAGAATTCAATGGTTTCTTCAAGATGGTCGGAAAGGATGATCTCTTCCCTTACACTCTCAATTAAATCTTTTCTCGACACATGTAGGAATTGAGAGATACGGTAATTCAATTGCTCAAGCTCATGCTGCATAATATCCAGATACGGTAAGTCAGGATAACCGTTCTGCAAGAGCTTGGTGAACCCGATGATGGAAGTGAGTGGGTTTCTAAATTCATGGACAAAGCTCGAACTCATCTGTCCCAGAATCGTCAGCCTTTCTTTATGGGTCTGGTCGATATACGACTCTTTTTCCTGGAGCTGCTGCTCTTTGATTTCCGTATATTTTCTGACGGCCAAGTAGGAAAAACGGTCGAATAACGCATTGATTTCTTCAAAGATGGGCTGTAATTCCCGGAGCTCGATCCCTGAATTACTTACCCATTTTATGATGATGCTTTTTCCTATATTCACGTTGTACACAAACTCACTGATATTGACGTTTGCGTTGACTCGTTCCAGTGCAGTCTTGTGGGCAAGGTAGGTAATTTCTTCTTCACTGAGGGGCTTCTCGATCGCACGTTTCACTAATTGAAACATTTTCACCCCATTTTTCAACACTTCTTCTTTATATAAATCGTTTTCTGAAATAACGATGTCTTTTAGCCAATTATGTAAAAATTCATCTGAATGATTTTCCAGAAATTGTATCAGCGTGGTTGAAGCACTAGTCATTGAATGGCAGTCCCTTCATTCCGTTTATTGTCAAAATATTCGTTGATATCATCATAACAGAAAATAAGGGATAGGATGAGAGTCATTTGGTATTTTATTAGTTGGGGAATAATTGAAACAGATGAAAATAAAATAAGACCAATGAACACCCGAGGCGTCATTGGTCTTTCTGATATTTCCTATAAACCGCTGAGCTCCTCTACCACTTTTTGAGAAACGGCACCTTCTCCCCCAAGTACAGTATAGTACCACGTTCCATTTTCTGAAATATATTTCCGTACAGCGTCAGGAACCTTATTTTTTTCTACCAGGATGATAGGTTCGTAGTATTTGGAGGCGAGTACAGAACCAGTCAGTGCATCGGCAAAGTTTTGACCGGTGGCAACGGTGATGATATCTCCGGGCATTTCAAGTTGTGTGGCGATGTTGACCGATGTTTCATAACGGTCTTTACCTGAAATCCGCACAGGATTCTTTGTAGCAAGTTGCTTTTGGACTCCGTCTGAAATGGCTGATTTTCCTCCTACGATGATTGTGTCCGTGACATTTTTCAGAGCTTCCTTCGTTTCATCTGCTAATGCATTAGCAGGACTTAACAGGATAGGTATTCCACTTGAGGCAGCAAAAGGGGCAATAGATAAAGCATCAGGGAAATTGCCGCCGTAGGCAATGACTGCCTGATCGTAATACCCTAATTCTTTTGCAAGTTTCGCAGCCGTTTCATATCTGGTTTTCCCCCCGATTCGACGGACATCCAAGCCGTTATTCTGTAAATCCTTTGCAACTTTAGCTGATATTGCACCCTCCCCCCCTAAAATGACAACCTTCTTAGCCCCTAATTCTTTTATTCGTTCTTTCACCTTACCATTTAAGCTATCCTTTGGATTTAATAGGATCGGTGCATCTTTTTGATAAGCGAATGGGGCACCTGCCAAAGCGTCAGGGAATGTGGTGTCTCTTGCCAAAACAACCGTTTCAGCACCGTCAGGCCATCCTACCTTTGAGATTTCAATGGCGGTTTCGTGCCGGTCTTTTCCGTAAATCCGATACACATTATCCACGGTTTCCTCTCCAGTGAATGCGGTCAATCCATATACTCCATCCCCGCCGAACATATTCAGGTCAGTGGCTGCAAGATAATAGGAACCTGGAGGAAGAGAATAATAGATCTGGAGATTGTCGCTACCATCTTCCAGCCATTCATCGGGATAGACAGGCTCTCCTTCCTGGGTGAAAAGCAAATACCCCAGATCATTGAGAGTCGTCAATGTCGATCCGTAAATATACGTATCTTGCATTTCATCGATATCCAAGCTGTAAAAGTCCAAGTCTTCAGACCACCAAAAGGTGCCGAGTACGATGTCGTCGAGGCGGATGTAGTCAGCCTGGTAAGGGTAATCATTGGGTTCCAGTTCATACACTTCACCCATCAACTTCATTTCATCGGGCTTGTTTAATCCTTTCATCCTTTCTTTCAGCCTGGTGAAGGTAGAGTCATCCAGTGTTGATGTAGATGGTTTCTTTGAGAGAGATTGAAGTTCTTCTTTAATCGTTGTGTAATCAAACGCACCAGCGGCAAACGACGGCGAAACACTCAAACAGAAGATCAATAGAATGACAAATAAACCGGTACTGATTTTCTCCATGACTCCAGCCCCTTCGGATTGAAAATATATGTAACGCTCAACATCGGTTTACAAACTTATATTATTTGAGAAAGCTGAATTCTAGACGTGAAAAAATTGGTTCCATTATTTTCTTATATATAATGGATAAGTGGAAAAAGGAATATTTTTAATACGCGATTTAGCATAAAAAGTGAGGTTTTGGAAAGAAAAGCAGTTGGGAATGAAGGATGGAAATATTGCAAATTAGATTATCAAACTATATCTTAGAAAATACGTTTTCTTGGTTTGTTGAGAAACTTCATAAATACTCGTTTTTTTTCTGTTTTAAAGATTTTTATCCCTACTAATTTTAATGGCGTCCATACTTCTTTCATATAATATCCGGACATTGTCATTCCTCCTAACAAAGTGATATATTAACATATATTTCCTACACTTCTATTATAGGATATATTTCAGAATAATCTATAAATTAAGAATAAATACTTATCGACAACTTTTTCAGAGAAGTGCATTACTATCAAAGGTTTTATTAAAACCGGCGGCTAATTAATTTTATTATTGTAAGGTTTATCTCTTCACATAATTCTAAGTACCCACAAAACTAATATTTATAACCTATTATTATCTAAATAATCTTCCCCATTATTCTTTAACTTTCGACAATAACTAGTTCATACTTATTACTTTGAAATCCGAAATGAATGAGAGGAAATAGTGTATTGCTCTAATATACCTATATCCACCTTCTCCTCCCGCCAATAAATACCTATTTATTCAGACTATTAAGATAATAGAAATGAATCATGTAATTATTTTCCACCCTCTCTATACTTGTACATAAGTTACTAAAGGAGGAAATAATTTGAAGAAAATACTAATCGCACCAATTATCCTTTCTACTACTCTCTTTTCTGCCGCCCTTCCGTCCAGCGATGCCCTTGCCGTCCAACCCCAGGAACACGCTGTAAATACAGCCTCAAAAGAATGGAATGAGATTGCCAATGTCCCTCTTTTTGTAAAAGAAAAGCAGGCAGTCAAACGCCTTGCAGTTAATTCTAATGATGCTCTTAACTATCTGGATCAACATAAAAGTAAAATTGGAATGAAGAATCCCAAAGCCAGTTTGAAAGTGAAGGAATCAAAAAAAGATGAGCTGGGGATGACCCACGTCCGCTTCCATCAAACAAAGAATGGACTGCCTGTTGAAGGATCTGAAATCATTGTTCACTATAACAAAAACAGTGAAATCACAGCTGTGAATGGCTCTTACAATGAACAAGTGGAAACGAGCGAACTGAATACGTCTACGCTCGTTACCAGCGAAAAAGCGGTAGAAGCAGCGAAAGCCTCTGTTCATGCTCCAGAAAAAACAGAATACACTCCTACATCGGAACTCGTAATCTACCCGTTTGAAGGGAAAAATCATGTGGCCTATAAAGTGAATGTGAACTTCCTGGGAGAAGAGCCTGGAAACTGGTTTGTGTTCGTTGATGCGAAAAGTGGAAAAGTGGTGGATCAATACAATGGAATCATGCATTCCGAAGAGATCAAAACTCAAACAGGAACAGGAACAGGTGTATTGGGTGAACATCGTCTTCTACATATCTCACAAGTAAAGGAACCGCATTCAGGCACCGAATTCCAGATGGCGGATTATAGCCATGAGGATTTGGAGGGGATTTTAACGTACGATTATCCTTCAAGAGAGATATTCTCCAATAAGGATGCTTCATTTAAATCAGAGTACGATCGTCCTGCCGTGGACGCCCATTTTAACTCAGAGAAGGTGTATGAATATTATCTTAATGAGCATGACCGAAATTCCCTTGATGATGAAGGAATGGCGATCATTTCTTATGTTCATTATGGAACAAATTATAACAACGCCTTCTGGAACGGTCGCCAAATGACGTACGGTGACGGTGATGGAGAATTCATGGTTCCATTATCTGCCGGTCTTGACGTGGCCGCCCATGAAATGACTCATGGGGTCATTTCCAACTCCGCCAACCTTGTGTACCGCTTTCAACCAGGGGCGCTAAATGAAGCTTTCGCAGATATCTTCGGTGCATTGATCGATGACGAGAACTGGGAGCTCGGTGAAGACATCATGGCACCGGCTGCCAAAGCAGACGGCAGAGAATCTCTTCGCAGCTTAAGTGACCCAAGCAAATACCCGGTAGGAGCAAAATATGTAGAGTACGGAAATGGTGAAGGCAAATATCCATCGCACATGGATGAATTTTACGATCTTCCCCGTTCCTTGGATAACGGAGGTGTTCATATTAACTCGTCCATCATTAATCATGCCGCCTACCTCACGGCTCAGGATATTGGACGCGAAAAGCTCGGAAAAATTTATTACCGGGCATTGACGATTTATTTGACGCCTGTGTCTGATTTCAGTGATGCCCGTCAAGCGATCATTCAATCTGCTGTCGACTTGTATGGAGAAGGCAGTGCAGAGGCAGAAGCAGCTGCCGGTGGCTTTGATTCTGTGGGGATTATGGAGTAAAATAGGATATTAAAAAAGCATGAAGATCCATTCTTCATGCTTTTTTACGTTTCTCATAACCATTCAGGTAAGGAATTTTCTAGAAATACATTTTTCTCGAACTCCTCTGGAGACATTGGGTGACCAATCCCATATCCTTGCACCAAATCACAGTTACTAGTTTTCAAGAACAGGTATTCCTCCTGACTCTCCACCCCTTCTGCGGTTACGTTTAAGTGAAGGTGTTTTGCCATGGATATAGTGCTTCTTACAATGGCCTGGTGATCTTCATGAGAAGTAATTCCTCTAATGAAGGATCGATCGATTTTCAATGTATCTAAGGGATATTTCTTTAAGTAACTAAGAGATGAATAGCCCGTTCCAAAGTCATCCATAGATAAACTTACTCCTAACCTCTTTAGTTCCTGTAGTTTAAACACCATCACTTCTTGATCGCACATGGCAATGCTTTCTGTTACTTCTAAATCAATGTAAGCTGGATTAATACTGTATCTCTTGATACTTTCTTCTACTTTACCAACAAATGATTTGTCCAGAAGTTGTCTAATCGATATATTAACGCCTACTTTCAATGCTTTGTATCCCGCTTTTTGCCATTGCTGATTTTGTTTCAAAGCATGATCGAGTACCCATTGCCCAATAGGGATAATCAGCCCGGTTTCCTCAGCTATTGAAATGAATTCAGCTGGTGATACATTACCTAAGCTGCTACTTTCCCAGCGGATGAGTGCTTCCATTCCACATATCGATCCTGTCTTCACATTTAAGAGTGGCTGGTAAACAAGGTGAAATTCTTCCTTTTCGAGAGCATTGCGTAATTCTTTCTCAATAACCATTTTCCTATAAAACTGTTGATTCATTTCTTTGCTGAACAGTTGAAAGCTGTTCTTTTCTCGATCTTTAACATAATACATTGCTGTATCCGCATTTTTCATTAACGTTTTTGCATCTTCACCATCTTCCGGATACATGCTGATTCCGATACTGGGGGTAATATAGAATTCTTGATCCATGATTAGAAACTCTTCGCTAAATTGTTCAAGAAGGAGCTTGGCTGTTTTAGTCGCTTTTTCTCTTGAAAAATTAGGAAACAGTAAAGTGAATTCATCGCCACCCTGTCGATAGACCTTTGAATTAGACAGCTGATTTATTTCAAGGAATTTCTCTAATCGTCTTGAAACTTCTATTAATAGCAAATCTCCAAAATCATGACCCAAAGTATCATTAATATATTTAAACCTGTCCAAATCAATCAACATGATAGCAGCGCTGATGTTATGAGAAGTGTGATCTATTAAAACAGAGGTTAAATCCTCATTGAACAGTCTTCTGTTCGGTAAACCTGTTAATACGTCATGATTTGCTTGATGAATGAGTTCGTCTTCATGCTTTTTTCGCTGTGTAATATCTGTTGATACCCCCAGCAAAATGGTATCGTCCCCACTGACGATCGGAATTTTCGTCGTTTGCAGCCACCTGATATTCCCTTCTTTATCAGTGAAATATTCCTCGGGAATGGATACACCTTTTAACTCTGAAAGGATCGCTTTATCATTACGATAAATAGAAGCAGCCATTTCTTTATCAATTTGTATGTCGAAGTCCGTTTTCCCGAGCATTTCTTCTTTGGTTAAACCATAAAGCCCTGCATAGGATCCATTCACTAGAGAATACCGTCCATCTTTATCTTTTGCATAAATGTAATTAGGATTTAAATCAATTACTGTTCTTAGGAAAAGCCGTTGTTCATCAAGCTGTTTGTTCATATCTCTAACAATTCCAACATGCATTCGGTTCGAAAGAATTAAAATGGATATGGCAAACACCATGACTGATATGGCACTGGGAAGCAATCTGGATTCAGGAAACATATTTAAAATCCCTATTCCATACCCAACAGCTGTAGAGAGTAGAAAATGAAACAAAAATGACCGCAAAGCTGAATGATGTATTCTTTTAGAAATAAAGAATGAAAGGATCATACTTAATCCAAATAAAAACACATTCGTATGGAAGACCCATGATAATTCCCCGTATACAGGAAAATAAAATTCAAAGGATCCCTTTGGTTTTATTAGAATAAGTGTATCAATTCCATGCCTGCTCCAGCCTACTAAATAAACAATAAAACTCCAGACATAAAAGAAGATAACGCTATATTTATTCATCACAAAACGCCATTTACTCCTTTTAAAGCTTGGAAATTCTTCTTGATAAATGGTGTATGCCACATAATACAACGTTGGAGATACAAGGATGGATCCTATTCGAAATAATCTGAAATACAGATCGATGGTTTCCTGGGATAATACACCATAAGCAAACAATAAAGCTACATCCACCTGCCAAAAAGACGCTAATAGCAGGAATAGAAATAAGACTTTAGAAAGTTTACTTTTCTTGAACAATAAAAGAACAGTAATCCCAATACTAAGTGGAATAAGGGCGACTAGAAGTAAAAAAAGAAAAAACATATGAAGTAAACCCCCTATTTAGTAACGATGACACAAGCGTTATTCCCACTATTTCCATGAGTCGTAATACTTACAGTGCTTACTGGTTGATATACGGTTTGGTACACAATCGGTAAGTCTTCAAATCCCTTCCCTCCTGTCTTAATTGTAGGAGGTATGAACCCATATTCAATAGAAAGTAAAGCAGAAATCATTTGTATGGCTCCCATCGCTGCAAAGGAGTGACCAGTCATTCCCTTTATGGATGTTAGCGGAACTGTGTTTGTCAATAGTTTTTTATGTATGATCCCTTCAATTCGATCATTGGTTTTGAGTCCCAGGGCTTGACTATTTACATAGCAAGGAACTGTATTCCCTAACGTTTCTTTATAAACAGAAAGCATCTCTTCTCCCGTTTCATCAGTATGCAAAATAGGCTTACCTTCATTCCTTGAGCATACTTTTTCAACTCTGCCATATATGGTTTTACCATGCTTTAGCGCTATCTCTTCAGTCTCTAATACCATAATCCCTGCACCTTCTGAAAGAACAAAACCTTGATGATCTGTTGAAAAAGGGACGCCTGTTTCATTGATATGTACACCGGAAGTAATGGCCCTGGTCTTAATAAATCCATTGATACTCCATTGTCCAAGTGGTGCATCTGTCCCACCAACTATACAAGCATCAACTTGTCCGGCTTCCAATAAGAGTTTTGCCAATAGAACCGCATCTAAACTTGCTGTGCACCCTGTGGTTATGGTAAAGGTCGGACCTCTTGTACCTATATGTTCCGCTACGGTAGCTGATAATGTATGTGAGTCAACAAGTGAGACTCCATGCAATGGATACTTCTTCATGTTCAGTGCGACTGAAGAATAGTGCTCCACTTCAAGAATGGCTCCAGCTGAAGTACCTATAATGATAGCAATTCTATGGGGGGCGCATGATAATCCAGCCATTTCAACAGCATCATTCGCAGCAGCTAATGCCATTCTTGTGGACCGGGGATACCTTGTATAATTTTTTTCTCTCAAAATCGCAAAATCATCTTCTATTAATCCGGCAATTACACTGGACTGATCTTTGCCTCTATTTTCAAGAACGGAGTGAGTGCATATACCGTTCCTTAATACCCTTTGAAAGTCTTCTTTACTTAATACACCTGGTGCCTTAATTCCGTACCCTGTTATCACAATGTTGCCCACTGAAATCATCCTTTAAATTAGTAGAAGACGGTGTTACTATAACACGTTACAATGCTTATTATATATGAGATAACTAGACATAACCTATCATTTCACGACAAATATCTAGGAAGATAGATACATTTCTTAAAGGCAAATATAAAGTTAAAACAGTGGATAACACGAGACGATTAGTTCTAGTCTTCTTATAAGGATTAAAAAGTTGAATTATATAGAAAAGCATGAAGATATTTCTTCATGCTTTTAAGAAAATGCATATTGCACCGTTATTAACTACTGCCCAAAATCAAACCGCTCTTCAAAATCAAAAGGTATCTGGAATTGATCACGTTCCCCCGTTAAATACGCCACATCAAAATACGTCTTCTGAGGCCTTGGCAGTTTATCCACCCATGGGGAGTAGGTTTTAAACCTAATCACCTTATCAGATTCATCGAATTCTGCAAATCTCATCCAGCCATTGCCACCGTGATAGCTTGACTGGTAGTCGACCAGCATTTGTAAAACCTGATTACCTGCTGCATTTTTTTTCACTCTGTGAGTGGAGCCTTGATGATGGCCATTGACCGTCATGAATACCTGGTTAAAAGGATGGACCAGTTCATCCCAAGCCAGTGTCCCCCTCTCTGTCTCAATGGGAGTGTCTCCCTCTATGTTGAGGATTTGATGAGAAAGAAGGATGGTTGGTGTTTTGGGATGTGCTTTTAGAACCTTTTTTGCCCATGGAATGTCCTCCTTCATATGTTCCATGTCGAGGGATAGGAATAAGTAATGATAGCTTCCCGCTTTAATGATGGAATACGAACTATATCCAGTAGGGGAAGCCCCTTTAAAATACGATTTGTCCTTAAAACGACCTGACCCATAATATTTAAGATAGGGATTTCCTTTACCGTAGTCATGATTCCCGGCAATCGTTACATACGGTACCTTCCCCTGGTCGAGGAGACCGACGCTTGTAGACGAGTGGACCCATTCCTCCAACGAATCGCTTTGATCGACCATGTCTCCTAAGAAAGCGGTCATGGCGAAATTCAACTTTTCATATTTCTTTGAAATCCATCTCATTTGTTCTTTGAAAATTTCTGGTTTAGAGCGTACCGTTTTTTGAGGATCAGGGACAAAAAGAAAGGAATAATTTTTCTTTTTTGTTCGTAAGGATTGATAGTGATTGGACCCGTTTTGGACGTGGTCACCCGCCTTTTGTTGGATAAGCCATTCTTCTTGTGGAAGAGCTCGATTGGCGATGCGTATTTCCTGTAAATTCCCCGAAAACAAGGCATCTGCTTTGTTCTCTTTTTCTGATGCCCCGATATTCCATCCCTTTCCTTTTGCAACATCAATCCCGAATATTTCAGCGTCAGTGGAGTGCCTGAAGTCAGCCACTCCATTTATATAGATGCTTGAATGTTTCCCATCATTAACGACCGCTACATGATACCAGTTTTCTACACTATCAAGGGCAAGGGACCAATCTGTCTCGCTGCGTTGAAGATTTAATGGCTGACTGGCCCACTGGACTTGTTTAAAATCGGAGACAGATAAGGTGGAGCGCCCGCCACCCCTTGACATAATGCCCATTCCACCGTGATCTTTAGGAGAGAACTGTTTCGGCAGTTTGAATAATACCTCGATGGTATATCCGTTTTTAAAGCGATTATGATTCAAAGGGGCATCCTTGTCGGTTTGAAAATATTGACCTCCGGCATCACTTTTTTTGTGATGAAACTGCAGAGTCTCCACCCCATCCTTTTGTTCGTAATCTTCTTCAGACCAGCGTACGGAAGGAATCTTTTGATTGGAGTCTTCCAGGTTGATTAACCGGAGATGATTCGCGTTCCCACTTACATCTCTCATCACCAGATCCTTTTCGGTGATGGTCCCGGATTGAATATAATCCTTTGAGAAGATCCAGTGGGCGGCAATGGCTGAAGAAGGACCTTTCTCTTCCATGTCCCGTCCGGAAATGACAGGAGGGAACAACACCCAAAGCAGAACCATCAAACCCGCAAGTCCCGTTATGAATAGCAGGTGTTTTTTGTCTAATCTCAATGTCGTCCCTCCTTTACAGGCGTTTTCTAGTTAGTATGGACCGTGTCGAATAATAGATGTATCGCATTGAAACAAAAAAAAAATCCTCTAATGAATCATCATTAGAAGATTTTATTCGAGCACTTCACTCACTGAGGTCCGTCCCTCTCCTCAACCGGATTTTTTGACCAGGCTCCACTAATTCCAATAGTTCAAGGTCTTTCTCGAGAATGCTTCCGATCACGTTCACGGCAGGGTTTTTCTCCAGGTCATTTCGGACAATCTGCATTTCCCCTTTGTAGCGTCCATACAGAGCATTGTCCTGGGTGATGGTGCCTCGTGGTCTTTCTACAGTATTTGAAGGGGGAACATCGTGACTCGCCCTTGTATCCAGCAATCGATACACATCTCTTCCCGGATCAGGTCGGAGCTGATATTGTCCTTCCATTTCAACGCCGCCCTCATATGAAAGCTCCAATACATTTTCTTGATCAACATCCGCTAGTTTACGAAGTAATTCCTGTGAACATCCGGGATCCCCAATGAATACACCCTGAACACCCCAGTACCTCAATTGTATGGCACTCACAAATGGGTTTTGATCACGATGATCTTCCAAAGTTGGGAGACCCTTGTATAACGGTCCTCTTTTTTCATCGTCACCCGGGATAAAGGCATAAACCGGAATGTTTATAGCTTCAAACAGTCTTTGCTGTTTCATAAAGTAAGCCCGATCCAATCCCGTTTCAGGCTTGGGGTAGAAATTATGCCACGCAATCATGCTTCCTGTTTCCAGTCCGCTGTCGATCCAATCTTTCAGTTCCCTTTCCTCGACGGTACTGGCATTGATGGCAATCTGGAAGTGATGGGATAACGCCACCATCTCTTCTGCCGTAAACCCATCATCCAGACGCAGTGCCGTCAAACCCAATCCTTTTAACTCTTCAAAGCTGTCTAACCCTAAAAAGGAAGGCGTGTTCTTTGAAACATCAGCAAACACTTCGAATCCTTCTCTTTGAAAAATGGATAACAGGTGACGGACATGCTCCCTGCTATACACCGACTCTTCAGGAATGTGAAGAGAAGTGAACGCAAGCTTGATACCTAATGAAGAAGCTCGAAGAATTCTCTCTTCGGCTCCTTCGTCAGATAAATAAACGGAGATCCCGATCATTCGAACTCACTCGCCATTTCGTCTTTAAAGCCAACCAGATACGTGATGGCAAATCCGGCTGCATAGGCAATTAAAAGTCCGATCGTGTAGTATAGAATTTCTCCTGCATTAACAAGGAAAATCAGGGGCAATCCTGATACACCGATCGCGAATGTCGCAACATCAAAGTACGCTTGGAATGCTCCTCCGAATCCGGCACCTATACAAGCTGTCAGGAATGGTCGGCCTAGTGGTAACGTCACACCAAAGATAAGCGGTTCACCAATTCCAAGCATCCCTGCCGGAAGTGCTCCGCCAATCGCTCTCTTCAACTTCTTCTTCTTCGTTTTCATGAAGATCGCGAAGGCTGCTCCAACCTGTCCTGCTCCACCCATTGCAAGGATCGGAAGAAGCGGGTCGTCCCCGATCGTGTTGATCAGTTCCAAATGAACCGGTGTCAATCCTTGATGCAACCCGGTTACGACGAGTGGCAGGAAGGTGGCACCAAGTACAAATCCAGCGACCAATCCACCCATTTCAATCAATGAAAGGAGTCCGTTCGTGATTAAATCTGAAATAAATCCACCTACCGGCATGAATACCGTGTATGTTAATAATCCTGTGACAAGTAACGCAATGGTCGGTGTAACGATAATGTCCACAGCCTGGGGAATCACTTTGCGAACATTTTTCTCCACGAACGCCATGAAAATGGCTGCAATCAATACCCCAATCAATCCGCCCCGGCCTGGAAGCAGATTTTCACCAAATAGCGTGACATCACCAATGGCAGGGTTGATGATCAGAATACCCGCCAAGCCACCAAGTGCTGCAGATCCACCGAACTCCTTCGCCGCATTCATCCCGACAAGGATACCAAGGTAGCCGAATAACCCACTTCCGATGATTGATAGCATCATCACAAGCTGTGACTCACCATTTAACCAGCCGGCTTGAACGAAGAACTTCGTAAATCCTGTAATCAATCCTGACGCAATCAACGCAGGAATCAGTGGAATGAAGATATTTGCCACTCGTCTCAGAAGTAATTTAAATGGTGTGCTGTTCTTCTTTTTCAAATCCGCTTTTTGCTCAGCGGCACGGGCTTTCAGATCAAGATCACCTGATCCGGATGCAACCAGTTTCCCGAATTCTTCCGTTACTTTATTGACCTTACCCGGCCCTAAAATGACCTGATACGTTTCGTCTTCTACAAATCCCAGTACTCCTTCAATTTTCTTGATGTTGGCTTTTTGCACCAGATCTTCGTTATACACTTTCACTCTCAGTCTGGTCATACAATTTTCATAGCTTGCTATATTATCGGCACCGCCAAACTGCTCTAAAATGATGCCAGCCAATTCTTTATTCGTCATTGTTCACCTTCCCCTTTCAAGTTGTATTCATTTCCCCTTCTATTCCTATGAAGAGAACTGGACAGGTACCCCTATACAAAAATCCTATTTTTCAATGGCTAATCGAACATAACCATTGGCATCTTCTAATCGGCTCTTCGCTTCTTCATAGCCACAGCCAAGAGTGATCATGACAATGGATGGTTTCACTTCGTTGTTCGCTTTCTTTAAGGTGGATGCTGCGGTTTCTCTATCAGCACCTGTGATGCTTTCAATGATCCCGATCGCCCGCTGTTCAAGCTTGTAATTACTGATATTCACATCCACCATCAGGTTTCCATAGGCCTTTCCAAGCTTGATCATGGCCGCTGTCGAAATCATGTTGAGGACCATTTTCTGTGCAGTACCGGCTTTTAATCGAGTGGATCCGGTCAATGCTTCCGGTCCGGCATCTACTTCAATCGCATGCTTTGCTTCAGCAGAGATTTTCGAGCCTGTATTACAGGACAGGGCAACCGTTGTCGCACCGAGTTTCCTTGCATATCTTAGACCACCGATGACATAAGGGGTACGTCCGCTCGCTGCAATCCCGACGACCGTGTCCACCTCTGCCAGCCCTATTTCTTTCAGGTCGGATACACCTAGCCCCTCATCATCCTCTGCTCCCTCAACCGCTTTGACGAATGCTTTCTCCCCGCCGGCAATCAATCCGACCACGACGTCACTGCTGACACTAAAGGTCGGTGGACATTCCACCGCGTCAAGCACACCGAGTCTGCCGCTTGTACCTGCACCTATATAAATCAATCTCCCGCCTTGAGAGATGGACTTCACTACTTCGTCAACCACTTGTTCCACTTGAGGAATCACCGCTTGAACGACCGAAGCGACCTTCTGATCTTCCTCATTCATCATGCGAAGAATCTCACCTGTACTGGCCGTATCGATCCCCAGCGTATTCTGATTCACCTTCTCTGTTGATAATTCAAAAAATTTATCTTCTTTCATAAGTCATTCCTCCTAGAAAATCTGAATGCGTTTTCATTACTTATATTAATATCACTTTTAAAATAATATTTCAATTGTATTTTTAAATATATGAAATTTTATTTTAAAATAGACCGATGTTTTTTGTGGAAAAGGAGGAGAAGTTTTCTAGTTGGGGGTACATTCATTAAAGTAAACATGGTTGTTTTTTAACAGTAGAAAGTACTGGTTGATTTCCGCTTCAGGTGCTCGCTTTCCGCGGGGCGTGAGTTGAGCCTCCTCGGGCTTTGCCCTGCGGGGTCTCAACTGTCTAGCTCCGGCGGCTAGCCCCTCGAGGTCATAAGCTAAATGGTCCAAGAAGGCAAAAAACGCCTTCCCGGCCCATTCATCTTATGCTTGTCGGGGCTGGGCGAGCCGCCTCCGCTTTTCGTACTTTCCCGCTATTCCCGCCGCAGGAGTCGAGCACCTTCCGCTCCAATCAACTTTCGCAGCATAAAGTTTTTTATATGAACCAATATAAATGAATGTGTAGAAGACAACCTTTAAAAGAAAGCAGTTATCCTTTTAAAAATTAGAAAATCTGTTATCTTTATATTATTTTTTACTCTGCTGGAAGAACTTGTTTTACATGACAATACAGTCCCGTTAAGAGCAAAGAATTTAACGACAAATAGGAGTTGGAACAAGCTTCCTACTCCTGTTTTTTCTTTATTTCATGTTTGTCTTTCTTTACACCCAGAGGGTCCGTCCCTCAAAAATCGATCTGTGGATCATTTGGAATGTCTGCTGAATCAAGCATACCGGGATGAAAGCCTGGAAGATATAGTTCGCTTTCGGTCCTTCTCAAAGCTCGGCGGGATGGGAAGCTGGCGAAGTGATTCATGGTGGCAGCCGCCCGTTCCCGTTGTTTGGTGATGACTTTTTCAGAACAGTTGATTTCCAACCGCTCACCATTCGTAAACTGGATGTATGTTTTCCCTTCAGAAGTGGATGATGACTCGATATGCTGGCAGAATAACCAGATGCAATCATAGTGTGTTGGGGCCATGGTAGGTATACAATAGATGAACTCTTGTGGGCAAATCATGAGAGGTGTTTTTCGTAAATATTTGGTAGCATGCCGAACGGCTTTGATCCTGCCGTCATATGTAGACCGGTAAGCCATACAGGATTCATCTAAAATCTCCATAATCGATTTTTTGCTGAACGTCTTTCTCCCCGAGTAGTCATAAATGATAGACCGATGGATCCCATCATAAGCAGGACAAATCGCCAAAGTCCTTCGAGTAACCAGCACTTCTAAACCATTCAATCAAAACACCTTCCTTTTCCTTTTTAATAAAGCCCCTTTTATCAGAATCTTCTTATATATGGGACTTTATTACTATTATATACTAATGTCAGGAGATTTCCATTTATATTTGTATATTTTTCGGGAAAAATCTCATAATTTGAGGAAATGGAATATTTCCTGTGAGATAGTGTCGAGAAAAGGAGCTCAAAATGGATGAATGAGTAGTGAGATCAGATATCATAAGGGATTAAAAAAGCCTCTATTCGATACACGAGTGCATCAAATGGAGGCTTCCTCATTTATTATTGTGCCAAAAGTGATTCAACCACCGAATCAGATATGGCTCCTTCTCCACCAAGAATATAATACATATCGGTAACCGGAGCGAACATAGCAAGAGTATCCATCGTTGTATACTGTGCCTCTTTTGGATGAGTCAATACTACGGGATTCCCTTCTACAGCTGCCAGTGCAGAACCAGCCAGGGCATCAGGATAGTTCTTACCCGTTGCGATGAATGGTGTGGACATGTTCAATTCACCAGCGAAATAGTTGATGATACTGCTATTCGTTTCATAACGGTCAATTCCACTTAAACGTTCATAGTTCATGAACTCCTCAGCCACCATTTCCGGGATGGCTGATTCCCCGCCAATTACGTAGAACTGCTCGAACATGCTCTCTTCCATGTAGCTGCGCACAGAATCCGGTGTACCGTTTTTCTTTGTTAATAAAATCGGCATTTCAAGGGAAGCCGCTATCGGAGCAATGGAAAGGGCATCTGCGAAGCTTTGCCCCGTTGCCACGACTGCACGATCGGTGAAACCTAATTGTTCAGCGATTTTCACAGATGTTTCATAACGATCGGCTCCTGAGATGCGTGAAATCGTCTTGATACCTAAATCTTTCATCTCTTTCTCGACATTGGCTGTAATAACTGATTTACCGCCAACCAGAATCACCTTTTTCACTTTCAAGCGTTTTAGTTCGTCCTTCACCGACTTAGGAAGGGTTGTCGTATTGGTTAACAATAATGGGGCATCTTGGTGATAAGCAAGAGGTGTTGCGCTTAATGCGTCCGGGTAATTACGCCCTGTGGCAATGACCGCTACATCAGATTGCTCCCATCCTTTACTTGAAATCTTCACTGCCGTCTCATAACGATCGGTTCCAAAGATTCGTTCCGTTCCAATATTCGCTTGATCGATCCCTGTAACGGCACTTAAGGCATCCAATCTTCCCCAGCCGGATACAGTATCATATCCCGGAAGCACCAATTCTGCAGGATACGGATACTCATCTTCGTAATAATAACCGTTGCCCGGGTTATCTTCTTCGTCAAACGTAATATCCACAGCTGTTCTTGTTAACACTCTCTCTACTTGAGCCGGCGTTAACCCGGCATCATGGGAAAGCAGTAAACCAGCTACCGCTGCCACATGAGGTGTCGCCATAGACGTTCCACTCATATAGGTCACGTTTCCATCTGGAACCAGACTGGGAATATTCGTTCCCGGTGCAACCAGGTCAATTCCATTTCCAAAGTTTGAGTAGTCTGAAACAAGGTCCATATTATTTGTCGCTCCAACAGAAACAACATACTTTGATGAACCAGGGTAAGAAATTTCTTCCATTCCGTCATTACCTGTAGCCGCTACCACGGTCACTCCATGGTCATCGGCATATTTCAATGCGTACTCAATCACACGGCTATATGACCCGCCAAGACTTAAGTTAATGACTTGAGCTCCGTGATCGACAGCATATTTGATCCCGTAAGCGATTTGTTCTGTATCACCGCTTCCGGATGCATCAAGCACTTTAACGGGAAGAATCTTTGTGTGAGGATTGATCCCTGCCATCGAATAGTGATTATTCGCTTCTGCTGCAATGATGCCTGATACATGGGTTCCATGTCCGTGGTCATCCATCGCATCTGAATTTCGTCCTACAAAATTATAACCGTCATCCTTTAGGACATGATGACTCAGATCTGCCAGCGTGTGGTCCACACCTGTATCCACTACAGCAATGACCGTATCTTCCAGGTCTTTTTCTTTCAAGATCTCCTGAAGCTGTTCGTACTGAATATCGGCATCAGGGGTACCTCCGTTGTCTCCATTATTCTTAAGGGACCACTGGTAAGGATATTGAGCATCGGAAGACAGAGCTTTATATTGTTGGACTGGTTCAACAAACTCGACTTCAGGCAGCTTCGCAATCTCTTTTGAAGTAGCTTTTAATGATGCTGTGGAGACTTTACCAGAAGCGTTTCCATCTACTTCTACTACATACATATTTGAGAAGAAAGAATCGTTCGCCTTTAAAGGGGAAATGGAGTCCACACCCATTGATTTTGTTTTCCCCTGGATACTTGCTGCATCTTTCTTATCTTTTAATTTCACGATTAAACGGGTTTCATCACTGGCAGCCTTAATAGGAGAAAGTCCTGCTTTTGCCAGAATAGTAGAAACCGTTGAGTTCGTCAGGTTTGAAATCCCGACGCTCTTACCTGTGTTCTCGATTTTCTCCTGGATGAACTCAGGAGTTGATTCAAGTGCATTGTTGTACAGATTATTGATCGCTTTTTGATCTTCTTTCGTGATTTTGTATGAACTTGCACTGCCATTGGCTGCAACATCAGTAAACAAATCCTTTAATTGAACAAGATCATGGTAGACACTATCACGCAGTGTTTTACTGAAGACCATTTTTGAACTGATAAACGGAGCCGCTTTGTAATACAGAGCAGACAACTCTTGACCTTTTTCCGTTTTCGCTAAGACCGTTTCACGGACGGTACGTAAATCTCTTAAAATACTTTTTCCATTTTCTCTTTCTTTCGTGCTTAATTCCGCTGGACACTCCTCAGCAATGGCTTCATCAGAAGGAGGTAACGTAATGCCATCATAGCTGACTGTGTACGGAATCGCCATATCTTCAAACTCTTCTTCGAACTCTACATACTCTTCTTCCATTCCATATGACTCAATCTTAATATAATAGGGACCGACCCAGGAAATCGGGAAGTCGATGATCGCTGGTTCATTTTGAAAAGAATAACCCATATATCGATCAAAGGCTCGATTATCGATCGCATTTTCCAGACTGGAATAAACCGTCACATTTAATTCCAATTCTGATTGAAGCTTCATCCGTAAATGGGTAAAATCTTCAATTTCACTTTCAGAAGGATCAACCTTATACCAATGAGCGTTTTCAGAGACATCGAATTCCCCATCGACCGGTGTCCCAATCGTCAACGTTCCTTCCTCATGCGGTACACCAGACTCTTCCGCCCCCGCTTCCGTCACGGAAAACTGGCTGAAAATCAACGAAAAAACGAAAACCAAAGCTACTAAACTGCGAATCTTTTTCATGTAGGACCTCCACCAATTTAAAATTAAACTACAGAATCTATTAAAACACATAAAGATAGAATTGGAAATATTTTATATTTTAAGGAAAAATATTGTTTTATGTTACCATGCCTTAACGGGCTATTTTTGAGTACATATTCCTGTATAAAATAATGTAACTTTTCTCCTTCAGACTGGTTTTAAACGTCTGGCTTTATTTAAACAAACGTTTGATTAATTAAGCCCATCCCTTTCACAGCAATATTTCAGGCTGTTAAACAATCGTTTAACACACAAAAGAAAGTCCTGGACTATTTGAATATAGTCCAGGACCCTTTTGATCGTTTTCGAACATCTTTACTCTACTAACTTTTCTGCAACACCACTCTCAACCGCACCTTCTCCACCCAATACCATGAAGTGCTTCAATCCGTTTTCCATCACTAAACCTTTGGTCTGCTGAGGTAAGTCATCCTTATTAACCAGCAATAACGGAACCTCATTTATGGCAGCAAAGACAGAACCCGTAAGTGCATCAGCGAAGTCCTGGCCTGTTGCGACTACCGCATGGCTCGTTGGACCTTGGAATTCATTATAGATGGCGGCAGCTGTATCGTAACGCGTGTCACCAGCCAAACGCTCTCCATTTTTAAATGATAACTCTTCACTAATGACCCCTGCTCCTCCAATCACATAGGTGTTCTCTACATCTTGAAGGGCAAAGCCTGTTGCTTCCGGAATGGAATCTGTGTCGGTTAACAGGATTGGATATCCATGTTGGGCAGCATATGGAGCAACGGCCAGGGCATCAGGGAAGTCATACCCATAGGCAACCACTGCGGTTTCTGAATTACCCAATTCATTCGAGACGAACGCGGCCGTTTCAAAACGGTCATCTCCCCCTATTCGATCCACACTTAATCCGAGATCGTCAAGCTCCGCCTCTATCTTCTCCGAAACGGCTCCTTCACCGCCAAGGATCACGGCATTCTTCGCTCCCAGACGATCGATTTCTTCTACAGTCTCTTTGGATAACTTGGCTCCATTCGTCAGCAAGATCGGCGCTTCCAACTGATAGGCAAGAGGTGTTCCGACCAATGCATCGGGATACTCGTTACCTCTCGCAATGATCACGGTTTCAGCAGCCTCCCAGCTTTCTTCTGAGATTTCAGCCGCTGTTTCGTATCGATCCTGTCCGTATAGACGGACCGTTGATTTTCCAACGGTATCGGTGACCGGCTCCATGACCTTCCAAAACTCGTCGGCCATGGCTTCATATCCCGCTTCACTCGGGTGGACATTTTGCGGGTTCGGCAGCTTCACCTGGAAGTTATCGGCCATCGCCTCTTCCACCGGAACAAATACGCCTCCACCTTGAACGCTCGCTGCTTGAATCGCTTGGTTCAGTCCATCTAAAGCAGGCTTTAACTGTGCCTGGGTTTCTTGTGGCAAGTAAGGGAATGCATTATAGTAACCCATCACATACACCGGTACGTCAGGGTTTAATTGATGGATGATGCCTAAAGAGGTGGCGATGTTTACCCCCACTTCCTGAAGGGCTGCCTGCACTTTAACAGGATCAATTGAAATTCTGCCATCCTTCTGTTCAATCAATTGCAATAAGTCGTTGGCACCTGCGTCCAGTGTGATGGTATCAGCGTCCATGATTTCTTTTTGTAAACCCTTTGCTGGATCTTGTATGTCCGCCAAGACTTGTTTGGACGTATAGCCCGGGACGGCAAAACTCTTGTTAAAATCTACATGAAAGCCATCTTCCTTGAATTCATCGGCCAGGAAATCCGGATATCCCTTACCCAGGGAGTTGTCATACAGCACCCCTGCCGCTAACGAATCTCCTAAAGCCAGATAATCTACATACGTATGCTCTTCTTTCATTTCAGCAAGAGCCATCGTTGGTGTCATCACTAATGCCATTGTCATTGCTCCGGTTAACATTTTCAAAGAATGTTTCAGGTTTTTTTTCAAAGTGGTTCTCCTCTCTATTTTGGCAATCCAATTATAGGTATTTGCCAGAACATTAGGATATTCCTCCTATTTTCAATCGACAAAACCCGCAATCTCATCCTTTTGGAGCAGTTATGTCCCATCCGGCCATTACGCCTGCAAATATTGTAATAAAAATAAACAACAATCCCTATATATTCGAGAACCTTTATAGTGGAAAATAAAATAAAAAAGGATAAGGGGAGTGAAGATCGTAATGAAGATGATCCATAAGTTTCTCGCCACTTACTATTACACCCTGATCCAAGACTGTCTTGATGAAAAAATGAAAGAACACCTAATCCGGAAACTACACTATCATGAATCTAAATTAAGCACCTAGATAGATCTTGCTGTTTTCGTCTACTTTTTATCCTTTTATAATGCCCTTTCTTCATTCAAAAAAAAAAGCCCTCAACCTCAATGGATTGTAGACCTCGGAGAGCTACCCCCTTATAAAATACTTCAATATATAATCGAGCCAGACCTTATTTCCTTTTTCATTAGGTATATTTTCCTCTGTTAAATAGTCCTTTATTTCTTTTTTATTGTAATCCGGCCATGCGTCCCAATGGTTAAGATACACGTATTTTTTCTCTCTGGTGTACTTCTCTAAATCAGCTTCTTCCTGAGGGTAGTAATAGGCACCTGAAATAGGATTGGCCGGTTGGATGATGAAGGTGATTTCAGGATTCTGTTTCTTGAAATCTCCAAGGATCGTCTCAAGATTTTTAATGCGGTTCGACATTCTTATTTCCCCGTTGTCATACAATAAAAATGGTTCCAGCAAGAGAATATCCGGCTTCATATCAGCCAGTGGTTTATGTAGTTCCTCTTTCACAACCTGTTGGGACGTTTTTTCGGCGATTTCTTTCAATGTCACGTTTATCAAATCGTGGCCGTACGTGTCGAGCAGCGCCTTTTCTAGTTCTTTCGGCCACGCCCCTTCCTTCCCAGGAGTAGAAGAAGAGCCAAGAATCATCAGGTGAACGGGTTCATCACCTTCAATCTTTTTCTTAAACGTGTCTTTTAATTCTGGCGGAAGATAATTCAGCTTATCCAGTTTTATCAGTCTCTTCCTTTCTTCCTCTGCCGCTGCTTTTTCTTTCTGCTCTTCTTCACTCACCGCCTGAACGCCGGCTACTTTTTCTGTATGGACGTTAACCTGGACGGCCTCGACCCTTTGATCCCAATGATACTTTCCGCCTGCAAGTGTTGAAAATGTAATCACGCCCAGACCGACTAACAATACTCTCTTCATCTTCATCCTCATCCCCCATAACGTAAAGTCTATGAATCATATGATAGAGGAGATAGAGTACAGAATTTGTATATACGTGTAGATGGCCGTTCGAAAAGTTACGACAAAATAACTGGTTTTATTGGGTGCAAAGCATGAAATAAACGATTATTATAAAAGAGCCTATCTATATAATAGATAGACTCCATCATTCACCTAACGGACAGGCACCAATTCAAACCTATCTTTCTCATGTTTTACCCGGTACACACCTTCTGATATTTCATGCTCTGTATACTGGGATAACCCATCATGTATGTATACGTCATGATCCAGCACCATCAGAAAATCAGATTTCATCAATACTTCCTTCAAATAGGAGAGCTTTTCTTCCGTTTCGGCCCCCTTGATGAAAGAGTAGTTCTTCGATAAGTGCTCATACCTGATCAAGTAGCTGAAATATCCTCCATCATCCGCACTTCCGGGACTATAATAGGTAATCATAGGTTCCGATACCCCTGATGTTTTAATAACAGAAGAATACTCCTTCACGTCGCCCCGCCGCTCAACATGTGCTTCCGGCCGGGTCACCAATACTTCAAGATGTCCGATGTACGGGATTAAGAAACAGACTGCCAACAGGATGCCCGTCACCCTTTTAAATGATTTCACATAGTTAGACCATACATAGACAACCACTGTCATGAGCATGCCTCCTACATACACGGTAATGGTCGACTGATAGCGGTTAAATCCTGCAAGCCTTGACGCCTCGTTCTCAGGCATCAGGTACACATACATATAATAAAGCGAACACATATACAGCACGTAAAAGAGATTTAACAGGAGAAACGACGACACTAGTTCATTAGGCGTATTGCGCTTCATTCTGACGATGAATAAAAGGGCAATCAGATTGACCACCAGCAAGGCCATTACATGAGGCGATGACAAAGGATTCAGAGCAGCGTCCAGCATCATTCCATCAAAACCTGCCAAGAACTCCTCCGATTTCTGAATATCGTTCAGTTTATCCTCGGTAATCGCAAACTTATTATCTCCATAACTCTCACTATAGGCTTGTAACGTATACGTGTGCCAAAGCAAACTCACCACTAGAGGAAGAACCAACAACAGAACCAAAGAAGCATAAGGAATGACTTTATCGATTCTCTTTTCAATTCCTTCCCGATGAGAAGCAATGAGTATCCCCAGCATAGCAATCCCATTAAACAGCAGAAAGATCTTTCCGCTATCTTTCAGTAGGATTAACAAGATCACAATCGGAAGGTTCACGAGCAGCAGTCGTTTCCAATCTTTACGGTAGTAATAAGCGATTAAAGGAACAGCTAACGCCACTGATCCCAGAATAATATCCACCAGTAAACTGTAGAAGATTTTCGCATTCACTAATAGGAGGGTAAAGGAAATAACCCAAGGCAGGATGACCGCCCATGGCTTTTTCCAGGAACTGATTAGAAAAAGCACTGTGAATCCAGCCATCGTCATGAATCCCTGTGCCATCAATGCCAAACTTTCATGGAATCCTAATAGATTGAGAAAATAGTAAATAAACACGGCACTTCCAGGCGGATAGTTCTGAAAAGTCACCAGCGTACTGGCATCCGGCAGGCCATCGAGCCTCACAATCTCCTTCACCACCAGTCCCCAGTGGCTGAAATCATCATAGTTTAAAAAGAGAGTCCCCCTCATATAAAGCATGACAAACAGAGCAGATATGGAAAAGAACACGAGCGAGGGATGCAGCAAAGGTTTATACGAGATCTTTTTAAATAAGAATAATACGAGATAAATCAAACATAAAAAGAAACCGGAATAATAGATGATATTCGCTGCCAATGACATCCGATGAAGCAGCCCGGCTCCGAATAGCACCGTCGTGACACCGGAAAATAGAAATAAAGGAATAAAAGCAGGATGTACCTTTATCTTATAGAGAAAAAACATCCCCCATCCGGCAAGGGAAAGGAATAACAAGAATAGTAATAGTATAGACGTAAGCATGAGTCCTCCTGATACTTGTAAAACATTAGTAGAATAATTAATTATACCATTCTTCATTGGGACAAAATCGCCAATCACATAAAAAAGGAATCTCCGACTTTCGGAAATTCCTTTTTATGCTTCATGCAGTTTTCTTCGTTTGTTTCTAAATTTTTCGAAGTGGTGAAGGAAGAGAAAGACATGATAGTAGATAAGCGTAGCAGGAACACTATAGATTGCAAAAAGCAATGTCAATCCAATTCCCTCTGACGCAATGGCAAGAAACATGCCAGGAAGAATGGCTATTAACGAATACATCAATAGTTGGAACAGATACACGTTTCGTTTTATTTTAAGAGCATCCGTCACTCTATCAATCAGATAAGCACCTAAAAGTCCAAACACAAGGTAAATGGGAATGGAAGGCATGATCGTCATGACAAATCCATCACTAACATTCATATAACAACATTCATATTCTCTCTCTTCAATTGGCGTATACATTGCCCACCCCATAAACAGAGCAAAAAACAGAGGTGAAATAATAGCAGCTAATGCTTTATTATAAAGATCCTTCATCGGACATCACCTAATATTTTTTTGATATTGTTTATTTTACCATATCTGTTTGTGAAATAAATCACATACTATACATAAAAAGAACTCCTTTACCATGAACTTGATAAAGGAGTTCTTTTTATTATGACTCAATGACTCTTGCTACTTTTCCTCCACATGTCTTGCAGCTTCCATGAAGGACAATAGTATGATTATCAGAATCCACACTGTAATCAACAATCGTCGTGTCTCCGCAAGCCCTACAAAATACATTTCCTTCAAATTTCTCTCGGATATGTGCAGGTTTTTGCAATCCACCTTTTATATGCTAATTCATCCCTCACATTTCCTACCTCACAATAAAATAATCTTCAACAATCCTTCGAAAAAGTCCGTCGAATCGCATTTTCGAACTCCGTTTCAGGAACGCGTGACTTCGCATACCTCTTCGTTACATTAATATCCCTATGCCCCGCCAACTTAGATACTATCTCAAGACTGACACCCTGATCAATAAGATGCTGACAAAATGTATGGCGCAGCTTTTGCGCATTTATATGGAACTTCTTAAGCATATACTGGACCGATCTCTCCGTTAAGCGCTCATTCGTTTTGGAAACGAACAACGCTTCCTGTGGTTGAATAGCATCCATGTAGTCATAAAGAGAATGCACCACTTCATCCGACAGAGGAATGATTCGTTGATCCCCATGCGTATCCAAAACGCTTACTTGTTTCGTTTCAAGGTCTATATCCGCTGTATTCAGGGCACAAAGCTCTGACACCCGTATGCCCGTATGAAGCAGCATATACACAATTGCTATATTTCTTTCATTTTCACTTTCTCTTACTTCTGATAAAAGTGATTCACATTCTTCTTTAGACAGCGTTTCGATCTCATCCTTTTTGCTTCCTTGTTTGATCTTTATATCAAACGTTATGTCAGGTCTCTTTAAATATTTAGCAAAAGTCCGTATCACACCCAAGATTTTATCCGTCGTGATCGGACTCTTACCTTTTTCTTCCAAAAATAGAATGTAGTCCTGAACATCACGCTGAGTAATGTTTATTAACTCTCTGTTATTCTGTTGGAGCCACTTTTCATATTTCTTAAGTTCCTGATGGTAAGTCGAGATGGTATTTGATGATTTTCCTTCATGTTCAAGCCATGTTAAAAACTGATCAATCGTAGTGCTAGATCCTTGCAAGAGTACCACCCTTTCGAATCAAACCTCTATTTACTATTATCCTAGAACTTATAGATGAAGAAGTCAACTTCTCCGAATGTAGCAGGGTGGAATGCGGAAGGAATGATTCGTTTTTTCAAGTTAGACTTTAAAACAAACGACAAAAAAAGAGTAACTCCTAAGAGCTACCCTTTTTCACATTTGCCTGGCGACGTCCTACTCTCACAGGGGGAGATCCCCCAACTACCATCGGCGCTGAAGAGCTTAACTT
>NZ_CANKZT010000003.1:0-685941 GCF_947488365.1 uncultured Rossellomorea sp. | reverse complement strand
TGCCGGAAAGGCGCTTTTTGCCTTTTTGGCATGTTTAACTTATGACCTCGAGCCTCTAGCCGCCGCAGCTAGATCAAGAAAAGCGGAGGCAGCTCGTTCAGAGGCGACAAGCATAAGGTGAACATGCCGGAAAGGCGCTTTTTGCCTTTTTGGCATGTTTAACTTATGACCTCGAGCCTCTAGCCGCCGCAGCTAGATCAAAAAAAGCGGAGGCGGCTCGTTCAGAGGCGACAAGCATAAGATGAACATGCCGGAAAGGCGCTTTTTGCCTTTTTGGCCTGTTCATCTTATGACCTCGAGCCTCTAGCCGCCGGAGCTAGATCAAAAAAAGCCACAGGGAATCATTCCCCGTGGCTTTCGCTATTTTCAGGAATTCATACGTTCGTTCGCATTATTGAAATTCAGCTAAAAAAGGACATACTTGTCCTGAGGACAGCTGAAATTCCAAAAATAGACATCATGAAAACAAGATATTTCTTCTCGGCTTTGATGTCTACAGTGAACGAATGCATGAATATTCCCTCCTTTATGTTTAAGATTCTTTTTTATTATATAGTTCTTTCTGGTTCTGGACAAGCTGACTTCTTCTGATCCTTATACCGGTTGCTCTCGAAATCCTAACTATATATAATGAATTCATACTAATTTGGAGGTTTTTGTTTGCTAAACAACTGTTTATTACTGGGATGAAAACTTTCTTAATGATTCTATTCATTAGGAAAGTACCATTTATAAGCCCGATAACTTTAATGAAAGAGAAGGAGACTATAAATGGATATCTTCATTAGACAAGAACGCCCTGAAGAATATAGCATGACAGAAGAAATGACGAAACAAGCATTTTTACATGAGGAGTATAGCGACAAGAAAGAGCATCTGCTTGTAAATAAAATTAGAAAATCAGATGCGTTTATTCCTGAGCTTTCATTGGTCGCCATCCATCAAAGCCATGAAGTGGTCGGCCACATCCTACTTTCTAAAATCACCATTGTCGATCATGATAAAGTGGCAGATTCTCTGGCACTGGCTCCCGTGTCTGTAGCACCCTCCTTTCAAAAAAAGGGTATTGGAAGCCAATTGATACGTGCAGCCCTGCAAAAGGCTAAAGAGATCGGTTATCATTCCGTGATTGTGTTAGGGCATAAAGACTATTATCCGAAGTTTGGCTTTAAACAAGCGACATTATGGAAGATCAAGCCTCCGTTTGAAGTGCCTGATGAAGTATTTATGGCTTTGGAATTGACGGAGCATTCTCTTAGAAATGTACAGGGTGTCGTTCATTATTCGAAAGCTTTTTCGGAATAAAGTTAATAAGAGGCTGTCCCGGGAAAAGGACCGGAACAGCCTCTTTTTTAGAGTTATTATTTTTTCTTCACTTAAATTTAAGGATCTGACCCAGTAAACTCCCATCGAAACCAGCCAACTTACGATAAAAACCAACTTATCATTAACAGTACGAGGAAAACCTCAACTATTATCTCTTGATTCCGCTTGAATGATCAGAAAACCTTCAGTAATTTATCCTGTTCCAACCACTTTCAATCCGAAATCAGAATAATTAATCCTGTTTCAAACTTATTGATCCTTCATTCAATGAATCAATCCTGATTGAAGGTAATTAATCCCTCATGTCGAATTTTCTTTTTTTCTGTAACCGAAATTCCAGATTAAAGTTGTTTCATGGAAAATACCCGGATTACTTAATCAAGAACCAGGCATTCGCCTCATAGCTTAACAGCATCAATAATTAAAGAAGGAAACGCCAGCTTTTCCCCCTCGTTTCTAGGATCGAACTTCTTAGAACGAAAAATCACCCCGTCAGCCCCGTCCCAATGATTTTGATGAAACGTTCCTTCTTCATCAAAATACTCAAGTAATGTCACTTTAAATCCCGCCGTTTCAAACATTTTCGTCAACGTATGATAATTGTAAACGATCTTATGACCCGCAGCCGGGTGATCCTTTGGACCTGGTCCTCCAACCTGTACAATATGCTGATAAGATTCATTGGGAAAATAGCCATCTGGGACGGCGCAACGAATATATCCGGAAGGTTTCAGATATTTGATACACAGTTCAGCAGCCTCTAATCCTTCTTCGTATGTAAGGTGTTCCCAGACATGTTCAGCCAAGATGACATCTACAGAACTTTCAAGGAACCTGTTTTTCCATTTACTTTCGTCTAATAAGTTTAAATCCTCTTCCTGTGTATGGATCCAGCCAGGATTATTCACATATTCTCCTGCGCCGATAACGATCTTGAGTTCATTCATTGACTAGTACCTCACTTCATTTTGTACGTAATTTAATAGATCGGTCTTTAACCTTGGTTTTGCTTTTCCAGCAATTCAATGATTCTATCTAATTTCTTATGGAGATCATCTGAAGCCTGAACCTCTTTCTTATGATTGATGATAAGCCTTCTGATGAACAGGGTGAAAGATACGGCTCCCACCAGCAGTAATGAAAAGATGACCAACTGATAGAGTAAATCTCCGAGATTTATAACGAATAACACCTTCTTTTTGGATAATCATACCATAAAGATTGGAGTCTGCCCCCGGCAACCATACAAAAAAAGGAGCAGCAGAAGCCACTCCCTTTTAAAAGAATATTAGTTTCTAGGATCTACATAATCCGGATAATCCGTGATGATCGCGTCGACGTTCATGTCGAATAGGAAGTCTGCTGCTTCTTGACTGCGTACCGTCCATGATCCAATTTGCATCCCTTGGGAGTGGACTTCCTTCACGACTTCTTCTGTCACGATTCCATAGCTTGGGTTGAACCACTCCGCATAGGTTGAGATTTCTTTTAATGCTTCCTCTGTTGTAAGTGCACGGTTAGAAGTTAAAACACCGACTGGAACATGAGGAAGCAGCTCGTCCATTTTTTTCATAGAGTCAAAGTTAAAGGATTGTAAAATGATTTTTTCGTTTTGCGGCTTGTCGAGATTCCGTTCTATTAATGCTTCTGCCACTTGTTCTTCAATACCAGGATAAAGTTCTGGAGCCTTTAATTCGATTAAAATCCCAACCTTACCGTGGTAACGATCAAGAATTTCTTCAAAGGTCGGAATCGGTTCTCCTGCAAATGCTTCTCCCTTCCAACTACCTGCATCAAGACTTTGAAGCTGTTCAAGGGTTAAGTCCCCCACTTTTCCCGTTCCATCTGTGGTACGATCCACCGTTGTGTCATGGATGACAACCAATTCACCATCTTTGCTTCGTTGAACATCGATTTCAATGTAATCCGCCTTCATATCAACTGCCACATCAAAACCGGCGATCGTATTTTCTGGTGCATAACCTGCTGCCCCGCGGTGTGCTACATTATCCACCTGTTTTCTTTCCCCTGCTGTCGGTTCTTCTGCAAACGCCTGGCTGAACGGGCTGAATAACAATGAAAATGCAACCCCTGTACCGATTAATAATTTTTTGTTCATCTTCTTCATCTCCAATCCTGAATATGTATTTCTACTTTATTATAGGAAAGAGATGTTGAGTTGATGTGAAGGTAACAATACAGCTTGATATAGATTGTGTGAACAAAATCCGACCTTTTTTCTTACGTATTTTTACAAATTGATCGGATATAGATGAGCTATTGAGCCATATTACTTATAAATGGGGATGTGATGCCGATCATCCCTGGATTCTGTGAACGGATGGGCAGTAGAAATCCGACCTTCATCCATAATTGATCCTGTTTGAACCACTTTCAATCCTGAATGAGAATAATCAAACCTGTATAACAATTATCGATCCTATTTCCAATTAATTAATCCTTTTTTGGATTAATTGATCCTCCATGTCGAATTTTCTTTATTGCGGAACCCTAACAACTCCAATAAAAACAGGGTCTGATCCTCAGTCCGTGAAATTTTTCATCATCCCTCACCTAACTCATCGAACCGTCGTCTCCAACTCCTCATTCCTCATTTCGATGATATATTCCTTAGCCACATGTTCCCTTCCGCCATGCTGTTCGTACCAATCCCTGATCCGTTTAAGATGCTCTTCGTCATTCCTGATGCTGGTTTCAATCCTCATATAATCGTCGCGACTGTCGTATTCCCAAATCGCAAAGATCTCAACGGTCTCTTCAGCATGATCCTTCATCCAGCGGCCAACCAGTCGCGATCCGTGTTTAAGCTGGTTCGGCAGATTGGTGTAATTGAAATGAGCATTGAACGTTTCGACGAACTCTTTTTTGACTAGATAGAACTTTCTTCTATAGAACATGATGGCCCCCCTTTAAATAAATGAGCGTCTTATCATTTCCTTGCCTTGATTATCATCGTAGTAGGAAATTTCCTCGCCTTATATAATGAGTAATAGCGATCAGAAACTTCCTCTTCCACTGAGTCAAAAGCTGCTGATACGTCGCTTTCAATAACCGATTCAACCGTAAATCCTGCTTTGATGACTTCATTTATATATGTACTCAGTTTTCGTTTAGGGATGACGACAGGTGCATCTTCGCCTTTAAAGTTCGGGTACGTAGTGATTCCCTCTTCCTGGTAAGAACCCTCCAGATAGATTTGGCCACCTTCACTTTTCATATGGGGGTATAAGGGATGATCCCAACTAAAGATCATTGAACCACCTGTTTTCAAATAGGAGTGAATCAACCTTAAAGTAGATGACAGGTCTGTTGTCCAGCCAATCGCATAAATCGAATAGACAATGTCAAAATAATCCTTTGGCAGCCCGATGTCTTCTTCCATGGGCGAACAGGATAAATTGGCATTTAACCCCTTTAACGTTTCTTTTGCCGTCTCGATTTGAGTCTCTGACAGGTCAACGCCCCATATTTCACGGGCACCCATATCCTTCATATAAAGTAATGAGTGTCCGCTGCCACATCCAATATCAAGCACCTTTTTGCTGGTGATTTCATCAAACAGCCTCAATTCGTCTTCCGTCTGTGTAAACGGTCCGTAACTCGGCAATGCATCCTTTCCATTAAAATGGCGGGCGACTGTATCCCAGCTTTTTTTATTTTGTTTCAGAATATCCAGCATTTTAACATCCCCTTTGTCTTCTATTTTGGTCCATGAATGAAACAAGACATCACCCTTTACTTATTGAAATCTCATGTTTCTGTCGTTGGTCCCACAACATTTCTTCATCAAAAGTTGCTTGTAGATGAGCCACTACTATCTCGGTCGTCGTGTTAACAAACTGAGACACTTCATCGGGTGTTAAATAATCAAACCTATATTCCGGATCCAATGCAAAAGCATACGAATCACCTAAATAAAATTCTGTAATTCGTCTAATCTGTTTTGAAATCTGTTCTTCAGGAAAAATATCCAGGTAATCCGGGAAACTCTTAATCTGTTGAAATACATGATGAAAAATCGTATCCCTATTCTCATGTAAATACACAAAATCCGAACCATACCAATCACCTTTTATCTTTTTAGTATAGTCAGGCGTTCCCAGTATGTCTTGATACATAGGCTCTTTCTTTTTTTCCCTATGCATCCGACTCCATTCCACATCCGTTACGAGGTGAAGATAATACCCTAAATAAAATGAAAACCTCGGACTGGTAAAATCAACTCTATCTTTCTTTATGTACTGATCCAGAAACAAACCTGGATTGATCTTCCCATCGACTTTAAAATGGGTTACTCTTTTGTCAGGAAAAAATTCTCCCGTCACTTGATCAGGCAAACCACAATCCGGCCCAATATTCCCTACTGCAAACTCTTTTTCAGATACCAGTAACCCCTTATTCAGCAGGTTCTCTGCAATCCTGAAATGTACCATCCAAGTCGCCATATTCGTAGTCCCCTTTTTATTTAATTATGTAATCCGCACTCCCTACCGGATCCACCTCATCCATGTAGTAATCTTCAGCCAACCAGTATCTTCTTTTATACTTATCAAGCCTTGCTTGATCGTCACCGAGATAGAGGTCACGGCCCAATACTCTTTCAACTCTTAATTCATGAGAGCAATCAATATAGATCATAAAATCAATATATCGTCTCCATTCTTTCCTTTGTAAGAAGACACCCTCAATAAGGATGATGGCAGAAGGGGCAAGATGGATGGGTTTTGTAATGACTGTATCCGTTGAAGAGTGATAGAACGGGAGGGTAATAGAGCCGCTGTTAACATGAAGCTTTTTGAACAGCTCTGTTTCGATTAATCCAATGTCCCATTGGAGAAAGTAATATTCGAACCATTCATCATTCCCGGTTTCATATCGCTTATGTGCTTCAACAATATGATCATCAAGGTGGAAGATGGAAGCCTCATGATTTGAAAGCTCCAATGCATGTCGAAGCTCTTTTGCAACCGTGGTCTTACCTGCTCCTCCTAAGCCATCGATACCTACAATGAAACGACGGTTTTCCGAGAACTCTTTTTGATATCGGGATAGCAACGTTTCTTTTATTTGAACAATTGACATCTTATTCCCCATTTGGTTCAACAACATATTTATCCCCATCTCTAAAAATATAAGCAGGAGACGAACCTATTACTTTAAATGTAGCCTCACTCATAACAATGCCCGCTTCCTCTGGTAATGCAATGACAGAAAATCCATATTTGTTTACGTATTCTTTAACTAAGTCATCGTTACTAGTTTCATAATGGCACCATACTGAATAATTTTCTATGTAGTTGAATCCTTCAAAGGCTTTCATATTTGTCTGGTTTGAGTCCATATGGGAAGATGTTAAAATATCTCTGCCAAAAATAATTGCCCCGGCACTCCCTCCGTATACAATCCCCTTATTGTCTACATATTCTTTTAAAATCGTATCAAAGCCTGTCTCACGTATGGTATTCAACAAATAGAATGTATTGCCTCCGCCGATATAAATGGAGGAGAATTTCCTTAGATCCTCTGGAGACACAGCCTCTAAATCAGTCCACATTTCTATTTCAGTAATGCCTAGAGGTTTAAACACACTATGTATCCATTTGGAACAGTCTTTATAATGAATTTCCCCCTGCATCGCGATTGGAATATATAGCAACGGCTTATCAAGATCTAATGCCTTAACAAATTCCTTATCTATTATTTCTGTCTGTTCCTTATCTCCTCCGCCAGACAGGAATAAGTTAACCATGTTTACCTGCCCCCTAATCATCGTTTTTCAACTATTCCCCTCTACCAATTATTTCAAATTACCCCTTTTAACTCAATGATTATTTTGGAAAAAAAAGAAGCTTACCTAATTCTTGATCAACCTCCGTTCGTATGAAAGGTCAGCCGGATATTTCTTTCATGTTACTGAATTAGCATAAATTACTATTACTTTTCGACAACCTTTTTGTTTATTCTTAACCCCATTTGGATATTGAATAATAACACATTAAATGAATGAAAAGAGGTAGGGAAACATGCGAATAAATGATGATCAAGTAAAAGGAAAGCGTAAGCAGACAAAGGGAGATTTGAAGAAAGGTTTGGGTAAACTTACAAACGATGATTCTAAAATTGCGGAAGGCGAACGCGACAAAGATAAAGGAAAGGTTCAGGAAAAGTTTGGCGATGTGAAGGAATCCTTTAAGAAAAGTTGGTAACTGAAATCAGGCGGCTGTACCCTCTGTGGGTTTAAGCCATACTGCATTGCATATAAACCTTGAAAGGACGATACTTCTGCTTACTAGGAAAAAGCAGAAGTATCGTCCTTTTTCATTCCCACCATCAGTCCGGCAGAATCATTTACAACTATCCATCTCAGCTTTTTCAAACCAGCCAAATGCCACTTCCGCCTGTATGATTTCATGATCTGGTGCTACCAGGAAAAGGATAAATGACCCTCCTGGTGGAAAGATGAATTTACCATCTTCATCACTGGCCAACGTACTTCGCGGGGGGACAATCCGCCTAAAGGCCATTACCCCTTTTCTTGGAAGCCCTTCAACATCATCCGCATATGCGATTTTCACTTCGGGCTTAGGGAGGGGAGGTCAATGGATGGTGATGGACCCCATTGACCTCTATAAGCCCCTAGATTGAAAGGTTTACACACTACTTTCATTCAAATCAAGCCAAAAACGGGATGTTCTAAGTAAATAGTGGTGATGAAGTACCTTTCATTTTCTCCGTATCGATCCCAGCCTCTTTCAATTTCACTTCCGCCTCACCTTCAATGATATCCTTGAAGAGCTGCAATGTTTGATCAAACCCAACATGGTTGTCCATCATAAAGCTCATCTTGTGCTCGATGTCCAGCCATGTGGAGAGATCCGCTTCGTTATGCTGAATTTGGGCTTCTAATTTATCCAGCGCATTGGCTACTTTGGCTTCGTATGTCGTTTTCTCTTCAAATTCGAACCACAAGGTGTATAGTTCATTTCCTAAAGCGTTCCCTAACATTTCCTTTATTTTCTCGATGGATTTCCTTTCATTGATTGCCTTTTGTTCCTTCGCTATTCGATCGTTCATTGTATCGAATGCTGGAATATCACCTGCTTCAGCCTCAACCAGATCGTGTATGATGATCATTTTTAATAACTTAGCCGAATCCACCTTCTGAGTTAAGTAAGGTTCGATCAACATTGCCATCAGGGAAACCCTCCATGTATGCTCCGCGACGCTTTCTTGTCTGCCATTGGACAGCCAGCTGTGCCTCATCTCAGATTTCAACTTTTCTCCAAGTTTGATGAGATCTAATATATTTAATAGATTATTTTTCATTTAAGCTCACCTCTTCATTGAATTTCAACTACCTACCCCGTGATAATCCCTTCTCCAACCCCAAAACGGATCAAGCCTTCATAAGGGTCTCCCGTAATATCAAAAAGCTTACAAAACGCCGGCTCTGTCTTGTATCCTTGGTTTTTGAGATGTATCACCTTTTGTTTAAGAGCAGGATATCTTTGCAAAAGTTCATGTTCAATCAGCATATGGAGATACGCATGTTGCTTATGTACTGGTTGGGCTTGGCCAAACAACTCAAACTCAAAACCACTAAAGATAAAATTCGCCTTCACGACTTCTTTACCATTAATCGTTTTCCTCTTGATTGTAAATCCATCGTTTTTGCTGTATAACGTTAGGATCAATTCCTCAAACGGCTCAAATTCCTGTACCTCCATAATGATGTCCAGGTCTGAACTCCCAATGTCTACCCCAATTGGCACGGTACCGCATAGAACAGGATTGTAGGTATTCATGGCATTCAAAATATCCAGTTCCATGATGACTGCATATGCCTTTTGTTGCCTGTCCGTCCCCTTTTTCATACGTGCGAATAAATCTATCATCGGTACACCATCCCTGCCTGACGATCTTAAAATGCAAAAATACCAACTCTTTTTATCCGAGGAATCTTTTATCTTAATCAGGGCATTTTATTTACATGACTTCATCCCATTTAATACAGTTTAATACAGAAAGAAAAGATACACGTTCAGCTTAGAGCTTTTTCAGGTTAGCACACAAAAACAAAGCTGCTGCCATTGTTTTACTTTCAAGAAACTCATACATCCTCTTTAGCCAACACCAGTTGAGTTGGACACTGATTACCCGTCACCAGTCTTATATATTAATAATTAATTATTTTGGACCAATACCTTTCCAAAAAAGGTCAACTAAAGCTTGTGCTGTTTTTTGGGGCCCTCCTAATTCCTCTATTAAATCCTTTTTGTTTCGAATCATTGCCACTGTAGAAAATGCATGTGCAAGCAATAATGGGTTTGTTACCACTATTTCACCTTTTTCCATAGCCTGCTTGAATATATCTTCCAGCGCTTTATGAACTTCCTTCTCGGCATCTCGAATTTCCTGAATATGATTCTCTGTTAGTGAGAAAGCAGCTTCTTTTAATAACGTTTCAAAATCAATGTGGGGTCTCATTAAATGATCGAGTGTGACTTCATATAATTTTTGCTTCAAGCCATTAGAACTATGTAAAAGTTTCTCTGTTTGTATCGTGATTCGTTGGAACATACTTGACACAGCGACTGAGAATAAGTTTGCTTTGTTTTTAAAATAATAGTAAACGCTAGCTTTGGTCACACTACAAGCCTCAGCCACCTGTTCCATGGAAACACCCTCATATCCATATGTTAGAAACAGATGAGCAGATGTCTTTAAGATTTTCTCCCTCGTTAGATTGTTCTCAATTTTTATTTTTGGTCTTCCAGGTTTTTTCTTCGGTAACTCACTATTCATAGGTACCTCCTTGATGTTCAAAAAAAATACAATATAAAACATTTGATTAATTAACCTTCAGGTATATATAATTAATAAAAGTATACTGACTCAATCTATTGTAATAAATTTAGTAAAAAAAACAAATATGGAAATAAGCCTCTAGATGAAGAAGGGACAATGAATAATGATATGAAAAGAAAAATATTTTATTTCTTAATCGGTATCTCTTTGCTTTTTGTAGTAAGTTTTCTTGGTTTTTATACATGGTCACAACAGACGTATGAACCGTCTCAGACACTCTACACCCTCATAAATAAAGATGAAATCAACTATGAGAAGGATTGGATCATTTTTAATCCAACTGAAAATAATCATGTAGGAATTGTGGTGTATCCTGGTGCAAAAGTTGAACCTGAAGCTTACAGCTACTATGGTAAGCAATTAGCAGAGAAAGGTTATTTAGTTGCTATCCCTAATGTGAACCTTAATTTTTCATTGTTTGATACTAACAAAATGCAAGAGATAATGGACAGCCATACATCCGTCCAAAATTGGATAGTGGGTGGACATTCATTAGGCGGCGTCTCAGCTTCAACATTTGCTTATGATCATCCAAGTGAAATTGATGGTGTGATTTTGTTAGGATCTTATCCTAGTGAAACAACTGATTTCTCCAATAAAAACATTCCTATGCTTTCAATATACGCTGAAAAAGATGGGTTATCGACGATAGACAAAATAACTGAGACAAGACATCTCTTGTCAACAGAAGCTGCCATGTATGAAATAAAAGGTGGAAACCACAGCCAATTTGGCATTTACGGAAAACAAAAAGGTGACAATCAAGCTTCTATTTCTGTCAAGCAGCAACAAGATAGCATGGTAAAGGCTACTATTAATTGGTTAGAAAAGAATGATTTGAAATAATCAAGAAATGAAAAGAATTCGTTTGTGATTCAAACAAATAATGGTTATCACAGTTGAAATATTTTTTCTCAACCGATAGTTTTGTTCTGGCTTGGGGTTTCGATTAATTGTGCTGGCGCTCAAGTTCACATAAATGTTTTATTTGTCTTTTATTTAAAGAATACAAGAATGGAGGGAATTCCAATCGATACATTTCTATTTAGCTTTTTCTCAATTGCTTACATCGGGATTCTGTTAATTGGAGTGATTTATCTAAGAACTTACAAATTAAAAAGTATAGTTTTTTTATTGCCGGTTGTTGTCGGCCTTATCTATGACAACGGAATCATAGCAATAGGTCAGTTCATAGGGGAAGGATTACTATTAGAACGATTAAACCTCGCACGATTTTGGATACATGCATTTTTTACCCCTCTTCTTGTGTTGTTTTCCTGGAAAACATTGGAGCAAGGAGAAGTATTGTGGGCTCAGAAACCTTTCAGTACATTTTCTGCTTATGCATTGACTTTTTCATTGGTATTATTTGAACTTTTTACTGAGGTAGCAGGACTTCATGTAGTGGCGAATATGGAAAATGGTGTCCTAAGCTATAGCTCTGACGAACCTTCAAATGGCCCGCCCGTAATGGTACTAATCGTATCTCTTGTATTGCTTGTGTCTTCAATCATCATTTGGAGTAAACAAAAATGGAAGTGGTTTTTTGCCGGTAGCCTTGCAATGATTATCGGAAGTGCTGTAAGTTTACCGATTGAGAGCGGAGCCATCACAAATTTCTTTGAACTAGGTTTAATAACCTCCTTACTCGGTACTGCAATCTTCCAAAGTAAGACCTTACAAAAAGACGCCCTCTAAGAACGGAAGGAACATGAGTTGAAAATGGCATTTATGAGTAACTCGAAAACCTTATAATCTAGAAATCTAAATACTTTATAAAAGGTGATTTATGAATGTTAACAATTCAGACATACATTTCAAAAAAAGACTGTAAAGAGATGACCTTAAATGGTGCTATCTATCATGATTTTTCACCTCTTGACGAGCCTTTGTCAAAAGAGTATGGAAACAATCAATTAATCAAGTCAGATGGAATCTCAATCTTTGGTGCTGTTACGATTTCCATCTATCAAAAACCTCTTTCTACCTTTAATGAATGGGATGATGTTGATGAATTATGGCTTTCACTTCTTGAATCTTTGAAACACTGCTTGAAATATGGTCATGGTATTAGCGGCTTCTCGATGCGAACATTGGATTGGGAAATGAAATTAATGAAAGAAGATTCAAACGACTCTATATTATTCACTTGGAATCATTGGGATCCAAGTTGGAATACAGTTTATGAAATGATCACAGTTTGTCTTCCCAAAAAAAAATTGGTGGATAGCTTATTGGCTGAAGGAGCATTTTATGTTGAGTTTAGGAAGTCTTTATCTGACAGTGGTCCCAGCAGTAAAATAAAGAGATTGATTGATGAGATTAAATCTCTCAGCTAATATATTATGACTATCCATTAATTCGAGTAGCTTTGATTAGAGGAATTATAGGTTAATGTTCTGAAGAAATCATTTGAATGATAATGAAGGAGAGCAGCTACAAAAAGATGAATGTAGCTGCTTTTCTTAAAGAAAAAGGTAATGGCCCTTTCAAATCCATCTATAGATTGACCTTAATACAGCGGGCTTCATTCGATCATAAAGAAAGTATAGTAGAGTTACTTTTTCCTGCCAATATAAAGCAAGTGAGAGGAAATACCAAGGATATAAGGGTCTGTTGCCTTCTCGATAATTAAATCAATTAATTTCCTTACTTCTCCTTTTTCTCTCCAGTACTCCCAATGGCCATGATTCAAAACCGTTCCTGCATTGGAACCTATCAGCTCGATGGTTTCAAATCCGTTTGCTTCCATAAAAGGATTGATGTCTTCTATATTAAAATAATACGCGCCAGTAAAACGTCCTTCATCTGCGTGATTAAAGCAGCCTGATTGGGAAAATTGTAAAATGGTATCCATATCATTGTTTGGTTTCCAATTGTCAGGAGATAAGAGCGATGTAAGGATGTGTCTAATTCTAGGCATAAAGGCAACAAAGACCAATCCATCCTTTTTCGTCACTCTTTTTAATTCTTCCATTGCCTTAATACGGTCATTTTCTTCCTGCAGATGGTACATAGGGCCGAGCATCAATGAGGAGTCGAACTGTTCATCTTTAAACAGATAAAGGTCTCTGGCATCTGCAGCATGAAACCCTTCAAATTGTTCGTCTAAATCAAGTTCTTTCGCTTTATCTTTTGCGATTTCAACTAATCTTGGGGTCAAATCGGTCAGTGTTACCTGATAACCAGCTTTGGCAAGTTCCATTGAATATTTCCCCGGTCCTGCACCATTATCAAGTACATTGCCTGTTTGGGGCATATATTTTCTTATATAATGCCAATTCACCTGGAATTCTACTGGTTCACGTTCAAGTCTTCCCCACTCATCGAATTGATTGTAATACTGAATGATCTTACTCATGTTTTTCACCTATATTCCACTTTTTACCTATATATTCGGTGCAACTTGGGTCGAATCCTGCTTACACTATATACAATGATCACGTTTTTTTACTGACCTGCCTTTTTAACCCACTCTTTCCCATGCTCACGAATAAACTTTATATCTTTTTGATAGTGCTCATGGTGCCCTTCATCGATCATTTTTTTAAAAGCAAGGTCACCTTCACCGGCTTTCCTTTTCATGTAGGCACATAATCCTTCCAAGCGCAGCAATACCATCTCCAAATAACCTTCTTCCATTCCCTCCATACCGTAGGATTCAAAGAACAATCTCACTCTTTGTTTTATACGGTCGGCATCATGTGTTGGGTCATAGTGAACAGCTTCACCCGCTTCGGTATGATAGTGCCTGCTTAAAGGAACGCAGGTGTAGAGAGTATAAGCGATGTCCCAAAGTCTCGAACCTGGGGCCGCAACATCAAAATCAATAATACCTACTGGTTTTTCCTGGTTAAAAATAATATTGTAAATGGCAAAATCATTGTGACACACTACCTCTATGTTAGCCGGTGTATTGTCCATGGGTTGCCATTCATCAATAAATGGAAAGTCACTCACAGCATCATGGTAATGCCGGAGCATCTTCGCTATTCCTTGTAAAGCATTATTAGACCACATGTATTCTTTTAAAGGATAATTACCGGCTTCTCCTGCTATAAATGATAATATCTCTCTATCTTTTTCATCTATTCCTAAAAACTTCGGTGCATAATCAAAACCTTTACTTTCCAAATGCTGCAATAACCTATGGATTTTAACACTATCAGACTTCAATTCCCGCCTGACCGTATCTCCCGAACGATATACGTCCGAGACATTCCCTCCTGTTAGCATTTCTTCGTTTTCATTCTGACTCTTCATTTAAATTCCCCCAATTTAGGGACGCTGTGATTGTGTCAATCGAGATGTATTTTTGCCCATAAATAAAAGCAGATATACAAAGGTATCTGCTTGGCAATGGGAATATAATTGTCCACACCATGTATCCCTTGAATGATTTCAGATAGACAAATAAACGCATCCTTAAGGATCAAGGAACGCCGCTGTCTCTATCCAATTAACGAATCATTTCGAGGTATTCCACATGTGTACGATAGATTCCCCTTTCTTTACATCTCTACATTAGATAATAACAAATATTGCTAACTTAGCACAGGAAATGTCGAAGTTTTTCAATAATTATTCTCCGGAAGCGTCGGGGCGGTTCCGGAGCTGCTGCCATAAACCTCAACATGAAATGTGGTTTTGTAGATGAATAACAAATGTACGAGGGACCAAAAGGACCTCAGCATGTTTTACACTTGACTATTTCATTTACACGTGGCTGCCTAAGCTCTCGCATCGTGTTCCTACATGATCACTTCGAAATGAAATATTTCTCCCGAAAAACCGGACTAAGCTCACTCCACACATCAAACTTATTTCCATCTAAATCATAAAAAACAAAATTCCTTCCAGAGTGTCCCCTGTTTTCAATCGTGCCAACCCGAATCCCATTATCTATAAAATCCCTATGCAGTGTTTCTAACGCTTCTAAACCATTCACTTCAAATGTTAACGAAAAGCGTTCTTCCCCATAAACATCTATGAAATTCGCACTTTGATTTTCTTTTGATTTAACAAGAAAAATACTTTGGTTAGCAAGATTCAAGATGGCTTTATCTTCATCTTTATAGCTTAATTCTGCATCTAATTTATGTATGTACCATTCTGATGAAAGATCGACATTCGTTACTGGAATATAGGTTGTGCCAACCCTTAATAATTTTTCGCTCATTTATACTTCCCTCCCGCAATCAGATATAGTAAACATTCTCTTTTCACATGGGTTTACCCTGCAGAAATTCCCATATTTTTCATAACCGTTTTCTCCCGATCTTGACTGATAGCGTAGATTCTTCTTTATATTCTCCAGATTCACAAATATCGAGCATCGCCTCTCTCACATCACGTTCAAATAGCGAGACGTCACTTCCAAGAAAACGCTTAGAACCATAGGATGTGGAATACAGGTTCCCTAATAGTGACTCAATCGTCCAAGTGATTTCGTATGTCGGTAAAGTATGAACTTCAAGGTCAAATTGAGAATGGGATATGACTTCTTCATGACTGGTAACGGGATGAGTATAGATTGAATTTCCAGCCTTCCGATCTTTTCCATACCATTTTTCGATTACTTCATTAAACCTTACTTGCCAAGGTTTCAACGTTTGATTGGGGTCATAATGATCAATGATCGCTACCCCTCCACCAGGAGGAATCATATCAAATAATTCCTCTAATACCTTCGGCCTGTCCATCCAGTGAAAAGCCTTGGCAATCGTCACGAGAGAAAAATGCTCATGATTCTCAAGGCTGTACTGCTCCAAAGTTCCATTGAACCAATGAATCTCCCCCATCCTTATTTCTTGATGGAGTCGCGTAGCTTCTTCAATCATTTCCGGTTCAACATCTATACCAACTATTTTATGACACCAATCAGAAAACCTCATGGTGAGCTGCCCTGTTCCGCAGCCTAAATCAAGAAGGTTCTGCTCCCCATTTAAAGAGAACGCTTCAACCAGGAATCGTATCAAAGAAGAAGGATACATTGGTCTGTATTTCGAATAATATCCTGCAGAGCCTTTAAATAGGTCTTGTCCGTACTTGTTCAAGTTTGTAATCCTCCCATCGCTCTCTATATGCTTCCAGCGAATCTTAAACCATAGCACTCTTTACTAAAAAGAATCTAAAACTACCTTTCCCCAATACAAAAGGCTCATTGTGAAAAATACAACTACAAAAGTGGTTAAAAATTTTGGTAAGCTTTTGTAAAAATATATTGATGCTAGTCCAATAATTATATGTAGGATAGCAAAAAGGATAATACTCACCTTTCGTCTCCCCTTACTAAATTAATTAATCTATTCAGTTACTAAATAAAGGTTATTCCATTATCTTTATCACCATTAATCATATACAGTTTCTTTACTAGGATCTCTTAGAAATTCAAATAGCAAGTTAATCTGAGATTCTGTATTTCTCCCAACCGATAGCTCCGGTAAATTCTCTTCCCCAAAGAAATTGATCCCCTTTGTTTCGATTCCGCTTTTTGCCTCTCCACCCGTCACCTCACATTGAATAAATATTTTATAGTAATGGTAAGGCTGCGAGGGATGGGGATGCTTGTTCATATCGAGAAGTGCGAGTAATTTTACAGGGGTTACATCATATCCTGATTCTTCTCTTATTTCTTTGACGATGTTTTCACTTGGAGACAGTCCTACATCACAAAATCCACCTGGGAGAGACCATTTATCATCAACTTTCTCTCTTACCATTAGGATTTTGTTATCCTTGAATACGACACCGCGCACATCTACTTTCGGTGTCTGATAACCTGATTCGTTCGTAAATAATTCCCTTATTTTCATCATCTCTAAGTCCGTGTATTCCTGCATGATCTCCGCACTGATCGTTCGTAATTCTTCATATCTCTCAATATCGTAAACATCCTTTGAAAAGGACAGCCCTGATTGAGATAATGCTTGGATCCTTTTTGCCCATTCTAACCATTTATCACTCATCTTACTTGCACCACCTTAACCATAAACTATCGTTGCACCTTACTTCATGCTTCTCATTTCTGACTTACTCAAGAGTTTGAAATTAGGGTTATTTAGTTAAGCTCATTTTGAGCAATGAAAAAATATCAAATTACCAACCTGATCGATTTCGAAGAGAAGTAATATGCGCTACATGATGTCGCCCATGCCAAGCGTAGATCCCAATATTGATACCTAACGTGACAATACCTGATTCTGGATGATGGAAAGTTTTCCCTGATTCATCTGATTTCATAGAACGCAACAGACAAACCCATCTACTGTGTAAAGCCTCTATTAGTTTTAATGAAATGTCTATTGGTAACTTCGAATCAGGGAGCTCAGCCCATTTCCCTTCTTCATACAATTTAATGGTGGGATTGTTCTCTGTGAGGGCCAACTTAAAACGAGTGTAGCTATTTAAATGACTGTCGGCAATGTGATGGATTACTTGACGAATGGTCCACCCTTCAGAACGGTAAGGTGTATCTAACTGCTCATCTCTTAAACCCTTCACGGCTTCTGTTAATTGAAGAGGTAATTCTTCAATCTCTATTATCCACTTCTCTAATTCTTCGGTTGTAGGATCACCTTCATAATTAAACTTCCCTATCGGATAACGTAAATCCATTTAAACGACTCCTCCCTATTCAGAGTTGTACCATTTTGATTACATCTCTTTATTGAATTCAATAACTTACGCCTAAGATTTTTGAAGATCTAATGCAGTATACAAGAAGGTGAAAATTGGCTTGGATGTAGAGATAATTATATAGCGAATTTCCCACCATGATAACAATAGTAATTTTCAGCTTTGAGATTTTTAATCTTGGTCAAAGACTGTTCTGCTTGCTCAACATTTAAACAAAAGTGTGGATTAGCAATAACTAATTCATGTTTCTCCGTAACAGATGCATCACCTGTAATGACGCTTTTTAAACTTGGAAAATACAATGAGATATGACCTGAGGTATGTCCCGGTGTCGCTACTACTCTACATTTCACTGGCTATAATCTTTATCCAAGGATACTTTTCTTTGAATTCATATAAGGAACCTATATGATCATCATCATAGTGAGTAATGATGATATTCTTTAAGCGCTTCATTTCAAAGCCATTTTTCAAAATTTCATTTTCGATTAAAGGTAAGAAATTTGAGTACCCTGTATCGACCAACGTTAGTTCATTATTCAATATAATTAAACTGGGATAAATATAATTTTTTTGTCCATTGAATTCAAATTCAATGGGTAGTTCTATTATCTTCATTTTTCTCCCTCCATACTGCTCGATAGTATATTCCTATTCTATAATTTAAATTACAGTTTGGAATCGAATTAATCTACTCGAAGATCAGTGGGATTTTCACTTTGATAGAACTCTATGTTCCAACTTGAATTGGAACGTGTGTATCTATTTCTTTTTGGTCCTTTGTGTAATATGTAGTCATGAAAAACCATAGATCAACTGCCTTATCCTCGGCTATTCGTGGTTTCACCATTAATGTCTCATAATAAACTCTATCATTTCACTAAATGCTTTTTGTGCTGATAATTCATTATAATCAGGAGAGTACGGGTCACTAAATCCGTGTTTTCCATTAAATTTATGTACATCGATATTTTTCATATGCAAGGTTGAGATCAACTCGTCGACATTGAAAGATTGTTCTTCTTGTGGAAAAAATAGCTTTGTAGGACATTTTGGTGTTATTTCTACATAATTTCTAATACGGGAACCATAGTATCCAATTATTCCATTGATGTGTTCTCCCTCACTACACAACCAGGCAATAGTTGCCCCCACACTGAATCCAATGATAAATATTCGTTGATACTCATCTTTAACCTCAGAAATAATATCTTTTATTTTGTATAAAGGATCAGGGAATCCAACGTTTTCCATAAAATGATAATAAGCATCTTTTTCTTCTGAATAATGAAAAGGTGTATTTCGTTCTAAAAAGTTAGGACAAATCACGTCAAACCTTTGTCTTGATAATCGTTCACAAAAGCCCTGCATATGTTGGTTAATTCCATAAATTTCGTGTATGACAATCATTAGAGTATCTGATTGATTATGTATTGAAATCATTTCATTCCTGCTCCGGTGCTTCAAACACCTGACGCAATTCAATCTGACCTTCCCCATGTCCTTGCGGGTCCGGCATTCGCATGGCCCACTCGATGGCTTCTTCCCTCGACTTCACATCGAGGAGGAAAAAACCGGCAACTAGATCATTCGATTCAGTAAATGGACCTTCCGTCACAACCGGCTTTCCTCCTGGTTCTGGATACGAAAGGCGAATCCCATTTGAACTGGGATGAAGCCCTTTAGCCATAACCCGCACGCCTGCCTTCACTAATTCCTCATTGTACTTTGTCATGGCTTCCATGAGCTCAGGGCTTGGAAGATTTCCGGCTTCCGAATTCTTCGAGGCTTTGACAATTATCATAAACAGCATAAAGGTTCCTCCTTTTATAAAGGCAATCTGAAAAATCTACCCGATATCTATAAAATCGATCCTTTTAAATCTTCTATAAATCGGGGATATCCTCAAGTAGACTGGTTAATGGTTCAATAAAAGGGACCAGAGCAAGCTGCGGAATGGTTCTGACGCACCTAAAGTAATCCAAAATGAAGTAGTTAAATGGGACAATATTGATTAACAATCTCCAAAAGACGCTCTGGTTTTTCTGATGAAACACACTCAGACAATCTTGCCGCAGCTATGATGGGCGCCCATTGAAAAACCTCATCTTTAGACAAACCGCTTCTCTCACAATAAAGACGCATATACATATCAGCCAATTCCACTGAAAACCGGGAATACAAGAGATACGTTCGATATACGTCAGCACGTATATCCCCTGCACTGGAATCAACCCAGTCGATAATGGTGACGTTATGATCTGACATAATTAAGTTGAATAAATGAAAGTCCCCATGACAAAGTTTTTCGTCGAAGGTCATTGAATCCAGTTTTTTAATTAAAGTAGATTTAAGTTGAATATCCAAACCTGGTGCACTTTCTATTTGTCTACTTAATTTTTCAGACATAGGTTCAATAGAATCCGCTTTGATTCTATGTATTTTCATTTGTATATCAACAGAGATGTTCAGATAATATTCCGCTTTTTCCATGTTGTCCGTTAGAAGATCCCCTATAGTTCTCCCTTTTATATGCTCCATGACGATTACCTGTTTACCATCTATTTTGGTCACATCAACTATTTTCGGCACAGAGAGTCCACAAGAATACGCATACTTTTGCTTATGAGCTTCATTAGTGGATTCCTTATCTGGTAAAGAGTCATTATAAACTTTGAAGACCTTGTTCTCATAAAGAAATACATTTGCTGTATTTCCGATGGCAATAGGAGTTCCTAAATTCATTGTTTTCACTCCTTTTACTTTTTAAAAGAAATCCACCATCAGCCCAATTCATGAAGCTGGTCTAATCTTACCAGTGTACTTGAAGTTTATTACCATTTGGGTCATAAAAGTGGAAAAAGGCATGACCATTATCTTCTTTTATATCCTCGACCTTTACTTGATGATCCATTAAGTGTTGATGAAATTCAGATAATTCCGGACTTGTAAAGCCAATGCTAAATTCTGGTTCATGATCAATTGTAAAATGTACAAATGTTTCATCTTCAGTAGGAACTAAGATAAGTAAGAAAGGTCCTTCATTTACTTTTATAATCGCATGTTCCTCCGTAATGTTTACTAACTGGAGCCCTAATACATCTTTATACCATTGTGCAGACCGTTCTAAATCTTTTACAGGAATTCTAATATAATGTACTTGTTCAATAAATGATTTACTCATACTCTCCTCTCCTTCATTTATATACTAAGTAACTCTCCAGCTCATCTTTTTGACGTACATGATGACGAAAATGCATTCCGACCAAATCATACCATTCCTTTGCATTCAGCCAGCCGAATCCTCCATGTTCAACTTTATTTTCCGGGTGAATATCATCCACTTTCGTTTCCCAATGATTCAATCGTTGGATTAATTGTTCCATCCTGCTAATGAGTTCTTCCTTGCTGTCTGAATTATTTGGAGGAGAATTCAGTTCATCTGGTAACCTTATTTTGATTGGTGGAAAACCTCCGTTCTCAAATAATTGCTCACCAAACTGGGTTTTCCCAAAGGGCTGTTCCCCATTCGATGCAGCACATTCTTCCATACTATCAAGATACTCATGGGCAACAACCATTAAATGGTCATACATCTGTCCAATGGACCATACCCCTTCTTTCGAAATATACCTTAGCTGTTCTATTGAATAATGGTTAAGGTCACCTTTGAACGTAATAAGCAGTTTAATGTCACTCATTTAAATACTTCCTTTCGTTTAATGAAAAATGTTTTTTGCCTATTGCTGTATATATTAGTGATGACAGATACCTTTAACACTAATCTTTTTTCTCCTATTTAATAGATAATTGAAGTTCCTTCACAACCAAATTCCCAAACGTTTGGATATCCTCGATATGATCAAAATTCTTATTCTGATAGGTATATAGACTGTTATACATCCTTACGGCAACAGCATTATATCGGGGAATGACAAGGCAGGCACATCCTGACGCCCCAAGAATTTGGTAACTGCCTTCAGGTAAGTCTGTTCCTAATTCATTGTAGTCCCACGACACTTGGTTATCTTTCAGCCACCAGAACAAACCGAACTTAGGTAGATTCTCACCCATTTCACCTGGACTTTGGATGGTGGTAGAAAGGTCAAATACTTCTTCCGGCAAGATTTGTTTTCCATCCATGAATCCTTTATTCAAATGTAAGCTTCCCCATAAAGCCAACTCTCTGCTATTAACATATAAGTTTCTTTCATCCCCAACATTTGACCCAATCCTAATGGAAGGCTGACTATCTGGCGAATGTATGTCACATACTAAAGAGCTTTTTCCCTCGGTCGCCCATTCTGTACTTTTCCAACCCAAAGGTTTAATAACCTTCTCAGTAAGAATTTGGTTAACAGTCTTGCCGGTAGCTTTCCTGACGATCTTAGCTAATAAGTCTGGTCGTTTACCCTCAATGTTGGTTCCTGAATCAAATACCCTCTGGACTGTATCATTCTTAATCTTTAAACCAGTAGATCTGGTTACCAAATGTCTAACTGTAGTCTCGCCTAAGATTTCTTTATCCAATTCTTTAAAATAATCACTGAGCTTATCCTCAAGATCAATGTGTCCTTCAAACACAGCCAATGCAGCCGCTAAACCAACATATGTAACCCTGGTTGAATATACGTTAAATTGTGAGGAGCGATCTATATTCCTAGCTCCCGTTTCAAAATGATGGGTACCAGAATACCACTCGTGTACTATCTCGTTATCCTTTATTATGACTAACGCTGCCCCAGAAGCATGCATCTTATCTTTCGTTTCTTCAGTATAGTTGGTTATATCTTCAAAGGCCGTCTTATTGGAAATTCCATTCAAATTTTTCACCTACTTCTTTTTGTTCGTCTCTTAAATAAGATACTTAAAAAAACAATATATCCTTGTTAATCCATGTCTTTTTCTAATATCTTGCCCTCAAGACCTATAATGGTGGTCGATGCTATTATTTAATTCCAATTATTTCAAATCAATGTTAGAAACTCAATAACTAATCCCCATAAAAAAACTTATCCTATTGCGGATAAGCTTCATCCGTGTATGTCATCTGTTCATATGTATTTGCTCATTTATTGAATAAGAAAAAATCCTGTTGCCAATGACAACAGGATTATGATCAATGTTTATGATAAATGACCGTAATGGGAAAGCTGTTCTTCAGAAATGACTTGTATTCCGTTTCTTTTGAGTAAAGCAGTTGTGACTCCATTTCCAACAATTTTCTTACTTATAAATTCACCATTATAAATCATTGCACTTCCACACGATGGGCTGTACTCTTTCAGAACAACTACATTTGCATGAACTTCTTTGGCCTTTTCTAAAGTAGCATTAGCCCCTTTTAAGTACAGTTCCGTAACGTCTCTTCCTGACTTCTCCACTACTTTAGCTTTCCCATCCAATACATCTTCCCCATGACCACCTACTATTTCAGCAGGTTCTCTGGGGGTTGAAAATCCACCAAGCAATTCCGGGCATACAGGTATTGCCTTCTTCTCTTCTATTAGTTTACTGATCTTATGATTTAAACTATGCGTACCGTTATATCTTACTTCCAATCCTGCTAAACATGAACTCACTAATATCATTGATAACACCTCAATTTAATAGCATCTAATGACATTGTACAACTTACTCCCTGTAATTGAATAACGTATAGCCTTGATTTATTTTTTTAAAATATAATTAACGTATTACTTTATACCCCACAGTCTTCGAACATCCACCAATTCCTTCTCTTTAAATTCCATCCTATAAATATCGGGTTTGGATGTGCTATGTAAAAAATCCAAGTCATACTTACAATCGAAATATCCCATCATCAAGGTCATAACAGCCCCGTGAGATCCTATTACGATATGTTTATCTCTAAAGGTTTCTAATAGTTCTTTTAAAACGTTAATAGCCCTTTTTTCACAGTCAGCATTTGATTCTGCTCCTTCTAAAGCGAAATTTGAATCCCCGAACGACTTCTCCAATAGTGGAACCAATTCCTTATCAGAAACTCGATTATCTTCAGAAGAAAAGATCCTCTCTTTTAAATCTTCATATACGATAACTTCTTGTCCTATTTGTTCAGCTACTTTTTTGACAGTTAAGATTGAACGTCTATAGGGGCTTGAAACAACTGCGGCAATCTTCTCATCTTTTAAAATGTCAGTTACTCTTTGAGCATCCAAATGACCCTTTTGAGTTAGCCCTCTTGTTCTTTCATTTCCTTCCTTTGGTGACTCACCGTGCCTCACCATATAAACAAACGTACTCATCACCTATTTGCCTCCATTAAGGTTCGATTGATAACATTGTTTAAATATAATAGGCTGGGCTGAACCCCGGCAGGTTAAGCTTACCGTGCTTGGGGTCAGGCAATAAAAATTAGGCTTTATTAAAGGTAAATGTTGATATTTGATGCCTCCCTGAATTCTTAGTAAAATTAATATAAAAACAAATATTCTGAAGGACCTAAGTTTGAGCAAGGCGCTCAGTAACCTTCTAAATCATCAACAAATTACCACACACCAAGAAGGAACAATCAGAAAAACGGAATAAATGTATTAGATAAATGAAATTCCGAGGTGTTTTAAATGTCAAATCAAAAACTATTTACACCCATATATATAGCAGATACCCCTTTTGTAAACGGGCAACTAAAACCAAAGAAAGCCAAGAAATATGATTTCAAAATTCATACCAGCGAGCATTTAAATAATAGTGTTTATCATTATGTTTATAGCAAAGCAGACAAATTGATTCATTGTTTCTATGTTGTTGAGGACTGGCAAGAGCCTGATAGGCTATTATTCATCGAAAATAATGAATTATACGATGAATTCACTAAACAATTTGGAAGTGAAGGTGAAGGGGAACTTGGCGGTATGGATGTCTACTTGGATACCAATTCCTTGAAAGATGTGCCCATTAGACTAACTGAAGCTATCATAGCTGGCACTTATTATGAAGAAACTCCGCTATGTCATTTGTATGGACAAGGTATGTGGCACGACAATGCTTATGTTGTTGCCAACCGAATCGGTCTGGAAAAACTTCGAGAAGCTATTGATATGGCTTTGAATCATGGGGAATTTAGAACGTGCTCTTCGACATCAGATAATGAAGGATATGATTTATTTATATCTTGTGTTCCAGATAACTTCAATTGGGATTCCATTGATATGCCTTACAACGATACCGACGTTTTTGAGAAAACAAAACCTCCAGTAGTAGCTTTTAATAAATATAGGTTAAAATTAAAATAGTTTGATCTCACGTAACGAATGAGAAAATAGTTAAGAAAGATTGGGAAACCTTTATATTTCGGTTTCCCAATCTTTTTTAATTTATCAACATTAACATTTAACACAGCCAATAATTAAAAAACATTCCTACTCTACTGTTCTTCTACGATAAACTTTCAGAGTGATGACATTTAGTATGATCGTAACGATGAGAAGAATTGCTGAAACATAAGCCACGGCATACATGGTGTCCATAAGAGCAGTCCAATCCTCAACCGTTACTTTATAGTAGGTATAAAATATCTGGAAGCATAGTGAAATACCACAAGCACAGATACTGATCGTGGAAAGAACAACCCAATTTTTATTCTGCTTTTTATCCCGGGTTAGATTAAGAATTGGGAGTATCCAGGCAATGAGCCCAAGCAAGAGGCTTCCAAGATTAAGTAAACCAAACATATATACAATCTCCTTTTTCTTATTGTTTATTAGGCGTATAACTCGATGAAATAGTTTTTACAACCGCATGGAATATATATACAAACCAAACCTACTACCAATTATTTCAAAACTCTGCACCATACTCAAGAATTTTCCCTAAAAAATAAGCCTATCCTTGTTTGGATAAGCCCATGGCAAGATGCTCTAGCGGACTAAATCAGCTTTCCAGCAGTAGTCCTCTTTGTTGATATAATTCACTGATTTCTTTTATTTTGAAAGGAACATCCTCAACACTTATAACAGTAGATGCAAATTCTTTTATTGGATGCTGTCCCACACAAACACTGTGCTTTGCGTTTTGAAACAGTTGTAAATCATTTTGGTCATTTCCGAATGCAATAAACTCTCCTGGATGGATGCCTAATTGTCTCATACCCTCTACCTTATGTATTCCTAACGGGCTTATATCCATGAGTTCTTCATCCCCGTGTTCGTATATTTGTACAGATAGCTTCTCGAGTTGTTGTTTGATAGCTTGATCTTTTGTAAATAATACGATTTTGGTGATCTTTAATAATTGAGCCAATGGCTGATTTTCAGCACGCTTATCAGGATCAAGATTACGAAATATAGAATGATGACGGTCTCCTGTGTAGCTGTAGTTCCAGTCACTGTCTATCAGATAAGTCAGCTGGTTGGTTTCTATTATATTTTTTATTTGATTTACTGTTTCTGCTGAGAAAGTACGGGTCTTAATCACCCCATCTGCATACGTAAAGGCACCATTCCCACCAACCATCCGATAATGCCGGAAATCTTCAGGCAGAACGGGTAATAAATCACGAATGGGCCTGGCTGAAGCAAATACTATTTCGTGTCCCTGTTGCTTACAAACGTTTAACGCATCACATATCTCTTTGCTTAAGGGTTTTCCTTTAAAACAAATCGTCCCATCTAAATCGAATACAAAAATCATCTTTTTTCACCTCTGGCGTGTTGGCATTATGTCATATAGCTTATTAGTCTATCAAAAGAATCAATCTCGCCATATGGTTTGATATCGGTATCATTCTTAATCCTGTTAGGGTTGAACCATATGCCCTTAATATGAGCATGTTGACAACCGCTAATATCCTTTTCTAAGTCATCTCCTACGAATAAGACATCCTCCGGTTGAACATTCAGCTTACTTAATGCTAAATCAAATATGCGTTTGTCTGGTTTACTCATTCCCACTTCTTCAGAAATAATGATTGTGTCGAAATAATGAGTTAACCCGGAGTTCATTATTTTCGCTTTTTGTCTCTGAGTGGAGCCGTTTGTAATAATCCCAACTTTAAGGTGATGCTTTATAGTATTTACGATAGTAAGAGTATGCTGGTTAATAGAAAAACAACGAGGAAAATGATGATTCCAAAAATCTTGGATGTCATGGCGCGGCAATCTATAATGTGGCGGGAACTTATCAAATAATGATTCCAAAACGTTTATCTTATTGTTATCGCCATAGCTTCCTTTGTCGTATTCTTTGAACCTATGCAACATTTCGTCTTTTGCTGGATGTGGAACTCCCTCATAACACTTTTCTAAAATAATCGAAAACATTTTATCTACTGCCAGATCCCTGTTAAGTAAGGTATCATCCAGATCAAATAGGATTGCTTTACAACCTGTCAACTATCTTTACCGCCTTTCTCTCATTAGATAATCCTCACGTTTTCTTACCAATTCTAGAATGTCTTTTATCAGCCGCACTAAGTATCAATAAAAGAGCAAAAAAATAAACAACACTTCCTATAATCATCTTTGTCCCATTACCTAATGGGAATAAAAATGACATGAAAAATAAACATAATGGACTACATAATATTAAAGATAAACCTATTGTAAATGCTACTTTCTCAGGTAGAGCTTTAATTCCGTCTAACATATTTTTAGTCTTTATACCGAGAAGTGAAAAACGGTTCGTCGAATTTCTTTTCATTTAAGAAACAAACCTGCTAGAAGGTCGGATGAACCAAATGTGCCCTCTGCCTCACTGCCTTCATTCATTCTTCTAAGTTCTAACGGCTCGAACACGCTGAAGATTTTGGCTAGCGATTCTTTTGTGTATCCCAGTCCACCCATTAACGTACCTTTTTTGTACACTTCTACATCCGATAGCTCTGCTCCACCCAAGCTGCCTCCTACAAGAAAACAAGTGATCCCAAAGTGTCCTTTTTCTTTCAAACCCTTTTGTAGTAATTCAATATAGGTAATCCTTCTATGAGGGGCTAGATGGTGAAAACACCCAGAGTCATAGATGAAGTCGTATTCTCCCTCATGAACCTTCAATTCAAATATATTGTCATGAATGAAATTGATCGAGAGCCCCCTTTCATCTGCACGCTCTTTTGCCCATTCCAGTGAAGTGATCGATAAGTCCACAGCATCGACCTCAAACCCATTTTCAGCTAAGAAGATGGCATTCCTTCCCGCCCCACATCCGAGATCCAACACCTTTCCTGGGGTTATGATTCCTTCCCGGAGGTAGCTCACTAAATTTTCGTCAGGTGAATTCACGAAAATGGGGATTTCCTTATCTCGATTTGCATAGAATTCATCCCAAAATTGGGTTGGATCTCTTAGTAGAGAATCCAGCGTTTTCATTAAACCAGAGTAATTTGTAATGATTTCATTCATCGTAAACTCTCCTATCAATATGTAATACTTACATTATACAAAAGAAAATATCTCCCTTTATTTCTACTATTTTACAATTAGGTTATTTCATAGAAAGAAACTCACCTAAACACACCCCCTGATTTCAATCTTAACCACTATATGAGTCTCATTTTCGGTTTATAAAACACTTTTAATAGGAGGGTAACCATTATGCACAAGGCATCACACAGAGGCTGTATACCATCATTTGGCAGACACTTAATTAACATCCCCATGCACAATGTTACGTTTATTACATTCATGTAACAAAAAATCACCAAAGCAGTAGAACCCTTCCCGCGCTTCCTACCATTCGTATCCTATAAGAGGGATTTTAGAAATGGGACCGTGATTTTGTCACAACTCCACATCTAACTATTCAACTTTCCACAATTTCTTATCCATTACTTTAATGACATCGAATTTACACAACGAAGCGAAATTGAATTATTAATATATTTATACCCAACAAGAATCATTAAGAATTCGTCCTATCCGGAGGTTATTTCTCCTGAATAATAGAGAATACGACCTAGTCCACACAAAGTTATTTATAGTATGATTGACTATATAATTACATTTATTAACAAAAGGGGATGATAATAGTGAGAGGATTCCTTCTATGTTCAGTAAAGTATGTGGTGGCGTGTTCACTGGTTCTTTCTGCTGGTGCTGCCGTAGGGATAACGCAGACTTTCGCAGCAGAGAATGACGATACAAATGTCATAGAAGATGGCGGCGGCCAAGGGGGAGTCACCTGGCAGGAATCGTATCGAAAGACTGTAGGCAGCTACACCATCATCGTGTATCGAAGTGGAAATGGCGGGAGTCAGTGGAAAGAAGTGACCTATAATAAGTATGGATACATCGTTAAGGTTGTGTATGGGACATATTAAGGGAAAAAGGATGATGGACTCTGGATCCACCATCCTTTTCTTTGAGTGATGCGCCGGGACGGGACTACGATCTCCCATCTTTTTACACTAAGAAATCAAATGTATAGCCAACCGTTACAAAGATGATGAAGAATACAAGGCCAAAGAGTCTAATGACGTACTCTCTTTCAGCTTTATTCATTCTCCATTGAATAAAGGCATCGAATCCCCCTATTAAGAAAATGATCATCGCACTTACCAGTTCTGCTTTGAAAAACACGACCCATATAAAAAAGACCGTCCAACCGATTCGCATAACCCAAGTGTGAGTTGTACCAAGTCCTTCAAAGCCGGATTTCCTGTTATTTGGGATGTTCCACCATCTCCTGACAATCTTCTCAACGATAAAGTACGCGGCCAAGGAGATGACAATATAAACGATAAAACTGTACATGTGATACACCTCCAAATTTCTCCGTCTGCCCGCTAATGATGCAGAACCTCCTTACATTATTCAACCCGGAGACTTTAACGAAACGACTCCGCCATCTTAATCATGTCTTTCTTGGATAAGGTGACGACAGATCCCCCTGGCATGTACTCCATTTCATATTTAATGGTATCCCCTTCAATCCATATCAGACGGCTGACCTTCGCCGGACCTTCAGATTCGTAATAGCTTCCTTTGGATTGACCGACTTTCACTTCGTCCTGGGACAAGGTCAGATATTCACTCGGATCAATGGATTGAAACGACAGTCTAATTGTTTGCTTTTCTTTTCCCTTCAAGGTCACCATTTCTATCTTTCCTGAAGAATCCTCACTTGTTTTGGTTGTGACCTCCGTTACTTCAAATGGGGCCTTTGTGAGAAACTTGTATTCTGTGCCAAGGGATTCAGGACGATCTTTGGCCTGATATCGATAAAAAGGGGCACTGGCGTTATTTCCGTCAAAGAGTCCCAATTGTGTTCCACCGAAATAAACGAATAAAGAGAGGCATGCCGCAACGAATAGAAAGGACATCAAAGGAGCCAGGATTGGTTTTTTATTGTAAGTGAACGATTTGGACCTCTTCGAATGAATCTCATTCAAAATGTTTTTCCTCATCTTATTCGTGAAACCATGCCCTTTGAAGGTTTCTTCTTTCATCAGGCCACGGAGTTGTTTAAGCTCATCCATTGTTATACACCTCATTCCGTTTAATCGTTGAACCGAGCAATGCCTTCCCTCTTGTCAATCTGGTCTTCACCGTATTGGTGTTCAAATCCATACAGGCCCCGATCTCGGAAAGCTTCATCTCTTCAAAATAATAAAGAAAGATGACCTCTCTATATTTGATGGGCAGGGATAGAACGTGTTGGATCAGCTCTGAATTCTTTTCCTTCTCGATCACGGTTTGTTCCGGCGCCCCCATCTTTCCTTTGACCATTTCATTGATTTTATTCGATATACTGACCATACGTGTATCCCACCGCCTTAAATAATCTTTGCAATGATTGACGGCCACGCTGATGATCCATGTTTTAAGGGTGGAATCCTCGCGAAAGGTATCCATCTTTTGATAAAACTTGATGAAAATCTCTTGTGTCAGATCTTCCGCCAGGCTATGTTCCTTCACATAGGAATAGACAATGTAATAGACATCATTTCCGTATTCCGTCATGGCTTTCTCAAGTAGTCGATCCTTCTCGGATTTAGAAACATTTCCGGATTTCAAACACTCACCTGCTTTGTATGTATCTTCACTAAATAAGACGTTTCTTAATTAGAAAAAGTTTGGATTATTTCACAATTTGTCATAAAAACACGCCTGACGAGACCCCTCGACAGGCGCAAAAGCTGATTACATGTTCATACTTTTTCCTTCTTGATACCTGTTTGTGATCCCTATGCTTGCGAGGCTTGAGGCAATCAGGAATTGCGCCGAGTAATAGGTTGTCATGATCAGGACATCCGAATAAGGGATGGCTGCAACGAACATATTCCAGGACAGTATGGAGTCCGAGATGACAAACAGGATGCTACCGACAGTTGCCCATAGGTTACCCGTCAAGATGGCAGTCAGGGCCATCAGGGATATGACCAGCATGTAGGAAACGACCGGAAGCACGAGCCCATCATTTCCATCTGTTTGGAGCGCGGTAATCAGCTGGCGGCCGATGAAGAAGGAATACAAGGCAATCGGTAATAAGGCCGCCAGGCGCGCTTTGTTGAAACGGGACATTCTGATAAAGCCCATTAAATAGAAGACGTGCCCGATGAGGAAGGCCCCGAGCCCGGCAACAAATGACAAGACAATAAACCCGTCGCCCAGCATGCAGAAAAAAAGGCCGATGATGATGAGACGCATGGCTGGTGCCGCTTTGGCGGGCAGCTGACGGAATGCGTAAAAAAATGATGAGTGCCATGGGGATCAGCTTGAAGACGATTTTTAATGTCAACGGTTCTGAAGGAATAATCCATATGTAGAGGGCAGCCATGATTCCGATTAAGATGGGGAGCATTGATTTTTTCAATGAGATTCACATCCTATTTATGCACTTTGTACTTGTTCCTAAGGCATATATACTCTTTCTGAAGAGGAAATTCCTTCTTTTGAGAGATTTATAGAAAAAGGGCCAAACGAGTAAAGGTCTGGAATCCGCCCTTTTCTACAAGGGGCAGACCTGTAATGATTCCGGTTTGAACGACTTTCAATCCTGATTTGGGATAATGGATCCTTTTTCGGATTTGTTGAACCTGAGTTTGATGTATTGAACCACTTTTTCACATAATTGATCCTTCGTGTCGAAATTTCTTGATAATTGCTCTCTTCACAGTTAAAGGGGATTGAAAATAATAAAGAAGCCGTCAGCCGTCAATGGAAAGTGGATTGCTCACTACGATTGGGCTAAAATTCTTCCTCCTCCTGACTGGATGTGAAAATAAAAAAAGGATGCATCCCCTTAACTGGCTGCATCCCACAATCGTCAATAGTGATGGGTCATTCCCTCAGCGTTTTGAATATGGGGCATAGGAACCTCTCCCCCGACTGAGCTTATCCTTTTCCGCCAAGTTTAATAAGGCATCAAGTTCTTGACTGATGTGTATGGTGATGTGGCTATTTAGACCGTTTTGAATAACGGATTGATTCAACCTCTCTTTCATTTCATCTATAAGCTGATAGATGGAAGGTTGTTGCATGTTCATTTGGATCCTCCAGCTTCCAAGGCTTCGGCTTTACGTGCTCTCCCCTTCTTCCCTCATTTTGTTTGGGATGAATGGGAAACCTATTAGAAATCCATCCTATAGAAGAGAGAAGGGAAGCACAGGCTACCGTCATTTTCGCCTTCTTACTATAATAGTAGTATATAACCATTTATTAGGTTAAGTAAATGTAATCATTTTTAATGTATAATGAAGAAAAACTTAATAGGTTGGAGCGATTCAGTCATATGAATATAGACCAAATCAAGTACGTCCTGGAAGTCACGAAAGAGCGTTCGATCACGAGGGCTGCCAGGAAGCTGCACTTATCTCCGTCGGCTGTCAGCCAGTCCATCACTCAACTTGAACGGGAACTCGGAGTCACGATTTTCAACCGGTCGAGGCAGGGGACGGTTCCGACGCCAGAAGGCAAGAAAATCATCCATACAGGGATCGATATTCTTGGGAAACTCGATGAACTCCAAAATGAACTCTCGGACACCACAGCTCCGGTTTCATTGAAAATCGGGTGTGGGCCAGCATTGACTTATGTGGTCTATGACGCCTTTGTCCTGTTCAATCAGGAATTTCCCCATGTGAACATTGAAATCATTGAAATGGATCAGGACGAAGTATGGGAAGCATTTTCCTGCAAGGAGATCGATCTCGTCTTTTCTCCTTTTACAAGGGAAGAATTACAGAAACAGACCGCTCACGTTCCCATTGGGTTTGAACGATTGTATACGGGTGAGGTATGCGTTTGTGTGAGTAAGCACTCTCCCCTCTATCATCAGAACCTCCTCTACCCAGAAGACATACGGAATGAAAAAATCGTCATCTATAATTCCAAGCGTGCCAAGTCCCTTAATGAGCAATATACCAAGAATAACCCTACGCTTTTCACTTCGAACAATATCGAGGTATTGAAGGCCGCCGTGTTGGATGGAAAAGCAATCTGCATCATTTATGACTTTACCTTTAAGAATCATCCTGATGTCTTGAATGGAAACCTGGCTATCATCCCCTTAAATAAGGAATCGGTTAAAGGGTATGATTTCTGGGTCATGTATCCCGCTAAACAACCGCTCTCCTTGGAAGCTAGGGATTTCCACCACAAGGTCAGGGAATTGATTCACCGATAAAAAACAAACAGCTGCAATCCTTACAAGCAGCTGTTTGCTATTCAATGCGTACTATTCCATCTCTTTCTTGAATTCCTTATTGCTTCTCATCGTATCAATCGGGCGGACAAGCCTCTCGATATCGCCTCTTTTTGATTCTAGGAAAGGCGGGAGGGACAGCTTTTCTCCTAAGGTTTCATAAGGTTCATCTCCCATGAATCCTGGTCCATCCGTGGCAAATTCAAACAATATATAAGGAGAGACCCGAACATATAGGGATTCAAAGAAGAAGCGATCAACATAGCCTGAGGTACGGAAACCCATTCCCTCGATCCGGTCGATCCACTGGTTCAGCTCTTCACGATCCTCTACGCGGAAGGCAACGTGGTGAACGGATCCATACCCTTGCTGGGATTGAGGCATGGACGTATCGTGCTCGACAATGACCTGTCCACCATTCCCCCCTTCGCCCACCTCGAATAAGTGGAACGCACCCTCGCTTCCTACTTCCTTGAACAAGAGAACTTCTTCTAGCATCCCTTTAAAGAAATCAAACTCTCGGATCCGAATGAAAACAGGTCCAAGGCCGGTAATCGCGAACTCAAGAGGAATCGGTCCATCCTGCCACGGAGTGCCGGATGGGACCCCTTCGTTTCCTTCATCTGAAATCAGCTGATACTGCTGATCATCGAAGTCTGTGAAGGAGAGTGTATTCTTGTTGAATTGCACACTGATCCCTGAGTGTTCTATGTTCAGGCGTTCGAATCTCTTCACCCAGTAGTCCAGTGCTGCGTTGCTTGGCACACGGAGCGAAATCTTCGAAATTTCATTTGTTCCATGAGTTCCTTTCGGGGTGTTACGGAAGTCAAAGAACGTGATATCCGTTCCGGCACTTCCCTTATCATCGGCAAAAAAGAGATGATACGTCTGGATGTCATCTTGATTCACCGTTTTTTTCACTAAGCGCATTCCGAGTACATAGGTGAAGAATTCATAAATCTTCTCCGCACTGCTCGTGATGGCGGTGACGTGATGGATTCCTTTTAATTCATTCATAGCTGATTCTCCTTCTCACATTTATTTATTTCACGGTCATGAAAGCATACACGATAAAGAAGCAGGCAAGCTCGATAAAGACCACGGTCTCTTCGACTGGCAGTAAGAAACTCCCTGACCAAAAAACAGCAATCAGGCCCAGTAAAGTGAAGAAATGTTTCATCCCTAAACGTGTGTGTGGATGCCTGTACTTATGAAAGACCGCCGTCGTTCCAATAAAGTATAGGAACGTGGCGCCAAATACCAATGAGACAAACAACCCTTTATTCAGGGAATAGAGAAAGCCCACTTGAATCATGGCAGCGATGACACTCATCGCCATGAAGATGACCAGATGACCGTAAATGATCACTTGTCCCGATGTTTCGCTTTCTTTATCGATTTTCTTCTCCACATTCTCGAAATACTGCCACCACATGGCCATGACGAGGGTAAAGGAAATGAATAAGACAAAAAGTCCTTTTCCTAAATGATCCACTCCGTTGACAATCGCCACAATGCTGACAATGAATTCACCAAACAGGATGATCGTGAGCAGGCCGAACCGCTCCAGTAAATGGGGCGTATTGATCGGGACCTTCTTCAAATGTTTCCGACCGAGTAAAGGAATGACAATGTCAATCGCGATTCCCAAATATAGAACAAAGTATCTGAACCACGAATCAAAAAAGACTGATCCGAGGGAGAACAATCCCCCGATGAGGAACCCGTATCCAAGGTACTGGGCGACGACTTTCCGAGGCCCCGCTTCCACTCGTGCTACAATGAGATACTGGACAGCTGCCACGAAACGGATTCCCAAATATCCAATTAAAAAGGGGAGGAAATATGCATCAAAATCAACCGAGAGACTGGCAGTCATTAAGATGACGAACATCATCTGGAAGATCATCCATAAGCGGTCTTTCACTGTATCTTCCCCGTAGCGGTTGATGTAAAGGGTTTGACCCACCCAAGCCCACCAGATCGGGATAAAGATGAGGACAAATTTGATAAAGTATTCCGGATGGATATGTCCGTCTTCTACGTGAACCAGTGTGTGTGTCACTGTTGCAATCGCCGCTACGAAAATCAAGTCATTAAATAATTCGATCCAATTGACCTTTTTATGTGGCACCTAGTATCCCTTCCCCTTATACAATTCCACAAATTCCGTGAATCCATGAATGAAACTCTGAAGATGAGTAAGGGTTCTTTCGTCCTCGAGTCTCATCGTTTCCTGGTTGATCTTCTTGTGTACTTCCCCCACCAATACTTTCGGAGCACTCATGACATTCACATTCATGGCGACCAGGGTCTGACGCAGCTGCATTTGCGACAACCCGGTCCCGCCGCTTCCTGGAGTGGCACCCGCCACCGCTGCCGGCATTCCATTCAAGACCGCTTGCCTCGGTGGACGAGAAGCCCAGTCCAGCGCATTCTTCAAGCCCCCTGGGACCCCGGAATTATATTCAGGCGTGATGATCAATACGCCGTCCGCTTCTTTCAGCTTTTCCCTAAAGGTGACGACCTCTTCAGGATCTCCTTCTTTTTCCAGATCTTCATTGAATAAAGGCAATTCCCCTATCTCTACAAAAGACATCTCCCATTGGTTGTTTGCTTCCTCTGCTATCGCCTGCAGGAGCTTCTTGTTAAATGAATCCTTTCTCAGGCTTCCGCACATGGCGGCGATCTTTATACGTTTATTCATGATTATCTCTCCCTATCATCTATGTTTATTTCTTTCCACCACTTAGACGCTTCCCTGAACTCAGACTTCATTAGTTCATGTCCGTGATCGGTTATATGCATGGAAACATCCGCACCCAAACGACTGAGATGAGCCTTCAATTGAAACGCCTCTCCCGGCAGGGTAATTTGATCCACTGCGCCAGCTGTCATAAAGATGTCCCGCCCCCCCAAATCACTTTTCTCAAATGATTGCAGGGGGTGACTTGGATGAAACAGCATCGCAGTGCGGAACAGATCAGGACGATGTAGCAGCAGGCTGATCGCCATATTGGCGCCGTTCGAATATCCGATAAGGTGGAAGGATTGCTTGTCTATTTGATACGTGGTGGCTGCTTCTTCGATGAAGTTGAGAACATCCCCTGTTTTCTCAAGGAGGGAGCCTTCGTCCATTCCACCGTCTTTCGTACGGGCGAAATAACGGAACTGCCCATTTTCAATAGTCTCTCCCCTCACTCCCAGAACCGAAAGAGACGGATCCACTTGACCGGCGACAGGCAATAAATCGGTTTCCCGGCCACCCGTTCCATGTAATAGGATAAATACTTGATTGGACTCTTCACTGTCATGAAAAAAATGTTTCATATCTATCAATCCTTTCCTTTAAAAGGGGAAGGTAAAGGCTTTAAGTTGGATTCGATTTCTTGTCTGCGATCTTCCAGGAACGTTGGAAGGGATAAACGTCCCCCCAGCTCATCAATGGATTCGTCCAGATCAAAGCCCGGGCCATCGGTGGCAATCTCAAACAGGATCCCGTTTGGCTCTGTGACGTAAAGGGACTGGAAATAATAACGGTCGACGAATCCCGATGTCTTGAATCCATCCGCCTCCAGATGTCGAACCCACTCCCGCAGTTCGTCCTCCGTTTCGACCCTGAAGGCCACATGATGAACGCTGCCCCTGCCCTGTCTTTCGTCGGGGAGGTCCTTCCGCTGTTCCACATGGAGTTCAGAGCCATTGCCTCCTTCACCCGTTTCAAAGACGTAGACAAGATGGGAGTCGTCGTCACCGGCTCTGTATTCTCCCGATGACCTGTACCCCATGAGCTCAGTCAGAACCTGAATCGTAGGCTCCAAGTATCTAACCGTAAGCCTAACTGGACCCAGACCTGTAATTCCATATTCTTCTGGGATGCCACTTCCTGTCCATGCTTTCCCGGCCTCTACCCCTCTATCATTCTGATCAGAGATCAAGGTCATCTCGTGCCCCTCTGAATCCCAAAAAGGCAAGACGGCATGCCCGAAACGCTCGGTGACCGGTGCATACACAACACCGTATTCCTCAAAGCGGTTCTGCCAATACGTAAGGGCAGCGTTGGTTTTCACTCTTAACGACATGCCGGAAATACTGTTTGTACCGGGATGCTTCCTCGCCATATTCGGTATTTCGAAGAAGCTCAGTTCCGTTCCGGGATTTCCTTTTTCATCACCGTAAAACAAATGATAATATGAGGTATTATCCTGATTGACGGTTTTCTTCACTAATCTCAGTCCCATGATCCGTGTGTAGAAATCCAGGTTTTGCTTGGCATTCGCCGTCAATGAAGATACGTGATGGATTCCTTTCAATTGCATAGACATGACCTCCTCAAGATTTCAATATTTGTATGATTTGACAATCGGCGCCCTTTGTTTCTAAACTAGATACACAAACCGTTTAGGAGAATCTTACAATGGGCAGCGAACGCGATACGAATAACTCTAAAAAAAATAAGCGACTGGGATTGATGATCTGGTTTCGCCTTTCCCGGGTCTACAACCACAGCATCCGCCGGAATAACGAGCACCTGAGAGAGTGGGGCCTCACAAGCGCACAATTCGATATCCTGATCCAAGTCGGGATTCATAACGAAATCACCCAGAAAGAACTCGGCGAGAAACTGTTTGTCACTAAAGGGAACATTACGCAGCTCCTTGTAAAAATGGAGAAGCTGGGGTGGGTCCAGCGCAAACAGGATTGGAAAACGAAAACGATTTCCTTGACCGACCAGGGTCAGAAACTCTACGATCAGGTCGTCCCTGATCAGGAGGACTTCCAGGCCTCCCAGTTCTGCGGACTCGATCCAACCGAGCAGATGCAACTGATCGATCTTCTGAAAAAAGTCCAAAAGCATATGGAGTCAACTGAAGAAAACTAGAACGGCATTGATTCAAGCGATCAAGCCGTTCTTTTTTTATGTGCACATGAAACCTGGATGACAAGTTCTATCATCATTCCCTTTGATTATCAGTTTATAACTAAACTAACAAAATGTCAATGATAGGGAGTCCTTATATAGTTGGGAAATCATGAATATTTCTTCAAGGTCACAACTAGTATAAAATCAATTATCATTAATGTAAATTTAACTAAATTTAATATTCATTAACTATAACTTAACTAAATAGGTCGGGCAGGGCGATGGTTATAGAAGAGGGACGAGTTCAATATGAGTGATCGAAAATGAAAAAAGAGGCTGTCAATCTTATATCGACAGCCTCTCTTTCACTTTTAAAAGTTATTTTGAGAAACGTTCATCCCTTCTCAATTCAATTCTGCAACGATATCATCTAATGTTTTCCCATCCATTTCTGTCTTGGCTGCAGGAGGATGTGGAACATCCGGATTCTGCACCAGATAGTTGTCGATGATATACTGCAAATCGGTCTTGTCCACGTTGCCATCGTAATTGATATCTGCCGCGCGGTGGTCGGTTCCAAAATGCTTCTGGACCTCGATGGCATCCATCACGTCGATGACATCATCCTGGGTGACATCCCCCGCTTGGATTTCTGCGTAGAAGATATAGGTCATTCGTCCAGTCGGCTCACCGTTGAATTCGTCCTCCAAGTGGCTGACGGTTGCATGACGCGTAAAGTGCCCAGGGAGGGTAATCTTGATATCATATTCTTCATCCGTAACGGGTAGCTCTTTAAAGGTGTATCTGGCCCCGCGATTGATACTGCCATCGCGAACATTCCCCGCTTGATCCGACAAGCTCACCTTGGCTCCTACAGAAGACATATCAAGGCCAGGTCGGAACCAAACGCCATCGGTGAATCCTTCCGGTAAAAACCCGCCTTCAAGTTGGGAATGGGTCGGAAGGATGTTGACTCCCTTGCCAAACGATCGAATGATGGTGGTTTCCCCATTTGAAGAAGTCACTTCAGATTTCGTCAATTCAATTGGATAGATCCATTTTTTATACGTATCCGGTGTTTGTTTCACGTTTACTTGAATGTCCAGCAGGTTCATCCCGTTTGGTATTTCTTCATTCAGTTCTCCGCTTACCGTCAAGGTCACTGGGATGGTCGTTCTGGATCCCGACACAACAGAATCGTTTGCTTCTATTACGATCTCTACTTCGTGCTCATCTGCAAATGCTCGAAGCTCCTCACTGATGGTTACGTCAAAGCCTTCGTAGACAGAGTTGTCATAACGGACATCAAAGGTGCCCCCAAGAATCGAAGTGTGATGAGAGGAAAGGTGCAAGGTCATGGATTCCCCGTATTTTACATCGCTCTTGGAAGAAGTCAATTTCGCATACGGCGTCCCTTTCTTAATCAGATCATACGTTTGATCCGGATGATCCTTCATCCCATTCACGGCCTGATCATAGTAGTTCAGGGTGAATTTCCCTGTCTCTTTTCCTTCAGGCAGTTGGAATTCAGCTTCAAAGTTTCCTTCCCCGTCTACGTTAACAGGTGTCATGCTGTACGGACTTGAGGACAGTACACTGACTGTATTTGTAGACTGATCAAAGGTTTCCCCGTATTCTTTCATTTTGTCGATCTGGTCATTATGGATGTTTCCATTTATCACAAGGCCCTCATCGCTGACTTCGTACACCCCGCCCCTTTGCTCGGTCTTTACTTCCGGCAGTGTGTTTTCAATAAACAGATTGTCGGATTTTCGATAGGTCTTCCCATTTGAATCCGTCCCGACGATTTCAATCTCATAATTTCCTGGGGGAGCCAATGTTTTTGAGTAGGCTACTGGATTGTCGGCATTTCCTGTGAACGGATAGTACAGACCGACAAATCCAAACTCAATTCCATAGAGATAGTCTTCAGGTAAATAAAACGGGAACGAATCGATCACCCCAAGACCTTCTCCTGTATCTGCATCCTTCAGAACAATATCCACTGTTTCCATTCCGTTATTCAGGGAGAAGGTAATCGGTGAGTATCCCATATACCCATTATTGAAATCGCGTCGAGTCGTGAAAGAAGTAAAATGGGCCGTCACTTCTTTGATTCCTGTATCCAACAGACGGAACCCTACCGGCAGCTGGTACACCTCATCCGGCTTCTCTCGATTCGTGAACGTCACCATCCCTTCATAAAATCCCGGATTAGCCGTTTTCGGAATGTTCAAGAACACATTCTGATCCTTGTCTTTTCCAGCTTTCACATTTACAGCTTTAGGAAACGACAGGCTGACTCCATTTTCTTTCATGCTTTGGTTTCCATCGATCCCATTCTCTTCAAACGAGATGGCAAACTTTTTCTGCTCATCACTGTTATTATGAAGGGTTACGGATAGACGTTCAGATAGATTTTCCCCTGTTTGACTTATCCCCCCAAAACTCAGGTCACCGCTGTGCTCGACAATCTGATCCACCAAATGACTTGTATGATCGTGCGTTTCATCTTCATGGGCTTCCTCTGAATCCGGAGATGCCGTCAGGATCTCATGCTCCACTTCGATTTCCACATCAGCATGCATGGCTTCATAGACATCAATCCGCCCGGCACCCCGTTCAAACACACTCGTATCCCCCTTCACTTCATCCGCTGTATTCATCAGGGCCGTTTTTACATCTTCCGGCTTTAAGTCCGGATTTTCCTGAAGAAGTAAAGCTGCTGCACCCGCTACGTGTGGCGCTGCCATCGACGTTCCTGAAGCCCGTTTGTAGGCAACATCATAATTGCCAATATACTCGCTTCCCTGCATATAGCTTGGGACGGAGGAATAAACACCGACACCCGGCGCAACGATTTCCGGCTTGATGTCATGGGTCATTCTTGACGGACCGCGAGAACTGAAACCGGCCAGGTGGTCACCTTCAGACTGAACCTCTTCGAAATGGCTGAACGAGAATCTAGTGTCTTCTTTTAAAGATCCTAGTAAGGCTTGTCCATCTTCATACGTTAAAGAAAATCCAGGAATGAATGCCACTTCTTCCCCAAAATAATATGGGATATGCCCTTCATCCGGATTGGTATTGAAAATAAGCGCTGCCTTCGCCCCATGTTGTTTGGCAATATAAATCTTTTCATTCACACCGTTGGATCCCCTGGAGATTAAGACCACTTTTCCTTCTACATCTTTTCCTTCGTAATCAGCATCCCGTCCTACCCCTACGTATGTGATGGAGGCTTCTGTGCCCAGGAGTCCATCCAGGGAACCAAAATCTTTCCCAAGTAAACGAATATTGGTAAGATCCATGCTTTCTGATCCATTTACAAGAGTTCCCTCCGCTTGGGAAGTCGTAACAGAATAATCACTTGCCCCTACAGTAATTCCGAGACTCGCTGTCCCAGGTGCGCCCAACGTATACTGGTCATCCCCGGTGTTCCCTGCTGCCACAATGGCGACTGTCCCTGACAGCATGGCATTGTCGATGGCTATTGAAGTAGGATCCAAAGGACTGATGGAGGAACCGCCAAGTGATAGATTGATGACATCCATCCCATCTTCCACGGCCTTCTCGATTCCTGCCATGACTATTGACATCGCCCCACTGCCGTAAGGACCTAATACCTTATACGCATAAATATCTGCATCGGGGGCCACTCCTTTGACCCCATTCCCATCCTGATTCCCAGTACGACCGGCAATCGTCCCGGCTACGTGGGTGCCATGAGAGGTGTAATAAGGGGTCCCCCCCAGTGGATGGTACTCCAATAGGCCGGAATCCAGCCACTCTTCATACGTCGTTTCCATTGGGTCATCATCATTGTTGATTAAATCATATCCACCTTTGTAGGCTTCTTTTAAATCCGGGTGATGGTAATCGATTCCCGTGTCCAGTACCCCGACTTTAATTCCTTTACCGGTATAGCCTTCAGCGTGGGCTGCCGGGGCAGAGATCTGAGATAGGCTATCCATCGCAGGTGAAGAATCCGTGATTTCCCCGCTAAAAGGAACGGGATCAACCTTTATCTCCGCATCTACATAAACCGCTTTGACTTCATCGTATGTTAGTAGCTCCTTCACTTCACTCGCCGGCAGTTTCATCGCGACCCCGTTAAAGGCCTGACGGTATTCCGTCCCGATTTGAATGGTAGACTTCCCTTTGGCTTTTGCCTGTTTTTTCGTTACCTTTTCTTTAAATTGATGATGGACTTTATGCACCTTTTCTTTGGCAGCTTGAAGAGAAACCTTTTCTCCCTTCAGCTCCTTCTTCTTCACTTCCACCTCTGCAGGATCTTGTGAAAACTGAACAATGACCGCAATCTCTTCATCTGAATGAACATTAATCTCCGGAGAAACGAATTTCTCCCCGGCTTGATTCTGCCCCTCATGAATACGTTCGCGATCCTCCTGGGTGGCGTGTTGCAAATACTGTTCCAGCTTGTCCTCTGTCGTTGAGCTTCCTTCTGCAAACGCTGGTGAAATCCCCGATACTAGTAAACTGGTTGCCAAGAAGCTTGTTGTTACTGCATTGAATGGTTTCAATTCCATCCTTCCTTTCTCGAACTTTGTTTCGTGTTGAAGCGAACCTCTCTTCGACAGCAAACGTCTTTCTATCTGCCATCACTTTTCATCCCATATAGACAATGGATTATCCTCACAGAAGCTATGTATAATGTCGGTCGATGATGAAGTTGTAGATTTTCGAAATGAGTAGAGATGTAGAGTGATAGAAGCTGAAGTAAGGAGTGATTCGTACGCAATCTAGTGATGTTAGTTGAATTCTATAATGGTTTAACGAATGGGACAATTGGGGTTTTATCCCTCTCTTCTTCCCTATGGAAATGCGGTTATCATAGACTTCTCTACTCACTTATCGCTGAGAAAGAATCTTTTTTAGTCGTATAGCCACTTTGAGATTGGGGTTATAAAAAAGACGCAAGAACCTCTCATGATGAGTGGTCCATGCGTCTTTCATTTGAATGAAGTTGACTGTTGAATGATTTCTCCCCCAGGACTTACACTGTACTGAGCAATCGAGTTGGATGCTGATTCTTCTCTCAAAAGCCCATCTTTATAGTTAAACGTTATCTCCCATGCCTTTGAAGAACTACTGAAGTTTGTTTCATTGGAAAGGAGTTCCGCGTCATCCATACTGATTTTCTCCCGGCTTGTTTCATTATGTTCCTTTACATCTTTTTCAAATTGTTCATAGGCAATAGCTTCGGCTTTTTCACTGTCAATGCCTCCCGTCCCATCATTCGCACAGCCTAATAATGAAAGGACTGCCATCAAGCTAACGAGGAACACCATCATTAGTTTCAAATGAAATTTTCCGTTACCCATTGGATCCACCACCTGAATGGTGATTCGAATTCATCGCTTGATGAGAGTGCCGGGCGGACTTTTCGTAGGCTCCATCCCTTGGATTTCGGGACGTATTCTTGATGCTATCTCCGTAAAACTCCATCTTCCTGGAACCGATCCAAATTCTAATAGCAAAGTAAAGGATTAGAATTCCGACGAAAATAAAAAAATACATCATGTTGTTTCCCCCTCCTTACTTTTTATGTTGCCTTAATGTCAATTATTTCAAATGTTTTGGTGTTGGACAACAGCCTTTTAGAAATAGTCGCCTAAGAAAAAATGATTTTCTCATAAAAAAAAGACTCGTTTTATCGACGGGTCTTTTGGCTGCATCATTTCAAAGGAAAAAAATATTTCTCCATTTCCCTTTCAGAGATAATCATTCTCGTGGATAAATCTGTCGTTCGTAAAACAAATTCCTTGATGCCAATATACTCCGATTCAGCAATCAAATAGAAGTGGGACCCTTTTTTGAACCCTCTGAAATCGCTTTTTAATTGATATCTTTTCAGCATTGTCTTTCGTAACTCCTTGGCTCATTCCAAGCCAGTAATCCCCATAGATTACTGGCTCTTCTCCACCTGATACGACTCCGGATAGATCGTTTCGATTTTTTTTATAAAATAATAATGCTTATATAAAGCGAGACCGATTAAGATGATCCGGACAAACAGGATATCCACGAATACTACTGAAAGCAGAATAAAGAAATCAGCCGTTACGTTGATCCTGATCTTCTCTTTCCGGGTCATCCCCTTCTTTTGAAGGAGGGCGAGAACATATTTATCATATATGACTGTGCTCTTAAACCAACGATCGATCCGCTTGGAGCTTTTTGCAAAGCAAAACGCGGCAAATAAGTAAAACGGGCCACCCGGCAGAACCGGAAGCACAGTGCCGGCAATCCCGAACACCAGGGATATCGAGCCAAGCAGCATAAACAGGATGCTCTTTATCTTTTTCAGTGTCATGATTGATTTCCCCTACCATCGCTAGATTAATAGACATTCATTATCTACTTTATTTTAACCTTCATTGTACTATAACTATAACAGGAAGGTCCGGGTAGTTGTTTAGGGGATTTATGTTAATTGTGTGGCGATTGATGGGTGGACTTGGAAGAGAGACTGACCCATAATTAAAAAAGTGATCACTCACTTTTTTATTGACTTTCCCTAAAAAGGAAGTAATATTAATTGTGAGTGATTACTCACTCCTTTTATATTTTTCTTAAACGGAGGTTCAAACATATGAAGATCTTCAAAAACAAACTGGTGCTGGCCTCACCTCTCATTGCATTGGCCATTATCTTTATTTTCTCCCTGACCCTGTTCCCATCGGTTCAGCCCCAACCGAAGAATTTGCCGATTGCGATTGTAAATGAAGATCAGGGTGTGCAGATGCCAGATCAACCAAAGATGAATATGGGCGAAACACTGCTTGAAAAGATCCAAACGATGTCAAAATCAAATACGGATGAAGACCATGCCGTGAAATGGATTGAAGTAAAAAGTACAGAAGCTGTACAAATAGGATTAGATAACCAAGAGTATTACGCAGCACTCGTCATTCCGGGGGATTTCAGTGCGAAGCAGGCTTCTTTGCGTACACCGGATCCAACTTCCCCTGAAGTGAAGATTTACATTAACCAAGGGATGAATACAATGGCTGCCACTGCTGCCGGACAAATGGTGAATGGAATCGTCGACAATATGAACAACAATGTTCGCGGGCAGCTCCTTGATGGATTTGAGAAGCAAGGTGTCACCCTGACGCCAAAACAAGTCTCAAGCCTGGTTAATCCGATTACGAAAAACGTGACCAACGTGAATGAAATCGGGACGAATAGCGCAAATGGAAACGCGCCTGTGTCACTATTCCAGCCTCTCTGGATGGCAAGCATGGCAAGTGCAGCAATCATCTATCTCGCTGTCACCAAAGTATCCGCCTCCAATCGAAAAGAAAAGCTTGCAGCAAAGTTCCTCCAAATCCTGATCGGTGCGGTAGTCGCCCTTGTCGTCGGATTTGGTTTAACCTGGATGGCTGAAGGGCTGATCGGATTCACTATCCCGGATATGACCGATACCGCCTTGTTCCTGAGTCTCACGTCATTCAGCTTTTATCTCATGATCTCAAGCATTCTTTCACTGATCGGACTTAAGGGCATGCCCCTCTTTGTCTTAATGCTATTCTTCGGAGCACCACTGCTTGCCATGGCTCCTGAAATGATGTCGTCGTTTTATCGCGATTGGTTTTATTCATGGCTCCCAATGCGATTCATGGTAGAAGGTTTACGTGAATTGTTCTTCTTCGGAAAAGGGTTGACGTGGAGTTCATCTGTGTCGACGCTTGTGTGGATTGGATTGGGGAGCATGCTTGTGATACTGGCCACTGCCTTAAAACCAAGTGCTGGTGGAGAGGCGAAACCTCAAGCAAGTATAGAAGGTTAGTTGGAAAATGGTCAGGGCTTTTAGCTGCTGACCATTTTTTTATTGTATTTTTAATTTGAAGAGCTGCTGGAATAATTGTTCATTTTCACTTTATCTATTTTCATAGCGTGTTCAGATACATCCAGAGGTCTCATTGGATTTAACCTTTCTCCTCCTTGTTTAAATACAAGAATCATACACCCTCACATATGTTATAATTATCCAATAACCGAGAGGAGACCCATCCATGTCCAATGATGTCCTGTTCAGTATTTTCCCGCTATTGACCCTTTTGTTTTACCTGGCTCCCATTATATTCATCATCTGGTTCTTGATGAAGTTCCTGAAGATCCAACAAGAGAAAAACCGGATCCTGCAAAGCATTTCTGACAAGCTGGATAAGAAGTTGCAGGATTAGAGACAAAATGACGGGCGGGCGTGAAAGACCGCCCATTTTATTTACGTTTCACACTATAAAACCTCATCGCTTTCGGGACCCCTTCGATCTCAAATACGCCATTCATGATTAAATGCCTTACTCGATACTCAAAATATCCGTCACCGATATATTGTTCCACATGGCCCAGCACTTCACCTATCAGTCGCGCTGATTTCATGAACCCCTGATTCTCCAACTCTTTATGCAGTTTTTCAGCTGTATGGATGATGTACTCATCATAATAATCTTCCCGGACCCTTTTTATTTCACCATTCTCCCAGATTCTCAATACTTCCTGTGTGGCAGACAGCTCTTGCCACTCCTCTTCGTAAGCTATTCTTTGTTCTTTATTCAATGGAGCAGATTCTTTTTCATATATGAGCCCTACCTTCTCTGGGGGAAGTTCTCCAGTGTGCAAGGTATGGGAATGGGTTGTATTCATGATATACAGATCGTTTTGCTTTTCTTTTAATAGATACAGAACATATCGCATGGCCGTTTGTTCGTGAGCATTTCCACCGACCCAAATCGTAATGGGAATATGATCAGGAATCGCCTCAATCTCCGATATCGTTTCATTGAACCTTTCAAGGAATTCCGCTAGTTCATCACCTTCAAAAAGAATATGATTTTCGAGCCATTCATAACGGTAATGAAGCCCTCGTTCTTCATGCAGTTTCCATACGGGACCGATGGAGAACACATCCGAAAAAGCGAGCACCTTAGCGTCTCCTACATCCCTTTCTTTTAAGGCCACTTTCAAACTCCCGGATGCAGAATCTCCAAACAAGATATGGACGGTTTCATAGTTTTTTACCGTCACAGCCTGACTTCTTTTATACTCCACAAAATTGTGATAGGTGTTCTTCAGATCTTTTAACAGCTGGGCTTGCTCTGTTTCTTCCGCCATATTGATTCGTAACAGTATGTGGAATAGCAGGGATTTCACTTCGTCCTCTGTTGAATGCTCCACTAGTTTTTTTATTTGATCAATCAATTTATTTCACCGCCTTAACATAGAAAAACTATCCATATTTTGTAATGATATCAAAGAGCGCAACGTTAAATCAGATGTATCGATAAACCAAATCGTTTATGATTCTTTTAATAAAGCCCGCTCCCATTAAAGCCATCAAAAACCAGGATGGTGACGGATCTTTCCTGGAAACACAGACATGGAGGAACATCCCTGCCTTTCAAAACAATAGAGTCATAGAATTAGATACGAAAGCGATCACGTATAGTGATCCAATCACACTGGAATATCTTCTGGATGTATTTAAAAAAGCGTTCCTTGAAGAGTTGAATTGATCTTACACTATATGAAAACCACATGGATTGTTGGAGTCCATGCGGTTTTTTTATTTCCCTTGTCTAGTCGATCATAACGAAAAAGGCCAAGGGGACAGGCACCTTGGCTCCAACCCAAGACCTGGACCGAAGTACCCCAAATGACACCGGCCCTTCAACGCGTTATCAGGGAACGCGAATCAAGACCCAGAAAATCTATGTTAAGATGAGTGTAACTTCATCAACTTAGGAGGCTGCTAACATGAATAGAAGAGTAATCATATTATCGATCCTGCTAATCTTCCTGATCATTGGAATAGCCGTGTTATTTATATAAAATACATAAAGCTACATCCACTTATCCGAAATAAGCACCAAAATGGAAATGAAACTAGTAATCTCTCCATCCTGGGACAAGATGCCTTTCCCCACTGTCCCACCTCAAAAGCCAAGGTCCGTCCCTCGCTCCGGTAAAGCATTAACGCAGTGAGGGACGGACCTTTGTTGTTTGTTTGACGCTTTTTACTTTTTCTTCTCCCCCATGGATTGGAAAGGATAAGATGACGGAGGTTCCTTTGCCCGGTTTGCTTAGGACTTTGATGGTACCTTTCATGCCTTCCACGAGTTGGAAGGCGGTCATCATTCCGAGGCCCGTCCCGTTCTTGCCTTTCATGGAGAAGTAGGGTTCCCCTAGGCGCATGAGTTGTTCCTTGGTCATCCCGACTCCTGTATCATTAATGACAATGAACACTTTGTCTCCTTCTTGATAGCTGAAGATTCGCAGCGTACCGCCCGTTTCCATTGCTTCAAGGCCGTTTTTCATGACGTTGATGAGAACCTGTTGCAGCTTGTTGGGATCGCCTTTGATTGAAAGGTGATGAAGGATGCTTGCCTTTAAGATGATCCCTTTTTTGACAGCAAGGGGCATGATGATCTCCTTCGAACGGTTGATCTCATTCCGGATCCCCACTTCCATCTCAAGCTCCGGGTGAGGCCTGGCAAAGTTCAAGTATTGGTTGATCACCTCTGTTGCACGGTCGATTTCACTGACGGCCACCTTGGACAGTTCGCTATTGGTGCTTACATTGGAAGGATCTTCATTAATCAGCTGAAGAAATCCCTTTACCGTTGTCAAAGGATTCCGTACTTCATGACTCATGCTGGCTGCCAAGTGACTGACCACCTGCATTTTCTCATATTTAATCGCTTCCAACTGAAGAGTATAAATCTTTCGGATGATTTCACATAAGTAAAAGACAAAGAATGTAGAGCCGCTCAGGACAGCCGTATAGACCAGGAACGAGCTCGAATAATCGAAATCAAAGATCATTGACGGGATCCATAAAGAAAGAACCGAGTAACCGAACGACATCAACGTATACCAGTATACCCTCGTCTTCCATGCTTTGTTCTCCCATATCGGACGCATATACAAAATCACAAACGTGAAGACAATCGCCATGATCACCGTAACCACTAATCCCGGACCCATCATCGGAGCACGGATCGCAATCATCGTGACAGCAAGCCAAGGTAAGACCCGCTTCCCACCGTATATCCCCCCTAATAGAAAAGGGATGAACCGCAAATCATAGACAAATCCATCTTCAAATTGAACGGACAAAGCCAGACTAAGCAACAAGAGAAGTGAACTGGCCAAATAGATCGAAAGTGGTTGAATGTGAAGCTTATGTACTTTATTTCTAGAAAGATAATTAAAGTTTAAAAGTAGAATAACGATCAAAATGACAAGAAGGTTCAACAGTAAACCAGTCAGCAAATCAGAATGATTCATCGCCATTGCTTCCCTACTTTCGATTATTTTTTTAATATTAACAAAAATCACTCATCAATAACTATTATAACGGAAATGGATGGAATTTGTTTCATCATTAATAAGTCCCGACTTAATGTTTTTCGACAGAGAGCGAAAGCCACGGGGACAGGTCCCTTGTCCCCGTTATAAATCAGGGCCTGCCCCGGCACGTTAGAGAATTATCCCAAGGGGGCAGGTCCCCATCATATACCTTTGATCATATTATTCGTTTACTAGTTTCACAAACCATATTTCCACCTGTAGATGACCCATAAAGGTATGGGAACCTGACCCACCACTGTTCAATTTAAAGAACGCCCCCCTGTCTTTAAAGCACCCTTCGTATACAAAAAAAATCACTATAATTTCCAATTATCCAAACTTTTGAACCAATGTAAAATTTTATTGACAACCATAATCATCATTAGTATATTTAAAACATCATTGAGAATGATTATCAATATTAATTAGAAAGAAGGAAAACAAATTGAAAAAAATACTCATCCCCTTCCTGCTCATGGCAATCTTCATTCTTCATGCTTGTGGCAGCACCGAGACGGCAAAGACTGAACAAAAGGAAGAGAATGCTAATCAGAAATCAGCATCAGAAACCATTACATATCAATCAGAAACCGGCCCTGTTGAGGTACCGGCAAATCCTACCCGTATTGTGGCGCTTTCGAACGCTCCAAACGTACTTGCCTTGGATGGTGAAATTGTCGGGGTCGATGAATGGACGAATATGAATCCCCTGTTTCAAGAGAAACTGGAGGGAATTGAAGTGGTATCAGAGGAAAACATCGAAAAAATCGTTGAGCTGGAGCCAGACCTTATCATCGTGGGCTCACACTCGAAAAATATTGATAAGATGAGTGAAATCGCTCCTACAGTTGCATATACGTGGGGGAAATTGGATTACCTGGAACAGCAAATCGAAATCGGTAAGCTACTCAATAAAGAGCAGGAAGCAAAAAATTGGGTTGAAGATTTCACTACCCGTGCAGATGAAGCAGGGAAAGAGATTAAAGAAAAGATCGGTGAGGATGCCACTGTATCAGTCTTTGAATACGATACGAAATCGGCTTATGTATTCGGGAACAACTGGGCGCGGGGCACCGAATTATTATATCAAACAATGAAACTGGAAATGCCTGAAAAAGTGAAAGAAAATGCATTAGGACCAGGCTACTATGCCCTAAGCACTGAAGTCCTTCCAGAGTTTGCAGGAGATTATATCGTCCTTAGTAAAAACCAGGACGGTGACGGTTCATTTATGGAAACACAGACATGGAAGAATATCCCTGCTGTTAAAAACAATAGAGTCATAGAATTAGATACAAAAGCGATTACGTATAGTGATCCAATCACACTGGAATATCTTCTGGATGTGTTTAATAAAGCGTTCCTTGAAGAGATGAACTAATCTTACAATATATGAAAATCGCATGGATTGTTGGAGTCCATGCGGTTTTTTAATTTCCCTTGTTGCACTTATCCTTTTAACACGCTGGAATTCTCAAACAACCATTTCCACTAATCTTCCAGATCATCTACCTGTTCTTCTTCACACCACTTAATAAAACCGCCTCAATACAACCTTCACAATCTCCCACATTGACATATCCACAACAGTGAGATATCCTTGATTTAATCATAGATAAAAAGAGTCTTTAATATCTTCAATAACTCAGAAAGGAAGAAATCATGAAATACTCAAAAGCCACAAATTACGCATTACACACAATGGTGCATTTACTAACGGTACCGAAAGGAAGTACGATCGGGGTTCAAAGTTTGGCAGAAATGCAAGATCTTTCACCGACCTACCTTTCGAAAATACTGACCAAACTTGCAAAAGGCGGTTTGGTTGAATCGACACCGGGGGTTAATGGAGGATATAAGGTGTCAAAGAAGAATGATGAGATTTCGTTCCTCGATGTCATAAAGACTATTGAAGGAGAATCTAATTTATTTTATTGCTCCATGGATCATCGTGAGGGCTGCCTGATCGAGAATGTGATGATCGAGGCTGAGCAAAACATGAAAGACGATCTGGCGAACAGATTTCTCATCGATATTGCCAAAGAGATCGATGAAAAATCCAGGAAAGAAAACTCAATTTAAGGAGCTGATGAAATCATGTTAGATTGTGCTGTAATCGGGGGAGGTCCAGCCGGGCTGAACGCTTCCTTGGTCCTTGGCAGATCCCGGCGAAAAACGGTTTTATTTGATGATGACAAACCAAGAAACTCCGTTACCAAGGAGTCACATGGGTTTATCACCAGGGATGGAATAAATCCCTCAGAGTTAAGACGAATTGCCCGTGCAGAACTCGGAAACTATCCGGACGTTACAATCATAGAACAGCGAGTAGGAAAGGTCACGAAGGATCACCAGCGATTCACAATTGAAACAGAGGCCGGGGATGTTTATCATGCCAAGAAAGTAATCTTAGCTACTGGACTTAAGGAAACGTTCCCTGAAATAAACAGCCTCAAGCAGTATTATGGAACTTCTGTTTTTAGCTGTCCTTTTTGTGATGGATGGGAGTTGAGGGACCGTCCGCTGGCTGTCATTGCAGAAAATACGAGGGCTTTTCATATGGCAAAGGTTGTTTACAACTGGTCCAGCGACCTGATTGTGTGTACAAATGGAAACAAGGTCCTATCCATAAATGACAAGACGATTCTTGAAAACAAAGGGATAAGCGTGTATGAACAGAAGATTTCTTCCCTTATTGGTGAGGATGGTTATTTGAAAAAGATCTCGTTTGAGGATGGAATCACAGTCCGGCGAGAAGGAGGGTTCGTTGTACCGGAAATGGGGCAAGCATCTACCATCGGGGAAGAACTGGGGTGTGAATTCACTGATCAAGGCGCAATTATCACGGATGCAACCGGCCACACCAATGTGGAAGGGTTGTTTGCATGTGGCGACACCTCCATCATTGCCCCCTCTCAATTAATTATCGCAGCCGCTGCAGGCAGCAAAACAGCAATAGGAGTCAATGCAGCTTTATTTGAAGAGATTTTCTAAACTCAAGGAGGAGTATACGACAAAAAAATTATTTGGCTGTTTTCAGTAGAACGGTCACAAAATACCGTAGATTGATATTTTTTTGAGTCAATTGTGGATATTATATATCTGTAATATATTTTTATAATAATTAAGCCTGCCCTCCATTACCTGGGGGCAGGCATATTTAAAGCGTTAGTTGAAACAAATACCCTACCTACAACGGCAACCGAATCACAAACTTCGTACCATTGCCTTTCTCACTGAAAACATCAATCGTCCCCTCATGCATGAGCACCAATTGCTTCACGATGGAGAGTCCGATACCGAATTCACCGTATGGATTATTCGTCCTGGACAGGTCCGCTTTATAAAACCTGCGCCAAATCGATCGGATTTCTTCGGGATCCATGCCGATTCCTGTGTCTTCGATTTCGATGACGGTTTCTGTCCCGGAAGTGGAGCCGCTTAACGTGATCGTTCCTCCAGAGGTGAATTGGATGCTGTTTTTCGTAATGTTGATCAATATTTGAATGAGCCGGTCATAGTCAGCGTGTATTATTGCATCAGGATCTGCAAGGATATTGATTTCGTTCCCCTTTTCTTCAGCCTGCAGGTCGAGCTGTTCCTTGATGACTTCGAAAACATCCAGTAATGGTAAGGTGACTTTCGTGATCGCTACCTGGTTTGCGCGGATTTTTTCATAGTCCAGGTTTTCGTTCACAAGTCTGATCAACCGCCTCGTTTCCTCGCTGACGAGACCGAAGCTTTTCTCTTTCTGTTCTTCGGGGATCATGTCGTTCCTGATTCCCTCAATGACACCGCGAATCGTGGTCAGCGGTGTTCTCAGCTCATGTGACACATCCGCCATGAACTGCCTTCTCCGGTTCTCGAGGCTGTCGATTTCCTCTTTGGATGCCCGGAGTTTCGTGACCATATTATTAAAGTCTTCAGCAAGATCGCCGATTTCATCGAAGTTGGAGCTTGGGACGTGAACATCGTAATGACCGGATGACACACGGGAAGTGGCATCCCTGATCCGCTGAATTCTTTTCACATGGAGCTTTGATAAGAACAAGCTGATCAAGAGAGAAATCGCCAGTGACAGGAGGACGATATACAGGAGATATCGATTGATTTCACTCAGCATTTCCCTCGAGCCGCTGATCGGTGAAATTAAGATCAGTCCGCCAGCCAGCTGATCATTGATGATCCTTGGCATGATGACGAGGGATACAGCCTGGTCAAAACGTCCGAAATCTTTTTTCAGCGGGACGGTTTCACCCCGTTCGATTTTTTGCCACTCTTCTTTGGAGAGCTCGATCCGCGGGTACACCCCTCCCCTGGAGAATGATACCTCTCCTTGGCGATTGAACGTGATCACATCGATGTTCCGGGCATGAAGCAAGTTGCTGTATTCCTCCAGATAAAGAGGTCTTCTCGGGCTTGGTCTTTCAAGGTCTGATAAAATTTTCTCCCCATACGACCTCAGTTCCGTGACCTTATTCTCGTAGACAAGATTTTCGACATACTGGGAAAACAGGAGGCCGAGGATCATGAAGGCGATTATGAGTACGCTTGTATGGCTGAGAAGCAGCTGATAAAGATATCTAAATTTCATCCCCGGCCGCCGTCTCATCGAATTTATACCCTACTCCCCAGACCGTATGCAGGTACGGCTGTTCCTTGCTGCCGATTTTGTTGCGAAGCCGCTTGATATGTACATCGACCGTCCGTTCGTCCCCGTAGAAATCATACCCCCATACGCGTTCGAGAAGCTGTTCCCTCGAGAACACTTGACGGGGATGCCGTGAAAGGTAATAGAGCAATTCAAATTCCTTTGGCGTCAGATTGGTAAGGGGAACGCCTTTCAGAAGGACTTCACGTGTTTCCTTACTGATTTGGAAGTCTGCCGTCGAAACATCCTGAGTTCCTGTCCCGTTGTTTTTCTCTCCTTGATACCGCCGCGAGACAGCACGTATCCTTGCCATCAGAGCAAGGGGCGAGAAAGGCTTGGTCACATAATCGTCGGCACCGAGTTCGAGCCCGAGCACCTGATCGGATTCACTGTCTTTCGCCGTCAGCATGATGACCGGGACCTGTGACCCTTCCTCCCTGATTTTCCTGCAAATGGTGACCCCGTCCATCCCCGGCAGCATCCAGTCCAGGATGACAAGATCCCAAACCCCTTCTTTATAACGCCGGTACCCTTCAGCCCCGTCGTGGACAAACTCTCCTTGTATGCCTTCTTTTATAAAAAACATCTCAAGCATCGACGTGACACTCTTATTGTCTTCTACTACCAGCACGTTCATCAACATCGCTCCTCTCCCGACTTCTTTCTATTTAAATTATAGTCGTTTTTACCCCTCGGTTCTAATTATTTCCTCATAACGAAAAACCCCGCTCACCTGGCGGGGATTTCCATCCTTATAATGTGTCACTTTGGGATTCGGCTGCTGGTTCCTCACTTTGTTCGGCCTCATGCACAGATCCATGAGGACCTTTTCCATGACCCGGACCACCGTGATGGCCCTTGCCGCCCTTTAGGAAAAAGAAGCCTTCTTCTTTATTAAAAGGGAAAAAATCCAGTTTCTTCGCTTCGTCGGCATGATCGGTCATGATTTCTTCCATTAGTTTTTTCGTCGTTTTGCCTTCTGTTTCAATGCCCAGTTCTTTGGCCGCTTTTAGAATGGAAGCTTCGAATATCTCTTCTTTCAATTCATGATGCTCTTTTCCTTCTGTGTCAATTCCAAGGTCCTTTGCCTGCTTCAGAAGTGCTGCTTCCCTTACCTCATCTGCAAGCTCATCCAGATCCTTGCCCTCGGTTTCCACTCCAAGTTCTTTTGCTTTTTGTTTAATTAGTGCTTCCCTTACCTCTTGAGAGAGCTCTTCCTGGTCTTTTCCTTCAATGGAAATTCCCAGCTCTTTCGCTTTTTTGTTCAGTTCCGCCTGACGGATTTCATCCATGACGGCACGGTGGTCTTTTCCTTCTGTTTCAATACCCAATTCTTTTGCTCTTTTTTCGAGTTCCGCATCCATGATCTCTTTGGCGAGTTCACGTGTATCTTTATCAGTGGTGTCGATTCCAAGTTCTTCTGCTTTTTCCTTCAACTGTTCCTCATTCAGATGGAACATCCCGTTTCCACCGCCGCGATGTCCGCCAAATGCCGGCTTGGTCTCTTCGCTTACAACAGCCGAGTCATTCGTCTTCGCTGTGTCCTCCTCGGCAGCAAAGGCTGGAAGAGCCCCCAGGATCCCGACAGATAAGGCACCTGTCAGTACATACGTTAGGGTTTTCTTATTCATTTTTATTTCCTCCTTTAATGTGTTACAGGTATCGAACCCATCTATGTAGCTGACGATGAAGTCGGGATTCGATCCCCTGCCCTGTCATTTTCTCCAGAAGTTATGACCAAATCATGAACAAATAGTTGCCGGATCATGAACTTTTCAATAAATTTTCGATTTGGTACTCCTCTTTTTGTTCCTCAAGCCAGGTGCCATACTCCGTTTGAAGTGCCTGATCAAACAGAATATCCTTTATTTCCTCTTTATGATCGTCGAGAACCGCTTCCTTCGCGTCTTTTTTGTCCGTCAACTTGATGATATGATAGCCAAATTCCGTTCTAACAGGCTCACTGATTTCACCCTTCTTCATGGCAAACGCTTTATCATCAAATTCTGTCACCATTTCACCTTTTGCAAAAAACCCTAGCTCTCCGCCTGATTCAGCGTTGGACGTATCAGTGGAGTATTCTTTCGCAAGCTCAGCGAAATCCCCTCCGTCATCAAGCTTGTCCTTCACTTCCTTGGCCGTTTCCTCATCCTCTACAAGAATATGGCTTGCCTCTACCTGCTCTTCCTCGGCAAACGAGTCTTTATTCGCTTCAAAATATTCTTTAATCTCATCATCCTTAATTGAGATTCTGTCCTTCAACAATTTTTCCGTTAACAAAAACGATTCGACATTCTTTTTGACACTCTTAAGACTCACTCCGCTCGAGGCCAATGCCTCATTGAATGCCTCTTCTCCCCCATACGAATCTTTCATTGACTCCAGTTCCTCATCGATCTCACTGTCCTTGACTGTGATTGCCTTCTTGTCACTCTCAAGCTCCACAATCTTCTCGGCAATCAGTGTATCCAGGGCCGCTTCACCATACTGATCCACAAGCGTCGTATACAAGTCTTCTTTACTGATCGACTTACTTCCCACCTTCGCCACCACTTCATCCTTCGAAAAGCCAAACATAACAAGCATCGTGCCGACGACGACAATGCCCCCTATGACACTCCATAACGTGATCGAACGCTTTTTTTTATCCACTCACCCGTACTCCTTTATCTTCAATTGTTTGTATTTGGTTCAGTTGTTGTTTCTGGTGCCCGGTTTCTGGTGCCTGGTACAATTTGGACGGTTTGTACCTGGTACAAATCAACCGGTCTGTGCCTGGTACAAATCAACCCATTTGTGCCTGGTACAAATCAACCCATTTGTGCCTGGTACAAATCAACCGATCTGTACCTGGTACAATTCACTCCATCTGTACCTGGTACAATTCACTCCATCTGTGCCTGGTACAATTCACTCCATCTGTGCCTGGTACAATTCACTCCATCTGTGCCTGGTACAATTCACTCCATCTGTACCTGGTACAAATCACTCCATCTGTGCCTGGCACCATCCACTCCATCTGTACCAGGCACCACACACCCTATCGATTAATTAACCATCGCATTACTAGTCAAAGTTAAACTGATCGTTATTTCTTCTCCACCCCGGAAAATGGTCAAATCAATCTGATCTCCCACCTTCAGGTCAGCGTACAACTGCCTTCTCAAATCGGCCACATCCGCTACTGCTTTTCCATTCAGCTCCGTAATGACATCGCCCTCTTTGATCCCGGCTTCTGCTGCCGCTGATGTGTCATCAATATTGGCGACAATCACACCCGACTCCACTTCCTTAGGCAAATTCCCCAAGTAGTTGCGTGGAACATCAGAAAGATTCGTCATTCCGATTCCAATATACGGGCGTTCCACTTTCCCCGTTTTGATGATTTCACTTACGACCGGCAGGAAATCCTTACTTGGAATGGCAAACCCAAGGCCTTCCACACCGGAGTTCGAGATCTTCGCACTGTTGATCCCGATCAATTCACCTTTTGAATTCAGAAGTGCCCCTCCGCTGTTACCCGGATTGATCGCCGCGTCTGTTTGAATGACATTCAATTCAGATTCACCTTTAGATGTCTGTACTGGAATCGTACGATCAACGGCACTGACAATTCCTTGTGTCACCGTCCTTGATAAATCGAGTCCGAGAGGGTTCCCGATCGCGATCACCTGTTCACCGGCGCGCAATGCACTGGAATCTCCCACTTCCAACAGGTTGTCTGCATATTTCCCATCGATCTTCAATACGGCAAGGTCCGTCAGTGGATCTGCCCCAATCAGCTCCGCATCGGTCTTCTGGCCATCATAGAGAGACACTTCAGTCTTGGATGCCCCTTCAATGACATGGTTGTTGGTGATGATATACGCACTGTCCCCCTCCTTCTTGAAGAGAACGCCTGAACCTGTCCCTGCTTGAGCTTCTTGAGATGCACCCATGCCATTCTGCTGTTGATAATTGACGATTCCGACAATCGATTCAGAGGCATCTTCCACAATATTCGCCACATCGCCGCTACCCGTTGATACCGTTGTAGGATTGATCTCCGAATCACCCGAAGACTCCACCTTGCCGTTGTCCCCTGCCGATTGTTCGATGCCCGGCTGAGCCAGGTTCTGATAATAGTCGGTTTGAGGCAATACCGTCAGTGTCAGGACCGAACCGATGATCCCGGCACCTACCGTGTTTAGAAACCCCCGCCCTTTAAAAGGCTTCTTCGGCTTCGGGCTTCGTTGCATTTCTTCTTTCTTCACGGATTCCATATTGTCTGATTCTATATGTTTCATTTCTTCATTTTGATTATGTTCTAACATTTTATTTCCTCCTCGATTGATTTTGCTCGGTTGAACTTTGCTGTTGATTTCATCTTAGAGGGTAAATGTTACGAAACTATTAACAATCTATGTACAGCGTGGGAAGTTTTTTATATTCAAGGAGTACTTTAATAAAACAAAAAGGCCTGCCCCGGCACGTTCAACCTTCAACGTGCCGCGGGTCAGGTCCCACTATGCTATTAAAGCCACTCTTGTAAAATAGATGTCACTTCAAAGTATCATCAACCGGTAGAGATCAACGCTAAAACTCTCAATCAAGAATCCATCTATAGTAAACGATCATTTAAACGCATACTCTATAATCGGCAACTACACCTGTCTCCATTTTTCATTAATTCCCCCACCTTCTTTTCCAACACCGGAACCCTTAGACGACCATACAAGGATTCCGATTCCCAGCATCAACAGCATAACCCCCATCCAAGAAACGACACTCAAGTATTCACCCACGATGAAAACTCCCAAAAGCGCTGCCGTCAGCGGCTCCGCCAACGCAAGGGAAACGGCGGTTGAAGAAGAAACATGGATAAGCCCTCTGGCAAACAATAAGTAGGCGATCCCGGTTGCCATGATCCCAAGATGAAGGCTTACCCCTGCACCTCGAATACTCCAAATCCAAGACATATTATACAGGAGTAAAAAAGGGGATAAACAAACAGCACTCGATGTAAATACAACGGCAACCACTGATAATGCCAAGCGGTTTTCAACCAGCTCCCGGCTGACAAGTGTGTAAATGGCAAAAGATAGCCCGGCTCCCAGAGCCATGATTAGTCCCATGGAATCGACATGTACGGACTCGTTATTGATAAACAGCAGCAGGCACCCTAAGATGGATAGGAATGTGGAACACCACCAAATGGAATCCGGACGTTTTTTTAAAACGAGCCATTCAATGACCCCCGATAAGATAGGTGCGCTCCCAATGGCTACAACCGTTCCGATTGCCACCCCGGTCCGGGTGACGGCCGTGAAAAACAGCGGCTGATAGAATGCCATACTCAGAGAAGCCAACACCACTCGCTTTACCGGCCAATTGGTCACGTTCAACTTGCCAGTCGCAAGGACAATTCCCATCAAAAACAGCCCCCCGACTGCTAAGCGGGCAGCACCGATGGCGATCGGATGTGCCGACTCCGGTGCGAATGCCTGGGTTGTACCCGTGGTTCCCCAGAGGATGCCGGCAATTAAGATCAATAAAGGACCCTTCATTCTGCTCACCTCAATAAAAAAAGATAAAAGGAGTATCTAAACTTAGGATAGAGAATCCACTTAGAAATCTCTTTACCAAGTTTGATATCCTTTTATCCCTTTTTAAGGATTCTATATTGCTGCGGGGATATCCCCCTATGTCTTACAAACCATCTCGTGAAGGAAGAAGAATTCTCAAAGCCCAACTCCTCACTGATCCGGGACATTGACCATTCTGTTGATAGCAGCAGATGATCAGCTTCTTTCAAACGTAGTTCCGATATATACGCTTTCGGGCTCTTACCATGTTTTTTCTTGAACCACGCCGAATAATAGGACGGATGGTAATGTTCCAATTCCGCCAATGTCTCTAACCTGATCGGCTCCATGAAATGTCTATGAATATAGTCAATTGAAGGGGAAGAAGATTGTTGAAGCTTGGTCGTCACATACCTGGCCAAGCTTATCAACGACATCCTATTTTCCGGGTTCCCCGCTTCCTCCAACAGTAAATACCGGATAGAAACCCACTGCTCATCAAGCTGCATATACATGCTTCCTGTATCCCCCGGTAAATAGTTCAGGGGGATATCCAGAATCAAAAACTCATTCCGGTCCATCGACCTGTATTGATGATCAGACATTGGAGGCAGATAAAAACAATGGTCCGGATCAAGATGAAGTTCTTGCCACTTCGTTTGGATATCCAGGGAACCTTGTAAAGGAAAAAGAAACTGACCAAACTCATGCTGATGAGAATGAAACTCTTTTGAATAGGACCTTTTCTCACAAACTACACGTTCCATCACACTCTACCTCCTTCCGGGCAATGGGGACAGGTACCGAGGTTCCTGAAACAGCCTTCTTGCGAAAATTGTATCACAAATGTTTTAAGAAGGGGTTAATGAAAGAGGAAACATGGAGGCAACGAATAAGCGGACCCTAACAGGTTAATAGGATATTTCAAATATGTTAAAATAAACCAAATAATCTATTTTCAATAAGGAATTGGAGCTGTAAAAATGAAGAACCCAAAAATGTTTACCGTGGCAGCCTTATTAACTATGTTATTCGTCTTCATGTCTGCATGTAGCGATGCACCTGAAGAGGATACTTCTAATCAGTCTGGATCTGATACGATACCAGCAAGTACAGATGATTCTTCTTCAGAAAGCACAATGGAAGCCGATAACAACGAGGAGAATCAATCGGAAGAATCATTAATGGAAGATCATACTCCCAAAACAAAAATAGAGGGAAGAACAGAATTTCTGAACAAACTGGACAACATCCAAAAAGAACTTGATGCCATGCCAGATAAGAAGGATTCAGATAAAGGTGTCACAAACGCGATGAAAAACTATTATGGAGTATCCTACGAAAAGTTTGATGATGCATTGAATGAGATCTACACCCTGCTGAAAAAAGAGCTGTCTCCAGAGGTCATGAAGGAATTACAAGCGGAACAGTTAAGATGGATCGAACAGAAAGAAACGAAAGCCGAGAAAGAAAGACTGAAGTATGAAGGCGGGACGTTTGAAAATGTGGCGTGGTACATCTCTTTATATGAGTCGACGAAGGATAGATGTTATGAGTTGGTGAATGAGTATATGACCGACTAGAAACACGGAACCATGGGGACTGATACCTTGTCCCCTCTCCCTGGCCAGTTAAAAGTAACTCTAATTCCCAACCACAATCTCCCCTTCCCCCTCAGGAATTTCAAAACCATTCAAATAGGAAGTCAACAGTCCTTCCGAAATCGGGAACGCATTCGCATCAAAGCGCTTGTTCCGTATTGTAAGCCTTTCAAGTAAATCATCAGGATGGACCTTTAAATAAATCAGTTTCCATTTCCCACCTGACTTTTCTATTAATTGTTTGTATCGATCCCTTCTTCCACGGTCCCAAAAACTGAAGTCGATGACCACCTGTTGTTTATCGTGAATGAGCTTTACTAATTCATTGCGCAATTTACTTTCTGCCACTTTCTTGTATTCCTCCATCTTTTCCATAGGGAAATCAATCCCATAACGACCATGAGTCGCCCATATTTCTTCATCAATTGAAAGTCGCACAAAGCCGTTCTTCTCTAAGTGCTGCGAGAATGTCGTTTTACCGGAGCCAGCCACACCACACATCATTACCACTAGAGGGGTGCGATCATCCCGTTCACGATAAATCGTTTCAAAATGAAAGTTGTTGAACATAGGAACACTCTCCCGATTTTTAAGTGGTAGACCTTTCTTATGCACCTTTCAGTTGAAAATTCAGCTTATCCATAATCGTGCCTATAATCTGTTCCTTATGTTTTTAAGGATTATATATACCAAAAAGCTGCCTCCGGGTCCGTCCCCATGCTACCCTAAGCTCAAATAATGACTCGACCTCGAATAAAGCTCCCCCTTTGAAAACCCAATCGCCCGATAAAATGCATCCCCCTGTTCTGTGTCTGTATGAAGCACCAATGTATCATAATGGTTTCTTGCTTCGTCTATGATCCTTTGCACCAGCATGTTTCCTACACCACTTCTTCTAAACTCTTTGCTGACATAAAATCTTCTCATCCTGCCAATGCATTCACCAGTTGAAAAAGGATCCTTGTTTAATCCGCCTATAGCAACCAGGATGCCATTTTCATTAAACACGCCGAATATACCTTCTCCTGCACGGTTGAACGTGTTATTTCCATTTCTATAATCATTCACTAATCTTTCTACAAAACGAAAACCCTCTTCTTTGCTATGCTCTACTAAATGAGCTAAATCAACATCTAACAGATTGTTAATAAGCTTTAGCTCATATGTCCCCATCTCCCTCACCTCGACCCATGATTTGAAAAAACGCTGAATTCAACTACTACTAATTATATGACTTCCTCAACGATCGATTCCCCTTCACTTTGGTCACGATCCATCCATCTCCAGCTTTCATGCAGTCTTATTCGGCCATCCGGTAGAATTTCAGGAACAGAAGTACATTGACCTCCCCTTATATCATTATGAACGTTTACATGGTTGTATCTAAACGTTAAGCCACCATCCTCTTTCACGATGCCAATCAGGGTTCCTTTCATAATGTCTCCGCCACTATATGTTGCTGAAAGGATATCTCCATCTTGCTTATATTCAAAAACTGTTTTTGAAGAAACTTCACCGTTCGTCGTATTTTCAATGGATACAAACGTGCGTCCATCGTAATTGATCATTGATAGTCCCCCTTAATTTCTCATTTTCAAAGCCCTATGGTTCTGGTACGACCTCTTCTCTCAAAAGCGCTTGCGATAAATGGAGCCATGGGGTTTGTCCATTTGGCCCCCTCTGCTTTAATTGTACCAAATATTCCCTTGTTTACTATCAGAATATTTTTTATAAAAGCCTTGTTCTCAGCGCTTCCCTCATAAGCTTTAACGTTTGGATTAAGAGTTTCTATCAATTTGTTTACATAGGTTTCATGTAGAGGAAAATGTGTTAAAGTCCTCCATATTCTTCTATATAAAAAGGATGTGTGAGGCAATGAAAAAAATATTGCTGCTACTTGCAGCAGGAGTACTAATACTGGGAGCCTGCGCCGATCCTTCGGCCACAGAGGAAAGTGAGAAGAAAGCGCCGACTTCCGAACGGGACGAATCAAACACGGAAAAAACGGAAAACGAAGAACCGAAGGAGACCGAACAGCCCTTCAAACCGTTGGAACCGTCTGAAAATGCTGTGTCTTTGAAGGAAAGCTTATCAGATATGGAACAGCAGGAAATTCCTGATATGCAAGCGGCGCTGGGTGGAAATCCCGAGCGTTCGGTCCCTGCGGGTGAAACGCTGGCAAAAGGGGTGAAAGATCCATCCGATGGACCATTAAAGGATCATCGATTGGTTGCCTATTATGGAACGCCAGATTCTGAAAATATGGGGATTCTGGGCGAGTTGGAACCTGAGGAGTACATGAAGAAGCTAAAGGAACAGACGCAGGCCTATTCAGACGCTGATCCCGACCGTCCGGCGGTCCCAACGATCGAGTTGATTACGACAATGGCCCAGAGTGAACCGGGTCCTGATGGAGACTATGTGCGAATGACATCCGAAGAAAATATTGAAAGGTATGTGGAGCTTGCCGAGAAGCATGACGCACTGGTGCTGCTCGATGTTCAGCTCGGAACGGACACCGTTATGGAGCAGGTGAAAATGATCGAGAAGTGGCTCAAGCACCCGCATGTTCACCTGGCGATCGATACGGAATTCCACGTAGCCGAAGGGGAGAAACCCGGAGAGGATCTAGGGCAAGTGGATGGAAAGGAAATCCAGAAGGCAGTCGAGTATGTATCGGAACTTACGGAAAAGAACGACCTCCCGGATAAATTCGTACTCGTCCACCAATTCACCGGTGACGTACTGACAAATAAAGAGGTGATCCAACCGACAGACAACGTCGAAGTCGCCATAAACTTTGACGGCTGGGGAGCATCCGCGGACAAGCAGGCCCTGTACGGGAAATACATACGTGATGAACCGAAACAGTATGGGGCATTCAAGATCTTTTATGATAAGGATGTGCCGGTTTTGGAGCCGGAAGATGTGTTGAAGATGGAACCCAGCCCTGCGATTATTAACTATCAATAATCTTATAAAACACAGGGACGGCTCTCTTGCTCGGAGGCGTAAGAACCGTCCCCGTGATACCCTTAGGCAATAGCAAAGCAGATGCAACCTTTATATTTTTCCTGATTCAAGTCTTGAGTTTACTAATTGGCTCTAATAATAGTAGAGAGTTCGCCCATCAAGTGACTATCCTTTAAGAATCGATCCCGATTGGCCTACTTTCGACCCGGATCAGAAATAATTAATCCCATTTAGAATTTATTAAACCTGAATTTGAATTATTGGTCCATTTTTCAATTAATTGAGCATTCGTATCGAATACCCAGACTTGGTGGTCATAAGCCAAACCCACACCAAATGTTTACATATACAATAAATGTAAAAAACAAATACATACTTCCAAGTGCTTAGTGGAAAAATACTTTTGTGCTTAAACATTCACTTTGAAAGGTGGCACATTATGTTAAGGAGGATGATTATGGGTATTTTAAGTGGAAATCCACAAGAAGAGCCATTGCATTATGGTGAAGTATTTGGAACCTGGAACTATCTGTTGACGGCTAAAGCCACTGTGGCAGGATATCAGATGCAGCTTAACCATGCCGGAGATGATGATCTTAAGAAATTACTGAAGGACAGCATCGAGGGTGGGCAAGAAGAAATCAAGCAAGTAGAAAAACTTCTGAAGGAAAATGGGATTGGGTTGCCTCCAACACCTCCAGAACCTCCGCATGCCTGCCTGGATGATATTCCGACTGGTGCCCGCATGCCGGATCCTGCCGTTGCAGCGGGGTTATCAGCTAATATCGCTTCAGGCCTAGTTGCATGCAGCACAATCATGGGACAAAGCATACGTGAAGATGTGGCGATGATGTTCGGCCAATTTCATATACAAAAAGCCCTAATGGGTGCTAAAGTACTTAAGTTAAACAAAGAAAAGGGATGGTTGATCCCTCCACCCCTTCACAAAAACAAAAATGAACATTGTGAGTAATCACTGAATTGGAAAGATTCTCATGTTGGCTTGTCATTTCAAGTCAACCTGAGAATTTTTTTTCAATTCTTGAATCAATGGAATAGTAGTCAGGTTATTTCATCATTGGAGGCATCGGCACGGTATCATGTACATATTTAGGGGCAGGGGCCAGTTTAGGTTTCGACCCGAATGGACCAGGTTCACTGATGTATTGGAAATTCGCTTTCCCGTCCATGCTAGGTCCGCTCGCCCATCGTCCTTCGGCACTCGCTTCCCCTCTGGACAGGTTATAAAGATCATAGGAAACAGCCTGCTTCTCAAGCTCCCTCGGGAACGTCGTCGGTACGACAATATCCCCTTCACGCTCTTCAAGTTCTGCGATGGCTGCCGCCCATTGATTCTGATGAGCAGTGTCACGGGCAATCAAGAAGGAAAGCGTATCACGGACACCCGGATCATCACTCAGTTCATACAGTCTCACTGCCTGTAACCGGCCCATTGATTCTGCCGTTAAGTTGGCACGGAAATCGGCCAGGAGGTTCCCGCTGGCGCCGATATAAGAAGCTGTCCACCGATTTCCCACACTGTCCACCGGCATCGCACCCAACCCGCTCACAATCACATGCTGTGGATTCATTCCACCCATCACTGCCCCGAGCACCGGATTACTCTTATACATCGCTTCCTGTTCAGACACGGGGGCACCGTCCAGCAGGCGGGCAATGAGAGTGGCCAATAACTCTACATGGGCCATTTCCTCTGTCCCGATATCCAGGCACAGGTCACGGAACTTCTTGTCCGCCCGACCGTTGAATCCCTGGAATAAATATTGCATCATAACAGAAATTTCTCCATATTGTCCACCTAGAATTTCTTGCAGCTGGTTCGCATAAGCCGGGTTTGGCCGGCTTGGTTTAGCCTCATACTGAAGCTCTTTAATATGATAAAACACAGTCTCATCTCCTCTGTCTATCTCTCTCTTTTACAACACCCTTCCACTTTATGTAAATGCAGGGTGTCCCGTGAACAAAAAGAAGGAGGGACACGAATCCCTCCTCCTTCTTAACGTTAAGGCTTCAAGATGACTTTGATGCAGTCGTCTTCTTTCTCATTAAATAGTTGATACCCTTTTGCCGCTTCCTCAAGCTTAAGTATATGTGTGATGATGGAAGTGGAGTCGATTTCCCCTTTGACGATTTGTTCATAAAGGGGGGCCATATACGCTCTCGCAGGCGCCTGTCCCATCTTCAGGGTAATATTACGGGCAAAGAATGCCCCAAGGGGGAACATGTTGTAAAGCCCGCCATATACCCCGGTCAATTGAACAGTCCCGCACTTCCTGACAGCCTTGGTGGCGATTTGAATTGGACCGATTGTTCCACCCTGAAGCTTCAATTTCTGTTCCATATATTCAAGTGGGGACTTCTTCCCGTCCATGCCGACACAATCGATCACGACATCCGCCCCGCCTTTTGTCAACTCTTTTAACGTTTCCCCCATATCATCGTATTGGGTGAAATCAAAGGTTTCCGTATGGTTCATCTTCTTTGAGTGACGTAAGCGATACTCGAAATAATCGACCGCGATGACCCTCTCTGCACCCTTTTTCCAGGCAAACTGCTGAGCCATCAATCCGACCGGACCACATCCGAGGACAATGACCGTGTCCCCTTTTTTCACACCGGCATTCTCCACACTCCAGTAGGCCGTGGGAAGTACATCAGATAATAAAAGGATCTGTTCATCCTCCAGTTCACAATTCTCCGGTACTAAAAAAGGGGTGTAGTTCCCGAATGGAACTCGTAAGTATTCCGCTTGTCCCCCGGGGTAATTCCCGAATTTCTCCGAGTAACCGAACAATCCCCCAGAGTCATAATGGGGATTGGAATGATCGCATTGACTTTCTAAATGGTTATGACAATATTCACAAGTCCCGCAAGCCACCGTGAAAGGGATGATGACGCGATCCCCCTTTTTGACTTTCGTGACATCTTTCCCGACTTCCTCTACGATTCCCATGGGCTCATGCCCAATGACATATCCGATCGGGAGTGGAAAGTTCCCCTGGTACAGATGTAAATCGGATCCACAGATGGCCGTTGATGTGATGTTGACTATGACGTCTTGTGGATCTTGTATCCGCGGGTCCTCTACCTTCTTGACGGCTACGGACTTCTTTCCTTGATATGTGACGGCTTTCATAAACGTCCTCCAATCGAGATTCTATCCATTTCCTTACTACTGAAGATGTTTTGGGGGAGTGTTGACGGAAGAGTTCTGTTTGATCTCTTTAAATATATCTTCCCCTCCCACTTCCTGACTGACTGGCCTCGTCGTGGAAGGTGGGACATCGAGCATATTAATCAGTCTCTGTACTTGTGCCTGAAGTTTTTCAAAATCTTTCATCGTCACCGGCTTTGCCTGGGGCATCAATTCCACTCCGACTTGTCCATTCGGCTCAAGTGTCGCCCATTTCACATCCGAAAGCTTACTGACTCCCTGCTGTCTTAATTTCATTTCAAGTTGATCGACTGTCATTCGTAACTTTTTAAAGTTCTTTTCGTTGATGACGCCATTTTCCATAAGAAGTTTGGATTTCCCGGTGATAAACTGTTCGACACGATCGGATTTCACCTGCAGATATTCCATGGTCATGAGGGTAAGGACAAGAGTCAACCCGACACCTATCGTGGTCCAGATATTCTTGCCGGCTACCGGTTGAATGAGTAATGATCCGATTCCGATCATAATGACCGTCTGTGCCAATGTCATCTGGGAAATTGACTTTCTGCCGGCCACCCTTAATAATAAGGTTCCTGCCAGTACGATAAGCACGGCTTTCCAAATCCAATCCAAATCCATTTAACATCTGTCCCTTCTATCGCTAAAAACCCTCTTCAGGTGAAGAGGGAAAAAGGTTTGTGCCTGATTAATTTTCCCTACAGGCATAAAATTATTCGAACCAAAAGTTAATGCCGTTTCCGATTTGCCGGTAAAGCGATCTCATCAAATTGTTCAACCAATTTTCTTAAAGCTCCTTCCAGCTCTTTCCCCGCCATCGCCTCTCCATGTCCGGTGACAACTACTTTCGGATTCAAATTGGATAATGTTGCGACCGATTCTTTGGCCGCTTTCCAATCCATCGTGAAATACCTCGGCGGACCGCTGATTTCTTTCGTTTGAAGGACAACCCGGTACAGGGATTCCTGCTTCACTGTCACAAAGGCGTCCCCGACGATTAATACACCATCCAACTCCCTATAAAGGGAAATGTGCCCTGGCGTATGACCAGGTGTATGAACCCATTTCCATCCTTGCATAAAGGGGACTTCACCACTTTCAGGAAGAACGTGAAGACGATCGGACACATCGATTCCATGATGGGGATAAAATGGGGACAACTCACTGACCAAACCGCCATCCACAGTAGGATCCCCTTTCGGATAGTTCCTTTCGCCGTTAAGATAAGGGATTTCCCGTTCATGGGCATAAACTGGAACGTCCCATTCCTCTAAGAGCGGCTCCAGGGACCCGACATGGTCAAAATGGCCATGAGTCAACACAATGGCTTGCGGTTTACCCCTATGGCCAAACCGCTCTTCCGCCGCTTCCATGATCTTCTGCTTAGAGTGAGGCATCCCACAATCAATCAACACCCACTCCCTGCTTCCCGGAATTCCGTAGAAACAGACATTCACAATCTGATTGGTCCAATAATAAAGATCTTTACCTACTTCCCTCCCAGTCCCACTTTTCACACTAAAGAAAGGGAGATGTGTGTCAGAAAAATCACTGTCTAATGGTTTCATGTTGACCCTCCTTGATTTGTAGTAGAAGTGGGGGATTTTTCAGATTGAATAAAAAACAGCACACTCAGAAACATCCCGATTCCTAAGATACCTGCGCCGATAAAACTCTCATTCAATAGAGAATTCATCACCAAGGCCATCAGAGGGGGACCGGCAGCCACTCCGATGAATCGGGATGAGCTGTAGAAAGAAGAGATCGTCCCCCGCTCCTCTTTCTCGATGTTTTCGGTAATCAGAGCATCCATTGTAGGCAGCAACGCACCAATCGAGAGACCCATGAAGCTTGAGACAGACAAAAGAAGAATCAATCGCTCGTCGACAAATCCTATCAATGACACACTGACACTGATCAGAATCAAGCTCACCGTCATGATTACCTTCATGACCTTTAGCTCACCTTTGATCTTTCTACCTGTAATAAAAGAAGCGATGCATAGAGTCAGTAAAGGAATGGCCAATACAAACCCTTTTTTCACCCCATACAGTCCATGTGTTTTCTCCAGGGAATCAGATAGGAAAAACAAGACGGCAAACAAGACCAGCATGATATAGATCCCTACGAGAAAAACAGTAAAGATCCATTTCCCTTCCTGTTTAAAAATCTTCTTTGTATTCTTGATGAATGTTTTCAGTGCGGCAGGCTTCTCTTTCTTCTTAGGAACTTTAATGAAGAAGATGACGAGTACAATTGAAATAAGACTAAAAACAGAAATAGAGAAAAAAGGAAGATACCATAAATAAGCGGCAAACATCGCCCCCATTATGGGACTTAACACTTTGCCGAATGTGTTGGATGTTTCAATCAATCCAAGACAGGAACTCGTTTTCTTATCATCATCTTTATACAGATCACCCACCAGCGGTAAAATAATCGGAGCCGCACCAGCTGCCCCAATCCCCTGCAGAACACGGCCGATGATGATCCAAGTAAAGGGATCATCCATTTTCCATGAAGCGAACCCAGCAACCAATCCCCCCAATAACGCAATGAGTAAACTGGGGAGGATGACCACCTTCCTTCCGAAGCGATCCGACAGATATCCAGCCACCGGAATCAGAAAGATCGAAGCAATGGAGTAACTTGTAATAATCATACTCGTTTGAAAAGAAGTGATCCCCACCTCTTTTTCAAAAATGGGCAGTACAGGGATCAGCATGGAATTCCCCAAGGTCATCACCAAAGGAATCGAGGCCATACTTACCACGCACCAATTACTGATCTTCTTGTCGTTGCAATTGTTCATTCAATTAATCCACCCTTTAAAGATTGATCTACCATTACCTAAGTATTTGAATTTTCAATGAAAAACATTCGGCGAATATGACGACTCCCTGCAAAAAAATGTTGAAAGTTAGGAGAATTTTCAACAACCATTTTGTCCATCTTTAGGAACTTCGAGACCATTCAGTGGAAAGTTATGGCCCCATAATCGATTATCTGAGCTTACGGAAAAAAGCGATCATTACTATCTACTACCACTAATAAATCGTAACAATTACTATTTACAAATCGTAACGATTACGATATATTATGTTTAGTAATAATAAGGAGGATACATATGAGGAAAAAATGGGTGGCTTTATTTAGTTTATTATTTGTTCTTTCTCTTGCTGGTTGCGGAGAAGGAAATGAGAATAACAGTGCGGAACAGGCAGCGTCTTCAACTGAACCGGTGAAAATTTTCACTACGGTATATCCCCTTCAGTTTTTTGCAGAACGGATTGCTGGTGAAGAAGCTGAAGTTGAATCACTTTTACCTCCCGGATCGGACTCTCATACCTATGAGCCCACTTCTAAAGACGTAATGGCCATTGCTGAAGCAGATGCATTCATTATGAATGGCGCGGGGATGGAGGCGTACGCCGAAAAAATCACTGAGGCTGTAGAGGCTGAAGATGTGAAGGTCGTTGAAGCAGCTGAAGGGATTGAGCTCAATGAAGGAGCCCATGACCACGATCATGAAGAGGATCATGACCACGGAGATCATGATCCTCACGTATGGCTGGATCCAATCCGCTCCATTGAATTAGCAGAGAACATTAAGAATGTATTAGTAGAATTGAAGCCTGAAGAAGAGAAACTATTTAATGAAAACTTTGAAACACTCAAGGCTGACCTTGAAGCTCTTGATCAGGAGTTTGCCACTGAACTGGAAGCAACACCAGGCAATCACTTTCTCGTCTCTCATGCCGCCTATGGCTATTGGGAAGAAGCGTATGGTGTACATCAGATTGCTGTTTCCGGATTGAGCCCGACACAGGAACCGTCTCAGAAAGAACTCCAGACCATTGTAGAGACAGCTAAAGAATATGGATTAAAGCATGTCTTTTTTGAACAGAACATCACGACGAAAATAGCTGGAGTCGTAAGGGATGAAATAGGTGCAGAAACACTCAGACTTCATAACCTGTCTGTACTGACAGATGAAGATATTGAAAAGGATGAAGACTATTTTACACTGATGAGACATAACCTGACACAGTTGCAGACAGCATTGGAACATGCACCTGCTATTGAACCGGAAGAGCACGACCATGACCATAGCCATAAATTAGATGAAGAAGCGCAGAAGATTTATGATGGTTACTTTGAAGATGAACAAGTGAAAGATCGTGAGCTATCTGACTGGGAAGGTGACTGGCAGTCCGTTTACCCTTATTTACTGGATGGTACCCTCGATGAAGTATTTGCTCACAAAGCCGAAGACGGAGATAAGACTGCCGAAGAGTATAAAGAGTACTATACAATCGGATACAAAACAGGCGTCGAGCGCATCATGATTGATGGGGATACGTTCACCTTCTATGAAGATGGAAAAAAATCGTCTGGACACTATACCTATGACGGGTACGAAATTCTAACCTATGAGAAGGGAAACCGTGGAGTGCGCTATATCTTCAAGCTTGCTGATGAGGAGGAAGGAAAGATGCCAAACTACATCCAGTTTAGTGATCACAGCATTGCCCCAACCGATTCACATCACTATCACTTGTATTGGGGAGAAGACCGGGAAGCGTTGCTGGAGGAAGTTGTTAACTGGCCAACCTATTATCCTTCTGACTTAAGCGGCGAGGAAATCGCTGATGAAATGATGATGCATTGATTTCCCACCCCTGAGAAAAGTACATTTGAATCTCTATTCTGCTAGGATGATATCCGGTGACCCCATAATTGGGCACCGGATATTTATAATGAGGTAAACCTCAACAAAATTGCCCGAATGATAAACCCTGCCGCCAGTCCCGGAATCAGCGCAAGCATCGGCAGCCAAATCGGACCAAAGTGAACGGAGAGGAATGGTTGGGGGGAATACATAATTCCAACCGTGACAAAGTAGGCAGCGAAGGCAAATGGAATAAACGATAACGGAGGATTTTCTCCATCTGAAAATTTGTATGCATCATACATCGCATACATGTAAACACATGGATAAAACATGATCCATTGGTAGTGAATCACTTCTTCAGCTTCCGAAATTCTGCCAAGAAAGCTATACATGATAGACAGATTAAATGTACTCATGCTATTAATGATAAATTCTAATAAAATAAATAAGAATCCTTTTATGACATGACCATTCAACAGCTGCCCAAAGCCCGGAAATGCTATGCTCCATAACACCACTTCTAGTTTTTGAGTCTTTTTCATATGACCAAACCTTTAGTTGACGTTTTAATATTAAGTACTCTTAGGTTGATCCAATCTTTTAACTACGGATACAAGCCCTCTGATGATAAATAATGTGAAACTTACAGAACCAAAGGTATGAAATGGCGACCACTTTTTCCATTGGATTAACTTTGTGTATTTCACAAGAAACCATTGAGTTATACTCATAGGAACACTCCAAGTCAAACTTTTCCAAAGGATCTTCCATAACCCGTCATTATACGTTTGTCTAACCCAGATCACACTCAACAATGGAAAAAACAACATATCAAAAACAATGTTGGTCTTAAACACTCCTGGAAAAGGACGAATTGGATAGGCAACACGTTTCTCCGACACAACATATGTATCAACTAGAGTGGACAGAACTCCCTTTGAAAAGAAAACAATTAAGTTTTGCTTCATCCTAGCCCCCCTGAATAAGAATGGGAAGCAAATCAGGCATAAGGAAATGAGTACGCTTAACATTTTTTTCTCCACAACATGATCCTCCGTTTAAAGGTTTTGTTACTAGTATGATGTTAAGCCGGACCCGTTATGCTATATCTTTTCTTCTAGATTATTGGAGCTCACTATACTAACCTGTTTTTCCAAAAATCAGTCATTCCATAAGCTCTTTAGTCCCCCACTTCTTTCACTTTCACAAGCTTCATATATACAAGATCATTAACACCACTTTTTTCACTGTGCTTTTGAGGTATACGCATGAACTCTGCAAAACCCAGTTTTTCATAAAGGTGGATGGCACTTATGTTGGTATCTGCTACCTCTAAGACATATTCGTCGTATGAAGTTGAATGTATGATCGATTTTAGCAGTTCAATTGCCACACCTTTTCCTCTATACTTTACCGACGTTGCCACAAACTCTATTGCACCCATCTTTTCAGAAATTTGAAAAGGATATTGCTCTTTCTCAAATTCTTTTTTGAGAATGACATAAGCAATACTCCCCATGAATAAGCCGAGGTGCTTTCTAAATTCACTATATTTCAGTCTTACAGAAGGTATATTGCTTGTAGTGCAAGCCGCTATAGCCGCAATACGATCGTCAACTACTGCCGTATAAAAGACCTCTTCATTAAACATATGGGCAAATGTCTTGTAAAGTTTAGCCTTATCCTTTGAAAAATAATTCAGCCATTGATAGAAGCCGTCTACAAAGATTGTACTCATCTCATTTCTTCTATTACTTTCTGATTCACTAGCACGAATAATTTTCATAGGTTATCCCTCTATTCTTTGTGAATGTATCCTGCATATTCATTAAGTTACTACTATTTCTATTTTTTTAGAACATATCCTTCATGTACCTAGGCCAACAGTTCCCAAAGCACGCATTAACCCAAAGATGGGCACTATAAAAATGAAAGGAAAAGAAGAATTGTCAAAACGAGTGCTGTTTTTTTAGCCATGTACCATCATGCCTTTCATTCAGTTCGTTCGTCTCATTCCGCATCAGGAAACACTGTCACAATCACACCATCGATATTGTTACCTGAAATCTCATAACGTAGATCGGCAGGCACATGGATGGTCGTACTTTTAGTAACAGGATAATAAGAAATCTCATATTTTTCCCCATTTACACTAGCAGAAAATGTTTTTTCTTCTTTTAGGTATTCCAGATATTCTTCTAATACGAAATTCTTGGATTTCATAATTGCGCTATGGGGGAAACCAACATAGCGGATGTGCCACGGTTCATATTCAATTCCTGTTATGTCCGTTTTATTCTCTGGATAACGTAAGATGAACCCGTATTTCCAAGCGTTCTTTTCTATCCACTTTCCTTCTGGTGCATTAGCCATCTTCATTTGAGTAGATCCTGCATCAAGGGATAAGCCCAGATTGTGTTCACTGTAGCCTGCTGGCAAGGCATAGTCAGAACCCATATCTTGATAAAGCACACTTTGCTCATCAAAATCCCGAAAGCCGCTCGTAATGGCGAAATGTTGAAGCCCATCTTTTTTTGCAGCAGCAACCATCTCTGAAAACGCATGTGCAATTTCCTCTGATAAATAAGTGTCACTGCCTAACAACACGTACCCTTGTGCCAGTTCATTGTTTGCAGATAAATTGACAATATCCGATCGAATGCTCTCCTGGTGAACAGGATATTCACTGTTGACCAAAAGCAGATCTCCTTGATAGATTTGATCCTCTGTCATTTCGATTTCTTGGATGCCACCCTCTGCGATACCATTTTCAGATTGAACATGGTTTTGAATTTTCACTTCTGGTTCAGACAAAGGTTCCAAATAGGCGAACGTTAACCCTAGGCAGGATAATAATAAAAAGCCCCACTTCTTCATTTATCTGTTTCCTCCTTACTCTTAGTTGCTTATAAGTGTAGGGAAAACTATTTAAATAAAGAGTGGGGTAAATTTTAAATTTTTCTTAAATCATTCATTCGGACTTTCACCATCCTGCGGCAAGCGCACTTCAAAAATGGTACGTATGATACTGCTTTCGGCCGTAATGGTCCCATCATGCTGCTCCACGATATTCTTGGCAATGAAGAGGCCGATCCCGGTGCCGCCTCCTTGATGAGTACGTGCTTTGTCACCGGTATAGAACATATCAAAGAGATGGGGCAGATCATTCTGAGGAATGGGATCTCCATAATTCACAATCTGAATAACCACTTTCCCTGAATCAATAAAGCCATTAATATCCACAAACTGGCCATCGTTACCATAGCGATTCGAATTGGTCAAAAGATTTTCAAACACGCGTGCCAACAGCTCTCCATCACCCAAAACAGGTAGTTGCGGAGTCACATTCACTCTAGCGATCAAATCATTCTTCTCGAAGACAGGATACAATTCCTCCTTTAATTGATTAAGGAGATCACTTACATTTAGATGATTTTTTTGAATGGGCAATATGCCATAGTTCATTCGCGTTATTTCGAATAATTCATCAATCAGTCTTTCTAAACGCTGGGATTTCGTAAAGGCAATCGTTAAAAAATGTCTGACTTGTTCTTTCGTCAAATTCTCATCCTTAAGGATCAAATCCAAATAACCTAAAACGGAGGTGAGGGGTGTACGGAGATCATGAGCTAAATTGACGACTAACTGCTCTTTACTACTTTCCGAGAAGTCCCCTCTTTCGATAGCTTGTTCCAATTTTTCACTGGCGAGATTTATGCTCTCGGCAAGGTCACTAAACTCATCATTCGACACGATTTGAACCCGATGCTTGAAGTCACCCTGGGCGAGATAATGAATTCCCTTTGAAATCTCATTGAAATAGGCAGAGTAGGGTTTTGTAAGTAAAAAGAAGAAGAAAATCGAAAGCAGGATGAATACTAGTAAAAAGACGTTGAAGTCTCCAATATTTCGTATGATAATGCGAAAATAACCTAATGAATCTCCATAATTCACATTTGAATAATAATACATTTGGAGTACTTTAAAGAATAGGTATGTAATAGCAGCAGACAACAACATGCTTAGACCCAGCAATAAGATCATTTTCAAACGAAAGCCTCGTAGTATTTTACCCATTGAATGTATACCCTACGCCCCATACTGTTTTAATGAATTTATCTTTCCGTTTATCCTCTTCAAGCTTTTTTCGTAATGTGCGGATATGGACCATTACCGTATTCCCACCTTCAAAGTATGCATCCCCCCACACCTGCTGAAAAATATGTTCCACACCGAAAACTTTCCCCGGGTGACTCGCCAGTAAGTACAAAATATCAAACTCTTTAGGCGTTAGTTCGATGCTTTCACCATATAGAGTCACTTTACGCTGATCGGGGGAAATGACCAATCCACCACTTTCCACGAAGGCTTTCCTTTCTGTAGCCGTCTTAGGTTGATTGAGCTTCAAAAAACGTCGGAGTTGAGCATTTACACGAGCAACCAATTCGATCGGGGTGAAGGGTTTCGTCATATAATCATCTGCCCCAATGACCAGGCCCTGAACTTTATCGAAATCAGATGTCTTGGCACTCAAAAAGATGATTGGCATATTATGCTGATCCCGAATGCGTCGGGTGACTTCATATCCATCCATTTTCGGCATCATGATATCCAAAATCAGCAAATCAACAACCTGAGTCTCGACCACACGAACCGCCTCCTCACCATCCGATGCTTTCGTCACGTGGTATCCTTCTTTTTCTAAATGGATGGCAATCAGATCCGCAATTTCCTCCTCATCATCAGCTACTAAAATTGATAAAGGTTTCATTCTTTCACTCCTACTCTAGTGACATCCGCTAAATCTCCAACAATCCTTACAAAGCTGCACCTGACATTTCGTCATCATGATTGTAACTTTCGCGGCGGCTCATTTAGGGCTTTCACTTATTTTCCATTATTTTTTCATAAGCATACCCTTTGGAGAGAAGATATCCAAAGGGATTTCATCATCGATGATAAGTATTGTTTACTTACACATAAAAAAAACCTTCAAGTGTGATAGTGTAAATGAAATTTCTTAAAAAAATCATGGGAGAATTCTTAATTTTTTCTTAAGATAGGATGAAACGCACATAAAAACGGTGCCTGCCCCCCGGTACGCTAAAGGTTTACCGTGCTGGGTACAGGCACCAATATTTTATTATGTGGTGCTATGGGACCTGTCCCCATGGCTCACCCCTGCAAATAAATCCTAAACGTTGTCCCCACTCCCTGCTCGCTTTCCACCTGTATTTCACCCTTCAACCTTTTGACAATTTGATAGCAGAAGGTCAAACCAAGTCCCGTCCCTTTTTCCTTGGTCGAGTAATAAGGTCTGCCCAATACCTTGAGTTGTTCCGGAGTCATGCCCGCTCCATTATCTTGAATGACAATCAAGATCCTGCCGTCTTTATGTACAGTGGCTGCCGCCGTGATTTTTCCATTTTCTTTTACCGCCTCGATGGCATTTTTCAGAAGATTGAGGAGTACTTGCTTCATCTCAATTTTTATCCCTTTGATCATCAGTTCTGTTTCAATATGTTTATGTATTTTAATGCTATTCATCACAGCATACGTAGACATCACGTCAACGGATTCATTCATGGTGTCAGTCAGACTGAACACCTCGTATTCCTCCGTCTGCGGCTTGGCAAGGGAGAGGTATTGAGTAATGACGTCTTGGGCGTGATCTAATTCTTGTATGGATATGTCGATAAAGCTCTTCTGTTCAGTCGTTAACGTTTCTCTCTGCAGAAGCTGCATGAATCCTCTTACGGTCGTCATGGGGTTTCGGATTTCATGAGCAACAGAAGCCGCTAACTGGCTGACTACATTAAACTTTTCAGCCTTCATGAGTTCAGTTTTAATCCTGGTTTGTTCCAGTCGGTTTTCAATCAGATAAATGGTCAGGATCAGCGTGATCCAAATGATCAATGTGGAACTTGCGACAAGGGGAAGCTGCCGTACTTCATTGTTCTGGAGTAAATAAAGGGATTTTGTAACCGGGATGAACAAATAAAAAACCGAAATCAGGATCATTTTGTTCTTCCAGGTACCCTTTCTATACCATTTCGATAAAGGAATCAGGAGTACACTATAAATCGCATAATTCACGATCAAAAAGACCATTACATGGTTGGTCAATGAACCGATCAACAGCATGGCGGTGAACGTACTGAACCCGGCTCTCTTCCCGCCATAGAGAAAGGCAAGGATAATAGGAACGACCTTGAAATCGTACACATAACCACTGGAGTATACAACGGGGAAGATCATTGTAAACAGTAAAATAGCAAGATTCATGAGAAAGAACTTAAAGGGAAACCCTTCTGTATTGCTGTCCGATCCATTCGTAACCATCTGAAAAGCAAGAATCGTAAATAGGATGAATACCACATGCAAAATTAAATGATGGACAGTCTCTACCATAGCAGGTCTCCTTTAAGAAAAAGAATCTTCTTTAAATTCTTCGACATCCTTATCGGAAATCCTTTCCATTCATTGCGAACATTCGACAAAAATCAAGAGAGCACGGAAACACGGGGACGGTTCTTATGCTTCTTTCTTGCTTTTGGAAGCAAAGATCCATGTTAGCGGTAGTCAGGTTATTGATGACGGGCTTTCATATAAGCCCTTTTACGCCATGTAAAAATTAAATATGTAATCAAAAACAAGATAACTCCAACCTTATTAAAAAGGAAAAATACGTTCACAACATCTCTGAAAGAAACAAGCGGGTAAAAACCGTTCAGAAGTAAAGTTGGAAAAACAGTCAACAGCATGACCAAGTATTGAGCCATCATTTGTTTGAAGAATCGCCATTGTTCAATTTCATATATGACGCTTGCCAACCCTATGAAAAAAGAGAACTGACCATAAAAAAAGAATGTGTTTGCAATGGCTGATGACCCTTGAAATTGATTCCATAACAGCTAAAAGAATATCAAGAAGCTAAATGGGATGACTCCTCTAAGCAATCCTTTTATCAATAAATTTATTTTATGTTCCTTATTATTAAGAAGAATCCCCAACATCTCATAGAATAAACCGATATTTTTCCTACTGACTATCCCTATTTAAAGAAAAAGGACCATTCCTCTACGTGCTGCTTACAACACGTAGAGGAATGGCCACGGGGGTTAAGACTTCGTTCTTTAAGAAAGTTGAATTACTTCCAAATATCCATATACTTTTTTTTGTATTTTTTGTCATCAACCGTATCAATCAAATCTAAAGCGGTTTGTTTGATAGACTCATCATTAAAGTGGTCATATAAATTCCTCATGTTTTGAAGAATGTCATTCCGGATTAAAGTAACGTTTTTTTCATCTGTTCCTTTTTTAAAACGTTCAACCATAAAATCCATAACCATTTCTTTTTGAGGTGTACCAGCAATTCCGACCTTCCAGATTGATTGGAGAGAATGCCTGGCCGTCACAAACTTTTCATCTTTTGTTACCTCCCACAACCCTGGGAAATCTTTCATTATCCTCATCTCTGGATCGCTTATGGCTAGGTTAGCTAAATATTGTGCTGCACGAGAGCGTTGATGGTTATCTTTATGAGTTAAGTCCTCTAGTAGTTGATCCCATACTTCATATGCCCAATCAACTTTTTGGTCCGTTACTTTTAATATATATTGGTAGGCTTCATAACGCTCTTCTTTATCGCCTGACTTAGAATGTTCAAATTCCAACTTTACTTGACTGTCCATTTTTATCTCACCTAATTTTCAATGCTCCAATTTATTTTATACATCGTCATAACCAATTACTGCTGTATCATCTGAATAAGGTTTCCACATGTATCGTCAAAGACAGCTATCGTGATCTCTCCCATGACGGTAGGCTCCATCGTAAACGTTACACCTTTTTCCACTAGTCGCTCGTACTCTTTGCGAATATCTGAAACCCCAAACATCGTTACAGGGATGCCGTCTGCGAATAATTTCTCTTGATACTCTTTCGCAGCCGGGTGCTCATTTGGTTCAAGTAAAAGCTCGGTCCCGTCTTGTTCATCAGCTGAAACAAGCGTAATCCACCGGTGTGCTCCTGTAGGAACGTCATGTTTTTTCACAAAGTCCAGCGTGTCTGTATAAAACGCTAATGCTTTGTCTTGATCTTGAACGAATATACTGGTTATAATAATTTTCATCCTCATTTGGCCTCCTTTAATCGTTGCGATGGCAGTTGCTCTTCTGCCGATTCGTGAAAAGTTAGTCTACCCATCCTTTCAATAAGTTTGCAAGTGGTTCTTTGTTAAACATAAGTACTCGATATTTACCCTTCCGTTCTGACATGACGAGTCCTGCATCTTCCAATAGATTTAGATGTTTGGTGATCGCCTGTCGCGAAATGGAAAGGTTGTGCTTCATAACGAGGCGTGCCGTAAGTTCATACAATGTCAGCTCGTTGCGATCGGAAAGCTCATCCAGGATAAGCCGCCGAGTCGAGTCGCCAAGTGCTTTGAATATAGTGTCTTTGTCCCAAGTCATAGATTGATTATATGCAACTAAATGGTTGCTCGTCAAGTATAAGCAACTAATTGGTTGCTTGATAGAAGGTACTTTATGATTCCCTATAATAAGAAAAATCCCCTTTAACGGTTTTTAGAAAGTTATTAGGGACATAGAAAACACCAGAAACTTATGGTTCTGGTGTTTTCCTCTTTTAGCGTCTTTTTTCATTAAAGTACCCCAAGCCGGAGATCTAAATCATTTAAAATCCGATACACTATTTAACTGATTTTCTCCGCCAACTCTAAAATAATCCCTTTTGGACCACGAAAGTAGCATAACTTATAACTTTCTTCGTACTGCTGTATCTCACTAAAGATTTCCGTGCCCTTCTTTTTTTCAAATTGGCCACAATCGTTTCAATATCTTCAACAGCAAAGCAAATATGTCGGATACCCAGCGTAATGGCAAAAGGTTGCTGAATACCTTTTTCATCTGAAGGTGTATAAAATTTGACCAGCTCTATCCATGCCTGACCATCTGGCATCCCCAATCCTACACATGCCGTTTTAACGTGATTAAGTCCAACGATTCTGTCCAACTGCTCTCCATCCAATTCCCATTCCGCTTGCACTTCGAGTCCTAAATCAACAAAAACGCCTTAGCCTCTGAAAGGTCATTTACGTTTATACTCACATGATCGATTCTATTGGTGTTCATATCCCACGCCTCCTATGTTTCTGTTATGGAAACCATAGGGACAGCCCCCTCGGCACCTTTACTAAAATGAGGCCCCATGGTACCTGTCCCCATGGTGTCTTAATTCAACATATCTAACAATTGTTCCGTTGAAAGGATGGTGGCAAATTCATCATTCAATGTAGCTAAAGACACGTTATGTATCGTTTCCGGATCAAAATAACGGCCATCTTGATCTTTCATTCCAAATGCCGCTGTGGCATCGGATATTAGGTAAGTGTTAAAGCCTAAATTCCCGCTCATTCTCGTCGTTGTTGAGACGCAATGAGGAGTGGTCAACCCTGTTATTATCACTGTTTTAATATGATTTTTATTTAACGTTTCTTCTAAATTGGTGCCAATAAAACTACTATTCACTTTCTTGGTAATTACCACTTCTTCTTCAAGAGGACTAACCAATTCCTTTATAGTAAAACCTTTATTGCCGGGATAAAATACAGAATTCGGATGGTCTGACGTGTGTTGAATATGAATGACTTGCCCTCCCTTCGCTCTCCAAACCTTTAGTATTTTACTAATATTCTCTTCTGCATTTACATTATTTCGTTCTCCCCATTTTGGGTCATCAAATGCTTTTTGAACATCCACTATAATCAATGCACTGTTTTGATTCACTATACTTCCTCCTCTATAAAATTCGGTTAATCTTCAAATTTATTATAAGAATTCAACAAAAAGAGAGTTAAACCTTCAATATACGCACGCTACCATTCCCTCTTTTCAACAAATAGCAAAATTAGCGTCGCCAAAGGACCCAATACGAGTGAAAGCAGAAACCAGTTTAACCCCTTCCTGTTTTTCCCTTGTGCAAGTCCGGCATTTATCAGCGCCAGTGTGCCCCAACCTACAAAATATTGATTATCCATCATCTGTCCTCCACATTCATTAAACCAATACCAATTATTTCAAATTCATTATCCTACTCAAGTCAAATTATCACAATAAAAAAGCTTATCGTTTCTAGGGTAAGCCCTCTTTAATGGATAAATATAAGTTCAGACATGTGGTATTAAGTGAATATACTAATTTACTGCGAATACAGTTCCAATATTTTTTTCATGGGCAGTTTATTGGTATCACTCAAATCGACAAAATAGGGTAACTGCCATGTTTGAGTTTTTATCGCTTGTTTGCTGGTTGGGGTATCCCAACTGGGGTAAACTCTAATGGCCATTTTCCCTTTCGCAGCACTCGTCTTAAGAATATCTTGTTTGGCAAGAATGTCTTTCGGGAAAACAAATTGCCCCCATTCTTCATTACTCAAAAAGGTATTGATGACCAACAAGTCAGGTGCCTTTTCATATGTATATGGTTGATTGTTATCATTTTCATCTTTTTCCCAAAATGCAACAAATTGCCCCACCTTATTAGGTGTTACTTTTGCGACCCTAAATCGAACTGAACGAGAAGCCAGTTCAAATGTACCAGCTCCGTAATTCGCATTTCGTTTTTCTTCTTGAACCGATTTTAAGGTTAATTGATTAGGTTCATAGACTAATTTGTTTACAAGAGATAACGCTTTATTAAAATTGTTCACATCTTCCCTCCTACTCTTTTCATTATTTTAAGTATAATCATCCGTCAGAGTCACCCCCTTCTCCAGTTCAATTTCATCTCTAATGGGAATCCCGTCAATTCCGATCATAGGGATCTCAGGCTTTACCTTTCTCGCCTTCTCCACTGCGAACCGGTGAATAGTTGAAATCATGAAGCCCCTCTTTTGGTAAAATTTCAGTGCCGGCAGATTGTCATTGGTTGTGATCAGCGTGATGCGCTTGCACCGGCTCCCGACTGCCACCTTTTCTACTTCTTTCATCAGGGAGGTGCCGATGCCCTTCTTTTCTTCCAAACTATCAAGGGAAATAATCTCGCATTCTTCGTCTTTGACCACATATGTAATCAAACCTGCGATTACGGTTTCTTCATTCAGGTAGGCAAAGCCGTCTAACGCAGCACAGTCATAGATCCCACTGGAAATGACCATCTTCGGACTGCCCCAATGCCGATTGAAGAATTCAACCAGGTTCTCTTTCGGCATCTCTTTAAGTGATACGATCCTCATTCGTCCTCTCCCCCTTATCCGTTTCGTGAGTGCTCTACTGGAAGATACCATAGATTTAATTGTAAAAAAAGGAAAATACAAGAAACCCTATGGTAAAATGGAATTAAATTCTCCATGTCTTATAACCTTCAAAAATACATGTATACAAGGAGCAAGGACATTTTGAAAAAGGTACGAGTTTTACTTTTACTAATGGCAGTGGTCTTATTGGCCGGGTGTTACGGGAAAGAACAGAATCTGATCGACGGAGATAAACAGATAACCCAACAAATTGATAACGCGATCTCCCAATATATCATTCAGAACTATTCCACCTCCTACTACGGTACAGAAAAGCAGTTTGAAGTCCACAAAATCTATGGAACGAGCGAAAAGGATGGGATCCTGAGTGTGTATATGTGGTCGTATTACGGTGGATTTAATAAAGCGACCGGATTAGAAGCCCAGTCCGGGCATTCATTACCTGCCGTGATTCGGTTAAGCATAAAAGATGGTACCTATTCTGTGATTGAATACATAGAACCAAAGGACGGCAGCATGTATCAGTCCTCCTTGGAAAAAATGTTCCCGGCGAAATACGTTAAAACCGCTCAGAGAGATAGTGGAAACATTGGGGAATTGCAAAAAGAGATGGAGAAAAAAGTGAATAAATGGATCGAGAAACAGGACAAAGAATACTGAGGTGGATAAAAAGCATGGAACTGACCATTAGAAGAAGGATCGAGGAAGATGTCCATGAGTTCATTACGTGGGCGTATGAGGGAATCTATTCGTTTTACGATAACAATAGTCAGGCGGAAAAAATCGAAGGATTGAAAGTAAGCTTTTCCTCTATAGTAAATTTGATTCACCACAAAAACCCCTTATGACTGTTAAACGTCATGAGAAACGATTAGAAGAAATAAAGCAGCTGTCTGGAATTGAGTTTTAAGTCTTATTTAAACTAGCTGGTGCTAGAACATAAGAGGGAGATGGTTATGATCAAAATGTTCATTTTATATGTACTATCATTTATTGGGTTCTACTTAGGCTTTATTCTGTTGAGTTCCCTTGCAGAGAACTACAACATCTCAAGCTTGTACGTGGTACATGTAAAAGAGGATGGGGTGGAAATTTTCCCAACGACCAATCCTTTTTTAATCATGTTTCTCTATACAATAGGTTGTCATAAATTAATCTCTAGAATGATTGATAAGAATGATAAAAAAATGTGAAGAACTACACTTAAAGCAATGGGGGATTTAATGAATAAGAATCACAAAGGAAAGTGGTAATGAAGATCATGCTAAAGAGGGACTCATACTCATACCACTCACTCCCTCTTGCTCCTTAATTACTTTTTCATTCCCTCTGATCAACGGAACAACTCGTGATTTAGAAACCATCAAAAAAAGGGGATTCCTCCTTCCAGGAATCCCCTTCCCTTTTACTTTCCTCCACTCGCACCAACACCACTGTCCAACACTTTCGCCTTTACCCAGCTTCCGCCAAACAATCCCGTATAAACAAGAACGGTACCGAGCATAACGATGAAACCGATATAAACACTCATCATCGTCGGCATCAAGAAGGCACCTATAATGATCGTGGACCGTGCGACAAGATCCGCACCGCTGAAGGACAGGTTAGAAAATGCGGAGTAGGAGCCCCGCTTATCGCTTGGGATCATATTAGCCTGCTCTGCGTTACGGATCGGGGAGTAGATCAGTTCCCCCATTGTCGCAATCAGATTAAATGCAATCAGGACGTACCACGTGTTGGCGGATGTGACCGCCACATAGCCGATTCCGTACAGGATGAGTCCGATCAAGAGGGCGTTCTTCTTATTCAGGCGGTCTGTATAACGGTTGATGATGAACGTGAGGCAGACGACGAGCAACATGTTCTCAATGTTCAAAATACTGAGCATCCTGACTCCGACGATTTCAAAATCCCCGATGTTCACAGCCTTGAAGGTTTCCGCTAAACGGATCCCGATATAGCTGTTCAGGGAGAATTCCGCTGCGAAGATGAAGGTGGACCCTGCCACCACTTTCACGAATGCCGAATCCCTGAAGGCTATCCGGTAATTGTTCACGAGATCGATGAACACATTCTCGTGCTTTTTCTGCAGCTGATCCTTGAAGTTGTCCTGAAGCCAGATCCCATACGCAACGGGAATCGTCATGGACGTAAAGGTCAGCATCATAAATAGCTCTGTCTGATGGTCCAAATACAGTAGTCCCCCTAGGGCCGCACCGATCGCCATGGACAGGTTGACGAGCCAGTAATCCAAGGCGTAGACGGCTTTACGGTTCTCCGGCGTCGTCGAATCGATGATAATCGCATGCATTGCAGGACGGCCCAGGCTGCTCGTGATGATGAACCCGATATAGGCACCTGCAAACAGCAGGATCAAGTTATCCTTCGGAAAAAGACTAACAGTCATGATGAAAAAGAACATGGCGTTCAGCCAAGACGTTGTCAGCAGGACTTTCTTCCGGGGAAAGCGGTCTGATATGTATCCCCCGACCAGATTGATGAAAAACCCGATCACCACGGTGACGATCAGGAAGATCCCTGCCCAAATCTTATTCAGTTCCTGAGCAAAGAACAGCGCCATGAACGGCATGACGGCGGATGAGACGGCACGGTTAAAGAATGACGTGATCATCCGTACTTTTATGTTTTGAGGTAATTCCTTCCACTTCATGTTGTTACCCCTCCTCTATTTACTGTATAGTAAACTAGACGAAAGATTATAAAAATAGACACTTTTCAAATCGATGTCCCCTTTTTAGGAGGAGAAGCAACGTGGAGAATAAATTACTAACCCTTTGGCGGTACTATCCATCAGGCAGCATCCGAGTGGAGGAAATCTCTGAAACCCTGCAATTGAGCCACAAGCAGACGACCCGCTATTTGAAAAAATGGAATGAAGAAGGCTGGATTGCTTTTACACCGGGACGCGGACGGGGAAATGTATCGACACTTCTATGGAAGAAAGATGTGGAGGAAGAGTTCGAAGAGGAAGTCGTAAAGCTCCTGGACGAGGAACCAATTGAGACTAGCAGCAAGTATCTCATGTACAACTGGTCAACCGACAGCAAGATGAGGCTGATGAATAAATTCCACAGTAAGCTCGGATTTGTGAAAGAGTCCAAAGATAAGCTGATCGTGCCGAAGAGATATCCCTTTTTCTCTATCCACCCATTGGAGGCAGCCGATGTCCTCAGCGCCCATCTAGTGGCAAACGTATTCAACCGCCTCGTCTCCCTCACAGAAGAAGGGGACATCCTCCCGGAACTTGCACACAGCTGGGACGCTTCATCTGCGAAACTGCGACTATATGTAAAAAAGGACATCCAATTCCACGACGGTTCCATCCTGACGGCAAAGGATGTTGTCCATTGTCTCGAACAGCTTCGGACATGCCCTCATTATCAAGATCTATGGGAACCAGTCGAAAGGATCGAGGCAAAGGCCCCCCTCATCATCGATATCCATCACCCCGGGGGCTGCAGCTACATCCTCCCCATGCTCAGCATGATGTGTGCGAGCATTTATAAAGAAAACAAGGGACGGACCTTCGGGACTGGATGCTTTTCCATCGAGGAGAATACAGATGCGAAGACAACTCTCGCTGCCTTTAAAGAGCACTTTCAGGAGAGGCCGCTCCTCGATGCTGTAGAATTTGTCCAGGTGCCGAAAGATTTCAAAGGAATCTATCATTCTCACATTGAAGAGAGTCAGTCTTCTTCTGTTGAGGTCGAGAGTGACTCGGGCTTCGGGATTGTCGTCATGAATGCCGTTCCGGGACGAGATTCCCAGATTCAAAGAAAAGCCGTACGGGATTATCTGCACTGGGTGATTGCGAAGAACCGCCACACCCTTCGTGACCTCGATCCCCGCCTGACACCGAACGGCAAGAGCATCCTGATCGGACAGGACCAATCCATGACTATCCCGGAGGCAGAACGTCCCTTGTTTAAAGAGCCGATTGTGATCCGTTGTGCCAATCATACAGCGAAAACCACCGAGTGGCTTGTGGAGGTTTTTGAAAAAGAAGGCATTCCAGTCGACGTTAAGTGGTTTTCCTTTGCCGACACCCTGACGAGGCAGCCCGAGACATTCCATGTGGACCTATTCGTTCACGGAGAAATCTTTGAATCCAACCAGAACTTCTCGTTTTATCACTTTTTGAAAAACGGATATTCGCCTCTTTATCCCCTTTTTGAAAAAGACAGTACGTGGAAGTCCAGTCTGGAGGAATATCGTCAAACATCATTCGAAGACTGGACCGCCTTAAATATGGAGCTGGAGAATAGGCTCATGAGAGAATCCATCATGATTCCACTCTATTACGAGAAACGATACATCCCTTTTTCGACTGACATTATGAACATTGAGATCAAGCATTTTGGATATGTGGACTTTTCGAAGTTGTGGGTGCGGCCGGAGATTTGAGAACAGTGGGGACAGGTTCCGCGGCTACTGGCTGTTGACGTCGCGTATGCCTTGATATAGAAACCGTAAAAGCAAAAAAAGGAATGCTGAGAATGAATAGCATTCCTTTTTTGTTTAGGAAGCACCAGAACCGCCCCCCATGTTTCCTGGGACAAGGGACCTGTCCCCACTGTCCCATTTTATGATATGATAATGAAATTGTTTGCCCATACTACTATTGATGTCTATCCATCCTAGAAAAGAGGTACTTATGCAAGAGACTGTATTAACCAAACAACAGTGGTTTCTTATCTTCACGCTTAGTTTACTAACTTTTGTTCTCGGCACAAGCGAGTTTGTCATCGTGGGGATCTTAACGGAGATTTCCTCGAGCCTTCATATAACCAACGCAAAGGCAGGTACGCTTGTGTCGGCGTTTGCGATTACCTTTGCCATCGCCACCCCGGTCGTCATGTCTGCAACAAGCCATTTTCCTAAGCGGAAATGGATGTTGTTTTTGATAGGGTCGTTTATCATCCTGAATGCATTGTGTGTGATTTCGACGAGCTACGTCATGCTGCTTGTCCTTCGAATGCTGACAGCCATCGTCACAGGCGTTTCGATTTCCCTTGCCATGACGATCGCCAGCGAAGCGATTCCAGTAACGAAACGGGGAGTGGCCATTTCCTTCGTTTTCGGCGGGTTTACTCTGGCAAACGTGATCGGAGTGCCCATCGGTACCGTCATCGCGGAGTGGTACGACTGGCATGCCACGTTCCTGTTAACGACGATTCTTGGTGTGGTTGCCTTTTTGGCCTCTTTCATGAATTTGCCGAGTAAGCTCAGTCAATACCGCAGTTCCATGCGTGATCAGTTTTCGTTGTTGACCCACCCGCGGATCTTGATGGCTTTCTTCATCCCGGCTCTTGGCTTCGGTGCAACCTATGCGGTATTTACGTATCTTGTCCCGATTCTGAACATGATGGGCGCACCGGGCAGCTCCATCAGCTTGATCCTGTTTGCCTACGGTTTCATCTCGATTTTCAGTAACATACTGGCCGGAAAGATTGCCAGCCACAATGCCATCGGACGCCTTCGATTCGTTTTCCTTATCCAGGCCTTTGTCCTGATGGGATTGTACTTTACCACCGGCCATTTCGTCGTCGGATTGATCAACATTGGACTGATGTCCCTGATGGCGATTCTGCTCACCACCTCGACCCAGCTTTACTTGATCGACCTTGCCGGTGTGTATCAGCCGAAAGCGACAGGACTCGCCGCTTCCTTGATGCCCGTTGCAAGCAATGTCGGCATCGCCATGGGTTCGGCACTCGGAGGGCTTGTCTACCATCAAGGCCCATTATTGAATGTGACACTTGTCGGCGGGGTCGTTGCACTTGGTGCGAGTCTATTGACCTTCTTGAGTCATCGATTGGACCGGAAGCACGCGGCATCGGCTTAATTGATGTCATAATAAAAAGAAGTATCAAGAACGTTGGATGGTTCTTGGATACTTCTTTTTTTAGAATTATTCCCTTTCTCTTGCCCACTGCGTATCCCGGATATTTTTCTGAATGGTGATGGCAGCAAACAGACAAAGAACAAAAGACATACCGTAAAATCCTTTTTCGCTTAAAATGATACTCCCCGCATTATAAAGTCCGATCGCCATCAAGGAAATGGCCACAATGACGGCAAACCAGCTGAGCCCATAATAGATGCCGGAAACAGGGATATCCTCTTCTTTGTCCCTTACCGCTTTTTGCAGGGATACTGCTGCATACAGTCCGAAAATCAATACCGCAAAGTAATACCCCTTCTCATTCAGTTCCATCGAAGCATTGAACAGGCCGATCAGATAAGCGGAAGCACCCACTACAAAGGCCGCCCAGCTCGCCCCTTTAAAGGCGGCAGTCGGTTCCCCTTCTTTTCTTTCCACCTTGATCTTTGTTTTCGTTTCATCGCTCTTTATTAATGGGTTTTCATTAAACTCAGACATCAGCAGCTCCCCTTTACTGTCATTCAATATGTGAGTGCCTGCACTGCACTATAAGAATCATTATAGCAATTTTTTACAGATGTTGGTTGTACTTTTTGGGTATTTTTTCATCTTTGAGATATGAATGAAATCCGGTCCCTTGGTGTGCGAAACGTTAGCTTACTGGCTGTACCTCTACTTGTGCGAAGGTTCATCGTTCTATTTTCAACATCACTATCATCCAATCTCCCCCTTCCAGAGGAGAATGAAGGAGGATTTTCCTCAAAATAAGACGACTTGTCCCCCTTGCACTTTTCGTTTATTCCTATTAAAGTATATACTGGTTGGAATCCAGCCTATCTGGGAATGGATAAGACTGAAGCATTCTACTTTTTAATTTTGGGAACATGTTTTCCTTAAGGAAAGGGTTTAAATAGATATGAAAGATAATTTTTGGCATGAGTTGCCTAAACCGTTTTTTGTTTTGGCACCGATGGAAGCCGTGACCGATGTCGTTTTTCGTCATGTTGTGAGTGAAGCGGCGAGACCTGACGTGTTTTTCACAGAGTTTACGAATACAGAAAGCTACTGTCATCCGAAAGGAAAAGACAGCGTACGCGGACGTTTGACGTTCACGGAAGATGAACAGCCGATCGTCGCCCATATTTGGGGGGACAAGCCTGAATACTTCCGCCAAACAAGTATTGGTGTGGCGAAAATGGGCTTTCGCGGAATCGATATCAACATGGGTTGTCCTGTACACAATGTCGCAGCGAACGGAAAAGGATCAGGTCTGATCCGCCGCCCGGAAGTCGCAGCGGAACTCATCCAGGCAGCCAAAGCGGGTGGACTTCCCGTCAGTGTGAAGACCCGTCTCGGATATACTAAGGTGGAGGAATGGCACGACTGGCTGAAGCACCTGTTGGAACAGGATATTGTCAATCTGTCCATCCACCTCCGTACGAAAAAGGAAATGAGTGACGTTGATGCCCACTGGGAGCTGATTCCGGAGATCAAGAAACTCCGTGACGAAATCGCCCCACACACCTTACTGACGATCAACGGAGACATCCCTGACCGCCAGAAAGGACTTGAGCTCGCCGAGAAATACGGCGTGGACGGCATCATGATCGGAAGAGGGATCTTCCATAATCCGTTCGCCTTTGAAAAAGAGAAGAAAGAACATACAAGTGAAGAACTGCTTGACCTTCTAAGGCTGCAGCTGGATCTTCATGATAAGTATAACGATGAACTCGAGCCTCGTCCGTTCAAACCGCTCCGCCGCTTCTTCAAGATTTACGTCCGCGGCTTCCGTGGAGCGAGCGAGCTGAGAAATCGTCTGATGGAAACCGTCACCACCGACGAAGTTCGCGCTCTTCTTGATGAGTATGCAGATGGAGTGAAAGATGAGGAAGGCTTTTCTGTGACTAAGTAAGGGCCCTTGTTTAAAAGGGGTGCCAGCCCCCAGCACATTCACTGTGCCGGGGCTGGCACCCTTTTTTTGTTTTAAAAGTGAACTACCTAATAATCAAAAACAGTTGATCTACCTCACGATTCCTATCAAGCAAGGTATCATCTAACAAAAAGCTCCCTTCTCAGCCTTTCTCAAACCTTACCTCTCCATATTCAATACTCTTTGAATAAATGCTGCCTTTGCTTCCGAATGGGCTTCCCGGTCATCAGGTCGGTCCGCCAGATGCTTCTTGAGCTCTGCATATTCTCCCTTCAAAAAGGGTTTTTCGTTCAAACGTTACTGGAATGACCGCTGCTGTTCCCATCTCGGTTCCCCCTCCAGCGTTTTTATCTGATTTTCAACAAAAAAGAACGTTACATTGTCCATTTTTATCTGGAGCAGGTTCTTTGGTGAGCATGAGGCCCCGGTACTGGAGTGAAATCCACCATGGAAACGCCACCGAATGTGGAATTGATCCAACTCAGACCCTTTTCAATCCTGATCTACGTTTATTGCTCCTAGTTTTTCGATTATCAATCCTGTTTAGACTTTTATTGATCCTCTTATTAAATAATTGATCCTCCGTGTCGAATTTTCTTTACCTCAGCATACCTTATGAGGCCAGGAAGGCGGGGTCAGCGGAACCACATGGACAGTCCCCCGGTTCCAGACCCCCGGCAGATTCGCCACTTCATGGGTCATCTAAACCATCCCCTCTTCCAAAACCACCCGATCATCAAGATGCATACCAAGCCCATGACTCCGAGTACAATGGCGTAGCCGTAGGTCCACCTCAGTTCCGGCATGTGAACAAAGTTCATCCCATAAATTCCTGCGATAAACGTCAAAGGAGCGAAAATGGACGTAATGATCGTAAGGATTTTCATGACATTGTTGGTTTGCAAGGAGTTCAATGATAGATAGCTATCTCGGATATCCACCGTGATTTCCCTGTTCGACATGACCATTTCAGATAGTTTTAGAAGATGGTCGTAAATATCCGAAAAATACTTCCTTTTCTCTTTAATCCCTTGTAAGTGTTGGGAATTGAGCATTCTATAAAGGAGATCGCGCATTGGATGGATGATATGGCGTAGTGTCAGCAATTGGGAGCGTGTATCAAAAAGCTCGGTCATTAGAACATTCATCGATTGGTTTTGCCGATTATCTTCAATTCTGTCCAAGCGGTCTTCTATTTCATAAATAACGGGAAAGTAGTTGTCCACGATTTTATCTACCACTTGATAAAACACATAATTTGGGTCCCAGTTTTCAATCCCAGCTTGTACTTCCCGTATCCGTCTCTGTACTTGATTGATCTCTATTGATTGATACCGGTGGAAGCTTACTATGAACTGTTTTCCGACAAAGAATTGAACCTCTTCCTTTGACAGTCCTTCCCGTCCTTTCTTCACCGCATGGGTTACGTAGAAGGTATGATCCTCGTAATAGTCCAATTTAGGTCTTTGAATCGATTGGAGACAGTCCTCGATCGCTAAAGGATGAAAGTGGAACGTATCAGACAAATGACTGATTTCTTCAACCGTAGGGGTATCGAAATCGATCCAGATCCATTTATATGATTGGAGTCCCCCTCCAATCAAAATATCCGTCTCCAGCTTATTTTCATGTGTAATTCCATAAGCGTGAATCACGTTACCTCCTCCATTTCACAGAAAGAGCCCAGCATGATCGCCTGGGCCCTATATAACATATTCATTAGCGTTGGTTTTGCTCGAATGACCAAAGCCTGATTATTCGTAGCGCAGCGATTCCATCGGATCCAGCTTTGATGCTTTGGCAGCTGGCAACAAGGCAGCAAGGATGCTGATGATCACACTGATCAGGATTCCCGTCAGAACATTCCCTGCACTGATTTGGATCAACTGGGCATCGAACGCCTGTTGCATCACATTATTTCCCAATATCCCGATAATGCTTGCCATCAGGACCCCGATCACGCCGCTAGCAAAACCGAGTAAAGCGGCTTCTGAAAAGAAGATCCGTTTGATGTCTTTTCTTCTTGCCCCCACGGCACGCAGGATCCCGATTTCCTTTGTCCGTTCCACTACGCTGATGTACAGCACGACAATGATCATGATAGCGGACACTAGCAGGGAAATACCGGCTATCCCGGCTAATACATTGGTGGCGATTTTCAAGTAATTTGTCACCTGGTTCAGGATGTTCCCTACCCCGGTACCGGTGAAGCCTGCGTCCTCCAGATCTGCCTGTACCCTATCGACATACTTATCCTCTTCCACCGTCACATCCAGCTGGGTGGCCATTAATGTGATGTCTTCACTTTGAAACATCTCATCTAATGTCTGATACGATGTGTAGGCAAGATCCTGATTCATGCTGCCTTTGATGACTCCTGACACAGTCATTTCTTTCTTTAGGATGACCGGCCTGTTTTGATCATCTGTTGTATTGATGTAAAGTTCCACTTGTTCTCCGGCAAGTTCTTCAGGAGAGTCTTTCACTTTTTTTGCGGCCGTTTCAGAAAGCAGTACTTCATCAACCCCGGGGAGTTCGCCTGCAATGAGATCCTCTTCATTCACACTATCATTCATCGTTTGGTATTGTACGATATTCACTGATGTATCCTTGTACAAAATGGAGCTTCCCATCGTTAACGTATAGACATTCTCGACTTTCTTGACATGGTCGATGTTCTTTACTCGCCGTACATCCTCCTGTTCAAGGGGCACCGTTTCCTGCACTGGATTCGGTAGTGGTCCTGAGCCTGCACTTTCATCACCTTCGGGCGCTTTCGTCACTTGAATGAGGTTCGGATTCAGATTGGCATTGATTTCTTTATTGATATAGTCGGTCACCCCTGACCCCAACCCCAACATCAGGATGACGCTCAAGATTCCGATCGCACCACCGAATGATACGAGCAGATTTCGTTTGAGGTTCAATCGGATATTGTTGAAAGCCATTTTCATCGCTGCCCCAAATCTCAAGTTCTTTGTTTTGACCTTCGGCGCGTTCTCCTTCTGGCCATAAGGTTCTCTCAACGATTCATCTTTGATGATGTTCCCATCATCCATGGTGATGATCCTGGTCCCATAGTCCGCCACCTTTTGAGAATGAGTAACCGTAATGACAAGCTTTCCTTGTGCCGCGATATCATCCAGCAGCTGCATGATCTGCTCGCTGTTTTTCTTATCAAGAGCCCCTGTCGGTTCATCTGCAAGGATAATGTCTGGGTCATTGGAAAGCGCGCGTGCGATGGCCACCCTTTGTTTCTGCCCTCCTGACAGTTGATTCGGTTTTTTATCTATATGATTCCCCAAGCCAAGGTCGGTCAAAGTCTTCTTGGCTTTCTGTTCTCTTTCAGACGCACTCATATCCGTCATCTGCATAGTCAGGACAACGTTTTCCAATACGGATAAATGACTGATCAGATTAAAGCTCTGGAAGATAAATCCTACTTTAAGCTTCCGATACGCATCGAGCTCATTTTCCTTCATCTCTTGAAGGCTTGTTCCGTCCACCATCACATCTCCTTCGAAATCCCTGTCCATCCCGCCGATGATGTTCATCAGGGTGGACTTCCCGCTCCCGGACTCCCCTAGGATGGATACGAACTCCCCCTGATTGAATTCTACATCCACACCATGCAATACTTGAACACTTTCACTCTTACCAAGCTTATAAGATTTCTTAATGTTGCTGACTTTGATACTCATGTGTTGTTCCTCCTATAATGAATGTTCTTTTGTTTTATCCATTGCTTACTTCATGGCCTTCCGTTTGTTCTGATGCTCCCTTTTTTAAGAAGAGGGACAGAACCAGCGCCCCAATGGCAAGGAATGAAGCAAATAGAAATGCCTGGTTATACCCATGTACCATGGCCATCTCACCGATCATCTGTGATCCGCCTCCGGAAGGACCTTCAGGTGTGTAACCTTTTGAGGACATTGTCATAATCGTGATCAATATGGCGGTCCCGATCGAACCCGAAATCTGCTGGAATGTATTGGCCATTGCGGATCCATGGGCACTCCACTCAACGGGGATCTGATTCAGCCCATTCGTCATCACTGGCATCATCGCAAGAGACAATCCGAACATCCGGAGACAATAAATGGCTGACAGGTAGACAATCGACGTCTCCATGGACAAATTCGTCATCAAGAAAGACGTCACGACGACGATCAGGAGTCCAGGAACAGCCAATTTTCTTGCCCCCCATTTATCGAAGAGAAATCCGGTAACCGGGGACATGACCCCCATCACAATCGCCCCCGGCAATAGCATCAAGCCGGACTGGAGCGGACTGAATCCTCTTACATTCTGCATATACAGTGGCAGCAATGTTTCTGCGCCGATCATCGAAATGATGACGACCATCGTGATCACTAGAGATAACGTAAAAGTCTTATAACCAAAGACTCTAAATTGAAGTAATGGTTGTTTGAGTCTTAGCTGCCTCCATATGAAGATTCCAAGCGTCATGAAGCCCATTGTGATGAAGAGGAGGACGATTTGGCTGGACCAGCCTTTTTCCCCCGCCACACTGAATCCATAAAGCAACCCCCCAAATCCCAGAGAGGAGAGGAAAATCGACAGGAAATCGATTCTGGGACGAGTCAGCTTTGTCACATTTTTCACATACACAACCGCCAGCACCATGATCACTGCCACAATGGGCAGGACAACGAAGAATAGCGCTCTCCAAGAGAAATATTCGAGTAGGAACCCGGACAAGGTTGGTCCGATCGCTGGTCCAAAGGAAATGACGATACCAGCCCAGCCCATCATCCGACCTCTATTCCCCTTTGGTATGATGGTCAGGATGATCGTCATGATCAGTGGAAGCATGATACCGGAGCCCGCTGCCTGTACCACCCTTCCCAACAATAGCAATGAAAAGCTGTGGGAGAGGGCTGCAAGCATAGTCCCCAGACCGAACAACCCGATCGCTGACAGGAAAAGCGCCCTTGTCGAGAACCGTTCAATCAAATAAGCCGAAATGGGAATCATGACGCCGTTGGTCAGTAAGAAAGCCGTCGTCAGCCACTGTACCTTATTCTCATTCAAACCGAAGTCATTCATAATGGATGGCAACGCCGTAGACAATAAAGTTTCATTTAGAATGCCCACGAAAGCCCCTAACAGCATGACCGTAAACATTGGGCCAAAACGGAAGTCCTGGTTATTTGCGTCTGTCATATCGATCCCTACCCTTTCAGAAAGTGATGAATGTAATCTGCCGTTTCTCCGGCACCATTTTCTTGTTGCAGCTGTCTTCCCAATTCGAGAGCAGTCTTTTTCATCGGTTCTTGTTGCATGGAAGTAATTGCTTGCGATAGATTTTCCACCGTCAATTCCTTTCTCGGGATGGGGGCGGGTCCCACCCCCAATTCTTCTGTCCGTTTTCCCCAGGCGAACTGATCATTTCCATGGGGGATGACGACACTTGGGACACCTGCACGGAATGCGGCTGCTGTGGTACCCGCCCCTCCGTGATGGATGACCCCGGCCATCTTAGGGAAAAGCCATGTATGAGGAATACTTTCAATGAAGTACATATCTTCATATCCTTCTTTGTTCCCAACCTGATTCCAACCCGTCCCGATAATCCCCCTTTTACCGGATTTACGGAGTGCCTCTATGACCAGTTTCGTTGTTGTATCGGCACGCTCATCATAAATGCTTCCGAACCCCACATAAACGGGCGCATCCCCTTGATCCATAAAGTCGACAAGATCGCGGGGTGGAGTCCACTCGCTCAGATCCTCATCCAGAAACCAGTAACCCAACGACTTCATCCCAGCTTTGGGTTGTGGAAATACGTAGGGACTCATCGACATGACAGAGGTATGATCCGTTGTCGACTCTCTACCAAATGGGTTGGTAAAATGGGGCGGGCGTCCACCGAAACGTTCCTTCCAAAATGCAGCGATCGAAGGCTTGATCGTAAGCCAGAATCCCTTCTCGAACAATTTATGTGTCAGGAGATTGACCGTCTTGCCCCATCTCAGCTGATAAAAGATGAGGGCGGGGTATTCTTTTGTAGGCGCCATGGGAAAAGGGGATGCAAGAATAGTCGGCACACCCCAATGTCCACCGGCGAACTGACCGATGGCTGCTCCCGGATGATAGATGATGGCATCTGCTCCCTCACACGCCTCGAACAGGTCCCTCTGCATTCCCATCTGCTTATCTTTTATATAAGGCTTCATCTTTTGAAAGCTAGAAAAAAATTTAATCGGGTTGTCGGACTCAATCGAGCTCTTGGCCATCTCCCTTGAAATTTTGGCAATATCCCCCTTGATTGGATGGAAGTGCAAACCATGCTGCTCCACCAATTCCCCATAATTTTCAAACGCGGCAAGTTTCACTTCATGACCAAGATTCTTTAGTTCTTTCCCAAGTGCAATGTATGGTTGGGTATCTCCTCTTGTACCTGTGGTTAATAGTGAAATTTTCATTCGTTAACACCTCATATTCAAATTAATTTAGTTAGGCTAACTTACCTTTTATAAAATTCATGCGTCAGCCTATCTCTAGCTAATGTTCGTGGAACTTTCTTTTAGTTAGACTAACTTATCTTTTAGTAGAACATGGGACTTCCCCACTGTTCCAGAACGTTATTGTGCGTTTTTCTCATAGAACCCCTTGATCAATTTCTCCAACGTCCGTTTGAACTGTTCAGCCTCATCCGGGGTAAGCAGCCGTTCGATGAATGCGACATAATCCTCCAAAGCCTTTTGATGCAGACGCATGAATGTCTGGCTGGATTCAGTAAGTGTCACGTGATAAATCCTTTTATCTTCGGTTGATTGGCTTTTTTTCGCATAGCCGAGTGAAACCAATTTATTAATTCCTGTCGTGGCCGATGCTTTCGTGATGTTGAGCGCTTCGGCTATCTCACTAATAGTAGGATACCGAAGTGTGCCGATCGCTTGTATATACTGAATCTGATTGACACTTAAATTGGAGACACCTGCTGTTTCAATCGTCTCTTGGACCAACTTCTTAAAAGAAGTGTCAAGTGTAACGATAAATTCACGAAGAATTTCTTCCATAAATGCAACAACCTACCTTTAAGTTAGTTTGACAAACTAACTATATATCATTTATTACCTATTGTCAAATGAAATAAATAAAATACTGTTTTTAAACGGAGCCTGCCCCGAGTACGTTATAACGTTACCGTGCCCGAGGTCATGCTCCCAAGACCATGGTGAATCCATTGCATTCAAAAGCGTTCCGTTTCTAAAATCAGCTAGATTTTTAACACACTCAGGTGCCTTTCTTTCCCGACGATCGCATCCATCACCCAATTCGTTCGTGCACCGGAATCTCCAGTACTTGGACACCAATCGCCACCCTCGGTCAGCTCTTTCACAATCGTTTCAACAAGCGGCTGATGAACATGTAGGGGTCGTTCAAAACTCCATTGCTCTTTTCCTTCGATTGTTGTCAGCCTGACGGGATCATCTCCAAAAGTAGAAAAGCGGATCTTCCCTTTACTTCCGACAATCTCATTCATGTCCACATCTTCAAAAGCCGTGAAACACCACTTTCCGATCCCTTGAACGCCGGATGTAAATTGATATGTACCCGTCACAATATCTTCTGCCTCATAATAGCCCCCTTGATTCGAGGCAAACCCTTTTGCCTCTTGTATGGGTCCAAGCAGAAAATCTAGAATATCGAGAGTATGGCTGGCCAGATCGAAGAATAATCCGCCTCCAGCAACAGCAGGCTGGACACGCCAAGGAAGATGTTCGGAATCCTTCACGTCGTCCCGCGCTTTTTGATACTGAGTCGAGGAGACAAAACGAACGTCTCCGATCGCCTCTTGATCCAGCAATTCTTTGATTTTCAAAAAGCGCTCCTGTGCCCGGCGGTAATATGCCACATATAAGGGAGCACCCACCTCTTTACAAGCAGCCACCATTTCCGTGCATTCTTCGAAGTTACGAGCCATCGGTTTCTCAACATAAACAGGTTTCCCCGCTGCGGCTGCCTTAAGGGTATATTCCTTGTGAGAGCCTGGCGGCGTAGCGATATAGACGGCATCCACCTCTGGATCATTTATGAGTGCATCGGCGTCATCGTACCACTTGGGTACCCGATGTCTTTCCGCGTAATCTTTGGCCAACTCGCCTGTCCTCCGCATGACCGCAACAAGCTCTGAATTTTTCACCTTCTGAAAGGCAGGGCCGCTTTTCTTCTCTGTCACATCGCCGCAGCCGATGATTCCCCATCGGACTTTTTTATCATGCATGGGTGGATCCCTCCTTTTAAATTGTTGTTCTCACTCAGCTCATTATAGACCACACTTGAATTCACCATTTTCGGGCTACCCTAATGGTGATGAAAACAGCCTAGGATCATTTCTATAATTCATACGGGGTTCATTTGCCCTCTCCCCTTATTTTACACATCACGAGGTACTCTACCGGAAGATACCATATATTCAATTGTAAAAAAAGAATCTGGTAAGATAGTAGAATGAAAGTACTGGATGTATCCGGAAGCTTACTTAAATTGAAGCCAATCTATCTTCTTTTATCTGCTTTTCGACGGAGAAAGACCTTAGATTGTCAATTTTTATCTGGAGCCGGCTCCTTTATGGGCATGAGGTGACGGATATAAAGTCAAATCCTCCATACGAAGTTCTTCCAGCTTTGGAATTGAACCAGATTCCGCCACATTCAATCCTGATTTCCGATTATTAATCCTGTACGGAATTTATTGATCCTGCTTTCGATTTATCAATCCCCTTTTTAACGAATTGATCCGCCATGTCGAATGTTCTTTATTTTGGAGAAGCCACGGGTCGGTACCGCCCCTCCTTAGAAAAACAGAAAACTGAATATCTATTGTTTGCTTTAATACTTATAGAATAAATTGCTGCAAGTCCCGATCTATCAATAAAGGGTGCTCTTCTGTCTATGGAACACTCATTTAATATGGGGAGGTATCTTTTTCTTGGAATAAATTTAATCATTCGATATTTCTCATACTGCTTAGGATTTCCAACTCCCGGATAGTTCGCCGATACTGATTTTGTCAGGATCCTTCCGGCTACGACAACCGCATTATCCCCTATTGTCATCTCTTCTCTTGATGATTCCCTCTGCGATGATAAGATTCAAGAACCATCCAATCCAAACGGAGATTTGATAAGACACGATGTAGTCCAGACCCGCGCCACTATTCAATGCCAGTGTCAGGATGTAGATCGATGTGTTGGCTAGAGTGACAGCATAGCTCCTCGTCATCCATCTTTTGTGATCGGCCACTTTTCCCTGCCTGATCTTCTTATAGGCCAGGTAAGTGGTTCCCGTCCAAACCACATTCAGACACAGGAAGCCCAGGAAACTGATCCATCCACCTGTGGCATAAAAAGAGACATATAGAGCAGGTATGGCATTTAGGAAAATAGAAAGGACATAGAATCGCCCGGCGTACTTGTGCAAAGTAGCCGTCCCTTTCCTGGATCTCTTCAAAAGAGCGATGGGTCCCGCACAAAGCGCTACAAGTGATAGGATGATGTGCGTTCTAAGGAAGAACGTCCAAAGATGATTCTCCAACAGCTCAAAGGAACCTTTATGCTCGAGAAATCGTGAGAAATCAGGATCCACGATGAAATTCTTTGAGAATGTATGTCCGAACCATGCCAACACGATGATCAACAGGAAAAGGAAAGACACCCTTCTCATACGAATATGTCCTTTTGACAAATTCGAATAAAGCACATCAGGAGTTGGTCAACTTCTTCAAGCGTATTGTGGATGGAGAAACTGACCCTGATAGCGCCTGCCGCATTCTCCTCCTGGATACCCGCAGCGGAAAGCACCCGGGACGGCTTCCCGCTTTTGGATGAACAGGCAGAACCGTTTGAAACATAGATCTCCTCCTGTCCTAACTGCTCCATGACGTCCCTCGAATTGGTCCCCTTTGTAGAGAAATGAACAATATGGGGAGCTCCATTCTCAGGGGAATGGATCGTGACGCCCGGAATCATTCTGAGCCCTTGGATTAGGTGATTTCTTAATGAGGTCAGATGATTGACACTTTCTTCAAAACGAAGTACCTGTTTCTCCATGGCTAACGACAGGGCTACACTTCCAGCCAGGTTCTCCGTTCCTGATCGCAATGCACGTTCCTGTCCTCCCCCTGCTTGAACGGGAAACAGGTTGGTTCCATCCTTTACATACAATAGACCCGTTCCTTTTGGGGCGTGAAGTTTATGCCCGGATAGGGACAGCAGGTCAATCCGACTCATATCCAGTGAAATCTTCCCGAACCCTTGGACAAAATCTACGTGAAAGAGGATGTCGGGGTACTTTGCTAACAAGGTAGCGACCTCCTCTATAGGCTGTATGCTCCCCACCTCATTATTGACCCCCATAATGGAAATCAAGATGGTCTCAGGACAGATTTCTCGTTTGAGATCCTCTAGATGGATCATTCCATGAGAATCGACCGGCAGATAGGAGACGGTGAACCCTTCCTGTTCAAGCTGTCTACAAGTTTCATAGACAGAAGCGTGTTCAATGGAGGTGGTAATGATGTGATGGCCCTTTTGTCGGTTGGCATAAGCCGCACCCTTCACGGCCAAAGTGTTGCTCTCTGTCCCTCCTGAAGTAAAGATCACTTCACCCGATTCTCCCCCCAGAGCTTCTACCGCCCGTGCTCTCGCCTTTTCAAGCATCAGAGAAGCAGCCTGTCCCAGCCGGTGAGAAGAGGAAGGATTTCCTGGATAAGCCGTGGAAACATGTACAAACTCTTTCAGGATGTTATCATCTACAAACGTTGTCGCACTGTTATCAAAGTAAATCATGACCGGGTCTCCCTTCTCCCTTGTCTCTTCCATTTACTAACCGTTTTCAAGGTTCCTGTGACGATTGGGAGGATGAATCCCGCTCCCTTCCATGCGATCATCCCGCCTTCGAGATGAGAAGCAGAAAAGCCGTTGTCTCTTAAAAACTCACAAATATAAGGGCTTCTATATCCTGCAGAGCAATAGACCACATACTTTTTCCCCTTCTCTAATTCATTCAACTTTGAAGGAAGCTCCTTAATCGGAATATGAATCGCTCCTGGTAACATACCTGATTCCACTTCGAAAGATTCCCTGACATCCAACAATTGTATGGCATCGTTGGCTTTCAATTGTTCCTTCAGATCTTTAGGTTTTACAGCGACCACTCCGCCTCTTTTCCCCTTATGTTCCTTTAATGTAAAAGGAATTTCTTCTACCCTATACGTTTCGAATAATGGAAACATGTCCATCGTTTGTTTGGCCGCTGCCTCTGCTTCCTCTTTCGTCGATTTGATCCCAAGGGCATACCACTCTTTAGAGCGCTTCATCTTAAGTGAAATGGAGAAGCAGGACTGCCTGCAGTTCCTGCAAAGACCATCTTTCAACTCCACATGTGATTCCGTGCATATGGTACAAACGTTATTTCCCATCGTTCTCTCCTTTTAAACAATAATTTAAAACAGTTGTTTTAATTCACTTTTATAGTAAAAATGTTTCTCGCTTTTGTCAATTCATTCAGTTTCCTTACTAACGATGACAAAACCTTATATATCAAGGTTTTTTGCCTTTCTGGCTTTTACAAGGAACGATTTGTCATAAATCGTTCACCTGGACGTCAACGAATGTTCACGTGTACACTCTCACTCATCCGGGTTGATTTCACACGAATGAAATGACTATAATAATGTTTAAAACAACTGTTTAAGGAGGAAAGCGGAGTGTCCAAGCGCAAGGATAAAAAAGAGCGGATCTTAAAAGCCGCTGAACAAGCCTTTGCCCATGAAGGTTCCAATTTTTCATTGCGGACCGTCACGGAAATGGCTGAAGTGAATGTGGCTGCCGTCAACTATTACTTCGGATCTAAATCTCAGCTGATCGAGGAGTTGGTTGAAGGAATTTCTGGGGAGTTAAATAAGGAACAGCTCAGAAGACTGTCTGAATTGGATCAATGTCAGGTTTCAGATATCGTGGAGGCCTTTACTACCCCTTTTTTTCTTCTTTATTCAAACAAAGCGGATCGAAAAGTCAAAACAGCTATATTGGGAAGGCTGCTGATCGATACCCAAGCAGAAACCCGCGAGACATTCTATCAGAATACAAGAGAGATCGACGCAGCATACCTGGAGGCTCTAAAGAAACGCCTCCCGGAATTATCTGAAGAAGAACTATATTGGAGGTACCGCAATATGATAGGCCTCATCATCCATAATCTAGGGAAATTCATTGACCTTCCGGATGGTAATAGCTCTTCTCTTTCTGACCGGGAATTGATTTCAAGGATTGTTGGGTTCTGCAGTGCGGGCCTTTCATCTTCTTCTGGGAATGATTTCAAAAGCATGGAAAATAATCGACATTAGAACTTCTCCTGCAGACTAAGAATGGACATTCAGAACAACGGGGACAGGCACCAAGGCCCTTATACAATAAGATAGCCAAGGAACCTGTCCCCGCGATTTTTTAAATTAATCGTATATGATAGCTTTTCCTTGTTCACGTAACGTTTTTAAGCTTGTCAGCATATGAGTGATTTCTTCATCGGAATGTCTTTCCCATGAACCTAATTCTGCTATTATTTTTAATGGCGATTTAGATCTGTAAGAACGGGTTGGATTTCCTTTGAATCTTTTGTTCGTTAAGTTCGGGTCGTCTTCAAATTCGCCTAATGGTTCTACCATGTAAATTCTTTCTTTTGAATCAGATGTTGCTAATTCAGCACCCCATTTAGCTGCATCTAATGTTGCGGTGAAATAGATATAGTTTGATTTTTTGTCTTGGTAATTTGATAAGTGTTGTGGTTCAAGAAGCTCTCCGATGTTCAATTCCGCTTTCGTACCATGAAAGAAAGGACCATTGTCTAAGACATCTTTTTTGCCATTCATACTGAATCACCTCTTAGAATTTTAGGCTTGCTTTTAACAGTATAGGGCAGGAGCTCTAGAAAGTGCAGTCTATAAATCGATCATTTTTAGTAGTATAATCTAAGTAGAGGGAATTGTATGAAACCACCTGTTACTATATCCCCCCTCTACAGAAGAAGCACACAGTCAAAAGACTCGTCAAATTCGACGGGTCTTTTTTTCACTCTATTTGGAGCGATTAGTCAGAAGCTTATCGGAAAAAGTAACAAAAACGAATACAAAAAAAATCAAATTTTCCACCTATATACGATCTTTTCTCCACCAGTAGTTGTTTTTCGATCGTTGGAGTTAACTATTTTCTAATGAAGCACTGTCTATTCCAACCTCCCTCTTTAAATAGGCTTATGTATCAGTAACAATACCCAGCAAGGTGACATAGATTGTTGAAGAGTGTTCACATAGTGCATTTACCTAAATGACAGAAATTCCTTTAAAAAAGTTTTTGTTTCTTAGTTTCGAGAGCCCTTGGGTAATTTGTTTGGGAGGTAATGAAGAGAATGAATAACTTTCACAATGAACTTCAAAGTCTGAATGTAGGTGATTTCCAGGCAACACAACCTGTTTCCTGGGATCAAAACATGTATGATCCGAATGACGAAAGACTTTTCCTTGGATTTGGAGGCTGTTTCGGCTTTGGTTTCTCATGCTTCTTTAGCTGCTTTGGTTGTGGTGGATGTTTCCGTTGCGGAGGCTGCGGCAGATGCGGTGGCTGTGGCAGATGTGGCGGTTGCGGAAGATGTGGACGCTGCGGCCGATAATCGGCATTTAGAATATCGTTTTCAACTTGATCCCTGCATGAGTCAGTGCAGGGGTCTTTTTTATACATAAGGGACAAATTGAGACTCATACGATGATAATGATAGTCACATTAGCGGATGTAAGGAGGAGCGCTATGGCAAAGTTGGACCCTTCTATGCGTTTAAAAGTGAAGAGGGATACGTTTTACCTCCCTGAACCAAACAGCGGTGTTTTCTTTAGGAATAACCAATGCTCTTTCCGCATGGAAGGAAGTGGAATAGATCAATGGGTGGAGAAGCTGCTGCCGATGTTCAATGGGGAGTACTCCCTTGAGTATTTGACGAACGGTCTGCCTGGACCTTATCAAAACAGGGTCATGGAAATGGCAGAGGTTTTGCATAAAAATGGATTTGTTCGGGACGTGAGCAGGGATCAGCCACACCGGCTGCCCCAACATGCAGTGGAGAAATTCGCATCACAGATCGAATTTGTCGACAGTTTGGCAGGTTCGGGAGCTTCAAGGTTTGAAACCTACCGCGGGGCCAATGTCCTGGCAGTCGGATCTGGTCCTTTACTGACTTCACTCGTTTCATCACTGATTGAATCCGGGATGGCTAAGCTGCAGGTTCTCCTGACCGATGAGGTTCCAACGAATAGAGGCCGGCTGCTGGAGCTTGTGGACCATGCGCGTAAAACCGATCCGGAGGTAGAGCTCCTGGAAGTGAGATTCAATGAAGACGGATGGCGGGAGACCCTGAAGCCTTTCGATTCCATTTTATACGTAAGTCATAAAGAAAACCTTGAGGAGTTGGACCTCCTCCATGCCATCTGCCGAACAGATAAGAAGCTGTTTATTCCGGCGATTTGTCACAGGCAGAAAGGAATCGCTGGCCCCATCATCCATCCTGATTCCGAGGCTGGCTGGGAATCGGCATGGAGGCGCATCCACACGACTGCCTTGCTAAAAGAAAATCAGTTCCCTGCTGAATCGGCGGTCCCTGGAGCGATGCTTGCGAACATGATTGTCTTTGAGTTATACAAGGAGCTGACAGGTGTTTCAAAATCCAATCAGAGAAATCGAATCTTTCTGCTGGATTCAGAAACCCTTGAAGGAAGCTGGCATTCCTTTTTACCCCATCCCCTGGAAACAGGGAACGTAGCAGCTGAAGCCGTTCAGAGTCTGGAAACACGGTTGGAACAGGACTCTGATAGATCTGACCCTGAAAAGATGCTGTATTTCTTCAGTCTGCTGACGTCAAAAGAGACGGGGGTTTTTCATGTATGGGAGGAAGGAGAAACAAAGCAGCTTCCATTGGCTCAATGCCGTGTCCAGCCGATCGATGTACTATCCAAAGGTCCCGCAGAACTGCTCGATGAAGTGATCTGCAATGGTTTGACCCATGAAGAAGCACGCCGGGAAGCCGGATTAAGAGGAATAGAGATGTACACTTCACGATTGACCAGGATGATCGTCCCTCATGAGACGGGTGAATATATGGCCACCGGAGCAGGAGCGACATTTGCAGAATGTGTCGGTCGCGGTCTTCGGAAGTGTTTGACTGAGGGGCTGAGGAAAAGAGAATCTGTTCAAAGCTGCACGATTTCCCGTCTTGAATTGGATGGGGTGGAAGATGAAAAATGCCGTTTTTACTTAAAGGCACTGACCACCATGCAAGGAAAGCCGGAAATCGGATTAGGGGAGGATTTGGCTGGATTTCCTGTCGTCTATGTTCGTGGAAAGAATGGCTGGTATGGAAATACCGATTTCACGATCACCATGGCACTGAGGAACTCTTTGCAGCATGCACTCTTTCAAGCTCAGAATGATACGGAGGCCATCGACGCAAAACCTGTTGTCTTTGCACTAGAGGAACAGAATGCCCAAAGAATATCCATTCAAGCGAATGAAGACAGAATCCAACGTGAGAACCTGAAAGAAGCAATCAATACCTTGAAAAGGAATCAGAAGAAGTTAGTCGTGTATGAGCTGAATATTGAACCCGCTTTTAAACAGGAGCTCGCAGGCGTGTTCAGTGTGCTGCTGCGAGAGGAGGAAACCTGATGAGTTCTTTCGTGGTGATTGTGGGAAGTGGGATGCTTGCGGACCTTGTATGTGCGCAAATGTCAGCCCGCTATCCCGTTTTCCGGCAAAAAAACGTCGAAAAAAAGTTTCCGGCACATACAGATTTGGTGCTGACATTGGATGATACCTGGAATCCGGCTGTCCATCACATGGCCGAAGAAGTGATGAGGCAGGCTCAAGTACCATGGCTGAGAGGATTCGTTTCGTTTGGAGAGGGAATCATCGGCCCACTGGTTCGTCCGAACATACCAGGATGCTCACAATGTGCCGATGTGAGGCGTCTCCTTGGAGGAAAGGAACGGAATGAAATGCGGGAGGTACAGGAAAAACTCGCTGAAGTCGGTGGAATCGCGAAAGACCCGTGGGCTTCGAATACCGGTTTACTGCATATGACTCACATGATTGCAGCAGAAGCCGGCAGGCTCCTTGAGGGTGAAAAGGCATATTCCGAAGGACGGATATGTGTAACCGACTTGAAAACATTGAACAGCTCCTGGCACTCCTTCGTTCCCGACTCGTTATGCCGGATCTGCAGCCAGATTCCGGACGACTCACCGGAAATAGCCCGTGTTTCCCTTCAGCCCAGCCCGAAGATTCATACCGGCAGTTTTCGCTGTACTCCCCTGGACGATTTGAAGAACGTTCTGGTTAAAGACTATCTGGATAATCGTACCGGACTTTTCAACAGCAAGATGTACGACCTGGTGACGCCATTTGCCGATGCGAGTGTCAATATGCCGATGTTCTCCGGGGATGAAGGAACGGCTGGACGGACTCAAGTCTACTCAGATAGCGAGCTGACTGCCATTCTTGAAGGATTGGAGCGCCACTGCGGCCTAGAGCCCCGGGGCAAACGGACAGTCGTCCATGACAGCTACCGACAATTGGCGGAACATGCACTGAATCCCCTGAAGGTCGGCGTGCACACCGACGAGCAGTACGCTATGCCAGGCTTCCCATTTGAGAAGTTCGACCCTGACCGGGCAATGGACTGGGTTTGGGGTTACTCCCTCATCGAAGAACGGCCGATTCTCGTCCCTGAGCTCCTCTCCTATTACAGTCTGGGTTGCGGCTCATCCGGTTTTGTCTATGAAACGTCCAATGGCTGTGCCCTTGGGGGAAGCCGGGAGGAAGCGATTTTTTACGGAATCATGGAGGTAGTCGAAAGGGATTCGTTCCTTATGACCTGGTATGCCGAACTCAATCTGCACCGTCTCGATCCTCTTACGGCAGAGGACGAGGAGCTTCAGTTAATGATCGAACGGATGCGGGCAGTTGCAGGGTATGATCTATATTTGTATGACTCTACCATGGAGCACGGAATTCCAAGCGTCTTTGCGATGGCCAAGAACAGGAAGGATCAAGGATTGAATCTGATCCTCGCGGCAGGTGCCCATCTGGATCCGGTAAGAGCGGCAAAAAGCGCGATTCAGGAGCTCGCCGGGATGATGCTGAATCTGGATGAAAAATTGGAGAAGAACAAGTCGAATTATGAAAAAATGCTTGACGATGATTCTCTTGTCAGGCAGATGGATGATCACGGCATGCTGTATGGACTTCCCCAGGCCGAGGAACGTTTCACATTTTTGCAGGATGACAGCCGGCCTTTGCGGAGTTTCCAGGAGGTATTCAACTGGAGGTCTGATCACAAAGATCTTACGGATGACCTGAAGGAGATTCTAAAAACTTTCCGGAACCGGAACCTTGATGTCATTGTCGTGGATCAAACCGCACCCGAACTGGAACAGAACGGACTATACTGCGTGAAAGTCTTGATTCCCGGCATGCTTCCCATGACATTCGGTCATCACCTCACCCGTCTGACAGGATTGGAAAGAGTCCTTCGAATCCCTGCAGAACTGGGATATGCCGACCGGCCGTTGACCTATGAGCAGCTGAATCAAAAACCGCATCCGTTTCCTTAAGGTACTAGGAGGTAAGGAGGATGAGTCTGGAAGAATTTTTACACAATCTGCAATTTGATATCAATCGGGCCAATCAGCCAAACTGGGAAGCGGACTGGGACGATGCCCCTCTCCCCTATAAGCTATACCGGGGGTTGCGGGTCGTGCCATTGTCTCTTGAAGTACCGGTGTCACTCACCGGGAGCCAGGCACCGTCAGAACCCGACTTAGAAAGAATCGGTCATTTTCTCTGGTATGTCTATGGCATCACCGGGGTAAGCCAGTCGGTGGATTCTGATGACTCCGAGCATCAGGAGTCTTACCCCATCCACTCTTATCGGCGGTTCGCTCCATCAGGAGGGGCCCTGTATCCGAATGAACTATATATCTATTTAAAATTGGATGATTTACCCCACGGAATCTATCATTATGATGTTGCCCACCATCGCCTCGTCCTGCTCCGGGAAGGGAATGTCGATTCATACGTAGAAAGGGCACTCGGCAATCGCTGCGAAATTTCATCCTGCTTTGCCACAGCCTTTGTCTCCACAAGGTTCTGGAAAAACTTCTTTAAATACAATAACTTTGCCTATCGGCTGCAGGGATTGGATGCCGGTGTTCTGATGGGGCAGCTGCTGGAGACAGCCAAACGGTTTGGCTTCGAGTCAGGGGTATATGTTCAATTTCTGGATTCACCCATCAACTCTCTGCTTGGACTGACCGAGGAAGAGGAAAGTGTTTATACCGTCATCCCGCTTTCGGTTGCACCAACGAACTGGGCTGGAAACAGCAAGGGAATGGAACGGACATTCACCGCTGAAGAAGTATGCAGGGAGCTTCCCCCACTTTCTGTAGAACACTACGAAAGGTCTGAAAGGATTAGAGAGTTTCCTATGTTACTAGAAGCGAATGAAGCTTCTAAAATCGGTTCGACAGCCGATTTTCAGAAACTCGGAAAACACCCGGCTGTTAGAACCGGAGAAAACGAAATCCATCTGCCAGAGATGGAGCCCTTCACCTATGATTTTGTTGAAATATGCAAAAACCGCCATTCCCCCGAAATGGATTTTGTCATGAGTAAGGTCAGTCAGCAGAAGCTCGCGACGTTATTAAAAAAAGCGACTCAGTCCTACTCCTTTCGAAGTGACATCGACGAAGTTCCTTACGGCAATGAATCCGGTGTTTCGATTTTTGGCTGTTTATATAATGTGGAAGGCGTACCAAATGGGGCATACGCATATGACAGCGTCCGTCATTCATTGCGGCAGATCAGCACAGGGGATCATCGTCTTCAGCTTCAATCAGGTCTGTCTCTAGATAATGTCAATTTGCATCAGGTGCCCCTATGCCTTCATATCATCGGGAACAAAGATCACTATCAAGACACCTTGGGATACAGAGGCTACAGGATCATGCAAATGGAAGCCGGAATGCTAGTACAGCGCCTGCTATTGGCTTCATCGGCCGCCGGGTTTGGCGGACACCCGCTGCTTGGGTTTGATACGACGTTGACAGATGAAATCTACAAACTCGATTCAAAAGGTCAAACCACCTTGATTCAAATACCGATCGGACCTTTTCGGGAGCGGGCTTGGGTGAAAGGGAGTTTGTTAAGTTAGGAGCCTTGGGATCGCCCCATGGCTCTTTTTTAAAACCGGGATAAACTGGAGGGTGAATGGAAGAGATCCATTCCTTATTTAACTGTTCCCCCTTGCATGTTTATACTCTCTGCATTGCTTCGTTGATATATTTACTTGAGATTTACCATCTTTACAATTTATACGATGTTTTTTCAGGGAAGTGAGGAGACGAAAAAATGAGGCTGGGACAAAAGTGTTTTAGTCTAAGTGAAACCCGAACAAATCTACCTTCTAAGAAGCAGATTTGTTCGGGTTTATTATTTATTTCGATACATTTGATTTTAGCTGTTTCCAGCGGTTGATTGGAGGGCAAGACGAAGACTCCTGCGGGAAAAGTAGCTTATGTGAGACTTGTCCAGCTATAGGGCTTAGAGGCAAATGTCATAAGTCTGATCGTCCATGAAGGCAAAGAACGCCTTCAAGGCCGCTCCGCCTTATGCCAACCGCCTCTGAGCGAAGCCCTTCCGCTTTTCTACCCGCAGGCTTGCCGAGGAGGCTCACCGGCTACCCGCGGAAAGCGTAGTCTTGCACGGAAATCATTAGCGGTATTAAGAACCTACACTTCTATTGTTCGTCTTTACATCGTGGCATTTTAGTTTTGTCCCAGGCTCTTTTCCCTACTCTTAACTCAATTTAACTTGCGAATCTAATTCATCAGAATCCCTATAGGAACGATAGGAAACGAATCTCTTCCCGTGTAATGAACCATCCAGTTGTAAAATACGGTCAGCCTTTGTTTCTAAGTAGAAGTGATAATGGTTGATGTTCAACCTGGAAAAGGTAATGGTGATACCCAAAAGATGCTTCCTGGTTTCTTGTGTGTCGTGATGGTGCTGTACGAAATCCGCCAGCTCCTGTACGGAAGCTGTGGGAATATCTGCGATAGAATAATACGTCCCCTTCATAGTATCTTTGAACTTACTCATAGCGGCGAATGCCCTGTCTTTTAACTTCTTGCCTTCTAACTCCATACGCTCACTCCTCTTTGGTCACTAGTAAGAAGAATCCCCAATATGGCATAAAATTAACCAAAGTGCAGGGTGAGTTTTCTGTGTCAACTTCCTTTCTATAACCTTTCATCAGTCAACTATGAGGGAAACTGAAAAGATTCTGGAGGTCCGTCCCTCCGGAAAATTGGAAGGGTCGTTTTCTATTGCATGAGTCATATACTTTTTAAAAAGGGGGACTGTTCAATGAATCAGGTTCATGAGACTGAGAGGAAAGGGTTAAATGGAAAATCGGTTGCCTCATTCATATTAGGTATCCTATCCATCGTCATTGTGATTATTCCTGTTATCGGAGCTGTTCTGGGCATAGTCGGTGTCATACTGGGTATGATCGGACTGAAAGAAGTAAAACGTGATAACCGGGAGGGCAAGAATCTGGCCATTGCAGGGGTCATTTTCAGTATAATCGGCATTGTATTTTCCATTTGTTGGGTCGTCATTGCTTATATGACATTTACGAGTACGATTTCTACTTGAACAGGAACCACAGGGACAGGTACCGTGGCTCTTTTCCATTAATGAGGCCAAGGTACCCGTGCCTATTCTTCATTTCTCTCCCTCATTTCCAAGCGAGCGAATACTCTTTGAATAAATGCTGTTTTCCCTTCCGAATAGGCTTCCCGATCGTCAGGAAATTGGTTGGCCAGATGTTTTTTTAACACAGCGTATTCATCCCTTAAAGTTGGGTTTCCGTTTAGAAGATCCCGAAACAAACGTTGCTGCTCCCATCTTGGTTCACCTTCTGGCATTAGGTGTAGATGAGCGACACGTTTTTCGTTTTCCACCTTTATGAAAAATCTCCTCCAAGGTCGGTTGTCCAACCCCGGCGGAACATAATGCCATTGATCCTCCGCAAGTTTACATGCAATCTCGTCTAAGTCGTCAAAGGATGGAATCATCGCCATCAAGTCAAGAATCGGTTTGGCAGGAAGGTTGCGGATCGAGGTGCTTCCAATATGCTCCACTCCCTTTACACCATAGGGACCTAACAAGCGTAGGAGTCCCCTCGCTTCAGCGCTTCCTGCGTCAATCCAGTCCGGGTTTGGAGGTTCAATCTCTATTGATTCCACAGCCCATTTTGGCCAATTTCGTTTTTCCATCAGTTAACTCACACCCTTCTCCAGTTCAAACTCATCCCTGATCGGAAGCCTATCATTCCCGGATCCCGGGATTTATTTTTCTTGCTTTCCCCACGGCATTCCGGTGGATGTTCGATAGGAGGAAGCCCCCCTTTTGATCGTCCAACTGTTATGAATCCATAAAAACATCCATGATCCTATCACAAATATCATGATGAATAGTCCCATCATAATTCAATAAAACCACCACTCCCAGATTGAGCTCAGGAACCATGGTCATCAGGGATCTGACACCTAACTGACCTCCCCCATGTTCGACGATTTTATATCCTCTATACGTATCTGTAAACCATGCAAGTCCATAGCTCCTGACATCACATCCAGGCGCCCTCCACTCTTCGCTTACAAGATGGATGGGCTTTTGCATTTCTTCTATTAATTCTGATTGTAAGATAGCCGATTCTTTATTCAAATGGAATGCCACATAGTTGCCTAAATCATTGGCAGTCGAATACAAATACCCGATTGGAGCCGAGATTGGATTGATGGGAAAAGGCGTTTCTATTTTATCCTCGCCTACATAATATCTGGCACTGTTCTGATCTTCTTCCACCTCATGCGGGTCACTCGTCGTCCGCTTCATACCAAGAGGTGTGAGGATGTCATCGTGCAGGGATGCTTCCCATTTGCGGCCAGTCACTTTTTCAAAAAGATCGGCAAGAATCACATACGCATCCGTGCAATAATTCCATCCCTCCCCTGGTGGGTATTCCAATTCTACTTTTTCGAACCATTTCGTGATATCTTCGCGATTTTTTATACTTGTAATCTCTTCTTCTGTAAGCTGATAATGGTCCAATGCTTCCTGAAATTCTGTCGGTGTATCTGAGAATATTTCCTTTACATTCGGAGCAATCATATTGGCGATCCCCACTTCTGAAGGAAAACCTGCCGTGTGGGATAACACATGCCTGATGGTGATCTTGGCGCTTTGTTCTTGATTCTTCGTTCTGAAGTATGGCAAATAGGTAACAACCGCATCGTCCAATGCAATTAAATTCTTCTCTACAAGCTTCATGATGGAAAGCGCCATAAAGTTCTTGGATATACTTTGAATGCTCATCCTAGTATCGCCGTCAATCGGGCGTTCTGCGTTTCCGATCCTGGCGTTCCCAAACCCCTTGGAATAGATCGTCTCTGAATCTTTCACAATGGCAACGCTTACTCCGACTCCCTGGTGATCATGAAGCAGGTCATTTATGTATTCTGTTATTTGATTATATTGTTTATTAAGTGATTTCATATGAGCCTCCATACAAGTATTTCATGTACTCTATCAACCTTTCAAAAAACCATTCTTAAACATATCATACCAACCCTGCAGTTTTTCCCCTTCCAGCACACCAAGCTTATGCAAGATATCCCTCGAAAACTCCAATGCCCCGGTTCCATTCGCCGTGATCAGACCACCATCACTGACCGATTGCCTTTCTATATAGTGCTCATCCCCTCGGTAGTTGGGTGCCCCTTCTTTTAAATAGGCCAGTGAATTCCCAGTATGTTTACGGTCATCCAGATATCCATGAATCCCTAAGAACGTGGTGGCATCACAAATGGCGGCCACTGGAATTCCGTTTTCAAAACAATAATCCACAAGCTTCTTTGTCTGTTGATTTTTTTCTTCTCTCCATCCAGTACCCCCGGGAATGATTAGCATTCCAAATGCCATAGGATAATCTTCTAAACTATGATCCGGAACGACCCTTAACCCACCCATCGAAACCTTAGGCTCTTTATCAATCGCAATGGTCTGAACGTGATAACCCGTTCCTTGTTTATTGATTTCTGCCGTTACGTAGCTTGCTTCCCAATCGGCGAAACCGTCTGTGATCAATACCAACACGTTTTTCATGTGTGTTTCCCTCATTTCCTATTTAGAGTACAGTCCGTTCAGTAGAGTTCATCAATCAAATTCCTTTTATTGGAACACCCCTGCAACTTTATTTTACCACAAGTTCACTCGTGTGTTTCCCGGATCAATGGTCCTTGCCTCGGTACTACTTTATAAGACTGAGGTTCCGGGCTTGCTGTTCGAATCGGAGTCCATTTGTCCTTTTTGATCTGCTTTTAGACGGGAAAAGGCGTTAGATTGTCCATTTTTAGTTGGAGACGGGTCCTGGGAGGGGATGAGATGCCGACTATAGAGTGAAATTCCTCAAAAGGAATGCCTTTGAGTTTGGAATTAATCCAGATTGGGACACATTCAATCCTGAATGGGGATGATTGATCCTGTACAGGATTAATTAATCCTCTCTGGAGATTATTAATCCTCTTTTTACATAATTGATTCTTGGTGTCGAATTTTCTTTACGAAAGGCAGGTACCGTGACTTAAAGAAAAAAGGTTCCGATCAGGAGATCGGAACCTTTTTTCATCTATACGCTTTTTTCAATCCATCATAGCTGTTGATCACCGCAGTGACCAATAATCCAACCGATATCGTCAGGTAGAGCCACTGGAAATTGAAGGAGCTGTTGAACAGTTCCTGTATCCTATCTGTGAATCCGGTATTCAGCACCTCCATGTTCCTGAAAACAAACATAAAGGCTAGAACAGGAATGAACTGATATACGGCATTCACGATCGCAAGCTTCCTGGTCCAGACCCCCGCTTTCCATTTTAGAAGAAGCAGGTGAAGTTCCAAGCCGATCAGGACCACGACCAACGGCCAATACCCCATGAGTACCTCCTGATCAAAGATAGGAGTAAACATTCTTTCGTTGTCACTCTTTTCATACAATCCGACGATACTTGACGCTTTAAAGTAACAGGTTGACCAGATGACCGTCCATACCAGACCTCCGAAAATCTCCAGCTTGGAAATTCGTTTTTCTTTTGGGATATACGGGATGTCATTCAAGTCATCAGGCGTCCACTCTTTTCCTTTCATGGTGATCGGAAGCTGACTTTCCGAAGAAACGGTCCGCTCGATGATGGCGAAGGTGAGGGTCAGCCAAAAGAAGACCTGCATTCCGGTTCCGATGACCTCGACCACGCCATTTCCTGCGATGGACAGGAATATCTCAATGGGACTTGATTCCCCTGAGTAGCTCAATACAGATGATACGGCTAACACGATGAATGTGATGGCGGCAGAAATCGGGAGAATGACCTTCAAGAGCGTCATATACAGATCATAATATCTTGGCCCGATCAGGTGCATCGGCCTGTCTTGATAATTCGAAGCAAGCACGGCAGGGTTCCCGAGTGACGTCAGTACCTCCCTCACATCATCCTCTGTATACTCCTCCGGCAACATGTCTTCAATCGTGGATGTCAATTCGAGGGCAATATCCTCCCGATTCTTCTCCGGCAGCCTTCTCATCACTTCTTGAATATAGAGTTCAACAAGCTTCATCCTTCCTCATCCCCCTTTAATAAAATGGCCAGTTCCCCCGACATCTTTTCCCATTCGGCCTGTAACTGTCCCAAGATCTCAGTGCCGTATTCGCTCAGCACATAATACCTTCTCGGCCTGCTTTCCGACCGGTCCCAGCTGCTAGTGACCAGTTCTTGCTTCTCCAAACGGCGCAGCAGCGGATAAAGTGTACTCTGCTCCATCGAAATTCCGCTTTTCTCCAGTAATTGGACAAGTGAATATCCATACTGGGGTGACCGCAATTGACTCAATACGGCCAGGGTCAATGTCCCCCTCCTCAGTTCCGTCGTCAAGGAAGTCAGCAGTGACTTATCCATATGTTCACCTCTTTGATTGAATTATACCGTGTGTCGTACACTATATGGTTTATACTATGTATCATACACTATAGAGGTGCGTAATAGAACGATTTTTAAAAAAAAAAGAAGAAGGATCAAAGAACGTTGGGGTGTTCTTTGATCCTTCTTTCACTTAGGCGAACCACTAACCACGGGGACAGGTACCGTGGCTCTCATACAAATGGTGCCAAGGAACCTGGCCCTATGGCTTCCGCTTCAGGACTTCAACAACACAAACAGAATTGCTTTTGTCCAGTAAACTGCCCCCGACAAATACCGTCTGGATCACCTGTACATGTAATTGAAAGACTTCTAATATTATCAACAAGAAAAGCTTCTCTACCTTCTATGATTTCAGTAGTTATTCTGCCATCCATTGTTTCAATGATAGCGGTCATCATACATTCTTCAGAACCGGATACTTCTAGATTGGATGCGGTTATCTGGGTCACACTCTCACGATCCGATAGATCTTCATATACGGTTCGAGTGGTACCATTACAGTTCTGTTCAAAAAAACTGGGGAACGAAGGGGATAATAGCAGTCCTTGTAGACTACATTCCTGTTGTTCAATACTTGGATCCTTACACTTTCTTTTCTTTTTCTTAAAACAAGTGTTGCATGTCAGACATTCGCATACTAGACGGGATACTGTTATTTGTCCTTGGCATGTAGTCTCAGGTAAACCTTCGCATTTCACTGAGACACTCTTCAACCCATTCACTGCTATAGCAATGGCATTACTATTAAATACTTGGATTGGTGGAGGAACAACCCTGCTTATGATGGTCCCGTCATTCTTTTCTATGATCAAGGTCATCGTACAGGTAGCTGGCGGCCTTGTGATATTTCTAATACTCACGATACTTTCACTGCATTTGTCCCCTCCCATGATCTCCAGGAAATATCTCCTTTCCCCATCACAGGGTATAGAGAAATCATTATCTAAATATGATTCAGACTGTATATTACATAATGTATTGGCACTCCTACAATCAACACCATTCATATTAAATCAGCTCCTTTTATTTTGTCATGAAATGTCTGTCTTCTTCCATGCGGTAAGGCGACATAAATTTCCTTCTTTTGGATTAATTTTAATCTTTTAACACTCTCTCATTGCAGCATAAACAGGATCTCTTTTCAGAGGTCACTGTTCCTTCGCAGACACCATTTGGCTCTCCTTCACACCTGATTGATACTTTTCTGATATCTTCAACAGAAAGATTGAATGAAAGAGTGAAAATGACTGACCTCTCTATTTGCGTTCCGTCATTTGCCTCAATAATGGCTGTCATCTCACATTCGGGCGTGAGATTTTGAATCGTTACTCTTGTCATGCTGTTCCGATCGGACAAATTATCTAATATGGTTCGTAGTTCTCCATCACACGGTTGATTAAATCTCGCAAAGGTAGTCAATGGTAAAGTCATACACCCTGTATCTGATAAATGGTTATCTGTCTTCGCTTCACATTTTCTAAACCCACATTCTAAGCAAAAACAAGAGAAACTATTGAAAATAATAAATCCATCACACGAATTCGCGGGGTTCCCCTCACACCTTACGGAAATACTTACCACATCTTGATCATAAATGGAATACCCATTACTAGTTTCTGAAGGTTGAGGAGGCTGAATGACCTTAGTAATGATAGAACCGTCTCTTCTTTCTATTACTAAGGTCATCACACAATCGTCGGTCTCTGACCTATTCTGAATATCCACACTCACTTCATTATGAATAGTATCCGTTATACTCCTAAAGAACGTTCGAGTACTCCCGTCACAAGGAATAGAAAAATCAGTACCATCCGTTGTCTGTCTTATCGTACATACACTTGGTTTCCTACTTTTTGGCATACTTTCATCCCCTTTTTAGAGTGATAGTATACAGTATGAAATATAAGATAGAGTGTAACGTCTGATAACTAGTCTCATAGAGTTACAGGACGAAATCAGAAATGCCCCCGACCGCAGTACCATTCTGCGGTCGGGGGCATTTCCATCTCATTCATCCTTTTATCTTCGGCGCGCGGGCACCGTCCTGTTCTACTTCTCTCCAATATAATTAGCGAAGCGTGGGGACGGTTCTCATTCTTCCTTTGAAGTCAAGTAGAAGCAGCAGAATCATCCCCATACTTTCCTATAAGTACTTCTTCAACCTTTCCTTCACCTCATCACTCACAAAAGCAGCTTCCACACTGTTCATATAAATCTCCCCATAATCCTCCTCACTCATAGCAAATTCACCCCAGACTAACTCACATTCCTTCGTCATCGTGGTATTCGATACGGTTCTGTTGTCAGTATTGATGGTAATCTTAATTCCGGCTCTGTGAAAATCGTAGAGAGGGTGATCACGGAACGTTTTAACCGCTTTCGTCTGAACATTGCTTGTCGGACAGATTTCAAGCACAATTCCCTTATCCTTTACAACCTGATACGCTTCCGGACAGTCTGTAATATACACACCATGCCCGATTCGTTCTGCCCCGAGCCATTCAACGGCCTCGAGCACATTTCTTCCAACGCCCGTTTCACCGGCGTGGATCGTGACTCTGTATCCATATTCCCTCGCCAGGGCGATGGGTTCAATGAACTTCCCGCAGAACCCTTCTTCTTCGGACGCACATAAATCGATCGCGACGACTCCTTTTCCAAGGAAGCCCTTCCCCTTTTCAACGACCTCAAAGGCACGTTCCGGAGACATCGTTCTCATACAACACAAAATGATATTTCCTTTAATATCAAACTGTTCTTCTGCTTCTTTCATGCCTTCAATGACACTTCCAATGATCTCTTCTACCGATAATCCCTGTTGAGTATGAAGCAGCGGGGCGAACCGGACCTCCATATATTTCACGTTTTCCTCCGCTGCATCTTCATAAAGCTCAAAGGTGATTCTCTTTAAATTTTCTTTTGACTGCATCACGGCATTAGGGATCGAGAATTTCTCTAAGTATTCATCCAATGATTCGCAGTCTAATGGGGCAATGAGCTCTTCTTTCATCTCTTCCCTTTCAAAGGAAGGGAGATCTATGCCATCTCTCTTGGCCATTTCAATAATCGTCTCAGGTCTGACACTCCCATCCAGATGGCAGTGCAGTTCAATTTTAGGCATTGTAGAATGATTCATTGTTGTTCCTCCTCCATTTTTTCAAAAAAAAATCCTGATTACGAAGAAAATACTCATAATAGTATCTTCTTCGTAATCAGGATTTATTGGTTCCTGGTAGAGACCTCCAAACCATATTATTGGAGTTATACGAATGTAAGAATATTAATTTTTTAAAGGATAATAAAATTTTTATAAATTGTCAAGGAGTTAAATACATCTTCTCACAACCAAATATAACCTCAGGAAACGGCTGTGATCCTCTTATTCTGAAGATGCGCCCATCAGGAAATCACTTTTATTATGGAGCAATACTCTTTTCGCTATTAAATTCACTACTTATGTCTCAATCCATTCTTTGTCCGACAATTTCTTCCAAAAAATCTTTTTCCTCTATTCTGTCACAGAATCATTCACTCATCCGTTATATCAGTAAATAAACCAAAAGGATGATGATGATGGGAAAATATGATGTGGTTATTGTAGGTGGAGGAATCGCTGGATTAACGGCTGCTATCCATACAGCAAAAGCAGGAAAACGAACCCTTGTATTCGAACAGCAAAAGCGATTTGGGGGCAGAGCCATCACCAACAAAAAACAGGGGGTCTATTTTAATTTGGGCGGTCATGCACTATATAAAGGGGAGGCGTATGAAGCATTCCGGGAACTCGGATTACGACTTGAGGGGAGCACACCTTCTATCGATGCTTACGGGATGTGGAAAGAACAAGTAGTGCCCTTACCAACGAACATATCCTCCTTCTTTCAAACACCGCTCCTAAGTTGGGCAGGAAAGCTCGAATTGGCGAAGTGGTTCATTAAATTAGGTAAAATGGACACAAGCGTTTGGAACGAGATCAGTATACGCGATTGGATTGAAACTCAATTGCATGATCCCATGCTGCGGAACGTGTTCTATGCACTGCTCCGAACATCCACTTATGTCCTTGCACCTGAATTACACACTGCAGGGCCTGCCTTAAAGCAACTGCAGCGTTCACTTAATGGGGTTCTGTATCTCGATAAAGGATGGGGGACACTTGTAGAAGAACTGCGTAAACTTGCTGTCCAACTGGGAGTGGAATTGGTCAGTGATCGTAAGGTGGGGATAATCGAACATCAAGATCAAAACGTACACTCGATTTTATGTCAAGATGGTACTAGAATAGAAGTATCCAATGTCATACTAACCACTCCACCGTCTATTTCTCACAAGCTGGTTCCTCATGCAGATCAAACTGCCCTTCACACGTGGAACGATCAATCGATTCCTGTTACGGTTGCCTGTCTGGATGTTGGTTTACGCCAGCTGCCTAAGCCAAGGCACCAATTCACTTATGGATTGGATCGATCCATTTTCCTCTCGAACCATTCACGGGAGGGTAAACCAAGGCCTGCTATCTTGAGTGATGATGGGACACAGCTGATATCGCTTTTTAAATATCAGGGGGCACAATCAGATGCTGCGAAGGATGAGGCTGAGTTGGAGCACGTGTTAGATGTGGTTCAACCCGGCTGGCGGAATGAATTAGTAATAAGACAGTTCCTGCCGAAAATGACGGTTGTCCACGATTTTCCTCATATGAATAGAACGGAAGATCCCGGACCTGCTGTTCCTGAAATTGAGGGACTATATGTTGCTGGGGACTGGGCATCACATGGGGAGCTTCTCGTTGATGCATCGGTAGCCAGCGCTAAACGAGCCGTTTCACATCTACTAAACACCAGAGAGGAAATCAAAAGATGAGTATGGAAGGACTTTATCAAACCTATCAACCTTTGCTTTTTTCATTAGCCTACCGTATGTTAGGCAGCGTGATGGATTCAGAGGATATTGTCCAGGAAGCGTTTATAACCTTTAATCAGCTTCCCAACCGCGATCAAATCGAAAACAAAAAAGCGTATCTATGTAAGATCGTCACCAATCGTTGTCTGGATTTAATACGGTCATCCGCCAAGAAACGTGAGGTATACGTTGGACCGTGGCTCCCCGAGCCGTTGCTTGAAGTTGAGAATTCAACTAACGATCCTTCCCAAGCCTTTCTTCAACAAGAGTCCCTCTCTACCGCCTATCTACTATTATTACAACAACTAAATGCCATAGAACGAGCCGTCTTTTTGCTTAGAGAAGTTTTTCAATACTCGTATGATGATATCGCTGAAATCCTAGGAAAAAGCAATGCAAACTGCCGGCAGATTTTTCACCGTGCGAAGAAAAGCATGGGATACGCTCCTAAGAAACAACCTTCCATTTCAATGGCCGAATCTACCATAAAAGAGTTTGTACAGTCCATATTAAATGGAAACGTAAATCAATTATTGGAACTTGTCAGTGAAGATGTCGCAATGTACTCGGATGGCGGCGGCAAAGTAAAAGCTGCACAAGTCCCAATTCTGGGTGCTTTCAGAGTGGTTCAATTGCTCCAAAACCTAATGAAAATGTATGCAGGTAAGTTCACCATCAACTATACATCTGTCAACCGTCTACCAGGACTGATCTTAACAATTGATGACCAATTACAATATGTGTACTCCTTTGCCTTCAGCGGCAATCAAATCCAGACGATTTACACGGTTGCTAATCCCGATAAACTACGACATTTGCAATAGGAGACTCCATCAGATCACTTGATCGCAGTTCTCATTGTTTCCATCAGATACAAAGAGACAGCTGGCCCTTCCCTCTAAGCCAGCTGTTTTCTTTTTTATTGATTGATCATTCAGTTCGTACGTTTGTTCCCACAGTTTAAGAAACACCGTGACGGTTCTCGCGCTTCCTTTTCGGTCAGGTTGAACCAGCAGAACCCTCCCCATGCTTCCCGCTTACTTTTGTTCCATGACGGCAAAGTAGTTTTCTTCATCATCGGCAAAGTTAAATATCCTGCCGGCAGGCATATTGACAATTTCGCCCACTTTGATCTCCTTGTTGGATAAATCGGTATATAATTCATCAAATTGATCGGTGAAGAACATTAAAGAAGGGGTACCAAGATTTATTCCAGGTGACATTTTTGCCACGAATTCCTTATTGTGCAGAATGATGCTTGTTTCGGCCTCCTTTGTTGGCGCCACTTCAATCCATCTCATTCCTTGACCATTATCTTCCTCAGCCTTTACGCTAAATCCTACTTTTTCTGTCCAAAAACGTACTGCCTCATCTTGGTTATCAACGTACACCATAATTTGACCGACCTTATTAATCATTGATTGCTCCACTCCTTTAGAATACATTCACTCTGTATTTTTCACTTATTTAGCAACTGAAGAGCTTCTTCCAAGCGATCCCAGGTTTCTGTGATGCCTTGTATCATTCCCATGTCCATAACGGTCTTAAGGGCGTCTTCTGAAGAGTAAACAGAACGGCTGATCAGCTTCGTCTTGCTGCCCATATCGATGAATTCAAGCGTAACTTCCGTTGATGGCATGTCTTCATTCGTATGGCCTTCCGCATCCGAGAAAGCATCGACGTAGACGATCTTTTCCGGTTCGATGATTTCTTGGTAAACACCTTTCCCCCAAGATTCCATCCCGTAGAATTGACCCTGGCTTTGATCCACGCACTTCATGCAGTAGTGCCAGACACCGCCTGGACGGAAATCCACGTGGCATACAGGTAACTCCCAGCCTCTTGGTCCCCACCAATTTTTTAGATGATCAGGTTCTTTAAACATACTGAACACCAGGTCACGCGGTGCATCGAACACCCTCTCCAGTACAAGCACCCGGTTTTCCTCCACTCTGGAAAACATTTGATTGCTGTTGGACATTTCGTTTCCTCCTCCATTTCAAATGAACGTACATATGTGAAGACGTGTTGCCCTTAAACCTCAATAGCCCTATAAAAAAGGAACCGATAGTAGTATTCTTCAGAGAATCCTTAACTCCTTCTGCCTTTCTAACTATGTTTCCATTCTTCTCTAGACATGGCCCTATGAACATGACTGACCCACTTCCGGTTAATCTTCATCCACTCCCTTTCGTTTTACTTCTTGCAGGTACTCATCCAAACGATTAAATCGCTCGTTCCATAGGTGTTGATAAGAATCCACCCACGTATCCAACTCTTTAAAAGGCTCAGGCCTTAGCTTGTAGTAACGTCGATTGGCAATTGGCTGGACTTCGACGAGACCTGACTGATTCAATACTCTGAGATGCTTAGAAACTTGCGGCTGGTTCATTCGTAGTTTGTCAGTGATTTCCCCCACTGTAAGGGGTCCATCACGCAGAAGTTCAACTATAAGCAGGCGATTTGGCTCGGCGAGAGCATGTAATATGGTTTTCATATCCCTAATATACTCCAAAAGGAATATTCCTATCAAGGAATATTTAGAAAAATTTTGAAAGGAGCCGCAGGGATAGGTACGTTGGCTCTTATTCAATAGTGGGACAAGGTACCTGTCCCCGTGTCCCTAGAATTATACGAATGTGAGAATCGTATTCGTTTTTTTATTACGATAATAAAATGATTATTCCTTGTCATGGGAAAGCACGGGGACGGTCCTCATGCTCCTTTTCAAGTCAGCCCGCAGCGACAGAACCGTCCTCAAGACCCGCAAACCTCACCACAAACCGGCAACCGTCCTCATAAGTCCCATCCAACTCAATGGTCCCACCACTTTGCTCGACGATTTTCTTCGCAATGGAAAGCCCCAGTCCCGTTCCCCCTGTCTCGCCATTCCGGGATTCGTCCATCCTCACAAACGGCTCGAAGATCCTTTCGTGGTAGTCGGCGGGGATCCCTATCCCTTTGTCTTCGATCGTCATCACGGCCTGGTTCTCCTGCTGCTTGAGTGAAATGGACAGATAGCCATCACTGTACGCCATCCCATTATGGAGAATGTTCGTAATCGCACGCTCAAGCTTGGATCGATCGAACCTTACCCTCAGGGGATCCTCGGTAATATCCAGGTGATACTCCATCCCTTTTTCTTCGAACTCTACTACAAAAGAAGACAGCATGGTACGGAGCCATTCGGCCATATCCTTTTCCTTAAGGGAAACCGAATCACACTCTATTTCCAAATGGGACAAGTCGAACAGGTCATGGATGAGCCGATTTGCTCTCTTGCTGTTGGACACGATGATATCGGTATATCTCTTCTGATCAGAACGACTCATATTCGTCAGGCTGGTCAACGTTTCAGCGTATCCCTGTATATTGGTAAGTGGGGTTTTCAGATCATGGGAGATATCCAGGATGAGCTGTTTTCTCAGGCTTTCGGACCTTTCCTTTAAGGCGATTTCCGTGCCAATCGTCTGTGCCATTAGGTTGATGTTATTCTTCAACTGGTTCAATTCCTGATTCGCCTCGAACTCGATTTTTTCTCCATAGTTTCCTGCTGAAATCGAATCGATCCCCTTCAGAAGCTTTTGGATCGGCTGAATGAGCTGGACGGATGTTCTTTTCACGTACCAGTACAGGATGACGATCAAGCACACGATGAAGAAGAAGATGGTGAAGAAGAACACATCATCCAATTGGAAATAGTCATCTGCGGGGAAATAGAGCAATAGATACTCTTCACCGTTTTCAGGTATGTATAAATCCGTATCGTACGTATCGGTGTTCTTCAGAAATTCATTCAATCCATAGGTAAACCCGATCTTGTGAGGACTATTGAATTGATCGGTCACTTTATAATCGGTACTGACGATTTCAAGGTACGCATGATCCGGCAGCTCATTCTTCTTGAATGCCGCTTTCATCCCAGATTTCTTCGCATCTTCATACGTCCCTTTAAGGAATTCCTGATCCAAATCCTCATACACGGTCTCGACATATACAAAGTTTGCCACCAGGGTGAACGTCCCCACTCCGAGTAGAATGATGAACAATAAAGCATAGTTGATAAAAAACTGCTTGGTGATGGAAATGGATTTTTTAAGGAGGATCGGATTAGTCTTCATGATTCTCCATCCGATAACCGAGCCCTTTCACCGTCGTGATGTACGTCGGGGATTTAGGATCTGCTTCGATTTGTTCTCTGATCCGACTGATATGGACCATGATCGTATTGCTGTCACCGATGTAGTCCGTGTTCCATACAAGCTCATACAGCTGGGCCTTCGAATACAGCCGGTTCACATTCTTCATGAAGATGGATAAGAGCATTGTCTCCTTCGGGGTCAACAGAAGCCGCTCCCCATCCTTGGTCACCGTTTGATTAATAGGATCATATTCGAGCGATCCGTTGCGAATGACCCCTTCTTCCTCCACCACACTATAATCCGTATACCGCCGGATCTGCGCGTTCACCCTTGATACAAGCTCAACCATGCTGAAGGGCTTCACGACATAATCATCTGCCCCCAGCCCAAATCCCAGAACTTTGTCTGCATCATCCGCCCTCGCTGTCAGCAGCATGATCGGAGCCTTGCACCACTTCCGAACTTCCTTGATCACCTGAAACCCGCCCAATTTCGGCATCATCAGGTCCAGGATCAGAAGGCTCGGCCGCTTCTCCCTGCATTTCCGGATCACTGCTTCTCCATCATACGCCTGCTCCACCTGATACCCCTCATTCCGCAAATGAAGGCTGATCAATCGGTTAATATCCACATCATCTTCCGCTATATAAATTAACTCTGCCATACCGTTACTCCCAGTCTTGTAAAATCAAATTTCCATCCTATTTTATCATGAAAGTTACAAGGGTTTTTGAGATTTATGGTTAATTTAAGGTTGCTTTAAGGTTGGAGTTAAGGAAGTTGTGTACAATAAATTAGTTAATGGTCCTTCAAATATATGACCGGCCATTTTAAAAAAAGTAGTTTGGTGGGTAATGAACATGACAAACAAATTAAATGAGTTCATCATAAAAGGACACTTTGTAGAGGCAAAAGAAATGATGAATGAACTTTCCTATTCAGAACTTGATGAAGAACTGATGGAAAACGCCTTCAAGGATTCAAGTATAACGAATTACGCATTCATCATGAGTTTACTAGTCGAAGAGGAAAACGTTGAGTTACATGAAATGGCGTTTAGATTGATGGCGATTCCACTAAGTTACCTGGACGGTGCTTATTACGCTGCCCTTTATCATGCAAGGCGATGTGTGGAATTAACAGACCGACAAGATATCAGGTATTTATCCAATCTGTTATTCTTGCATCATATCCCCGATAAAGTAGTCAGTGAAGAGGAAGCGTATGATACGGCGAGAAGGATGCTTGAATTAGATCCTGATAATAGACTGGCGAAAGAAATTATTACGAAGCGTTAAGATAAGATGAAAATCTATCAAATATCAAACCAGGCACGACCTTGCGGGTAAAAAATATGAATAAACCAATGTTCTATATCAGTCAGGAGGTATGGAAATGAGTTTAAGAAAACGATTAGTCTACGGTATTTCTTTCTTTGTGATATCGTTAACTATCATACTTATAAATGTTAAACCAAGCCCTTTTCAAATGGGCCTGATGACCATTACAAGTCTGTCCACCATATTTATCATAAATTATAAAAGAGGAGACACTTAATAAAAGTAAGCCTTGCTTTAAGTTGTAATACGTGGGTGGATAATAAACAGAGGCCTACATAGTTCGTAGAATCACGGGAAGGGTTTTCGTTCGCTTTCACGAAAACAAAGCAGCAAAACCGGCCAGAACAAACTTGGCCGGTTTTAATGATGCTTAAAATGGTTTTAAAAAATCGTGAATCCACGAAATATCTGTAGAGTATTCCTTATTTACACCTACCCAATGTTGAAGGAATTTTTCTGTGTCCTCTTTCCATTCAGGATATGCTTCTTTAAAGGCATCAATGAATGTTGAAGTCCCTGCAAGGATTGCGTGATCCTCATGAGATACTTGCAAGCCCCATTCTCCATGGGGCGAATAGAGGGAATTCTCGACCACAAGTGGAATGGCCTGATAGTCTTCGTAGGCCATGGTATTCCCGGCGACCCAGTGTTGTGGTGCCAGCTCCGAGTGAAAGTCCTGTGAAAGATTAAAAGAATCACCTTCCGACTCCGATACGAAGAAGGTCTCCTGTCCAACCTGTACCAAGGTTTTCATCAGAGCATGGAACTGATTTTCCTGAAGATAATATCCGTTAGTTGGGAAGATCAGCACCCTTTCGTTGAGGGTTTCTTGAAATGGATCTCCAAATGGATCCGATTTCTTAAATACTCTATGGAATGCTTCCTTTAACCGGGAAATGTCCTCTGCTTTTTGAAATCTCTCCACTTTTTTCCCTCTTTCCCTAAAGAAACTTTATTTTTCTAACGCCTTTTATTCCGTTTATATCGATGGTAGGAGGCCCTGATTTAGAAGATTTCCTATATGTAAAGGTGACCCCGTTCTTGTCTTTTCCGACAAATACTCCAGGTGAAACTTCCCTATGACTGGAGACTTGGGCACTGAAGAAATCCCAGGCATCGGACGCCGTGCCGTACATTTTTTTGATGTCATTTTGATCTGCTTTTGGAAGTGATTTTAGATCGTCTGCACTCCATTTTTTCTTCAGGCTTTGTTTCAAAGCATTCTTTACGGCTGTTTTTCCAAACTTTTTAATAGCATACTTGATACCGAGTCGTAATACAACACCGACGATAATGGGAATAACCGAAGCTTGTAGAGTAGTAGAGTTGATCTCGTACTCTTCGCCTGTTTCGGTATCAATCAGGGTAGCGATCAGGATCTCATCGTCTACTTCGTGGAAGACAACATGATAGGACTCATGGTATTCCTTCCCTGATTCATCCACAATGTTGCCTGTGATCACGGCATCCTGGCTCTCAAGGTCCATGGTCAGTTCAGTATCCACTTTAAGATCTTCTTCATCCACTTTCATATCTATGACAAGTTTCTCGTCACTGTCTTCTTTAAGCTCTACTTTCACCTGTTCTGAGAGGTCGACATCATGTTCCTCACTAAGTGACCTTTCAGCTTGTTCTAAATCGATTCCTTGTGGTGGAGCGTTATCCTCTGTTGCGGCCAAACTGCCTTGTGGGAGGATGGAGAACAACAATGTGATAATCAAACTTTTTACTAGTAGTTTTTTCAATGAGCGCACCTCTTTATTTTATTCTAACCAAACCATGTCCATAGTCTTGGTCAGGTCCTGCTTCGCCTAAATCGATCGCTTCTGTTTGCAGCATTTTGTAAATGTCCTTGGTTCCCTTCATACGGGATTCACGCTCCAGTATACGGGCAGTATATCCAGATATTTGGGCTGCGGCGAAGGAGGTACCGCTGAAAGGTTCGAAGTCCCCTTCCTTATTAATTGAAAGAACCTCTGTCCCAGTTGCGGCAAAATCCACTTTTCCCCTTGCCGCCAATGTAGATCGGACGAGGTTGGGGTTTACGGATGTGATGGACCATACCCCCTCATACCGTGCCGGATAGTCAGCCTCCTGCCCCAGTGTATTCCCTGCTGCCGCTATGATGATAATCCCGGAAGAAAGCGCCTTATCAACGGCTTTCTTAAGAGAAGGGTCATCCACTTGAAAACCGGAACTGATATTGATGATGTCTACTTTCTCTTCGATGCACCAGTGGATGCCTCTCACCAAATCGGCTACCTTCCCGTAGCCTTTCTTATCTAAAACCTTCACATCATATATAGACACCCGTTGAGCGAGTCCGCTCATTTCGCCTCCCGTATCCTCAGCCGCTATGATGCCAGCAATGGGCGTCCCGTGACCATAATGATCTTCAATCGGCTGATCCGGCTGGATGGCATTATATGATTGATGGATCTTTCCTTTCAATGCCGGATGGTCTTTATTTATTCCGCTGTCCAGTACAGCGACCTTGATCGGCTGCTTCTCATTCATCAAGTACAACAGCGCGATCCCGAACAACATTGCGATGATACCTATTACACGATAAGTCTCTTTATGTTTCATTTAGTTTGACGTTACCTTTCTATTGGTCAAGGCAGATAAATCATGTTGAATCTGCCGTATCAATCGATCGACTCTAATTAATATGAAGAATTCTTCTCTATGTATTATAGTGGGAAACATTTACAAGAAACTTAACGGAAGCTTAACGCAACCTTAAGTTTTCCAACGTACAAAAAAACGCCTGATCCCAATCGGGAAAAGGCGTAATTTTCAAGGTCAAATCAAAGTGAACCGGGGAGGGCTCCCATCGATCATCCGGATTGATGTTTGAATAGATGTCCATCGGTCCTCTTTTTATCTTTTTTCAACGGAAAAGGACATTCGTTTAGCTAGATTCGTTCCTTGAGTGATAAAGAGGACCGGAATTGGAGTGAAATTCCTTATAGGGAATCCCTTCTGCTGTGGAATTGATCCAAATCGGGACAAAATCGATCCTCCGTGTCGAATTTTCTTTATTATGGTAGCCGGGGTATATATCGATCATTCAGTCTGAAAGCACCCGAACCGCCCCCATTCTTCTCTTAAACAGACCTTCGTTTATGCTTTTCATGAATGATTTTTTTGTTCAATATTCTCACTTCGCCAACCATCAATAACCTCATATCCTCCACAATATATTCAGCCAGCTCTTGATCAGAGATGTCATCTCCATCAATATCAAGGCGGAATTCCTGCCCTTGTATCCCTCCGCCATTTGTAAAATCTATTTCAAAGTCAAACTGAACTCTTTTCTCCATTTGAATCCTCCTTACATATGGTTAGATCTCATTCATTATAAGAATTCAACCAAAAGAGAGTGACACTTTTTTCGTTGAGCGCCCCCTGTTGCCGAAGACTCGAATTCTAGATCATTTGAATTCTGTTCTTACGTTAAATAGGCCTACTCGATTCATGAATATCCTAATCGTACGGTGAACATAATGAATATAGGTGAATTGATTTACGACTAATCCTAGCTATTGGAGGCGACCATAATGAAAAAACAAGAAAAATCAAAAGATATCGGCCAAAAAGCAGATGCAATGAATGCGATGGATCAGGGGTTAAACTTGGTTTCTCAAGTAATCAATAATGCTACGGGCAGTGACAAGGGGAACGATGGTAAGATCAATGAAAATGATTAGTTTACATGCCTTTTCATAGGTGTTCTTCTAGCTTTCCAAGAGCCATAGGGACCGTGATAGGCTCACTTTAAAGTAGACTTGTCTTTAGCTAAGAGGTTCCGCTTAAGGAGAGAAAACCTTACTCACACCCGAATTAGCAGCAGAAATAGCAGTGCTAATAACACTTATTTAACAGCAAAAAAACCAGACCTATTTGGCTCTGGTTTTTTATGTCTATGTCATCTTCTTGTTCCGTTAAAGCTCCCTTTAGCTGAATATCTGATAAGCCATTAAAATAACCCACAACATAATGATACTCCATAACAAAATGATGAGTGAGCCTACTACCCAATTTTTCGGTTTACCATTTTTCATCATGTCTTTTGCTTTACCTTCACATTCTGATATTACTTCTTTAGGTATCATCTTTAATGCAAACATTATACCTATTGGAACGATAATAACATCATCTAAATAACCAAGTATCGGTATGAAATCAGGTATCAAATCAATCGGACTAAACGCATAAGCCACTACACAAGCAGTAAATAATTTAGCATACCAAGGTACTCTTTCATCTTTATAAGATAAGTATAGTACAAAGATTTGTTGTTTTAATCTTTTCGCCCAAGCCTTTATTTCCCCCATGAAATTTTCTCTCTAACTCCCTCTATAAAGAATTCTAATGCTTTATCTTTGCTTCTAATATAACATGCTTTCTTCAATATTCCTGCCCTTTAACTAAATAAAGAAACCGCCGACATTCAAATGAGAAAACTATAAATATCTAAGTCTTTTAACCAAACACCTGAGCGGCAATTCCAAATAATTCACCATTTCTCTGGGGCATCTCAGTTGAGTTAAATATCATAATTGATGGATTACTCACGCTTACAAACCCGCATTTCTCAACGGCTTCAATAAATACTTCATTACCTGATGGTATATCGATCCTTAATTTGCCTTGATGCCCAATAGTCAGCTTATCTAGAATCATTGATGCTACTTGAGCATCCGGTGCCACAATAGGTCCTATTATCAGATTAATAGGTCCTAATATAGATAATCCAAAACCTATAGTGTTCCCTATGTAATCTTTCACTACTACACATTCCTCGGATTGATTGATTCTATGTTTAAGAAAGTTGCTTCTCTTATCTCCAAAAGCATCTTCATCTAACTCAATTATTTTATGTAAGTCGCTCTCTTTATAATGTTCGATGGTAACTGTTCGATTGGGTAGATTAGAATTTGAATAGGTGTCGCATATGTACTTGTGCACTCGGTCAACGATTTTAAACCCCATTTTTTCATAGAGAGGCTTCCCGTCTTCAGTCGAAATCAGCATGATCGCAATGTCACTTGAAATGGAATTCATACATTGTTGTGTCGCTTCTTTTCCTAATCCCATCCCTCTATACTCTTTGTTGACTATTACCATACCAATGGAGGCGAAATTGGCTTCATAGGGGATGATGGCGGCACTTGAAACAATTTCCCCTTCAGTATTCTTATGGCCGAATACTTTACCAGATGACATAACTGTACCAATCTCGTGTTCATCATAGTCCCACCCCACTGATTCAGACAGTTCAATTAAACCCGGGATATCTTTCTTGTCAAACTGGACTAAATTTACCTTTGACATCTTACTTGTATTCATTACATTTTCTCCTTAGTCGATTCCATAGTGAGAGTATGCCTTGTTTCTCCCCGCCTACCCTTCCGCAAATGGAATATCCATTATTTTCAATACTATCATAATTAATCTATTGATATGGCGAAATCGAGGCTACTTGGTACATTTCATCTAGATTGCTTCGAGGATTGCCCTGCCAATATAAAAAATAGCAGGTCCAACTCTTTTACGTGCATACCTGCTAATTGTATATTATTTGTCAGTCTAGATTAGAGTGGAGACAGCTCCCACTCTCCCCTCATCCCTTCGAAAACAATTTCCAATTCCCTTCAGAGATCACTTCGACAGCTCCGCCCATCACCTTGATGGCCGTTTGGTCATCAATCGCATATGCCTGACCCTGCATTTCAGCAGCCCATTTCTCTGCGGCAGCCATGGTGTTATGCGGCAGCATTTCGTGATCCAGGTGGGGAAAGATTGAAAAATCGACCAATCCGAGAGCATCATCGCCACCGCCGGGGGGAGTCCAGCCAACGAAGGAATCACCAATGTTCGGTGCCATCACCATGCTCCCGGCACTCATTCCCACATAGACTGCTTGCAGGGACGGCAGAAGGTCCGCAAGCCCCGATTGCCGCATCCAATGGTTCAGGTAGAGGGCGTCCCCGCCTGAGACCAGCAGGACGTCCGTCTCCCGGACCAGCGGCACCCACCGGTCTTCGTCGATACTTGGCAGCGCTGTGAGCTCCAGCACTCCGACGGATTTCCAGCCCAGCTCGACCATTGGATTCCCGGAATTGCCACTGATGAACTCCCATGCTTTGACGCCTGGGCCGACCCAGGGGTGTCCGTACATCGCGGTGGGGATGCACAGGGCTGTGGATTCGGCAATCGGCTTGTCCAGCATGTCAACCAACGCTTCGTGAATACGTTTGTTATTGACGCCTGCAGATGTGAGCAGAAACTTCATATCTTCAACTCCTTATCATTGTGTGGTAACACTTTTCATATCTCTAAGACTGCAACTCTTTGGTGTTACTAACTACTTATTAACCCCTTAGTCGATATTTCTTCTTCCATTAACGGTTGATTCAATAAAAAATTCAACAAAAATGGCCGTTAATCCTTCTTAGACCAACGTTCTGGTTTTAATTAGAATGGTTTGATGATCTACAGCTCTCTTTTAGACATATCCCTAGATTCAACGAGAAGCCCAGAGACGGTTCTCGCGCTTCCTTTATGAACTCAGAAAAGTGGCAAAACCGCCACTTTACTTCACGATCCCCTTTGCTTCTCCCTCACAAACACCCTAATTCCTTCACTTTTTATCAACTAGGTTCTAAGCCATTAGAACTGTCCCCTGGCTCTGCTCAATCGTTCATGCTCCAACTCTCACTCTTGAATATGTTAAAATATAATTGGAAACTACAGCAAAAAGGAGAGACGATGAGTACATGATCGATCAAGGTAAACGAACATACACGAAAGCTATCTGTGACAAAGTATTGAGTCAAAAGCAAGAGCTTATCGTTCAAAAGGACAATTTGAGATCAAGCCAATACAGCAACATAGAATCGAAGCTTCATAGTTGGCGTGAGAATATCATTGACATTTATGCAAAATCGATCGAAAGTGACTTGGATACGGCCTTCGAGCAATTACAGGAGTGGGGATCAGAGGCAGTCGATACACTCGTGAATTTCAACCTTCCATTGGAGATTGCTCTGGACGAAGTAAGAGATTACCGAAATTTAATCGGACAAATCATAAAAGAGGAAGCTTCCGCTTTCAACTTGACATTCGATGAATTCTATAACCTGATTTCAGATTTTGACGCAGTGGTGGACAAGGCCGTACATTGGCTGAGCATGTCGTATACAAGAAGATTTTATACACGGATCAACGCTGCAGAAGCTGTAGCATTAGAATTATCCATCCCGGTGATTAAAATAACCAATCAAGTCGGCATACTCCCTTTGATCGGTGACATCGACACCGAAAGAGCCCAAGAACTGATGGATAAAGCACTCTCAAGAGGGAGCGAATTATCCTTAGAATACCTGGTGGTTGACCTGTCCGGCGTTCCGATCATTGATACGATGGTAGCAGACCGCATCTTCAAGGTAATGGATGCCTTATCCCTCATCGGAATCGAAACCATCCTATCCGGAATAAGACCCGAGATCGCCCAGACCATGACCCATCTCGGAATCAATTCTTCGGACATCACTGTGACATCCAGTCTTCATATGGCTTTGAAGAAATTTCTGTAAGTCGGGGAGAAAGGTGCCTTGGATCGAAGGACGAGATTCGGTCCCTGCCTGCCCCACTGGTTGGGAGACATGCGCAGAAAAAAACCACAGGGAGGGTTCTCATGCTTCCTTATTCGTAAGCACGAGAACCCTCCCTTTTTCCCAACATATTAAGGTCACTAAAGCATCATTCTTCCCCATCTATTTTACGAGTTTGGTGAAGATTTCTTTTTTTACTTTCTAATACCTCTATTGGTCATTTCATTTCCAACTCTTTTAGTATCTTCTACCACTATCTGAAGCGCCTTAAGAATCACTGAATTCGCTACAACCCCTACATAATTTGCCCCTTTTTCAAAAGCTTGCTGCGCTCCTGTACTATCAGCCGCAACCGTTCCAATCGCAACGTTATTTTCTGATGCTGTTTGATACAAGTTTCGTATGACTCCTTGAACTTCAGGATGGTTGGCACCTTCTTCTTTAAATCCCATATCAACCGATAGGTCGGTTGTACCGATGAAAAGAACATCGATACCTTCGACCCCCATGATCTCCCCAATATTCTCCACCGCTTCAAGGGTTTCTATATGTGGAATGACCAAGATGTTTTCATCGGAGCTATCTAAGAATGCCTTCCCTCCTTGATTTCCATAGCGCGCCGCCCTGTGTGAATAAGCGACACCCCTGGTTCCTAAAGGGGGGAACTTCGCCCTTTTCACAGCCTTTATGGCATCTTCCTTTGAATTGACCATCGGTACTTGTACCCCTTTGGCCCCTCTATCCAAAGCCTTCTGGATACTGGACGGATCATATGAGACTCGGACAATGGGTACTAGATCCACTGATTCGGCTGTCCGGATCATGTTTTCTAATTCAGAAGAACTGAATGCCCCATGCTCATCATCTATAACCACGAAATCAAATCCGGCATACCCGATCATTTCAATGAAGTTGGGAGAATAGAATCCAATGAAACTTCCAAGTACTCTTTCCCCGCTTCTGAGTTTATCCTTTACACGATTGATCAATGAAATTACCTCCCTACTTTACACCCTTTCACTCAATCAGCCAGTTGCGTAAAGCAGCCGTCACTTCTTCCGGTCGCTCCAAACTGCTTAAATGGCCACAATCATCTACGATAACTAACCGGGACTCTGAAATAGTTGCCTGCATTTCTTCATGTAAGGACAAGGGGCAAACCTGATCCTCCCTTCCTACTAAAAGGAGCGTGGGAACGTTGATTTGCCTTAAGCCTTCCCGAAGGTCAGAACGCGTAGAAACGGCCATTAATTGCTGCACATATCCTTCTGGTCCTACTCTCTCCGCCATATCCTTTATGGTTGATACCAACTGGTCATCTTCCTGCCTGCCGGGATGAATGAGATTCGGTAACAACTTTTCCTCTACTATGCTTTGGAACTGCCCAGATTCCACTTTTGACATAAGGCTCTTCCAGCTTTCCAACTGCTCTGGCTTGGGGCCATGTGGATTCGAGTTCAATAGGGCAAGTCTGGTCACTCTTTCTGGTGCTTGCCGGATGACTTCCATTGCCACAATCCCACCAAGTGAAAGCCCGGCTAGAGCAAAGCGTTCAGGGGCATGCTTCAAGACGGATTCAGCCATTCCCTCTATGGTGTCTGCTCCAGTTAACATTGAAACGGAAGGATCGGAAACATCAGTCAGATGTTCCAACTGATGCTCCCAAAGTCTCTCATCACAAAGCGTACCCGGTAAGAATACTAACGCTTCTTTCTTCATCTACTATTTCTCTCCCGCCCTCAGCTTCTCCGCCATTTGTTTCTCAAGTGCTGAAAAATTCTCAGGTTTGATCATTTTTCCTGATTGATCTGCATGGAAGCCATGTTCCGCAGCTTTCCTGACGACCTGTGGAGCCCAGTATGGATCTTTCCCGTTGAATACTTCATGCTGTTCAAGCACGGCAAAGATCCAAGCATCATCCTCACTGATATTTTCAAAGCCTCTCCATAACCCTGGAGGCAGAGAAATTAAATCCCATTCTTCAATGATGGTTTCACCCTCGATCTCATCTTCACTATTTCCCCAATAGAAACGCCATTTTCCGGAAAGAGGAAGAAACGCTTCGATGTAGTCATGAGTATGGTAAGCCGGTCCATTCCCTGGAGGTGCTTTCACCATGCCGATTTGAAACCCGTGTGGTTCTGTTATTTCAGGGGAATAGGTATCATTTTCACTGGCCGTATCCCCGATCAGGGCGTAATTCAGGCGTTGATGACCTGGTATGATACTATCAATAAACATGAGAGGAATGGCTTTTGATTTTAGATCATCAAATCGGACGATCCAGTTTTCTTCCATCTTTTCATTGGATACATATCGTTTCACTTTCGGTTGTTCTGTCGGCATAGCAATCTCCCTTTCTATCATTCAAAATTTTATTTATTGACTATTCTTACAATTTAAATGTCACTAGTTTCAGTTCTGTCATCTCTTCCACGGAATATTTGATTCCTTCACGGCCGGTACCGCTGTTCTTTACACCACCATATGGCATATGATCGACTCTGAAAGTAGGGATATCGTTGATCATGACTCCCCCGACTTGAAGTCGGTGCAGGGCATCGAATGCTTTATGAACAGAGGTAGTATAGATACCCGCCTGCAATCCGTATTCCGAATCGTTCACGAGTCCGATCGCTTCATCCAAAGAACCGTATGGTGTGATCGTGACAATGGGAGCAAATGCTTCCTTGCAGTTCAGGGATAAAGTGGATGATCCCCCCGTGATCACAGTTGGGTGTATGATGGCATCCTCCCGCTTTCCTCCATATAAGATGTGCGCACCTGCTTTTGTTGCCTCCTTGAACCACTCTTCGATCCTTTCTGCCTCCCCTTGATTGATCATGGCCGATAAGTCTGTGCCTTCTGACATTGGATCGCCGATCACAAGCTGTTTCGTTCTTTCAATGAATTGATCAACAAAAGAGTCATAGAGTTTTTCCTGCACGTATATTCTCTGCACCGAAATGCATACTTGACCGGCAAACGAATACGCCCCCTCCACACATCGATCAACGACAGCATCCATATCCTCCGCCCCATCGACGATGACAGCTGAGTTCGAACCCAGTTCAAGTGTTACTTTTTTCAACCCTGCCTTTTCCTTAATGCCAAGCCCAACCTCTACACTTCCCGTAAAGGTGACCATTTTCACTCTCGGATCTTTTACGAGCTGATTTCCAATGACACTGCCTCTCCCCGTGACTACGTTTAACGCCCCTTCCGGCAGACCTGCCTGCTCAAAAATTTCCGCTGTAAGGAGTGCACTTAAAGGCGTCTGATTCGCCGGCTTCAGGACCACTGAATTCCCGGCAGCAAAGGCGGGACCCAGCTTATGGGCCACAAGGTTGAATGGGAAGTTAAAGGGCGTGATCGCTGCGATGACCCCTAAAGGCTCACGGATCGTAAAGGCAAATCGTCCCTTCCCACTTTTGGCAGCATCCATCGGAATGGTTTCCCCGTGAATCCTTTTCGCCTCTTCGCTTGCAAACTTATACGTTTCGATCGTTCGCGCGATTTCAGCACGAGCTGCCTTTATCGGCTTCGCACATTCCATGGCAAGGATTTCTGCTGCTTCCTCAAATCTCTCTTCAAAAAGTCGCGAAACCCGCTCAAGGATGTCCGACCGTTCCAAGGAAGTCAATTGCTTCATTTTCTCAGAACCTGATTGTGCACTCTCTAAGGCGTCTTCCACTTCCCGTTCATCTGCCAAAGGGACGCTGGCAATGACGTCTCCGCTGAATGGGGATTTCAACTCATAATAGTTCTTTGCTTCCTGCCACCTGCCATCAATGTAGAGTTTCTTTTTGAGTTGATTTTTCAGCAACCTTCATCACGTCCTTTCTCGTATCCCGTGAATGCCTTTTGATAAATGGCTAAGATCTTCTTTTCGGTCAATTGGTACGGCGTGTTGGACAAAAGGCGATCAATCTGTGAGGCTTGCCCGGCAAGTAGAGGCAAATCTTCCTCCATAATCCCAAGCTCCGCTAATGATGTGGGGAGGTCAAGATTCGTCAGTAATTCATATAGATATCCCACTACTGCCTTAAGCGCCTGGTGTGGTTTTTTTGAGTAATCTCCTAATTCAAGATAGTTTGCAACCTCTACCATTTCCTGCATGCACGTTTTCCCTGTCTCTTCGAAAACAAACGGCATAAGGAGAGCATTGGCAACTCCATGCTCGATGTGGTACTTTCCACCGAGGGGGTAAGCTAAGGCATGGACGGCCCCCACACCTGCATTGGCTAACGAAACTCCTGCCAACATGCTTACCCAACTCATTCCGATACGTCCTTCCATGTCTTTCCCGTTATGAACTGCCTTCGTGATGTTCGAACTAAATAACTTCATGGCCTTTTCAGCATAGATCTTCGTTAAGGGTGTAGCTCTCACGGCAACATACGATTCAAGTGCATGTGTGAAAGCATCCACACCTGAAGCAGCGGTGACCCGTGGCGGGCATGAGCGTGTCAGAGCAGGATCGATGATGGCGAGGTCCGGCAGAAGATGCCTGCTGACAATCCCCCGTTTTACTTCCTCCTCTTCATCCCCGAATATGGCATTCATCGTCACTTCCGATCCGGTTCCTGAAGTCGTCGGAAGCAGAATGCACTTGACCTGTCTGGAATCAATGGTTTTGGCTCCACTTAAATACGGGCTCACGTCATCTTTATCCACCAGAGCTGCCGTCGCTTTGGAAACATCCAGAGCGCTTCCGCCTCCGATGCCGATCACGAGTTCACTTCCTGATTTCTTCACAAACTCTACTGATTTTTGTACCAGAGTAAAGGTCGGCTCTCCTTCAATGTCTGTAAACACGTTACTCTCGATTCCTGCCGATTCCACTAATTCCAGTACACGTTCAACGACTCCAACCCGTTCAAGACCTTTATCACTAATAATGACGATTCTGCTAACCTCTAATTTCTTAATCTCATCCGGTAAGGAATAAAACGTGTCGACTCCGAAACGGATATTCCCAGGCATATGAAAATCCTGATTTATACTTGAAGGATCTTTCTGAATAGACGTTTGTACTGACATGGTATTTCCTCCTTTTTGAATGCGCATTCAAAACTAAGTAATGAAAGATGATTTATTCGTATGTTCCGGCTTCGGCATCGTCAGCATTAGACTCTGTACCCAGATAGATCTGCCTCAGTACATCCAAGCCGTCAAATGTCATCCATTCTTCTACAATTTTCTCATTCCTCACTTTCAGGTGAGAAATCCCCAATACCTCTACTGTTTTTCCACTTGGCTGACCGAAATACCCAATCCCCTCATGAATCCCTTGCAATCTCCACCTTACGGCAACATCCCATTCACCCTTTTGGGCTCCCTCGTTACAGGTCACTCTCTCGACCATACATTTAGCACTTGGGAAAGAGGCAAACAAACTGACGAGCATTCCCTGGATCTGGCTGGTGCCAATCAAATCTTTATTGCAAATATAATGAACCACCGCATGACTCGAGTAGAAGTCCTTCACGTGGTTAAATAATCGCCATTCCCATACTTTGTTGTACATGGCTAAAATAAAATCACCAATTTCAAAACCTTCTGACTTTGGAGAGTATACTTGTGGCATCAGCTGCCCTTCCATTGTCCCGCTGGAACCGAAGTGGGATTGCAATGCCGGGGTCTTGTTCTCCGAATTCTGTGCCAGTTTCCTTGCCACTTCTATTGGATCGAATCCTAACTGCTTGACTAGATACAGGTTGTCTCGTACAAGCCACTCTTCCACGATCCGGTTTGAATGGACAAAGCAGTCAACCGTGGTTCGAAAGAAAACTTTCTTACCTGTAGCAGGCCCGAATGAGGAATCCCCCAGGTTGGTGGCACTCGATGCGATACGGTGAGAAGAGAGAAATCCTTCCTCATCATTGCCTGACCATATGACATTTTCCCCAACCAGCCTTCGATCCGGAAAGGCGTGCAAAGCCTGCAAGGTCCCGGAAACCACTTCATTTACACCTTGTATATGGGTTGTTCCTGCGTGCATGGTGACATCATTATGATAGGTTTGATAAATAATCCCGATCCCTTTTTCTTCCCAGATACGATGGGTGATCTTGATGATATAATCCACAAAATCGAGATACTCCTCGTCGAATCCATTCATTCTTTGTTTACGTTTTGTATTCTTTGAAAATTCATTGTAATCCGTATAGCCAACACGGTTCACTTCGGTTGAGTCGCCATAGAATACGTTGTCATGTTGAGGTGCTTGATGAAGAGGACGATCCATTTCTACTTTTTCCTCTTTTCGTTCATCCACTTTCGGCATCTTGATTCCTCCTTTTTGAATGCGCATTCAAAATGCAATAAAAGATACTCTTTAAATTGCGGTCCAACCTCCATCAACCTTGATGGTTTCACCCGTTACAAAGTTTGCCATGTCAGAAGCGAGAAATAACACCGCTCCTGTCACATCAGAAGGTTGGGCAAGTTTCCCTAATGGGATTCGATTGATCACGTCTTGATAAAAATCTTGATCTTCAAACATATTGGATGTGAGCTCGGTTTCAATAAATGTTGGAGCCACTGCATTAACCTTGATATTGTAGGGTGCCCACTCAACAGCAAGAGCTTTGGTCATTTGCACGGCCCCTCCCTTACTGGAACAATAGGCTGCCCGCTTGATATAGCCAACGAATGCCATCTGTGAAACAATGTTGATGATCTTCCCACTTTTTTGTGAAAGAAAATACTTCGCTGCACGCTGGGAGGAGAAGAAGCTTCCTTTAAGATTTGTATCAAGGATTGAGTCCCAATCTTCCTCCGTCACTTCTATGGCTGGTTTAGGAATATTCACTCCTGCGTTATTGACCAGTACATCGAGTCCCCCCATATGAGCGGCAGCCTCATCCACCATCTTATGAATGTCCGCTACATGCCGGATGTCGGCCTTCACATAAGAACAATCGGGGGAGTAACGTTTCAGCTCAAGGACAGCAGCTGACAGGGCTTCATCATTCCTCCCTGAAATCACCACTGTGGCCCCCAGTTTGGCAAAGGAGAGCGCGATATCCTTTCCAATGCCTTTACTTCCTCCCGTAACCATGACCCTTTTCCCTTTCAATTCAGCAAAGTGCTTCAATTCTTATCCTCCTTTCTCGTTCCTGCATACTCCCGTTGTTTTTCGTTGAATTAAATCGGGTTCTAATATGATCTGAAACCCTTCGTCTTTCCCTTCGCCCTCTTCAATCAGGGAGATCAGTTTTTCCAAGGCGAGGGTTGCCATTTTTTCTTTCGGCTGGGTGATGGTGGTGAGTCCAATATATTGATTCTTTGCCAAATCAATATCATCAAATCCTACGACTGATAATTCTTCCGGTACCTTGATGTTTTCACTAGCTGCAGCATCTAACACGGCAAGGGCCATTTGATCGGAAGCAGAGAAAAAGCTTGTTGGCCGGTCACTCTGTTTTAATAACTTTTTGGTAAACTGATAAACTTCATCGTAAGAAAACTCTTTGTTGTAGACAAACTGATCGTTTCCGACAATCCCTAAGTCCTCTAGTGCTTCTTTGTATCCTAAATTCCTCAAATGGGTGGTGACATACTTCGAAGGACCTGCAATATAGCCAATGCGGCGATGGTTCAATTGATAAAGATGTTCCACCGCAAGTCTAGCTCCTTTGTAGTTGTTGACGGCTATATAATTCGCCTTCTCGTGTTCCAAGATACTATTGAACAGAATGACAGGAAATCCTTGATCATATAATTCTTTGATTCTTTGATTGTTTTTATCTGCAGAGGCAATGATGATCCCATCGACTCGCTTCCCTTTAAGGGTTTGAATATATTTATCCAGGTTCTCTTCATTGTGATTCGTATTACAAAGGATCACATCATACTGCATCTCCTGTGCTTTTCCCGTAATCACTTTCGCTGATTCGGCAAAGAAAGGATTCGTGATATCCCCGACAATCAATCCTATGGTTCTCGTTTTATTACTGGCAAGGCTTCTGGCAATCTCATCCCTTGTAAACCCTAATTCCTTTATCGCTTCAAGGACTTTCCTTCTTGTAGATTCCTTGATATGAGGATAATTGTTCAGGACCCTGGAAACGGTCGATTGTGAAACACTTGCCTGTTTCGCCACATCATATGCGCTAATTCTGGCTTTCATTTTTCAAAACCCTTTCAAAAGTTGCCTTCGTGTATTAAACCCGGTTGTTATGGTATTCCGATAATCTAGCGAGAATGATGAATCCGGATTCACATTCTATTATAATTAAAAATTCAGATAATGACAAAGCCTCATTCCCTATAACTGGATAAGCCCCAATATGATCACCTGTGCAATAAACAATCCGATGAGTGCATATGAGTATTTGTCCATGCCCCCCGGAACAATGGAATGACCGTTTTCATCTGTTACAGTTCCTTCTTTTATCAACCTTGCTCTTTGACCATTAAACGTGAATTCTTCCAATTCGATTCTTCTATTCTTTTGAAATAGTAAGCTGAAAATGTAACCAATGATAAGAGTGATCACGCATCCGATCGGATAATTCCAGAGCCAGTTCACCAGCCCAAGATTTCCAATATACGTCGTGATGACGATTCCTAATACAAACCCGATTGCGACTCCATTATCATTTGCTTTCTTAGTGAACATCGCCAGAAGAAACATCGCCAGTATCGAACCTGAGAAGTACGAGAGGTAGCTGCCCACTGTCTTCAAGATCGATGCGGTCGTACCGCTGAATGCCATCAAGGTAAATCCGATCAGCAATACCCCAAACACAAGGGTGAAGACCATCGAAACCTTTAGAGAAGCCGGTTTTCCTTTCGTGATGAACTTTTCATAAATGTCTTTAATGAAGACGGTCGTAACTGAATTTAGTACGGAGTCTATGCTGGACATGGCAGCTGCAAAAATCCCTGCCATGATCAGCCCCAAGATTCCTACAGGGATGTTATTTGCAATGAAAGTAATCATAATGTTGTTGGAATTATCGAATTCCCTGCCGTCAAAGAAGACGAAAAGCAATACTCCTATGAACATAAACACAAAATACATGATATTCATCACAAATCCGCTGATACAGATCGACTTTTTCACTTCATTGATCGACTTTGCTGCGAACATTCTTTGAGTCTGTGTCTGATCCGTGGCATAGTATTTAAGCCACATAAACAGACCGCCAATCAGGCCAACCCATACACCATTCTCCAATTTCGCATCCAGCGAGAAATCAAGTGCATCCAGTTTCCCCTCTTCTTTCACAACCTTCATCGCCTCAAAGAAGCCAATATCTAAATTGCTCAAAATAATGACAAATGCAGCAATGACTCCTCCCCATAAGACGAACATCTGAATCGCATCCGTCCAGATAACCGCTTTAATTCCGCCTAGTAACGTATACAGAATCGCCACTGCCACAACCATGGGAACGACAATCGTCAGTGACCATCCTGTGAAGGTTTGGATGACCAGTGAAGGAATAAATAAGAACGAACCTACTTGAATCACATTTGATACAATAAATCCAAAGACTACTAAAAGTCTGCTTTTCCCTCCCAGACGCATTTCGATATATTCATAGATTGAGGTCACCCTCAAATTGTAGAAAAACGGTAGGAATATCGATAATGTTAAAATCAATACGATCGGTATACTAAAATTCAACATAAAAGCGATTAACCCTGAGCCATACGCCCACCCTGGGCCGCCGATGAATCCATTTGCGCTCACCGTGGTGGCTGCTATGGAAAGAGCAATCGGGAATGTAGCAACAGATCTCCCGCCTACAAAATAGTCATCCTGTGTGTGATTTCCCTTCCCCAGTTTATAACCCATAATGATCAGAGCAATCATATATACGGCAACAATCGTCATATCAATCCAACCCATATTGAACTAAGACCCCCCATATCCATATTTTTGAATGCGGATTCATAAAAAAGCAAAATGATCTACCCACTGCCTTTCTAAAGAGGCTTATGATTGAGACGAAGATGTATGGATTTAATATAGGCAGAGATTCAAGCACTGTAAACGCATTCATTATTTCTTATCTCCGTTATATCGTTGGAGAAGTGATCATGTACGTAACCTTGAAGCTGATCCTTAAAGTGACGGATTCATGATCCCTTGTGTACGCTCGAAAATATCTAATCCCTGCTGCTTCAGCCAATAAGGGATATCGATCAGAACCCAGTTCTCAGAAAGCTTATCCCCTTGACGGTAATACACATCCACCACTTGCATGTCAGCTCGAATATTCCCACCTGGCAGCCCCAGAAATCCGCCTATTGGCGTATTCGAAAGGTTCGGCCATCCAAAGAAGCACGCGAACTGTCCTTCAGCAAACCGGCACACATGACCATTGAATTCCTTATCCTTCAGACCATTTCTAAAGGGAAGCTGGTGCTGCTGTTGGTATCTCGGAATGGTATAACTTGCCCCGATCCCGCCAGGACCATACCAAATCATATCCTCCGACCAAGTTCGCTCCAAGACCTCTGGAGGACACCCCCTGGCTCCACTCTTATTCAATTCCGATAAATCATTGACCATTTGATTGACAAGATTCAGCGTTTTCACACCTTCTTCTTCTGGAGCATCTTCGAATTGCAGTCCATCATGATTCCTTGGACCTGGATAAACAAAGTATGTACCTGTTGAAGGAGGCAGCGGGTTCACTCCTGCCTGGATCATGAATCCGATCAGGTCAACGAATAACCCCGTTTTGGTGATTTTACCATCCTCTACACAATGGAACTCTGCATATCTTAGGTTGATCATTTTCCCTGTTCGTCGAATCCCCATCCAGTCTTGATCAAAGAGGCCCATGAAATGCCCCATGCTCATGACCCATGTTTCACCACTTATTTCGTTTGTTCCAGCCATGAATATGTCCTGACGTCGCTGCATTTTCTTTATGGACTTCAATAAAGGGACCCAAAAGGTTTCCGCTACTGCCTGAACTCCCTCCTGTTCACGGAAGGGATACACTCCTTGCCAACTATAATGTTCACCTGTAAATTCCTTTAAGACACTATGTACGTTTTCTGGTGTAGATTTCTCGAGCTCATCGAAGTAACGTCTTACAACTCTTTTCTCTTCTTGATAATTACTCATGGTTACCTCCCACTTTATTTCAAGAAACATGTTATTGAATGCGCATTCAAAAATTCATAAAACAATTAGTTTTGTATACATTGAATACTATCGAATTTTCAGAAGAATGTAAATAGTTAATTTTGAATATTGTTAAAATTTAAATTCCTTCGATTTTCAGGAGTTTCGGCTCTTTCTTCTTGAACAGATACTATCACGAGAAATCACTCAGGGATAGTTAGAATCAGCAAAGTAAAATCGCGAAGAAAACTCAATAATAGTTATGAGACAAAGGCACGGGGTGCCTTTGTCTCCTTCCTCTTTCTATTCAATACCTAATTCATTTTTAATATCTTCTAAGGACGTTCCTTTGTATTTCTCTATTGGTTTCGGGGCAGAATCCACGCCAGGATCTGCTTCAAGGAAGTTGTATTCGACTAATTCGAAGTCTTTCGCATCAACCGTTCCGTCGAAATTCAGGTCGGAGTTTTGATCATCCGTTCCCCAGCTGTTTTTCAACTCGATCGCATCCATGATATCAATCACACTGTCCTGGTTGATGTCCCCGGCATCCTGCGTGCGCAGAGGCAAGCCATGCCATGTGCCGACAACCTTATCTTCACGTTGATCATAAATAGTGAAAGTGGATTTGACCGGAAAGTGTCCAGGGATATTCACTTCAATCTGGAAAGGCTTATCAGTTACTGGGAGCTTCGCTACAAAGTCATTGTTACGGACCATTTCCCCGTCATGTACGTTGCCTTCCCAATCGGTCACCTTTATGGAAACTGGAGCATTTGAATAGTCTGTACCATTGTCATATTTTCCGTCGGTACCAAAGAATCCTTGGGCTTTAATGTCCCCTCTTATCTCTGAATAGCTGCGCAGCAGTTCCGGATATTGTCCTTCAAAATATCCCTTTAAATTAGTCGTTTGACCGTTAACGTCTGTATACTTGCTTGAGAAGGTCGGCGCAGTTACGTAGTTCATTCTATAAAATTTGGCATCCTTCGCTTCAAACGTAACTTCTGCCAATGGAATGTCCCCATTCACTTCAGCTTCCGGATTCTCCAAATTCACTTGAACATCAAGGTGTCTTGTAGAACTGCTTTTTCCCTTGTCGTCATACGTAATCTCAGTAGCACCATATTCAAGGAAATCCGGATGGATCTTCACGTCCGTCAACTCAAGTTGATTGCTATCATAATCTACTGAGAAAGATCCTTCTTTAAGTTGTTTAACATTATGAGACGAGAGTGTCATCGTCAGCTTATCGCCAGCCATGATTTCTTTTTTATCCATGGAAGCAGTGGCATATTGTGTACCTTCTTTTACAAAACTATTGACAATTGGTCCACCCTGCGCGAAGTTTCCGACGGAGTCGTGTGCGAAGAACCCAACAGGATACCTGCTGAGAATCGGGTTCATCAAGATTTCATCCGAAAGGTTCCCTTCACCATCCGTATTCAATGCCCCTGTTGGGAATGGTGATCCATAATGGTAGACAATGTAATTATTGGATTGAGATGCTTCGAGTCCCGCCTTCTTCATATCTTCTATGGTCTTATCAAAAAGGGACATGGAGAATGGAACCGTTTCTTGTCCTTCCTTATACTCATACACGCCCGTCGGCAATGTACTTGAAAACTCCGGGGCTGTATTATCAATGAATGTATCCGTTTCTTTCGTGAACGTCTTCCCTTCACTGTTGGTCCCCACTAATCTTAGCTTGTAGTGGCCTTCCGGTGCCAATGCAGGGTTGACTGATATACGGTTATCATCATACGGGTAATAGTAACCTGCAAAGGCAGAGTTAATGATGATCCTCTGTCCCTCATTGATTCCTGAAGCATCCATGACCCCGACCAGTCCCATTTCTTTATTTGTCTTGCCATCGACCAACACGACGTTGATCTGTTCCATAGGTGACTTCAACGTAAAATCCATTGGGGTATAATTGAACAAGGCTCCGAATTGATTATTCTCTTTCGTCGAGAAGTTGAACGCTCTGACTGATTCAATTCCTTCTTCGGAAATTCGGATACCAAATGGGATTTGATATTCTTCAGATGGATTTTCCTCATTCACATAACGGATATACCCTTCATAGTAACCCTCTTCAGCTGTTTTAGGGATATTTAGGAATACGTTTGTTTTCTTTTTCTTCCCGGCCTTCACCTTAATTTTTTCATCAAAAGATAGATGGATTCCGTTTTTGGAAGCGTCATGGGACTGATTGGTAAACTCCACACTACCATTAAATGTTTTCGATTCTTCACCGGAATTCTCAATCATAATCGTACGCTGATCTCTCAGTGACTTTTCAATATACTGAAATCCGAAGCTCATACCCCCGGTCTTCTCATCAATGTTCATTTCTTCTCCATTCATGAGGGTGGTTGTCTCATCAATGACCTGAAAGTTCATATCTGAATGAATGGCTTCATAAGGGTCCACCCTGCCGGCGCCGACTTCATAGACACTGTAATCTCCGTTCATAGGATCCGCGGTGTTCATGAATATGGATTTCACATCAGCCGGTTCCAAGTCTTGATTGGATTGTAATAATAGTGCTGCCATACCAGCTACATGCGGGGATGCCATCGAGGTTCCCGATAACCTCGCATAGGCGTATTCATACGATCCGTTTTCTTTATCGTTGATATAGGAAGGAACCGTTGATAGGACTCCCACACCAGGGGCAACAATTTCAGGTTTGATATCATAATTCATTCTGGATGGTCCCCTTGAACTGAAATCGGCAAGGCGGTCACCCTCTGTGGTGATGGCTTGCCTATCGCTAAAGGTGAAGGTTTCACCTTCCTGGATGCTTGCCTTCAACGCTTCTCCTTCGGCTTTTGTCAGGGAGAATGTAGGAATGAAATCGACTCCCTCTCCAAGGAAATGAGGGATGTGTCCTTCTTCACCGTTATTGTTGTAAATCATGACGGCTTTAGCCCCACGCGCTGCTGCCGCTTTAATCTTATCAACAAACGAAATGTCACCACGGCTGATCAATGCGATATTCCCGGCTACCGGCTTACCGATAAAGTCATTGTTACTGGCAGCAAGGCCAACATCGACAAGCTGCATACTACTATCTTCTAAATCTGCAAGATGATCACTATAGTTTCTGGCCATCAGCTGAAGATTGACGCTTTCTGCCCCATATTGACCTTTGAATGTCGCAATATCAATCGGGACATCACTTGCGCCTACCGTTAAGGCAAGTGCAGCGGTTCCAGGTGAGCCTAATGTAAAGGATTCACTTCCGCTATTACCAGCCGAAACGACCGCCGTCACACCGCTGAGAACAGCATTGTTCACCGCTACAGAAGTCGGATACAGGGGATCATTCACACCTGCTCCAAGAGAAAGGTTGATGACATCCATTCCGTCAGCAACGGCACGATCAATCCCTGCAATGACCCCTTCACTCGACCCTCTTCCATAAGGTCCGAGGACACGGTAGCCATAAAGATCTGCTTCAGGCGCAACCCCTTTTATACTGTATTCACTTTCATTATCACCTTCACCGGCAACCGTACCAGACACATGAGTCCCATGTTCAGTATAGTAGGAATTGCCATTCGAGAATTCCGGTAAACCGGACTCTTGCCATTCTTGATACGTTGCTTCCATAGGATCATTGTCATTGTCCACGAAGTCATAACCGCCTTTATAGACTTCATCCAAGTCAGGATGGTTATAATCGATACCTGTATCAAGGACCCCCACTTTGATTCCTTTGCCGGTAAACCCTTCATTATGTAGTTTATCGACTCCTAAGTAAGGAAGGCTTTCCATCATGTACTCTTCCGCTAATTTGTTAGAAGGAGCCTCGGATGGAACCGGTGGATCGATTTGAACGTCGACGTTGCTGTAGACCGCTCTTACCACATCCAGATTGATTAATTCATCAATTCTATTAGCTGGAAGTTCCAAGGAAACACCGTTCATGGCGTTTTTAAACACCTGGCCTACCTTGTAACCATTATTGCTTTTACCCTTGAACATTTTGGCCAATTCATTTTTGAAGTCTTTTTGATCCTTTTCTACATGGGCCTTCGCTTCACGAGCGTCAAGGTCCTTTCCTTCCAGTTTCGCTTTCAACTGAGCGACTTTTTCAGGATGGTGGTCAAGCTGTACGATGACTTTCACCGGGCTGTCACTCTTAAGGTTAACCGTTTGATCTAAGTAGAGACCTTGTTTTTCCACTGACTGAAGCTGCTTATAGTTTTCCAGCTGCTGTGGAGACATGTTGGCAAGTACGGATTCCATTGAAGTTGGTTTTTCTGCAAGGACATTAATTGCCGGGATATTTCCGGAACCGAGCAAGAGGCCTGTACCTAATGCATACACTAACATTTTTTTGTTTCTCTTCATTTACTTATTCCATCCCCTTTTTCTTAATTTTCTAACACTTTGACTATAGCATTGGTCATGCCTGTAACCTATTGGGAAAGGCCTATAGGTAGATAGATCTGAGTTCAAAGATCAGAAAAAGACAGCAGGATGAACAATCTGCCAGGGAATCCGTGCTGAATCGCCTCGTAACCTCTAGTAATGGCCTAAGTTTCGATCCTTCCGAAATTTCCATTCAGTGTTAATTTTTCATTTGTAGTATAAAAAGACCAGGCCTATAACCTCATTTTGCTTTCCCAAGAAGCACGGGGACGGTTCTCATGCTTCCTTTTCACTTACCCAAAACCGCACACCTCACCCAACTCCCGCTACTACTCCTCTCCCTCCAAATCTCCATAAACCTGATGAACGAATCCCCCATCCTACGCCGTCTGAATCGGTCGCACCCAAACAACCCCATCCACTCTGAAACTCCGTATTATCTCCCTTCATTCCCCCCTCACCAGAAGCTAGCTCACAATGAACCAATAGAACCATCCCCATCCATGCCCAACAAAAGAACTGTTTTTTCAGAAGATATCTCTAACATTTCAGGAAAATTCTTCTACAATTCTATTGGAAATGTTTCGGAAACCGAATAAAAGTAGATCGTACAACCTAGCTTACAGCCCCTTTAATAGGGGGCAATTCATTTGGGCTTGCTCCTTCTTTCTCCTTTTTTGTAGAAAGCCGCGGAATTGGAATTGGCCGGGAAGACTTTGCCCGACGAGTGAATGCACAAATTGCTACACATGAGAAAATACTTACGCAAACCGCCGACCATGCAAGACAAATTAAGCACCTTGTAGCCTCCGAAAGACTGAATCTAGTAAAAAAAGGTCTGATTCCAAATGACAATGATCCTATCATCATCGATAGTAAAAACAAAGAGATTGCCGATCAAACCCTTGAAATGGTCGACATCGCCTCAGGTACGGTGCAGGACATTCCGGTCAACTACTTCAGCGCCACTGATGCAGAACCAACATTAGTAAGAGAAAGACCGACCACCAACGTGCTTATGCCCGGTCAGGAGGAAATAGCTGAAAAACTCAAAAACCAGGGATTAAAAGCCTTTACGTTGCCTAAGGTTGTAAAACTGCCTGCCGAGTCCTTTACCGTCACGAAAAAGGACAATATTGGAGAGTACGAGGACAGACAGCTTGTTGACGTGGAAACAGAGGTAACAAAAGAGAAAGTGACTTTCCCGAAAGGCAGCTATGTATTCTTGACGGCACAGCCTCAGACAAACCTATTATCTTTATCACTTGAGCCAGAATCAGTAGACAGTTATGTAAGCTTTAACTATGTCCCTTCTGAAGTTGGCCAGGAATTGCCGATCTACAGGTTTACGATTGATCCGAAGAAATCGGAAATGAAGAAGTTTATGAATAGGTAATAGCGGTTGCATTAGGCTGCTTGGAAGCACGGGGACGTTTCCCGTGCTTCCTTTTCTTCAGTCAATATATTTCAAGACATAAACATTGAAAAGAGTACAAATTTCGAAGCTCTCATGGAAACATCAAAATGGTTATAAGACAAAATCGGACGTCCCCTTGGTGAAATGTTAATGAAAGCAGATATCCCCTAATTTTTTCTTACATAGCACAAAAATCCTTAAGTTAGCAACGTAGGATTGTAGACAAACCCATCTTTGCATTTTGTGAAGATGGGTTTGTTTATTTACTCATTAAACAAGGTCCATTGGGATAAACTATTTCAGACCAATAACAGGAGGTATTTTAATGGAAATCAGTCACCATAAAACTAAGATAAGTTCATCAGAACTCGCAAACCTCTGGACACAGTATGTCAATGATAGCTTAGCCCGTTGCATGTTTCGCCATTTCCTTCATTATGTTCAAGATACAGATATTATTCAGGTGCTTGAATATGCCCTTGAACTAACGGAAAGACACCTTCAAAAGGCTGGAGAATTTTTAACAACAGAAGGGTATCCGATCCCAAAAGGATTTACAGATGAAGATGTTACTATAGATGCACCTCCTTTATTTTCAGACACTTATATCATTGTTTATTTACATATCATGGCTATTCATGGACTCACTAGATATGCAGGTGCAATAGGCAATGTCACTCGGGAAGATCAGAGAGAATATTTTATTGGAGTTATGACGGAAACGTTGGAATTGTATGATCGGTCCACTAAAGTTCTTACACATAAAGGTATTATTAGCAAACCACCTAGTTTGAACAATCACCAAAAAGTTGAGTTTATAAAGAAACAAAATTTCTTAACAGGTTGGCTAGGAAAACGCAGACCTATAAGTGCAGTAGAAATAAGTGGTACCTATCTGAATTTGCAGAAAACAATGGTGAAGACTGTCCTTGAATTAGGCTTCAGTCAAGTAGCTGAATCCAAAGAAGTCAGGAATTACATGGAACGGGCCAGGCAGCTCTGTAACGATCACTTTAAAGTACTATCTTCTATGTTAATCGAAGATAATTTACACGTTCCCAGGACATATGAGACGGAGGTGACTGATTCAACAACTCCTCCTTTTTCAGACAAACTTATGTTGTTTCATGTAACTGCACTACTCTCTTCTGCTATTGGTTATTACGGTGAGGCAATGGGGATAAGCCAACGAAGGGATTTAGCGGCGAGTTACGCAAAAATGATTGCAGAAATAGGACTGTTAGCTGAAGACGGAATGAATCTACTGATAGAAAATGAGTGGATGGAACAGCCCCCTCTGGCAACAGATCATAATGACTTGGCAAAAAACAAATGATGTATAGCGATAAAAAAAAAAGATAAAATCATTGAGAGTATAGTATGGAGTATAGCCCTGCCTGGATTTTCTCAATTATTAAATGGACGGCTTATAAAAGGAATTCTCTTTGTAGGATTGGAGATTATTATAAACGTCATGGCAAATTTTAATGAAATGATCCGCTTGAGCTTCCTTGGAAATATAGAGGGTGTAGTGTCACATACAAATTATCAGTGGCTTATGTTTTATCCCTGTTTATACTTCTTCTCGATGTGGGATGCCTTTAAGGACGCAGGCGGGGGGGAAAAACCTTATTCCTATCTTCCATTCGTCAGTTCCGCATTCTTTGTGACTGTAGGGGTTATGTATTCAGCACAAGCGAAAATTTTCGGAGTATTACTGGGACCGGTGTGGTTCCCAATGCTGTGTGTCATTCCTGGATTGATAATTGGATTTTCTTTAAAAATAATATTAAACAAAGTAAAAGTAGATTGAGCTGGAAGCACGGGTGGAAGCACGGGGACGGTTCTCGTGCTTCCTTTTCATCCACACATCACACCTTTATCTTACGCCCTTTCCATTTCACAGAATGAAAAACATTCACCCGAACAAAAGAATAAAGGAAAATCACTGCGAAGAATAAAAATAGCAGTGGGTAAAAAGGGAAAAACACCCATCTGAAATCCCCGACCCTGCGGGCAAACCATGCTGTTTGAACGGAATAGAGGATGTACAATGCCCCATTGACGATCATAGCGGCGGTTCTTTCCTCCATAATCGAAGAGATCAATGAAGATGCGCTAGTTAAACTTCCGGTAATCCAGAGAATGACCATCAACATGACCACGGGATGAGTGGACTTGGAACCAACGGCAAAACTTTTGCACCAGCCTTCGATCAGGCTTCCCATGCCTTCCGGATACATGCGAAACGAGATGATCCCTCTGCCGCCCAGGCAGCGAACGGGAAGGTTCTGATCAAGAAAGGCCTCTCCCAGTGCCAGATCATCCATGATGGCTCCCTCGATTTTTTCATGCCCTCCGGATAAAAAGTAATCGTCTCGATTACATAGAATGCATGGACCGAACGAACCGGCGGCTTTGAACCGGGATCCCCAGACGGTGAATAGATTCATCCCTACCACCACGATGATGTTAAAAACAATGGAGAGATGCTCATACACACGCTCCACGGTGTGATAGGGCTGCAAGGCGAGGATCCCCCTGGCTCCTTTCCTCTCGTAGAAATGCAGGAGATTGCGTAATCCATCCACACTGGTGAATCTGGTATCGGCATCCAGGAACAGGAGCCAGGTCCCTTTTGCCTCCTTGGCACCGCGCCAGCAGGCAGACGATTTTCCTGCCCCTTTATTCTGGAGGACCGTGACACCGTAGCTTTCTGCGACCTCAACAGTACGATCCGATGAATCGTCATCCACCAACAGAATTTCATATCCCTTGTATCGCTGCTCCTGCAACGACTTCAATAACGGGGAGATCCTGCCTTCTTCATTCCTCGCAGGGATAATGATGGACACAAACGGCAACCCCGCCGTATGTTTGGAGGTGAATCTTGGAACCGGCAAGGACCAAAACATGATCATGCCAATGATCACACCCAGGAAACCTAGGATGAGATTGATCACTTCTGAAGCTGTCATGTAATCTGCCTCCTTCCTCTCAAACTCACAACCGTGCCAATTCCCGTTCAACCTTTATGTAGCTGCATTTTCTTACAGTAGCTTGCTTCATTTCTTGCCAACACCCGACGTAATCGCCGATATGCGCCCCCGATTGTACCGTTGAACCACGATAATTGGAAGGTTGAATACAAGGGCATACAGGACCATCATCCACCCTGCCCATACGGGATTCCATATGAAGAACAGCGGAGCAGGGAGAATGGAGAGCCAATGGGTTAATTCCGCGCGTTTCGTTTCTGCTGCAAATACGATCAAGTCCCTCGACTTCGTACCATGCAACCCCTTTTTACTGTATCCCTTTTTGAAAAAAATCGTTCCATCCAGAATCAATCCCTTCCACGATTTCACGCGGAATAAACGCTGCCACAATGCTCCGGACTGTTCAAAAGGGAACGTCCGAAACCAGAAACGGTCCTTCAGAAACCAGGTCAAAGGCAGTTTCAAGCAAACGGCCGAAATGACGAGATGAAAGAACGTCCAGGCAAGCACATCAATGAGTATGATCCACTGGTCAGGAAGTGAGACGATCATGACATCACCCCTTTTTTAAACCAAATCCCTCTCCACAATCTTCTCCCCTACAAGCTGGCCGCTTAAGGTAACCATCGGCATTCCGCCGCCGGGGTTCACCGTCCCCCCGACAAAATAGAGGTTGTCATAGCGTTCACTCTGTTTCGGATGCTTCAACCCTTTATTTTTCTTGCTGTCTGACACCGTCCCATAAATCGCACCGCGGTCGGAGCCGTACGTACGCCTGATATCTTCCGGTGTCCACATATCCTTCGTGACAATGTTCTCGCGCAAGCCCTCAAGGCCCATCTTCTCCAACTTGATCAGGACCCGCTCGGCGAATTGTTCATAGTCCTCTTGCGTATACGGATTCTCATCCCGGATAAACGGAATATGCGGCAGCACCTTGATATTTTCATGGCCTGGAGGCGCCTGAGTCGGATCGGTCTTATTCACATTGACAAGATAAATGACCGGGTCCTCCGGCAGTTCATGACGGTGGAAGATCGATTCCATTTGCTCCTTCATATTCTCGGCGAAAAAGAAATTATGATGGCGAAGCTGCGGATAGCTCTTCTTCACACCGAGATGCATGACGAGGCCGGAACTCGCCGGTTCGAATTTCGTTTTTAATTTTTCAATATAATCGCTGTCTTCCTCCAGTAATCGCTCGTAAACCGGTATGACTTCCATATTGGAAACATAATAATCTGCCGTCAGTTTTGTTCCGTCTTCCAAAACGGCTCCGGTAATTTCGCCATCCTTCTTTTCAAGTTTGACGATCGGCCTTCCAAGGTGGAAGGTCACCCCTACTTCTTCCGCCAGCTTCACAAGGCCGTCCGCGAGCTTATGCAAACCGCCGGGAACATACCATGCCCCCTGGTCATGCTGCATGTAGATCATCATATTCATCACGGCCGGCGCATCGTAAGGGGACGAACCCACATACTTGATAAAATAAGAGAGCATATCGCGAAACTGCTCATGACTGATCCGCTTATCGAGGGATTTATGCACCGTGGACATCAGGTCAATGTTCTTCAAGACACTGAACAGTCCCGCCTGCTTGACGATTCCTTTTGCCGTATCCGCACCTTTAAATAAGGTTTTATCCGTCATATCGTAATGAGTCTTCGAATGCTCCAGCAGACGTTGATATTCACGAATGTCCTTTTCACTGAGAGAGGCGTTCTTCTCTCGCATGTCGTTCATATCTTCATATAAGTCTATGACATTTCCATCGGGGAAGAAGGAACGCCATTGATGATCCAGCCTTTCAATTTGGACATAATCCTTCATGGATTTACCGCTGGCCGCAAACAATTTTTCAAAGATCTGCGGCATCGTCAAAATGGACGGGCCAAGATCAAACCCAAAGCCGTCTTGCTCCAGCCGATTCAACTTCCCTCCAATATGATTGTTTTTTTCATATAAGGAAACATCGTATCCCGCCTGTGCCAGTGTAATGGCCGCCGACACCCCGCCGAGTCCGCCTCCAATGATAAGTACCGTTTTATTTTTCAATGGTTACCGTTCCTCCTGTTCCGAAATCTTGTTTGGAGTATGTATGTTTATCTAAAACACATTCAACATCCGCCTGTCCTTGTGCCAGTTCCAAATCAAGCTCTTCCTTACCCATCTCTGGATCATGGAACTAGACCCGGTTTGGCCTGCTTTTTCCAATACATCAAGTCTGTATCCTTTGCACTTATCTTATACCCTCAATGCCTATAAGAAAAAACGTTGAATGTGTTTGGGTCATGGTTCAATATGGAGGGGCTTCAGCCACAGCTTTGATTTTCCCTGCGATCAAGAGCCAGGCCTCTTCTGCTCTTTCTTTTGGTCCCAGATGGGTAAACGCATGGGAACAGCCCTTGAATATCGCCTCTTGAACGTTCACCCCTGCTGCTTTTAATTTCTCCGCATAATATTCGGCTTCCGGCCTGAATGCATCGGACTCAGCTATGAGAATCAGGGCTGATGCTAAGCGGCCGCTAACCTCCGCACGGACAGGGGAAGCGAGAAGATTTCCCGCTTGTCCCTTCACTGGTACGTAACACATATGGATAAAATGGGCTGCCTTGGGAAAGCGCGAACGCCACTTGTCTGGTTCCGGCTTCTCAGCATGAGGGGTGACAAAATCCAGCATAGGGCACGATAGCACTTGGAGCAAGGGCTGCTCCTCCCCCTTCTCTTCAAGGTAGAGACAAAGAGCTGCGGCAATATTCCCACCTGAGCTTTGTCCGCCAACCATGACCTTTTCTGCCTCAATGCCCAATTCCTCCGCTCTTTCCTTCACCCATTGAATGATCTCATAGCCCTGTTCAATGGCTTTCGGAAAAGGATACTCGGGTGCTTTGCCATATTCGACATTCAGAACAACACATTCGGCCTGATTCGCCAGGTAACGGCAATAGGGATCATCCAACTCCTTATCATTCATGATGAACGCCCCGCCATGGAAGTTGATATAGACTGGGCGTTTTTTCTGTTTTGAGGCCAGTGGATAATAGAAGGAAACGTGAGTTGGTCCCACAGATGTTTCAAGTACCACATCTTTTTTCGTTTGGACATCCTGCCGGGGGATAATAGGTGTTTTATTGGATAGATGGGAAAAGAGACGCAGTAATTTTGCCATCATGACACGGAACATAAACGTTACCTCCCTTGGTAGTATAGTAGCTGACATTCTTTGAGACGTGCTGCTTCGGGAATGAGGCGTATCCGTCTTTCTTTCCGGTCAAAAGTATGAACGGCCGACATTTCAGGAAGTATGTAGAGATTTTGATATTATTAGATAAGGTTCGGTAGGTCTTCTACTATCTAGTATTCCACGAAAAAGTAGGATACCCCTTCTTTATAGATGAACCGAGGATGGTGCTTAACTCATTTTCTAATAGATATTGAACTCATTATGTGGTTAATAATAAGTATAAGGGGGAAGTGGCCATCGTACCCACTCCATACTATCCATCCAACCCCGGATACACGACCGTCCCATCCTCTTCAAGAATTTAATCTCTGTATAGGTAAAACGAGAGACACGCGGCTCTTGGTTTCCTATACCCGTCCGCTTACTTTAATAGTCTTTGTTTGCATAACTTTGTCCCACTGGGGAAGGAGAAAATGGATTGTGGATCTCCCTTCAAGATCTTGCTTGATCTGTTCTGTTAACCTAAGAGGAACAAAACCGATCTTTTGCGGTCATAAGAACGACAAAAGCCCGCAAAGAACTGCGGGCAGAGCCATTTACATTAAACCAGAAAACCATATTCCGAGTGTAGTTCCAATATAATTCCCAATAATATACCCCAACGTCCCCACCACAAGAATCGGTCCAATCAAATCCTTCCATCCTTTTGCAATGGCCATCGCAGCAGCCGTCGTCGGCCCTCCTACATTGGCATTGCTGGCTAGAAGGATCTCTTCCAGGTCATACTTTAATAGCTTTCCTGCAGTCAGTGACACGGCCATGTTCACTACCACAATGATGAACACGAATACGAGCAGCAACGGAGCATTTTGGACAATGAGGGGGATCGATGCCGGAATGCCAATCACCACAAAGAACAAGTAAATGAGGAACGTACCGATTTCCTGGCTTCCATTAATCGATTCAAAATACCTCGGAAACAGGGCAAGTGCCAGGAATGTCAATGTCGTCAACAGTAAGTACTTGTCTCCAAACAATCCATTCAACAAATTGAGAAAGAAAGACGTCTCTTCACCGGAAGGAATCAATCCGTCCAGGAATTCTGCGATTTTAAATGAAACCATCACGAGCAGGAAGGCAGTCCCTACAGACAGGGCAATATCCTTAAGGGAGATATCCTTTCGCTCCCAAAAGCTTTCCGCAAGGGTCTTTCCCTCTTCCTTCATTCTTCCGCTCTCCACTTTTTCCACATGGGGTGCGTTAAAGCGTCTTCTGAAAAAACTCATGGCCGGGATCATCATCAGAACAATGAAATAAATCGCCATCATTAAATTATCCGCGACCACGGCGGAAGAAACCATTTCCCCAGGAGCTTCGAACTTTGCCGCCATAGCTGCAAAATTGACCCCGCCGCCAACATAAGAAGCACTGAGCATCGCACCAATCTTATCAAGGACTGGTATATGATCCTTCAATAAAAAGAAACTGATGATCACCCCTGCAACCGTACCGATGGAGCTGATCAAGAAAAGAATGAGAAGCCGTCCACTTTCCTGCCAGATCTTTTTAAAATTCACATGGAAAAGCAGCAACGGAATCGCAAGCGGAATGATAAATGTCCAGACAGCATCATAAACCGGTGACTCTGTAGGAATAACTCCCGTATTTGATAGAATAATAGCCCCAATCAGCGCAACAATGGCTCCAGAGATCTTCGCCGCCCAAGTGTAGCGCTGTTCTAAGATAATGCTCACCGAAGCCCATACAACAATGATTCCCCATAACGTTACATAATCATCTGCTTTAATAAGAGTATCTCCCAAAACGTTTCCTCCTTTTTTCAGTTTTTTCGCACTATTAATATTACCCATCTTAGATTGAAAATTTAAAATATTCAAGGAAGGAATTAACCGGAGAATTTTTTATCCTTTAGGGTATACCCAGCCGTCATTGGAAGGGTTACCAACTACCTTATAACAATAGAATTCAAAACATTCCTTAACATTATCATTTATCGGATATTCTATATTTTTTATATGTATGGAAGACACCACTTGACCTTCTTTCAATAGTTGATTAAATTTCAAATTCAACAGGTCAGAAAGCTTCATTCCAGTGTCGATGCCAAGCACAAATAATAAATAGTCTCGATAACTATGGTTGGACAACTCTACTTTTATCCGCTCTATATCTTTTTCACTCTTAATCGGGCCAACTATATTCACATAATCACCTCAATACAGCAAAAATATGTTTTTTTCATTTTGCTGTATTCTTTATAATCTAGGAAGTACTGATTAGCAAGAACATTTGTTTGCATTTTTTAATACACTTCCGCAAGGAACATTGTGGCACTTAAAACTCTCGAGTTGACCATATTTGTATAAAAAATAGAAAAACGTATGAAATCTGATTAAAAATCCTTGATTTCATAAGTTATATATTAAATATTTAAAGATACTCCAACTTACTCCTGATTATTTTATCTATCAACTATTTATATTTGTTGCTATCATTCTACTTCTCAATAATTGGGTGATTTTTCACTTTTAAAGATTGAGCATCGACAAATCTAAGGTTCTTCTACTTAGATAAAATTCAAACATTTTTTTTGCTGGTAATTGCAAGACCTGGATATCCTGGAGTCCCAAAGAACTTAGGATATCCATTTTCACTGTACCTTTATTGACTATAGTATTAGTTTGAGCTGGTATTAAAAAACTATTTTTTACCTCATTTATATTATGGTCTATCAAAAAACTTTTGTAAGCAAGTTGATATAAATACTGTTTAGTAACGTCATTTACACCTGGTTGACCTCTTAGGGGCTTTATCTCTTCCAACTGTATATTATAATATTTCGCATCTAAAATAATGAATTTATAACTATCTCCTTGATGCCCTATAGTAATAAGATCAGGAACAAATGTATCCTTTGCAGACTTATCAAATGTACCTCCATCTGCCTTATTTCCTTTCCATAACGGTTTTTTAATTATATCTATTAGTCTATCTTCTGGATGATAACTATCGAGTAATGTTATAGGTAGTTCTAATTGGTTTAGAGGTGTATATAATTTATTGTTAAAGACTTGTTTACAAACGTCTTCCCAAACCAAGTTGAAATTTTTGGTACCAAACACACTTATTCCATAACTATCTTCTAAAGATCGATTATGCGCTACATAAGCATATAGAGTTTTTAAGAGTATCTGCTTTCTTGTATTAAATTGAATACTCAATTCTGACTGTAGCATGTATAAGATATAATCAACATCTCCGAAGTCTTCTAATACATCTTCTGATAAAGAAATTGAAACTAAATCAAATAAATCAAGTAGACCTGATGCTTCAAGTTGCTTTGAACACTCTGTAAGTACACACTCATGGAGACGTTTAAAATAACTAAACTCATCGTCAACAGTTTTTCTAGTGAATAATTCCATATAATATGGTCTGTTATTACTTAAAATTGAAAAACTTTCATTAATTGTCTTATCCCATAAGATTTCTCCCTCGCCGTTCACTTCAATAATATTTTCACTATTGTTATAAATTCCGTTTTCATGATAGTCATTGAGAAGGAAGATTATTACTGCTAATAAATTGAAACTGATATTTTCAGAATCGCCATTATACATATTAATAATCTGCTCTTTAGTACCATATTTGCTTATAACTTTTAAAACTTGTTTCATTTCTTCGAGCGATACAGTTTCTGTACTCAAATATTTCGGGTAACATTTTATAGTCCGGGAACCAATAGTAATCACTCCTACATATGTAAATACGTATAAATGGGAGTCATTACTACTTTCCTCATCAATTATTTCTATATCCTCATCTACTAAATCTGATAACTCTCGCTGCTCAGAATTATTTTTAACAACCTTTAAAACCCCAAACGCCTTCAAATTCTTTATAAATACTATAGCTTGTTCAGAAGATAATTTAAAAATCTTCTTCAATTCACTTTTGGTATACCGTTTTTGCTCCTTGACATACTCAGATACAAGCTCCATTTTCTTACACACCTTGATGATCATATAATTCTCGGAAATCATCACCAAAAATTTCTATACCAATTCTATCAAAGGCATCACAAACTGATGAATACATGCTACTATCACAACCGCTAAATAGTTTGTGTTTATGAAGTTTTGCAGCATCCTCATAGAGATACATAATGACCTTACTCTTAAAGGCCTTTTTGAATTTTTCTGGGTTGATAATTAAGTCATCGGTGTCATTAGTTTTAATTAATTTCTTTGACAAGAAAAAAGGTCCCATAAGCTTGTCTTCATTTACTTTATAATCTTTCACCAATTTTTCATTAATAGCTTTACGTAGACAATTCCATTCTACCTCTAGAGCGTGAGTACCAATTCCCAGTGTGGTTTTACCCTTGATAGAATCATCATTTTGATTAATTCCAATATACTCGAATTGCCAACGTCTCTTAAATGCTGTATCCATTGGGAAAACCCCTTGATCAGCACTGTTCATTGTAGCCCAAATAAACATATTATCTGGAATAGTGATTTTACTGAAATCATCAGGTGACCCTCCCAGCTCTTTAGCTAAATATTTCCGTATATCTTTACTAGTATGAATTTCATACTCACTTGTATTATCATCATCTCTATCAAGCAATTGAAAGATATCCCCAAAAACCGCTGCAACTTTGGCTCTATTTAATTCCTCTATTAAAAGTAGGTGTGGTTGTGGATCTTCTGTTACGCCACTCTTTAACGCATCTACATAAATACGCATAAATGGACCTGGCACATATTCATACCTAATTTCTCCCCTAGTATCCCCATGTTCATCAACTTCATCTTCAGTGACAGGTTTATACGTGCCTACAAAATGATTATATGTATACTCTGGATAAAAAGTAACACGTTCATAAGTTCCATTAGTGCCCGATAATAAAGTTTCACAATCACTTTTTAAACTATGACTTTTCCCAGTTCCAGGAGCTCCAAACACTATTCTGTTACGCTCAAATGGAGAATCAAAACCAGTATTAAATCTTATATTTAATGCATTTGACGGATTTAATTCATTAAGTATCCTTTGCAAACGATTAACATCCTGGTTTATTTCGCCTAATGTATTTTGCTCAAAGTTATTCATTTATTATTCCTCCTCCTCATACACATTATCTATTAGAGCCGTAAAATACGGTAAATAAGTGGCATTCAACTCTATATCTCTTCCTCTTTGTTCAAACAGATTGTACTGAATCAACAATTTACTAGTATATGTATATGCATTCCTGTTGTACGCGATTTCAATATCTTCACTACCAAATTCTCTATTCCTGTATCTCATAATAACGTTATCCAAATCTGCCATGGTATTATCTTGCATAGCAGTGCATAACATGAAAAACTCTTCCTTATTCATCGTTCTAAAATTAAGGAGAAATTTTACCATTTCCTTATATATCTGTTCTTCACTATAAAATAAATGATAGAATTGTATTTTCGCGAATTTTTCGTAAATGTTCTGGATAATTGATATCGCTAAATCATTTTCAATTTCTTCTTCACACTTAACTTCAATTTTTAAAAATTGAATAAAACACTCTCCAGATTTAGTAAATAGATTCCTCGTATTAATCTTATGTAATCTGCTACCGCGCCATTGGCAATTCGCTCGATTGATAATACCAGCTTTAATCATAAATGGAACTATCATTCTGGTTTCTGAGTCACTACAACCGCCAGCAATTTCAATACTTCTTTGTACATCTTGATATTTTATCAATCCCAGTTCGTCATTTTCTTCAATCCATTTAAAAAAGTCAATAAATGATTGCTTGTACTTTGGTGTATATGAGAATCCGGAACAACCTGAAACACCTTTTAATATCATGTCACTTCACCACTTTATAATTTTTTAGGACCAACTCGTATATTAATAGGGGTGGTACTGCATTCTTTTAAATGCTTATACATTGATTGGTACCCTACATAATAGTTCTCTTTCTATACTTCCACGGACTTCCATACCCAATGAACTAATCACACTTTCTGCAATAAAACGAGCTAATATCGGTGGAACAGCATTACCAACCTGTTGATATTGTGCATCTTTACTACCTTTAAATATGTAATTATCTCTAAAAGATTGTAGTCTTGCAGCTTCTCTTATACTTATAGCTCTGTCCTTCTTGGGGTGTGACCACATTGATTTTCTAACATTTACAACAGTGTCAGATGCTCGATTATAACTCATTTTTTTGTAAATAGTATTCTGAGTTCTTTTAGAATCTGTAAATGTTGTTTTAAGAGAATCATCTAAATCGTGAAAATTTTGGCCTTCTTTTAGCGTCTTAAAACGAGTGATTACTAACTCAGTAGAGTTTGTAACTACATGATTATGCAAATTATCATAACTAGCATTCAGGTAACAATTTAACTGATTATTGGGTATTCCCGTAGAATTCTTTACAATTAAATCATTAATCACGTCTATTCCAGGTTCTATCTCTTCAAGGTCACCTATTGCATCTTTTATAGTAAAATATTCATTTTCTTCCTTAAATATAGGAGTAGGTAGCTTAACATCATTACCTTCCAATAATTCTTGTCTTATTCCAATTAATACTAGCCTTCTTCTAGTTTGCGGAACACCAAACTGAGCTGCATTAAAAATACAGTCATCTTCATTCAACTTATATCCTAAACCTTTCAGTTTAGCTAATACATATTTAAATACATTGATTGTATGTAGCTCCAGTACCACTTGCCCATTTCTACAATCAAACTTGTTAAATAGAATTTCATTATCAAAGACTTCTTTCATTTTAGAGATAATTCTCTGAGTTTCCAACACGGAAAATAACGGTTTTAAAATATCAGTTTGTTTAATTTCCCCTTTTAAGAATTGGGATAACACATTTTTTAAATCAAACCATAATTTCTGAAATTCCACATGCCAATACTGGCAAATTTGATCTTCCCACCTATGTAGTAAGTTTTCAAAATATTTTTTGTTTATAGAGATATATTTTTCAATATCATCTTTATGTGGCTTACTTGCTTTGCGATAAATCATATGTAATTTAGAGAATAAATCATGACTTATCAAGAAAGGGGACAATTCAACCTGTTTCCCCTCTTTTTTTACTATAAATATAAAGTCCTTCAGATAATCGAATAGAGGTGTTTCTTCCCCAATGCAAATTTGTTCCACATCTAATTCTATATTTAGTGATTTTAACTCTTGTATGTCATCATTTTCAGTCAGAAAAAATTTATGTTTACTAGAACTCATATTTTTTACATTTTCCATTACAAAAGCTTTTGGCCTAATACATTCAATAGCCCTTAAGTATTCTTTAACTAATTGATTATTATTAGAAATCAATGTGTTTTTCTGTCTATTTGCATTTGAAAATCCTTGACAAGGCGGACCTCCAATTATAATATCTATTCTTTCAAAGTTTTCTTTCAACCTCCCTGATTTATCAAAATACTCCAATTTAGTGATATCTGAAATTAATTTTACGTTCCTATGATTTGTCTTGTAAGTTTCTTTAGCGAATTTATTTATCTCAACTGCCATTTTAATTTCATATTGGTCTGTTTGGATAAATCCGTCACTAAGTCCTCCAGCGCCAGCAAACAAATCTAACACATTAAGTTTTGCCATCTTTGTGTTTCCTCTCTAAAAATTACTAACTGCATGTATATAAATGTTAAAGGGTGACCTAAGCCACCCTACATTGCATATTCGTCATTCTTAACCATAAAGGAGGTTGAGTCTATTTTTTTCTGTTTTAGAGTTTCCCAACATTCTTTCTTTTTACACCATTGAGTAACATTAGAATTTCCATCCGGTGTATCCGTTATATGATCAAAAACAGTCTGTGCTAAATCCCTAAAAATAATGAGCAATTTCTGATCTATCTCTTGATTTTCCCATATGGTATTAAAATCTATTTCGCCCTTGTTTATATAAGAAAAATATGCAATTGAATACGTAACAATATTTGCTTTGTAGCCGCCAAAATCCAAGTCTTTTACAACTTTATCTACTGCTTTAAAAAGTAATGCTTTTGCAATCATGTGCTTATAAAATTTTTGATCAGGTAGAATGTTCTCTTCCTTCATGAGCTCAATAAACTCTAAAAAATTAGTTTCAGCACCTTTACTAACTATGTATGGATACTGCCTCCATGACATCTCATATTTTGCGGTTTCTGTTTTTTTAATTACTTGTTTTTTAGGATTTTGATCCTCAAATGCTTTCTTTCTCGCTGGGGTACCTTGTCTATTTACCTCAACTAAGTATTGACCCCGAGCACGTTCGTAAAACCACTTTGTCGTCCCCTTCCCTTTAAATCCTTTGGTTGGTACCCAAATGGTTCTGGATAGGTTTTCTATAGCCACTTGGAATGGATCATTGGCACTTAAGTCAGATACAGAGATTTTATTCTGACTATTAGCATATTTAGAAATCGATGAGACAATCTCTGCACTTTCTACATTGTCTTTTACCACTGTTAATTTAATTTGTACAAAGACATTATCCAATGGAATCTTCTTTTTCAATGCTTGATACAGAGAAGCTGTTGTCTGTCCACCATTGACAACTTGCCAGCCAATTAATTCCTTCACGTAATACATATTCACACCATCAGTACGAATTATATCAGCATCCTCTGCAACAGTTGATATTCCATTATTGTATGCCATAAACATAAAGGGATCATTATTAATTGTATCTCGAATTCCTCGATTAATTTTACCTCTGGCTTGAAGAAAGGATCTTACATTTTTTTCTATTAATCTTTGCCCCCAGTGATCATAGATACGGGCTAATAACTCTCCAGACATAATACCAACATAACAGTCGTAAAAAGGATTATTATCTGGTGTTTTAACTAGTGACACTTTTTGATTAAAGTCATCCTCAAAATTTATCTTCAACTGCTCTAATCCTTTATTCTCATGAACAAATTGAAATAATCTTTCAATATCCCAAACGTGAAAGGTCACTTTAATATTATCAATAACTTTATCTTCAGGAATTTCGTTCACAGCAATACCATTGGTCAAATAGTAGATTTTTAGTTTTCTAATTTCTTTATAGTTTCTTTCTAATATGTCTGCAAATTCGAATACTTCTTGATTAGATTCTTCTATTTGGTTTTTGAATCCACTCACTGACTGTTGAAAAAATTTCAAACCCTTATTACAACCTTTTTGTAGAGTAGTCCCATTGACTTTTCTCGTTGGAGACAATTTATCAAAGTCAGCAACAAAAATAGAAATAGAATCAAAATCTTCTGTGTATTCGTAAGCATTTATCTTAATCCCTTTTCCAGTCTTTTTGTAGTTACAGATCTGATAGTCAAAACACTCTTCAGCATCAACTAAATAATCACAAAACTTCTCCATGAAAATATTTTCTGCTGAGTCCATTTCTGTTTCAGTAGTTATTAATACATCTTCAAGAAAGTTTTTTGCAAAAGATACAGTATCTCTCATACTAATCCCCCCTTTAAATAAAGTTTATCACTTCATTTTTAAATTCTACTTTAAATGGTTCACATGCTGAAAGTTGTATAGTATAGGAAACATCCCCTACACCCTGTGGGAGATTATTTGATAGTAACCTTGGGAATCCAGGTTCAATCTTAAAGGAAAACATTTCTAGAACTAAGTATCCTTGTGAGTATAATTTAGACTGTTCCTCCAGATAACCAAGATTAAATAATTTTTCTTTAAATAGCTTAATTAAGAACGGAGTATCACTCAACAAATGCATGATTTGCATAATGATCTCGGGTAAAGTTTCACCACTTTCTATCTTTCTGAGTCTAATCGCTATTAGATATAGGTTATTTATACCTTCATCGTCTAATTGCATTTCATTACTTATGGATACTTTATAATGTTTTTTTGAAGTAAATGTTTTTATCTCAAATGCACGATCAGAAAAAATAAAATCATGTGGTTGCCTTTCAGGTCCTATCCAACTGTTTATTATAATGTTTGAATCTGTCGATGAATTCGCTAGTAATTCTTTTAATACCTGTAACTCACCATAAATCCCTTGTTGAGCTTGAAGCGATAAACCTTCTCTACTATTAAGAGAGAAGAAGTATTTCCATCTCTCCATTGTTCTAATCAGTTTATGAAACAAATCATGATGTTTTTTCAGACCTATAAGCTCTTGACAAATATCGTTAATAACCGCTTCAAATATTTCAAAGTCGTTTTCATGTTGATGTTGTAGGACTAAGAACCACTTGTTATACAATCCAGCAATTTCAATTGATGTATTATATTGTTCTATTATTAATCCGTTCCAAGTGGGAAGTTTATTAAATGTTTCTTCCGTCAATTTTTCATTTAATAATATAAAAAGATACTTGCAATTTGTTTTTATGTTTAATCCTATAAACAAAGGAACATTCGCATTACTATCAATATAGCGTAATACTAAATTATTGCCGGATTCTTCCTGACATGCAGTCTCTCTTATTAAATCCCCAAATAAACCACTAATATTAGGCATTTTGCTCCTCCAGCTCAGAATATACATTATTCACCACGTAATCCACAGCAACTTCCGGGTAGTTTGTCTCAGGAAAAACGAGTGCAATTCCAATTGGTTGAATTCCGTTAGTTTCTACATTTGTAAATGAATCAGATTTTTCAGCGTCAATTGGATATATGACTAAAAGTCCTTTTTTAGGATCACGTAACTTCGCCCTTATTTTTTGAGCTTTTGTTTGATAATTACCTTTGTCTTCATCGTTAAGAAGCTTTACCTGATCCATCTGATCCTTGTTAAAATCAAGAAATTCATGATCTGCAGACATTAATCGTTTGACTGAAATAGTTTTGTCAAATGATTGCAAATTCGTACCTGTTCTAGAAATACCTTTCCTTAACTCTCTTAACCCACCTAATTTACTATAGTGGTGATCCTCTTCCCCTGTATTAATTACACACACGGTCCAATCTGTTAATTCTCCATTCACAAGCTGTTTCTCTATATATTTCTTTAGAAATAAACTATTTGCTCTTGGAGCAGATGGCGCGGTTTTGTATTGTGAGAGGAATTCCGTAACACTTTCACCCTTTACATTTGGCCAGAAATAATGATGAGAGGAACCACCTCTTTGCACTTGCCAAAAATCCTTATCTGGTGCTCTAAGTTGTTTTATAAAACGATCCGTCACGGAAAAGTTATGAGCAAATTTATCTGGATCTATATCAAAAACCGTTGTTTCACTAACTGTATTTCTATAAGACAATTTTTGTCTTTGCCCCGACCTCATTTTTAACTGGCTAGTAACCAACATAGTAGGGTGTGTCTGTACTCTTAAACCAAATTCAGCTGGTGTTGCTCTTATTGACGCCATGTAATCGATTTCCGCTCTTAATTCTTCAGTTGCTACAGCTATATGTCTAAACCATGAGGCAAGATCAGAAGTCGTGAAAATTCTACAAAGGTCTAAATAACCTGGACGGTAACCGAACCAACGACCCATTTGCATAAGCGTGTCATACATCTTACTTGCTCTAAGGTAGTAGCTAACTGTTAATCCTTCCAATGTTAATCCACGAGAAAGTTTATCTCCACCTATCGCTATAACATTTAATCCTGTTGATTCATTATCTTTATAGTCCAAAATATCACCACTAGAACCATTGATTTCATTTACAATTATACTTTCGACTGTTGGAATCAATTCACTAACGACTTCATCCCATGAATGTATAGGTTCTTTAAGTTTTTCAGAAGTAGGTACAATATCATCAAAGAATATTTCCTTTAACTGTTGTAAAATTGAAGTAGACTCACTTGTTTCTCCATATCTAATTCTATTCTTAATAGTATACATTTCTTCTTTCACTAACTCGGCCACATGATGTTGCACATCTTTAAATCTCGTCACATGAATGAGCATGGAGTTGTGTACTTTCCTTTGGCCACGAAGCCTTCTAATAGTTGTAGACAGGACAAAGGTTAATATGGCTTTTTTTAAACTGTCAGGTAAAGCAACAGGGATGTGATCCTTTTTGTGTTTTAAAGGAACAAAATTTTCATGGTATAGAATTGGTTCAATTAACAACATATTACCTTCTTCATCTTCCTCATTTAACCGAAAAAATTCAGAGGGCCCTGTATAATTAGATGGCTTCGGAAGACTCATAATAAAATCTTTTGGAAATAATTCAGATCCATATTTATCCGTACCTGCAGTGTTATGCACAAAAATATTAGCAAAAGGAGTTGCTGTATACCCAACATAAGCTTTCTGCTCAAACGTGTTATATATCTCTCTGATTAGTCCATTTATCTTTGTAGGATTATAATCATCACTTAGTTGTCCATCCTCATCATAAAGTTCAGATGTATTAATGGAAGCTTGATCAGCTTCATCATCAATTAATAACATAGGAACATCAGGAACAGTTTTATGGGGGGCATCTTCTGAAGCCATACGTGCTAGTAAACTATCATTTCGAAAGTAGTTAAGTACATTCTGTAAAACGCTTGCATTTTTCTTTACAACTAGTAAAAAGGGTTCTACCCCTGGTTGAACATTTACTTTCCTAGCAATCGATCTACTAAAATCTCCACTATCATCACGGGTAGTTAATGTATTAATTCTTAAAAAACCTTCACCAGGTAAAGTGCTGACCCCAATTAACTTGTTATTATTAGGATTTTGACTTAAGATACTCGTTTCGTATCCTAATACTTCCTCATCCAGCCTCATTTGTGTCTGACTTCTAAGGCTATTATGCATACCTGCCAAGACTATTACTAGTTTATATCCCATATCAATAGCTTTATTAATTAAACCAGTGAAGTTTGCCGTTTTTCCCGATTGAACGTGTCCGACCACTATTCCCCTCCGATCATACTTGTTCCCTTTTATTTTGGGATCTTCTAGTTGGTCAAGTATACGATCAGTTGTTTCGTCCAGACTTTGTATAACCTTTTGAGGCCAGTGTTTCTTCTCATTTAAATAACGTTCGTATCTACGCCAGAACTTCAAATCTTGCTTACCTTTTTGCTCATAGTACCAAGGAATGTGTTCCATATCGTTTTCATTAGTCAGAAGAGCATCTTCGTCTAAGCTAATATTTATTGATTCTAATAAACTGGCGCGTAAACGCTCTTCTTCTAAGCCAGGGTACATCGGAAGAGTCCTGTCAATAGCTTGTTTTAGTGCATCTTCGCTATTAATGTTTTGTGTTTCAAAAGACTTGTATAGCAATAATCCCATTGTTCTAGCATCATTGAAATTCGTCATAAAATAGCCTCCTATATTATTCGTAATAACCTTCTAAAGATAATGAAACTAATTCTGGATGATGCTTATAAGGTTCAATATTATTTAATTGGTAAAGAATTTGATCATCCGTATAATTTAATAATCTCATAGCATAAATAAGATCCTTTAGACCATTAAGTAAGTTATTTTTTTGATCCTTTGTTATTTCACTTGTGGTATTCTCATTGGTTGATTCAGTTGTAGGCTTATAGGCAATCAGATTTACAGGAGCATTCTCCTCAATTAAAGACAAATAACTATTCAGTAGTCTCTCATCTATAGAAAGATCTTCTAATAATTTTAATAACATTGGATGAGATTTATTAATTTTATAAAACGACTTACCATGTTTATAAATTTGCTCCCATAGATGTGCATTCTTATATTTCATTTGATTATTTCTCTCACCGATTACCTTTGTGCCTCGATGATAAAAGGTTCTATAAGAAGCGTTTCTAGTTAAGAGTCCTATTCTTTTAATCTCTGGCAATAACTCCTGGGGTGGTCGAGCAGTTGATTTCTTGATATCTATCTGCCAATTAAAATCAGACTCACTCGTAATATCGATTATAATTCTTGCTAATTTATAGGGCTCTTCTTTACGAAATAAATTTAACCAGGTCCCTGCAACTAAGAGTCTTTTATTTCTGTATATATAAAATCCCTGCTGTGCATTCCAGCCTTTTGGACCTTCTCCATAATCATATTGATGTTTAGTAATTTTAGAATGATGGGGTAATACGAAAGCCGAGATTTTTATCTTTTGATTCCCATCCATGAATGGTTCGTCTATTAATTCTTGAGTAGCATCTACATCAAGAAGATACGGGTCCCACGGCTCAATTTGGCGTCCATTTATTAAAATGGCAATTGAATTTTTACCCTTGAGAAATCTATGAAATACCATACTTAAATGTTTTTCTAATGCATTAACTTTTGACAAAAATGCATTATAGCCTTTTGGAGTATAATGATCACCAACTACACGATCTAGATTTTCTAACAGAACAATCGTCCCGTGAGTTTCTTCTGATAAATTCCCCAAGCTTGATAATGATATTTCATTGTAAGCTTTCTTTAATAACGTCCATTTTCCAGTCTCATTAATAATATCTAAATCCCAACAACGCACGTAATAGTTACCATTTTTTCTTTTCGTTTTTACAGTAAGTCGTCTTGCTTGAGAGAATGCTGCGGTTTTAAGTCCCATACCAAAACGTCCTAAATCTTTAGGATCGCGAGTTTCAAGAGGGCTTTTCGAACCAAATTTCATAGCCTGAGTTAGTTCCCCTTCATCCATACCCCTACCGTTATCTTCAATTTTTATATAATTATTTTTCTCATTCCAATGGAATGTAAGTTTAATCTTGCTCGCATCTGCAGCAATACTATTATCTATGATATCTGATATTGCTGTTTCCAAACTGTAACCAATAGACCTCAACGATTCTACTACCGAGGATGCCTCTGGTTCTACATTTTCATGGTCATACCCAAAATATGACAAGCTACCACCACCGTTCATCAACTCTAGTTATAATATAACATATTTTTCAAGTGATTTTTTTACAAAAAAGGTCCTTTATACTATATCCGATACCATTAACTATTGAATTCACCTTTATCTTTATTACTATTATTCTCGTTAATCAGAAAATCGACTATTAACTAAAAACTTAAAAAAGCCTGGATATATATAATATCCAGACTTATCATAATTAATTTAAATGGTCATACTTAGCTGCCCTTTATCTTCTATTACTATTTTTTCTGAAGCTTCTTCAAAATTTTCTAACCGTTTTTGTAACTGCTTTGCAATTTCAAATCCTAGTAACGGTGGTACAGCGTTCCCTACTTGCTTATACTGACTTGATTTAGTACCTATAAAAGTGAAATCATCTGGGAATGATTGTATTCGAGCACATTCCCTAACTGATGGCACTCTATTTTCCTTGTAATGGAAATAATTTCGATGTCCGGTATCTATGGTATGTGAAGGCAGTTGACTATTCATTCTTTGGAATGCCTTATTGTATTTTCTTATTGCCCAATATTCTTCAGGTAAATCTTTTATAGACCCACCATCTTTGACCATTGATATAATATTAATCGTTTGTTCAGTATGATTTGTTTGGTTATGATTTGTAATAACAGAAGATTTAGATCGCATAAAGTTTTGATAATAATTTGTAGGCTCTATACTGTATTCATATTCATCCCGATACTCTGACATATTATCTAATGAAGGTAAATCTGAAAGTGCATCTGATGTTGAAACAAATTCCTCTTTTTCAGTAGGATAAGTAAACCGGCCATCTAAAACTCCAACAAAAAATACACGATGACGATGTTGTGGAACTCCATAGTTAGCTGAATTTAATACCTTAGGCTCTTCAATTCGATATCCGAGCTCCCCAAACCTTTTCATTATATCTTCCTTAAACATGCCTTTATTGAGAGTCATTAAACCTTTTACATTTTCAATAACAAAAAATTTAGGCATTATTTGTTTTACGACTCGATAGTATTCTAGGTATAGATGATTTCTTTCATCGTTTATATCCCGTGTTCCAACAGTGCTAAAGCCTTGGCAGGGAGGGCCGCCGATAATACCCTCAATCTCATGCTCTTCGAGTAACTTATCAATTTTATCCTGGGTAAAATCGTGAATACTCATTTCATGTGCAACTGGATTAATACGATTAAAATTATAAGTATTGACAGCATCTTTCCAAAAATCTATAGCAAAGACAGATTCATAACCTGCCATCTCAAAGCCTAAACTAAACCCACCTACACCACTAAACAAATCTATAATCTTTGGTTTGTTCATTAAATATCCCCTCCTTAATTGCAACTGCAATTGCTTTAGCCAACAGAGGAGGTACCGCATTTCCCACTTGTCTATATTGGCTAGTTCGTGATCCATAAAATACATAGTTATCGTTAAACGATTGCAATCTTGCAGCTTCCCTTACCGTTGGAATTCTATCAAATATTGGATGGAAATAGTTACTATGTGCATTCCCAGTGTCAATTGTTACTGAATAATCTTCTTCATTTAATCGTTTATAAGCAGATGAATGTCTATTGTTCCTTTTATTTGAAAATAACTCTTCAGGTATATCTCTCCAGTTCCCCCCCTGAGGAACTTTGGAAATTCTTTCTTGTTGGATCTCCGCAGGATACTTTATTTCATGATTATAGACCATGTTTTGCTTATGTCTTAGATACTTTTTATATTCAGATTTTGGTTTAGATTGAAGCTTATAGGTAGATTTATTGGATTGTCTTTCTGATTCTAGTCCATATAGCTCTTCCAATGCATCCTTAACAAATACTGATTTTTTTTCGGTTAACTTTTCAAATGTAACTTTAGGTAAATCTTTTCTAGTTGCAACAAAAAAAGCTCGCAGTCTTTTTTGAGGTACGCCAAAACTAGAAGCATCTAACACATTACTATCTACGTTATAGCCTAAATTATTTAGAATTGTGTAAATTCGATCTTTCGCGTAACCATTGTCTCTGGTTAAAATTCCTCTGACATTTTCAATTACTACTGCTTTAGGTTGAAGCACCTCTACAAACCGAATGAATTCATAAAATAATTTATTTCTGGGATCTGCCATCTCTTTCTGCCATCTATTTGCTGATGAAAAACCTTGGCAAGGAGGTCCACCAACAATGACATCAATATCCCCTAATAAATCAAACATAAACGGGATATCCTCGTTCTTGACATCCTGAATATCAGCAAATATCCCTCTAGCATTTTCGAAATTTCTATCAAACGTCTCTACTGCATCTTTATTAAAATCTAGCCCTCCAATAATATCAAAGCCAGCTAGACGAAACCCTTCACTAATTCCGCCACATCCACAAAATAAATCGATAACTCTTGGCATTATACTCACCCTTTCTAAAGAACAATCACAAGTAAATTTCTTTATCTTCCTTAACTATTTCAGCTAATTCCACACCAATATAGTCAAATGTTTTTTTTCTTGAATTATGGTTAAAAACCTTTTGTAGGTATTTAATATCTTGGTGCTTTTTAAAATGATGATAACCATATGTTTTTCGCAATGTTTGTGTGCCAACGTTACAGTTAACACCAACTTTTTTAGCTGCATCACTAATAATTCTATATGCATGTGAGCGATCTATTGGTTCATTCCCTTTTCTACTTTCAAAAATATAACTGTCTTGAGAATAATGTGTTAAACTATTGAAATAGTCTCCTATACACATTCTCAACCCATCATTAATGGGGTATTTTGTATTTCTAATATGTATAAAAGAAACGATCTGTTCTTCTCTTATTAAATGCATAAATTTCAGGGTCAGTAAATCCGAAATCTTCATTCCAGTATTTATCCCTAAAACAAACAAAAAGTAGTCGCGGAAGCAATTACTCAATAGTTCATTTTTTATTAATTCTATATCGGATTGATTTTTTATAGGTTCTACTAGATTCATATACACACCCCCAATACAGCAAAAACACACTAAATATATCATTTTGCTGTATTCATTATATTTCATTTTTCAGCTAGACGCAAGAATATACGTTCGTTTAATCAATAAAAAATAGAGCTACTCTTGTTAGAGTAACCCCATTTAACTCAAAGCTTGTGATAATTTTTCGTCAAGCATAGACATAGATTCTTGGTTTTTCGTTGGATATGCTTGAATAGCACATATGGATTCTCCAAATTTCACTGATTCGCCTGGATAACATCTCAATTTTCAGACATCAGGTTTACAGTTTTAGCTCTGCAAATAGAATAGTTATAAAACTCTAATTCGGTATCAATACTTTTTAATTTCTTGTTATAACACTTATCCTAAGAAACAATCTGTGACTACTATGTCTTTAGAATGATTTTGTCTGATGGTATATACTTCATCTCTCTCATAAATCTCCACATGCCAATAAAAACTTCCATTTTCTCTATTAGTTTGACTTAATTTCTTAATACTATTTTCAAATTGTGAGTAAGGGATAAGGATAATTGTCTCTGAAGATCCACATCCAAAAGCAATATAAGAATTGTCCGCTTCAATAAGAAACTCTTGTTGAGGAGGATGAAAAGCAAACCAATATCTCCTTGCTGTCTTTAACACATATTCCTTTGACACCAGGCACACTAAATTGATATTGATATTAGAGCTCGAATATAAACAACGTCCTCTTTTAATAAAAGAGGTCTTAAAATGTTTTTGAATTCTAGATATGCATGCCTCTCTAAACTCAACATCTTTATTCTTTTTATCCTTTTCCTTCTTAATACTGTAACCACTTTGTTCCGAGGATACTCTATCGAATTTCTCTTCGTCTATTTCTATTTCACTATCACTCTGTATATCTTCAGTTGTATTAAAAATAATATCAATAAGTGGATCTACTCTTGTGTATTCCATTGGCTTCAATATTTCATTGATTTGAAGAGATGTTCTCGTATCATTTAAATTTTCTTTTAACATCATTAGCTTTAGTAAAGCATCAGTGCTTATCAACCTTATGTCCCATGCATGTTTAGATCCCCTTATCTGAGCTTCGAGGTCACCAGTATCTTGTCTACCAACTACTATTAATATTGAAGATTTATTTTTTTTACATCTTTTATCTTCTATTAATCGGTTACGATAATTTGCCACAGTATCCAAATTAATTCGATAAGTATCTGTTGTTTTCACTTCGACAACCATTTCATACCCATCTTTTGATGTCCAAATTCCATCATATCCAATATCCTTATTATTTTTTGTACCCCTATACAATCCATCTTCTACGTTAAAACCTAACCTCACACCAATTTGATTTATGATGTCTTGTAAAATTAACCCCCCATCTTTATATGAATTTGCTAAACATTCATCTGCATATTTTTGTAAATATCTTGATGGTATCTTCCCCATAAAACTTCTAAATTCTTGAGAAGTTAAAGATCCATCCCTTAATTTACCATCTCCACAAAAAGACAAAATTTGCTCGATAGACTTTGACTGAAAGAAATCTTTATTGCCTTCCCATAGATTAAATATCATATTTTTCATTGCATATACCACCTAAGTATCTAAATTATATAAAATTGACTTGCAATTAATTTATACTCATACATCGTATCCGTCAGGGGATCGTTCTCCCCTCGCTTCTAGTAATTATGTAAATTCGCAAAAGGATACAGTTTCATTTCCTCATTCGGGGATTCGCATTGTAATCCTTGATCAGAGAAGTATATGACCATCCCTGGTACGAAGTAGGAGTCGTCTTCACCAAACCCCGATTCATTGCCTTCTTTCCAATCGCTTCTTCTCCCTGATCACTTCAATCGACTCCCACTGTTTCCGACGCATGAGAACCGTTTCTATGTTTCAATATATGAATTTATTTAGCACCTTTCATTTGCAAAGAGGTACCGTCCTCCGTACGAAATTACTTTAGTTTACTGAGGGGGATGGATTTACTCTGTTTTGTGTCAGCTTTATATTCTGTATTGCAGTCCTTTAAAAACCTCCCTGACATGCCAATCTAAAAACGAATGATCCGGATAATAATACGACTGTATCGGCTCCCGAACCAGCTGTCCATTAAACCTCAACAACCACTCTTCAAACCCCTGAGTTCCATGTGCATCCTGAGACACAACCATCTTACGCTCAGGCGTCAACGTGAACACTCCCCTATCAAATAGTTTATGATGCAAAGAACACAAAGCTATTCCATTTTCCTCAGTATCCGGACCACCAGCATGGTGCCACTTGATATGGGCTGCTTCAACACCGACAAGTGTGTGGGCTAGTCTTACATTAAAACCACAAACAGCACAACTGTACCCGTAAGCCCTTAAAATCTTCTCCCTGAATTTTGGATCCCTCTTCTTTTTCGTATAAACAGTGAAAAGATCCAGTCCAACCGCATCTAAGATATCTTGGTGGATCGTATCTGGAAAATGACTGTCTAATATAATATGAGCAATCTCTTGGACCAGCCTGGGGTCATTTTTTAGAAGCTGAAATACTTCCGGTGTGAATCCCCCCGCAACTTCATCCGCTAGTAATTGACGATTACTCGGACTCTTCGCATTCGCCTCTTTATCCAAAAGCCATATCCCATCTCTTTTTAAACGTACAAAAGGTTCTTCAGGATGATAGGATTTCCTAAGCGGACCGAATTCCCTCAGCAGTTCTGTCAGCTTCTCCCTTGTAACCTCATAACTTATGAATCTGGGTTTATCTGTTTGTAGGTGTCCCAAAGCAAACAAAATCAACAATGGTTTATGGGGAGCTCTCTGGTCCCCTTTCTTCCATATGGACAAGTTATTAATTCTTTCCTTTAACTCAAAGCTGTTCATCATTTCCCACCAATCATAGAGCTTTATTTCTTCCTATATAATAGGTAAGTTGGAACTTCCAATGAATCAATCCTTTACCTCAATCAGGAACATCTTATCCTTAAATCCCCCACGCTTCTCAGCCTTATCTTTCCGTACCGCTTCTACTTCATCAATAGTAGATCCATGTTGCTTAGACAAAGCCCTGACAACTTCCAAGAGATCAGCAAGCTCTTCCACAGCTTCTCCATCCGTTTCAGCCGCACAGTATTCATCAAGTTCCTCATAAGCTTTTTCTTTTAAGTACTTTATGTAGTCTTCATCGTTAAGAATCTTTGTTGATAACTCCTTACCTTTACTTTCAATGATCTGTGGGATTTTATCCCGTACTAACTTGTTGTAGGTCGGCATGTAGTGACCTCCTATGGATTGTATTATCTATATTTTAACATTTATATGGAGTCCATAGAGCAAAGAAGGGCACACCAGTTACTTTCTTACCAATTCTCAATCCCTATTAGACACTTGAATGTAGTAATCCCATTGAAATGTCCGGTGACAAAATAAACTTAATTTATTTTACATAATTTGTAATAATCCTACTTACTGTTCGTGGTACATGATTTTCCCCAATTTGATAATGGTTCTAAAAAGGGGAGAATCCTTTGGTAAAAGAAGAAAATAAGCCTTTTGCGGAACTATTGGGGAAGCTACTTAGAAGAAGAAGAATTGAAATGAATATGACCCAGGCTGAGTTTGCCTGGATCACTAAAATGTCTGAAGAAGGCTACGGAAGGATCGAGAGAGGAGAAAGTATTCTAACCTCATTAACACTAAGCAGAATACATAATAATACAGGAATTAGTATTGACCGGATTTTTCAGGAAATAGATAATATAAGAAAAGACAAAAAGCCAAAAGAATGACTTGGTAGTTAATTGGGGGGATTACCATCAAGAAACAAGAATTTATTCTATTAAAAGGGAAGCACACATATAATTTTATGATTGTTGGGTTTTCCCGTGAGCATGATTATGGGGAGATATATTTTACAGATCATAATAGGAGGACTTCCGTTTATAGGGGTTCGGATGTGAAGGAAGTTATAAAGTTAGCTAAGAGAGAAAGCCGGAGTTTACGTCGGGAGTAAGTAGACTAACCTAAATTATTGAGACACAATAAAACACCTTCGAAATGGTACACTTAAACAAAGTACTAATTCGGAGGTGTTTTTGCATGGGCAAAAACGTATATTCAAAAGAAGTTAAATGGGTAGTAGTTAAAGATAAGGTGAGTGGTCAGCTGACAAAACAAGAAATTATGGAGAAGTATGGGATTAAAAATGTTTCTCAAATTAAAACCTGGATGAAATGGTATCGTGAAAATCAAGTCCATCGATTTGACCAACCGATTGGAAAACAATCTTCGTATGGACATGGGCCTGATAGTTCAAGTGAAGAAGAGAAAAAAGAACATCAAATGAATCACTTAAGACAGGAGAATGAAATCTTAAAAAAGTATTTGGAGATCGAAAAGGAGCTGAAAAAGATATCGTCCTCCAACTAGTACAGACCTTACGAAAAAAAGTATACAGTATCAGCTATTTTAGCTGCTTTAAACGTACCCAGATCTACTTATTATCGCTGGGCATCTTTATAATCAATAGAGTTGTCTAGGGAGGAACAAACGATTATCCTCCTCTGTGAAAAAACAAAGTACCGATATGGCCACCGTAAAATCAAAGAGCTTTAAAGCGTAAATATCATATCAAATTAAACCGTAATACTGTTCAACGGATTATGCAGAAATATGATCTTCAATGTAGAGTTAAGGCAAAGAGAAAGTGGAAGTCTCAAGGGGAATCAGTTATTGTCGCTCCTAACTTATTAAAGAGGGATTTTACTGCAAGCCAACCTAACCAAAAATGGGTGACGGATATTACTACATCCAATATGGTCCAGACACTTTATATTTATCAATAATCATGGATTTATTTAATAATGAAATCGTTGCTTACAAGCTTTATACTCACCAACAAGTCCCTTTAGTCATTGATACCTTGAGTGAAGCGCTCGAAATACGAGGAAACCCTAAAGGAGTGATCATCCACTCGGATAAAGGCAGCGTGTATGCTTCTTATGCATATCAAAATCGGATAAAATCTAGTCAGTAGTATGTTACGCAGGGATAACTGTTGGGACAACGCGGTCATTGAATCTTTTCATTCTAACCTGAAATCAGAGTAGTTTCAGTATGTTAAATTCAATTCTCTATCCCGAGAAGAAGTAAGGGAACATGTAGATCAATTCATAAAATATTATAATGAAGAGCGTATACAAGAAAAATTAGGCTACCACACACCAATAGAGTTTGGTGGCATGGCAGCCTAAGAAGGTGTTTTATTACTGTCTCATACGACTAGGTCAGTCTACGGTATAGCTTTTTATGATAGATTCTAAGTTTGAAACATACAATTTGAAACCTTTAATAATTTTTCTCGGATAACATTATTTTGATAATGATATTAAAATCGTAAATATGTTTCACTTCTAATCCATTTTAAAGGATCGTAAATATCTATTTCTTTTTGAAGCAAAACACTTTTCATCTCTTCTAGATGTCCTTCATCTTCTAGTTCTTTCCTTAGGGTATTGGGTGAATCTCTAAAGAATCTTTCTAATACTAACTCAACATTCTCTTGATTAACTCGTCTTGTAATGGTATAAGAGATAATATTTAAAATAAAGACTATTTGACGATCTGAGTACTTTTTATTTATGCCTCTGTCTGATAGTAATTCTTTACAGTACTTATTAATATTAGAACCATGTAGTAAGAATATTGATTCTCCTTGAATAACGCCAACTTCATCTTCTAATCCGATTACATCTACTTTTTCATTCGCAATAAATAACTTTTTATTCCTATTGATTCTATGATTATAAGTATAGAAAGCATTTTCACCATGGTTACCAGAAAATACTATCCAATTTTTTTCATCATCTGGTTTGCCCCAATATAATTCTACGCTTCTAAATTCTTTATTTATTGTTATTTTCTTAACGTCCATTGATTCTAAAACAGGTTGGAATAGTGCATTTTGCCTTTCTGAAAGAATTGTACCTGAAGGTATTTCATAATTAGCTATTTTTACATTTTTTGTTATCTCAGATATGGAAGCATTGCTCGGTAATTCTCTAACTAGAGATTCTAAGTTAGAATATAAAATACTCTGGATAGTACAAAAGTTCTCATAACCCCTTAAAGTATTAGGAGAAATAGCCTCTCTCTTTCCATCTGTTTCTGCTATTAAAGTAGATATTTTATTTACTTCATCTAATAACATTGTTTCATTTACTGCATTTATTCTGCCGTTTCTATTTATTAAAGGTTCTAATAAAACTTGTGACTCCCTTACTACCCAAGTAAGAGAATAACTCTTCTGAAGCTCAGTCATTTGATCTTCAACATGTTCACAGTATATACTATAAATCACTCTTAACATATCCTCATATTCTTGAGTGTGTTCTATACCTTCACGTGCTACATTTGTTTTAGGGCCATTTTGTCCTTTAACATTCCCAATCGCAATAATTCTATTTTTTGTGAACCCTGGAGTTACAAATTCCACTCTTATACCCTCTATGCACATTCCTAAAAGATTTTCTTTTCTATTATTTATATCTCCAATAATATCCTCGTCTTCTGACAGAGTAAGAAAAGACCATTCTTTAAAATAGTCAGACCATTTTACCGCATAAGCAATTTTTAAACCATCTATTTCTTTTTCTTTAATATCAATTTTATATCTTCCTAAGGTTGATTCAGCCTCTGAATATCCATTCTTAATTAAAAACTCTTTCACTGCTTCTTTAGGACTACTATACCCTACATCGAATCTTTCTCCATCAATTATAACTATAAGCTCAGTCTCAGGAAATAAAATCCATTTCTGTACAGTATTTAAAACATCCCCCATATTAACACTCGGCCTAACTTTTAATTTAATTTCTGTTCCATGGTCGCCAATATTTAAAATTTCTTGACTTGACTTATCTAATAGTTCAATTAGATATTTACCATGAACTGTTCTAAGAGAGATATGACGTCCTTTTTCTTCTTCTGGATGTGTTGTTATTACATCGATATTATCAGCAATCATAAATGTTGACAAAATACCTATTCCGAACCGACTAATAGGGGAAAACGATGGGAACTTCTCCTTAAACTTAGGGTCTTGGTACCTTGAGACACCCGCTCTCAAAAAATAATTTTCTATTACTTCTTGGGTCATACCGGTTCCGTTGTCTTTGACAGTTAAGAGACGTTCAGTACTGTCCCAATTCACAACAACTTTTCCTGAATCTATTGATTTGGGATTTATTTTTTGTTGAAGTCTAATGGCATCTAGCGAATTTTGAATCAGTTCACGAATTACCACACTGGAATCGTTATACAAAGTATGGCCAGTAAGAAGATCTAAGATTTTTTTAGGGTCTAACACAAAATTAAATGGTTCTTTTAAGAATCCACTAGTTTCAATATGATCCTGGTCTATTTTTCTCCATGGAAATTCGTATGTAGATCCCCATTTTTCGTTAGCTAACTTAACAGATTTATAGCTTTTTTCCATTTGGATTTCAGCATAGTCTAGGTAAGAAGTTAATCCAAAAAATCCATCCTTTTTACTGAAACTCGCATGTACTTCAATGGTATTACTTTGCAATTGATTATTTACACGTCCATTTTTATCTTTACCAGGGGCTGGCCTTACTGAACGTACAGCCATCTGTTTTGCCCATTCATCTTGACTAATAGGATCAGAGGGATTAATTATATTAAAAGAAACGGTAGGTGTTCTATCCTTAGTAATATGCAATAAATCCGCAGTTCTTAAGAGGATTGCTGCGTATTGGAGATTTGCTGTTTCTTTGATACTATTACCGTATGGCTTTGATACTTTATATTTATTAAAGTTAGTTAAATCATCTAAATGATGGCTTTCACAAATTAGCGCTAAGTCTTCTCTAAATACTTCACCTAAGGGGGATAGTAATTGATCTAATTCATGCACGATTTCTTTTGAAATACCAAAGTCAGAATGCCCTTTTCCTTCTATCCAAGATTTTATTCTTTTTGCATGATTTTGCCGAACAAATTCCTGATAAATAAATTTCTCTTTTTTTTCGTTATTCAGCTGAGCTAATTTGTCAATTAAGTCTCTCCCTTTATCTCCGCTTATAATACTTTGTTTGAATTCAGTAAATCCAGAGCTTCCCCTAGCTTCATATTCATCTGAAGTCACCAGCATTCCCATATCATGAAAATAAATAGCAAGAACTATAAGAAGCCAGTCTGATGGAGACATCACCTTCTTAGTGGATTCTGGTATTATCCAATCTAAACTATTTAGCATTGTATTTATGTGGGATATATCATGGTAAGTATATTCCTCAAAAATACCTCCTCTACCTATTAATTGTAAGATTTTTTCAGTTTGTTTTTTTATGTATTGTACATTTAACCCCCCAAATGCATCTAAACCTTCTGCAAGTTCTGCATTTTTTTCTGCTTCAGTTTGTAAAATTGAGACATCCGTCATATATTCCCCTCCAAGTATTCTAGTAATTTCATTACGAGTTAAATTTTAACAATTTAAAACTTTTTTGTCATCTTCAATAAACAACTTGAATTCATGTCCAGCGCCCATACTTTATTTTAATTACCTATGTTTCCCTTCTACTTTAAAAGACACACTCTCAGTCGCTTCTTTTCCCAATGATCACCTGAACGACTTCCATTGCTTCACCTCCACGAAGAAAATAGAATTTTCCCTAACCCTCCCTTAAATAATATGGACTTGTAATTGTTGCATATATTATAGTCCAGCTCATCATGAAAAACGTCTTCTAGGAACTTTTCTTTCGGAGTTTGATATATGATCAAATTCGACAGTCTTCCATTTAACAGTATATTCCTATTATTTAGTTAAATTTTGGGTTTAGCAAGGGGGAGATCGAAAATTTACGTCCTTTATTTTAATCCTCCAAAAAGCTGCACATGGAGCAAAAATAAACCTTTAACATTATTCAATAATTGTAATATATTGACGACTTGCTCGTTCCATCCTATTTTTCACAATTTGATAATGGTTGTAAAAGGGGTTAAACCATTGACAGAGCGGGAATTATACGGGAAATATTTAGCTATTTTATTACGATTAAGAAGAGACGAAATGGGCTATACTCAGGCAGAACTAGAAGAGAAAGCAGGACTTGCTCGAACCACGATAAGTATGATTGAACGCGGTAAACGAATTCCTGAATCCTATACCCTATCAAAGATTGCGATGGCTTTGGGAATTAGCGTGGATCGTTTAAATGAAGAAGTGTGGGAGAGTGTGAGGGAACATAGAAACAGTGATTCTTCCACTTAAATCAATTCAATGCTCCTATTTTAAGCAGAGGTGATTGGGATCAAAAAGATGGAAATGGTTTTATTGAAAGATAAGCAGGTTTATAATTTTATAATTGTTGGGTCTGATGAGAAGAACGCCTATGGGGAAATCTATTTGACGGAAAATGATCGTAAGACTTCTATATTTAGAGGGACTGATGTGAAGGAAGTTATTAGGTTGGCGAAAAAAGAAAGCTGTGGCTTACGGGAGAGGTAAGTTGCAGCTTTCTTTTTGATTGTTAGCGACCTTTATTTGAGTCGCTTTTTAAATTCCTTTAACGTTCAGTACAAACTCTTCTCCAGTATCCAGCCCAGAATCCTGGGTGATTTCTTTACAAAAGTTGAGTCGGAAACGTCCCCGTGCTTCAGACTGGCTGACGAAATGCAATCTTCCAATCCTCCGTTGACCTGGATTCCTGACTATCAAAATTCCACTTGCGTATCAATGACCAAAATAAAATGAAAAGACACAACTAGAATAGCTCCCTAGCTGTGTCTCTTAAACATAAAACTTCCATTTGAGCCTTTTAGAGCCGTCCCCTTACTTCTTCTCCCTCCCTATAATCCAATACTTGATCCTCCCATGCTTTTCTTCTTTTTTAACGCCTTGGCGATGATTGGATAAAACATGGCGAGTACGGCAATCAATAGAATGATTCCGGAGATCGGCTTAGTGATAAAGGAGAGATAATCCCCCTCTGTGACCAACAGATTCCTTCTAAAGTTCTCTTCCATCATCGGCCCAAGGACCAGCCCCAGTACTAGGGATGCAGGAGAGAAATGATATTTCTTCATAAAGTAACCCAATATGCCAAATACAAGCATGACCCAGACGTTAAACATGGAATTGCCCACGGCATAGGATCCTACCATTGATAGTAACACGATGAGGGTTCCCAACATCGAATAAGGAAGTTTCAGTATCGCCGCAAAGGCTTTGACCCCCAATCGCCCGCCAATAAATACGGTTACGCTTGCGATTAACATAGAGAAGAATATGCAATACAGCATCAGCGGTTGTTCCGTCATGAGCTGAGGGCCGGGCTGCAATCCTTGAAGTGCAAGGGCCGCCAGGATAATCGCCGTTGTGGGACTGCCGGGTATCCCTAAGACAAGTGTCGGGATCATTGCCCCACCAGCTGCTGCATTGTTGGCGGCTTCCGGGGCCACGACTCCTTCTTCTTCCCCTGACCCGAACTGTTCTTTATTCTTACTCGTACGCATGGCTTCTCCATAACTCACAATCGAGGCAATGGACCCGCCTGTTCCTGGAAGGATGCCGATCACCGTCCCGATCACGGCCGATTTCAGTAATACCCACTTATGTTTGATAAGCTCTACAATCTTGATCGTTTCCAGTGAAACCTTGTTGCTCATATTCAAGTCTTTCTGTTTGTCTGTTACTTGATTCAATACTTCCGCCAGGGCAAACGCCCCAATCATGATGGGAATCATCTCAAGGCCGTTCATCAGTTCCACATTGCCGAAAGTAAAGCGATTCGCCCCTACGATGGGATCCATCCCGATCATCGCAATCAGTATTCCTATCAAACCCGAGGTGATGGCTTTGATCGGTGACTTCGTTCCAATCGATGAGATGACCGTGAGTCCTAGTACGGTTAAAGCGAAATACTCGGCGCTCTGAATATTCAAGGCAACCTTGGATAAAGGCGGTGCCAGAAACAGCATAATCAGAACAGAGAATATTCCTCCAAATGCCGAGGCACTGATCGCCAGACTAAGTGCCCTCCCCGCTTTCCCGTTCTTGGTCATCGGATAGCCATCAAAGGTTGTGGCGACTGATTCAGGTGTTCCTGGTGTATTAAACAAAATAGCAGTGATGGAACCACCGTAGGCTGAACCTGCATAGAGTGCTACTAGTAACATAATGGAAGGAAGTATTCCCATATAATATGTAAACGGCAGCATCAGAACGATTCCCATTGAAGAACTGATCCCTGGGAGCGACCCAAAAAATACGCCGACCAGCATCCCGACAAAGACCAGAAGTAAATTCATCGGTGTCAGGGTTGTTAACAGCCCATCCACTAATAGTTGTATATCCATCATTCTCCCCCCTTATCAATATAAGAAATAACTTAATTCTTTTATCAAACCAATTCCTCTAGGCAGAGGAACAGTCAGTAGATTTCCGAATACCAGTGTAAATGTCACCGCGACCACAATGGACGTGATGGTCATTTTCACATAATTTTTTTGACCCAGTAAGAAGAATAAAAAGAAGCAAAAAAGAATGGTAGCCAGTGTGAAGCTGATGAAATCGTTCAACACTATAAACACGATGATTCCTACTAACAGCCCGCCATATGCTCGATTAATATTTAAAGGTACAGCCTTCTCTTTACTGGATTTCTTAATGGCTTTGAATAAAGATACGATCAATAATAATAGAATGAGCACAATAATGACCTGTGGAAACCCGGCCGGCCCTATTGGATCAGCCGACCGTCCTGTTGAAATGGCGAACGATTCTTTGAAAAACAGCCCCATCACCAGTATCAGAACAACATGAAATAGTACTTCTCCCATATACTCCCCTCCAAAACGGGCGGCATTTGAAGCCGCCGTAAGATTATTTAAGTCCCGTTTGTTTCGCTACCTTATCAAATTTTTCGTAGTCTTCTTTCATGGCCGCTTTGAATTCTTCAGGACCCAAGAATCCTTCACGAATATCTGTTAGCGATTCAGCATTGAACTCTTTGTATTCTTCCGTTTCATATGCTTTTTTCATTTGATCTAAGAGAACGTCTTTCACTTCCTGAGGAGTCCCCTTTTTGACCACGAATCCCCTCCAGGATCCGATTGTGACATCATAGCCTTTTTCCACTGTTGTAGGCGTGTCTTTTAACTCGTCAATTTTGGCGATACGTTCGTCATTCAAAACAACCAACGGCTTGACCTTGCCATCTTTGATGTATCCGACCGTATTGATCAACTTGTCTAAGTATACGTCCACTTCCCCACCAAGTACCGCTGCCTTCACTTCAGATCCTGACCCGTAAGGAATGAACTTTACTTTGACACCTGTAGCATCAGCTAAAGCATTCAGGGTCATATCATCCAAACCACCTGGACTGACGCCTGCGAAGGTGATCTCTTTTTCTTTCCCCTTTTTCACCAGTTCATCAAAACTTTTTAAATCGCTATTCGCGGGCACAGATAGAACATATATATCTGATTGAATGCGGGCAAGTGGTTCAAACTCATCCATGAACGTCAGACCCTCCCCTTTTCCGAGCACATCTGCAATCACATGAGAAGGCGTAACCTCAAGCACCGTATACCCATCATTCGCCTGGCCGTGTGCGTACACCATTCCCACCAGACCGCCGCTGCCATCTTTATTGACAGGTTGAAGGGGTTTCTTCATATCTTTAGACATGATTTCAGCAAATTTTCTGGCAAATGTATCACTGGCACTCCCTTCACCAAAAGGAACAACTAACTCGACCGGTCTTTTGGGATAATCCTGACTTCCTGCAGCAGATTTATTTGAGCTACAGCCTGCTATGATGAGCCCTGCGAGTAAAATGACAATCAGTACAAGTTTTCTTTTCAATGTAATTCTCCCCTTTGTAAACGCTTTAATTTTTTTCGATACTTATCAACCCATCAATTCAATGGGTATCAAAGTATGTCCTTCCATGATCCTTCTTGCCGTTCTTCCTATTCCGCCTCTTACAAGCTTATAAGTAGAATTCTCTTTCCTTACGCTGACATGAACAAGGATTGTTCCGGTCGGATGGCCGATGTTGATTTCATCCTTGCCTTCTGAGATAAGTGAATGAGGAAGGGATCCGGGTATCTTGCAAGCAGTGCCGAGCCCAATGGCGCCGCTGACTGCAAATGCACGATGCAGTGTTCCCATTGCGATATATCGGGCTACGATGTCTATGTTGTCGCTCTTGACCACTTCCCCATTTTCATCCGTATACTCGGTTGCTGGAGAAATAATGGCTACCTTTGGGAGAGCATGAGTTTCAGGTGTGACAACCTCCCCTTCCTGAAATAATCCAATAAGTCTGCCGCATTTCACTCTGACTTCTTCAATTCTTTTTTGCACAGATGGTTGATTGATTTCCCCTGAAAGTTCAATTCCTTTTAACCCAATATCAGAAGCGTGAAGGAAGACCAGAATATTTCCAACATCAATGATCGTCACTTCCACCATGCTCCCATCCTCGAGCTGTATGATATCCACTACATTCCCCGTCGGAAGCAAATCCCCCGTGTAGGATCCCCCGAAATCCAGGAAGTTGACCATAATGCATGATCCCGTTCCCGACACACCGGCTATAGCGAAATCCCCCTCATAGATGACATGTCCATCCTTGACGGGTACTTCCACTTCCATCACCCGCTTGGTATTGGTATTATAAATCCTTACCCTCGTCATCCCTTCATTGATTTTGACCAGGCCTTCTTCGACTGCAAATAATCCGACAGCCGAAGCCATATTTCCACAAGTCACATTATAATCAATATTCTGACTATTTGTACTAACCTGACCGAATGTATAATAAATATCACATCCCGGTTTATCCGTTACACCTACAATGGCAACCTTGCTTGTCAGGGGAGTTCCCCCTCCGATGCCGTCGATCTGTCCATTTTTAGAACTTCCATAAATTTTGGTTATGACGTAATCCCTGTCTTTGGCATCCTTTGGCAGATCCATATCTTTGAAAATTAACCCTTTACTCGTCCCACCCCTCATTAAAACGCTTGGCAGTTTATATAATTGACCATGAATGTTCACTCTGTCATGCACCTTCTTAAAAAATTAATTGATACCATGGTATAAGAAGAGTATATTCAAGGAAGAGAAATAAATAAAATATTTATTTTTTATAATATACGATAAAATATTTTTATATCATTCCCTAAAACCACTAACATCAACAACTCCAGGAGGCTGTCATGGATCAATTCGACTGGGATTTATTGACTTTGTTATTCGAACACAAAAATATTACCAAAGCCGCTGAAGCCTTAAGAAGCTCACAACCTGCGGTAACCTATAGACTAAAAAAGCTGGAAGAAGAGTTCGGCGTGAAAATTGTCTCCCGGGGACATCGGGGCGTCGCTTTTACCCCACAAGGTGAATACCTGGTCCAATACGCCATGAACATGCAGAAAGAGTTCCAAAAAGTAAAAGAACATGTCCTAAACTTTGAGAACAAGATTCAAGGAACGTTAAGAATCAGTGCTTCCAGCATTTTTTCTCGCTACAAACTCCCTCCTATTCTGGGTGAGTTCACAAAACAGTTTCCCTTAGTGGAATTCCATGTCAAAACCGGGTGGAGTGAAGAAGTCATCAACTCCATTTTCAAAGAACAAACACAGCTAGGAATCCTCAGGGGCAACTATAAGCTTTCTCAAGAAAAACAATTACTCATGGAAGAAAACTTACTCATTGTATCCAAAAAGCCTATTGATCTGAGTAACCTGGCGAATCTCCCAAGGATTTACTACAACACGGACACTTCATTAAAAACATTGATCGATAACTGGTGGACAGAAAATTATGTATCACCCCCATCCATCACGATGAGAGTAGACAATATGGAAACGTGTAAAGAAATGGTATTAAACGGCTTGGGCTATGCTATTCTCCCCAACATATTATTGGAGGAGGATGAAGACCTCTTCAAAACACCCTGCTTAACAAAAGAAGGGGAGCATGTGAAACGGCAAACCTGGTTAATTTACAAGAAAGAATACTCCAATAACGTGCTGATCAAAGCTTTTTGCGACTTCTTAAATAATTGGGATTTTCGAAAAAGCCGGCTAAAAGAAATCTCTGAAGAAAACAATCATTAGACTGAAAGTTCACTAAATTAAGTATATTAAAATAATTAAAATAAATAAATATGATATTGCTATATCCTTTGATAAACCAAAGGGACAGGTACCCTGGTCAGTCCAGTCAGAGAAAGCAACGTTACCTATCCCCATGGACCAGAGGCGGATCTACAAATTGATCTACAACTTAAAAAAGCACGGGAACCGTCCCCGTGCTTATTACACTCTCAGTTAACCGAAGAAGCAGCCGCTTCATCCGCCTTCACACAATCAATCGCAATAACAAGAGCAATCATCATCGTCTCCATCTCTTCATTCATTACTTTCACCCTGTAACTGTCGCCCCAAGTGAACCACTCCTTGCCCACTTCGCCTACAACCTCGCCATGCTGCAACACTTGAAAATCCATATCCCACCAATTCCCCTGGACTTCAATGCCTGCCGCATCAATCGTATAGCGTGCTTTCAGAATGGAGAATTCCTTCTTGATCGTCAATACCTCTTGACCATTCACCTCAACAAAAAACTTCGGTAAAAAGCTGAAAGTCTTCTTCGTAATCAGTGCCACTTCATCCCTGCTTGTATTCATTATGGAGAAAGTCTTCGGAACCTTCATAAAGCTTCCCTCCACATAATATCGATCCTTCTCCTCTTGATCCTTTACCGTGAATTTCCCGCTAAGGCTAAATACTTTTTGCTTTATATAAAGTTGCCTCATGATTTTGCCTCCCACTTTTGAGTCTTTACATTACTTACGTTTAAGACTGGCGTTGGTTTCAACATTTAGCATTCGTATCATCACTCAGCCAACTGTACTGCTTCCCGGTTCCTAATCTTACTCGTGCCATTTGTGTAGCTTCCTAATAGAAAAATAGAAGCGCGAGATTGCCCCCGCGCTTCATTTCTCTGATTCAATAATTATTTATGAACGATTAACCCATTCCCATACTTCTCCATCGTCTTCATCCATAACAACGTCCCGGATTTCAAACCCATTTTTCTTAAAAATGGATGTAGAAGCATTAAATTCAGGTTTTGTACGTGCAGTAATCACAATATCCGGATCGAATTCCCGGGCGATTTCTACAAGAGACATGCACACAAATTTGCCATATCCCTTTCCTTCATTTTCCGGAAAAGTAAAATAGGCAATCTCAACTCTCTGCTTTTTTGGTGTTCCTTTAAAGGAACACACACCAACGACATGAGAATCCAAAAAAGCTAAATAGCTGATCCATGGTGGAGTAAAGCCTACTTTCTCATAATATTCATCCTGGTTCTCTAAAACCATCTTACAATATTTATTATCTGTTTCTATTTTTTCTCCAATGTTGATTGGTTTTAAAGTGCATTTCAACGTTCATTCCTCCATTTTCAAAAATGAAGTATCCTCCGTTGAAATAGGATTTGGAGGATACTTTGTTAAACGATATCGTACTCTCCATACACCATATTTGATCTCTCCTTATTGAATATAATGACATTCTACCAAAGCAGACTATTAAAATCACTCATTTTTATTAAGCGGAATCGTACCAATTTATTCTTCAGAAAGCTCTCGGTCAGTGTTAGCGTTTACGGTCATACCAATCCTCAAGCGTCATCATTTTAAAATCTTCCTCATGATCCAATCTCAAAGGAGCAATGAATTCAAGAGAATTTCCATCGGGATCATGAAAATAAAGACAGGCATGGGCTTGTGGGTTGTTAGGGAGGACAAGAGGCTGACGTTCCGGTGAAAAACCAAACGCTTCCCTTACCTCAATACCTCTTTTCTTTAACCATCCTTTTGCCTCTATCATATCTTCAGTCTCTACATGAAAGGCGATATGCCTGATGGAGGCATGATACGGGATGTTTACTTGATCAGCCTCCCACAAACCAAGCCAGCTCTTCCCTTTTTCAATCCAGACAAATGAAACGTTCTCGCTTTCATACGCTACTTCCAAACCAAGCTTTTGATAGAAATCGATTGATTTCCCCATATCACTTACAGGTAGATGTGCTTCATATAATCCTTTAATCATGACATCACCTCCTCATCTGTATCCTATACTTTCCGACGAATAAATGGCTCCGTTATTCGTTTGAAGTTTTATAAGACTTTTGATTGATAAAGTTCGTCCAAGTTAAATGGATAATCCTTCTAAACAAACACATACTACCTTTTGAGTAAACACATGTTTACATAAAAAAGCAGGAGGTAGTAGGATGAAAAACAAAACATTTGCGTTGATGATGGCAGTATTCATGGTATTCCTGCCCCTTTCGAATGGCGTATTGGCCGCTGAAGACGGGGCACCGGCAACGAAGGATATCGTTGACACCGCTGTAGAAGCGGGTCAGTTCAAAACCCTTGCAGCCGCTTTAGAAAAAGCCGGACTTGTGGAGACATTGAAAGGCGAGGGTCCGTATACGGTGTTCGCGCCGACTGATGCTGCGTTTGAAAAGCTGTTGAAGAAATTAGGCATCACGGCAGAAGAATTACTGGCAAGAGAAGATCTGAAGGACATTCTTCTGTATCACGTGCTTTCCGGTAAAGTGATGTCTACCGATCTAAAAGACGGTCAAAAGGCGGAAACACTAGCCAAGAAAACAGTGGATATCTCACTGGACCCTGTCCGCGTCAATAATGCGAATGTAGTGAAAGCGGATATTCAGGCTTCCAATGGTGTCATTCACGTGATTGATGAAGTGTTACTTCCGGAGTAAGTACTGTTCATAAGAAAGCTCGTTCAAACGTCCAGTCGTGACTGTTGAGCGGGCTTTTTTATTGGAACAGGGACGGTTCAGATGCTTCCTCTAAATAAAAAAATGAAGCAAGAGGATTGTGAACTGACCCCTTGCTTCAAACAAAAATATTAGCTTTCTAATTCCTTTTTCACTGATTCCAGTGTTTTATTTTTGTATTTCGTTTTTGCTTTCGGTGCACTTCGATCGGTAGGATTTTGTAGGCCATAGTTTTTTTCGATGAATGTGAAATCGTTCATATCCACTATACCGTCAAAGTTAATATCGGCATCACGGTGGTCCGTGCCCCAATGAGATTGCATATAGGTGGCGTCCATGATATCAATGACCTGGTCACCGTTGACATCTCCTGCTATCATCTGAGGAAAGCCTTCGGTGTCAAATTCGCCTCGTATCTTCTCCCCGATTTGCTTAAAGACCGTGAATGGGTTGCTATATTTAAAGTGCCCCGGTACATGGATGGAGTAGGTGAATTCTTCGTCTGTAATCGGCAATTTAACATAAAGTCTTGGATATTCAGCAATGCCGTTATTCTCCATCACAATCGTTCCGTTGTATTGATGGTTGGAATCATCTGTTGCATACCCATCAATCCCTGCTTTGGTAAAATCATTCCCAAACGGAATTCCTTCAGCAAAAATAGGAACTTTCATCTGTGAAAAGGACGGGTCAACATAAGATTCCACAGCTAAACTAGGAAGAGAAACTTCAGAGCCTTCCTCATTCGTATAGGCAGAATTTATATTTTGTAATTGTAAAACACCCTCATAGTATTTTTCATCTTTCACTTTCACTTTTACATTCACAGCCGGGGTGGTGCCGGTTAGACCCTCAGGATCATTGATGGTCAAATGAATGGTCTGTTTTCTCGTTCCATTTCCACCTGCAGCATCCTCATGATTCATTCGAACGCTTGCCTTTTTCTCCAATTCCGGATGGACGGTTACACCTTCAATCTCAAAATGGTCGCTCAAATAATCAAAGGCAATGGTTTGATTTTTGATTCCTGACGTATTATTCATTTTGATTGTATAGGTGACAGTCTCTCCCATCATCGGGTTGATCTTATCCGGTGTCGCATCCACATATGGTGTTCCTTTCTTGACGAAGTAGGTGGCATGTGCGTTTGGATAATTCACCGCACTTGATATTCCGACACCGAAGAATCGAACCGGAAGAATCGGAAGGGCATCATCAAGCGGCAGATTAGCTGCAAATGTTCCATCCGGATTAAGGGGAACTTCTCCATTTGGCGCATATTTAGGACTAGTGATGTATTGGTTATACTTTGGAACCTCTTTATTGTGGTATAGTACAACTTCGTTGGAAGCCTGGTTAACATCGAACCCATACTTCTTCATGTGGTCGATGTTTTCTTCATGGATGCTCCCCTCTACCCGAACGGATGTCTGTCCTTCTTCATATTCATAGACACCATGTGGCAGGGAGGTGATAGAGAATTCAGGGGCAGAATTATCAACAAACACATATTGATCTTTGGTAAATGTGTTCCCCTGATCGTCTGTAGCAACGGCCCTTAGTGTATAATTTCCATGTTTAACGAACTGAGCCACCACGTTCGAGAATTGAGATTGCAAGTATTCAGGATCCGTTGAAAACGGCTCTTTCTGATCACCAATGAATGGTAAGTAAAACCCCGTATTCAATACCAAATTACCGTTATTTGGTTTTACATTCAATCCACTGACGAACCCACCATGACCGACTATATCATCTGTTTCAGGATCTACGTACAAGAAATCCACACGTTTAATATGACCTTTCACCTGATAATTCATCATAAGATAATTCTTCATAAAGGGATTGACATCTGAATACCCCACTGACGCCATCGTATGACCGGATACAATGTCAAACTTCTCAAATTTATTTTCTTCATATGTTACACCGAAAGGGATCTGGTACGTTTCAGAAGGATCTTCTATGTTTGTATAGGTTACATAACCTTCGTATGTCCCCTTTTCTGCTGTCTTTGGTATAGAAAGAAAAACAGACGTATTTTTACTTTTGTTCCCTTTTACAGTGATGGTATCGGTGGTTGTCACGTTTACTCCATTTTTTTCTGCGTCTTTGGATTCACGCAATCCTGTTTGGAATTGTACCTTCACATCAAAGGTTTTATCCTTTTTCCCATTGTTGGTAAGCTTTACAGAACGTTTATCCAACATGTGATCCCCTGTGTAAACCACCCGGCCGAAACTAAGACCTCCTGTTTCTTCATCGATCGTCTCGGATTCTCCGTTTTCAATCAGTTGAGTTTCATCTCTGACTGTGATTTCCATTGTTGAATGAATGGCTTCATACGGATCCACATGCCCTGCCCCCTGCTCAAATACGCTGTAAGGCTGACTTAATGGATCTGCTGTATTCATCAGGATCGTTTTAATGTCGGACGGACTCAAATCAGGATTGGATCCGATTAACAGGGCTGATATACCTGCTACTACCGGAGCCGACATCGATGTACCGGAGAACCGCAGGTACGCGTATTGATAATCGTCCCCTTTATCCCCGTTCACTACATCTGACGGAACGGTGGACATCATAGAGACCCCAGGTGCTGTCACTTCCGGCTTTATATCGTAATTTGTACGGGATGGTCCGCGGGAACTGAATTCTGCCAGCGTGCCACCTTGTGTTTTCTCTTCTTTCATTTCTCCAAATGTAAAGTCATTCTGACCGGACTCAACCTTTTCTTTTAAAGCCAATCCTTTTGCATGATTTAATGAAAAAGTTGGAATGTACTCCCTTCCTTCTGCAAAATATGCAGGAATATGCCCTTCTTCTGGATTATCATTGAATAGGAGTACGGCAGCTGCACCATGTTCTTTTGCAGCCAGGATCTTATTCACTAGTGGAATGTTTTGTCCCCTGCTTATGAGGGCAATCTTGCCTTCCAGATCCTTGCCTGTGAAATCCGCTTCCGCTCCCATACCTGCATAAACAATTGGAAGGGTCTCTTTCTCTAACTGGTCAAGATCATCCCCGTATCCTATCGCCATGAGACGCAAGTCTACAGACAATGCATCCAATGATCCTGTTGACGTAGAGAGCGTCACGGGTACATCGTTTGCCCCTACCGTGAGCGCCAGTGCAGCTGCACTCGGTGTACCCAGCGTATACATGGCATTCCCTGAATTCCCGGCAGAAAGCACCATCGTTACCCCGCTTAATACGGCATGGTTAACAGCCATGCTCACAGGGTTCATTGGATCATTCAGGGCACCGCTGAGTGACAGGTTCATCACATCCATGCCGTCCTCAATCCCTTGTTCTATCCCTGCCATGACATTTTCAAACGATCCAGATCCATATGGTCCTAACACACGGTAAGCATGCAATTCCGCATCGGGTGCAATCCCTTTTGTAGCGAATTTACTCTGATTCGTCCCTTGACCGGCAACCGTCCCTGACACATGGGTACCATGACTTGTATAATAGACTCTGCCACCCGAAACTTCCGGCCTTCCTGAATCCTTCCAATCCTCATATGTCGTTTCCATTGGATCTTCATCATTATCGACAAAGTCATATCCACCTTTATAAGCGGCTTTCAAATCAGGATGGTTATAGTCGATACCTGTATCAAGCACGCCTACTTTCGTGCCTTTTCCTGTGAAGCCTTCTTCATGGAGCTTGTCCACTTGTAAGAAGGAACGTTCATCTGACATGCCAATCCCGGTGTGTTCCGCATCGATATCTGATGCTTGAACAAGTGGTTCTACTTGAACTTCAGCATCACTGTACACAGCTTTAACGGTATTGGATTGCAATAATTCTTTCGCTTGATTGGCCGGGAGTTTCATAGATACACCGTTAAAGGCTGTTTTATACGATCGTTTTACTATGTATCCAGCGTTTTTGCCCTTCCCTTTTCCATCCAATATCTTATCCAGGTCTTTATTAAATGCATCATGTTCTTTCTCGACTTGAGCTTTGGCTTGTGCTTCAGACAAGTCTTTTCCTTCTGCTTTGGCCTTTATGACTGCCACTTTGGACGGACTCTGTTTAAACTCAACGATAACAGAAATTTCTTCCGTACTATCCGGATCAATCTCCGGTGCCAGATGCAAACCTGTTTGATTGATCGATTGCAGCTTTACAAGGGCTTCCCTTTGTTCTGGAGACAATTCTTGGAGTGCCTGCTCAGTGGGGGAAGAACCTGGTTGAGCCTCTCCCTTCACCGAGTCTTGGATTAAAACGTCCGGTATCTTAGAAGCAGCCTGTGCTTCTGAAGGCAGACCAGAATACGATACTGGTAGACTTCCAGATATGAGCCCTGCCCCTAACACAATGATCGTCGCTTTTTGCAGCTTTTTTTTCATTCCGTGTTTTCTCTCCCCTATCAAACTATATTTTTACTAACCGTTCATATTAAATTATTTCCGTTATTCTGTTATAAAGCAATTGGGTTATTGCAGGTACCTTGGATATAGGCACCATCCCTTATCTGTGTGAAAAAACGACACAAATCAACATAAACTCTATGCCTGATTAACCCAAAAATTTTCATTCAAAAGACTTAAAGGTGTGGAGAAACACTGCCAACGCATAAAAAAAGAAGCAAGGGGGCCCCTTGCTTCTTTCCTTCACTCATCAATTAAATCGTACTCGTATCAATCACAAATCGATACTTCACATCAGAACCCAATACCCGTTCGTACGCTTCATCGATGTAATCAGCCGAAATCACTTCGATTTTAGGGACAATTCCATGTTCCCCGCAGAAATCGAGCATTTCCTGCGTCTCACGAATGCCTCCGATCATGGAACCGGCAAATGAACGGCGGTGACCGATGAGAGAGAACACATTGACTTCCAGTGGTTCAGCAGGTGCTCCCACATTGACCATCGCCCCATCCAGCGTCAAGAGTGAAAGGTACGCACTGATATCAATCTTCGCGCTTACCGTGTTAATGATCAGATCAAATGTGCCGGCCAGTTTCTCGAACGTCTCCGGCTCGGTGTTGGCATGATAGGCTTCTGCGCCGAATTCAAGGCCATCCTCTTTTTTATTTAACGTACGTGAAAGAACGGTCACTTCGGCTCCCATGGCATGTGCAATCTTGACCGCCATATGACCGAGTCCACCCATGCCGACAACGGCTACTTTCTTCCCTGGGCCGGCATTCCAATGGTTCAATGGAGAATATGTCGTAATCCCGGCACATAACAGAGGTGCCGCAGCGTCAAGCTCGATGTTGTCAGGGATGCGGAGGACGAAATCTTCTGTCACCACGATATGGGTGGAATACCCTCCTTGAGTAAGCTCGCCATATTTGTCCACACCAGCGTACGTCGGTACGTTTCCTTTGAGGCAGTACTGCTCTTCCCCATCCCGGCAGTTCTTACACTCACCGCAGGAATCGACCATACATCCTACTCCTACCCGGTCGCCGGCTTTGTACTTCGTAACCCCGGAACCGACCTCCGTGACGATTCCCGCAATCTCGTGCCCGGGTACGAGCGGATACTTCACTTCTCCCCAGTCTCCGTGTGCCGTATGGATATCGGAATGGCAGATCCCTGCATACTTGATTTCAATCAGAACATCATGCACATCAAGATCGCGCCTCTCGATTTCAGCCTCTCTGAAAGATTTGTCAGGACCGTCAACGGCTCGTGCTTTAGCAATTACCATGAATAAAAACCTCCTGTGATAGTAGCTTTCAAGAGACAGGTGAACATACCTGATGAACTCTTGTTACACCCATGGTAATCCCTAGAGTTCACTCTAGGTCAAGGGATAACCCTTGCTCAATCTGGCTGATTTGTTTTGCTTTGACAGAAGGGGATAACCGTGCTACGATCCCCCCACAAACATAGAGTTAACTCGATCTCGAGATAGTTGGAAAAGGAGCGTAAAGATGAAGACCTATTCAATTGGCGAAGTGGCAAAGAAGTTGAATCTCTCAATCTATACCCTGAGGTACTACGACAAGGAAGGCCTCATGCCTTTTGTCGAACGGTCAGAAGCTGGCACACGTTTATTCAAAGAATCGGATATTGCCGCTTTACACATTATCGAATGCCTGAAATCCACCGGGATGCCGATCAAGGAGATCAAACATTTCATAGACTGGTGTGCAGAAGGCGATGCCACCCTGCAAAATCGATATGATATGTTCCTGGAAAGAAAAGCCACCGTAGAAGCAAAGATCAAAGAACTTCAGCAAACAATGGAAGTCATCGACCATAAATGCAGTTACTACAAGACTGCATTGGAAGCTGGTACGGAAGAGGTACATAAGGGGAATAAGATCGAGATTATCCATCCATAAAGCTGCACCCGCTGCGATAGAATCCTGGGAAAGGTTCTATGGTTTTTTTATAGAGGGTCGAAGGCAGAATTCAGTCCCCGCCAATCCGGCCCTTATTTTATATATGGTTACGCAAACAAGAAAAAGGTCAGGTTCTTGATAAACAAGAAACCCGACCTTTTTTGTTTTTATTCCTCTATCCCCACAGACCAATCACCATCTGCCTTTATCACCAGCGCATAATACCCATCCGTCTTCAATACTTGCCGTGTAGAGCCTTCATACGCCCCGATCTCATTGACCATCAGCCCTTGGCCGTTCAGCATAACGATGAAGTTTGAGGAACCGTTATGAGAGAAGTTGAATTTGTAATTCCCGCTCTTGATATTGAAGAATACAACGTCATCGCCGGAGCCTTCCAAGGTAGTCGGTGCATCGGCCATCTCCACCGGCGGCGACTGGTAAATGGTATATTCCCAAGGACCGTCTGCTTTGACGTTCAAGTAGTACGTTCCTTCCACAGGAATCTGTGCAAATGTCTTCCCTTTATAGCTGCCGATTTCATTGACCAGGAGTTCAAGGTCGTTCCCGTTTTCGTCCTGCAGCTGTACGATAAAGTTCGCGCCTCCGTTATGATTTCCATCGAAGATTGCCCAACCGGATGTCAGCTTGACCCCGTCGGACGCTGTATCTCCATTGCCGCTCACTTTGATCTTTGATTCCTCGAATTCCTTTTCGGCTTTCTCTTTCGCTTCAACCTCTGCTTTTGCCACCATCTCCGACTCATACTTCCCCACTTCTTCCATCGAAGCAAACGGAACCACTTCCATGATGGACTCCCCGTCCGTTGTCGCAACCAGGATCCCGTCAGTGGCCTGCAGGACATAGCCAACATTTCCATTCCCGATCGAAATGCTTTTCGGATGTTCGACGCTCAGATCTTTTTTCGCTTTCTTAAAATCCTTATCACTCATCCCCGCAGTAACAACTGCCTTGACCTCTTCCATTGTGGCCGGCTTTTTTTCTGGCTGCTTTTTCTCTTCTTTCTGACCAACTTTCTCTTCTTTTGCCGCCTTCACTTCCCCTTCATCCGCTTTCACATCACTAGTGGCCGTTTCGCTTGTCGGACTGTTCAGTACTCCAACCATAAACAAAACAAAAAGCCCCGCAGCAATCCCAAACCGTTTCTTCGCCTTACCCGACTTTCTCACCAACGCCACCAATCCCAACACGATAAAAACCAGGAACCCCAAGAACCCCATTCCAGCTAACGCATCAAACATGGAAACCCTCTCCTTTTTTGATTCATTTCAACATAAGTGACCCCATCACAAACTAATTAATTATTTACATATTCAGGTTATAACAGGACCCTATTGAAAATTTGCTCAGGTGAAATGAAAAAAGAGGAATAGTCTTGGAGGGTAAATAAGGACTTGGTCAAATGTTCAAATGATCGTAAAATGAAACCCTTGCGAAGGGACTGATTGTACTGAAGTCCTCTAACACAAAAAGACTTCCAATCCGCTATCCGAAAATCTGAAAATCCCTTGCAGTTGACGTAAGGAGACATGTCAGCCACCCCTCAAAAAAATAGTGCCAGCCCCCATTGTGTTCAGAAAATAACGAACCGGGGGCTGGCACCAATATTTTATTGACATAAAACAACTATCTCGAGATACACATAGTGGTCTTTCCCATTACGTTATGCCGCCAACGCAACATTACTGTAATGCTTCCACAATATCCTCAAGACTTCTACCAGCATCCTTGTCTTTCGCCTTATCCTTCACTTCTACCATCGGATTCACCATTAAGTAGTTTTTCTGGATATACGTCATGTCTTCCCTATCGACTTTCCCGTCAAAGTTGAAATCTGCCTGGCGATCTGCAGAACCCCAGTGCGTTTCAAGGTAGACAGCATCGCGGATATCGACGATTTGGTCGTGGTTGGCATCTCCTGCAATGGCCGGGAAGAATTTGATGGTCTGTTCTTCTCCATACCTATTCTCACGGCCGATCTGGAATTCTTTCACGACTTTCAGATGGCCCGGTGCTTCAAAGGTAAGGGTCATCTGTTCTTGGGTGGAAGGCAATTGGATCTTGAACTTTCCGTCCTCGATGACTTGTCCTTCATATTCATTTCCTTCCTTGTCCGTGGCTTTGATGGTTGCTCCCAGTGCCTTGTAGTCAATATCTGTTGTGAGGAGCTTTCCATAGCCATCCCGGAGGAAGACCGCTTCACCGTTTAGGTCGCCCGTCAATTCAGAGACACTTGACCAGGCTTGGACAGAAGGAGAAATCCCTTCAAGATTGACGATGGTGTCATCGGCTTTCGTCAACTTGATGGCACTTGCCGTTAATGGAAGATCCTTACGATAAAATCCTTCTTCTTTAAACGTCGCTTGTATGTCCAGTAAGGAGCTGTTTGCCGAAGCCGCAATCGCTTCGCCTGTTACAGATGTTAATGTAACGGTCATCCCTTTGGATGTTACTTCTGTTTCAACAGCAACCTTGTCTTTGAATTCCTCTGAGACTTGCACTTTATCGACGTTGATGATCGTTTGATCGAAAGCATACGAATAGGTGATTTGCTTCCAGGCATCATGATGATGAGCGGAAACGGAGTAGTTCATACTCTCTCCCGTCATCACCTCTTTCTCAGCCGGGACCGTCGCGAGGTATGGCGTCCCCTTCTTCACAAAGAAGTATTCATGCTGCTGGGCATTCACGCCTGCCCGGTCTCTCCCTTTTACGATATAGGAAGTGACTTTCTTGTAGCTTGGGAGATAGCCATTAATCTGGAAATTCCCTTCATCATCCACTGCAACGGGTTGATCATAGTAACTGCCACTCGATCGATAAAATACACCATTTTTCCCTTGATTCACATTGATTCCCAATTCATTGGCCAGGCCGATTTGTTCATCGTGGATAGAGCCCTTGATGGCGAATGATGTCGCATCCGGCTCCAATTCAATGATTCGTTCTTCAAGGTCTGTCTTTACACTCGGCATTTCGTTATCGAGGACGAATGGCTTTTCGATGATCGTTTCTTTCCCATCGTCTGCTGTAAACACAAATTTCGCTTTATAAGCACCTTGTTCTGCTTCGATGGTTTCATAACCAATCGGGTGATCCGCGTCATCCGTAAACGGATAATAGCTCCCGTCAAAAAATCCATAAACATAACCCGGAGTATTTTCAGGGATGAATCGCCCATCCATACTGCCAAGGAACCCGATATCCTGATTCGTTTCAGCGTCCATCAGGAAGATGTCTACACTCTTCATATGAGAATTCAAGGAGAAGCTTCCGTTCAATGCAGGCGTTCTGGCGTACCCATTCTCCCTGACCGTCGAGAGGACATCGGTCGTTTGAACATAGTCGACTCCTTCTTTCACCTTTCTTACGGCAAATGGAATCTGATATACTTCTTCTTCGTTCTTACGATTGGTAAACGTTACGTACCCTTCATAAATGCCTGTTACTGCCTTTTCAGGGATCAGAAGTTCCGCAGAGAACCCCTCTTTTCCATTGGCCTTTACTGAGACCGTTTCAGGAGTGACAAGCTTGACACCCTGGGCCTCCCCGTCTACGGACCCTCTTGCATTTACATTGAAAGTGACATCAACGGCATATTCTTTTTCCGTGTCCGATGTATTCTGAATGGTGATGTCGCGGGAGTCCTCGATATCAGCTCCATTGACAAACTTGGTCCCGAAGCTTAAAGCACCCGTTAACTCATCGATTTCCTTTTCGTGGTCGTTCTTTATTTGAGGCGTTGTGTCTTCTACCTGGATAATTGTACTTGCCTCTGAGGCTTCCAGTGCATCCACCTTACCGGCACCTAAATCAAATACACTATAGTTGGCAATGAGATCATCGGCTGTATTCATCAGCATGCCCTTGATGTCATCCGGATCGCTCTTCGGCTTCGCTTCAAGGAGAAGGGCAGCGATTCCAGCCACATGTGGGGTGGCCATGGACGTACCCGAAAACTTGGCGTAAGACTGTGTGTAATCCTCCACGTGGTGATAATACTTCGGCACCGTGGATAAGATACCGGCCCCTGGTGCAACGACTTCCGGTTTGATATCATAGGTCAGTCTTGCCGGTCCGCTCGAGCTGAAGAATGAAACGTAGTCATCCCTTGCGACTTCTCTTTCTTTCACCTCATTGAATGCAAAGGTGACTTCCTCTGTTTGAAGGGCCTGAACGATTTCATTGGCTTTTCTTCCTTCCAGGGTAAAGGCCGGAAGCATATGAGGATCATCCGGGTAGGCATCCGAGATGAATCCTGGAGAGTTCTTGGAGTATCCGAAGGCAACAGCCGCGCCTTTTTCCTTCGCCACCGTATAAGCTTCACTTAACCGGCTGTATCCACCGGTTTTGATTAAGACGATCTTGCCCGCCACATCTTTCCCTTCGTACTCCGCTTCCGTCCCTTGACCGACATCCACGATTTCAAGCGTCTTTCCTTTCAAATCACGCGGGTTGACTCCAAGCTCGGAAGTCGAATAGCGCACTTCGATTTCCCCTTGCAGCTGGTCGGATTGAAGAGCCCCCATAAAGTTGGCATAGCTCACCTTTGTATCCGTCGAGCCTACGGTAATGCCAAGAGCTGACGTTGCCGGTGATCCCACAGAGTACAGCCCGGGTCCTTCATTCCCTGCAGCGAGGATCGATGTGACCCCTGATAAAACTGCGTTGTTAATGGACTGTGATAAAGGGGATCTCGGATCATTCAGGATATTCCCAAGGGAAAGATTGATCACATCCATCTTCTCTTTCACCGATTGATCGATGGCCTGCATGATGTCTTCTGTCGAACCGAAGCCGTATGGTCCCAGTACACGGTACGCGTATAAATCGACATCCGGTGCGACTCCTTTGACCGAAAGCGGAGTCTTGCCATCGCCTTGACCTGCAAGTATCCCTGCTACATGGGTGCCATGTGAGGTGTAATATAAGGTTGGATTGTATAAAGGCATTCCTGATTCCTTCCACTCCTCATAGGTCGCTTCCATCGGATCATGATCTTCATCCACGAAATCATAGCCGCCTTTATATGCATCCTTTAGATCGGGGTGATTATAATCGATTCCTGAATCCAACACCGCCACCTTGACACCCTTGCCTGTCAATCCTTTTTCATGCAGCTTGTCCACATTCGTCATTTCATGGGGGTGTTTCCCAAGATAGATACTGCTTTGCTCCGTTTCATTGACAACCGGCTCGATCAGCTCTACTTTCCCGTTCTCCCACACATTTTTGACATGTTTCGATTCTACCAGCTTGCTCACCTGAGAGGCAGGCAGCGACAAGGTCACCCCATTATAGGACTCCTTGAACGAGCTTGTGATCTTCCCTTTAATCTTGAGTTTCTCAAGATCTTCTTTGAAACTCTTATGCTCTTTCTCTACTTTGGACTTTGCTTCTTCCATAGAAAGCGTGTTCCCGTTCATCTTTTCCAGTAACACTTCTGTCACAGGAGCATGTCCTTTCAATTCGACGATGACGGAGATGTCTTCCTCACTCGACAGGTCCATGCCGGCAGGAAGCTGAATGCCCCCTTCTGAAGACGTACTCGCGATCTCTTTCACGACACGCCTTTGTTCCGGTGTCAACGCACTCAACACCTCATCCGACGTGACAACGGATCCTGCCTGCGCCACATCCGTCCCCGGGGAAAGCAAAGGAAGCCCACTCACGGCCAAAGATCCAACCAAGGCAGAAGCCGTCAATCCCTTTAATAGATTCTTAGAATCGATCTTCTTCAACTACTATTCCTCCATTCTGATTTCAACTGTCTTTACACTTAAAATTTTAGAGGGAAACAATGGAAGAAACTATGGGGGTTTTCATTTAGGTATTTTGTCGCGAATGAAAGCAATACATTCTTACCAGCGACTCGACGGAGGATCAAACCTAATCAGAATGAATCATTTTTTTGTCATCCTATTGGGGGATTTCTGATTATTCCTTTCTATTTGAAGGCAGGGTCGGGAACGTCCCCATTTACCCACCTCTCTCAGGTTCCTAAGCCTCCTCATGAAAAATGGCGTCAGTCCCCCGTCATCATAACGCACTAGTATACCGCGGGACTGACTCCAAATTCTAAAATATGATCACCAAGCAATCGGCAGCGCTTTTACCTAGGTGGACTTACTCAATTGGGACTCGCCCTGATCGTCATTCAAAAAAGAGCCAAGTCCCCTCAGCTCTTGATCTTTGCCTATTCAGTCCCTTACCGACTTAAGAAATTTCTTTCCGGGAAGTTTGGTTTGAATCCTCTTTCGGCTTCGACTTGACCCAACCCACAATTCCAATGCCGATCAGTACCGTCCAGAAGATCCCTTTCCAAACGGATCCCTTGGCAAACTCATATGAGATGATCCCCAAGGACGGATGGGCTAATGCGTAAACCGCAAGCTTCACGCCGACCCAGCCGACGACAACGAAGGCAGCGGACTCGAGTCCTGGACGTTTCTCCAGCAGGTTTACAAACGCAGAGGCGGCAAATCGCATGATGACAAGGCCGATGATTCCCCCGAGTAAGATGACGATGAAATGTCCGCCGTCAAGTCCCCCGATGGCCGGAAGGTTGGTCTCGGGAAGCGTCACCGCAAGAGCGACCGCTGCCAGGATGGCATCCACCGCAAATGCGATATCCGCCAATTCTACTTTGACGACGGTCCACCAGAAACCGGATCCCTTTGTGTCTTCCTTATCTTTCACTTTTTCAATCTGTTTTTTGATTACATGCTTCTTGAGTAAATGGTAGATGGCAATCCCAAGCAGGTACACGGCACCGATGGCTTGCACCTGCCAGATGTCAACAAGATATGAGATCAGGAACAAGGAACCGAACCGGAACACAAACGCTCCCGCCAAGCCGTAGAACAATGCTTTCTTCCGCTTATCCTCCGGCAGGTGCCGGACCATCGTCGCGATGACCAGCGCATTATCCGCAGCCAGGATTCCCTCCAAAGCGATTAATATCATTAAGACCCAGCCATACTCCACTAATAAAGACCATTCCAATGTTCATCCCTCTTTCCCCATTTTTTACATTCAGGCCCATTGTCACGCGACTCAACGACTTGCTGCAACATCCCCCTGACACCACTCCTTTTCCAATAGAAAAAGACCTCTACCGATTGGTAAAGGTCTTTCATCTGCATCTATACAGAGGGGGTCCTTTACCTTGTAGGCAAAGGTCTCGCAAGCAACATCGCAGTTGCCAAGCAGGCCGGAGACGGGAATCCCATCACGAAATGACGACATACTTGAAAGCTACTCCCCTTTGGAGTCTTATTCATTTTTTTCACCAAAATAGTGGTCTTGAGATAAATATAGCAACTGGACAAGTAGTTGGTCAAGTGGATAATTTGTTTATTATTTCCTTTGTAGACATGTGGAGGAATTTCTGCTCCTTATTTCAGTGCCCGTATATCTCCTTCTCCCTCTATTCATTTTATTATGTAGTTTTCTTTTCATCCATGTTAAGAAAAACGGGACTGACCTCCTATGGAAAATTGGTGAAATCTGCTGAATCTTCCCTATTTATTGAAATATTCAATCAATAAACATCCTTTTGTCCCGGGAATGATTACCCTCCTGTTCTATCCTCTATTTACATTCATTTACAGCAAGTTAAAACGGACCCCCTATACTATGAACTGTTCGATTGAATAGATTCATGAAGGGAGACATCCGCATGACAAATGATAGATCGATGGAAAATTGGATTCAAAAGCTTAATGAAGAGACCTTACATAAAGGGGTCGACCGCCGCAGCTTCCTTCAAGGTGCGGGGAAAGTCGCCGGCATTTCGTTAGGAGTGGCGATTGCTCAATCCATGGGCGGTTTCTCTGTCTCTGCAGAAGAAGCCGGGTTAGAGGACTATCCGTTTTTACTTGGGGTGGCTTCTGGCGATCCGCTGCCGGATAGTGTCGTGTTATGGACACGTTTAGCCACCGACCCGCTCAATGGCGGCGGGATGCCTGACCGCAAGATTCCTGTGAAGTGGGAAATCGCGAAAGATGAACATTTCCGCCGGGTTGTTCAGCGCGGTACGGAAATGGCCAGTCCGTCCCTCGCTCACTCCGTTCATGCAGAAGTTGGGAATCTGGAAGCCGGTACGGTGTACTACTACCGCTTCAAAGTCGGGAAGGATTACAGTCCGATCGGAAAAACGAAAACCCTTCCTGCCCTGAATGCAGACGTCGCCAGCCTCACTTTCGCCTTTGCTTCCTGTCAGCAATATGAGCACGGTTATTATACAGCCTATAAGCACATGGCCAAAGAAGATCTTGATCTCGTCTTCCATCTTGGAGACTACATTTATGAATACGGTCCCCATGAGTATGTAGCAAGTACAGGAAATGTACGACACCATAAAGGTCCTGAAATCCGTTCGTTGGAGGACTATCGGAACCGCCATGCCCAATACCGGACAGATGCGGACCTGCAGGCTGCCCATGCGGCTTTCCCTTGGGTTGTGACATGGGATGACCATGAAGTGGAAAACAACTATGCTGATATGATCCCGGAAAAAGGTCAGTCTGTGGAAGAGTTCGTGAACCGGCGTGTGGCTGCTTATCAAGCCTACTATGAACATATGCCATTAAGAAGATCGTCGATGCCACATGGAGTGGACATGCAGCTTTACCGTCAGTTCTCATACGGGAACCTGGCCAATTTCATGGTGCTCGATTCCCGTCAGTATCGTTCCGATCAGGCGAATGGAGACAAAAGCTCTCCGCAGACGGCAGAATCCCTGGATCCTTCACGCACTTTGCTGGGTGGCGAGCAGGAACGATGGGTCCTTGATCATCTTGGCAAATCGGCTGCTTCCTGGAATGTACTTGCCCAGCAAATCTTTTTTGCCAAACGAAATTATGGTCCAAGCCCTGATCAACCGCGTTACAGCATGGATGGCTGGGACGGCTACACACCTGCAAGGGAGCGCATCACGGATTTTGTCCGTAAGAAAAACATGGATAACCTGATCGTCCTGACAGGTGATGTACACGCGAACTGGGCTTCCAATATCCTGGCAGACTTTGATGATCCTTCTTCCCAAATGCTTGGAGCCGAGTTTGTCGGCACGTCGATCACATCCGGTGGAGACGGGGCGGACAAGCGTGCTGACACAGACCGGATTCTTGCCCAGAACGAACATATTAAATTCTTCAACGATTATCGCGGCTACGTACGCTGTCATGTCACGCAGACCGAGTGGAGAACCGATTATCGTGTCCTTCCATTCGTCTCGAGTCCCGGTGCAGATATTTCTACCAGAGCTTCATTCGTGTACGAAAAAGATTCAGAAGGACTGAAGGAAGTTTCAACGTCAACCGTTCCTCAAGGAAAACCAATGTCTTCCGAGGTGGAAGAGGATCGTCATGAAGCGCACAACAGGGCCCATAAAAAACAGGCCCAAAAAGGCAAACATATGCAAATGAATTAGCACCAAGGAGGCTGATGCCATGAAAGATCGCAACCAGCAGCTGATCGGACATTTGGAAGAGCTCAGGAGCCGGGCCATTAAAACCGTGCTCGCTTTCATTGGTTTCCTGATCGTGGGGATGGCTTTTATGAAACCGATCTACGGGTGGCTGATCAGGGATTTAGACATGAAGCTTGCGATTCTCGGACCGAGTGAGATTCTTTGGGTGTACGTGATGATTGCCGCCGTCTTCTCACTGGCTGCAACCATTCCTGTCGCTGCCTACCAAATCTGGCGGTTTGTCTCACCAGGCCTGAGCCCGACAGAACGAAAAGTCACGTTACGCTTCATACCCGCCCTGTTCTTTTTGTTTATTTCCGGCATTGGGTTCGGTTACTTTTTACTTTTTCCCATCGTCCTGAATTTTTTGACCACCCTGTCAGCCGGCCAATTTGAAACGATGTTCACGGCGGAAAAATACTTCCGCTTTATGCTGCACCTTACTTTACCTTTTGGATTGTTATTTGAAATGCCTTTAGTGATTGTCTTTCTGACGGTACTTGGCATTTTGGACCCGGCCAAATTGAAGAAATCAAGAAGAATAGCCTATTTTTTGCTGATTGTCATTTCCGTGCTGATTACGCCGCCAGATTTCCTGTCGGATGTACTCGTCATCCTGCCGCTTCTCCTTTTATATGAAGTCAGCATTACTTGTTCAACGATTGCGTATAAGAAACGCGCTTCTCAATCGACGGAGTCACATGCAGGTCAAGAAAATTTAGTTCTAAGGAGTGAAAAGACGTGAATAAACACGATATGAACAGAAGAGACTTTCTGAAAGCAAGCGGGATCAGCACAGCTGCCCTTGCCCTCGGCAGCACTGGATTGATGTCTTTCGGTGGAAATAAAGCATTTGCCGGCACATCCCAAAACAGGAAAACGACCGGCGGCTATGGTCCCCTTGTCAAGGACCCTGGCGGAGTGATGGACCTTCCCCGCGGTTTCCAATACCGGATCATTTCAGAGGAAGGAAATTCACTATCGGATGGCAGACCCGTCCCTGCCAAGTTCGACGGGATGGCCGCCTATAGTGGCCCCCATAATTCCACCATCCTCGTGAGGAACCATGAGTTGAGCGGAAACAGCAAATACCCCGTGATCGGGAAAAATCCATACCGTCGTGAAGAATCTGGCGGGACCACTTCCTTGGTCGTCGGCCCTGACCGCCAAGTCATGAAGGAATATGTCTCTTCCTCCGGTACCATCCGTAACTGCGCAGGCGGAGCGACTCCATGGGGCACATGGCTCACATGTGAAGAAACGCTGGAAGAAGGTCATGGCTATGTGTTCGAAGTGGATCCAAACAACCCAGAAAACAACATCTCGAAAACCCCGATCCGCGACATGGGTGCCTTTTCCCATGAAGCCACGGCCATTGACCCGGCAACAGGGATCGTCTATTTAACCGAAGACGCCGGGCCGAGTTATTTATATCGCTTCCTTCCGAACGACCGCAGTCAAAAGGTCGGCGCCCTGCAAAAAGGCGGCAAGCTTCAAGCGGCAGCCATCGAAGAAATGAGCAAGGATGAAACCAGCTCGTTCCGTACAGGTCAGAAATTCGGTATTGTATGGAAGGATGTCGATCCAGAGAAACCGACCCTTGATGCAAGCAGACAAGGATGCATTGCCTTCAGCCGTCTGGAGGGGGCTTATTTCGAAGGCGGCGTGTTTTGGTTTGACGATACATCCGCAGGGGATAAAGATCTGGGCCGTGTGTACCGCTATATCCCGGCCACCAACACACTGGAGCTATTCTATGAATCCACTGCGCAGAATGATCTGGAAATGCCTGATAATATCTGCATCACTCCATGGGGAGACCTGTGGATCGCGGAAGACGGGGACGGTGTCGATCGTATTATCGGAATGACACCAGAAGGCGAAACGTACGTGTTCGCAGAGAACAAAGTGAACAATTCAGAACTTGCAGGACCAACGTTCTCGACAGACGGCCGAACCTTCTTCATCAATATTCAATCACCCGGGATGACCTTCGCGATCTGGGGACCATTCGCCAGAAAAAATGCATCCCGCAGAAGGCTCATGGGCCATGCTGCACCACCCGCTGCCTACGCACCGAAAATTTCAGACACACTATCGGCCTTTGCCGAAGTCCAGGGAATGTCAGACCTGGAAGCAGCTGCGTTCGCACGACACGGCATGCCCATACTATAAACCCAACAGGAGGCTGAATTATGCTAACCAATATCGGAATCCCAGGATTAATCCTTGTACTTGTCATCGCGTTGATCATCTTTGGACCTTCCAAACTCCCAGAAATCGGACGTGCTTTCGGAAGCACATTAAAAGAATTCAAAAGTGCTACCAGCGACCTTATGAATGGAAACGATCAAGAGAAGAGTAGCTCTGCAGACGAAGGTCAACGACTGAAAGCTGTGGAGAAGGACAAACAACAGACAGGCAGCTGATATTTATCATTAAAAAGCGTCCAGGGTTATTTACTCTGGACGTTTTTTTGATGATGGAAATCCCTTTCTCTTACCTTTGATCGTTCTCCTCTTTTTCTCTCAAATAGTCTTTATATGCCTCTTTTGCTTTATCAGCTCTCGGTAGATCATTTACTAGTCTTCTATGTATGTCATTCAACAGATAGAGACCCCTGAACATGCAACCTGCCATGATGCCGAAAGCAAGAATACCGCCTACCCAAGGTCCCGATATAAATAATACCAAACCTAGTATACTTGCTAAAAAAATTGATAGTATCAAGTACAAACCAGTAAATCCCCTTTTCATCTATTAATTTGTCCCACATTAAAACGAACGAGGAACAGTATCAGTTCTACAATACTGACATGCCTGCCTTATTATGTCAAAAACTTGACAGCCATTCGAATTTTTCCAGAAAGCATGGGGATCGGTTTGATGATTCCTCTACATGCAAAAATTCACGATAACCGCCCCGTTACACCTAGAAAAAAATACCTATATCTAATTAGAACCCCAAGAATTATACTATTCTAGAATTATATAGAGAAACCTAGGGGGACAAGGAATGAAGAAGTTTTTTTCTATACTTATGGCTCTTGTCATCGGCTTTGGCGTCTTACCTGTTATGACTTTTGCCATTGAGCCGAATGAACCAGAGTTCGAAATGTTTTTAAAGGGTATTGGCTGGAAGAAGCAAGACTATATCGATTATCTTGAAAGGAAAGAATGGTACTTAGAAGATGTTGAGTCGATTGATGATCTTGGTACCCCTCTTTCGGAAGAATCTGTTGGGCTTGTGTTAGAAGAATTTGACCTAAGCCGTGAAGAGTTAAATGAACTTCTTGTTGAGTTTGGTGACATAGAAGAAGGACAAGATGTATTAGAAGGAACGTGGATCATTTTTTCTGAAGATCTTCATGAATACGTCGACTTCTACTTAAACGGTTGGGAAGGTACTCCAATTGACAAAGAAAATCTTCAGAAGCTTTTGACTGATTATGGTTTTGATTCAAAAGATGCACTGGAGAAGCTATTAAATGAAAACGATGATTCGATCAAAAACTATGAATATATTGAAGATCTTGAGCTTGCCGTTGACTTCTATGTGAACGGGGATGACACTTCAGACGAACTATTTGATCTGTTCGCAGAGATTGGACTGACGGATGAGGAATTTGAGAAACTGTTTACTCATCTTGAAACACTTGATTTCGAAAATCCTGCTTTAATCGATCAGATGATTGAGTTAAGTGAACGAATGATGGCATTTGAAAATTTTGAAACGGCGGAAGAACTGTCAGCTGAACAAACGGCAGAACTATTTGATATTTTGAATGACATGCTTGATCTATTTGAATTGAAGACGAATTATTATCTTGTAAAAGACGGTGAAAAACACCCCGTATCATTTGAATCTTTACTTACAATGGATACAACAAATGGGTATGATCTCTTGATCGAACTATACAACCATCAAGGAGCGTTTCTTGCCGATATCTTATTGACCGCTGACATGTTTGACTCTGGACTTATCCAGGAAACGGGTAAAGACATGATGCAGGCAGAGGAAATCGTGACAGAAAATCCAAAAGCATTAGAAAGCAAGACAGCAAAACCTCTGGCGAAAACCGTCAAAGGCGGAGAGCTTCCAACGACAGCATCCAACTATGCCGGAAAAGCATTCGCCGGGATTGCCTTTGTATTAGCCGGTATCTTCTTATTCCGTCGCATCGGGGATAAAGGAATCAACCAATGAGAAAATACAACATGAGAAGAAGCAATCGCTTGCTTCTTCTTTCCCTATCTGTCTTGTTGATGGTATTCGGTCTATGGTTTGGAGGGACGAATGCCTACGCCTATCTGAAAGGGTATTGGCTCTCTCAAACGGGTCAAGTAGACGCCGCGGACTATAAAGCAGAGCCGGATGTAAAGGAACAGCATAAAGAACAAAAGCCCCTTTACTCTAAACGTCCCGAAAAAGGTGAAAATATAGGTGAACTCATTATTCCAAAGTTGGAGGCAAAGCTGCCCATCTTTCATGGAACAGATGAAGATGAACTGGAAAAAGGAGTGGGCCATTTCGCCGGAAGTGTCTTGCCTGGTGAAAAGGACAATTCCATTCTGTCAGGGCATCGGGACACAGTCTTTCGTAAGCTTGGTGAAGTTAGAGTAGGCGATCTGCTTATCGTACAAACAACTGCGGGGGAATTTACGTATAAAGTAAAGAAAGTACGCATTGTGGACAAGGACGATCCAACCGTCATCGTACCAAAACCCAACGCAACATTGACCGTTTCTACATGCTATCCTTTTCACTTTATTGGGGCATCGCCTGAACGTTATATCCTTGTGGCAGATTTAATTGCTTCAAAGGAAAAGGGCTCTGAAAAATCTCTATAAGCAGGTCCGGAAAACAGATGTTTTTCTGGTCTTGCTTTATTTAATAAGGCAGCATGGGGATCGTTCCCATGCTTTCGATCTAGTAGTATATATAATCTTCTTCTTTTATAAAAAATAGGCAGAAGATACATAAGCGACAACAATAGAAAGGCTTACGTATAAGGAAAACATTATAATCTTTTTATCCGTGATTTTTTTGATAGCTAGAGTTAATAATAGTAGGATTAGAAGGGCAGGGCCTGCAATATTCACATAATAGGCGAATTCAGTCTCATGTCCATATTTTATGAAGTAAAAGGCTTGAAACCCTGCCCAAAATAATAACAAACTACCTATTAGGTTTTCTACCATGCTTATTTTCTCCATTTTCCCTTTCATTGAAATACCTCCTTGATAGGTTAAGAAAGCCAGGGCAAAAGAATCCCTTTACCTACTTCCGATCCCCACCATGCCTCACCCTATACAATATCGGAGCAAAAAGATTAGCCAAAAAGAATAACGGGTTCCCCTGCATATTCCCATGAAGGCTCAGTTCACCAGCATTCATGGCATCATACATATCTCCCTGTTTCTTTCCTTTCAATCGGTTCTTCTCCTCTTCAGCTTTTAAAGTGATCAAGAAGCGATATTGCATAGGTTAGATCAATAGGGAAAATCAACACTTATAAACCGAAAATGGCTAGAAAGATATGCAATTCCATTCTGACCGCCTCCTCGAGTCCACCACTGTTTTTATTCATTATATATGTATACGTTTAGCTAAATTGGAAAGTTTCGTTAATGGAAGCACAGGGACGGTTCTCTCGCTTCCAACCCACAAAATAAAGAAGCAAGAGAGCCGTCCCCTTGCTTCCTCCACTCCTTATTTCAAACTCTCCGCAAGCTCCGTAAAGATAACCCCCAGCGCATAAGCACCGGCATCTGGATGACCGAGGCTTCGTTCACCTACCGTACCGGCACGTCCCATCCGGGCAACGATATCTTTGGTTTTCTCTGCTCCCTCAACAGCGGCCGCTACTCCTTTTTCAAACGCGGTCTTGAAGTCATCGCCGTCTGAGGCACTTTGTGACCAGGAGTCCGCACATGGAATCCATGAGGCTGCACTCGTTGCCATAGAATCCTGTGAAAGGGTTCTATGGTTATTTTGAAAGGGGAATGGGACAGGGCTCTGTCAATTTCGTCACGGTATCACGGGGACGGTTCTGATGCTTCCACTGAATGTAAAGAGAAGCACGAGATCCGTAATATTGTTCATCTAAAAAAGTTCTTAAGATCTTTTGAATATCAATTAATGATGCTGCACTTTCAATCTCATTACGACCATTAGTATTATGTTTTCTTACTTTCTAACTTGCTTTTCGCAAAAGAATATAAGGCTATTACGGATTTATATTTATCTGAAAATACATCTACATTATATTCTTTTCCTCTAACAACTTCAAAAAGCTCATAATGATTATTTACTTCATTTAGAATTAATTTAACAATAGTTTTAGGATATTCTTCTCCATTTACTGGTGCGACGCAAATTAGATCTTTTTCCTTTTTAACCACTTTAAATTCTGTTTCAATTAAATGATATATACCATTTATGTCCAAATTTCACACACCTCTATACTTATTGCAAAAAAAGCACGAGAACTGTTCCCGTGCTTTTTCTTCCTTTGATGCCTCAAGTGTTTTTAGTTAAGTATTGTAAACTTTTTTCTATTCATCTAAATACTACTTTAAATTTTTTATTAATAAAGATTTTTAAGTTAAGAATACACTAATGTCTTCATCGGTAATATTATCTCCCTCCCCATGTTCTATCAGTAGATCTTTAACTTCTTTATTAAATATATAAAACAGAAATAGTTTCTTAAAAGCAAAGAAAAGTGCTCTTTTCTTACTGATAGGTAAGGTGGAGCTGATAGTCTTCCCATCTTCACCTCTATACTTAACTATAAATTTATCATCTTCTGCATCTACTATTATTCTGTTAGTTTTTAAGATGGTGTCATTTAAAGAAAACAGAGTTGGGGGGATCCCTATTAGATATATGGCTTCATGAAACTTTCTTTCATTAAATTCCGGACCACCAATATCAAATTCCTGATGTTCCATCATAAACGGACGGATTCTTTTATCAAAGTAGAAGGCAGATAACCTATTCATTAAAAAATACATTGCTGCCTCTTCTTCTGATTTGAACAGTTTTATCACTTTTTCACTAGGGACTTCTTGTCTTTCAACCAACAATAAGCCGAATTCCCACTCTTCCCCTACTTTTTTTAGGTAGTGATAGTTTTCATAAGGAGGATTTATTTCAACTAACTTGTCAGGTTCTATTGTTATCTGCTTTCCTGCCTTATTCATGATTTTTGCTGCAATGCTAATGTTCATCTTTTCACCTCACTGACTAATTTCACGGATATAGCTGAGTAGTGCTGCTAGGCCCAAAGCGGTTTAACCAATTTCCCTTTGAAAATAGACAGCGTCAGGGTTCAGAGCATCGTTAAAGAGGTCTATGCCTTAAGAGGCATGGGATGGTTCTGATGCTTCCTATCAATTTAAAAAGAAGCACGAGATCAGTCCCTGTGCTTCTTAGTTCTATATTAAGTAATTAATGGTACCGCCCTGTGATTTCCAGTCCCGTCGTCCCCCTAAATATATATTTGCATTCTTTATCCTAAAAGATATAAGACTTTTAGAGTTTCTATAAAATCAGGATCATTTTTCACTTCAGTCTTATTAATAGAATCATAAAAATGTCTTAATTTAAAAGAAAAATTGTATAGAACAATCGCTGCACTATTCAAGTTTCTAGATTCAGCTATATAAATCTTAGAGTCATTTTTACCCAAGAATAAAACATTATACTTATCCTTTGTGCTTTTTTCTAAAATGATCTTATTAGGCTTAAGGTTAAAAAACGAATAATATTGTTCATCTGAAAAAGTTCTTAAGATCTTTTGAATATCATTTAATGATGCTGCACTTTCAATCTCATTTCGACCATTAGCATTATGTTTCCTTACTTCTAACTTGCTTTTTGAAAAAAAATATAAGGCTATTACGGATTTAAATTTATCTGAAAATACATCTACTTTGTATTCTTTTCCTCTAACAACTTCAAAAAGCTCATAATGATTATTCACTTCATTTAGAGTTAATTTAACAATAGTTTCAGGATATTCTTCTCCATTTAGTGGTGCGACGCAAATAAGTTCTTTTTCCTTTTTGACCACTTTAAATTCTGTTTCAATTAAATGATATATACCATCTAGGTCCATATTTTACACTCCTTTATGGGTTTGTTTGTTTAATAAAGCCAAGCTCTATTAGTTCTTCTATAGAGTAAGGTCGACCATTAGATTTATATTTAATGATTTGCGTTCCTCCACCTGGCTGATCGAACCAAGGAGCAATCTCCCCTATTGTTACTTCAAAATCATCAATAACCTCATAAACATAATAAGGTGCTTTTTCACTATGCGGAGCTAAGGCTCTACTTGGAAATGAATCGCTTTCAGGAGCTAAAAAGGAACCGGATGGATTCCCGTATCTATCCAAAACCGTTCCATAGTGTAATATATCTGCTCTTTGAGTTCCCATAACAAATCCATCATTAGGAGGCCAATGTATTTCTCCTGTATTTTGGTCATAATATTCTGGATTCTTATATACATCTTCATATTTCTTAAATAATTCTTTGCTAGGTGGATAATCCCATTTCTTCATATTTTCAGGGATTTTCACATCATCTACATGTTTGCCTACCTCACTAGCATCCTTATCAACTTTAGCCGTATCTTTAGTACCAACCCTATCACCAGTACCTATCTCTCTCTCATTAACCGCCTTATCAACAGAAAGCCGACTCCACCCAGGCTCTCCACCAACCAACATCCCATTATCAGCAACCATCATTGGCCGGTTATAAAGATCATCAATCCTCAACCGGATCTGATCCCATCTATGATTCAATGAAACTTTCGGAACTGTCTTAGGTGCTGGAGTTGATATGTTCGTGCCACCTTTGGCTTTTAACCCAGGTTTGGCACCGCCGACAAGAAGTGCTGCCAGTCCGAAGCTGTTCAACCAGTGTTCTTTAGAGTAAGTGTCATCTGGGTTTACAGCTCCATTGAAAAGATCCATTCCACCCATCGTCAGGTAGTTGATAAAGTCAGAGCCTGAGTCGGTTGCTACTTCAGCACGTTCCTTCAGACCACTCGTGAAGCCCTTGCCTACATCCAGTCCGCCTGCCGTAATGTAGTTTCCAAAATCATAGACGGAGTCAAATTTGTCTTCATTTCTCTTCTCCATCCCAGCCCAGAGATCCTGTCCGATTTCTTTAAAACTGTTGAGGGATTCGGTGATGGGGTTTTCGTTGATTTCCTCTTCCGGGATTGGTTTAGGTTCTCTTGCCTGTTCTTGTGATTCCTTGAATTTCAAGTAAGAGTCCGACTGGGCTGTGATGTCGTCTGTCAACTTATAGGCATCACTGGAGTAATAGGCTGCCGCGTTGAAATAGAGCGGTGAGATGTGACTCCCTTGCCTGGATGATTCCATTAATTCCCTCATCAGCCCTGAGAGTATCTGTTCGCTGACCTCTAAATGTTGATATTCCCTTTTTAATTCTTCATCAAATCGATTGACGGAGTCAAGTGTATCTTCTCGCTGCCTCCTTGCTTCTTCCATATGGGTATCGAATCGATCCCGTGAAAAGACATTCAGCGGTTGGATGTCGCTTATGCGATTGAGGATTCTTTGGAGTTCCTGCTGCTGTGCAGCGATCATTTCACCCGAACGTCGCTCGCTTTGATGAAGATCTTCCTCCAAGAATGGAAGTTCCACCGTTTCCCTGCCAAGGTTTCGCCCTTCTGCGTCACCCTGAATGCCATTGAAAAAAGCGATGTTACTTTCAGCAAGTTGAATCCAAATCTCAACGACATTGATTTGAGCGCCGTAGAAGCCTTTAATGGCATCGGCACCCTTTCCCTGGAATTCATCGTCAAGTTCCACAATGGCTTGAAAAGAACTTTTTAATGTAAGAAGTTGGTCTCTTAATGTCTCGTATTCATGTCGACGTGATGACATTGCGTCGAGTAAAGTGGGGGCTTCATATACTTTCAATGGTCGCGTCTGCCTTTCTATCAGGATCTTGTTATGGCTTCATCCTGTTGTTTTAAAGCTTCTACATTTACTTTTGTATCTTCAATATTCTTTTCCACTGTGGCGATATATTCCTTCAATAACAGTTGAATGTTCTGTTCGCGCTGAATCCATGCATCCGTATAATTCAGCTTGTTCCGTCCCAACTGCTCCTGTGCGGGTGCCTTTAGCTGAAGCCGTTCCAGTGAGTTGAGCGCTTCATTCAGTTTCGCCATGACCTCACTGTGGTTGAGCTTTATTTGCTGCGTTGATCCGCCTCCAGATCCCGAGTTCACATTCATCTAAAATAACCTCCCTTTCAAGTCACTGAGTTTATGGGAGACCTGCTCATAAAAATCTTCACCTTTGGAAAGTAAATATTCTGCGTCATTGGCCAGATTGCCGTAGAAGCTAATAATCCCTTGCTGCGCTTCCAAGGAATGAATCTTTGATTCTATGGAGCTGACGTATTCGTCATAGTTTTCATGTCCTATTTGCCTCATCGCCTGAAGGGCAGAATCCCGTTCCGCATGATAATCTTCCGACCTCGGACCCATCCAATTTTTATGTAATTCCGGCTGCTGGATTTGCTTAATTTCATTTAATAGTTGACTTTGTTCATTCAGAATGGCGTTCTTTGCATCCCTCAATCGCGAAATCTTTTCCTGAATATCGCTCGATCGGGAATGAATCACACTTTGAATGTCATTCAATTCATTGTAGAGTCCCATGCTGGCATCTCCCTTACAGATTATTCCGCTAATGATATAGTACCACCCTTATCTTCATCATTCTATTTAGAAATGGAGGGATGACAAAAAAAGGAATTTTATCATCGTTCTTTTATACCACGATTGTCAATGAACAAAACCTTTCAAAATACTATACGTGACTTTAGAACTATTCCAAAGAAGAAGGGAGAGCTTTCTTGTCCCAGCACCATTTTATCCCGCTGCATTTTAACGCATTCCATGTCACCCCAGTTCCCATATATTAAATGATTTTTAAAATAGAACCCTCCCCCTTACCAAAAATTCAAAAGGGTAACCCATTACACTAAAACTATCAGGAAATGTTTTACATTCAATTTCAAGAGGAGGAATTTTTTCATGAAGAAGATTTTGTGTTTACTATTCGCTAGTGCACTGACCCTCATGCTTGCAGGCTGCGGAGGTGATGCAGCTGTGGAGGAACTGGATAAAAATGATACAGAAAAAGCCGAGGCCAAGACGACAAGTGAACCAGCTAAGGAAGAAAATCCTGAGGAAACAGCACAGGAAAACGATATTTGGACGTATTACAATGATGCAACCTGGTCGGATGATTACAATGGATTGAAGATGGAAATCCAGAAAGCAGTTGTGACGGATAAAGCTCCTACGATGGAAGATGAAAACGCAGAGACGTCAGCAGTGGGAGTGAAATTCAAAATGGAAAATACAACGGACGGCAAGTTCACGTTTTACCCGGACCAGGCCGTCCTCGTCACTAGCACCGGGGAACAAATTGATATGCCCGATATGTGGGTCTCAGATAGCATCGGCGGAGAGATCGACAAAGGGGTCATCAAGGAAGGGAATATCATCTGGTACCTTGAAAGAGGCCACGCAGAAGATATCGAGTGGATCAAGTTGGAGTTCTCGGGGCATCAGGGAGCGGAGGATGATTTCGAGGCTGAGATGAAGGAATATGAGATTGAGCTGCAGTTGAAGTAAGATGCACAGGGACGGTCCTTCTGCTTCCTTTTCATAAAAACCGTCCCCTTGCTTCCCACCTATAGGTTCAAAAGAAGACGCACGTATCAATTGAGAGATATGGTCAAACACCACAGCTGATAAATAGTCGGAAAAATTCCGCTTAATTCATAATGACTATTGAAAAAGACTGAAATAGACGGAAAGATTCCGCCTATTTAATCAAAAAACACAAAAATAGGTAATTTCTCTATACATAAGCGGAAAACTTCCGCTTATGTACCACCAAAACAAGTTCCATTCTGAATGTAACCGGAAAAATTCCGCTTATTTCACTTCCCCCCCTGGTTCTTCCATAAAGGGGAATACATCTTATTTGAAAGATTACGATGAGCCGTATCCATAATTGTATTTCTATATAAAGAAACTCGCCACATTCACTTCGGCGAGTTCTACTTGTTAATATACCAACAATGATGCTACTACAATTGTCATTTCGGCACATCATGGCCGCCCCATCGCCTTCATGACATTCCAGGCGTCCTTTTGACAAACCAGTCAAGAACGTTTCCAGTGTGACTGGGGTTCTCTCCAATATTTCAATTGCTTCATGTAGTGTAAAGTTTATCCGCTTCCCCCTCTTACCAATCATCATACTTCAATCACTATCCGGGAAGATAGATTTAGTTGTCTCCTCTTCACGTATAAAAAAGCAAAAGAACCGTCCACTTGCTTCCACAAAAAAAGAGCCAAGGGACCTGTCCCCCCGGCTCAAACCAACTCACCCAACGCCTCATCAACCAACCCCACAGCAAACCCCAACTCCTCCTCTGTCACAACAAGCGGAGGATGCCACGTCATACAATTCCCACCCGAAACCTTGAACGACAATCCTCGTTCCAGGCAGTAATACAAGACACGCTCAGCTAAATCAGGGTGTCTCTCCTTCGTTCCCCGGTCCTTCACCAGTTCAATCGAAATCATGAGTCCCGCAATCCGGATGTCTCCGATGCATTCATGCCGCTCAGCAAGCCTGTTCAGCTCATCACGCACAAACGCAGAAAGCCTCTGGCACCGTTCCCCAAGCTTATGATCATCGATATAATCAATCATGGCAAGGATTGCCGCGCTTCCGAGTGCCGGCTTCTCATGTGTATAATGCCCAAGAGAAACATCCCCGGCACAATCGTACTCCGTTTTCGCAAGGACCGCAGCCTGCGGGATGACTCCCCCTCCCAGGCCTTTCCCCAATACAAGCAGGTCCGGTTCCACACCAAACTGCTGATGGACATAAAACGTTCCACTTCGGTAAAGGCCGGTCGGGATTTCATCAAAGATCAAAAGGATGCCATAGTGATCACAGATCCTCCGCAGTCCTTCGAAATAGCTGCGCGGCGGGATATGCGTATCGGTGGCCCGGATCGGCTCCAGCAAGATCGCCCCGATGTCCCCTTCGTTTTCAATCATGTATTCCAGATACCGAAGGCAAAAGGACGCGATCTCTTCAGGATCTTCACTGTTGATGAGATTTCGGTATCCATTATACGGAATGCCTTTCAGTACTCCCGGCATGAGGGGACCCATGTCTTTCTTGAACACATACTCGCCCCCGACGGAAATCGTATCAAGTCCTGCCCCGTGGAACGATTCCCACATGGAAATGACCTTGTGCCGTCCGGTTGCCTTTCGGGCGATTTTAAGAGCGAGGCCAACAGCGGCACTGCCTGAGGGCGTGAACAAAACCCGGTAATCCTTTGATGTTGTTTTGTTCACAAGTGCCTGAGCCGCTCGAATCGTAATGTCGGCTGTAAACCGCCTCGGAATGAACGGCAGCTCCTCTACTTGCTTCTTGACTGCCTCCACAACATACGGGTTTTTGTAGCCGACCTGATGAAGGCTGTTTCCATGAAAGTCCAGATACTTCTTCCCATTCACATCCGTGATATAGCAGCCTTCCGCATCAGCCACCGCCTCGAGGCAGGGAGTCGACATGGATTGTTTTAAAAAGGACCGGTCATCCTCCTGAAGGAATGCGGTACTTCGCTCGGATAATCGCTCATTCCACTGAGAACGCCGGGAACTCTTATTTATATCCCCCTCACGCTTCAATTCGTTCTTGCTCATACGGCCGCTTTCCTTGTTCGATCTTTTCATTGATACGTTCAATCAGCTCCGGCAGCTCCTTCATGGTTTGGATGGTAAAATCAGCGCCGTTCGCATAGAAAACCTGCTCCACTTTGGATCTGGCCTGGTCCTTCTCCGTCTCTGAAAGACTATCAAACTCCTCTTGAGTCAGCCCCATTTCCGAACTTCCTTCGATCACACCCACGGTCCACACTCCTGCATTGACGCCTTCTTTCATATCAGATACCGTATCACCGACTTTGACGACCTTCCACGGTGCCGTCAAATGAAGAGCCTCCATGTTCCGGAAAATCATATAAGGGAACGGTCGGCCAAAGGAGTTTGTGTCGTCCGCCGTGATATAGAAGTCCGGTCGATACCCTTTCTTCTCTGCATGTGGCACGACGATTTCCATCATCGAACCTGTATAGCCCGTGGTGGAACCAATCTTCAGCCCCATCTCCCTGAGGTTTTCCACAGTGTCAATGACATGTGGAATTGGATCCGTATAGTCCGCGAGATTCGTTAAAAGAGTCGTTTCAAAGGTTGAATGAAGAGCTTCTACATCCTCTTCCTGGAACGGCCGACCGTGCACTTCCTCCCACAGGCCGGAAATTCTCGGCATGCTCAGCATCTCCCTGATATGGTCGATCTTCAGCATTCCCATTGGTCGACGCGCTTCCACCATGGTCACCTCGATGCCCGCCTGTTTGAAAATATCCATGAACACCTTGACAGGGGCAAAACATCCATAGTCTACAGTCGTTCCTGCCCAGTCAAAAATCACCGCTTCTAGTCGATTCATTTCGTCTCATCTCCCATATATTTTGTGATAACGTCGCAAAGATTTTCTATATCCTCTTCATAGATTTCACCGATGTTGCCGATTCTAAAGGTATTCACTTCCGTCAGCTTTCCTGGATAAATCACATAGCCTCTTTCTTTTACATACGTGTAGAAGTCTTCGAAATCAAATGCGGCCGTCGGGTATATAAACGATGTGATGATCGGCGACTGAAGCTTGTCTGCAATATAGGATTCAAAGCCGATCCCGTTTAGTTTTTCTCTTAAGATCCGGTTATTCTTTTGGTACCGATCGAATCTCGCGGAAACGCCGCCCTCCTCCAGCAGTTCATCGATCGCTTGTGAAAAGGCTGCAACGACGTGGGTCGGGGACGTGTATCGCCATTTGCCGTCCGCGTCCATGCCTTTCCACTGATCATATAAATCGAGTGACAGACTTCTGCTGTTTCCCGCGCAGGCCATCAGCTTATCGCGTCTCGCAATGATGAAGCCGAAGCCGGGAACGCCCTGGATGCATTTATTCGCCGAGCTGATCAAGTAGTCAATCTCAAGCTCCGGAACGTTGATCGGGATTCCTCCGAAGCTGCTCATGGCATCAATGATAAGGGTTTTCCCATATTGATTGGATACATCAGATATCATCTCTAATGGATTCAGGATCCCGGTCGTCGTTTCACAATGCACCATCACGATATGGGTAATGTCACGGTCTGACTCTAGGATTCTTCTAATCTCTTCTTCCTTCGGGACCTCATCATACTCCACACTGTACTGGCTGAATGGCATGCCAATCGCCTCAGCCATTTTGACAATCCGCTCCCCGTAAGCACCATTGGTGATCAAGAGGGGCTTATCCTCTTCTGAGATGGCGGTCATCATGACGGACTCCACCGCAAATGTCCCGCTTCCCTGCATGAGGACAACCGTGTAGTCTTCATTTGAACATCCGCCCAGTTCAAGCAGCTGATGTCGTATTTTTTGAGTGATCGTCTTATAGTCTTGATCCCACGTGCAGCGGTCAACGAGCATTGTCTCTTTGACCGTGCCCGATGTCGTTAAGGGACCCGGTGTTAACAGCTTATATGCGTTCATAGGTTCCCCCTCCTTATTTAGCAGATTTAAAGAATTCCTGATGTTCTTTCAATAGATCGACGGTCAATGGCTCTGAGAATGTCTTCGAATGAGCCGGTTTATTGCTCTCAGATACGGTTTCCCCTTTATAAAGCGCAACAGGATAGGACTCTATTAACTCTTCTCGTCCGTCTTCAATGATGACCTTCGCCATTTCCTGTGCAAGCTCCGTGGTCGCTTCATCCTTTTCCACAACCGCTACCGATTCAGTTAACGAGAAGTTCCCTTCTGTCGGATCGACATAGTCGATGGGCTCTCCATTTTCCTTGGCTGCCACTGCCTGATGACGCAGTCCGAATCCGACAGCAACCTCTCCTGCCTGCACCTTCTTGATGGGACCGGAGCCTGAGCTTTCAAGATGAGGCCCGACATTCGCAATCAATTGTTGTAGAATGGCTTTCCCTTCTTCTTCACCGTACTCGCTCATGATGGATTGGACGAGAAGCCAGCCTGTAGAAGAATCCATAATGTTCGGGATCGATACAAGATTTTTATATTCCGGCTTCACCAGGTCCTTGATCGACGTTGGCATCTCTAAGCCTTTTTGTTTCAGGATTTCCGTGTTCACGAAAATGGAGCCTGTATTTGATAGAATCGGAGTATAATAAGCTGGAGTCTCCTCCAATGCCTTCGGATCAAATTTCAAATCAGCAAACATGTCATACTTTTTCTGAGCACTTTCAATATAGTAAGAACTCATCGTAATCAAATCAGAATCCGTTTTCTCTCCCTCTACTAAAAGCTTTCCGCCTAATTCAGATGTCCCGAGGGATTGAATGACATATTTCCCTTCATAGCCTGCGCCTTTCAATGCGGTTTCCATCGCTTCCACCGCTTCATCATCGCCATTCGTTGAAATCACCACTTTTTCCTCTTCCCCTGATGCCGAACTGCCGCATGCTGCCAGTGTTGCAACAGATGATACCAGCAATAAATGTAGAAACCCTTTTTTCATTTTGCTTAGCATGTTCATGTCTCCCTTTGAGTAGATTTTTTATTTTCAAGGCTTGCGACCACTGTCTTAGGCCGCCACCTTTCAAAACGTATGAAGTGATGCTCTTTTTTGCCAAAAGCCCAGTAACAGCTTGACGATCAAATTCGTCCCAAAGATGAGCAGGGACAGGACAAAGATTTCGTTGAACTTCGCAAAGTGCTGAAGCTGCTGGATTTTACTCGAAACCAACGACGTTTCTGCCGTGATCAGAAAAATGATTCCACTGATCGTAACCATTGAATTGATAAAATAGTAGCCCGCCATCTCAAGAATGGTCGTGGCTGAGTTCGGAATGATAACCCGGCGCACGGTTTTGAACCAGCTGTCCCCGAGGAGCTCCCCTGTTGTTTCCCAGCCTGGATTCATCTTCGACAGGGAATGCTTTGCCATTAAATACGGGGTCGTGAAAAAGTGAATCAAATTACAGAAGATCAAGATGGCAAAGGTACCTTTGAAGCTCGTCCCATTGAATAAAAGCAGATAAGACAGCCCGAGCACCATCCCGGGAACCGTATTCGTGACCATTGCAATCCCGTCCATAACGGATTTTCCTTTCACGGCTGTCCTTCCATTGATCAGGGCCGCTCCATAGGCGACAATGGTTCCGAAGATCGCCGTCAGTACGGAAACGAAAAGAGAATTCTTATAGACCCCCGTTAAATCACTGGAGCTGAACGTATCGATGATATGCTCCCAGGTAAAGGTATTGTTGAACGGATATTGCTTCAGGAACGGAGCGATGAACATAATCGCAAACGTCGCGACCATCGCGGATAAAATAAGAAAGGCAAGTGATCCAAGGACCGCGTCCCTCCATCGATTCCCCAGCAGCTCCGTGTCCGTCACCTTGTCATAGTGAAAATTCATTTTCTCCAAATAGCGAAGGAGCAGGATTCCCAGGACAGCCGGCAGCAGCATCAGTACGGCTATGACAGCCCCCTGATTGAAATCCGGGATCGAACCGAGCATCACCTGATACAAGAGCGTCGCAACCACCGTATATGTTCCCCCGATGGAAGCAGGAATGCCGAAGTCTGTAAAGCTAAGAATGAACGAAAGGACAAAGGCCCCTCCGAGTGTCCCCCACAGCGGAATGACGATCGTATTCATAAAGCTTCTGATGGTGCTGTCCCCCATCAGCTTCGAGACGATGATGAATTTCTTGTCAATGTACTGAAACGAATTATGAATGACGAGAAACGCCGGCGGCAATGTGTAGATCACATAACCGATCAGCAGCCCGTTAAAGCCATACATATCAAAGAGCGGCGAGCCAAACAGCTTCGAAAACAGCCCCTGATTTCCGAAGGAGTACATAATGGCAAATCCGTATGTAATGGTCGGAAGCAGCATGGGCAGGAGTATCCCCGTTTTCAACACACCCTTGAAGGCTGGATGAATTCTCGTTGCATTGATCGAGTAGGCCATCACAAACGCCAGGACCGTTGTGATCAATGCCGTTACCGCCGATACTTTAAAGCTGTTCCCGATCGCGGTTAAAATCTCCTCATTTGATAAGGCCTCTAGATACGTCAATAACGTAAACCCCTGACCACCTTCAAGGGACTTCATCAGCAAGAACATGAGAGGCAGGACCAAGAAGACTAGAAACAATCCCGATGCAGCGTAAAAGATGACCTTCATTTCCGGTTTCACTTTAATCATGGCTATCACCAAACAGGGCATAAATATTGTTTCGCTTAATTTGCAGCTGCTTCAAAATGAACTCCCGGACGAACTCATCCTGTGGCTGTTGAATAATTTCCTTAGGCGTTCCATACTGGGCGACCTTTCCTTCATTAATAATGAGAATCTTATCGGAAAGCGTCAGTGCTTCCTCGGGATCGTGGGTGACGATGATCGTCGTGAGTCCCAGTTCTTTCGCGATTGACTTGATCCGGTCCTTGATGGACTCCTTGATCACGCCATCCAATGCACTCAGCGGTTCATCGAGTAACAGCACTTTCGGCCTCGTCACCAGTGTCCGTGCAAGGGCGACTCTCTGTTTCTGGCCCCCTGACAGCTCGCCGATCCGTTTTTCCAGATGAGGCTCAAGCTCCAGGAAGTCTATGTATTCCTGCAGTTCTGCATCTAGGAGTTTCACTTTCTGGTTTTTGAGTCCATACACGATATTTTGATACGCGTTCAAATTTGGAAATAACGCATAATCCTGAAAAACGATGTTGAATCCGCGCTTTTTCATCGAGACGTTTGACACGTCCTGTCCGTTGAAAAGGATTCGTCCATCATCCATATTTGTGAGCCCCAGGATGATGTTGAGCAGCGTCGTTTTCCCGCTTCCGCTCGGACCCAGAAGCGAAACGATCTCCCCTTGGTTAATATCAATCGTGATATCCTCTAACACGACTTTTTTATCGAATTGTTTGCGAACTCCATGTAATGTAAGCAAACGCGTCACCTCCTCAATCACACCCTCAGTATAAAAACGTTCTGTAAATAGACGTCACGTTTTGTGTAAAGGTTATGTAAAAGTTGCACATATTTTTAATAACTTCTAACTAACTTATGCATATATTAACAAAGGTGTTTTCATATTTTTACATAATCATCATTGAAAGTTTCCGCCAGTACCCTTACACTACAAGTAACAATACAGAATGGGTGAGGGTATGTTTCCACTGGAAAGACGTCAAAGAATCATGGACTTATTAAAAGAAAAGAAGGTATTAAAACACGCAGAACTTACGGAAGAGTTAGGCATATCCATTGATACACTTAGGAGAGACTTAAACATTCTTTCTGAAAACAGAGAGATCGAAAAGATTTATGGAGGAATCAAATTACTTGAAGATGACTTCGGGGAATCCGCGATGGCTGATCGCATGGTGAGCCGACTTGAAGAAAAGGAAAGCATCGCCCGACGATGCAATGAACAGATCCAAGAGGGAGATTGCATTTACATCGACAGCGGCTCCACGACCTATCAATTGGCGAAAGCCATCAAGAACAGAAAAAACCTGACCGTCGTGACCAATTCACTGCCTGTCATCACAGAGCTCATCAACAGTGAAATCGAGCTCATCATCATCGGCGGCAAGATCAGAAGACACGAAAGCTCCGTCGTCGCCTACGATTATATATTTAATTTTGATGAGCTGAACATTCTGAAAGCCTTTGTTTGCGCGAGCGGAATCACAACCGAGAGGGGCATATCCGATTACAACCTTGAAGAAGCCGTCACCAGGAAGAAAATCATCGAAATCTCGAAAAAAGTCTATGTGGCAGCAGACCACACCAAATTCGGCAAAGAGGTCACCGTCCGGATCGCCCCTCTCCAGAAGGTCGACTATATTGTCACGGATGGAAACATTGGATCTGATTGGATAGAGGAATTTAGCACGTGTAAGACGAAGTTGCTTGTTTCAGAGTGATGACGTTTTAGCATAAATACCGCCACTGGCCAGGATGTCGCGCTTTGTCATGATCGAAGAAAACCTCAGTCTTTAAAAGAAGCGTTCTCGTCACTCAACGTGCTACAATAATGTTGATTACATTAAGGGAGGAATAACCATGTTTACATCAAAAAATGATTTCTTACAAGAATGGAAACAAGAAGCAGCCGTAACCCAAAAGGTGCTCGATGCCCTGACAGACGAGTCATTGAAACAAGAGGTGGCGCCAGGCTTATACAGTATCGGAAGCGTCGCATGGCATATCACGGGAGCTACATACTACTTCCCTGCTCAGGTCGGGATCACATTCGAAGTGCCTGATCTTCGAAAAGATGCGCCGGTAACAGCAAGTGAAATCAGTGAAACGTATAAGTTGGTCAGTGATCGCCTGATCGAAGCCGTTTCTGAACAGGTGTCGGATGAGAAGATGAACGAGATGGTGAATCTGTTCGGCATGGAGATGCCGGTTCAGGGCGTATTCCGCCTGCTGATTCAGCATCAGGCCCACCACCGCGGACAGTTGACGGTTCTGATGAGACAAGCTGGTCTAAAGGTTCCTGGCGTGTATGGTCCAAGTAAGGAAGAAATGGAAGCGATGAATGCTCAGAAAAGCTAAAGAGTGATGAACAACCGGCCCCGGCCGGTTGTTTTTTTTGGACTGTCGGTGTCCGTATATGCCTCCCATCCTAAGTAAGACTATGCTGGAGTGATTTCGTTACAAAAAACCCCCTATTGAAAATCGTAACGGGTTCCGTTGAGGGAGGGAAAACCTTAAATCACACACCAATTAGCAGCAGAAATAACGAAAATAACGATGTAAATAGCACGATATTTAACAGTAAAAAACCCAGAGCAAATGACTCTGGGTTTTTATGTCTTTATTATCTTCTTATTCTGTTAAGCCCCCCTTTCGTATTATAAGGTCAGCAAGATATTTCTGGTTGACCATTTTTTATATCGATATATGATTACGGTAGCCGGGGTAGAACGGAAGCCCCCGTGGGACTTGATCCCGTCCATTAAACTGTTCGCCCCCTACTTGTAGAAACATGATTGAGGCTGGTTGGGACTAGGATCCCGTATAACAAGCGAAGCTATGACACTGCAAGATGGAGTTAGGGGTTACCGGCAAGTTTATTCATAAGGAGGAGATTTTAGAATGAATCCAGTCGTTGGTCTGGATGTCTCTAAAGGAGAAAGTCAAATTCAAGCATTCTTAGAAAAAGGAAAGCCTCACCGAAAGAGTTTCAGTATCCCACACACAATAGAAGGTCTTGATTGTCTAGTAGAGTATCTTGAAGAAATAAGGGGTTTTACTGGGATTAGACCTCCGGTCGTATTAGAATCTACAGGTCACTTTCACATTCCAGTCGTTCAATATTTAGAGGAGCGTGATTATCTATTAATTATTGTTAATCCCCTTGTCTCCTATAGAGCCAAAAGTTCAAATTTACGGAAGGTAAAAACCGATGTGATTGATGCCTATCACCTATGTGAGCTGTATTATAAGGAGGAGTTAGAGCCCTACAAAAAAAGAGGAATCCAACTCTTGAACCTTCGAAATCTCACAAGGCAACATGAGAACATTACCGAACTTCATGTACAGGCTAAATTACAATTCCAATCCCTACTTGATCAAGTTTTTCCGGAGTATAAAGGGGTTTTTGGCAGCTTATATTCAGTGGTATCACTACTGACGTTAAAGGAATACCCTTCTTCTGAGGATATATTAAGGGTTGACGAGAAAGCTTTCTGATAAGATAGCTGAATTATGTAAGTCTCGATCTAGAGCATGGGCAAAAGAAAAAGCTACTGAATTGAAAGAGGCGGCAGAGCGTAATCCAATTCAAAAAACACTTTATCAAAGCCATATCTTGAGCATGAATATGTATATTCATATGCTTCTACAGTATAAAGAGCATCTATCAAAGTTGGCAGCTGAAATAGACGCTCTCGCAAAAGAAGTAGAAGAATATGAACTTATAAAATCAATCCCTGGAATTGGAGAAAAAATCGCGGCAACGATTATCTCTGAAATCGGGGAGATTGAACGGTTTAGTCACCCAAAAAAGCTTGTAGCCTTCGCAGGAATTGATCCAAGTGTCTTTGAATCTGGCAAATTCAGAGCCACGATCAATCGCATAACCAAAAGAGGTTCAAGCCGTCTTCGCCAGGCGTTATTTATGGCGGTGAAGTGTGCCATTCGTGACTGTCGCAAAAAGAAAATCACCGATGAGGTTATCCCTCGAAACAAAAGATTAAGAGCCTTTTATGATAAAAAGCGAGACGAAGGGAAACCTTACAAAGTAGCCGTGATAGCCTGTGTAAACAAACTTTTAAGATGGATCTTTGCCATTTTAACAAGCAAAGAAGCTTTCCAAGATATAGATTAAAAGATAGACTTGTCCACTTAATACAAAACCTTCCATAACAAGCATAGTGGAAGGCTATTTGGTATGCCCAAATTTAGTGTAACATGTTTATTCTGAACTTTTCATTGAAAAATGTTGACAAACTATTAGCTGGTTTAATGGAATACTGAACTATTGACAAAGGTGGCGAAAGATATAATTGAACAGCCCAAAAATACAATGCCCCAAATTCTTTTTCTATCAATAATGAAAGTTTCAATACAATAAACTAACATAAGTAGCCCGAAAAACAACTGCAAAAATGGTAGAAGTTCGTTTCGATTAGATATTAGACCGTAGATTGAAAAGATAATTATTAAAAGTGCTATAACTTGTCTGCTTATTTTTATCAAAAAAACAACTCCTTTTAGTGGGGAAATTCCATTTTGTGTTAAATTCCCTTTACTTTAACAATCCAGGGGGCTGCCTGTTCAGCAAACGCCGCCTTTAATTGAATAACGATTACACAATAAATTTCGTAAACCATGCTATATATTTTGCTCCCCATATAAAAAACAATTGGGCAAGTATTGTGCCTAATAACCTTGAAGTTACCATCATTAACGACATATTTTTCAGCTTATTGTAACTTCCTCTTTGATTAACAACGTCATCTGCTATTACAGATATTTTCGGGTCTACAAAAATAACCAAGAGTATTGTTGCTATCCCATTTATTAAACCTGATGCCATAATAGCCGTAGAAGCTCTTTCAGGAGCTAATAAGGCTGCATATAGTGCAGATAATACACCGATAGTGTATATCGCTGTTATTATCATATTTACCAAAAATAGTCTTATTGGAATATCCTTAACTCGAGTATCCTGTAAGTATGAAAACTTCGGTAAACTAAAATGCGTTATGCCACGCTTTATGTATTCGAAAGAAAATATCCTTTTCATTAATGAAGGTACAGACCCTTTTTCCTGTGACAAATGAATGATTGCTCTTGAAAATAAAGCTATAAAAGTAGGAAGTAGTATTATTCCAAAAACTGTACCAACCGTTGATGCACCTATAAGAATTCGAAATTGAGTTTCTACAAATTCCAGAGCATTTTCTTTTGAAGCAGTATCGATCAGACTACCAGTGAATGGTTGTTGCATCATATTAGCAAGTCTTGAAACAATGACCATTATGTTAAAGAGAGATAATGCAGACGCTATCATTTTAACTCTTGCACCTGATAACCTTACTGCATAAGCAAGTGTTTCTATCGAATGGATGATAAAAATAAACAAAGCTATAAATAATAATTTTTCAGTTAAGAACTCCATAAAGTTACCTTCTTTTTCACATTTAATACCCTAATTTTACCACACTGTTCAAATTTCTTGTTGCACTAACCTGCCCCAATAATGAATAAGGACATAACTGGAGATCACCCATTGATCTTCAGTTATAGCCCCCTATAATTGAATAAAGCTGCTTACTGCTTCAAACATTCATCATATAATAACTCCATAGCTTCAATAATCTTACTGTCAGCAACTTGACTGTTAAATCTATTAGGTAAATTAATCGCACCTAATGCAAAGATATAAGGATTCTCATTAAAGTCACCCATTACTCCGATATCAACAGCAACATTCTCTAATCCACCAGTCATATGGTTCAGGCGATGTGCTGGTATATGTTTTATATCTCCCTTTTGTCTAACTAATCCATTAATAATAGGTGCCCATAACAGAGGTTGAGTTTTGTAACCTTGATAGATATGTATAATCAAATCGATCATTTCGTTTATTTGAGCCTTATTTTTAACATCCCTTGGGTTTTCAGTAACATTTATTGTAGGATAATAAGACTGAATGGACTGATTTAACTTTTCCCAGCCTCCACAAAAATTAACAATACATCTAGCTATATAGCTATCGTGACACGCAATCATTACTTCTACCGCCTCCCTCAAAGGAAGCGTACGTCTGTTTTGTAGATGAGGATAAAGTTCTTTGCTATCTTCTTCTGGATTAAATGATACTTCTTCAACAGTAGCGTCCCAATTAACCAAACCATCATCTACCCATTTTGCTACACAAAATGCTATTGCTACTTTTGCTACTGAGGCGAGGGGGCTTATTAGTTCACTATTTAAAGCGATAATTTGTTTCCTTTCTTTAGTGGAATATATAGTTATCCCTACTTCCCCAACATCTATTTCTTTAAGTTTTTCTATAACTTTATTCAATTTTTTCACCTACTTAGTATTTTCTTGACCTTTACACAAATATTCCATTAACCTGCCCAATAATTGAATAAGAGTAATAGGCGGATCAAGTTAGCTGATTTTCCGTTATTGCCCCCGTATGTATAATAACTAGAAAAATAAATAATATGATATTACAAATAACAAAATTATGGAGATGATGGCTCTAATCCACGTAATCTTTTTGCTTACTCCAGCTTTTTCTTCAAGGAAATTAACATAGTTCATTGTAAATATAAAACCAAATAATACTATTAGATATCCACCGTTATTACCACTATTGAGTCCTTCTGCAATATATCTCATTGCTGCTAAAGCAACCAATAACAATCCAACTGAGCCAAAAATCATATTGAGATATAATCTTTGTTTCCCTTCCCTCATCTAATCCCTCCATTAATCAACGTTGTTCAACATTCCTGTCCTTTACTTGAACAAATGGTGGCTGCTTGTTCAGCAAAGGCCCCCTTTACTTGAAGATGCTAAATGTGATGGACCTTAATTTTGTGCCAGATTGCTTTCCAATTTTTCTTAATAATGCGTTCCTCATATATTGCAATTCTTTCTTTGGTCTCTTGAAAATATGGTGTCGGCTTCAACTCTAAATTTAATACATCGTCTATACCACAAGGAGCAGTAAGAATTAGTCTGTTATTCTTGTCTATTTTCACTCCAAGAGCAGTTGCTGTCTCTGGAAACTTAGAAATAGCATCTTCTGAAGAAATATAAGGTGGAATGTCATTTATAACGTGCATTCTTGCTTCATTTTTAACAGACCAAGGTATATCAGGAAGGATTTTTCTTAATTCTGCTTCCAATTCTTTTTCAGTGTTCTCATCAATGTTTTTATCATCAAAATATATAACATCCACATCTGGAGCATTTGTTCTATTTTCAAACCCGTGTAATACATCCCAAATTTTAGAACGTACAAATCCTGCACATATCCACCAATCTGGCAAATCTAGTTTACTCGCAGCCTTAACTATTTCCATCATTCTTTTATCATTTTGAATTAACTTTACTACATCTTCTTGGTTCTTCAACATCCAATCTCCCCCTTTATTCACGAACGTACATTCCCATTGTATCACAATGAAACAATAAAGGGAGATTATTCCATTAAACTGCCCGTTAATGGAATATCCATTATTTACAATTGTATCACATAATGCCTCACCAAAGTCTCATTTCCGCAAGAACAGGTTGCGAATTGACAAGTCCTTTAGCACCCTAATTAGCACCCATTTTTTTGCTGTACAATAATTATTGTACGCTTGTTAATTAAGGTGTTATTTGAAGTGCTAATTCACCCCCGAATTTGATGAAAACATTGATATAACAATAAATAAAGCAGGTCTAATCCGTATGCGAATTAGCCTGCTATTTATAGTGCTATTTGCTATTTTCTCTCCCTGAACGGAACCCCTTATGAAAATCGTACGGTGTTTGAATATTTTTTTCCATAAAAATCCCCCGTGTGATATAGTATCCTAGTATTCAACTGGAACGGGGTGATGAAATGAATTCAACAACGAAAGAAATCACACTGATCATTATTGGCTCCTTATTCTTTGCCCTCGGGGTGAACTTGTTCGCCATCCCGAATGAGCTTGGGGAAGGCGGCGTGACCGGTATTTCCATGACTCTCTATTATGTATTGGGATGGTCTCCCGGCATCACCAACTTCGTCATGAACGGAGTCCTCTTAGCGATCGGTTATAAAGTGTTAAATAAACGCGTGACATGGTACACCATGCTTGCCATTTTCTTTACCTCCCTCTTCATTCACTTTACGGAAGGCATGGGGAACTCCGTCGACATCATGCTCGGGACGGTCTTCGCCGGTGTATTCATCGGTCTCGGACTTGGACTTGTGCTGCGTTCAGGAGGGACCACGGGTGGATCCACCATCATTGCCCGCATGCTGAATCAGCATTTCGGATGGGCTGTCAGTACGTCGATGTTCGTGTTCGATATCCTTGTCGTCCTCGGTTCGGCGTTTGTCATAGGGATCGAGAACACGATGTACACGGGAATATCCATCTATATCAGTACGAAGATCCTCGATTACCTGATTGATGGTTTCGATACACGTAAGGCGGTCACGATCATTTCCGAGCATACCGTCTCCATCGCTGAGAAAGTGAGCGAAGAAATGGACCGTGGCGTGACCATCATTAATGCAAAAGGCCACTATTCGAAGGAATCGAAGGATATCCTGTACGTAGTGATCAATAAGCAGGAGCTCTTCCTCTTAAAGAAGACGATCCAGCAAATTGATGAGAAAGCCTTTGTTGTGGTCCATGATGTGAGGGATGTGTTTGGGGAAGGATTTACGTTTCCGAAGACGTAAGAAGTTGTGTCTGGCCCGTGGCGGTTGCCGCGGGCTTAGTTTACTTGGTCCAGCTCACGCAGGGATTGTATTCTTACTCTTTAAATCGGAGGAAACGACACTATTATCGTTCATGTAGGTGTTTTCCCTTTACTTGGATAGGAGGTAAAAAGAATGATGGTTTCATATAGGTATAAATAAGGAAAAAAGGTGATTGAATGCTGCCAAGTACCATCCGATTAAAAGGATTCACAAGAGAAAATAGACATGAAATGATTGATTATGCCGTTAGCAGCATATCAAAATGTTCAGGTTGGGTGACCAATCATACGATGTATTCAAATAAAATGATTGTGATCAGTTTTGAAATAGAAGCTAGAGGAATAAGGGAGTTAGTGCATTCACTTAATCAAAACGGGCTGACCCTCTTCGAAGAGAGCAACGAAATCATGAATCAATTCCCCGAAATTAGTGTAAAGGCTCATGCAGACAAAGAAATAAAGGGTTCAATCAATCTAACCTTTATCAATGACGAGCCAAGTACAAGAAATCATATTCCTGCTATTCCGGGATAATGGTCTTACTCATTTCTGCTCCTTCATTCCAATGGGGATAAAAAAGAGCAGCATACTTAAGGGATGGTTCCCAATCTTGGGTCCTCTCCCTTGAGCTTTTCCGACTTCTAAACTACAATCCACTCTCCATCATCCGGTACAAGGACGTTTCCTTCTATTTTCTTCTCCTTAAGAATTCCAGCCAGTTCATCTCTTGACAACATACAATGATTCAGGGACTCCATGTGTACGACAATGACTTTTGCTTCGGGGGCTGCCTGATGTGCAGCTAGAATATCTTCACTTGCCATTGTAATCGGACCGCCTTCCAGGAAATGTGCTGCACCTCCATTCACGATGATCACTTCGGGTTGATGAGTGTCGATCGCTGCTTCGACCTCAGCACACCAGACCGAATCACCTGCGATGTATAGGCTTTGTTTGTCAGGATGCTTAAAAACAACCCCTGACACTTCTCCTGTAAATTGGGTGATTTCACCCCTGCCATGTTGACCGCTCGTTTTTATGAGTTCGATCCCTTCAAACAAGGTCGTTGTTCTCAATTCTTCCACATTCAGAAAGCCTTTCTCCCGGATGGTTCCTGCATCCTTTTCGTTCTGTGCAAACACTTTTATTTCCTTAGGAAGAGCATTGATGGCCGCTTCATCGAAATGGTCGGGATGTAAGTGCGTCACAATGACCGCGTCAACGTCTATCACATCTTCAACTGCAATGGGAAGACCCACGAGCGGGTTGGCACGGTCTTGATTAGGTGTATTCGGGAATGGCGGCATGGATTCTTTTTCAGCGAAGAAAGGATCGATCAGAAATCTCTTTCCAGCGAACTCCACCACCATGGTCGCGTTTCGTATCAGTCGTAAATTCATCATTCTTTCCTCCTTCTATTGACTTCACCTATAGTATAAAATAGGGAGGATGACCGATACATAGAAGAAATCAAGTGTTTATCGGATTCGACTTGAATAGTGAAAGGATGGGTCGGGATGCTGGATGCCACGGATAAAAGGATTCTCGAAGAACTGTCCAAAAATGGACGGATCACCATGAAAGAGCTGGGAGCCAAAGTTCATTTGACAGGACAGGCGGCTTCCACCAGAGTATTGAAGTTGGAAGAAGAAGGAATCATCGAAGGGTACACAATCAAGGTCAATGACCGGAAGACAGGTTATTCCGTTCATGCCTATATCAATATTTATACCAAAAGCCTTCATCATGAGCCGTACCTCACCTCTCTAGACAAGTTTCCTCAGTATGTCATCCATAACTATAAAATCAGCGGGGAAGGCTGCTACCTCCTTGAGTGCAAATTCCCCTCACACGATGAACTCGATGACTTCATCACCAGGTTGACGGAATATGCAAACTACAAACTATCCATTGTCATCAACAAACACTAAACACCCGCCAAAGGTCCGTCCCTCATCACGCTATTAATGCAAGGGGTCATTATTCAAATGAGTCAAAAGACATTTTGTATGTTGTCATTAATAAACAAGAGTTATTTCTCTTAAAGAAAAACGATCCAACAAATTGATGAGAAAGCATTTGTGGTTGTCCATGGTGTGAGGGATGTGTTTGGGGGGAGGATTTACGATCACGAAGACATAAGAAATAGTGTCTGGCCCGTGGCGGTTGCCGCGGGCTAGTTTTGATTGTCACCACCTTATCCGTTCTATGAGCCGGTTTTCACTCTTTAGGAGCCGCTTTTCAACTTGGTCAGGGTCTGCAGTGAAATTAAATCAAATAATATGGTTTGTATATGTAAAGAATAGTAATAACCTTTCCCAACGGAGGATAACCATGTCAACAGACAAATCAATCAAATTAACTTCGGCTGAAATTGCCACCCTTTGGTCTGCTTATATGAACGACACCATGGCTCACTGCATCTTAGAATATTTTTATGTTCATGCAAAGGATCGAGAAATACGTCCGCTTGTTGGATATGCAAGAACCCTTACAAAAACACATATTGAGAAAATCACTCTTATTTTTAAAGATGAAGGGTTGCTCATACCTAATGGATTTGCTATTGAAAATGATGTTAATTTAAATGCACCTAGGTTATATACGGATGAATTTATGTTAACTTTTTTAGACCTTATGTCAAAATCAGGGTTAATTGCCTATGGCGGATTTATTTCAATGGTTTCTCGAAAAGACATAAGAGCTTATCTAATTGAACAATTACATGAGACAACAAAATTGTTTGACGCATGTACGGATGCCGCTCTTCTTAAAGGGCTATATGTTAAAGCACCTTATATTGCATATCCAACTAGAAACGATTTTGTCGACAATAAATCCTATTTATCTGGTTTTTCCTTTTTTAATAAGGAACGTCCTTTAAATGCTATTGAAATTTCATATTTATTTATGAACATTAAAACCAATGTACTTGGAACAAAGCTCGCAATAAGTTTTGCTCAAACCTCGCCTCGTCAGGATGTCCAAAAATGGATGTTGCGAGGAAGCGATATTGCAAAAAAGCATATTGAGATATTTTCAAAAAAATTATTGGATAATAATTTACAATCTCCTATGTCTTCAGACGTATCCATTACAAACGAGACGACTCCACCTTTTTCAGATAAGTTAACATTATTTCTTATGACTTTTTTAAGCGCCTCTGGGGTGGGTAATTATTCAACTGCAGCAGCTGCTAGTCAGAGAAATGATTTAGTTCTTATCTATGAAAGACTCTCATTGGAAATAGGACAATATGCAAAAGACGGTGCAGATATAATGATTAAGAATAAATGGTTGGAAGAACCACCAGGTACAATAGATAAAGACAAGTTGTCTAAATCCAAAGATCCTGAGTAGGGAATTATTAATCTTTTGCCCGGGCGACTATAAGTCCTTTCCTTTGACTTAAAGAGTCCATTCAAATAATTTTTCAGAATTTAAGAGAGGCTGGACAAAAGTGTATTAGTCTAAGTAAAACCCGAACAAATCTGTTTCCTGGAAGGTGGATTTGTTCGGGTTTATTATTTATTTCGATACATTGGATTTTAGCTGTTTCCAGCGGTTGATTGGAGTGCAAGACGAAGACTCCTGCGGGAAAAAGCTTATGTGAGACCCCTTAGCTGAGGAGGCTCACGGGCTACCCGTGGAAAGCGTAGTCTTGCACGGAAATCATTAGCGTATTAAGAAACTACACTTCTATTGTTATTCTTTACATCGTGGCACTTTAGTTTTGTCCCAGGCTCTTTCTGTTCACCAATGTAGTATTTAAAGGGATTACCTTATACTTGGTTCCATCCTTTTGAGATTTTCTTAATGGAATTCGTCTTAGAAAGGACAACCTTAACCTAATCCGATTGATAAATAACTTAACCAAGAATATCTTATTTCTTTCACAATACTTCCTCCTATTCCATCCATTAACCGTTGCATCTAAATTCCTTTCCCTATTCTGTACGGAACAGGGCCAGTTTCTCTTCAATAAAACTTTACATAGCCTGGCATAGCTGCAATTTACGGTAGGAAATTCATTTTCATTTATAAAGCTTGTATTATTCACTTATATTCATATTCAACGAAGAAACTCCGACATCGACTTGATAATCGATGTTTGCTTGACTGAACATATGGTCCCAGTCCTCTTTATGAGTTTTCCAATAGTCCGGGTGTTGAATTCTAACGTATTCGTGAAAATCGATGACGTCCACTTTCAAGTCCTGTTGGATTTTCTCTAAGCTATTTTTTATTTGTTCTTTGATTTTTTCTTCTATTTGTTTTTCCAGATCCTTTATATTTTCTTTCTTTGTGAGTTCATCCGTTTCTGCGATCAGTTCAGATATGTGCCCGCTTACTTTAGTATCAACTTGAAAGGAAATTCGTCCATTCTCTAGTAGAGGTTTGACTTTGCTATTGACGGTTTCCAGCTCATACGTAATCGTTTTGTTGCTGCCTTCTTCCTTTATCTTTACGATTCCTCCCTCTGTTAAAGCTGTTAACCAATTAATCCCGACCAGTTCTTCTTCATTTAGAAATCCGATTTGAGTTAGTGTATCCCCTTTTATAACAGCTGCACCGGTGAGGATGACTTCGTTATTTTTCTTCTCAATATTTTGTAACAAGAAGCTAGATTTCGCCTCCATCGTTGCATTAATCTTGGATAAAGTCATGGGCTCGATCAGCTTATTCGATTTTTCAATATGGTCTGAAATATCCTTTATATGCACCGAAGGGATTTCATTCGTTTCCGTGTTCATGATGTCCCTGGACAGTCCATCCGTTACCATGATCAAGCAACTCATCCTTGCTTCGGGATCACGAATGAAGAAATCCAATAATTCTCTGATATTTCTTTTTTGGGCTATTGCACTGCTTAATACAACCAGTCTTTGATGTTGCCCGTTCAGAGTGTTTTTTCGTTTTAGTAACACTTCCCGTGCAGCCTCGAGTAATGATTCACCTGTTTCATTCACATTAACAAAAGGCTTAGCATTACCAGAATATGTGTTTGAGGATTGATTGCCTGATACATTCACAAGTTGAAAGGTCACATTCATTAAATCCTCTTCTGAATACTCATACTCATGACTATTCCCTTGCCCCTCATCGATCCCCACGCCCAATAGAAGGTCCAATTTTTCAATATCCTTAGAACTCCAACATCCTGTCAACAGTAGAACAGTGAGTAAGAGGATGAGAAGATATGCAATAGGCTTCAATTGAATTTCCCCCTTAAGAAAGAGAGCGCTAATAATAGGATTGGCAGGACACCAAATAAAACGATGGCAGCATTTCCAAGGTAATCTCCCAATGCGAATAATTGGTGGATATCATTCGGGACCATCGAGATGATCAATACGATGGGAAGAAAGATTAGCAGAAACACTTTTATGTCCTTATTAAATAATTGTGACATACCAAGAGAGGCAACATAAAGCGTGATGGAGATTGTAGCGAATATTTGTAGGATCCATACAATCAAAAATAACGAGTCAAAGCGTTCAAAAAAGATGCCTGGAAATTCAAACGAATTGATGAGAGAAATAGTCGGCCAAGCGAGATTACCCACCCCATCTATTGATAATGCACCTATGACTATAACGACTGTAACCAGGTAAAAAATCATCGGTAGTAACACTCCAATAAAGACAATCTTTCTCCCTTTCTTAGGTTCCGTTAAATAGGCCGATAAAATAATCATTAACTCAATCCCAATATAGGAAAGTGAAGTTGTCTTAACGCCTTTTAACACGGGGAGGATTCCATCTCCCATAACAGGGCGCAGATTATTGATTTCAAATAAACCTAAGCTCATGGTGGCAATTAAGATGAAAATGATGACGGTAAGGGGAAAAATCACCTGGAACACACGGGCAATGGAATTAATTCCATCCGTATTTAAGTAAAAGGCAAGCCAAAGAAATAATACAATTAATACTTGAATGGGAGTCCCCTCGAGTAGATAGGTTTCGGTTACTTCAGCCATAACCCTGACTTCAAAGCTGGTGAGTGTAAGGAAATAAAAAATCATCGTTACCCCAAGGATGATACTGATTACTTTCCCGACAATTTCTCTACTATATTGAAAAAAGGTTTTATCAGGATATCTGTTGTTAAGAATTAAAATGATCATCCCTGCCAGGATGGGAAAAATACTGCTGATGATAATCGTTATCCAGATATCGGGCGTTCCTACTTCAGCAGCTGCTGTCCTTGGCAGCGTTAATATTCCGACCCCAAGAACATAGTTAATGATGAGGATGATCGCTTGAGTAGGACTGATTCGTTCCTGTTGATTCATGTTCATTCATGACAAGTCCTTTCAATAAGTAAAGTCCATGACTAACCTTTTCTCATTTTGTCCCCAGGCTTCAGAATGTCGGGTCTCTTTTTCATTGATTGGATCGGCAATCTGATTAAAAAGTCTTTCCAATCACTAACTTGGTACGGTACCGCAGGACCGAGGAACGGGACTCCAAAGCTTTTTAACCGGACAAGGTGAATACAGAAAAAAAGGAAAAAGACGATGGCACCATAGAGTCCCAGAGTAGCAGCTAAAAACATGGCTATAAATCGTAAGATACGCAATGAAATACTTAACGTATATTGTGGGAGTGAAAAGGATGAGATGGCCGTTATAGCCACAACAATGACTGTAACCGGACTAACGATACCTGCTTGCACCGCAGCTTCTCCAATCACAAGACCCCCGACGATCCCAATCGTTTGGCCGATGGGTTTTGGCAAACGCAACCCTGCCTCCCTTAAGATTTCAATCGAAACTTCCATTAACAGAACTTCAATGAGAACAGGAAAGGGGACTCCTTCACGAGAGCCGATAATGGAAATGGCCAGATTCGTTGGAATCAATCCCTGATGGAAAGAGACAAAGGAAATATATAATGCGGGAGTGAAGACCGATATGAAAGCAGCCGTATATCGTAATAACCGAATCAATGAGCCGGGAATCCAGCGATCATAATAGTCTTCTGGTGATTGCAGATACATATTGATGGTCACTGGAGCAATCAAGACAAAAGGGGTACCATCCAGCAATATACCCACTCTCCCCTCAGACAATGCAGCAATCACCCGATCAGGTCGCTCCGTGCTTTGAATTTGCGGAAAGAGTGAGAAAGTACTCTCTTCCATAAATTCCTCAATATATCCAGATTCCGGTACATTATCGATGTGAACCGATTCAATCCTTTCCTTCACGTTCTGTAAGATGGTCTCATTGGCAATGCCCTCTATATAGGCGATGACCAGTTCCTTTTTAAATCGTTCCCCTACCTGGAAGCTAATGAACCTGAGATCCTTATTTACACCAGCTTTTCTTAGAATGGCTTGATTATCATTAATATTTTCATTAAAACCGGTTCTGGGACCTCTCACCACCTGCTCGGTTACCGGTTCTTCAATACTACGATCTTTTGATTCACTTGTTTTTAAAATGATTGCCTTAGGAGATTTCTCATGAAGCAATGCTGTTTCCCCTCTTAATATATAGGAGGTGATTGTATGTATATCCGTTTCCTCATGACATTCACTCACAGGAAGCATTTCTTTAAGTGAATATGGGATCCTCTCTTCATCTATCGTGTTGAACATAAGAGGTTCCAAAATATTATTATTAATAATGGCTGTGTCCACTAACCCTCTCGTGAAAATGATCGAAGCTCTTGAATCATTCATGGAAAATTCACGTGTTATGATATCATTATTTTCTCCCAGCACTTCATTGATCATCGATACATTCTCAGTTATATCGCTTGTCATCATAAGGGTTGATTCCATCTGTTTTGGCGAGCCGGGTTGATACAATGCACCAGTAAGGAAGGTCTTTATTTTCATAATGATAATGGGTACGATCAATGTAACCATTGCGTAGATGTATACATTGAAATCAGGAAGGAACCTTATCACCTTATTGAGAAAATCCACTAAACAACCCTCCTAAACAAGCTTGCTTTCACCTAGTTTCCCTTTCCATTCAAGAAATTATTCCCATACTGATGAGGCACATATTCGTTGCTGGAAAAGGTGGTGAATAAGGAACATCTCACTACAAGGAAAATGGGATAAAATGAAAAAAATCCCCCGATTTCGTCGGAGGACTATCAAAAAAAGCGATGAAACTATATATACCCTTTATAAACGCTCTATTCGATTACTTGCCGTATATATTTCCCGTCGTTGACGTCAATACACCATTCTGAGCACTTAATTTATATGGAACACCATTATTGCTCGACCAAGATGGGAAAGAGAAGGTGTCACCTGTTTCTAACTTGATCATTTCGATGTCTTTCATGGTCAATGGTGAGCTGTAGCCGCTCGTTGGTGCACTGGTTGAACGTGCTACGTATACAGCTGCATCCGTGCTTCCCGGTTGCGATACGACTCTTGCGGAACCGTCTGCTTCCACTAATAAAGCAGTCTGCTCGTTAACGGCTATCCCTTTTGCTTGTGTCGTCCAGCCGTCCATGATGTTACGGGCCATAAAGCCGACAAATCGCCCCATGCGGTCACGCTGTTCAAAATGGGTGTCCGTGATGGTACTTGTTAAGTACGAGTTATCCAAAAAGTTGCGTGTGAACGTCATGTACCGATTCCCTGGATTGCTTAATGCTTCGTCTGAGTAAACCGAACCGTTTTCCGCATCATACACGAACTGTCCTTGAATCGCGAGTCCTGCACTCGTACCACCTATTGGGACATCGTAAATTGAAATGAGATCATTCAATGTATCTTCCAGTGGGGTATTGATGATATAGTCTACATATAAAGACTGATCCCCACCGGCAAAGAATACAGCCTCTGCCCTGTATACTTTATCTAGTACAAAGGAATCGTACGCAGCATTCCGATTATTCAATACAATGGTTTCCACCGAGTCGAGGGGAACACCATTCCTTGCGGCTAAGTCGTAAATATATTGATTATACCCATCATCACCAGAAGTACGCAGTACGACAAAGTCTCCACCGTTTGCCTTCTCCGCCATCCATAGCATTGCTTCGTCCACATCCGTCGAACCACCCATCAAGTTGATCCCATACGTTGTTGTACGACTAATGTTGGTCGTATCCCCATAGCCGTAATATGTATGGTCCCCACTTGCAGCCTCAGCAGGCGCATGAGCCGCCAATAATCCCACCGACAAACCAATCGTTGTTGCCATTTTCCAAAATTTCTTCATGTTTCTTGCACTCCCCGCATTTCATAATTTGCAGAGACGTATCAGATTGTCCCTGCACTCCATACAAATGCAAGTTTTATGCCAATTTTAAATATTGTTAATTTTCAGTATTATTAGAAGTTTATTTACTTTTTTAGTGGCTATTGGGTTATTTCTAATAAAAACATTTAACCCCTATAAACCCAATGAACCTTACATTCTATCAAATAAATGCATTAAGTCTTAAAGCCCAATTTTCTTATAATAAAGAAGAAAGATAATCAAACTAATCGGAGCAGAAACGCTGGCTAAGCCACACCATGTTACCAAAGCATTAACCTATCACTTTTTTAAATTCGCCTTCATCCAGGCTGCAATCTGTTGCTCATCCGTATGTGGAATTTTTTCAAGTTGATGGATCACCCGCTCCTGTCGTTGCAATGAATGATTTTGACTTAACTTCGCTTTTCCTTCTACCTTATTGATTTTCATTTTGAAACCTTGAACTCCCTTGCTCAAGCCAGCGAGATACTCAGCACCTGCATCCTGTAATCTGTATGGACTGTCAGGAGCTTCATACTCCATTACCATATCATGGAACGAATCCATCAACTCATTTTCGTCCTCCAGAAGCTCGACTTCTCCATACGCATGAACGGTCACGTAATTCCATGTCGGCACTGCTTTCCCGGTCTCATACCAGGATGGGGAGATATAACAATGAGGACCATGGAAAACAGCCAGGACGGTTTGGTTTTCAATATCTTTCCACTGGGGATTCGGACGGGCGAAGTGTCCGTATAAGTACTTCCCGTTTACTATTAACGGTATATGAGTGGCACACGGCAACCCATCGTGTTGAGAAAAAAGAGTGGCAAAACTATGTTCTTTCATGATTTCGTAAGCCACCGATTCATCTATGATCTTAAAATCTTTTGGAATATACATGATCCTATCCTCCTTTCAGCTATACATTTGTTCGTTTCTCAACTGCTGCTATCGCTTCTATTTCTACCAATTGATCTGTGTACCCAAGTACAGTCACTCCTGATAACGTACTCGGGACGTCATGATCCCCAAACTCTTTTCTTATCGCGTTCCAAGCCGTCACTAAATCAGACTGAATTAAAGAAGCTACAAGAACCCGGGTATATACGACGTCTTTCAAGGAGGCACCACTCTCCTTCAATACTTCCTTCATATTCTCCACACACAGTTTGGCTTGAAGTTCGTAATCATTGATATAAGGAACTTCCCCTTCTTTGTTAAGAGGACAAGCCCCTGCTAAAAACAGGAGATCCATGTCCGAAGGTACTCTTGAAGCGTATGCATAATCAACATTGGCTAAATGGGCTGATTGAATCATTGATACTTTTTTGTTCATGTTGTTCCCTCCATTTATTTTGATGAATCCGAAGACTCACTCATGTTTAAGAGTTCAATACCCCTAAATATTCCTTCCATGGCCCCACATCTTCCATATAACGATTGGAAAACACCCTTACAATTTGAGAAAGGTGGGTCAAATCATGGACTACCCAAGTGGAGATGAGTTCACGGGCACTGACCCTTCCGAAAGCAGGATGCATTCCCGTTGCATCAAGGGAATACCGAGCCGCTAACTCTTTTAACTCATTCACATTCGTTGCTCTCTGCGAAGCAAATTCCATGATCTTCTCCTCAAGACTTTTTGAAGCGCCCTCTTCTAAATGAGAAAAACGATCAAAAACAGGAAACACCGTACTTTCCCCCTCTTGAAAGATCATCTTCAATCTCGGAATCCAATTATGCTTCTCCCCTTCGATTAAATGCTCCACAACTCCAATGGCATTCCAGGTCCCTTCCCCTTCATCACACTCCAACCATCCTTTTGACAAACCGGTAAGGAAATATTCAAGGGTCTTTGGGGTTCTCTCCAAAACCTCGATTCCTTCATTTAATTCAAAGTTCATAAGCTTTCCCCCTCTATTCAATTTCTCAAGTGAAAATGTGAGGACATGCTGTTTCACCCTCCCCTTCTTCGCGGTTCCCATGATTAGGAGTGAATCCTATTAATCTCTTAAGGTAAGTTCGACGTGAGGGAATAAATCCCTTGTTCTATTCGGTAGGTATCCGACACAAAAAAATAGGCTGCCCGCTTATCACGGGCAACCTAACTGAACGAATCACACAAAATGCACCACAGTCCCAACCACTAAATATCCAATACAAATATACGTTACGATCGTCTTCACTTTCGAGTCACCTTCCATGTTCATCATCGAATGGTGATGACCGGATTTCATGAACAGTCGATTCAAATAGATGGACACCATCGCAACGATGGCAAATACGATGTTTAACCAAAACGTGTAATCGATTTGAAAGGGTGATTCATTCATCACTTGTTTGGCGTTTTCCGGGATCAATCCGATGACCGTAAACGCATAATGCATCCCCATCGCAGTCAGGATGATTGATAAATAGAAGATACCTGCAATGTATAATGCCGTTTTTAAGCCATAATACTTCTTGTGGACCGCCACAATCGGTGGCACGACCAAATCAGAATAGATGAATGCCATGATTCCTGCAAAGGCCACTCCACTGGAAGCGAGGATTGTGGCAATGGGGATATTCCCCATTGACCCGATAAAGGTGAGCATGGCAACGATCGGCCCGATCAGTGCATTTTCCAGCACCTTTAAAAATGAGTCCGGCTGATCGGCGAGGAAGAACATTTTCCAAGTATCTTCTGATATGAATGTTGCCATGATCCCCGCAATCGTAAATCCAATGGTAATCTCTTTCCACACCATTTGCCAATTCATCACAAATTCATGTCCGACCTGATACCAGCCCTCTTTGGTCTTGATTTTCTCTTTCCAGTTGAAGCCTTCTTCGTCTCCCTCATCGTCCTCCACATGATCCTTTGCTTCCTCCACCAGCTTCTTAGGATAGGTGGCTTTCACAAGAATCCAGGTAATAAAGATCAGAACGATGCCCCCGATCATCTCTGCAACCACAAATTGCCACCCTAGAAAGATATAAATAAGTATGCCTAATTCAATCACCAGGTTGGTAGAAGCAAATAGAAAGGCAAGGGTCGGAATAAAATGGGCCCCTTTTTTGAAAAGATTCCGCCCTGCTGCCAGGGCTGCAAAGGAACAGGAGGAACTGATCGCCCCGAATAGTGTGGATAACCCAACGGAGTTCAAACTTGGATTTCCCATATACTTGACCATTTTATCCTTCTGTACAAAAGCCTGAATCATGGAGCTGATTAAGTATCCAAGTACGAATGCCCAACCGGATTTCCAGAAATACCCCAGTGAGGTCTTCGCAGATTCGCCAATCAATTCTAACAAATGACCATCTCCTTTTCTGTAATCGATATCTGCTATAGTTCATTGTTACCCACTAATTATGCAGAAACATTGCATTTTGCATGAAAAAGGGGATGTGATTCCCATCACGGTTGTTGTACATTACCACTAACTGTTTTTTGTAACACTTCAAATTCATAAAAAAATGCCTGCCCCGTTGCGTTCTTACACTAACGCAACGGGGCAGGCATCAAAATGGGGCCATGGGACCTGTCCGCATGGCTCCCTCACTCCACCACCCGCGGCCCAACCACATGGAGCACAATATCCGCTGTGAAATGAGCGATCATGGCGAATTCAAGTCCCACAAAGACGAAGAGTGCCCCGAACACGAGACCACCAATGCCGTTGATGACGAGCATGCTGATGAAGAGACCGAGAGTCATATCGAAATTGGACGCCGCCACACCATAATGCATGATGCCGAAGATTAAGCTAGCAACGATGATGGCCGTCCATTTCTTAGCTTTTGTCACCGTTCCTTTGAACATCTTCACCTGCAGCCATATGAGCAGCGTGACCAGGAACAGACGGAAAATCGATTCTTCATTCACGGCCGCTCCGAATGACCCCAATGTCCCGAGCCACCAAGTGGGTTCATTGAGTGAAGAATTGTCCACTCCGAGGGGCTTCGATACGATCAGGCTGAAGATGCTGATGACCACACCTGCGAGTACCCCATAGAGGGCGGATTTCATGACCGGTTTTCTAAAAGAATGAAGCGGTTGGTTCTTGTTGAAAAAGGATTCTATGATCGGTGCCTTGAGCTTCACCTTCTTTGCGAGCCACAAAGCGATGAATAGCAGGATTCCCGCTTCCAGCAGCACCTGAATGACGTAATACAGGGTGAAGGACAGCTTGCTTAGTCCCATGACTTCATGAAGGTTCTCCCGCTCCATCGCATAGGGGGAAATCGCCAAAGCTCCCAGTATGTTCAGGACAAGTAAGGTAAAATAGACCTTCCAGTTGATAAAATTCGGTCTTTTCCCCTCATAAGCGGCAGCGACCAATCGATCACCTTCCGTGTCTTCACTTTCTTCATAGCTGTCCACCTTTTCCCTGAGATCCATGATGAACTGTTCCGGGTTGTCCATCGATATCAAAGCTTTCTTTACTATTTTTTTCTGGCCGAAATATCCTCTGGCGTAAATGGGTTCCTTGAAGGTGACTTCATATTTCAGTTCATCCATCATGCCGAATACACGGGTGAACACCCTTGGAAGCATGCTGACATGGTAGGCATTTTTCTCGTGGATGATGCCGCCGCCCTTGCTATACTGCGTCCTTGCCGGTTGGATGGTGTCGACATCCCTGATATGAAAGGTCAGTGACCTTCTTACCCCGATGTTCATGACAACTTTGTTCCCTTTCAGGATGATCGGCGAGTTCCTGACTAAGTTGTAGTCCCCCAGCATGTAGAGGATGCTGTAGACATGCAGCACAACCAGGATATTTGCCCTGAGGGGATCGATTTCTTTTAAGTAGATATGAAAGACAATACCTTCAATCACCTGTTCATGAAGGAGCGCGATGAACAGCCAGAAATAATTCGATCCTTTGTGATAATAATAGCTCTGGATTCCTTTATCATTGCCTTTCTTCCTCTTCCATTTAAACAAGGCATAGAAAAGAATGATCCACTCTTTTTTCAGGATGGTCATGAACGGGTTGCTGTCCATGTCCCCCCTTCTGTATTTCACAAACAGGATGACGGCACCGACCTCCGCCAGAGTGATGAGTATGATGATTGAGATGATCAACTGAGTATCCATCTGTTTCCCCCTTTAGCTGAATCGCTTCATCTGAAACCAATAAATGAGGTATTGAACGACGCCCATTCCGATTAATAGAATGATAGGGACATAAGGAATGTGATGTAAATAAGCCGTCAGCGCTATGCCGATCGGAATCGCGAAAGCAAAGAAGATATACACCTTCCTCGTCGCCTTGAACGTCAGCCACTGCATCCCCTCATCTTCTTCCCGCAGTTCCATCGGGATCACGCTCGGCTTGATCCGATTCTCCGGATGCCGTCTGTTATAGACAGGAATGATCGCCATCAAGATGAGGATCGGAATCCCGAGCACCATCGAATCAATCACCAGCCAATCCGGGATGTGGGCCGCATAATGATCTCCCAACATGATGACCCCAAGACCGATGATGAGAACGGCATTGAACAGTGGTGACTGAAATATCTGCATTAACATGAACCTCTCTCCTCTTCCAAGCGAAATATCTCTTCCACCGGCACATTAAAAGCGTGTGCGATCTTCAGAGCCAGCGTGATGGACGGTGCATAATCCCCTTTTTCGATCAATCCGATCGTCTGTCTGGTAACGCCTATACGATTAGCCAGATTCTGCTGGGTAAACCGGAACCTGGTGCGCAATTCTCGAACAGAATTATTCAACATCTACCATTTTTCTCCTTTTATGGATTTATTAACTTAAATGTAAGGTATCCTTTGCATTATACACAGGATATTTTACTTTATTTGTAAAATGGACATTTGATTATGGCGGAATTGTTAATGATTGTATTTCGGGTTGACACGGGAGATTTTCTGAGGGGGGAAATGTAAAGGAGCAATTACTAGTCGGGAGTTATTGATTTTCATGAATGATTTAGGAAAAAAGACAGTTAGTAATCCGTCCAGAAAGCACAGGACCAGGAAAGTAAAAGCCTGGCTTTCATCAATAGGTAATAGTTGTAAATCATCACCTCATTTTATAGAATAGATATATATTCACCACATACCTTTTATAATAAGTGATTTTAGGTAATCCTTATTCTAAGGGGGTGTAACGATGAAAAAGGGGGATGATCAAGCTATGCCGACACAAACTCCATCCATTGATAAGGAAAAGGAACTTCCCTTTGAGGAGCAGCTCAGACTGTTATCAAAATCCATTGGAACCATTGATTTAGGCGAAGATTCAGATCAAATCTGCCGGGAAGTCAGAGGAAAAGAATGATGACTATTCAATACCTTGAGGAATATTGCATCCCCGGAAAAGATTATTCGGAGGATGCTTTTTTCATGGATACCAATTATCTTATTGCATTTATTGACTCGTCCCACCCCCACCATCTTTCCACCGTCATACATACGATTTATCTACTTCAGCAGAAGGCTAGACTGTATATAAGTGAAACCGTTCTTTCTGAAGCAGTCGATGTATTAGCACGGGGAATATATACAGAAGAACAATTCCATAAGTGGATAAAAAGCGAGGAACATGACCATTGGTTAACTCAACATACAGGGAGTAAGAACGAATATAAAGATAAGAAAGACGAGATTCGCAGCACATTCATTACAAACATCGTGAAAAATCACGAAAAACCAGAACTCTTAAGATACTATAATAAAAAATCGACTGAACGATTAGAAGGCTTGATTCAGTCAAGATTTTTTAAGCTCTCTAACACTACATTTGCATGCCTAGAGACCGGCATGCAGTTCTCAAAGTCCGTTCCCCTTCAGTCTAATGATGCCTTCATCGCTGCTTCTGCAGTAAATCAGTCTGCTAATCTACTAACTTTTGATAGCGATTTCAAGAAGGTTACGATTATCAACCCTGGTTCCGGACGTAAAGTGAAAATCTTCACTTTAATGATGACTAATAACTACTTGTTTAACAAGCGTTCTCATCAACTTATGAACAGACTCGATCAAAGTCTTGGTAAAGTGATTGAACAAGCTGTTGGTGGGTCTGAACAATTTGAAAAGAAGTTTGGACATCCTTAAGGAAAATCCTCTTTTTCCACCCATTAGTTAGGTAATGACCTAAAAAGAGAAGTGAGTCAATCTCTCATGACTCACTTCTCTTCTTTAACCCACCAAGAACACCATAGGACAGGTCACCTGGCTCACATGGCCAAAGTACCTGTCGCGGTGAACGGATTAACACCGCACATACTTCCGCTTAAACCCAATCTTCCCTTTCTCCACTTGCTTCAGAATATCATCGGCAGCCTTCAGTGTGCTGTTCTTTTTCCCTTCCCGTACCATTTCTACAGGTCCGATTTCTTTTGCCGTCTGAAGAGCCAGTTCATGGAGTGGTACAAAAGAAACCCCGACTGTCGTGACAAAATTACTCATCGCCGATTTCGTCCGTTCAGGTGCATTGTGGATCGTTTCTTTTACTTGTTCCAGCATCCCTGCAAGCTTCGTTTCCGAAAACTCTTCGTCCTTGCGATTCCCAAGCAGCCAGCAGTAGCAGCTCCACCCCGCGGACATTTTCAGCTCTTCCCCGCTTGCAATCCACTTGTCTGCCACGTCTTGGGCGATATCGGCTTCAGCCAAAGTGACGGCCACCACGTAATCGGACAGCATATAAAAATACGCCCCGTCGATCCAGCGGTCAAAGTCAGCCTTCGTCATGGCTTTCGGATCGGCAATGACACCGGCAAAGTACATGGCGTCGTAATTCCCCGTTGCATATAACTCCTCAGCCAACGCCTGATCCTTTTTGATTTTCCTGGCGATCGGCTTCATTGCACCTGTCGCGACGCCAAAGACCGGCTCCTGGGCACCATTGGATATGTACATTTTCTTCGATCGTTCCTTGCCCAGTGCTTCCAGCTCTTGCATGACCGTTAGTGAATCCATCCTATCCACTTCCTTTATTTTATGGGTTATCCACCTTCGCACAACTACACTTTAATCAAATCGTTTTATGATTTTTTTGCAAAAGACAGCCCTTTTTCTTTCAGGGCCTCATTCAGAATGCGCACTGCTTTCGGTCCTACCCCATGAATCTTCAAAATATCGGATTCCGACACGCTGGTAAATTGCTCAAGGCGATAAAATCCGGCGTTATGAAGCTCACGGTTCGCGGGCTTACTCATCTTAGGCAATTCGCTTTCGGGTGTTGGGTTATTGGTCATGTTCCTGTTCCCCTCTCTTTTCATCTGTCTTGCATCCAATACAATTCCTGTTTAGTATAAGTATTCTCTTTATATATTACTTTTCCTTTATATCACGACACAAAAAAGAGCTGCCACAAGGACAGCTCTTTTTAAGGCTACATTCACTCCAGCGCAGGTGCAGGCTTCCCTGCTTCGATCAACACTTGGTCGCGGCCGAGCATGACGGAAAGGAGAATAGTCAATACGCCTGTTCCGATGAGGAGCCATTCAATGGCGATGATATCTGCCAAGGGTCCGAATATCAGCATGCCAATCGGCATCATCGAGGTGGAGATCATCCCCATGACCCCGAAGACTCTTCCCAAGTAATTCTCTTCTATTTTCTCCTGTAGCAGCACCATTGTCGGTGTATTGAAAATCGGCATGGCCACTCCGAATAAAGCCATGAAGACGAGATAGAACCAAAAGACCGGAACGATGCCAAGGGCGAAGGTGCAGAATCCCATAATCAGACTTGAGAAGGTCATCGTGGCAATCTTATTTTTAAACCCGCCCCAGGAAGCAATGATGGCACCGCCTGCCATCATCCCGATGGAAAATGCAATTTCGATGGCCGTCAGTCTCCAAATATCGTCTCCGAAGCTCCGGGTGACCTGCAGCGGAGTCAGAAAGGCTGCAGGTGCCATCAGAACAAAGAAGATGGAGAAGAACAGGAAGAACTTCTTCAAGAATCCATGGTTGTTGACATATTGCAAGCCTTGCTTGAAGTCACTGAAATAGCTTGTTGTTTGTATGCCCGCTGCCTTCTCATGCACCGAGATTTTCAAGAAGGCCAGCAGTGTGATGATCGCAATGGCTGCCGTAATGACATCGATGAAGAAGATGATCTCAATTGATGCCATCCCAAGCAATGCCGCACTGACCATTGGGGACACGAACATGATGACAGCCTGGATGCTCCCATTTGCCCCATTCACCTTCGTCAGCTTCTCCTTTGGGACAATCTGCGGCAAAATCGCGCCGACAGCCGGTGTCTGAATCCCGGTTCCAAGGGCCCGGACCGCTGCCATGACAAACAGCAGCCAGATCGAATCGTATCCCATTAAGAAGAGAATCGCGAGAACCAGTGTTGAAGTCGCGATCAATCCATCCGATAACACAATCAACTGCTTCCGGTTATAGCGATCCGCCCAGACACCCGCAACCGGGGACAGGAGGAAGGTCGGAATAAATCCGCAAATGATGAACAACGTCATCATCAACCCGGACTCCGTCTCTAACGTGATATGCCACATGATCGCGTATTGCACCAAAGACGATCCAAATAGCGAAATCGTCTGACTGCTAAGGAAAAGAATGATATTTCTTAACCAATCTTCCTTCTGATTTTGATTTACTATGTTCATTTCCCACCAACTCATTTCTATTATATTTTATATAAAAATAAGCCTTGCCTACTTGTTATTTTTAAGACACAAAAAAGAGAGGAGACTCCTCCCCTCTTTAAAAATACCGACAAATACAGGTTTTCTTAAAAAAAGACAGATCAATCCCATTGCTCTGAACATAGGCAGAGCCTTCAAACGTATTCAATTAACGAGTGAAAAGCGGGAAACGCAATCTGATTGATGCTGTCAACAGGAAAACCTCCATTTCATTTATTAGTAAGATCATCATAGCAAAGGACTACTGCTGGCGCAATCGATTTTTGGGAAACATTCTTGTCTTGTTCTGTTGAATTTTGGTGTTTCAGTAGTTAAAAACAGGTGAAAAATACTTAGTTTATCCATTGGACAAACCTAGATTACGTTAAATGTGTACGTTTCTTCACTGCCGCGACCGCCTCAACCTCCACCAACTGATGCCTGTATCCAAGTACCGTTACACCCGACAACGAAATCATCGAAGTGCAAAAAATGTGGTTTCTGGAACTGATGGAATATGACCTTCTCACTGTGTGGAGGTTTTTTTATTAGCTTCTGGCTTCCAACACACTAAATCTCCACCGTGTGAGGGATCAGTCCCATTTATCATCCGATCGTGCCTCTGCATACATTTTCCCTTTTTACACATAATAAGAAAAAGCATTGAAGGGGGTTAGGAAGGTGAGAAGTGGCGATGCCAACCATCAAGACTGGGTTGCAGTTCTTTCTGACTCAAATGACTTTATTCATTATCACACTTCCTTAAAAGATGGAGAACCCTTTTGGATTTCCTATTATCGTACGCTTATTTCTTCAGATATCTTACATAAAGATGTTCTTCCCTATGTACAGGATCAGAGCTCATTAAAAGAGTTAAAGAGCATCATCCCCATTCAAGAAAGTATTCTGACCAGTGATAAAGATGACATTATCCAGAATCTTATGAATGGGTATATGTCTATTCAATTACATCCCCATGATGAAGAATGTTTATTAGTGAATATTGCAAACAGTAAATTTCGCGATGTAGGAATACCAACATTGGAATCCTCTGCATTGGGTCCACAGGTTGGGTTTATAGAAGAATTAGATACAAATATCAATCTTATCCGCAAAAGATTGCCTATCTCGGAGCTTACCGTCAAGGAAATGAAGGTCGGAAAATTATCGAGAACCAAAGTAGCTGTTTTGTATGTGAACGGAATCGCTGATGAAGAAAATGTAAACACCACAATTCAGAGGATCAATGATATACAATATGATCATATTCAGGACAGTTCCTATGTTTCAGCCATGATTGAGGACAATTCAAATTCTTTGTTTCCACAGTCAATTGCAACGGAAAGAGCAGACAGGGTGGCTGCTGGTCTTACTGAAGGAAAAATAATCATTGCGGTTGACGGATCACCAAACCTGATTATCCTCCCAGTAACTTTTATGGAATCCTTTATTGCAATGGAAGATTATAGTTATTCTTGGATTATTAGCAATTTTTTTCGGTTATTGCGATTTTCCGCCATTTTTATCTCTTCTTTTGTCACTCCGATGTACGTGGCAATCATGACCTATCATTACGAACTGATTCCAGCTCGATTACTTGAGCCGCTTGTAGGGTCAAGGGCAACTGTTCCCTTTCCTCCATTTCTGGAGGCACTGTTTCTAGAGATAATGATTGAAATGGTAAAGGAGGCAGGGATTCGTTTACCACTGAAAATTGGGCAATCACTTGGTGTTGTAGGTGGGATTGTCATTGGGCAAGCCGTTGTGGAAGCCGGATTAACCAGTAATGTATTGTTAATTATCGTGGGACTCGGAACCTTAGCTTCCTACACATCTCCTGTGTATAAGTTTAGTAACACCATCCGTTTTATTAAGTTTCCAGTCATTTTTCTTGCTGCTTGGATGGGCTTATTAGGTGTCTTTCTATGCTTAATCTATACATTGATCCATTTGCTAAGATTGACGTCACTTGGACGACCTTATTTAAGCCAGTATCCGATACGAATCACTTCATTTCAAGATTTGTGGGTAAGACTCCCTTTTTCCATGCAGAAAGATAACCCCAAAAACTTAAGACCACAAAAAAAGAAAAAACTTGTAGACAGCAAGAAAAAGCCTGAGCCATTGAATGATTTTTATGAATAAATATTTTTGAATAAACATATAGGGTGATTACTTTTGAAAGTAGATGTAAGGCACCAAGTCTCTCCTTATTTAGTTTTCTTTATCATTTATAATTCCCAGGTAGGTGTTGGAATTTTAAGTTTTCAAAGAACGATTGCAACGAAAGCAGGATATGATGCATGGATTGGTGTCTTAGCCGCAGGGTGCTTGGTCCAGGTTTTCATTTGGGTTATGTATAAACTGCTAGGAAAAGCAGATGGGGATATTATTGACGTACATACTGCTGCCTTCGGTAAGTTTCTTGGGAGATTCTTAAGTTTTTTCATTATCATTTACTACGGTTTAGCCAGCATATCGGTTATGCTTACATTCATCGAAATTATTCAAGTATGGATGTTTCCCATGTTACCATCCTGGGTCATCTCCACCTTGATTCTAATGTTAGTCTATTATTGTATTTCCGGAGGATTTCGAGTCGTTGTAGGCTTGTCTTTCTTGTCTTTTATATTTCCACAAGTATTGATAATGGTATTGTATTTTTTTCCCTTGAAAGTTGCTCAGTTTTCAAACCTGATGCCAATAATGAATCATTCCGTAATGGACATGTTGGACTCCATTAAGAGCTCGATGTACACCATAGCAGGTACAGAGGTGTTATTAATGTTCTATCCATTTATTAGAAAACCTGATAAATCCAAAAAGTTTGCTCATCTTGGTGTCCTTTTTACTACAGCACTCTATACCATTTCTTCTATTGTTTCTTTCACATTTTATAGTGAGGATCAATTAAAGGCCACTATTTGGCCTGAGCTTTCGATTACCAAAATAATAAAGTTCTCTTATTTGGAACGATTTGAATACTTGTATATCTCTATGTATTCAATCATTGTTACGGCATTGATTTCACTTTTGTTATGGTGCTCATGCAGAGGGCTAAAGAAAATTTTCAATATGAAACAGAAATATGCATTACTGGTTCTAAGCTTCATAAGTGTATTGATTTGTCAATTAGCAAACGAGCATGTCAAGAAGATAATTGATACTTCTGTCACTCAAATGAATCTATACATCTTTTACATCTATATCCCTCTGCTCCTGCTTTATTTTACTTTGCTTAAAAGGGGGAATCAAAGTGTTTAATCGTGCTGCCATTTCAATGTTCTTCATTTTACTATTATCAGGTTGTTCCTTACTCCCTACCAATATTGTAAATGAGATCGGGATGATACAAGGCGTGGGCTATGACTTGGCCGACGAAGGAAACATATTGGGAACCATATTATATCCTATTATTAAAAAGAACGAATCCCATACAGAAGTCAGATCCGCCTTGGCACAATCCAGTAAAGAAATGCGGACCAGTATAAATAATGAAACACAACGTCGCTTAGTAAGCGGACAACTCAGGTTTGCTCTTTACGGAAAAGCACTGGCGGAAATTGGGATCAATGATTTTGTCGATACCCTGAACCGTGATCCATCTATCGGAAGTATTGTTCAAATAGCCATTGTTGATGGTAGTGCGAATGAGTTATTAAATTTGAATAAATATAAGAATGAGAATATTTCTATTTTCCTTCAAGAATTACTGGATCAAAATATGGAATCCGGTGAACTCCCCCACACCAATTTACAAACTTTTTTATTTCAATTGTTTCAAATAGGCCAGGACCCTTATTTACCTTTGATCAAAAATGTAAATGGCAAAATCAAAATCACAGGGATAGCCTTTTTTCACTATGATAAATATATTACATCCATACCGATGGAAGAAATAAATATTTTTAAGATGTTAGTTACTAAAAATACAAGTGATGGTCTTCAGGGATATAAGTTTGATAATGGAGATAAGGTGGTTCTCGAAACTCTTAAATCAAATCCAGAATATAAAGTCAATATCGTACACGGTAAACCGGAGTTTATCATTAATATTAAAATGAAAACAAAGCTACAAGAATTTTCTTCTTCAAAGAGAAAAAGGCAGTCTTTTAATAAAAAGAAATATCAAAAAGAGATAGAGCAACAATTAGAAGATAGGGCTGACAAAATCATCACGCAACTAAAAGAACAGAACGTTGATCCACTAGGTTTAGGTGCGAAATATAAGGAACATTATCGCAAATTTAATAAAGAACAATGGGAAACGTATTATCCAAATGTACCTGTTACTGTTAAGGCAGAGTGTGAAATCCAACAAACAGGAACAATAGATTAAAACGTTTATAAATGCCTCCGTCAAGAGACTGAGTGAGGAAGGCTCGGCTCCATCTGTGTAATTGGAAAAGGTGCTGACCGAAGTTCCATTGTTGAGGGCACCGACGTCGGTCACAGGAAACTGTTGAGGAAGAACATAAGAGGAGGAGTGTGATCGGTGTGAAAACCTTAAGTATTACCCTATTAATGTTGGGATGTTTATTTGCCTTTTCCCTGGGCCTTGACCTTTTGCAGGGATATAAGATGTCGCTAGCATAGCATAATGCTGTAAGTCCCTTTCGAGTGATGGAATTGTCTGAGTTATTCTGCTCTATTAGCTTCTTTTCCTTATTGTTATTATGTTTTCAAAAAGAGTAAAGCCCAATAGAAGAATGCACAAAAAAGATGAGCCGCTAAAGACTCATCATCATAAAGCATGGTGAACCGGACAACAATCGACCCTTGACTCACTCATTATTCCTTCTCGTCTCAATGGGCACACTGTCTTCTCCACTAAAGGAAAGATAGGCAATGTCTAAAGCCTTTTCCACCTCATTATTTTCATGATAATAATGAAACAGTTCTTTTTCTGAGCGCTGAATTAAATAGACAAATCCATATTTTCTATAGTAAGGCAAGCCTTCTTCATATAGATAGCGATAGTACTGATCGTGTTGTCCTTTAATTAAATACAATAGGAGATTGAAGAGGATCCTGAATGTATTCTGTTGCAATTCCACCGCTACCGATAATCCTTCTTTGGTCAATTGGATTAATTTTGCCTTTGATAATAGGCCAGCTTCATAAGAACAGCGGATATAGCCTTCAAAAGACAATAAGTATTCGCTTGACTTCTTATTTTTCAGACTGCATGATTCTTTATATAGCTCGCTTGCCTTTTGATAATCCTTTCGAACATAATAGAAAAAGGCTAAATTATGTAAAAGCTTGGATTTTCTTCTGATTGCATTGCATATAACGCAGCTTTCAATTAACGTTACATATTGTTTTACTGTTTCGTTGAAATCATGGTGCTGATCAAATTGAAGCTGGATTAGCATAAGCATTTCAGTATCAATGACTTTCAGAAAGTTATTACTCTTTTTGAAATAGTGCAATGCTTTCTCAGCATAATGGTAACACATAATCTGAGAGTTAAGATTATGATAGGAAACGGCCAGATGATAATAATATTCAGGATGATTATATTCATTTTGCTTGATGGTTTTTAATGTATCGATTGCTTTGACATAGTCACTCTTCGCGATGTAGTACATTCCTCGTAATTGTTTAAGCAAGTTCTTTTCGTAATCTGATAAATGAAATTCGATTTTCTGGAGATCATGTATGATGTCCTCTGCTTTATCAAAATGATAATGAATGAGTTCATATCTTATTTTTAACAGTTTGTAAAAATGTTTATAGGTAGAAATATGAATTAACGGAGCATTTTCAAGTTCATTTTTTATGGCTTCTACTTCAGGGAGTGCCTCTTTAATCATCACTTCATGCCAACGGTCAAGAAGGTCTTTGATCTTGTAAAGCTTTCCCAGTTCAATTTCTATATCAATTCCTAAACGGTTGGCAATGTGCTCGATCGTTTCAGTGGAACATTCTGTTAACCCTCGTTCAATTTTACTTAAATGAGTAATCGAACAAATTCCACCTCCAAGCTCTTTTTGTGTTAATTTTGCTTTTTCACGATAATACTTTATGATCTTCCCCTCAATCATCACAGTCCCCCCATCCCGCCTTTAAAACCATTTATTTAACCACTTGTAAAGCTACTCATTAATCATTATACACGTTTCTTACGATCACATTCGCATGCTTTGATGTTGATTCATAGCTATGTGATTCTACCATTTAGTCATTTCGTATTTTCAACGTCTATATCCATAATTCAATGGAACTTTGATTAGTGATTTCTTGAAAATAGGGCCCAAAATGGGCCCTATTCATTTGATATTTCTACTAATTTAATAAATCACTTAAACCTACCTCTTTAAGAATATCTTCAAGCGATTTCCCCCCGTGCTTTTCTGTAGGGGATGGGGCATTGTCTACCATTTCATTCACTTTTAAATAGTTGTTCACGACAAATGACATGTCGGTAGCATCAATAGCTCCATCTTGGTTAATATCTGCTTTTAATGGTCTTTCTCCTGGCTTATTGATATGATTTTTCAAGAAAAAAGCATCCTTGATATCAATGACATGATCACCATTAACATCACCAGCTAATTGCAATCCCGGATACATTCTTTCTTTTATTCCCAATACCTCGCCATTAACCACTTCACCTACAGTAACGGTCGTGTGGGATTCAAAGTGTCCTGGTGCTTTCACCACTACCTTATAGGTATCTTCAGAAGCTGGAATACCGTGAATTTCGAATATTGATTTAGATGATTCCACAAGCTCACCTTCATATTTAGTTCCATCAGGTGAGATTGCAGTAATTTCGACGCCTTTACCATGTAAATCTACATTTACCCATCCTTCTTCATGAAGGAATGCTTCAGGTCCTAAATATCCCCAGACAACAGATTGTTTAGGCACTATCTCTAACTGATCTGTAATAAAGCCTGGGACTTGTACAACTTCCTCTTCCCCCAATTTATGATATTTAGCTTCTGTAAAATTAAATGAAGGAATATAATCATAAAATTCATCGTTCGTGACCTTGAAGGTAACATTCAGAATAGGCATATCGCCATCTGCTCCTTCTAATGAATCCCCTTCTAAAAATGCACTAACAGGGATTTGATCCTCCCATAGGTCATGTTTGATTTCGCCAACTTCCACCCTTGTGCTTAATTTCTTTTCTTCTGCGAATTTCTTAAATTCCGGGTTTATTTGTGCATCAACGAACTCATAATATGAATTTTGATAACTAAGTTTAAACTCTCCACCAATGAACTTCTCAACATTTTTCAACGTTAAAGTCACAGTTACTTCATCACCCAAGTACAGTTCGTCCTTATCAAGATCAGCCTTAGCATATTTTTCGCCTTTTTCTATGAAGTAATATTTATGCATACCCTTGCTTTGATCTCCTGCTGTGGCTGCATCAAATCCATAGAAACCAAAGTCAACGTATTGACCGTTAGCTACTTCTTCTGGAGTAACACCGAACTTAAAGCTTCCGTCCGCTTCAGGAGTAAAATAATGAGTAGGGAAGCCCCAGCCCTTACTATCATAGCCCACAACCGTATTCAATCCTTGGTCAACAGGACTTAATTGCCCGTCCCGATTATTTTTTATTTCCTTTAACCCTTTTTCTTTCATAGCATCTACGTTTGAATCGTAGACCTTTCCATTAAACCACGAGACCCCTTGTTCATCATCCTTGTTGTACTCAATTTCATAAACGCCGGGCTCTTTTTCCATTGTTATTTCCGGCACTTGATTATCAATGAATACATAATCTGATGGCTGAAACATTTCACCTTCTTCATTAGTCCCGATGATTTCAAGTTCATATGCTCCATCAGGCGCCAACACCATTTCCTCACTTATTGGGTTTTCTTCGTCCCCTGTAAATGGGTAATATGCTCCACTACCGAAGACAAATGGTACTAAAAAGTCAACACCCAGCTGTTCGTTTAAGAATTCCGTATTAATCCAGCCTAGATAGCCCAGATATTCACCTGTGTCTCCATCTTTTACAACTAAATCCATGGTTTCCATCGGACTTCTCAAACCGACATTTAAGAACGTTGCAGGGACGCTCATATGTGCATGATACATGCTGGCGTCTGAAGCAAACGCAGGTCGATCGACTGAATAATTTATTCCTCTATCAGCCACGATGATGGAGAAAGGGATCTGATATTTCTCATGTTCGTTATCCGCATTTGTGAAATGGATATAGCCTTCATATGTTCCTGCCTCTGCTTCTTTCGGCACTTCGATACTTGGTGTCATTTCAACTTTACTGTTAGCCTCTACAGAGACTTTGTCATTTACAGTAAAGACAATGTCATTCGTTTCTGCATTATTTGCACCTGAAATTTCAGAAGACAATAGTTCTACATTTACATTAAAATCTTTCTTTTCGTCACTATTATTCTGTAATTCTACTGTTCTCCCATCTGCTGTTGATGAATCTTTTTGTTTATAATGATACCCAAAAGCAATGGCTCCTGTGATATCATCAATGACAATTTCATTATAAGATTCATCTAAAGAGATCGTTTCGTCCATTACTTGAAGCTTCACTTCAGAATGAACAGCATTAGTTGGGTCGACTCTGCCGGCACCTACTTCAAATACACTGTAATCTTCACTTAAGTCGTCTGCCGTATTCATTAATGCCGTTTTCACATCAAATGGTGAATATTCAGGATTGTTTTGAAGTATCAGGGCAGCAACACCAGCGGCATATGGCGTGGCCATGGAAGTTCCAGACAATCTTTCATATGCATATTGGTAATTTGATGTATCTTCCTTATCATTTATATAAGCTGGTACGGTCGATAAGATACTAACCCCTGGTGCTGTAATTTCTGGTTTAATATCGTATGTTTTTAAAGCTGGTCCACGAGAACTGAATTCCGCTAATTTATCTCCTTCTGTTTTGATCTCGCTGATTTCCTTAAATGTAAACATTTTCTCTTCGGTTAAAAGATCTTGTAGTCTTTGTCCTTCTTCCTTCGTTAAAGTAAAAGCAGGAATGTAATCAATTCCTTCACCGAAATAGTGTGAAATCTTTCCGTCAACATCATTCCATATGAGGACTGCACTTGCTCCAGCATTTTTTGCGTTTGCAATTTTTTCATTAAATGAGAGTGAACCGCGTTTAATCAACGCTAACTTTCCAGAATAATCTTTCCCGTTAAATTCCTCAGCATAACCTAAACCAGCATCCACAACCTCCAGGGATGTATTTGACAATTCGGTTATATTGTCATCAAAATGCTTGGCCATTAACTGAAGAGCAAATGAATCTTCCCCAAGTTCGCCTTTTGCAGTTGGTATACTGACAGAAACGTCACTTGCTCCCACTGTTATGGCTAATGGTGATGTTCCAGGGGAGCCCACGGTAAAGTCATTCGGACCAGCATTTCCTGCAGCTACCAGCGCTACTGTTCCAGCAATCATCGCATTATTTAACGCAACGGATGTTGGATAAAGAGGATCATTTACTGTAGCTCCCAGTGACAGGTTAATAACATCCATCCCATCTTGTACCGCTTTATCAATACCAGCCAGAACAGAACCTGTAAATCCCGATCCATATGGTCCTAAAACACGATAACCGTATAAATCCACCCCGTTCGCAACACCTGTTATGGCATGGCCGGAATCATTTTGACCTTGGCCTGCAATTATCCCAGATACATGCGTGCCATGAGATGTATAATATGGAGATCCATTCCATGTTTCCGGCCATGAAGCAGGATCCAACCCTTTCCACTCTTCATATGTAGCCTCCATTGGATCATCATCATTATCTACAAAGTCATAACCCCCTTTGTAAACTCCCTCTAAATCGGGGTGGTTGTAATCAATACCAGTATCCAGGACTCCTATTTTTATCCCTTTCCCATTGATTCCTTCGTCATGGAGTCCATCAACTCCCAAGAAAGGAATACTATCGTTCATCTGTGGAGAAATCGTTTCTTTTTCTTCTATCGGAAGGTCCAGCTGTATCTCTTGATCGACCCAAACCGCTTTAACATCTGGCAATTCGATGAGCTCCAGTACCTCTTTTGCCGGTACTGTCATTGATACGCCGTTAAACGCGTTTTTAAATTCTCTTGTAATCTTACTCTTTTTTTCAGATTTTACTTTGTTGATTTTTTCCTTGAATTCTTTATGGGACTTGTCCACTTTCTCCTGAGCCTCTTCTAATCGAAGGGTTGAAGCGGATTTGCCTTTTGCTTTCTCTTTTGCGACCTGTACTGCTGCAGGATCTACTTGAAACTGAACGATAATATCCAAGTTTTCTTCATTATTTAGATTGACATCGGATGAAATACGCAATTTGGCGGTTTTATCTGAATACAAGTTAGTAAACTGCAATCTTTGCTGCTCAGTCAGGCCCTTCAATGCAACTTCCACATCCGATATTCCCTTTTGATCATTTGGAGCCTTTTTCAAGTAGTCCAACCCCATAGCCATCGAACTCATTGGAGTCATTAATAAACTAGCACTTAAAGCAGCTGACGCTACTCCCTTTAAAGTAGTAGACTTCACTTAAAATTTCCCCCTTTAGCCTTTTTTCAATCTAAACCGACAATTCACGTTTTTTCTCTTTCAGAATGACAACTCAGTGCAACTAGTAAATTATTGCCAATACCTTTCGATAGTCAACTCCTTTTTTTATTCTTTTTAGAATAATCGAACTATTCATTTTGAATGTTAGCATGGTGCTAGTACACTGTAAATCGGGGTTTTGCTGCTGCAACACGTACGAACCTATCCATTTGATTCAGTTCTATATAACCAATTAAGTTTTGTTTATGTAGTCCTAAAGACTTATTTTTGTTGTTTGTCATTTGGGGTAATGTAAGATAAATGTGTGGTGGTATTTTCATGGTTGGTGGATCTTAATCTCGAGTGAGGACTTGACTATATGTTAAATGCCTGCCACCATTCGGTGACAGGCATCATTTCTTAGTGTTTTACGGTTATGGTCTCCGGTTCAGACGTTAAGGAGAAACCTTTATCATCCGTACCAGTTACTGTTACATATAACTCTCCATCAGGATATTCAGAACTTGGATTCCACGGTAATCCATAAATGGAATGTTCATTTTCAATATCAGCATATTCTTTCACTTTGCCTCGGCGTCTAAAATCTCTGCATGCCAATCCACCCGGTTATAACTGAAGACTGTGATGCTGACAGGCTTGTTTACGTTTGTACCGGTAACATGCCACCATTGGATGAATGGTCCGGCATGCAGTAACCTCTCATTTCCAGCATAACCGAAACCTGTATTATAGAAATTATCAATTGCTAACACCAAGTCTTTTTCCCCACTTTCCATTACATCATATATAGGGCCACTATCATTGATTCAAAGTAAACTTCCGAGATAGTCACTATCTTCTTTTACATCCCACGTAATTTTATATGTTCCATCTGGTTACTACAGGTCTTATCTCTCGCTTTTTTGAACCTACCATTCAGAATATAAGCAAAATTAAGTGAAATTCATGAAAAAACTCTTATTTGGAATTGGCTTTTTTTATTTAATATGGGAGATTATGCAGACAATGAGTGAAATGAGTGAATTGAAATAAGTAATTAAGCTCACACACCCACATCCATAACAATCAGAATTATGAAAGTTACTGGACAGTAGCGGTTAAATTTTTCATGCTTTGCATAAAAAGCTCCAAACTATCAACTCCCTCTAAAATCAGACTTTCATAACTCAAAGAAGTCCTGAAATCATGAGAAACTAAAAATGTCCGTCCCTCACCACGGTAGAGCTTTACCGCAATGAGGGACGGACCTCTTTTCTTTTTTTTCATTGTACTCTCATTATGAGATGGATTTCATTCTACCTTTCAGTTTTAAATTACCGAGCACAATTCCACATAAAATGATCACGACTCCTACCCATTGTGAAAAACTGACTACTTCAGCTAATATTAGAGCGGACATGGTTACAGCCACTGGGAGTTCAGAAGCAGTTAAGATTGTGCCAAGTCCTGGTCCAACATGGGGCATGCCGATTGAAAATAAAAGAGGTGGTAAAGCAACGCCAAAGAAGCCGAGCAATAAACCATACTGTGCGACCCCCGTCAAAGTAGGTAAATCAACTAAAAACGTGGGTGGAAATAGTAAAAATACGACAATTAAACCACCTGTTGAAAGGAAAGCACTTTTCAAGACGGGTGGAGAATCTTTTCCGACAGAACTGCTGAGTGTTATAAAAGTGGTAAACGTCAAAGCCGAAAGTAACCCCCAGGCAGTTCCTTGCAAGGATAGAACAACTTCACTCTTTGCAAATGCACCTGCAGCTAAAATGGAGCCGATTATTAGTATACCAATTGAGATGATTTTACCTTTAGTTGGTTTTTCTTTATAGAAGATCCACTCGAATAGCGTTCCGATCCAAACAAACTGAAATAGAAAAATGATTGCAAGCGAAGCATTCAGTGTCTGCAGCGCCTGATAATAGAACACACCTGTCAGTCCAAATGGAATTCCAGATAATAATAGTTTGAAAGCTTGATTGAAAGGTATTCTTTTCTTTTTTGTAAACAGAACCAGCACCCAGGTAAGCAAAGCTCCAAATAAATATTGGCCACCTGTTACCTCTGTTACTGAAAAACCTGCTGAATAAGCAAGTTTGACAAATGTTGATAATATCCCATAACAGCATCCACCAAAAAATACAATCGATGCATATTGCCACGTTTTCATTTTTTCTCCCCCTTTTCTACACATAAAAAAACCACACAATTGTCAATTGACATTGTGTGGCGAAAATAGAGCTGCCTCTATAAAAATCCACTTCCTAAAAAGGTTTTATTATTATAATAAAATGTACGAGATCAACTACAGACTGCTTTTAACGCTAACTTTCCTTCTAAAAGATTATACCATTTCCGATTGACACTGTCAGGAGCTTGCCACTTTATTTTTCTCCAAATACTCTCTCAATGAATCCAAATCCTTTGCGCAAGCCTTCTTAAAGACGCCTGCCATTAGCTTACCGAACAATTTTGACAGGCCGGTCAGTCCTCTGATTTCTCCAAGTAAGGTCACTTCAGTTTGATCACCTGATGAAGCAAGCAGATAGGTAAATACAAATTCTCCTTTACCTGTCGTCCCCTTCGTACCGTCGCATCGCAGCACAATCTTATCAGGCTCTTTAAGCTCCACTACCTCAAAGTGTTCCGAAGCCTCTTTGCCGAACATCCTCCTCGTTTCCCTCCACTGACTGCCTTCACGGAGCGGCCCTTCATCCATCCGCTCGATTTTCACCAACCCTTGCATCCAGTCTTTGGCAGAATCAAGATCTAATAGACTTCTATATGCTACTTCTTTTGAAACCTGAAAGTTTCTTTTTACTTCGAAAGGGATACTCAAATGGAATGACCTCCTCAGATATCGTGCTTCTGAAATAGATTTGACAACTTTTTCTTAATTCCTTCTTTATTTGAGTTTCAAGAAATATTACCGGGCTTCCTTCTTTCTACCATAAAAAAAGATGAGCCTATAAAAGCCCATCTCCTTTCGTCTATATATTCTCTTGCTTCAAACCTTCAATGATATTCTGCTTCTTGACCTTTCCGATTGAATAAAGCATGGCCGAGCTGACGATGATGAAAATCGCCGCGATGACAGATAGGATATCGATCCACGGCAGCACGAACCCGTAATCGAAGGTCTCTCCGACAGATCTGTGGATCAGATACATGACACCGATACTGATCGGCAGCCCGTACAGCAATGCCTTAACTCCGTAAAAGATGCTTTCATAGTTGATCATTTTATTAAATCCTTTTGGCGTCATCCCAACGGATTTCAGCATGGCGAATTCCCTTTTTCTCAAGGAAATGCTCGTTGAAATCGTATTGAAGATGTTCGCGATGGATATCATTGAAATCAGTGCGATGAACCCATATGTGAAGACTGAGAGGAACAGGATGAGCTGCTCTTCTTGCTGCCTGTCTTGATAGACATTGTATATATACAGGTTCGATGGCACCACTTCTTCAAGGGCTTTCTGGGTTTCCATCGGGTCGGTACTGTTTATATATAACTGGCTGCGGACTTGCTTTTTCATCTCGTCATCCATCAAGGCATCCATCGTTTCCATTGGTACGATGACATCCAATCCGCCCATCATTGCGGTACGGACCCCCATCGGCACTTGGTCTGTCATGGCGCCGATCGTAAACGATCCCAAAGGTTTCGATTTCTCTGTATCATAGTTCGTGAAGATCAAATCGAGGACGTCTCCCGGTTCGGTTACGATCGATTTGGCCTCGATGAACTTGGCCGTCGTCGGATCCTGATAGGAAATCTGATCAATGACGATGGCTGTCGGCTTCTTGGGATCGTCGAACATCCCGGGTTCTACGCCTGCTTTTTTGGCATAGTCTTTAAAGCTCTGTTCATCCAATCCATGTAAGTTCACATAGTATTGATAACGTCCATCATCAAGGGGAATGTTATCCCGTTTGATCATGTCTTTCAGTTCCTGTGGAAATTTGTCTTTATCAATAAGGACCGTCGGGTTCAGACTTTTTTGGACGCTGTATGCTGTGATATCCTCCAGTTGAACCAAGTCTTCCAATGGCTCTGTATCCCCCGTGTTGGCCGATACGGAAATATCGAAATTCGTGCCCTCCTGGGACATGACTGCCGATTTCTTCAGGTTATCTGTAAAGAATGACACCGATAAGAAGAGAACGATACTGATCACCAGGGAAAAGATCGTCGCATGGTAACGTCGTTTATTCCGTTTCAGATTCTTTAAGCCGATTTCCGCTTCCAGCCCGAACAGCTTCCGGACGAGCTTGGACGTTTTGACCGCCTTACCGGTCAATTTGATATCCTGCGTCTGCCTGATCGCATCGATCGCTGAAATCTTCGAGGCTTTTCGTGCAGGCAGATAAGTGGAAATAAAAATTGTCACGCTTGAAATCAGACAGGAAACCAGGACCGTTGACGGTGTGACGACAACCTGAAGTCTCTCCGAAATGCCCAATGCCCCGTCAATGTAGGTATTGATAAACCAAAAGGTAGCTCCGATCCCCAAGGCACCTGCCAATAAACCAAGGGGGATGCTGATGACTCCGATGACCATCCCTTCGAAAAAGACGGAATTTCTCTTCTGTTTCTTCGTCGCCCCCACGCTCGAAAGCATCCCTAAGTGTCTGGATCGTTCAGATACGCTGATGGCAAATGCATTATAAATAAGAGATACCGAGCCGATGATGATGACGGCCATGATAATCGCAAGTAAGGAGAACAAAGTGAAGCGGAGACTGTCATTGTCCGTCACACCGTAGTAGCGTAGTAATTCATCATTGAAAGCTACCTTTTCGATTCCATTCTCTTTTGCCAGTTTCTCGGCATGCTCAAATACGGAGGACTTCACTTTGTCCAACACCACAACCGCATCCACCATATCTGACTTATTCAAGGAACTCTTATCGATATAGCCGAGCACCGTATAGCCCGGAGACCATGCCGGTTCCCATGATGGGCTCTCGATGATGCCCGTAACCGTAAAGGTCTCCATGGAGTTCACTTCGAGCTTTTCCTTCATGCCTTCTCCATCCCTTTGGAGCGGGTCATTCTGTCCCAATGGCTCGCTTTGCCCCTCCATCATCCGGCTCCCGATAGCCAGTTTGATCTGGTCCCCGATCTTGTACTGAACCCCGGCATCATTCGCGATTTCCTCGGAGATGACCACTTCCTGTTCATCGGATGGCAGGCGGCCTTTACTCAACTCGACCGGAAATTGCTTCAAGCCTTCTTCATTATATTCTTTTATAAATAAGTAGGGCTTATCTTCCATTTTGGCCCCATCGAGCTTTGCATACCCCAAGTCATTGGATAGGAGCAATCTTCCCGTATCCTCGTCATTCGCTATTGCTTTGATTTGCTCGGGGCTGACGTTTTGATATTTAACATGCCACTCGCCATTGTCGGCTATAGATTGTCTTTTCATAATGTCCAGGAATGAGACGCCGAGTGTCGCAACGGCCATGATCATCGACACCGAGATGATGACCCCGGTGATGGTCACAAGGGTCCTTCTTTTGTTTTCTTTCAGATGCCGTAATGTCAGTTTGTTGATGATATTCATGGACGGATCACCTCATCCTTTGCGACCTTTCCATCTGCGATTTCGATCACACGATCGGCCTGCAGCGCAATCCGTTCATCGTGGGTGATGATGATCAATGTCTGGTTATAGGTTTTGTTGAACATCTTTAACAGTTCGATGATTTCCGTAGAGTTTTTGCTGTCGAGATTTCCTGTCGGCTCGTCCGCGAGAATGATGGCAGGATTACTGATCAGCGCTCTTCCGATGGATACACGCTGTTGCTGTCCACCGGATAATTGGTTCGGCAGGTGGTTCAGCCTTTCATGAAGGCCCAATGTCGTTACTAGATCCGTCAACTGCTTTTGATCCACTTTATGCTGATCCAATAACATGGGGAGGGTGATGTTCTCTTCCACCGTCAAGATCGGGATCAAATTGTAGAACTGATAAATCAACCCGATCTGCCTTCTTCTGAAAACAGCCAGCTGGGTTTCATCCAATTGATAAATATCGGTTTGATCGATCAGCACTTTCCCACTTGTCGGACGGTCGACGCCTCCAAGCAGGTGAAGCAAGGTGGATTTCCCCGATCCAGAAGGACCGATGATCGCAACGAATTCCCCCTTTTTCACAGAGAATGAGACATCATCCAGTGCCTTGACCGCCGTCTCCCCCTTGCCATATATCTTAGACAGATTTTCAATTTGTAAAATATTCATTTGGTACCTCCATAATGTTGATGTAGACCCCAGTATATCTGTCCAATATGACTTTAAAGTGACTATGAAAGTGACAATTTATTCACTTTAGTGGGTACGGGGAGCAAGAATAAACACCTTCCTATTTATAAAATTTAATCGAAAACACGGTCCCATTTCCTTTTTCACTTCGGACCTCAAGATCCCCCTGCTGACTGGTGATGATGCTGTAAGCCATCGCCAGACCGATTCCGACACTGTCGTCACTTGCATTCTTGCCCTTGTAAAAACGCCTGAATATGTATGGGAGATCTTCTTTTGGAATCCCGTCTCCATTATCGGAAATGGTGATTTCAGTGTAGAGTGGATTCTCCGAAAACGAAATGGAGATCACCCCTCCTTCTCCCGTGTGCTCCACAGCATTTTTCAGGATATTGATGAGGGCCTCGGCCGTCCAGCGAAGATCACCGATGAACGTGACCGATTCGTCCCCGTTCACGTTCAATGTCTGCTCTTTAATTTCCATTGGAATCAAGACAGGCTGCACCGCCCTCTGAATCAGGTCCCGGACGGCCACCGTGTCTTTCTTAAAGGCGATGGTCCCTGCATCGATCTTGGATAATGTCAAAAGGGAAGAGACAAGCCATTCGATCCTCTCCAACTGCACCCGGATATGATGAGTGAATTCGGCACGTTTGGATTCCTCCAATGTGCTATCACTTAAGAGATCGGCCATCACCATCATCGAAGTCAAAGGTGTCTTCAACTGATGCGAGATGTCAGAAAGGGCATTGGTCAAGGTGAGTTTGTCCTTCTCTAAAAATGAACGATGCTCAGACAGCATCAAGGTCACCTTATAGATGTCATTCTTTAATATGCTGAGCTCCCCTTCTTGGTTATCCCGGACATCGAGGCTGTCATCCCCGCTGCTGATTTTTCTCAAATAACCCGACAGCTTTTCAATTTCACCGTATCGCCACCTTGTAAAGAAAAAGTTGCATCCTGCGAGCAAGCCGGATGTGACCAGCACAAACCATGCAACCCGAATCGAAAACAGAAAACCTGCCAATACGAATGCCGCAAGACTGATGGATAATAGGCTGATGAAAAACCATTGAACTTCCCGATTCCGCCACATATTAATCCCCCGCCTTATATCCCATACCGCGAACGGTCTTGATGATCGTTGGCCGCTGCGGATGGTCCTCTAACTTCTCGCGCAGCCTCTTGATATAAACAGTCAACGTGTTATCGTTGACAAAATCACCGGCCACGTCCCATATCCGATCGAGGAGCTGGGCCCTCGTCAGAACCTGTCCGACGTGATTGGCAAAGATAAGGAGAAGCCGGTATTCCAAAGCGGTCAATACTACCTCGTCACCATTTTTATACACTTTGCCCTCTAACGTGTTAATCCGGATATCCTCAATATCCATCCACACATTTGCCTGTGCCGGTTGCTTATGATATCGACGGAGCACCGACCGGATACGGGATAGCAGCTCACGGACCCGGAACGGTTTCGTAATATAATCGTCCGCTCCCATATCCAGCCCCATTACGACGTTCACTTCGTCATCCAGCGCTGTCAAAAAGATCACCGGCTTATCGTCCCGCTTCTTCACCATCTCACACAAATCATAGCCGCTCCCATCAGGAAGCGACAAATCAAACAAACATAAATCGATTTCTTCTAACCGACCATGAATCATCGCTTTGGCAGACTCCGCATCATAACAAAGAATCGTCTCATATTCCTCCTGACGCAGCGAATACTCCAACCCTGCCGCAATCGTCCGATCATCTTCTACCAACAACACTTTCATATACATACACCCTAACCGTCAGTCATTTTATCAACATATTTTATCATGGAAGCAGAATCAATGGACAGGTTCCGACCAGCCGTCCCTTCACCTAAGAAGACATATTCGAAATCTGTTTCATTCATGTTATTCCCCCTCGACTTACTCTTATTCTATAAGAAGCCTCCTACTTGATACATTTTCCATAAAAATCCGTCGATTGAACACTTCTCACTTTGAATCAGACTCATCGTCCACTATAATACAAGTAAGAATTATCATAATAATCTAACTCTTCATCTCTAGCAAATGGTAATGGTTTATTCGACCAAGTGTCCCATATCTGAAAGGAGAATTGTAAATGGAAAACAACAATCGCCCAGACCAAAAGGATCACTCAGCAGCTGCAGGTCAGTGCCCTGTCACTCACCACAAGGATAGTGCCATCACGACGACCACGGCTCCAGGAGGTACGACGAATAAAGACTGGTGGCCGAACATGTTGAACCTGAACATCCTTCGCCAGCATGACACGAAATCAAACCCAATGGGGGAAAACTTCAATTATAAAGAAGAATTCTCGAAGCTTGATTACGATGCCCTGAAGCAGGATCTTCACAATCTGATGACAGACAGCCAGGACTGGTGGCCTGCTGACTACGGTCACTACGGTCCATTCTTCATCCGGATGTCTTGGCACGCAGCAGGTACATACCGTGAAACGGACGGACGCGGAGGCGGCTCATCAGGTTCACAACGCTTTGCCCCCCTGAACAGCTGGCCGGATAACGTCAATCTTGATAAAGCCCGCCGCCTGTTGTGGCCGATTAAACAAAAGTATGGGAATAAGATTTCCTGGGCTGACCTGCTTGTGTTAACAGGTAACGTTGCTCTTGAATCCATGGGATTGAAGACATTCGGATTTGGTGCAGGACGTGAGGACATTTGGCATCCTGAGGAAGATGTATATTGGGGAAATGAGAAAGAATGGCTTGCGGACAACCGCTACTCAGGGGACCGTGAGCTTGAAAATCCACTCGCTGCCGTCCAGATGGGTCTCATCTATGTTAATCCGGAAGGCCCGAATGGTGAGCCGGATCCACTTGGAAGTGCCCGTGATATCCGTGATACATTCGGACGCATGGGGATGAACGATTATGAAACCGTGGCCCTTATTGCAGGCGGTCACACATTCGGAAAAGCTCATGGAGCCGGCGACGCTTCTCTTGTCGGTGACGATCCGGAAGCTGCGGACATTGAAAATCAAGGGTTCGGCTGGATCAGTTCATACGGTAGCGGTAAAGGCCGTGACACGATTTCAAGCGGTGTCGATGGTGCCTGGACGACGAATCCGACGAAATGGGATAACGGCTACTTCGACCTTCTATTCGGGTATGAGTGGGAGAAAACGAAGAGTGCGGCAGGCGCTTCCCAATGGGCACCGGTCGGCATGACGGAAGAACATATGGCACCTGATGCCGAAGATCCGTCGATCAAAGTGAAGACGATGATGACGACCGCTGATATGGCGCTGCGTATGGATCCTGATTATGAAAAGATTTCCCGTCGTTTCCACGAGAATCCGGAAGAGTTTGCCGATGCCTTCTCCCGTGCCTGGTTCAAGCTTCTTCACCGCGACATGGGGCCGAAAGCAAGATACTGGGGTCCAGAGGTTCCTGATGAAGAATTGATCTGGCAAGATCCGGTTCCTGCGGTGGATTATGATTTATCCGATTCTGAAGTAGCTTCGTTGAAAGAAAAGATTCTGGAAACAGGTCTAACCGTGAGCGAGCTCGTGAAAACAGCTTGGGCATCCGCAAGCACGTACCGCGGTTCTGATATGCGCGGTGGTGCGAACGGTGCACGCATCCGTCTCGCACCGCAGAAGGACTGGGAAGTGAACGAACCACAGCAGCTTGAGAAAGTCCTGGGTGTCTATGAGGGCCTTCAGAGCAAGCTTGATAAGAAAGTCAGCTTGGCTGATTTGATCGTGTTAGGCGGAAACACAGGGGTTGAAAAAGCCGCCCGTGACGCCGGTTTCGAAGTAACGGTTCCATTTTCACCTGGTCGCGGCGATGCAACAGCCGATCAAACTGATGCTGAAAACTTCGGTGTACTGGAGCCGGTTTCAGACGGATTCCGCAACTACCAGAAGCAGGAATACGCTGTCAGCCCGGAAGAAATGCTTGTGGATAAAGCACAATTGTTAGGACTGACTGCACCGGAAATGACCGTCCTTCTTGGTGGTATGCGTGCTCTCGGCGCCAACCACGGTGATTCGAAACACGGCGTATTCACAGATCGCGTCGGTACGCTGAACAACGACTTCTTCGTGAATTTGCTCGATATGAACATCGAGTGGAAACCGGCAGGCTTCAATCAGTATGAGGGCCGTGACCGCAAGACGGGTGAAGTGGTTCGTACGGCATCACGCTTTGACCTGGTGTTCGGTTCGAACTCTGTCCTTCGTGCTCTAGCAGAAGTGTATGCGCAGGATGACAATAAAGAGAAATTTGTCCGTGACTTTGTTGCCGCTTGGGGGAAAGTGATGGATGCAGATCGGTTTGATTTGAAATAAACGAAACACGCCTCTTCCATGTTGGGAAGAGGCGTGTTTTCTGTTCAATAATCTTTTCCTCTTACTTTCGAAATCCCTGTTTGGATTTATACAATCGGTTTTTGAAGCAGCAAGTCTGGCTTTGTGTGCCATTGATGAACACATCATATATTCGGACTGCTTTTGGACGAAAAATGACGTTAGATTGTCTATTTTTAAGCTGAAGTAGGATTCTGGACATGGTCTGAGGGGCCGGATATGGGTGGAAATCCTGGTGAGCAATCCCTTCTCGGAGTAATCGATCCGGATTGGATTATTTTCAATCCTCATTTCAGATTATTAATCCTGATTGGGATTTATTAATCCAAATATTTATTTATTGATCCTCTATCTAAACAATTGATCCTAGTTGTCGAATTTTCTTTAGGTGGGCATACATATCTACACGGAAGGCAGCTTTACCCTCTTCAGGATTTGGACCGGTTTTTGAAAAGGCGTATCTATCGGGTTCAGGTTTATGTTCAACAGAACCTCCATGTCATCGCTTATTAGAGCGCAGCAAAAAGACGGTTTTATGCTACATAAGCAGTAAAACCGTTCCCGTTGCCTACTATAAAAATCATGCTCCAATTTTCTCACCTACAACATCTTCTCCTACTTCCGTCCGCTTCTCCAACTTATAAACCAACACTCCGCCAATCAACAATCCGATCCCAAGAATCTTCTCCCAGGAAAGGGCAGAAGGTTCAAAACCGAACCATCCACCTGTATTGACGACAAATGCAATGGTGATTTGAGAAATAAGTGCGATCGAGATCGCATACGCCGGGCCGATCAGCGTGACTCCCCTCATCAGGAAGAATACGATGCCGACACCGAATACGCCGCTGAACAGAAAGACGGGATCGACCCCGCTGAAGTCGAGCAGACTTTTGTCTTCCATTGTATAGAAGACCGGCAGTGAACAGACGAGACCAAGGCCGAGTACCAAACTCGTCGTTGCCCATGGGCCTGTTTTTTCACTGACCCGTGCGTTGAATACATTTTGCAAACTGATTAAGATTCCTGCCATGATGGCGAGTGCGATTCCGATCATATGAGACCCTCCTTATTCATAGATGTTTCCTTTCGCAAGGATGCTGAGTTTATCAAGATCTTTGATGGTGATGGAACCGTTGACCCGTTCAATGAGATCATCCGTTGCCATCTTCTTCAGTACCCGGTTCAGGTGGCGGTAGCTGGTTCCGATCCATTCAGCGAGCTCCATGAGATTGGACGTATGCATTTCCTGATGGAACATGGTCCCTTCTCCTGCTTCTGATATGGATAGTAAATAGCTCGCCAGGCGCACTTCGACGGGATACAGCATGTGCATGCTCGTGATATGTGATTCCGTGTAGAACTTGTGGGCCACTGTATCAAATAAAAATCGCATAATGGCGGGATTCTCTTTCTCAAGCCTTGAAAGATCGGTGAAAGGCACGGATAAGAACACTCCGTCCGTCACGGCTTCCACTGAATTGAGCACCGCCGTACCTTTCGCATACTCCACATCCCCGATCAGGGCAAGGGGACGCTTGAACCGGTTGATCAACAGTTTTCCTTCCGGTGTATGGGTGAAGATCTTGATTTTTCCCTCCATGAGGAAGTACAATTCGTCGAGTTCTTCCCCTGTGGAAAAAAGATTGTCCCCTTTTTCAAAGTGATACACCTTGATATGCTTTCTGAAATCCGCCGGGAATAACTCCTCCAGCTCGAATTGATTTATATAATGATGGGGGGAACCCCCTTGTATTTCTCTCATCGTAAAACTCCTTCTTCTACAATTGGAAAAGGACGACCCCTGCAAGCATCATCGAGAGGCCAATTGCCTGCCTCGGCGTAACCGGGATCTTCTTCTCCCCGAACCATCCACGTGACTCGATGAGAAATGCTGTCCCGATCTGTGCCACGAGAAGGATCGCAATCGCCGATGCCGGGCCGATCATGTGGATCGCCGTCAGTTCCGAGAAAACCACGATCACACCGAACGATCCTCCGATCAAGTACAGGAACGGCACCTGCCTGAAGCTCTTTCCTTTGCCATCTCTTACTTTCATATAGATCGTCATCGCAATCACAAAGGCCACAAGGTGAACCATCGAAGTCGTATGCCACCCGCCGATCGCGTCACTCATCCTTGCATTGAATATCCCCTGCATGGTGATGCAAAGTCCACCAAGCAGCGCAAATAAAGCACCTTTCATCGTTCATCCTCCTATTCTTTGTTCTATTAAATAGGAGGACCGATTTTTGTGAAAGGACATATGTCCTAAGGGTTGCCGATTCCGTGATCAGGTAAACCCCAAAAGGCAGGTACCAAGAGCACCGGGTCGCTCAGTACCTGCCTTATTATACTCTAGGCATTATGGTGCTTCTTCACCCCATAAGGCGTGCGGTGCCAATTCAGGGCAATTAAAGTTAGGGCAGTAAAGGAAACAATAAAGCTCAGGTACACGTACATCGGGTTCAACTGATTTGTATAAAGACCGTGAATCAATCTTAAAAGCCAATAGAACGGATCCGCCATGGCCACGCTATGCATGATGCCTCCCAGGAAAAAGCCCAATCCGGGAATGGCCATTAAGAAGACGAGTGTCACCGGCTTTAAGATCGCCAGTGCCTGGGTTTCGGTTGAGGCATAAAACGCCATGGCCATACCAAGCACGGTTCCAAGGAGGATTCCAATCACGATGATCAACAATACTGGACCCAATTGAAACGGGACATTTAATATGAAACTGCAAATGGCAAAGTCCATCACAGTGATCAAAGAGGCGATTACCACCTTGGAAAGGATCGGAATGACCGGGTGGACCGGCTGCACATGTTGAAGCTCCGTCGTCTTGTTTTTCCTCTCTTCCACTAAGCTGAAAAGAATGATGATTCCAAAAAAGAGGAAGGCCCCGTATAAATTGAACGCATACACCTTTTCAAATAAATCCTTGCTCAGTGTGGCGGTATTGATAGGCTCTCCTTTTAGCATCTGTTCTGCTTTTTTCATCGCCTCTTTCGGCTCCCGGCCATCGGTCACCAATTCCCCATCTGAAATACCAATCTTGGCATCGAGATCATACACCATCTTTTTCATTTCATCTTTGGAATCTGCGACCAGGACCTTCACTTCAGCAGGCAGATCATGCTCGAGCTGCTCCCCGTTCATTACCACCATTTTCGGAGTATCCGAATACGTATCGGTGATCCCTGAAGCTCCGAATGCTGTGAAGATGGGAAAGAGAATGATGAGCCAGATCAGAATATTCCGTCTGGCCAGGGTAAAATCTTTTTGGATAAACATGGATAATCCCCTCCTCATAATCGAAACCCCCTGTCAAACGTAACCTTTTTAAAAATAAAAAGACTGACCGCATAGAATACTACTGCAAGAACCGTCAGGCCAACATACGATTCCATTCCCGGTCCATCTGTCAGATAGAGGTTGTAGTATGCCTGAATGAAGGGTTCAAACGGGTTAAATGGTACAGGCTGGATGTTCCATAATGGGAAGACGAGCCGGACCATGACGGCAAAGATAAATCCGGTGACTACACTCCCGGCAAGCATCACCACACTTTGTTTCTTCACGATCATCGCAAGGAGAACACCACTCGCGATCATAAAGAGCGAAAGAATGAAGGTCACATATAAAAACTGCAGGACAAATCCGATCTGGAGAGCTGCAGGAATCACAGCGAGAAAGGCCGCGACCAGATTGATGATAAGCAACAGAATATGTTTACTCATAAAGTACTGGACAATATTCCGGCTTGTTCTCATGACCTGTATCATGTTTGTCTCCATGTCCTCTGAAATCTGCATGGCCGCCATCCAAAATAAGAGGTCGATGAGAATCACAATATAAAAGATCGTTAAAATCGGCAGCCATCGGGCTACCCAGTCAACATCCTGAAATCCATATGACAGAATATTGATCCCGATCGACATGATAAGGATATAACCAAAGATCAGGGCAACCACATTGTTTCGGATCAGCTTCAGGTACTCCATTTTCAGCATTATGCTTCCCCCTTCAGTCCCCGGCCCACTACCTTGATGAAAATCTCTTCCAGGCTTGCTTCCTGGGAATGGATACTCTCGAATTCTTTGCTTCCAATCATGGCAAGAAGGGATGTCAGATCACCATCTTGCGTAAAGGTATGCTTCTTCCCGCTCTGTTCGATTGTGACGGTTTTTTCACCGAATCGCTTCTTATAGCTTTCAGGCGTATCAAGCTCTACAATCTTTCCGTTATTGAAAAAAGCGATGCGATCACAAAGCTTTTCCGCTTCATTCATGTCATGTGTGGTAAGGAACATGGTCGTACCCTTTTGGTTCATTTTGCGTATGACTTCCCTGACATAGGCCGCGATTTCCGGGTCCATTCCCGACGTCGGCTCATCCATGAAAAGCACTTCCGGATTGGTGACAAGGGCCCTGGCGAGAACAAGCCTGGTTTTCATCCCTTTGGAATACTCCCCTGCCTTCTTATCCTTCGATTTGTAAAGATCCATCTTTTTCAGGATGTCATTCACCTCTGCCTCTCCCGTCCCAAACAACTTTGCGTGAAAAATAAGGTTCTCATAGCCGGTAAGGGTAGGGTATAAGACATCATTTTCAAAGGCGATCCCGATTTTTTTATAAAACGAATGATTCGCTTTTGACATATCCTGCCCGAGTATAAAAACCTTTCCCGGTGGCGGGGCAATCAGTTTGGTCAACAGTCTGATCGTCGTTGACTTCCCGGCTCCACTCGGACCCAAAAAGCCGAACACTTCCCCTTTCTCCACTTGAAACGTTAACTGGTCCACCGCGTTTGACTTCCCATCATATGAATAGGTCAATCCTTTGGCTTCTATTGCAATCATGTCATCCACTCCTAATTTTGAAACATTTTTATATTTTTGTTTCATTTGGTACAAAAATGATTATAATAATATTTTGAAACAAAATCAACGTTTTGTTATAATTTTTTCTGAGGTGAAGCAATGGACGGATTTAAAGCACGTACAGATAAAAAAAGAGAACTGATTATCCAATCAGCTCTCGTCTTATTTAAATCATTCTCCCCAAGCAAGGTTTCTATTCGGGAAATTGCTGGACAGGCAAAGGTCTCGGTGGTGACCATTTACAACTACTTCGGGAATAAAGAAGGGTTGATGCTTGAAGTGGTTCGATTGGTCTTATCCAATCAGTTACATGTGGCAGAAGAAATCACCCAGTCGGATGATTCTACAGAAGAGAAGATAGCCGGACTTATATTCACCAAAAATGAGTTATTAAGTCAATTCCATCCCGATTTCATTTCCTTCATCATGAATGATCCTCAAATGAAGGAACTGATCGAACAGGAATTCATCACCAGGACGTATGAATTGATTACCGCGTTCATCAATGATGCAAAATCAGAAGGAACAATCTCCAATGAGGTCCCCAATGATATCATCATGAAAATCATCGAGTTGTATCGAAAGGATGTTTCCTCCGAACAAAGCATCCTTTTCAGTGATCCGAAGGACGTGAAAAAACATGACGTCATCCTGAGGATCCTGATGTATGGAATCTCCGGATACAGAGAATAGGTGGGTGGTTAAGGGGAATAGATAAAAGCTTAGAGCCGGTCTCTAAGCTTTTTGCTTTGGCCCCACCGAGTCATTTACTTACAACTCCATCGCCAGGAATCTTTCGTACTATCCCAGAAGAAAAGAATTAACCAACAGGTCCCTCCCATTTCCTTAAGTGAAGAACAACAGATTAAAAGGATGGAAATTGGCAACAATGGTACTAAAAAAAGGATGACCCTACATGCAGAATATCTTTGAAACCGCTTTCGATTACCTGCGAACCACTTTTGATACAGAACCCAAGACGCCTCCACATATCGGTGAAGCAATGGGATGTTGGCTGTATTTCACTGCCCTGGCAGAAGAAATACCGGTCCTCGAGGCTGCATTAAATACAACGACAGACAACGAATTAATTCAACTTATTAACAAATCAAAGAAGCTTGGGGAACACCAATTGAACGCCCTACAACAATTTATGGTCGATGAAGGCATCCCCCTATCTCAAACGTCAGAACCAAGGCCAAAATCCGATCCCAACAGTATTCCCTTAGGGGCCAAAATGACAGATGAGGAAATTGCTAACTTCATCTCCATTAAGGTTGCCACAAATATTGTGATGTGTGCCACAAACACAAGCCAAAGCATTCGCAATGATATTGGACTCATGTGGTCACGATTCCAGGCAGAAAAAATGGTGTTCGGTTTTGAACTGAAAACGGCTATGCGCAAAAGAGGGTGGATAAAGGTACCACCGTACTATTATCCTCCAGGGGCACCTAAAAACAGGTAAACGCTCAAATGAAAATAAGCTGAAGCTCCTCTTTCTGATCTTCAGCTTTTTCAAGTTATTCTCCGATAAAAGCAAATAGCCTGGACAGCCCACACTCTCTTACTTTTTCAAGATCCAAAATAGGAGGAGACCTACCCCCACTATCAAAACCCCAATATGTAAAAACCAATAATCAATAAATAATTCCCATTGAAGGAGCTGGATTTCTTTGAGCCTTTGAAAATAATCCATTTGACCATCCTCCCTTTCATATGACTCCATTTTGGTTTTCTTACATACGTGAGAGCCCGGAAAAGGTTTTACTTTATTGTTGGTTTATGTTTGGGAAAGCCCAGGCAACAGGGTGGATAAGGAATCGCTCCAGAATATAACTTATCCTTGTCTGCTGACTCTTTCAGCTTCCTTCCTCTTCCGGATCAATGCCCCCCACCAAACGACCACATATATATAACCGAACAGAAGATATAATGCCCACAACTCCCCTTTGCCAAGGTGGCTCAGCCATTGCTCCCATTCATTTTGATTCTGCTCTCGATAAATTCCATTAACAAAGCCGACAACCGGAATGGAAAGAGTGACAAAGATGGTGATCATTGCCCTCCATATGTCCCGTTGGTTTTGAATTGAGAAGAAGACAGATGCAATCGTTAATAGAATGAGTGAGTAATAGAGTAGCCAAAACCATTGAGGCAAGGTTTGTGTAGAATACATGAATTGAACCTCCTTTGCTTTATGTTGGAATAAAACGATGATATATAAACCTCACACTTTCTCCGTCCCCTATTATAAATGTCGACACCGCGTAGATATGGACGGGAAGAATCCTGAACATCGCAAACAGGTTAAGTATCGTTTCTTCCTCTATATTTTTCCTTTCTATCATTCTATCAGAACCTGAATCTTTTCCCTTGACATTAGAACGTATATATATAATAATAAATATCGAATTAGAATTATTATAATCTATTAATGATTCTCAATCACACAAACCACTAGGAGGAATTTACACTATGTCATTAATCGGTTCACAAGTCGTACCATTTAAAGCAGAAGCATTCAAAGACGGTGAGTTCATCACTGTGACAGACGAAAGCCTGAAAGGTCAATGGAGCATTTTCTGCTTCTACCCTGCAGACTTCACATTTGTATGCCCGACAGAACTTGAAGACCTTCAAAATAACTATGAAACTCTTAAAGAGCTTGGCGTAGAAGTGTACTCAGTTTCTACGGACACTCATTTCACACATAAAGGCTGGCACGACAGCTCTGAAAAAATCGGTAAAATCAAATACGCGATGATCGGTGACCCGTCACAACGCATCACTCGCGGTTTCGATGTATTAAATGAAGAAGATGGTCTTGCTGACCGCGGAACTTTCATCATCGATCCGGATGGTATCATCCAGGCAGTTGAAATCAACGCTGGCGGAATCGGCCGTGACGCAGATATCTTAGTAAGCAAAATCAAGGCGGCACAATATGTGCGTAACAACCCAGGCGAAGTTTGCCCGGCGAAATGGCAGGAAGGTTCTGAAACACTTAAGCCAAGCCTTGACTTAGTTGGTAAATTATAAGGAGTGCTACGCATGCTCGAAGCAGATATTAAAGCACAATTAGAACAGTACCTGCAGATGATGGAAGGCGACATCGTCCTGAAAGTCAGTGCAGGGGAAGATGACACTTCAAAGGAAATGCTGGCTCTTGTTGAAGAGCTAGCTTCCATGTCATCCCGCATCAGTGTTGAAAAAGCAGAGTTGACAAGAACACCAAGCTTCAGCGTGAATCGTCCTGGTGAGGAGACCGGTATCATTTTTGCCGGGATTCCTCTTGGGCATGAATTTACATCCTTGGTCCTTGCCCTTCTTCAAGTGAGCGGCAGAGCGCCGAAAGTGGATCAGAGCGTCATTGACCAGATCAAGAGTGTCAAAGGCGAACACCACTTCGAGACGTATGTAAGTCTTAGCTGTCACAACTGCCCGGACGTGGTGCAGGCGCTGAACATCATGAGTGTCCTGAACCCGAATATCACGCACACGATGATTGACGGAGCTGCCTTCAAGGAAGAAGTGGAACGCAAGAACGTCATGGCCGTTCCTGCTGTCTACCTGAATGCGGAATTCTTCAACGGCGGACGTACGACTTTGGAAGAAATTCTATCTAAAATCGTAGAAGGTCCAAGTGCGGATGAGCTATCGGATAAAGATCCTTATGACGTCCTTGTCGTCGGTGGAGGACCTGCAGGAGCAAGTGCCGCGATCTATGCTGCACGTAAAGGAATCCGTACTGGAATCGTTGCGGAACGCTTCGGTGGTCAAGTCCTTGATACGATGAGCATCGAGAACTTCATCAGTGTGAAGCACACGGAAGGTCCCAAGCTTGTCGCAAGCCTTGAAGAGCATGTGAAAGACTACGGCATCGATGTCATGAACCTTCAGCGCGCAAGCCGTCTTGAGAAAAAAGACCTTGTGGAGCTTGAGCTTGAAAACGGTGCGGTCCTGAAGAGTAAGAGTCTGATCATCTCGACAGGTGCACGCTGGCGCAACATCGGCGTTCCTGGTGAAGAGGAGTTCAAGAACAAGGGAGTGGCGTACTGCCCTCACTGTGATGGACCACTGTTCGAAGGGAAAGATGTCGCTGTCATCGGCGGAGGAAACTCCGGTATCGAAGCAGCCATCGACCTTGCAGGAATCGTCAAACACGTTACGGTTCTTGAATTCAACTCAGAACTAAAAGCCGACGACGTACTGCAGAAACGTCTTTACAGCCTGCCGAACGTGACAGTGATCACGAACGCACAAACTCAGGAGATTACCGGTACAGATAAAGTGAATGGAATCACTTATAAAGACCGTGAAACTCTTGAAGAGAAGCACGTCGAACTACAAGGTGTATTCGTCCAAATCGGTCTTGTGCCAAACACAGACTGGCTCGGCGACCTTGTAGAACGCACGAAATTCGGTGAAATCATCGTGGACAAACACGGTGCCACCAACGTCCCTGGCGTATTTGCAGCAGGAGACTGTACAGACAGCCCATACAACCAAATCATCATCTCCATGGGATCAGGCGCAAACGCCGCACTTGGCGCATTCGACTACCTGATACGGAATTAAGATGGTTTAGAGGTCCGTCCCTCGTTTTGAGGGACGGACCTTTATATATTCAGAACAACTTCTTTCGAAACGAATAACACCATTTCTCATATCCCAGCTTATCTTCATAGAATTTATGGGCATCACGTCTTTCAAGTCCGGACTCCAGGGCTACATATTCCACCCCGATCTCTTCAGCCAATCGATGGACGTACTCCAACAACTGCTTTCCATATCCCTTGGAGCGATGGTTGGACGACGTGATCAAATCATAGATGTACATATGATGTTTGTTGTAAAAATTGACCCGTTCCCCAATACCGGCGAGAGACACGATCTCATCGTCCTCATATAAAGCGAACAAGCGATATCCCTCTTTCCTCATATCCTCAACCAATGCCATATATGTCTTTTCCGACAAATCGGTACGTAACTCGTTCATCACCGGATAGGCTTGAATCATCTCATTCCGGGTTTGAAGTTCTTTAATGGTTGCCATTTCTCATCCCTCTTTACGTATAATCAATATTGAATCATAATGCCAGCATGTACCTTCTTCCTACACAATTACTTTTCACTAAATTTTAACATATCCTCCTCCAGAGGGACGGACCTCTTTTGACAGATTTTTCTCATTTGTACACCCTCCATAACCATTTCGAGGTCCGTCCCTCTTCCATCCTGAATGCATAAATTACCCTTTTTCTCTCATACTACAGGATAACGTGATTTCCAGTTTTACTGGTGTTTTGGACTTTCGTTAGTGAGATGTTGTATAGGCGGAGGTGGAGGGAAAGATGAGCACGGAGCAAAAGGTCCAACAAATTTATGAAGCTATGCATCAAACCTACATAGAGAAGTTCGAATTATGGCAAGAGGAAATTGTGTTCAGCTGGCAATGGTGGGTCGGGGTCCTGCTGACGATCATTCCTTGGCTCTTATGGGCCAAATACCGTCCAAAGGAAAGTACCCACCGATTATTATACATCGCCTTTTTCGTCATGTTCATCGCGATTTGGCTGGACAGCATAGGAGTTCAATTGGGCTTATGGCATTACAATTATGAAGTCCTCCCCTTCTCCCCTTCTTATAAACCGTGGGATATTACCTTGATTCCTGTATTAACGATTGTTTTTATTCAAGTCAAACCACATGCCCATTTCTTTATAAAAGGAATACTATATGGTTTCTTGATTTCCTTTGTAGCAGAGCCGATATTTGTGTGGAGTGAATTTGTGGTGTATACAGGATGGAAATACATCTATTCATTCCCGATTTATACAGCTATGTATTTCGCCTCTCATTATTTAAGTACAAGAAATCACTTTAGACCCATCCAAAAATAATCGTTTCCATGGGAATATCACTGATGGATTTTAAAAAGGTCAGAAAGCGCTCAGGGAATCAATCTTTCTGACCTTTATAATGACACAATACCATGATACATTTACCCTAGTTTTTCTCCCAGCTTCCCTGAAACTCTTCTATATAACGTTCCAATCGAATGGGATCCGAATTGGTTATTTTCTTGAATTCATGTGTGACTCCTCCCGCCACCCCTAACTTGGTTGGAAAAATGAATCCCGATGACCACATTTACGAAATCCACTTTCCCACCTTTTTTCACCATATAAGATGTAAATTCCTTCACTGAAGGATTCGGGTATTGGATCTCATCCCCTAGTATCGTAGACATCATTTCGGCTACCTCGTAGATCCCTCCACGAAATCCTCCCTTACTTCCAAACATAAAATATCCCATTTCAGGCAAAATAATAGCAACCATCTAAAGACGGCAGGTGAATCACAAATGAGTCCTTCTAAAAATATCGTCGACAGAATCGAACAAAATATAGAGGAGATTCATTCCGCCCTCTATCATACGGAAGATTTGAAGATAAGGGATCTCATTTTTCTGGACAAACCATGCAAACTACTCTACATCGATTCCCTGGTGGATAAAAAGTTGATCGAACGAAACATTATTGAACCTTTTCTTGAAACCAAAGGAAATGCCACCCCTGAAACCGTAATCAAGAACGCCGAATATAGTAGATCGACTGATCTGGAAGTGGCAGTGACCGGTCTCCTTGAGGGGAGCTGTGCCCTGTTAGAAGAAGGTGTAGCTTCCGTTCTCCTCATGCCCGTTGCGGCCGGCGATGATAAGTCCATCCAGGAACCTGAAAATGAACACATCATCAAGGGATCACATGATGGCTTCACGGAGAATATGAACAAAAACCTCTTCTTGATCAGGCGAAGAGTGAAAAATCCATCTTTGCAAATGAAGAATTATACTCTGGGGTCTAAAACACAAACCAAAGTATCGGTCGTCTATTTGGAGGAATTGGTGGATCATGGACCATTAGACATTCTTATTGAGAGGATCGAGGCGGTAGAGGTGGAGGAGCTCCAATCTGCAGGGGAGCTGGAAGAATTGATTGAAGATAATAGTTATTCTGTCTTTCCCCAACTATTAGCAACGGAAAGACCCGACCGGGCGGCGTCTTATTTACTGGAAGGAAAATCACTTGTGATCGTGGATGGAAATCCTCATGTGCTTGTTTCACCGATCACCTTTTTCAGCTTTTATCAATCTCCGGATGACTATAACAGCAGATGGATCATTGGATCTTTTTTCCGTCTCATCCGGATTTTCAGCTTTTTAATGGCGATCTGCTTACCAGCTGTCTACATTGCCATCGTGTCTTTCCACTCAGAAATTCTGCCTCTTGGGATTCTGTACGCCATACGTGTTCAGATCGAATACATCCCGCTCCCGCCATTTTTCGAAGCAATCGCCATGCAGGTAGTATTGGAGCTTTTGAAAGAGGCGGCGATCCGCCTCCCTTCCCCCATTGCTCAAACGGTTGGGATCGTAGGCGGTTTGGTCATCGGGACGGCGATTGTAGAGGCTGGCTTTATATCCAACACGATGATCGTCGTTGTCGCCCTGACGGCGATTGCATCGTTTGTTGCACCTGTCAACCAAATGGGGACGGGTGCAAGGATCATGGCGTTTCCAATCATGCTTGCGGCTAATTTCTTTGGGTTTTTAGGAATCGTCCTTTCCCTTGCTGTACTATTGATACATTTATGCCGTCTGGAATCGTTCGGTAAGCCATATTTGGAATCGATCGCACCATTTTACTTCCATCAACTGAAAGATACCTTTATTAAAACGAAGAAAAGAAATCACCCTATGAAACAAACGTAGCTCACCTTCAGAAAGGGGGGAGGGAATCTCTCATGGCCAAGACAAATTTCCTGACGAACCGGCATATCTTTTTTTTGATGTCCCAGACCCAAATCGGTTTCGGGATTTTATCCCTTCCCAATACGTTGCAAACCACCAGTAAAGGTGACGGCTGGATTTCAGTCATTATCGCCGGAGTGATGATTCAGCTTGTCCTCATCATGTTCTGGCTGTTATTAAAAAGGTTCCCACGTTTGACCTATCCTGAAATCACACAATTTGTGCTGGGAAAACAAGTAGGAACATTTGTGAACCTGATTATTTACATGTATTTCATCTGGGCGGCTACGTTCGTTTTACTGCAGTTCACATCCATTATTGAAGAGCATCTGCTCATGAGTACCCCCTATTGGGTCATAGGATTATTAATGATTCTGACTTGTACATATGCAGCCATCAGTGATATCCGGATCATCGCCAGATTTTTTGGTCTGATTTCCATTCTATTTCTTTTCTTATTCGGGATTTCTTTTTTTTCCTTTCTTCTTCCGATGGAACTGCATCGTATCCTCCCATTCGGAAGCAGCGGCCTAAAGAACATTACCTTAGGCAGCCGTGATTCTATGTTAACGTTGTTGGGATTTGAAGTGATTCTCTTTTTATACCCATTAGCAGAGAAAAAAGGAACCGATTTCCTCAAGGTCATTACGTGGGCGAACGTCTTTGTCACAGGGCTGACGGCTTACTTTGTACTAATATGCATACTGATATTCAGTGAAGCCTTTTTAGAAGAAATCAACTATCCTGTCATCTATTTTCTGCGACCCCTTCATTTTCAAATGATCGACCGGCTCGATCTACTGTTTATATCCATCTGGATCGTTCCACTGGCCGCTTCGATCATCATATTTATTTATTTGGCAAGTAAAAGCCTGCGACTATTTACTCACAACCAAACGAAACGGGTGCTTATGAATAGCCTGGCCGTATTCCTCCTTTTTATAGTGGCGCCGAAAGATCTTGAATCCAAGCAGCTCTATACTATTTGGATCGAATATATGAGCTACCTGGTCTTAGTCGCCATTCCGTTCATGCTACTACTATGTTCACGATTCTTACACAAACATAGAAAGGTGGATTCCCGTTGAGAAAATTACCATTCCTATTCTGTTCGTTGCTCCTTTTGACCGGGTGCTGGGATCAAAGGCAGTTAAAAGACAGCCGGCTGGTCAACGGAATCAGTTTTGACACGACGGAAGATCCAGATAAGATCCTCGGAACAGCCCGGGCCATTAATATCCGAAGTTCCGGTGGGGGAAAGTTCGAGGTAATGGATGAATTCTATGAAGCCGAAGAGGAAACGGTTTCCGAGCTTGAGATCAATCTCCAGAATAAAGTATCCGGTCAGATGGATGTGGAAAAGGCCTTCATCATCATTGTAGGGGAGGACCTTGCAAAGTCTAGGGGCATCGCTCCCCTTTTAGAGCCGATCTTCAGATCCGTCAAAGGATATATCGCTTCATCCATCGTCATTAGTGAAGGGAAAGGAAATGACATTCTCACTTTAAACAGACAAGACAGTCCGATTGTGTTCGAGGTGAATGACTTGCTTATAGGTGGGGTGGAAGAAGCCTATATCCCTGATGAAACGACATTTACTGTCTGGAATCACCACACGGCCAAAGAGAAGGACATGATCCTCCCATTTATTAAAAAAGACAAGGAAGATAAGCTTAAACTGGCCGGATCTGCTTTATTCAACGACGATAAGTTTACCGGGCACACCCTCACCACCAGCCAAACCTCCCTGCTGATCATGATGATGAATCAGCTGAAAAAACGGGGGAAATTAATTATACAATCAAATGAATTCAGCCAGCCCCTGACGCTGGCCATCCATAAAGCCACAACAAAAATGGACGTCAAAAAAGCGAAAGGACAAGTCACCTGTACGATCAATACGGACTTGAAAGCACGGGTTTTAAGTTATTATGAGGAGACCACTCCAAAAGACATTAAAAGCTTAAATAAAATCGCTTCAAAAGAACTCACTAAAAAAGCCCGGGAACTCACCGATCTATTACTTGAAGCCAATAGTGACGCGCTGGGAGTCGGGAAGAAATTATCGGTCACCTATCATGATTCATGGAAGCCCGATACGTGGAAGGAAGACTATCAAGAAGTCAAGTTTATCCCAAAGGTCAACGTTGAAATCGTCGGAACGAACAATCTGAAGTAAAATCATAAAAAACCGGCCGATTCTTACCGGCCGGCTTCTTTTATCCTCTTAAATGGTCTTTCTCCTGCATAAAGGGTTATTTGGGTCTCATCGGTAAAACATCTACAAATAAGAATCGATCCCGCTCTGTTTGAACATCCGGCGTCACCCTTTCCTCCCCCAACTCATACTCGATCGGAAACCCGAAGTTCGGACCGTCGAACACAAACGTATGAAACTCCCCTTTCTCACCGCACACGTCACGACTTTCAGGGTAATCTCTTAGGAAATCCCGATCGTATACTCTCCCTGCAAAAGATCGATGCAACTGTTCCAGATCAATACATGTGAGCACGGTTTTGAATCCAAGCTCGATAAATTCACGACTCAACTCCCCCACTGGTCGCCCCCAAAGCGGAAAAACCGGATTGATCCCCGTCCCTGAAAGCATCTCCTCACGATACGCCCGCACATCCTCCAGGTGGATATCCCCGAAGACCATGTGAGTGACTCCATCACCCAACATGTCAGATACCGCTCCCTCCATCCGTTCCTGATACACCTCATTCGGACACTCCTGCGGGATCCAGACTTCCCGAAGCGGAATCCCCAACGACTCAGATTGCTGCTTCAACATCCCATACCGGACCCCATGAATCGAAACCCGATCGAATCCTTCCGTCAGCGTCACGAGCAGTGAGTCCACCTCGTATTGCGGATTTTGCTGTATGTTATATAATGCCATGGTGGAATCTTTTCCACCGCTGAATGCTATGACTGTTTTCATTTGGACCTCCATTTGTCGGATTCTTCCCACTATCTCTATCATAATAATGAGTTTTCTCAATATTCATTATTCCAAACCTGAACAAGGAACTCAAACATCTTTTCACAAGAAAGAGGCTTAGATAAGCCTCTTAAATTTATTTACTTCAGTTGATTACCTTATCGTCCTTACTATAGATCGTGATATGGTAGGAATCACCCTTAATCCTGGCTTTCATTTGATCGGATTTCAAAAATTCATCAATGACGTCTTCAAGCTGCTTGGCAAAAACCTTTGCATTTTCGTCCTTGCTTGATAGGGTGATAAAAGCTTGAATCTCCGGTTCGGGATGCACGGAATACCCGACCATCCTCACTTTGTAATCTTTCTTCCCTAACAAGTCATCACTGACAGTTTGCAGGATCTCCCTCCATCTTCTATCTTGCTCTCTCTTCTTCATGTTGATTTTTTTGATTTCAACTGGAATAGGGCGTATATTATTTTCACTCATTATCTCTCTTACTACTTCCTTGATTTCATCGCTCGTGGCTTCCGTAGTATTGGGGATTTCCAGCTGAATGCTCTCTGGTCTCGCCAAGTGTGCCAGCTGCAATACTTCTACGTTTCGCTTCCCAAGCTCTTCCCTGACACGACTGTCAATCAACTGGAAGTCTTCACTTCTCTGCTGCGTTTCCTTATCTTTCTGCGGAACCTTTGGCTCTTTATATCTACTCACTTTAACTGTATAGGCATCATAGTTTCTCGATTTCAGAAAATCCATGGCCACTTTTTCAACCTCTGCTTTGACACGATTAAAATAGTCTTGATCGCCTTCAATTCCGATTCGGATCACTTTCTCCGGAAATGATACACCGAGGCCGTTAACAGGATATCCTTTTTCTCTTAGTTCATCTGACATGTCCATTACGACATCACCCTTGGATTCGAAAATGCTCCCCAGGTACGGAATCTTGGATACCACATTGGCCATGGCGGGCGATACCAGAGCCGAACCGATTAATAATCCAAATAAAAGGATGGCGGCACTGCTATAATACATCCACTTCCTTCCGCGGCCTCCCCGATCCTTCTTCCCTCTCTCAATGGCCATTTGAATCGTATGGTTCAATTTGTCTTCAGGGATTTGAATGCTGTCCATCTCGTCTTTAATGTTATTGCCTAAATGATCCTTCATCAGATACACCCCTCCCTTAAATCCGATTTCAAGAGATTAATGGCTCTATGCAATCGCGTCTTGATCGTTCCTTCAGGGCAATGGAGCATTTCAGCGATTTGCTTTATGGTAAGATCTTGATAATATCTAAGAATAATGACCGTTTTATATGAAACATCCAGCCGTTCAATCGCCCCTGCTAAATCCATTTTTTCTTCAATTCCAAGATTCTGCTCTTTAGAAAGTATATCTACTTCATTCGTCAGGATGATACGTTCATTCTTTTTAATAAAATCCAATGCTGTATTGATTAAAATCCTTGATAACCAAGTTGAAAAATACTGAGGATTTTTCAGGGCATTAATGGATATAAAAGCTTTATAAATAGCATCCTGTACAATATCAAGAGCATCATTTTCATTTTTCACATACATATAGGCCATTCGATAAAGCTTGTTTTTTTCCTGATGAATCAACTCTTGAAAGGCCTTCTCATCTCCCCTTTTCGCTTTCTTGACCTTTTTCTCCATCAACTTCAACTGCACTCACCCGCTTTCTACCCGTTAGACTAGTGAACAGACCAAAACGTTTCACACTATGTCAAAAAAAGAATCTATCTACACTTAGATGAACTCTAACGTCTTCATGTAATCGGATGTAATCCCATGTTATGTACTCTTTTTCGGCTATGCCTACGTTAAAGTTACTATTTCCTGCGTTTTTCGAGTGAAAATGGTCACTCACGCGAAAAATCGTCTCATCCGAGCACACCAGAGCAGCTCATATAAAGAAATTGCTCTATCATTTCGATGTGTGACAAGCCTTTACATCCATTTATCGGCGAAAATCAGATTTTAACGGCGAATTGCCTCCACCACAATCAGGGACGTACCTCGATTCTCCAGGAGAACGTACTCTTTGCGGTTGTTTTAGAGGTCCGTCCCTCGCACAACCCCCGTCTCAATATAACTCCTCACTATCTTCCAATTGTTCCCCTTTTTAAACGTGTCAAAGAACAAGTGACACGTTTCCATTGCTTCCCCATTCAGCACAATCGTTGCAGACAGAATCGCCATCACTTCATCTTCCTTCATAGGAATGATCGACACCTCATGGATCTCCCACTCTGCGTGCTGCTTTTTCACAAAATCAAACCCCTGCTTCCAGCCCTCAATCGATTCCTCATATCCAAAATCAACGGTTTCTCCATCCCTGATTTCCCTGGCTTGATAATCAGTCGAAATGAATTTCTCAAACTCTATGATAGAGGAATTCTTCCAAGCGTCTAAAAATACATCAAGAAACGGCTTGAATGTTTTGTCGTTCATAGAAACCTCCTAAAGTATGTTACTACCAATTATTTCAAAAGTCGGCCATGTACTCAATCACTAATTCTTATTAAAAAGAAGCTCATCATATCTGACAGGAAACTCTCCTTCTTTTTAAGTGAAGGCTGATTCCACATGTTATAGAAAATATCCACTGAGCCTCCGGAAATCAGGTAAAGGTTTCACTCAAAAAAAAGGCACCAAATCAACAAGATTCAGCACCCTTCTTATTATTCACAAGCCCTCGTCAAGCCCCATACTAATTCCCATAAACCGAACCACTCGACGAACTCAGAACCCCATTGACCGCTTCCAACTGATAAGAAAAACCAGTATGACTCGCCCAATTCGTCATATCGATCGTATCGCCATTCTCCAATTTAATGACATCAACATTGCTGATGGAAAGAGGCGATACATTGGCAGGCTGTGAAGAAGCCTTGGCAAGATAAACCGATTGATCGGTCCCTCCCGGCTGCACGACCACCCTGGCAGATCCATCGGCTTCGATCAATAGAGAGGTTTGCTCATTCACCGCTATCCCCTTTGCCTCTGTTGTCCATCCATCCAATAGATTTCGGGATAAGAACCCGACGAATCGACCCATCCGGTCCCGCTGCTCGAAGTGGCTGTCCGTAATGGTATTATCCAGGTAACGGTTCTGAAGGAAGTCCCTTGAAAACGTCATATAGCGATTGTATGGATCAGCCAATGCTTCATCTGAATACACGGTCCCATTTGCAGCATCGTAGACAAAGTCTCCTTGAATGGCTAGTCCCGCAGAGGTACCTCCAATCGGGATCCCTTTCTGAATCTGAGCGTTCAGTGCATCTTCAAGAGGAGTTCCTTTAATATAATCCACGTAAAGAAACTGATCTCCCCCAGCAAAGAAAATCGCTTCTGCGTTCTTCACCTTATCCAGCACGAAATTTTCATACGCGGCATTCCGATTTTGCAACAGGATCGTTTCAACCGAATTCAGTGGCGATTGATTGTCAGCCGCTAAATCGTACAGGTACTGATTGTACCCGTCACTGCCTGATGTTCTAAGTACAACGAAGTCTCCTCCATTCGCTTTCTCCGCCATCCACCTCATCGCTTCATCCACGTCAGTCGAGCCACCCATCAGATTCACACCATATGAAGTGGCAGTCGTGACATCCCCTTCACTTCCATAGGAATAATACGTATAGTTCCTTTTTGCAGCACCCGCGGAAGTAACGGTACCTCCCCATAAAGCTGCGACAACCAATAAAGCAATCAGTCTTTTCACACACTCGTCCTCCTTTTTTTAAGATCACTCTATCTATTGCAAGTTCTATGCCAATTATGAAAGCGCTTTATTTACTGAATAATGTAAAAATTTAAACAATAATTGGTTTTTATTGGGTCCTATAATTTCGGTTTTAATCAACCCAATTATGTATTATCCCTTGGCTGTAATCGAATGAAAATATCCCTTAAAACTCAATCACCAATTCACATAAAAAAGGCTCAACCTGTTTAGTTAAACTCCTCCTAGTCATCATGCAAACCCGACCAATACTTCACAATCTCCCGTCCCTGGGCAGAGTAGCGGTCATTTCCATCTAAATAGAAGTCCTCCCCGCAGTCCGAATTCGTCACCTGGAATGCATCATATGAAATGTCCGTGCCATCGGAGCCGGTCACGCCTCCACTCACGCTATGATGTATACAGTAATCCTCGATGGAGGTTCTGTTTCCATCATCATCTACGTAGAAATACTGATTTTGATTTATGTTATATCCCATTTCTTTTTTAGAAGTTTGATAGATACCGTACTTTTCAATATCCGTACTCATCAACGTGGGCAGACTCTCAATCTCTACAGGAATGACGGAAAACTCTCCATTTTTCTCAATGGAAGGTCGATCCGGCATGCCATAGAAAACGACAATCGTCCCTTCATAACCTTCAGGGATCAGGTAGCGGTTTTTTATTATTTCTCCTTGATCTTCACTGGATATCCAATTCACTGCCAGCATCACAATTGCCACCACAGAAACCACGCTTACTAATTTAAGATAGAATCGCTTATTCTCCCGGTCGGGACCCGGTGTGTTCTTCCTTTTCAGCCATTCATCTACCAAGAAGAATATTACCGCACATATCACCGCAAACCATGCAAACCCGTCTATCACAAAATACGTGATAGCTCCAAAGAAAGCATGGATGAAACCAGCAGCCATTATCCGTCCCTTCGATAGCCTTCTCGTTAACCTATCAGAAAGCAATGAAACGGGAATCCCATAAGCCAGGTTACCGGCTAAGGAATAAATCAAGACAAATGGAAAGAGCACAATGCCCCCGTCCAGTATGCTGATGATCATCAAAAAAGTAGAAAGAATCAAACTCGTATAAATAGCCTGCTTTAATTTATTCATTCTCTCAACCTCCAAACGAGATTGTGAATTATTTCACATTATAAATTTATCATAAATAGTGATTTGTTGGAAGGAAAATAGGATGGTTTCTCTGGATGTATTTTGCTGTACCTCTCTTCAAATAACACCACCCCGGTATCTCGATGTGCTCTTCCTTGTTTATTGTCATTCTGCAAGAGAAAGACACTAATAACAACTACAAAAGGAGGAATGCATTATCGAACACGGTCCAAAACAAGCAGCCGCACAAATGAATGAAGACAAGAAATCCTGCAGCATTTCGACTCTTTCAAGAACTATTTGGGAAATCAGGTTCAAAAGGGAGAGAAACTGGGTCTAGGTGAGGAAGCACTTTCTAAGGGAGCCAAGCGTGTAGCCGACTATTTAGCGGAGCATGAGGAGCCACGAAACCGGGAACAGAAAGTGCTGAATGAGATGTGGAATGTCGCTAATAAGGAAGAGCGGGAACATATGGCTCATGTGCTGGTCAAGCTTGCTGATCAAACCAACTAAAACACAAAGTAACGCCCCCAGCGCCATAGACCGCTGGGGGCGTTTTTTTATGGCTGGACGTTTACATACATGTAAGCTAGGGCATCTTTTACTGTAGCAAACGTAGGAATCGATGAGAGCTCGATGTTCTGGTTTATGGCGCTCATGGCCATTTCCGGTCGTAGTCCCGTGATGATGGATCGAACGCCCAGTAAGGCTAGCACACTTGTAATCTTAAAAAGGGCATCGGTAACGAATTGATCTAAGGTGTAGACACCGGAAAAATCAATGATCACCTGATTGACGTTCTGTTTTCTCACTTTGGCCGGAATGATATCGAGGAGCAGGCGGGCTTTCTCTTCATCGACCTTCCCGACGATAGGAAAGACGGCAATATCGTCCAGCAGTGGAACCAACGTAGCAGACAATTCATTTATTTCAGCCACCATTTCCGATTGCTTCTTTTCCCTTTCTTTCTTCTCTGTGATGTCGTGCACATATGTTTGAATCGCCTGAGTATTCCCTATCATGAGGGGGTGACAATACAACTCGACTTCCACGGTCGATCCGTCCGTTCGATAGACCGTTTCCTCAATGACATCCGCGGGCTTTCCGTAGGCAGATTGGATTCTTTTCCTGATCGCGTCTTTTGAGGATTCCCTGAAGATATCCAAGGGACTTTGACCGACGACGCCTTCTTTATCCGTTCGAAAAAATTCCTCCGCCGCCCCGTTTACATACATGATTCTGTAATCCGTATGTATGATAAGTGGATCTAGTGAATATTCCATAACCTCGAGATAATCTATTTCTGATATATCCTCACACACAATGCTCACTCCTTTCCCCTAACGATAGCGTTAATCACTATAGGACGCAAGAAATAAGGGAAAATGTTTCCCCTTCGATTCATGACTTTTATCACATACATATATCGGAGCCCTTGAAGCGGGAAATATACAAAAAGACCTGTCATGGATGTTTGACAGGTCTTTTTTCGTTTCCGGAAAAGATCCGGCTATTGGATTTAGTTGTTTGAGTTGTTAGATCTATTGGAGCTGTTGGAATTATTCGAGCTGTTGGACGAGCTATTGGAATTATTTGAGCTGCCCGAGTTCCCGGACTGGCTTCCGCCTTTCGCTCCAATTTCCTGATAGAATTTCTTATCGTGATTTTCTGAAGTTGCTTCTCCACCTTTTTCACCGATCTCTTGGTAGAATTCTTTGTCGTGGTTCTTCGCTGTTTGTTCGCCGCCTTTACGACCTGCTTCCTCGTAACTCATTTTGTTGTTGCTGTTATTGCTGTTGCTGCTGTTGCTGCTGTTGTTGTTATTGTTGTTACTGTTGTTACTGTTAGACATAAATAAAATCCTCCTTAAGTTTAGTAAAATGGTGTTGTATGTTTGTACATTGGTTATATACCTCGTGAGATGAGAGCTAAACAGATGTAGGGGGTTTTTAACATTTTTGTAATTTAATTTACACCGGAGCGAGGTTAGGAAGGAGAATGCCTTATGATAGAAGTGCTTCCTCCAGAGGTGTATGATGAAGATAGAAATCTTCAAAAAAATATAAGGAGTCTTGCTACATGGATTACATCAAACGGGGAACACCGGCCTTCAAAAACGCAAACCTGGCCCTGTTTGCAGGCGGATTCAGCACCTTCGCCATCCTCTGGGGAACTCAGCCCCTGCTCCCGGATATCGCAAATGAGTTTGATATTTCACCGGCCACCTCAAGTCTCAGCCAGTCTTCCACTACCATTGCCCTCGCTATCAGTCTATTAATCGCAGGATCCTTATCTGACGTCTGTGGAAGAAAATCCGTCATGACCTTCTCGTTACTGGCATCTTCCATTCTTGCCATATGCACAGGATTTACATCAAGCTTCCATATGCTCATCATCGGCCGGATCTTGCAGGGGATTACACTCGCCGGGCTTCCTGCTGTTGCCATGGCATACTTGGGTGAGGAAATTGAAGCGAAGAGTCTTGGGATGGCCATGGGGTTATACATCAGCGGGAATTCCGTTGGGGGAATGTCCGGTCGGATCATCAGTGGCGTCCTTACCGACCATTTCAACTGGCATGTCGCATTGATGGGAGTCGGGATCATCAGCTTGCTTTCAACCGTCATCTTTCTTGTGCTTATCCCGCCGTCTGCCCATTTCAAACCTCAGACATTTCAGCTGAAATCATTGGCCGGATCCCTGTTCAGCCAATTCAAGGTACCGGGACTCACGTATCTCTTCACCATTGGATTTCTATTGATGGGCGGGTTCGTGTCCCTCTACAATTACATCGGATTCGAGCTGATCGCACCACCCTACTCACTCAGCCAGACCGTTGTCGGATTCATCTTCATCGTCTATATCGTCGGTACCTTCAGCTCGACGTGGATGGGGATGCTCGCCGATCAGTATGGAAAAAAAAGAATCCTGCCGCTTTCGCTAGTTATTATGTTATCCGGGGTATCAGCTACCCTGCATCCGAATCTGTGGGTGAAAATCATCGGGATCGCCATCTTTACCTACGGATTCTTCGCCGGCCACTCCATCGCCAGCAGCTGGGTGGGACGGTTGGCCATCCACGATAAAGCGCAGGCGTCAGCACTCTACTTATCCGCCTATTACGCAGGATCGAGTGTCGGAGGAACCGTCAGTGGTAGCTTCTATCATCAATTTAACTGGCCAGGTGTCGTGTGGATGATCGTTGCCCTTTCCGTGACCTCCATTGGGATATCGTTATGGTTGGGGAGAAGGGAACTAGCACAATCAACATAAAAGAGGACTTGCCACCAAGTCCTCTCTCTTAGGCTTTAGCCCTTCACTCCCGCTCGCGGATTCCAAGACCCCTGTAATTTTCTGATATAAAGAATTTGTCCTGCATGGTAAGTGGTATGGATGGTGAGGTGGGCAATGATTTCAGTCCACTTAGTCAGATTCACCTCATTTACCGCTTCAACCGTCTTCTTCCAGTCAGCCATCAACTGATCAATCCGCTCGGACGTTTCACTCCAGCTGAGACGTTCCCTATTCTTGAACGTGCTCCCACCTGTACTCTCTTCATTCTCAATCCCTTTCAATCGATTTAAATGGCGTTGATTATAGTAGATGAGATGATGGATGATTTCAGAGATCGAATTGGTGGCTTCATTTGGTTTCCACGTTGCTTGTTCCTCTGTGAGATCCTTGATGGAATTGATCAACGAGACAAACCAGGTATTTTGAGTGTGGCATGCATCCAGTTGCATGAGTAATACTTGTTTCGCATTCATCCTAATTCCCTCCTGCATTTCCGTATCACTTATACTTTCAAGATAGAGAAGGGTGTTTCCTCTTACCATTTCAATTCTCCATAAAAAAAGATCCTTTTTTGTTAAAAAGGGATCTCCACTGTTTCATTAGCTTATCTTCATTTCCACAGAGACTCTATTATCTGCCAAAAAACTCAGGCAGCCGTACGCCAAGATCGAATAATGCGCTCGTTACAAGAAGAATCAGCACCGGGATTACACAGAGCATCAAGATCACCGTCCAGAATGTAGGGGAAGAATCCTCCCGCTTTTTCTTCCGATATAGATCTTGAACCCGCTTCTGCTTTTCGTTAGTATGGTGGCTCATGTGTTCCTCCTTCATAATGGATAGTCCTAAAACCCGAACCCTATCAATCCAATAATAAATAAACCAATAAAGATGATAAATCCTACCGGAAGAACCACCATAAGCACCGCCGATGCCTTCCTCCAAAATCCCGGCGCACTATACCAGGAAGCAAGGGCCGAACCGATATATCCTACTGCAATGATCCACACCCACAGATTCCCAATCTGTTTGCCAACGAGGGATTGTAAAATCAAGAACGTGACAATCAGGATGAAGATTGATACAAGACCATTGTATTTTCTCATCTAAATCCCCCTACTCTTTTAGACGCCATTCATACTTAATATCCGGCAGATTCTCTTCATTCTCCTTCCCTCTGCCGATAATCATAAATCCATTCTTTTCATAAAATCGCTGAGCATTTCGATTCACTTCAAACGTATATAAGGTTAAGCGGCCACTCGATTGCGTTTTCGCTTTATCCAATAAGGTCTGACCTATTCCAACACCTTGATAATCGACATGAATGTAAAGCTGACTGATTTCCGTTTCATTATATGCGGCCATTCCCACTACTCTTCCATCTATTCGTGCTAAATCGATTTGATATTGTTCAGGCAGGATATGGGTTAAAAAAAAGAGGTGACTGTCCACGCTGTGCTTTTCTTTTTGATCAATGGCTGTTTCTTTACTTTCCCGCCACATGTTCACGGTTTCTTGGGCATAGTCGGGGTGAAACGGAGTAATAGTGATGTGCTTTTGTCGCATGCTGTATCCTCCTTTTTATATGAAGACTCCTTTCAAATCAGGATGTTGCCTTGGTATTACAAGTAAAGAAGCAACCAGCTTTCTTGAGCCGGTTGCTTCTTTTGGTGTCTATATCTTTGTCACTTCTATATAGCGGAGCTGGATCCCGTCTTTTTCAATCACTTTAAAGCGATACCCTTCTTCCTCAATGAAGCTGCCGACTTTGGCATCGAGGTTTTGTGTCATGAACCAGCCGCCGATGGTGTCGATGTCCAGTTCACCAATGTCAATGGTTATATTCAAAAGAGAGTTGACATCATTGATGAGAACCTTTGAATCAAGAAGGTAATGACCATCCTTGAGTTTTCGGATTTCAGCTACTTCATCCTCGTCAAATTCATCCCGGATTTCACCGACGATTTCTTCAAGGATGTCCTCAACCGTCACAATTCCTGATGTACCTCCGTATTCATCAATCAGAACGGCAATATGAACCCGCTCTTTCTGCATCTTGACAAGCAGGTCATGAATCGGAATCGTCTCGATGACTGTAATGATGGGATTGACAAAAGGTCGAAGGGTAAAGTTCGTATCCAGTTCGTTGACCATCGCCTCTGTCAGAAGCTCTTTCATATTTACGAATCCTTTGACATTATCCTTATCGCCGTTCACGACAGGATAACGCGTGAAATTCTCTTTTCGAATGGTATTTATCACGTCCTCGAGCGTATCGTCTATGGAAAGGGAGACGATTTCTTTTCGTGGGACCATGATTTCCTTCGCAATCCGTTCATCGAATTCAAAGATGTTGTTCACATACTTTAGTTCGTTCTTATTGATTTCACCGCTTTTAAAACTCTCCGAAAGCAGGATCCGAAGCTCTTCCTCTGTATGAACTTCTTCATGCTCCGAAGCCGACTTCAACCCGAAGATTCCCACAAGCACACGTGCAGATCCATTTAAGAACCAGATAAAAGGATACATGATCCGGTAAAACCAAATGATCGGGCCGGAGAATAATAGCGTGACGGCTTCGGCTTTCTGGATCGCCACCGTTTTTGGCGCAAGTTCCCCGACTACAACGTGAAGGAATGTCACAAGGGCAAAGGCGATACCGAAGGACAGGATATGCGTGATCGCTTCATTTAACTCGAAATAAGCAAAAAGTGGATGCAAAATCTTCTCCACAGTCGGCTCACCCAGCCAGCCCAAACCAAGTGCCGTAATCGTAATTCCAAGCTGGCAAGCAGATAGATACTCATCAAGATGAGTCACGACCTTCTTAGCGGCAATCGATCCTTTACGATTTTCCGCTATGAGCTGATCAATCCTGGAACCCCGTACCTTTACAATCGCAAATTCCGTCGCTACGAAAAAAGCGGTTAAAGCAATCAATAAAACAATTAAAATTAAGTTTATAGACGTTGTCAATTAGCAGCCTTATCCTTAGATAAGGCTTACACCTCCATCATGATAAATTTCATACACCAAGTGAATGGCTAGATCGATGAAAGCATGAAGTGAAAACTGCTTATCTCTAGAAGGGATTGAATAGAACCCATATTGAGAAGTAGACCGTCCAGCTTCCAGCAACCCGGATTGAATCATTGAACCGAATGTTACGCAGCATCGCTCAGCTGAGTCGTATCTTAGCTTCTCTGTCCCATTAGTATCCCTCCAGACGTTAATATAAAATAATATATTATGATTTTACTTAATTATGAGATTTTATTCAAACATATTACGATAGAGGATTCCCAAATAGATTGGGATAGCTTTGCTTATGAACGCTTTCCTACAAAACCAATAATTGATCGAATAAATAGCCACTATACAAACCGCCAATCATTTGTATCCCTCATATCGTAAACCAAATCCTTGCGATGATACCATTCCCCAAACTTCTTCGTCCCCGAATTTTCTTTCACCCTGTGGTATTCTATAAAATACGATCGTATCTAACATTTGATTGGAAACGCACTAGGAAAACCATTCAATGCTTCAATAAAGATCATCCTATAGCGTAAATCAACTACTACTTTCCCTCTACAATAGCAACAAATTTCACGAAAAGAGCCTTCTAAAAGTATGTGCAGAGGAAATCCTCAAAAAAGTGAAGCTTATTCAAGTTAATGATAAGCTCCCCTTAATTTAATTTGAACGTTTGTCACTTAACCGTTACACCAACTGAATAAAAAAACCTGTTTGATTTACCATAGCGCCTTACATTCCTACAAGGATATGGGATTTAGTATGATTTCTAACATAATCCTCCCGAAGAAGCCCATAAACAGCACAGTCCTTATACTGACCCTTCGCATTTCGAATCATATGCCGGATGATCCCTTCCTGCTCCATCCCTGCTTTCGTCATGATCCTGCCTGAAGCCGGATTATCCGTATTATGGGCGGCGGATATTTTATGAACGTCCATATGTATAAAGGCAAATTCCACGACCGCTTTCAAGGCTTCGGTACCATATCCTTTATTCCACCAATTGTATCCAAGGGAATAACTGACCTCGCAATTCCCTGTAGAGTGGCCAAAATCATATAAATCGATCTCTCCGATGAGTACACCATCATCTTTGAGTTCAATGCCCCAGTGACAAAACTCCTTCGATTCATACCCACTCACAATCCTCTCCACACGCTCCTGCGTTTCGGCAACGGTCTTATGTGCCGGACTAACTCGATTGTCGGCGATCCGCTCATCCGACATCCAGTGGCCAAAGACGCTTTGAATATCGTCGAGATCCAATTTTCGAAGGATGAGTCGATCTGTTTCCAAAGTGGGAGTTCCGTAAAAATGGACCATACTATCTCTCCTTGTCTATTAACCACACATTTTAAAAATAGGTAATCATCATAATGACAAAACTGATAAGCGTAAATAAGACAGCTCCATAAAACACTGAACCTACATTTGCCTTCAATTCATTGTCCTTTTGGATCTTCCATCCTGCCTCACTCGCCTCCAAAGTAGCTCCTTTGGATAAGGCACCACCACTACTGTTAAAAAAGAAAAGTCCGACCGTTAATCCCAGTCCGATAAAAAAGCTCCATTCTCCGTAAGAAAAAGAGAACAGAAGGCTCCCGACCCAGATAGCTATAGCAAGTATCGCAGCCGTTAGTAATGACGTTCGTGTTATGAATTTCTTCATATTATATACCCCCTCGTATATTACTAATACTTACGAGTGGAGGCCTTAAAAAGTTTCAATTTTCAGTCAAAAAGAGATTCAACTGTACACCATTCCTGGAAGATTGAATCCCCCTAAAACTCAATATAAAATGGATGCTGACTCTCTTCCAAACAAAGCTCGATCCGCTCTCTGAAATTCGAATGAGTCACCATCTCGAGCGCTTGCTCAATCGAAAAAAAGCCCACCTCAAGACTCTCCTCTGAAGTCGTCGGTTCGCCTCCAACAGGCTTCGCGAGAAACAGAGTGTTGCAGATGGATCTTTTCACATTTTGAAATACCCCGCAAAATGCCAGTACCTCCACATCCATTCCTGTTTCCTCTTTCGTCTCTCTGATCGCAGCCTCTTTCAACGACTCCCCTTCTTCCACCTGACCACCGGGCATTTCCCATCCACGCCTTGGTCCCTTTATCAACAGGATTTCCTGTTGGTTATTGATGACAATGGTGGCAGCTGAAACGATATGTTTTGGCGGTGAATATATATCCTGTGTGTTTTGTGTCATAAATAACACCCCTCCACTTCAATAATAATTTTCCTCAGAATTAATTTATACGATGTTCGTGAGTAGATCTAAAAAATGCCTCTTTCACATAAATCGTATACGTCAAGACAATCACCGAAAAAATAAAATTCCCTATAAAAGGCTGATCGGGCTGTACAGATAACAATAGGAAACTGATCACCCCAAACAACACGGAGTACGCGATGAATAGCCAAAAACCCCATTTTTTCAATCTCATATACCCATAAACCATCACTAAGGAAAAGAACGCCACTACTACTCTCATGAATCGTTCAGGCATAATCGGTACTCCAAACCTTTCAGAAATGCTAATCGTATCAGCAGCAGCCTGATAAAAAATAGCGGTAAATAATAATACGATTGCACCAAAAATATAGAAATAACTTATGATGGATACACCTATAGGTCTCTTCACGATTTGACCTCCATTATTTTGCGTTGTCTACAAACTCCCTTAATTCCAATTATGTCAAAATAAACCATCACACTCAATCACTATTTTCACTAAAAGAAGCCTGCCCACATTCGGATAAGCTTCCTGTTTACACTTACGACCACTCCATATCCTTTTCCACCCAATACCCCTCATCCGAATTCCTCACCACTACATCAAAATTCTCATGCTTCGGATGCATAAATACCTCATATTGGATTCTGCGTTCGTCATGGGTTTTCCGTAAATACTCGACATCCATGCCTCTTTCGGAAACATCGCGGATTCCTCTTCTTATAAGCTCTGTCTCGCCATCTGTGTAAAAGTAAATCTTAAGGTCGTATAAGTCGGGGTTGCTGAATGCAACCGTCATCCCTTCTACAATCGTCAAGTTGATTCGGGAGGAGATGAGCTGACTTCTTTCATAAGGGACGTCCATGGTATAGAAGTCCATTCCCTCCCTTACCATCTTAACGTCCCGATCGAGAGCCAATACATGGTGGGCAGCCGGATGGCAGGCAGTCATTTTGGATTGATGGATTTCATTGTTGTACTCATATTGGATGGAGGTGTGCCTTCTTACGCCAGAACTGACGATATAGGGATCGGCATTGATATAATTGATATCCTTTCCTTCCAGCAGCGTCAAAAGCTTCTTGGCAAACGTGGTTTTACCCGAAGCACCATGTCCTGAAATACCGATGACCATTTTTCGATCTTGCTGGTTTAATAGATTGGCTATGTTATGTAAGATCTTGTCCATGAACTCTCTCCCTATGATTCGTGATTATTTTTCTCGTAAAATACATCTTCAAACATCACCGCTCAAATCGATTTCAGAATCACATTTGAATCCTATTCATTAGGTTTCCTCTTTATGAAGATAAGCTGCTAATCTCACAAACTCCTCACTATCCTCTACACACAACGCCATCCCTTTTTCCCAAAAGGCTTCCTCCGTAATGTCTTCTCCCAGATGCTTCATGACGAGTTCTTCTGCCGACATGCGCCCTGAATCCCGCAAGAGGTTCATGTATTGCTCCTCGAATCCTTTCCCCATTTCCTTTGCCCTGACGAAGAGATTCAGTGCAAGTAAATATCCAAAGGTGTAAGGAAAGTTATAAAAAGGAGATTCTGTTTTATAGAAATGGGGCGTCCATACCCACGAGTGAATCGGGACCTCATCCAGGGAACCCGCATACCCTTCTTCTAAGGCAGCCTCCATCAGTTCGTTCAAACGTGATGCGGGGACGAACCCCTTTTTCCGTTCTTCGTGAAAGTTTTTTTCAAAGATGAATCTGGCATGAAGGTTCATGAAGTTCATGACACTGCGCTTTAATTTCTCATCAAGGATGAACAGCTTCTCTTCCTCCGTCTCCGCTTTCTCCATGGCCGCCTCGAGAATAATCATCTCTGCGAAGGTCGAAGCCGTTTCGGCCAGGCTCATGGGGTAGGACTTGTTCATCCCGTTCACTGATTTCATCGCATGGTTATGAAAGGCATGACCAAGTTCATGCACAAGGGTCAATACCCCTTTGAATGTGCCGGGAAATGTCAGGAACACCCTGGACTCCCCCGTCAACGGAAACGCCGCGCAAATGGGAACTGCAGACTTTCCCGGACGATTTTCTGCCTCGACCCAGCCTTCACGGAACGCCGTCTCTGCAAACTGTCCCATTTCGGTACCAAATGCGAGAAATTGCTCCTCGACCAAAGCCGCAGCCTCTCCGTATTCCATTCCTTGATGGTGATGATTCATTGGGGACCAAAAGTGATAAGACTTCATTTTGGCATCGCCGTTCATGTCTGCCTTCACATTCAAGTATTGGGCAAACGGTTCTTTATATCTCTCCATCACCGAAAACATCGCATTCAGCGTTTCTTCCTTCATCCGGTTTTGGGCCAGAGGAACATGGAGGACGTCCTCAATTCCCACGCTCTTATACATATTCAACCGGAAACCGGCCAGATGGTTCAAGATTTGCGCAAACTGCCCCTCAAGCCCGGTCCACTTTTCCACCAGCGCCTCATGAGATTCTTTTCGAATCGAAGCATCGTGGTGCGAACGCAGATTGATGGCCTGCCCTACAGAGAAATCCTGACCCTTTACCTGGACCTTAATGCTGCTCATGAACGATTGATAGAACTGCCCCCAGGCATGGTACCCGTCTGCCATAAGGTCCGACACCTCCTGCGAAGGCTCCCGGTCCGCTTCTTCCCGCCACTCTTGAAGGGTGAAGCGATACTCCTTCAGATCCTCTGATGCAAGCAGGCTCATCCACTCCGATTCCTCCGTATGGGCTAATTTCCTCTTCAGGTCACTGTTGATAGAATCATATTTTGATTGAAGAGCCGTGGATTCCCCTCTGTAGAATTGTGCGCCCTGGTCTTTCGGATTTTCGGAAAGAAGACAGATAGCATAGGATCTTGCTTGTGATACGGACATCTTTATATCCCTAAGTCGATTAAGAACATCGACTAGTTGATCCGAATCTATTACCGCCGTCCACTCTTTCACCATTTCTTCCAGCTCCATAATTTTGGCTTCCGTCCACTTCATATGATCATGTAATTCAGGTGATGTGCCTCCTCCTTTGAAGATGCTGTCGAGATTCCATACTGTTTTGTATTTTGTTTGAGTCATCATAAGCTCCTCCTACCTTAGTTCCGAACAAAACATACGTTCTTATTTTAATCCATTTTGAACATTTTTCCAACTCCTATTTGCCCTAAAATTCCAAATAGACTATAATTTCTTCCTAACACTGAACAGGATGATCACACCATGCCTTTATCAAATACAACGATACATATGAACGGAAGCATTGTCATGAATGGAATTGATCGAGAGTCCCAAATCTATTGTTCAAGCAACTGCATTAAGAGCAACGGGGCCGATCACCCGGCTACCATACTAAAGAAAATTCGACACGGCGGATCGATTATTTTAAAAGAGGATTAATAAATCAAAAAAGGTTCAAAAAAGTTTAAGCAGGATTAATCATTTTATATCAGGATCGATTATGGTCCGATTTGGATCAATTCCATAGCAGAAGGGATTCCCAATAAAGAATTTCACTCTAATTCCGGTACTCATTATCACTCAAGGAACCGAATCTAGCTAAACTAACGTCCTTTTCCGTTGAAAGACAGAAAAAAGAGGACCGATGGACTTCTATTCAAACCTCAAACCGGATGATCGATGGGAGCCCTCCCCCGGTCACTGTTCATTCCATTCCTCAAGCTGGCCCAAATCTTTATTTAACCGTAAAGGACTATCTTAGCAACTTCCACCTGCCGGAAGACCAGCTGGAATTCACCAGCATGCCACTCGATCAAATCCATCATCCCTCTATTTCAAAGGCACCACCCATGTAGTGATCCCGCATGACGTCGAACCCGTCGGATATTTTGCTTAGGAAAAAGGGGGAAAACTTCGTAAATACACTTCTAATCAAAAAAGGCAAGACTACTAACCTCGTTCTCTATCGATGAAAGCACCAGGGGCAGGGCTTTGCCAACCATCTTATGACGCACAGTATGATCTACACACCATCCTTCAGTTGAGTTGGTCACGCCCATGAATGGTGGATTCTATTATGAGTTCGATTAGTCTTATGATCATTCCTACCGGTGATGGATTTAGAAAATGACACAGACCCTTTCCATGATCCGTCAAGGAAAGGATTTTCCTTTATTATCGTTCCCAGATACACGAAGGAAGAACGATTCTGTCCCCACCACACTTCTAGGTCTTACTAAATATTCTGGTAGTTGGTGTCATGGGGTGAGTATATTGCACGACAGCAATATCCGTTTCACTTCTTATCAGTGCCCGACTCAGAATCAAATACAACCTCAACCAGCCATCTTATCCCATAGGAAAGGATGATATAGATGATAAAAGACCACCATCTCTTCCAATGATATACTTTATAAATATCTAACCATTCAAACACTGGCTCAGCAATAAACGATGCACATGCTGCTAGAACGATATTCGCATACAAAAAGGATTTCCCTTTAGGGAAGTATTTATATAGAAGCATGTAGGTAACAGGGATTAATGCATAGTCAAAGACATATGCTTTTGGAAGAATAGGGATTAATTGTGACGGATAGCCCCATAACCCAAGCTCAAATCCAAGCCCATCCAGGTTCGCTGCCACTATGATCCATATTAACCCAAGAAAGAGCAGCCTCGGCATCTCCTCTCTTCTCGTTAAACGAAAATAGAAGTACCAGGACAGGATGAAGAGTCCTATTAAGAACCACCAGCGTGGGGATAGGAAACAATATTCCTGCCAATACACAGTATTCTCGTGAACAACATTCAAAGCCTTTTCTCTTATTCGATCATATTGTTCTTTCATACACGACCCCCTACGATCAACTATTTTTTATAAAAAGATCCTTTTCAATTTCAATTTGTTAGAGAGTAAATGAAAGCTTTTATGGGTTTTTATGGGTTTTCATGAGTTGCATCGTTCATAGTTTCCACGGTCAACGTATTTTCATTCATGTTTTCATTGAGTGATTTACATACTGATGCCCGCTCTTCAATGCGTTCATCTAAAAATGAGTTGCTATCCCTCTTTTCAGTTAATTTATCGTATGACTTTTCTCACTTACAAGCATCTCATGTTTGTGTTAATATTATCCAAAACCGACAAATTCCTTCCCTTTTTTCGAAAGGAGATAAAGAAAATGTCAGAAAACCGAGAGCTTCTTACAATCTTGCAGACCCTCCAAACCTATTCAGAGTGTGACATTACTCATTCCTTCACTGAACATTGTTCGGAACCATTGTTTGTTTCGTACTCAAAGGAATTAGAATCATTTATCATCATTCAGAATGGCACAAAGGAAACCTATGATGATATCCATTCCGCTTTAACCCGATTAGAACATTTATGACTTATCAATACACATCAACTCAAAAAGACCTGTCGCTAATCGACAGGTCTTTTTGAGTTTCCGAAGACCACCCGGCTGTTAGTTATGATTGTTGTTCAAATCGCTGGAGTTATTGTGAATATTGGAATTTCCGGACTGACTTCTGCTTTTCGATCCAACTTCCTGATAGAATTTATTGTCATGATTTCAATCTTCTCCTTCCCTATATAAAAAATGACTCCCCTATGGAATAATCAAGCAATCTTAGCGCATACTACCATACTGACATAGTCTAAAGGGTGAGCGTAATGAACATGAATCAACCCGCAACGTTGGAAGACCGGGTAGCCGGGATTCTTGCTAGCTTGAGTGATAGCTCGGATGTTAAATCAAGATACTTGAAGTTATCCGGAGGACGTCTTTCGGCCTGCCTCCTCTATATAGATGGCATCGTGGATACCGTGTCCATCCAGGAGCATATCATCGAACCTTTATTGACCCAGCCCATAGCCGAAGATGACAGTCTTTCCATCCCTTACTTGATAGAGTCGGTACTCCAAATCACAGATGTGGAAACAGTGAAAGAAATGGACAAGATCCTTCGCAAGCTGGTGGATGGAATCACCATCATTCTGTTTGATGGGCATTCGGAGATCCTTGCCGCCGATACCTCCAAGTGGGAGGAACGATCCCTCTCAAGTCCAAAGGGACAGCGGACGGTTCAGGGGCCGGATGTGGGATTTACAGAAAGCCGGAGTGGAAATGTGGCACTGATTCGAAAATACATCAAGAACCCGTCTCTTCAAGTCGAAACTCAAACCTATGGTGATATTACAAGTACGTCTATATCTCTTGTCTATCTGCATCACATGGTTGATCCAGACATCTTATCTGATATCAAACAGAAGCTTGAACAAATCTCAGCTGACTCTGTCATCGGTTCCAACTATATCTCTGAGTACTTGACGAAAGAGTCCAAAACCCTCTTTCCACTAGTCTTGAATTCCGACAGACCGGATGTCGCCGCGGCAGAGGTTCTCGAAGGACGGGTGTGCATCGTCGTGGACGGGAGTCCGTTCACCCTGATTGCCCCGGCTGTCTTGATCCAGTTCTTTCAGTCAGCTGATGATTATTATATTCACAGTGAAGCCACTAAGTATATTCGCCCCCTTCGTTTTCTCTTCTTTTGGGTAGCTCTTTATATACCTGGTTTGTATGTGGCATTCACGACCTTCCACAAGGGTCTGTTGCCTGTGAATTTACTGTTGGGATTTACGGCACAACAGGAACTCGTGCCATTTCCCACCGTCTTTGAGGTACTTATAATCGTGACATTGACGGATGCCATCTTTGAGGGGACCAGCCGCCTTCCCCAGGCCGTGATCATCACCCTCTCTCTGTTTGGTGCCATCGTATTCGGCCAGGCATCTGTGGAAGCACAGCTCGTTCAGCCCATTACCCTTGTGATCGTCAGTGTTTCGTTCATCTATTCAAGTCTCGTTCCGATTGCCATTATGAATTATTCAGTCAGGATCCTTAAGCTCAGTTTGATACTCATTGGATCCCTGCTAGGGTTGTATGGCCTTGCGCTATTTACATTATTGCTTTTGGTACATCTCTGCTATTTACGATCGTTCACAGTTCCTTATCTTGCCCCCATCTCGCCGTTTACAAGGCGGGACATGGCAAAAGATGTATTCATCCGGAAGCCTATACCTGACATTAACAAGACCATTCCTGCGTTTCATAAGGAGGAACCAATGGAAGAACAGCCTAAAAAGGAGAGTGACTCGTGAATCTATCAAAATTACGTCTCATCACGATCCTTTTTATCATTTTGGGAACCTTTATCGTCGGATATGTGAAGAGCAGCCTTTTAAATGAAGTTGAACTTGTGGCAGGTCTCGGAGTTGACAAATTGGATGACCACTATGCCATTACACTGCAGGTGTTCAACCCTTCTGCCAATCAGAAGAATGCGACGGACCCGACAGGTGGATTCACCTATACTCAAATGGGAAGAACCATACCTGAGGCCATCCAGAAGATCAAAAAAGACAGCCTGAAAGAGCCCATCCTCGATACATTACAAGTCGTGGTTTTGAGCGAGAAACTTGCTAAGGAGGAAGGTTTGGGAGAAACGTTGGATTTTCTTGTCCGTGATTCAAGAATTCCGGCACAGATCAATACCATCATATTAAAAAATCAAAGTCCGGATCTATTTCTAAAATTATTCACCCCGCAGCAGAAACTATCCGCTTTGTACACGAATATCATGCTGAAGAATTCGAAAAAATCCTGGGGGCATTTGGTGAACACTTCTTCCGAGAGGATCAAAAGCTATTTAGAAGACAATACCTCCGACATCGTCATTCCGTACGTGGAGATTCACGGAGATGTGGAAAAAGGAACATCTAAGGAGAATATTGAAGATTTTACTCCGGCAACCCAGGTTTCACTTGAAGGATTCGCCACCTTTAAAGGAGAGAAGCTTCACTCTTACTTGACGACAGAAGAAAGCAATACGCTTGCTTTGATCAAAGGAGTCAACCAGGTGGTATCCATATCCAATCAATGCCCGGATACAGAAAAACCGTTCACCGTCAATACGATTCAGACGTCTTCTTCTCTGAAGACAGACAGTGATCCTACCACTTTTCGTCTGAAAGTGTTGATCGAAGGGAACTTGGAACAAATAGCATGTCAAAAGGATTTCACCAAACTGGCTTTAAAGGAAAAGCTTGAGAAACAAATGGAAACAAAGATTAAATCGGATATAGATCAATTAATCCAGAAAGCGCATGAGGACGGAACCGACATCCTGGGACTCAAGGATGCCCTCTACCGCCAGCAGCCAGATGTATGGAAAAAGAAACGGAAAGAAAAACATTTCCTCTCTTCGATGAACGTAGATACAAATGTGGATGTGCAGCTCATCAGATTCGGTCACATCAAGCAATAAAGAAAAAGGAGGACGGAATTTCATGAACAAAGTATCCATAACCACACTTGAAGTATGTTCGATGATGCTCCTTTTTCTAATCGGAAGCACCGTTGTGGTCGGCTTGAACTTCACGGCCATGGAAGACAGCATCCTGGCCATATTGATAGAGATAGGTTTCGGAGTACCATTGTTCTATTTCTACCTCTACCTGTTAAAAAGGAGCGGTTGGAAGGAATTCATCCCTCTCTTGGAAATGGGGTTCGGTTCCCTATTAGCCAAGGTCATTGCTTTGGTATTCAGCTTCTATTTCCTTTACATAGCGGGGAGAGTGATGAATGATTTTGCTTTTTTTACAACCCAGCTGCTCTTTCCTGACGCCCCTAACTGGATCGCATCCATTCCATTCCTGCTCGTAGTTGCTTACTGTACCATGCTTGGGATCGAAGCAGTAGCGAGGAGCGCTGTCATCATGGCTTTTTGTTCCTTGTTGATTCTGGTCACCCTATGGTTGCTGGGTTTCTTTTCAGAGGAATTTCAAGCCCGATACCTGCTGCCTCTCTTCGCACAAGGCTGGGAGCCCTTAAAAAAAATGATTATCCCTACAGGACTTACTTTTCCTTACGGGGAGCTTGTAGTATTTCTAGTACTGCTACCGATAGTCAAGAAAGAAAAACTCCAAAAGGTCGTATGGATACCGATCGTCCTCGCGGGCCTGGTCGTTATGATCACGATGGAATTGGTCATCGGAATCCTCCACGCCCCTTTCGCAAACACCTATTACTTTCCTTTTGTGAAAGCGATGGAACTGGTTACCTATTTAGGTATTGTCGAACACTTGGAGATTTTCACCTACCTCCTATTAATTGGTGGGGGATTTATGAAAGTAGCCGTTTTCCTTTACGCCGCACGGGTCGTCCTGACTCAGTTGTTTAAGTTAAAACAAAAGAATTGGCATGTGCTCCTCTTACTGGTGGCCGTTTACCTGCTTTCCCTCCATCGAAGTGACGACATCGCCGAGCACTTACATGTGGGATTGAAGCTCGTCCCCTATTACCTTCATATTCCCGTACAATTCATTCTTCCGTTGATATTGGGGCTGGTGGTTTTTTGGAAGTCAAGAAAGAAAAAAACAGCTCAGGGGCAGACACAGTAAAAACGATCAGTGGCTTCAGCACCGCTGATCGTTTCCAGTGGTATTTTGACATCCGGTTCATACATCCCATGCCCAGCTCTATGCCATTTAACGAGTGAGTTTGACTGGACTCTCCCGATTGGCTCTTAAGTAATCCATAAACACATCCTTCACCATTTCTGTTTTTCCAACCTCGACTAATTTGTTCCCTTTCACCGAAGCGTATCCACATACCTCTTTATACAATAACGGCGAACCGGTCCCAACCTTGTACACCTTCTCTCCGACCAGGCCTTCGCCATTCACTTTAACATCGGAAATTACGCCGTCATTATCTCTCCACGTAACGCCGGAGAACGCTAAAGCCCCGATCGCAATCCCATGCGGCCTGAAACCATTCCCATATACAGGCTTGGAGATAACCTCTTGATTCAAACAATCCTCTATCAAACCGGCAATTTGTTCACCCTTAAGCTCCATTAACACTGGGGAATGCATGCTTCTGCATCGATTGTACACATCCCCCTTCGTTACATCGCCGGTTTCCAGCCCCTCATCCACTGCTGCTCCCCCATACATAATGCCAATCTCAGACTTCCAGTAGTCCCGCACGGCATCTGCTATTAACTGAATGACATCAGCATGAGTAAGTTCTTCACTGGTCGTGTACAATACCTCAGAGAAAAACTCATTCGTTTCCTCACGACCCTTTTCTAAAATGGCTTCCATACTGGCATCGGCTTCTGACTCGGGAGTGATCTCAACCAATTTCCCCTCAAAGGACTTGATCTTATCAAGACCATTCTCGATATGTAAATCCAATTTCAACTCCCCGACATATTGTCCGTGTGACCCAGCTTGAACAATCACGACACCTGATTCCACAACGGGACGTTGAAGCACCGTATGAGAATGAGCCCCAACGATCACATCGACCAGGCAGCTGACTTCTTTCGCCATCTCCACATCGGCACCATAGCCCAGATGGGATAGAAAGACAATGACATCTGCCCCCTGTTCTTTCAGATCCGCCACAGCTTTTTTTATTCCCCCAAGGGTTTCCAGATTCTTAAATCCGTGCTTGTTCTCATAAAGATCCCCGAATTGATCAGTCGCTCCAAAAAGTCCAACCTTCACACCGTTATCCACTGTCACAAGAAGCGTTTCTTTCATCCCGCCGATGGGAGTCCCGTCACCCTCTACGAGATTCAATAACAACCACGGGACACTTGATTTCCGGCTATGTTTTCGTATTAATTCCGGTGTCGATCTCAGCAGCTCATTATTCCCCGCCGACATCGCATGATACCCGACATCCGAAAGCATATCCAAATGCATATGGCCATTCGTCGCAAGACACTCATTGATGCTCATATCCAAATGATCCCCGCCATCGAGCAATAAATAACTTTCCCCTCGTGCTTTAAGCTCACTGACACGTTCCTTTATGTACGCAGCCTGCCGTACGACCAGTTCATAGTTTCCGTGAAGATCATTGGTGTGAAGAATGGTGATGGTTTTGTTCATATGTATTTCCCCCTGTTTATAATAGTTTACTAACCCGATGTCCGCGTAGTGATCAGGACCGTGCACTTTGACTTCCAATGTACGACGACAAAATCTTCTCTTTCAAACCACCATTACTCGTGAACAGAATAACGTTTCTGAACTTGTTTGGATCATGACTCTATCCGTGTGTCCATATGGATAACCTATTCTCATTGCTGTTTTGCCTTCCCCGCTAGATGTATCATCATCTCTCACCTCTTTAATATCGGATAATGGAATAGTGATGTTGCTTAATTGTCATTTGATATTTAAGTTTTCGTCTTTCTTTGTTACTTTTAATTCCATATGTTTCACTCCTATCCAAACATACATTTACGAAAATTCTGATAAATAGTTTCAGATTTCATTCACCCGCCTGCTTTATTTCACTCAGTCTATTAGAACGAAACCATCCTCTAAGCTTTTCCGCATAAACGAAACGGTCCGATGGGTCACTTAACACCCCATGAGTAAGATAAAGGTCATCATCAAAAGATCTAGGATAAACGTGCAGGTGATAATGCCAGACATCCTGACTGCCACCAGGTTCATTATGCTGTCTTGTTGAGATACCATCACAGCCATAGCATTCCTTGAGTGCCAGAGCGACCTGCCGGGCCAACTCATGTATTCTAGTAGCTATTTCTAGTGGCAGATCAAAGATATTTTCATAATGATCATTCGGTATGATGATCACGTGCCCTTTATTATTTGGCCACCATAAGGTTGCAATCAATGCTGTTACATGATCATCTTTATAAATAATATCCTGCTGCTTCGTTTGAACTCTCTTATTTTCTTCGTCCTCTTCTCCATTTACCGCCAAACAAAAAGGACATATATAGTTCAAAGGCATATGTCTATACATTCATTTCTCACCTTTTTTCTTAATTAGCGGTCGAGCTGATTGTGGCAAGAGAGGTAATCTTTTATACAAAAGGATTACCATCATACCTCTTCACTCAAAAAAATTGTTCACTCTATCCGAATCCTCCAAATATCCTTGGATGAACTTGCTCAGTTCTTCTTCGCTTGAAAATTGTTTTATATCTTTATCATACAAGTTCTCTAGTTCCTCTCTGGTTACGCTGAATTCCCGTTCAACAAAATGAAATTTCACCCATTCTGCGTTTTCAACTAATGCAAGGATATAATTGGCATTATGAAGAGCAAGCTCTTTGTAATTTGTTTTTATACCTTCACTTTTCTATACATTGATGTAATTCAGTGTAATGCCATAGGGCTCTTTTTTCGTTTGAACCTCCAATCCACTGATATGTTCACCATCCGGATTTGGCAATCTCCTGGTAATTTGGCCAACAGCACCATTATCCCCTACATAAGAAGCTTTATATTGAAATAGACCCTTCTCCTCTTGAACAGGACTTGAATGGCATCCACTCAAGAAAAGCAATGACAATATAAATAAAAAAGAGAAAATTTTCATTTCTTTCACTAGATTCTCTCCCTTTGACTCGAATTTTACAATTATACCGATCAATTCCAATTATTTCAAAACACTCTGCTCATCTCAAGGATTAATTCAAAAAAAAGGAAGCTTACCTTTAAGATAAACTTCCTTCGTAGACTATTGTTCATGAACTTCTTCATACTAAATTATTCGATCATCAAGTGATCAGTTGTAAATCCAATTCTTTCCCCTTTCAAATATATCAACCTTACGTTCAGGTAATCCTTAGCTTTTTTCCGGTAACCCAGGAGGATTATATTTAGGTGGAATTCTCAGCCAGCCTCTTGCAATCATTAGATTTTTTAAAGGGGCAGCGAATTTCATTAAGTTGATTTGAATGGAAAAGAACATTAATCCGACGTCGGTCCGAACGGTCTTGGACATAGCCTGTGCGCAAAAGGTGATAGAAGTGGCTACTTTGGCAGATATGAGATTGGCAATCTCATCATCCTTCAGTTTAACTCCTTCAGGCACCGCAGCTGAATTCGACGATGGTTTTGTAGGGTTGACCAAAGGCAACGGAACCCCTTCTTTTAAAAGGAATTCCTCTATTTTTTTCGTATCAGTCTTGCTACCTTCCAACGCATTTTGTAACACGTGTTCCATATCTTGATCACTCGTTGTATTCAGTCCTACTTGATAAAGAGATTGGGCTTCATGAAATGCGGTAAATGCTGTCCAAAGATCCATGACTTCACCGACATGTAAAGGGGGTTTAGGTGCTTCATCTACAAAATTTTTAATAATGGCTGAAATAGCTTCAAAAGTACTTGTCATCAAGTAGCCTCCTAATTGCTTGTCGCCACTATTATTCCTCATTATTCGTTATACATTCAGTGAAATGAGCTATATGTCGGATTCCTGCATTACAATACGTTTGTCGGTTAAGGGATCACAAATCCAAAAAAGGAAACCTCTCATCAGGAATTCCTTTTTCTTTCTTCTACTACGATTGCATCTATTCCTTCACATTTAATCCCCATTTCAAATACTCCAGAAGCATCTCGGTTTGTTCCTTTAATCGTATACTTTCAGAGTCTAAGATGGCATGATCCACTGCCATGCCATCAATCCAGGAGATAATGGACTTTGCTATCACTTCCACTTCGAACCGGGGAGCAAATTCTCCCGCTTTTATGCCTTCTTCGATTATGTGAATGGTCATTTTATAAGCTTGAACGAACCGCTTCCTGGCATGCTCCTGCCTTCTTTTTTCATTCCTTCCTGTAATGAAGTATTCCAGCTTGGAAGGAGCCAATGGATCCATGTTATTGGTAGGCTTTTTGGCTTCCCCAAGGAAGGTCATCAATAAAGCATCCCAGTAGGAGCCCTGATGTTTAAGCATCGCCTGAAGGGACTCATCTATCGACTGCATCTGCTGTTCTTCAATCAACGCTTCGAACAGATCCTCTTTATTATCAAAGTATTGGTACAATCCCCCCCGACTGACACCTGCCTTATCCATCACATGCTTCATCGTGGCCTTTTCATAGCCATGCTCAATAAATACCTCTTTTGCTGCTTCTAATAAGTTAGAGCGGCGTTGCTCCTTGTGTTCCTGACTGACTTTCGGTGACATCCTTCTCCCCCTCTTCTACTTTATTTCTTACCGAAACAGAAACAATGAATAGTACGATCAGTAATGAGCTTGTGACAATAAAGGATGGAATGATACCTATGATCGTGGCAAGTCCCCCACCGGCTAATGGCCCGATGATCGTTGCTGTAGTCGTTGTACTGTTGACCACTCCAAATACCCTTCCCGTCATATGAACAGGAGTTTTCACCTGTGCCGCTGCTTGAAACGGAATAAAAACAAATCCGGCTGAGCCCCCTGCCAGGAAGCCGAGTGCAGGAACCCAAAGCAATGACAGGCTTAGATCATAATACGTCAGGATCGCCATCGTTCCAAACCCTATTCCAATACCTAACACTCCGAAGCACATATAGAAGAATGCGTTGTAATCTGTTTTCTTAGAAAGGAAAATCCCTGTCACGAGCATACCGACACCCGCCCCCGTCACCGTATAACCGAATAGATCAGGAGATACATCGGTCAACTCACGAAGTAATACGATGATTTGGGAATCAGATAATTGCAGGATTAATAAGCTGACACCCAGTAGAAACAATCCATACAGTAAAAACCTGCTTTCCTTGATAAAGCCCATCCCGACTTTGATCTCCTCTTTAAAGGAAGGCCCACCCTTCTTCTCCATTCCCTCAACAGCTTCCGTTTCATTCAACGCTTTAGGTAAAAGCAAAATGAAAAGCGCAGAGAGAAAGAAAGTGGCTGAATCGATATAAAATACATTGTAGGTTCCCATCGTTGAAACCAGGATCCCACTCACCAACGGACCAATGATTTTCGTACTTGAATCGATGGTAGACGACAGAGATATGGCTCCCTTGATGTGTTCATCCTGGACCAGCTCCTTCAACTTCCCATTCTTTGCCGGCACAAAGACGGAAGAGAAAATTCCGATTAGAAACAAACAGCCGTACACCATCCAAACTTTCGTCGCAAGCGTCAATAGCAGGATGAGCACTCCCCTGACCACATCTGAAAAAATCATTAACGTCTTTCGTTCCATCCTGTCTGCAATGGTCCCCGAGATCGGTCCCAATAGAGCCATCGGCAGTGCCAGGCTCAGGATGATAAAGGACATCTGCATGGGTGTTGCCTCCCATTTCAGTCCAACCAGCGTAATGATTGCCACAATACTCAACCAGTCTCCCAAACTTGAAATAGCCTGTGCCGTCATTAAGGTAACGAAGTGTTTATTTTTTCTTAATGATGAACTCATCTTAACCCTCCCGCTCTTATAATAGACATAAATGTCGTTTTATTAATTTAATTATAGCGATACTTATATCTATTTTCAATCCTTTTTATCCATTATTCAGAAAGTTAAAAAGTAAAAATACTGCATTATAATACTTTTTTATAAGAAAAATTAAAAAGTGGTTATAAATGACACTTTTGTCGATTATAATAACGACATATGTGTCACTTTTTATTCAGCTCTCACATATCATTTAAAGAACACACTGATATTTAAAGAAAGGGAATGACGATGCTTGCCATTATTAAAGTATTTTTCAATCACTATCCTGCCCCAGAAGTAAAGCGCGTCACGGATGACATCCTAGATCGCCGTGCAAACTTCCATAACAGCATCGGTTAACCAACAACTAATGAAAGGAGAGATTTTTATGTTCATGATCATTATACGTTTTTTCCAAAGCCGTCCCGAACCCCAAGTTCAGCAAATCCAGAACAATATCCTGGATCGCAGGGCCCATCTCCATAACCTGATTGCTTAATCAATGAATGATTGAAAGGAGAGATTCCCATGTTAATAATCATTAAACGATTTTTCTACAGCCGTCCCCAACCTCTAGTTCAGCGAATCCAGGACAATATTCTAGATCGAAGAGCCACCTACCATAACCGCATCATCTAACTCACTTTTATATGTTTCCTATCATTTTTATTATCCAATGGAGGAGCTTATGATAAGGTTAAAGATTCATCTCACACCCTCGTATTCAAAAAAAAAAGAAATAGCGTGAATGAAAGCTGTTTCTTTTAGTCGCGGTATACCGATTAACAAAAAAACCGGAGTCTTATTCCCTGTACTCCTTTTCAACCCCATCAGAGTATGTAATTTCAAGTTCAAATACCTGATAGCCTTCTTCAACAGAGAATGCTTCTTTTACTTGCTGGATGACCTTTTGCCCGTCTGTATTTTGATCGAAGTCGAACCCTTCAAAGATAGGGGCGAGCTTGTCCATTGCTTCATCTGATAGCAGGTTTTGACCATTGAGGTCATCCTGGTATTTCGCTTCCACTCCGTCTTTTTCATTTTCATAGTCCACATCGATCGATTTATTATCTTTATAATCAACATCTAAATCGAAATTTGTAAAAGGAAAAGCTCCTTGTTCATTGTTCTCATTATTCGTATTTTCTACAGGTGCCTTTTCCGGTGGATTCTTGACTTCTTCCTTATCATTACAGCCTGCCAATAAAAAAACCGAGAAAAAAACAAGGGCTAAAACGGTTAACTTCTTCTTCATTTAATGACCTCCTTAAATATAGGTGGGGATAGTTTACCCAGTTTTGGAGGATTGAATCACTTATATTCGTTTATGGCTTTTTACAAGTAATTACTCTACAAAAAAAGAATGACCACCCTATGGATGATCATTCCTTCATTCTCCTTATATATTCCGCACAGCCTCTTCAATTCCATCATTTCCTGAAATCAGATCGAACCCTCGGTTGAATGTACGTTCCTCGGTAAGTGAAGCCACGATCGTTCTGGCCACATCTTCACGCGGAATCGAGCCTCTTGATAGATTCTCTGCTGCGGCTACCTTCCCTGTCCCTGATTCATTCAGTAATCCCCCGGGACGGATGATGGTATAGGTCAACCCGCTCTGTTCCAAAGCCCGATCCGCGAAATGCTTCGCCACATAATACGGCTTCAAGGACTCATTCCAGTTCTCACGGTGATGGGCCTGCAGGGCACTCACCATGACGAACCGGTCGATTCCTGCCTGCTTGGCCGCCTCCATTGCTTTGACCGCTCCGTCCAAGTCGATGAGCAATGTTTTATCGGCACCCGTTTTGCCCCCGGATCCGGCCGTGAATACGACGGCATCGGCATCCTTCAGGCCATTCGCAATCTGATCCACCGTTCCCTCTAAATCAACCAGTGAAGATTGAACACCATCCTGTTCAAAGGAATGCGCCTGCTCTTCCTTTCTCACAATCGCTCTTGGTGTATGCTCACTGCTTTCCTTTAAAAGCCCGACCACTTGCTTTCCAATCTGTCCATTTGCTCCTACCACTGCTACGTTCATTTCATCATCTCCTTATCCCGATTATTTTAGTATGAATTAATGATGACATGTTCGAAGTATGATGACAAATCATTTGTTTGGCGCATTAATCGAATGTATTTATTCTTCAGGTAGTAATACTATCTTCCCTAACTTCCCCTTATTCTTAAAATATACTTGAGCCTCTTTCGCTTGTTCCAAAGGAAAAGCTTTATCGATGACTGGTTCTATTTTCCCTTCAGAAATGGCCTGAAGCATTTCTTGAAACTCCTGCCTCGTCCCCAACACCGATCCATACATGGTAATATGCTTTAGATACAGTGTTCTGAAATCAAGCTCTGTCTTTTGGCCGCCTGCAGATCCCGAAATGCAGAACTTGCCTCCTTTTTTTAAAACCTTAAGAGATAGAGAGAACAACGCATCTCCCACCACATCTAATACAGAGTCGACAGGTCCTCCGTTCACTTCCAGGATTTTTTCGGCAAGATTTCCCGATTTATACGATAATACATGTGTGGCGCCTAATTCCTTCATTCTTTCCTCAGCACCCAAGTCACCAATAATCGCAATAACCTTGGCACCAAAGACCTTAGAGGCGATTTGCACGTTTAACGATCCGACACCGCCATTTGCTCCCGTCACCATAACAGTCTCTCCAGGTTGAACTTGGATCTGCTTGACCATATGCCAAGCCGTTAACCCGCTTACTGAAAAAACGGCGCTTTCCGAGTAACCGGAAAGGGGCATATCAAAACAGAGATCAGCTGGCCATGCCACATATTCGGCATAACCCCCGTCGTTTTCTGAGCCTATAAAGGACATATCCTCAGAAATATGTTCAGATCCCGCTTCTCCACTAGACGTAAACGGGAATAAAACAACATTTTTCCCCACCATCGATTCCTCTACCAGATTTCCAACTTTCACTATTTCGCCTGTAATATCCGACCCGGGTATACGCGGGAACTGTACTCCTTCAGGCCGCCACCCGGATTTTGAACCGGTACCGTATGCACCTTCTCTCATCCAGATTTCCGTATTATTAATGGCACACGCCTTTACCTTTACAAGTACTTCATTTTCTTTAGGTTCAGGTATGGGGATATCGACTACTTTTAACTTATCCACATCCCCATATCCTGTTACTTGTACCGCTCTCATATAATCATCACCTTTCTCTTTTTTGAATCCTATCTTTTCATTCCTATCAACAGGCTGCTTGTTATAAAAGAGCAACACACACGATATATTATTTCTCTTTCATTTATTTTCATCAACTTTCCTGTTTTGCATACTTTTAACGATGTTCTTAAATGTTACAATTCATTTGGCCCCCGCAAGGATAGTCATTGATAAATAGTAAAACGACCCGTCATGGACGAGTCGTTAGTCTTGTGTATGGAATTTGAAAAAGCTTTTATGACGTTTTACAAGTTTCTTTTCCTAATAAAAACAGGGGAACACTTGCCAGCCAAGAGTTCCCGTTTTATAAAATATCTACTTATCCTCCGCTATCAATAAACACTGGCACACGTTCCGGCTGCTGGTTCGTAATAACAATGGTTTTTGAATTGCCCTGAAAAAGGCTGATCATACCAAGTTGGAGGACACGGGGCATAAGGATTGAAATACCAAAGAGCATATTTCGCCGGATGCTGCGCCCAATAGTCCAGATTCTGCTTTGCTAATCTTTTCTCAACCGATCTCGCTCTGTTATAGAAGAGATTACCTTTTTGAACGGCTTCAAAGGAATAATTTCCTCCTTGCACTTGAAAGATGACTTGCCGGATGGACCTTACCTTCTTGAAGTCCAGGCAATCCGCTCTCGCCCGATTCACGATGACATTTCCAACATACAACATCCCTTGTTTTCCTTCACCTTCCGCCTCGGCTCTCATCATCCTTGCCATCAAGGCAACGTCTGCATCTGTATATTTGACTCTTGGCATTTTTCTCACCTCAGAATATTTTATGAAAAATGCCGCTATTCATGTCAGGATTTATTAATGAAGGAGAAACGGGACCGGTTCACTGGTTGAGGACATCTTGCTGCCTTTGAGAATTTCCCTTAACACTTAATGGCTTCAGTGGAAGCCTTCCAGCCATAGCACGCGTTAAGTTAAAGGAAATTCGACAAGTAGGATCAATTAATTTAATAGAGGATCGATAAATTAAAAATGGGATTGATAAAATCAAATCAGGATCAATTATCTGAGATCAGGATTGAAACGGTCCAATCCGGATCAATTCCTCCCTGGATGCATCTGCTTAAGAGGAATCTCACCCCAAATTCTGTCTCACAAGCCCTTTTAAAATCCTCCACTAGCTAAAAAAGGGTAATTAACGTCATTTCCGTACTAAAACAGTCCATTGGATACCGGTTCCGTCCACCTTCCTAGAAAATGGCCTCATCGCTGTATCCTACTACCGTTTATTCATAATGGCGTAACTTTCTCAAACCCCCAAAAAGAATGACCCTCCACTGAATCATTCCTTTTATATATCCTAGAACCACCCTCGCTCAAGCTGGCCCTTATTAAGCAACTGCATATATTGCTCACGTACGTTCCCTTGGGAGTAACTGGAGCTGTTTATAGTGCCTTTCCATTCGACTTCCTTCCCTCAAATGATCTTATACAACTCCTCCACACTAGTAACCACAAAATCAGCATGGGGATTCGCTACCCGCTTATCCGTAAAGAAGCATGAGCTGATCCCGGCATTCTTTCCTGATTCCAGATCCAAATCCCGGTCACCAATCATGATTGCTTCCAATTGATCAATATCATGTGTACGAATCAAATGTTGAATGGCATCGGGACTCGGCTTCCGCTCAAATCCGTGCTGTGAGGTAATGAAGTCTGAAAAGTAAGCCGTCAATCCGTAACTCTCCAGCATCCTGATCGATGACTCTCCCCTGTGGGTATATAGATAATTCCTTCTTCCCGTTTCATGAACATACTTACAAAGTTCCACGATTCCTTCAAAGGGCTTGGACCTGTCGAATTCAACTTTTTTTCTCCTGGAATTGTAGGCTGTAACAAATTCTTTCCCAATCCCATACTTTTCTTCATAGTGTTTTAGAGCGGATGTGATTGATACCTTCATCTGTTTCATGATTTCCTCTAACGTTTCTTCGATTCCATGACTTTCAAGCGTATCCTTGAAGGAGCCAGCCATGACGGGATATGTATCAAAAAGAGTGCCGTCGAAGTCCCATATGATATGTTTGTACATGTTCTTTCCCCTCTCTTATGTAACTTATCCTAATTTTACCACAAGCAACGGCCTCTTCATCTTTAACGAAAAAAGGACTCATACAAGATAGGAAAATTATGCTAAAGTATTTATAAAGAACAACCAAGGGGGACCCCCATGATCCGTTCACAGCAAACGATTTTCCTTATCAGTTCTGCCTCCCTGTTTTTCACAGGAATCATCCTTCTTTCATATAGAACATACGATTGGGGACTGTTGCCGCTCCTGGGCTTTCTCATTCTCTATCTTTCTACTAAAAAGAACCGATCGGTCATTTCCCTATTCCTGTTCTTCCTGCTCGGGTTACTGGTGTTTCAACTTGCAACCGGCTGGATCAACGAGTGGAATGTTTCAAAAGAAACGAAAATTCTGTTGAACAGGAGCTTCCTTCTAATCATCTTGATGGCGCTAGCATTCTCACACTTGATATCAAAAGAAAAAATCCGATTCTTCACTGAGTTCCCGAATTGGAGAAAGCGCATCTCCATGCCATCGCACACCATTTCATTGCCCTTATTCTTACTGATTGGCCTGGCGGGATCAAGCACCATCTTCATCCCACTCATCTGGTCCCTAGAAATAAGTGAGGTGAAATCCCTATTCCTCTTCGCAATAGGATTTACCATCCTTAACGCGATACTAGAAGAGCTGATTTGGAGAGGCATCATGTTGTCATCGTTGAAACGAAACGTCTCCGTCCTTTATGCCGTCACGGTGACAAGCTTGGGGTTCGGTCTCTTACATCTCTCCATCGGAATCCCGGTACTTCTGAGTCTCCTCTTCTCTTTCGGAGGCTTATTCTATGCCATTGTGGTGTTGAAAACGGATAGCCTCTATCCTTCAATTGCTTTTCATATGGTGATGAATATGGGAATGGTGTTGAATGGGTGGATAATTTAAACGAACACAAATCAATTTTCGGAGGTGAACGCCATGGAACTCTTTTTCGTCTTTATTAGCATCATCATCTTGATTATTTTTCTTTTTATCTTCTATATCATTATCGAGCGAGCCGTTCGAGAAGGCATTAATAGCTCGGTCATCGGACGATTCCTGAAAGAAAAGCATGGAATCAAAGAACCACAGGGGGACGAGGATTTATTCGAGGATAAGTAGAAGAAAGACTTCATTCAAAGGCATAATCCCTTTTTTCTATCGATACGTTATATAAGTACACTATCATTGATTAGGAGAATGTCCGATGAAGAAAATCATTTTGTTTGCGGATCCCGGCATTGATGATTCCATTGCCATCATGTACGCCTTACTGAATCCCGAGATTAAAGTACTCGCCATCGTATCAAGCTATGGGAACACTTCAAAAGAGCAGGCAACGGATAATATAGCCTACTTGCTTAAGCTTGCCGGACGAGAGGATGTCCCGATCATCGGGGGAACCAATAGCCCATCGTCAGGGGAAATCCCAACGTACTATCCTGAGATCCACGGACAGGAAGGGCTCGGACCCATCAGACCCCCTGAGAGCTTAGCTGGTGAACTGACCAATTTCTCAGAACTCTACAAAATCATCAAGGACCAGGACGATATCACCATCGTTGACGTGGGGAGAAGTACATCCCTCGCCTCCCTTTACTTATTAGGTGAGAATATCGTCGAGGACATCAAGGAATTTTACATTATGGGAGGAGCATTTTTAGTTCCCGGAAACGTCACCCCGTCTGCAGAAGCGAACTTCTATGGGGACCCCATTGCGTCACAGGTGGTGGTCAGGGATCTGGACAATCTTTACGTCGTTCCCTTGAATGTCTCGAACAAAGCCATCATCACCATGGACCAAATCCGTTATATCCAGCAGATGTCAGATAATCCATTGATTGAAATCATGGATGAAGTCATGGAGTACTATATTGATGCTTATAAGAAGCTCGTTCCCGGAATAAAAGGTGCCCCCCTTCACGATGTCGTGACCCTATCCCTGATGGTGAACCCGGAAATGGGGCAGTCTATCAGAAGGGAAATCAACATCTTGACCACGGGAACAGGAATGGGAACGTCCATCGCTGATTTCAGGCCCAGTTCAAAGCCTGCTGAAAAAAACATCAACATCTACCTTGAATTGGACTATCCAAGCTTTGTCGAGGATTTTATCAACGTCATGGGTAAGGCAGACGGGAAACCATGAAAGATCAATGAGCTTTCTTTTCGAAGTAAACAAAGATATTCGTGATCCATTTCGCAATCAGACCGACCACCACGTATCCAATGAATAAGGTGAAATAATTCGTACCCCTGCTCATCTCAAACAGACCCAACGCAACAAGCAATGGCTTGAAAGCAAATGCAAAGACTGCACTGAGCAGCAACATGAATAGATAATAATTTTTATGTTGGTTTAATGTAAATTGATACATGAGCATGTAGGCAACGGGAACCAAGGACACATCCAGTGAGACCGAGCTCGCCAGCACCGGGAAAATTTTATAAGGATAGAACCACTTCACCATGTTGGCTCCTATCGCATCTACGTATGTAAAAAAAACATGAACATTATATCCATAAAACCCTATAAGTAGGGCCTTTCGCTTATCTATTCTAAAAAGAAGAATGATCAAAGGAAGAACAAACAATGCAGCCAATACCCAAAACGGCCAGGTGGCAAGATCAGAATATTGCTGCCAATAGCTGGTCCACATTTCGGTTTGATTCTCCTGGATCTCTTTTAAACGGCCAAGCATGGTCTGCTGGGATTCAGTCATGGTACTCGCTCCTTTAAACGTATATGCTTTAGTATGAGCATGAAAATGACCAATTATGTTTTTCCAGTATAAAATGCGGGGCATCCTAATAGACGACCCGCTTTGCTTGCTCGACCCAAAGCAGGACCCTATTCAACTAACCAACGCCATTCACCTTCAAATACCTGCCTGTTTTACTGACTTCAAAAGCAGCTTCTCCCCTTTGTCTCACTTCTTCCGACATATCAGACGACTTTTGCAAACCATACCCATTCATAACCGAGGGATCTATCAGCCTCACCTTTCCTTTATGGTGAATGTCGTAGTCGGCTTTGTTTTCTTCTATATATACATCTTGATTCAGTTCACTTAGGAGCATCTGAATGTGGTCATCAGTGTGTTGGAGTTTCTGGAGTACCTCTTCATCCTCCCCAAGAAAATCATCCAAGCTGATCCATCCTTTTTCTAATGCACTTTTTAATACCTTAGAAAGAGAATGATTTCCATAGATATTCAACGGATTCATGAAGAAGTCAATCACTTCTGTATAATAAGTTTTAACAAACCACTCAGCTGCATCAATGGTTTTCACGCAGATCTTCCCTTCCACCACTGCAACCTGTTCCAGGAAATCGTGAACCTCTTCAAATGAGATAAACCCATATCTATACATATCCCTCAACGTATAATCCACCCGGTCTGCACAAAGCTCAGGTGCCGGCTGCTCAAGCAGTGACCATTTGGAATCATCAAGAAGGATGTCCCGATAGTCATAATCGTACTTCTCCAAGATTTGAGGAATCTCAGATTGAAGGATGACCTGTTCGAAAATCTCTTCGTGGTAATCCTCAGAAAGATTATCGAGAACCCCATCAATGACGTGGGAGAAGGCAGTATGTGATACATCATGCAGTAATCCAGCAATCTGCTCCTCTACTTGGCCTCCCAATATTTTAATCAAAAGCATTACACCTACTGAGTGCTCGTATCTGGTTACATCCCACTCCTCATTGACCAGGAAACTGGCTCCGCCTTGATGGATCCCCTTTAATCGTTGAACAGGATCACTTAGAATCAGTTCTTCCAATACCCTGTCCACTTTGTATTCTCCGTACAGAACGTCTTTTATCCACACAACCCATTCCCCCTTAGATATAAATAAAAGTGCCCCCCGATAATCAGGAGGCACTGCGCTACGATAACCAATCGTCATTAACCAATTGGACGCCAACATAGTTTCTCTATGTCACCTATATATTTTCGCCATCAGCATACACCAATTTGCAGTTCGTGGCAAGGGCCCCGCTCATCCCTGATCATTTAAGTTTGTCATCCATTGAACTCTGTGTTAGTGTAGTTCTATCTTGAAATTGACCATCTCGTATGAAAAGCCACCCTCTGAATTCAGCGGGTGGCTTTTCTCTGTCTCTTACAATTTCCCATCAACCTCTGACGTATCCACATCATCCCCGAACCAATCTCTCAACTTCGCCTTGGCCTGCGCCTTCACCTCGTCATCGATATACATCGCCACCTGCAATAAAGCCAGACCCAACGCACCAAAGTCATCGGTAAATCCTACACCCACCGCCATGTCGGGAATGAAGTCCGTTGGAAGAATGAAATATCCGAGTGCCCCGATGATGATCATCTTCGCCTTCACGGGAATATCCGGCTTTTGCAGGACAAAATAGAGAAGCAATGCTGTATAAACCACAGAATGCCCGGCCTTTAAACCGTACCTCTTCAACTTATCCCAAAACTTTTCCTCTGAATAATGTTTCTCGGTCTTATTCATTTCACTTCCACCTCCGTAATGAGACGAGCGTCCCATCTCTTGTTGCTTTTATTGTAGAGGGTTTGATGGAATTAGACAAACATTCGGTTAGCCTTAAAAGGTCCGTCCCCCAAATCTCATGAGGGACGGACCTTTCCTATTCCTACAACCCCGGAAGTATCCCCGAGAACAAACTCAAAATTAAAACTGTTGTTATCGCCGTCAACCCGGCAATGAAACCACCGAGTGTCCAGGCTTTCAACGTCTGCACAACCGTCAATTTACCAAATCGGTTCACAACCCAGAATCCTGAATCGTTCGGAAGAGAAAGACCGATACCACCGGCACAGATGGCAAGCCCGAGTAAGATTGGTGATACACCAAGCTCAACGGCCATTGGTCCAAGGATACTGGACGTTGTCACAAGGGCAACGGTCGCGGATCCAAGTGACGCACGCAGGATTTGTGAGAAGATGAATGCAAGTAATAGAACCGGGATGCTCCAGCTTTGCATCGTTGCGATTAAATAATCGCCGATTCCACTCTTATTGATCACCGCTCCGAATGCTCCACCCGCTCCTGTCACCAGGATGATGATCCCGGCTGAGTTGATGGCTTCTGAGTACAATCTGCTGTTTGGAACTGAGATATAAGGGGCAAGCAGGATGATCGCTGCCACCACACTGATGAATAGCGCAATGTTCTTGTCACCGATGAATCCCAATACACTTGAAAGACCCGTGTCCGGGATGAGCAACTGCGATACCGTGTTGATCAAAATAAGTCCGATTGGAAGTGCCAGCATGAAGAAGCTTAAACCTGTGCTGATTTCCTTTTTCGGTGCATCTTCAAGGCTAACCGCCACTTCTTCGATGGCACCTGAATGGTTGATCCGTTTTCCAATAAACAGTCCGTAGAAATACCCCCCGACAAGTGTAGCCGGGATTGCTACAAGGATGCCGTAAAGGATGAACAAGCCAAGATCTGAACCTGTGTTTTCTGCAACTACAAGAGGTCCTGGTGTCGGGGCGATCATGTTATGGGAAACAATCAATCCTACACCAAGGGCCGTAACAAATGAAATGACCGAGATACCCGTCTTCTTCGATAAGCTTTTGATCAATCCGCTTAGGATGACGAATGCCGCATCGAAGAATACAGGAATCGAAACGGCTGTCCCCGTCAATGCAAGACCGGCTGGAGATTTTTTGATACCAAATGCTTTAAGTACCGCTGCCGCGATTTTTTCGATCGCACCTGATGCACCAAGGAACTGTCCGAAGATGACACCGAGTCCGATAAGGATCCCGACTCCGGTCAGGGTGTTCCCGAATCCTTGGGTCACGGTGGCCGCCACTTCATTTAACGGCATCCCGATGACCACAGCCGTTGCGAATGCAACCCCAATCAAGGAAAGGAATGGTTCAACTTTCAATTTTAAAATTAAGAAAAAAAGTGCTGCTAATGCCAGAAAGAAAATCACAATCAACATATTGCCTGTAACCATGTACGATTACCCCCTTTGTTTTGTGAAACACGTTTATCACAAGCAGAATCGCCCTGCATTCCCCTTTAGAAAGAGGGAATCCTGCATGGATCCATTACCCTTCCAGTGTCGAGACCACATCTCTTAACGTCGTGACTGCTCCTACATTCCCTGGAAAAATCACATAAGGAATGAACGGGAACGTGCTCTCTTCCCCTGTTTTCCAGACCGGTATCCCCGGTGCGATCTGTCCAGCAACGGTGGCACGTTTTACACATAATCCTTTCGTGCCCACATCACTGGAGGTGATTCCGCCTTTAGCAATCAAGTAATTCGGTCGTATGGAGAAATGACGCACGATGCTTGTGACGGCATTCGAGATTTCAACGGATAACTGTAGTTCCTGTTCTTCCATCCCGTCGCCGAGATCTAAGCGCTTTCTCTTCGTATAGATGACCGTGCTGATGCCTTCAGCAACCTTCGTCTCTGCCTCTTGCTGTACACGCTCGATCTCCTTTTGAAATGCTTCTTTATCCAGCACCAGATGAGCATCGAACTCAATGAAATGCAGGGATGGCAGTTCCCGGAGCTTCTCCAATTGATCCGTCGTCTTCTTGACATGCGATCCGACGATGACCAATCCGCCATTCTCCCGTTCCTCGCTGATCAACTCTTCCTTCGTTAACAATGGTCGTGAAGAGATATCCCCGATCACCTTGGTGAAAGCTGCCGCCGTACGGAAGATGAATCGCTTTCCTTCCTGGATGGCAAGAATAAGCGCCGTCGTAAAGACTCTCACATCCGATTCTTCCACGGCGTTGACGATCACTTTGCCAAAGCCCTTCACACCAAGCAATTGATCAACGATTCCGTCGATGGCCATGTTCCGGATGGATTCCAGTGAAATATACGTGACGCCTTTTTCAGGAAAAGCACCCTTCGTCTTCTCTTCCACCCATTCACCTAAATGACTCGATGTGTATCCGAACGTCCGATCCTTCGCAAACTCGGTTTCCCCGGCAGGTACCAGCACGTCTTCCTGCTGAACAAAGTGAGTGTTCTCAATCGTCAATCGCCCGCCTTCTTTGAAAAACGGAAGGATGACCTCCCCATCCACACTCATGTTGCTTTCGGATTCCATCGTTCGTCTGAGAACCTCTGTTTCAAGGGGATAATGTCCTCTCAGAGTCGAATCACCACGGCTGATGATGAGGTAAGGTATCCCCAGCTTTTTGGAGATGGCCTCGGTTCGTTCTGCGATATCGCGGTGGACCTGCTCGGTTTCTTTTGCCGTAAAAGCTCTCGAGTTCGTCAGGATGAAGAAGATCTGATTATCTTCGGCAAACCCTTGTTCAATGGTTTCCTCCTCCCAATCCGTATAGACAGAAACCCCATGAACGGTTTGGACGCCTGTCGGATCATCATCAAGGACGACAATCTTGTGTGTGAAATTAGGTCTGACTTTTTTCCACCATTGGTTCACTTTTTGCTGATCAATAGATTGGTAGGACGATAGTATTTCATCTACATTTCTCACTTTTATCACTGGCTGACACCCTTTACTTCGTGATTCGCAAGTTTCTCGTAAAACTGAATCAGTCCTCCATGATCGTCCCCAGCTTTCCCGTCTGCCATTAGCGCATGGTACATCTCCAGCACCTGGCTTGACAGCGGCAATGGAACCCCGATGGAGTGAGCCGTATCCATTACATTGGTCAGATCTTTCGCATTAATATCGATCCGCCCGCCGGCGACAAAGTTCCGCTCAAGGATCAATGGAACCTTCGCATCCAGCACAGCACTTCCAGCCAACCCTCCACGGATCGCTTCGTACATCTTCTTAATATCGATTCCCGCTTTCGACGCTAACGTCAGTGCCTCAGACATCGCTGCGATATGGACATTCACCAGGATCTGATTGGCAAGCTTCGCAGTCGTACCACAACCATGATCCCCAACAAGGGTGATATCCTGACCCATCACTTCCAATACCGGTTTCACTGTTTCATAGACTTCTTCTTTTCCTCCGACCATGATGGCCAGTGTTCCGTCGATCGCCTTTGGCTCACCACCGCTTACCGGAGCATCCAGCATCTCCATCCCTCTTACGGCAAGGGCTGCGGCAATTTCCTTCGACTGGACCGGAGAGATGGAGCTCATATCCACTACAATCGTTCCATCATTCGCGCCATAGATGACACCGCTTTCACCAAGGACCACACTCATGACATGCTCTCCCTTAGGAAGCATGGTGAAAATGATGTCACTATGCTCCCCCACTTCTTTCGGAGAACCTGCACCGCGTGCTCCCAAGCTCACTAACTCTTCTACTGCAGACTCATTAAGATCAAACACGGTTACATCGTAGCCACTCTTTACTAGATTAAGTGACATCGGTTTCCCCATAATCCCAAGACCAATAAATCCAAGTCTCATGTCCATTCCCTCCTGTTGATAAAGCGTTTTCATTTTGCTGTTGTCACCAATTGTACACAATAATTTATATTTTGTATACAAAAATATATAAAATGTATACAAAATTATTTTCAGTTATAACTTTTAAATCATTCCCACTCGTTCTATACTTTTAGAAAGGGCTTTTATTATGGAAGCCGAATACGTAAAGAAGACTGGCAGAGTCTTTCATTGGAGTCGATCAACTTGAAGAAGAAAACGCAGCAGCACGCCTATATACAATCGTATGAATATATCCGGGATCAAATCCTGAACGGCGAACTCGAACGGGGCACAAAACTCATAGAAGAAAAACTGGCGATAGAGCTCGGTGTAAGCCGGACACCGATCCGTGAATCCATCCGCAAGCTCGAACAGGAAGGGCTCGTCAAACAAAAACGTGTCGTCAACCCAACGGATATGGACCTTCGACACTACTTCCAGGTCCGTATACTCCTTGAAGGGTTCGCAGCCAAATCAGCTGCTACTTTCATGAATGATCAGGACCTAAACCAGCTGAAGGAATGCATCCACATCGGCCGGACCGGGACACCCGAACAAATCATGGAAGCCAACAAGCAATTCCATGACATCATCGTCAATGCCACCAACAACCCCGTCATGGTCGACACCATCGAACGCATGCAGTCGATCATCTACCTATTCAGGAAGACGGTGGTTTATCACAACCGACCGTTTTTAATTGATGAACATCAGGATATTTATGATGCGATCGTTTCTCATAATGGGGATGAAGCTGAGAGGTTGATGAAGGAGCATATACAGGCGGATTTGGAGTTTTGTTTGCATGTGATGGAGAGGTAGTCAAAATAATGGTCTGATTCCCGGTTCCGTAAAACGTTTAAGTGTGTGTTACACCTACCGGAGATCAGACCCAAAATTTAGGTGACTTCACAAAATTCTTAAAGGTTTTTCCTCACTGATGTATTCATTTAATGGACCTTAATTTCCCCACCTTCAATTTCTCAAACGTCACTTGTCCCCCTTCAGAAAATAAAGAAATACCCTGATCCCCAGATTGCGGAAAGACCAAATTCGTATGAACAATCCGCCCATCATCAACAAACACCTCCACACTCGTCTTATCAACTAGTATAGTGATATGAACCTGTTTAGCGGCGGAATCGAATGGTGCCTTGCTTTCCACGAATCTCCCTTCTCTGTCCGGTTGATCGGTAAAGTTCCGGTTCAGGTATGAGTAGTTACCTGCCAGGGAGATTCCAGCATCAATATGTCGGGATCGATCCTCGGATTCGCGTAATCTGAAACCGACTTGCTCGGCCTCGTCCCACGAAATGTCCGCTTCGATCCGATACACGTCACCTTTGATGTCCAGCTTCTCCATACCATCCTCTACAGTAACATCCTCAAACGTCTCCGTAGATTCCACCAACCCATCAAGCGCTTCAATAGGTTTGGAGCCAAGATAATATCCACTTCTAGCATCACCCTCCAACCTGATTTCCCTCACAATTGAATCCGTCCCATTAAACCCATCATGCTCCATCGTGGGAGTATTATCTGCATAAGACCACTTATTCATCCAGGCAAACGCATAACGTTTCTCTTCCTTATCATCGGCCATGCCGTCTTCAAACGTCACCCCACCATACCAGTCGAATCCATAGTCCAACCACTGGGGATCCGCCTGATCCGCTTCAAACGAACTGCCATTGAATTCCCCGGTCCAATAGGCATACGTATTCGGCTCCCCAATAGCTTCTCCATTTGCACTAACACCAAGCACCCACTTCACCGTGCCATCGGGCGCCCTCATTTTAAAAAGGTCCGGGCATTCCAACACGCCTAAGTCCGGTGTCTGAAAGTCCCCCGTAAACGTCCAGTCCTTCAGATTCTCAGATTCATAGAAACCGACCTTCGAACCTTCCGCCATGAGCATTATCCACTTATCCCGTTCATCATCCCACACAACTTTGGGATCACGGAAATCCTTCATACCAGGATTCTTCAAGACTGGCTCATGACTATAATTTTTAAATGTTTTTCCTTCGTCGGTACTCACCCACATGTATTGTTCCTGTTCACCCGTCTCCCCGGTTGGCTGGGTCACGATCGCAATGAAGGCATCCTTTCCGAAACCGGCCGTATTCTCCCGGTCGATGACGACGGATCCGGACCATGGATCACCGTTTTCATTGGTGTATTTGGGGATGGCGACTCCCTGGTCTTCCCAGTGGATAAGGTCATTGGATACGGCATGGCGCCACTCCGTCCCGTTGCCGTCCGGGTAGTCCTTATTGTAAAGATAGTAGTAATGGTATTTCCCTTTATAATAAACCGGCTTTTGCGGGTCATTTTTCCACTTATCCGGGGTTGTGAAATGGTAGGAGGAACGGTAGGATACCTCCTTGTTCACGACCGGTTCCTTCTCCCTTTCAGGCGTCTTCATCCACCATGCAGCCGCGCTAATCACCAGGATGAGCAGAACAATCAGCAGGACGATTCCCTTCTTTCTTTTTACTAGATTCATTTTTTCCACCACCTACTAAAAAAAGAAAATGCCATCAATGACATTTTCCTTTTTTGAAGTTTGCTATTATTGCTCGTCGTATGTGACTTGACCTTGCTTCAGGATACCGTCCTTCACAACGGATGATTTCTTGTTGTTGATATCAAGCAGGAAGGATGGAGCGAATGTTGATTTGTGGTCCTGGAAGTACCCACGGTTGGTCATGTAGCTGGTTACGACAAATTTGTCCGATTCTTTTTGCGGGATGACATAGTGTGCATACGTCCATGTGATGTCGTTCGGATCAAGATCCTGATGGAGGACGATTCCCGACTTGTTCATTGGCTTGAAAGGACCTGTCAATGAGTCTGCTACGTATCCTAACATGTAGATATCTTCATCGTCTGTGCCTTCGATGGTCATTTTCGATCCGCGAGTACTTGTGAATAAATAGAACTTACCATCCTTCTTGAAGATGTTCGGGCGTTCAATTTCATCTGTCACCGTGTTCGATACAAGCAACGGCTTCATTTCTTTCTTGATGGTGTAGTCATCGTTGATTTCGATGATGCCCATGGCGCCGTTCGCAAGTTCAGCAAGATCTTTCTTCGGGCTTTCCTGAAGGGCTTTGAATTCTTTCTGGAAGAAGTTCATTCCGTTTCCGTAGTACGCACGGTTGTACAGGGAATCTTTACCCGAGTAGCCATACTCTGTACCTGTGTTTGCTTCGAATACTAAGTATTTTTTCCCATTGTCTTCGATGTAGTGTGGGTCACGAAGCGTATGGTTATTCATGAAGTTGCGGTCTTCGAATGCTTTCCCGACTGTTTCATACGTATTTCCGTCGCCGCCGCTGTAGATGGATTTATGATCCTTGACACCGTCGATGTTCAATTCGTTTTTCGCTTGTTCAGAGATATTCACTTGGGCTGTTGTCAATGATTGACGTCCGAATAGTCCCTTGCTTTCATTGAAATCTCCGCGGTTTGTGTAGAATAAGCGGATGTCACCGTCTTCTGTGAAGAGGGCGGACCCAGACCATTCTTCTACCTGACCCTTTAATGTTTCGTCGTTCGCTTTGTATTTATCTTCATCATCGAAAACTCGTCCCGCATTTTTCCAGGCATCGATGGAATCATCGCCGACTTTTTTATAGAACATATAGATGAAGGTATCATTGGCGTTTTTCGGGTCACCGGCAAGTCCGAACACGATGTGATAGCCGTTGTACTCAGCCACGGTGCCGTCTGCGTTTTGAAGCGGCCATGTATCCCATACATCCATTTTGATTTCATTTCCGTTTTCATCGATTTTGGTTGCTGATTCTACATTTTTGATGGAAGAAGCGTCGAAGGAAGGAATCTTGAATTGAGCGTCTCCCTGCTGCTCGACCATGTTTTTCATATCCTGGCGGGTGATCTGTGACGTGCCATACGTTTCTTTGTATCCTTTTTCGTCAGCCCCGTTGGCAGAAACAGAAGTGAAGCTGCCTCCGAAAAGAATGGCTGCACTTAATGAAACAACGGTTGCTTTGTTTGCAAATTGACGATAGTTCATTATGTACTCCTCCTAAATGATAGTTATAAGTGCCGGCGAATTAAGTTCGCTGTTACTTTACATACTTAGTATAAGAAGGAATACCCCATATTGAATATGGCATGGATTGATTCAGATTTCGTCTTACATTGATATGTTAGAAATTGAAGGGTCAAAAAAAACCCCCCACCGGTCACGAGGAGGGGGATGGACATGTACCTTGATTCCAAGTCCGGTCGAACGTTTCCAATGCTTGCTGACGGGAGATTTCCTGATTGATTTGTGCCTGCATGATCTCCCCCATCTCCTTTTTGAGACAAGGAGAAAATGAAGACCAGTTGAAGGTGTCCGTCTCCTTGATGAGGTTCAAGGTTTCCTGCCCCAGTGGACCGAGGTCCGTGACAGGGATGTCTCTGAAGGCAGGGATGAAATGGAACTTCTCCGTCATGAACTCCTGACCTTTCCGTGATGAGACCATCCAGTCCAGGAACCTCTTCGCTTCCTGCTTCTTCTCGGGGGATGATTGTTTATTGATGACCCAGTATCCCGGCACCCCGGCAAGGATCCTGCTCTCCGACTGATCATTGAGAGGCACCGGGAAGATCCCTGTGGAGATATCCTTTCCGTCTAGAAGCGGTTGAATCCAGTTCCCCTGCAAGGCCATGGCCGCTTTTCCATCTGTGAACAGGTCAAGCTCTGTATAGTAATCAGTTTTAGTGGGACGCTCATTCCCGTAACGGACCGTCAGATCGAGCAGGGAGAATAAGTCCTGGAATAAAGGGTTCTCTTCGAAGCTAGCCGACCCGTCATTCATCCCTTCGATGAACCCGCCATCTTGTTGGGCGAAAGCGACACTCGCCATATGATGCCCGAGTTTCCAATCCTCGTAATAGCCATTGGCAAACGGCATGATTCCTGCTGCATCCAACTTTCTTGCCGCATCCTTAAGCTCAGAGAAGGTGGAAGGCGGGGAAGAAATACCGGCTTTTTCGAACAATTCCCGGTTGTATACAATCCCGAACCCTTCGATGTTCATGGGCATCCCGTAGACGTTCCCGTCCAACGTGATCCCTCCCAACACGCGATCTGATGCTCTTTTCACCCATGGTTCACCTGACAGGTCTTCTAAGTAGCGAAGCCATTCCTTCGCTGCGTCATTTCCCAAATTCGTGAAAATATCCGGACCTGCCCCGGCAGCGAGCTTTGCCGTGATATCTGAATAATCATCGGCTGCGCCCCCTATCGTTTCCACCGTGATGTCGACGCCGGGGTGCTCTTTCTCATAAGCCGACACCATCTGTTCGAATTCCGTTGCAATCTCGACTTTCGGGTTACGTATGGTCAGGGTCACCTTATCAGGTTCGGTTTCTGTTTCTTTCTTCCCTTCTTCCTTCGCTGCCCCACAGCCTGCAAGGATCGCAGAGAGAAGGCCGAAGATGACGAGAAGGATCATCTTCTTACTCATTCCGTCACCCCCTTTGAAGGTTCCATTAATCGATATTCAAAGGGCGTCATCCCCGTCACTTTCTTAAATAGCTTGGAAAAGTACTTCTCATCCTGGTAGCCGAGCATGGTGGAAATCGAATAGATCGTCTCTTCCGTCTCCTGCAGCCAGGATTTTGCCTGGTCGATCCGAAGCTTCATCACGTATTTCGACAGGGTCAAACCCGTTTCTTTCTTGAACGTCCGGGAAATATGCTCCCTCGTCAAGAAGAACATCTTCGAAAGCTTCTCAAGGGAAATGTCTTCCATATAGTACGTCTCGACATAGGAAACGATCTCCTGGATGCGTTTAGCCGATTCCAGTTCATCTGGACGGCGGATCGTGCGGCATTGATTCTGTTCCAGGTCACCCATTAATCCCTGAAATACCTCATGGATCCTTTCCAAGGAATTCAGACGCTCCTGGACAAGTCTGATGGGGAGGGATATATGCTCACTGATCCATTCCTCCACATAGACCCACTGATCATTCGCAGTGAAGACGATGCAAAGGTTCTCTTCATTGAGATACGTGAAGGCGTTTCCGATATTCCGGGTTTGCAGTTCTTCCGAGAGTGCTGCCGTATACGTCCCGGCCCGATGCGTGCGATAGAAGGAAAGAAGGGTCATATCCATCCCTTCATCCGCCGGGAGAAGCGGCACGGGTAGATCTTCCTCGATTTCCTCCCCGGAACATACCGAGGTAATGACCTGATTGGCACGCAATCTCATCGCTTCTTCCAGGATTTCTTCTTGTTCCGTGTCTTCTGCCGCCTCCTGCTTCACTGCTTCCACCACCTTCCTTAAGACGGCGTCAAAGGCGTCATCATCGATGGGCTTCAACAAATAGTCGAAGCTGTTCAGCTGGATTGCTTTCCGCATGAAGGTATAATCGTCATAACCTGTGATGAGGACGATTTTGCTTTTGTATGACAGCTTGTTGATCTCTTCGATGAGTTCCATTCCCGTCATCTTCGGCATCTTGATATCCGTAAAGATGATATCCGGCTGTTCAGCCTGGATGATACCCAGCGCTTCCAGGCCGTTTGCCGCCTCGAGGACCGTAGTGATGCCGAGACGTTCCCATTCCCCAAGCTGACGTATAACGTTGCGGACATTCCGCTCATCATCGACAATCAGTGCTTTCATTGGTTTTCCCCCTTCTATCTATCCCGAAGGAAAGGGAGCCTCATGGTGACCTTGAAGCCCATCCCCTCCATTGTATCGATATGAAAAGATACTTGATCGTTGAAATTCAACTGCAATCGGTCATAAATATTTTTCAGCCCGATTCCCTTGTCCTGAAACGACTTGGGGGAACCTTTGGCGTAAACGGACGCTTTGATTCTTTGCAATTCTTCTTCTGACAAGGATGCTCCTGTATTTTTGATGAGGAATAGGATGGAATTCCTGTCCCGTTTCCCTGTGATCTTCAAAGAGGAATCGTCATAGCCTTCTTCATAGCTGTGTTTAAAATAGTTCTCCACAAGGGGCTGAAGGATCATGCTCGGAATCGAAGCGGAAAGGATCTCCTCCTCCATCTCGATCTCTGCGTGAACCCCCTCCCCGAATCTCTCCTTCTGCAGTGAGAGATAGGCCTGGATATAATTCAATTCATCCTGTACGGTCACCCACTGATCCGCATGAAGGGAATATCTCATCATCTTGGACAGGGAAATGATCAGTTTGTAAACATCCTTCGCACTGGACCTGAGGGCGACGGCCCCGATCGTCTGGAGCGCATTGAAGAGGAAATGGGGATTCACCTGGGACCTCAAGGCACGGAACTGATTCCTTTGGCTCTCGATTTCCAGTTTATACTCTCGGTCGATATGCTGATTGATCCGGTCCAGCATATCATCCATGTGATCTTCAAGATGACCCAATTCATCCTTCCTCGAAGTGGTGAAATCGATGTCCATGTTCCCTCCCTCAATGGAACGGACCTTCTCACTAAGATTGGTGATGGGCTTCGTGATGATATGGGAAATGATCACGATCATGATGATTCCAAGGACCACCACACCGACCCCCAAGACAATATTCGTGTATGCCGCTTCATTTACGTCCTTGAACAGCGCATCCTTCGAAATGATCTTTACCAGCTTCCATCCTTCAAGATTCCCATCCAGATTCTCGGTCAGAATGAGTTCTTCAGAAGATTTCTCCCCCTTGTAGGTTTCACTCATCTTATCCGGGCTGTTGGAATACATGATGGTATCGTGCTCATCCACCAATGCCACCCGGGCTTCCCCCGTATCGGACAGATGATGGATGAGGGACGAATAGGAGCTCATCTCGATGTCCATGGAAAAGAAGCCGAGAAACTCCCCAGTCAGGACATTGCTGACCTTGTGGTGGATCGTGAGCACCTTCGTCCGATCCGACTCCGGGATGATCGCTGCGTTATTCGCATTCTCGATCACATGAGGACGTTCGATGACATAATTCTCCGACGACTGATACAGCTTATCGAAAGGGGTCTGTTGAAGATAATCCTCCTGGACTTTCGGAGCACTGAACTTCGACCTGTACACTGTCATCGCCTCTTGACCCCGGTCGAAATAGATGCGCAGCTGCCGGATTTCCGGTCGGGTGACGGTGAAGATCTTCATGCTCCTCTCGAAGGGTTGGACCTGCTCCCCTTTCAGTCCCTGTTCGAAAACCCTCAGGACATCCGGATCGTTATACAGGGCATAGGGAACCGAAGTCATATCATCGAAATACCGTTCCAGCACTGCTCCGCTCTCCCTCATCTCTTCCAGGCTCGTCTTCATCTCATGCTCCTCGACACTCGTCTTCGTATTGTTATAAATAATGAACACCGAAAGAAAATACGGCAAGATAATGAACAGCAGCAACATACCGAACAAACGACCCCTGACACTCCTCATCTACACGCCCCCTTTCCTTACTCCAGTCCGAATTTCAGCAAGTCTAAACTATAACAGAAGCGAAGAACCCGTCAATGATTCGTAAGTCGTGCTGATTGACTCGATATGGGTCTATGGGGTTATTATGCAGGTGGAACAGGGAAAATATGAGAAAGCTGAAAAGACCCGTCATTTGAGAGAACGGGTCTTTTGTATTTTAGTTAGATTGTAAGTTGGGTAAGTCCCTGGTAGTCGCGGAATCATAAGGCTGGATTTAGGCAAATCCATCTGAATGAACTTTATCCTTATCCCTCTCCCGCTTCCTAAGCATCCCCATCGGAAGATACGTCACGAAAAACACCACAAGTGCCGCGATTTCCAGATTGATATAATACATGACACCCGACCCGAAAAAGGAAAGGATCGTTTTAGATTCCGTTGGATTGGCTAAGTAGAAGAAATTCGTTTCTAGAAGAAGGTTTAGAAAGAAAATCGGAAGGGCGAGAAGATTGACCATCAGGAAGCCGGTCCATACAGCTTTTCGTGGCACCCTGTATCCCTCATACACGATGAAATAAAGGACGGACCATGCAATCGCTGCATGATGGAGAAAGTATTTAAGAAAGCGAAAATGAGGAAATTGATATGCTATTTCAGGTGTTACCATGCTTAAGATCGGAGGAAGAAATCCAATAAAGAACAGCAGATAGAATGCCTTCTGATTCGGCTTCAGGAATAAATAAATAGCGATAAAGGTACTGACTGAACAGAGCTGCAGAGGCAGATCCCCCACCTCCCACGTCCCTGTTGAGACGAGCCAGATATGCCACGATACCTCTGACAGGACCAGCATCCAGAATAACGTCCCCTTCAAGAATGACTGATACCTCTTCAGGAAGCGTCTAAAGTAAACAAGGATAAACGATAAAGCCACAAACATCAAAAGCACAGCAATATGCGGAACAGAAAACAACTCGAACGTACGCATCTCTGTCACCGAAAACATCATGCCACCCCTCTTCCTTTTGAAAGTGGTTATCATGAATAGTCTATTCGGCTTAGATGCGGGTTAAGACTGGATTTCATCGATTGAATTTGTCCCCCGGGCCTTTAATCCGGGGAACAAAACAAACGGTTACATCGTAAACGGCGGAATATAACGCCCATCTACGTCCGTAAACTCATATTCTTTCGCCAAATCACCCGCTCTTACTACCTGTCCTGTCTTTTCCATCACCTTTGAATCCATCGCCAGCGCCGTGATGGCCCGTCCAATATAATAAGGCGTTTCTGATTTCTTCAAGTCTTCCGATTCCTGCCAGTGATCCTCGTCCACTCCCATATGCTCGAGTACAAGCTCTGTCCTCATAAACCCCGGCGAAACAGCAAGGACCGCGATATTGTCCCCTTTTAATTCTTCTGAAAGTCCATACGCCATGCGAACCAGTGCGTTCTTCGCCAAATCATAATAGAACTGTCCTCCGTACTTGCCTTCATCCCAGAAGGTCGTGTGAACGATGAGGGCCTCTTTGTTTTCACGAAGTAATGGGATGGCAAAATGATTCGTCGCCAACTGTGCCCGGACACCGGCCGTGAACATCGTATCCCAATTCGCGAGCGGCAGCTCCCAGAACGCTCCCGGATTCACCCCGATGTCATGCGCTCCCCACACGTTATTGATCAGAATATCAAGCTTCCCCTGTTCTTCACGAATTTGCTTGATCACAGCTTCCGTTTCTGAATCAATCGTATGATCACAACGAACCGCGATCCCTTTCCCACCGGCCTCTTCTATTTGAGTAACCGTGTCGTCAATCGTTCCCGGAAAGTTTTGCGTTGAATTCCCTTTTGTGCTACGTCCCGTGACATACACTGTCGCCCCGGCTTTTCCCAATTCAATCGCAATTGCGCGTCCTGCTCCCCGGCTTCCCCCCGTTACAAGTACAACTTTTCCAGTCAATGATTTCATCCAACCCATTCCTTTCATCTACAAGATACGTTTATTATACGATCCTATTCTTGACATCCACTGTCATATTTAATTAAATAAAATTAACAAATTGAGAAAAAGGTGAAGCAGATGAGAGGCGACAGACTGGTATCCATTCTCTTATTATTACAATCACACGGGCAGATGACCGCAAAACAACTGTCAGAGAGATTGGAAGTTTCCGAACGGACGATTTACAGGGACATGGACGCCCTGAGCGGAACAGGGATCCCCGTGGTGGCAGAGCGCGGAAAAAACGGCGGCTGGTCTTTACTCGAAGACTATCAGACGGATCTGACCGGTCTGAAAGAATCAGAAATCCGCTCGTTGTTCGTTTCACCTTCATCCCACCTCCTCGACGATCTCGGCTTGACCCGTACGTCCGAGGAAGCCAGAAACAAACTCATCGCCTCCCTTCCATCCACCTATCGTGAAAACGCTAAAGACGTATGGAACCGAATCCACATCGACACAAGCTCATGGCGGAAGCAGAAAGAAAAAGCAGCCTCCTTTGAAGTCATTAAAGAGGCCATATGGAAGGAACAGAAACTGAGGATCACCTACCAGCGTGCAGACGGAAAAACAGACGACCGCATTGTGGAACCACTCGGACTCGTGGCAAAAGGTGACCTCTGGTACCTCGTGGCTTCCAAGGAAAACGGAGACATCCGGAATTACAGGGCCTCCCGTATCCTCTCTGCCGATTCTTTGGCCGGAACGTTCATAAGACCCCGGGGATTCGACCTGGCTCAGTATTGGACATCCTCCACTCAATCCTTCATTAAACGGCTGCCCTCTTATGAAGTGAAAGTCGAGGTCTCTCCACTTGCTTTATCGAGGCTGACATTCACCGGACGCTTTGCCCGTGTCCTTGAGATGGGGGATAGAAACAAAGAGAACTGGATACCGGTGACCCTTTCTTTTGATACAGAAGACGAAGCAAAGGGATACATCCTCGGTTTCGCCAATCAGGTAAGAGTGATTGAACCGAAGAATCTTCGTCAAAAAATACTAGAGATGGCAGAGGCGGCTGTTGCCTTTCATCGATAATAGACTTGAATCATTAGAGGATTTCATCTTGGTCAGGACAGAGTAAATAGCACAGAAAGAAGGGATGGGCATCTACTTCCACCCATCCCTTCCACTCTTTATTTATCCGCATCTCCAATAGTGATCAACTCTTCAAGGAACACGTCAAGATCCCCCACTAACACACCGCCATGTCCCGTACACATCACATCCGGATCATATTCCTTCATCATCCTTAGTCCATTCAGGAATACTGGTAAGTCCACCTTTGCAACTCCACCACACTGAAGAAATTCAATCCAGGCTTGCCTTAGATCTTCCCCTTTTGAAACAAGCCCTCCATCCGACAAAGGATCCCCAAAGAAACAGAGGAAATCCCCCGTAAAGAGCGTTCTGGTTGGCCGATGAAAGAAAATCACAGAACCCGGAGAATGATAGCCGACTCTCGTGTATTCGTAATCCCCTATCGTTCCCCTATCAAGGAGCTCCCCGCTAATGAAAGACTCAGCCGGCAACGTCTCGTCAGCATGAATGACCTTCCTTGCCTTAGTAAATAACGGCGCCCCTCCCACATGATCCTCATGACCATGTGTGACGAGCATCAGCTTTACATCGTCAGCCGTTTTCCCGATTTTGTTTAAGGAATGCCGGAGAAACTCCAAGTGACCCTCTTTACACGAATCGACCACTGTCAATCCAGCATCCTCCTGAATAAAGTAAGCATTCGTATATGTATTCCATTCAGCATCCCAAACCGCTAACACATCTATTTGATCATTCACCTGTTCTAATAGATAATCCACTTTCGCTCCCCCTCCTGATTTCCATTTGAATCAATTCAACAAACAGGGGGGATTCTCCTTTTCACGGGAGAAGTTGGTAGATAAAACCTTGGATGAAAACCATGAGCAAGAAAGCAGATACGGCAAAAAACAGATAGCTTCGATACGATTTCCGATCCTTCTGGTGTTCTTCCGCTCCCATAATCACCATGAGGACCGCCAAGCCTGCCATGGTATATGGAAGCAAATCGTTATGATTTGAAGCCAATCCATAGAGTGATAGTGCCAGAACGATGATACTTATCGTTTTTCTTAATATTTTCAGCACGGTTGATCCCTCTTTTCCTCTTATATATACAATGTCTTCGAGATAAATAAGATGCATCCATTTCAACGCATAATCCCCAATTATTTTATAAAATTGCTTAAACACCCAGTATTCATCCTTATTTTACCATACCAAATGAATTCATCCATAAATAAAACGCCCTGTCTCAGGACGTCTGTTTTCTTACTTAATCATGAATTCTTTCACAACCTCTGCCATCTTCTCCGGTTCTTCCATCTGGATATAATGTCCGCTTTCCAGGAAGATTTCTATCTCGCCATTAGGCAGATTCCGGTAGACATCCCGCGCCATATCGATTCCTGTATTTCCATCATATAGCCCGGTCATGACCAGTACGGGCGATTCAATCGCCTTGATTCTCCCGGTCAGATTCGAGAAAGGGACTTCTTGGATCTTCTCTTTCATATCTTCATTCCCAACCCTTGGGGCGTCATCCGTGCTGATTTCGACTAGTTTCTCATAGGAACCCTTTTTGAAAAAGGAGAATGCCATCGTCGTCTGTTCATCCACTAATCCCCAAGCCGCTCCATTCCTGCCTGTATAGGGAGCCCCTTCTTGCAGGAGGTTCCTTAGCTTCCACTGAACCTCTCCGTCCGTAATCGATATAAAACTCATGATCTGATTGATCGCTAGCCTGTCCCAGTCACCAATGGCCGGCCCCTCCAGAATGATTTTCTCGACACACCCAGGGTATTTCAACGCATACTCCAGTGCCAACTCCCCTCCAAACGAGTGTCCTAATGGAATGAATTTGTCCACATTCAGTGCTTTTCTGATTTCCTCCAGATCATCAAGGAGAATGTCGATGGAATATTCCCCCGGGTCTGCCGGTGGGTCTGAACGGCCGCAGCCCCGCTGATCATAATACACAAGCGTCGCGAACTCCTCGAGCAGTTTCCCCCCCGTTTGCTCCAGGATCCATTGATGCCCTCCAGGCCCGCCATGAATCGCAATCAAAGGGGTGGTATCGTGCTCTGCCCCAGCAATCCGTACCCAATGTTTCACACCATTTACCTTGATACATAACTCTCCATTTATCAATGCCTATTCCTCCATGAACTCATCCATTCATACATATTGCCTGACCCGCAAAAGGTCAGGCAACATATCTTCTATCAATCTAAAAAATTCTACTTCGCATCCTTATCCGGCTGATGAATCCCGAACACATTGCCTTCTGTATCGATGTAATACCCCTGCCACGCCATTCCAGGAAGGGCATATTTCGGCATCGCTACCTTGCCGCCATGATCAAGAATGAGTTTCTCCGTTTGGTCATAATTTTCCACACCCATCGTACACGAATACCCATTCATCGGCTGGTTCGGTTCTGGTGGAGGACTTTGACGCTGCATCAGCGCACCATTGATCCCCATCTCATTTTCATCCCCTGTCACCGCACCAAAGTAAGGCATTCCGGCGAATTCACTCCAGTCTTCGAACTTCCATCCGAATACTTCGCCATAAAATGTCTTTGCACGTTCCATATCATCCACGTGTACTTCGAAATGTACCAATCTCCCCATAGTTCTTACCTCCTTGAATTCTATCATTTCACTATAATCATTCTGTTTCTGAAGGGAAATCCCTTCTTTTTCCTTCAGGACTCTCCAATATTTTAAAAAATCTGAATTCTATAATCCAAATCATATTAAAAATGCGTATCCTTAGTGCCCCTTCATTAAGAATTCAAAAGCGAGAAACCCATTTGTGTGAGAAATATGAAGTACAATTGTCCATCGTGTTACAAATCAACATTTTTTCACATTTACCAACAATCATTTTCTTGAATAACCTATGATCCTTCCATACTATTTAACTATAAAGCGATTTCATTCGAAAGGACGATGATTATGCTGCCCATCGACAGACAACAACAGATTTTAACCTGGCTCAAAGAGGAAGGGACACTTCGTGTATCGGAAATCAGCTCCCGCCTTGAGGTTTCGGAAATGACGGTGTATCGGGACTTGAAGCCTCTCCTTGAAGAGAACAGGGTCCACAAAACCTCCAATGGCATTTCAACCCTCAAAGATCAAGGCATTCCCACGAATATCTGCATCTATTGCCTGAAGCCGGCCACTTCCAGAAGATCGGTTCAATTGGTGAAGAAGGATCACACGATCGAGCAGGCCTGCTGCCCTCACTGTGGATTACTCCGTTACGGGGACATCCGGGGAGAGGTCGTGCAGATCATGTGTCGTGATTTCTTAACGGATATGACGATAAGTGGGAAGACCGCCACTTTCCTGATCGATGCCGACTTAAACCTGAACTGCTGCCAGCCCCAGGTGATGGCATTCGAATCGAACAAGCAGGCCCGTCAATTCCAAACGGGATTTGGAGGGCATCTTTACAGCTTTCAAGAGGCCATCGCCGTCATTTCAGAAGAAATGTCGGGCTCAGACTGCTGTCATGACTAAGAAAAGAGGAATCTACTATGCGTAAAAAGTTGAACATGTCTCCTTATCAAACGATTTGGAGATGGCATTTCTATGCGGGGATCATCATTTCACCGTTCTTGCTCATCCTGGCTGTGACGGGGTCCATTTATCTATTCAAGCCCCAGATCGAACAGAATCTATACAAAGAGTATTACGAAGTGAAAGCACAAGGGGAGAAACTTCCTGCTTCTGAACAAATTGAGGAAGTGAAGAAACTCCACCCGGATGCACAAATCACCAAGTATCGTCCGGGAGAAAGTCCAGAACGCTCCAGTGAAATCGGTATCAGCACCGATGATGGTTCAGTCACTGTCTTCCTGGATCCCTACACCGGAAAATCACTTGGAGAGTTAAAGCCTGAAGACCGGATCATGGATAAAATAGTTGAATTCCATGGGGAACTGATGGCGGGAACCATCGGAGATCGTATCGTTGAGCTTGTCGCCTCCTGGGCCATCGTTCTGATTATCACAGGATTATTCCTATGGTTTCCACGTAAGAAAGACAAGCTGTCGGGAGTGTTCTTTCCCCGTTTCGGTAAGGGAAAAAGCATCCTGCGCCGGGACCTTCACGCTGTACCCGCTTTCTGGATTACAGCTGGAATGCTGTTCCTGATCATGACAGGCTTGCCTTGGTCGGGCTTCTGGGGAACGAACTTCCAGAATCTCATGACGAATGCAGGTGCCGGATACCCTCCATCGATTTGGACAGGTGAAGCACCACAGTCCGTTGTGAAAACAAAAGAAATCGCCGACGTCCCATGGGCAGCGGAAAACCTGGAAGTCCCTGTATCGGCACTCGAAGGCTACACTCCCGTATCGATCAATGATGTCGTGAGCATCGCCGACAGAGAAGGAATCGACCCGAGTTACACGGTGTACATCCCTGAGGGTGAGAACGGCGTCTATACACTGTCTGCCTTTCCAGCAAAAGCTCAGAATGAGGTCACCATGCACCTTGATCAATATTCTGGAGCTGTCCTGGCTGATTATCGCTTCGACCATTACGGTATCGGCGGGAAAATCGTCGCCATGGGTATTACCCTCCATACCGGAACTCAATTTGGTTTCATCAACCAATTGATCAGTCTCTTCATTTGCCTGGGGATTATCCTGGTGGTGGTGAGCGGATTCTATCTATGGTTAAAGCGGAAACCGAAAAGAGAAATGGGCTCACCGAAAGCGCCAAGCATCTTGAAAATGAAGCTCTTCCTGCTTCTCATGATTGTCTTGGGTATCCTCTTCCCTCTGGTTGGAGTTTCCTTGATCGTTATCTTGCTTCTTGACTGGCTGGTTATCAAACGGATCCCGGCTTTAAATAAATTCCTCGGTGCGGAATAAGAAAGGGCGATACTTCATGAATAATCGTACGAAAACCATTGGTCTCATCCTCATCTGCATGATGCTCGGAGCCTGTTCCCCTAAAGAGGATGCAGCCGAGCTTTACCGTCAGGAATCTCCGCTTCAGGCGGATATCACCATGCCTGAAGACTTTTCCGGAAGTGAACCGGTCAAGATTGCCCTCACACAAAACGGTCAATCCGTCGATGATGCCGATTTTGTCCATGTCGAAATATGGAAAGGTGACGGCTCCTTCCATGATCAGATGGAGGAAGCCGATAATGCCGGAGACGGGTATTATACATTTAACAAAAAGCTGACGGAAGATGGACTCTATTACATCAAGGTCCATGCCGCAAATAACGGATCCACCATCCTGCCGACCCTGCCCTTCGCTGTCGGTGAGCTGTCCAAGGCTGATGTCGAAGCCCTGAATGATCAAACTCCAGATGATAGTGGAAATCATGATTCTCACCACTGATGACAAAAGACCGAAAGCACTCGCTTCCGGTCTTTTCTTTTGAAGAAAAGACTGCCATCCTCATCACTTCTCCCATATTTTTTTCTGTAATAGACTACACCTTTGCTATAATGGATTCATAGACAAGCCCACAGAAAGGAGCCCACCCATCATGATCATTCGTGAAATCAAGGATTCATTTATCATGATCAGGCAGCACGACCACGCCTTTTTATCAGGCGAACTCATCAAGCACTTCAAGCCTTCCCTGCTAAAATCAGATGCATTCTTTGACGACGCCTTATATGCAGCCTATCAGCATGACCGCAGCTGGATCGGCCTGGACGAGACCCCGATCTGGAATGATAGGGAGAGTATTCCCTTCACCTTTTCTGACTATCCCCTCCTGCCAAAGCTCGCATTCTATAAAATCGGGGTGGACGAGATTGAGAGAGTGAACACCTATGCCAGTCTCCTATGCAGCCTGCACTTCTGCTCCTTCTTTTCACAATCCCAAAATAAAGACTGCCTTGTCTTTTTGACGGGCGAAGCCAGAAGACAAATGAACCTTAGGGAGTCGTTCCCTGACCTCGATGAAGAATTACTGCAGCAGCATTTCCACTTACTCCAATTCTCAGATAACCTGTCCTTATACCTGTGTTTGAATGAGCCGGGTGTGGCGAAAGAAGACGAGCATCCGTGGTTTAAAAATGGATTTCAGAATACAGAAATGTTTCATCCGGAAAATCAGCCGCTCATGGCCCGATGGTTGAATGAAAAGGAAGTGACCCTTGAACCTTATCCCTTTGAGAAGGAGTTTCACGTATCCCTGCAATACAAAATAGTCGTAAAAAGCTTGATTGATGAGGTGGGGGTTGCTGAAGCTTATGAGAAGAGTGACATGAAAGAGCGTATGATTTTCATTTACAAATAGAAGACGAAAATGACTGGTACGGGGTGTCAACGCCATTCGTCGATGCGTAATTCGGCACCTAGAAGAATGAAAAGGATGTGGAAAGAAGTCAAACTGCTAAGGGAGAGGACATAAAAAAGTCCAACCGGGTTGATCCGATTGGACTTTTTTATGTTACTCCCACTTAAACACATAACTAGCCAGCGCAAATCCGCCAACAAGCCAAGCACCCAAAATCAGGGTCTCCATCCCCAACTCCCAAAACGGAGTCCCAAGATTCATCGTCTCTCTCAGAGCCGAACTCAGATGAGCGATCGGCAGCACCTTCACGATCGGCTGAATAAGATCCGGCATATTGTTGATGGGAAAGAACACGCCCCCAAGGAACAGCATCGGGAACGTCACAAATCCAGCAATCGGCCCGGCACTTTCCGGATTCTTCGCCATTCCTGCGATGATAAAGCCAAGTGCCATAAAGGCAAGGGTTCCGAGGATGATGAAGAAGATCATGGCGAGCCACGAACCGGCGACGTTAATGTCAAAGATGAGGTCGGCGATCAGGACGACGAGCAATGCCTGGGTCCCGTTCAGCATCAAGCGCGCCGTAATCTGGGCTGCGATAAAGGTGGAAGCCTTCAGTCTCGTCCCCTGCATTCTGCGGAGGATCCCCCGTTCACGCCAGGCGGAAATTTGACCCGCCACCCCGTTCATATTGTTGCTCATGATCATCATAGCTACGATACCAGGGACAAGGAAATCTACATATCGAAGATTCAACGCTTCGATTCCTACCTTTTCAACCGTCACCAACGGCTTGTAGTCCACCAGGTCCTTGCTGTATTGATCGATGATTCCGTTCACCACCGTCAATCCAAGCTCTGACGTGGTCAGGTTTTTCTCATTATAGTACACAGGTAGGGAAAAAGCCTCGTTCCCCTCCTTCAGGTTATCTTCATACCCTTTCGGGATTTCGATGAGAAGCTGAATATCTCCATTCTCAACGGCTTCTTTCCCCGTTTTGACACTCTTATATTTCGTTGTCTCAATTCCCTCATTTTTATAAAATAAGTCCTTTAATTCCTTCGAAGCTTCGGATTGATCCCCGTCGATCATCCCCACTGTTAATGAAATCGAATTCCCCCCGCCTGCAAATGACCCGAGGGCCACCATCAGGATGACTGGAAAGAGCAATGTAAAGAATAGGACTTGCTTGTTACGGGCAAAAATCCGTAATTGTGCCAGGGTTAACTGCCAATAAGCTCTCATGATTCCCGCAGCCTCCTTCCTGTCATATGAATGAAGACATCCTCTAATGTCGCTTGCCGCGTTTGAAGATCCCTGATTTTTAGATCGTGCTCCTCAGACAATTGGATCAAGGATGTAAGGGAAAGCTGAAGATCATCTGTATACAGCTGGACAAACGTATCCTTGATGGCAGCTTCCTCGACTCCATCCATTTCCATGAACCACTCCTGTTCAGGTGGATTGGTGAGGTGAAATTCTACCGTACTCGTCGACTGCAGTGTCTTCACCAGATTAGCCGGCGTGTCAAGGGCGATCAGCTCCCCTTGATCCATGATGCCGATGCGGTCACAGAGTACATGGGCTTCATCCATGTAATGTGTGGACAGAATCACGGTCTTTCCCCGCTCCTTCAAGCGCAGCACAATGTCCCAAAGCGTCCGTCGCGCCTGTGGATCCAATCCCGTCGTCGGCTCATCCAAAAACACGATATCCGGATCATGAATCAGCGCCAGGGCAATTGCGAGCCGCTGCTTCTGACCGCCAGACAGCCCCTTGATCCGGTCCTTCCTCTTCTCGGTCAGGAGCATCTCCTCGATCAATTGATCGATGTCCACATGTCTCGGATAAAAACTTGCATACAAATGAAGGATCTCCTCCACCTTCAGCAACTCAAACAACGAGGTCGACTGAAGCTGAACCCCGATTACTTCCTTCACCTTATTCACGTCTTTCCGAACGTCAAAGCCGGCTAAGGTTGCCGTCCCCTCATCCGGCTTCCGGAGTCCCACAAGCATCTCGATCGTCGTCGTTTTCCCCGCTCCATTCGGACCAAGCAGGCCGAATATCTCTCCCTTTTCCACGTTGAACCGGACTTCTTTCACAGCAGTGAAGGAACCATATTTTTTCACAAGACCTTTTACGTCTACCATAATCCCGTTCGTCATAACGAGCCTCCTTTTACAAAAATGTAACCGCCCATGAGTGAGCGGTCCGTTCTTTAGATGTCTATACGCGGTGATGATCTGCACGCCAGTTTTGTACAGCTTTTTTAATATCCTTTGCAGTTAAGTCCTCTGTTAATGTGCGTTCCACTAAACCTGGAAATTCCTCATCCGGGGCAAACCGCAGGGCGATCACCTGTTTCATGGAAATAGTAGGATCTAACCGATTCCCCGTTAAGCGATAATAACGGAAATTTTCTTCGTTGCGAATGATCCGGTCCTGAAGCTGGAGAGCATATAATCGCAGCTTCACCGTCATAAACAGGAACGTAATCGCAGCGAACAGCACAATAAAACTGAGGAGCGCCTCTGTCCCCACATTTTTCACGAAGAACGTAATCGATAATACCAACGTCACAATCGATAAAAGTGCTATCCCATAATGATACAACGGATCGATCTTACTGTGATTCTCATAGCTTTGTTGTTTCATATGTACCTCCAAAGGTTTATAGATTCATTATATACCAGATGTGCGGGACAGGGGGACAGGTTTACTGTCCCATTTATGCATTTTGTAATTGAACACACTTAGAAATCATATTCTGGAATGTACTTTGTTATGAGTGGTGGGGGATTGATCCAACTTGAGACCCCTCCCAATTCACATTGGCCACACACCAATTGAAGATAGAAAAAAAGTTCATATTGTTAAAGATCACTTTGGTAACAGAAAAGGCAACTGCCACTATAGGCAGTTGCCTTTAAGCTTAATATAACTACGTGCCTTATACCCCCGGGAACCACCCTGGCGTATGAATGATTGCATTCCATAAAGGATCAGGCACTACTAACTGTTCCTGCTTTTCCTTATCGATCTCCGTCACAATTTCATCTTCTTTCCCGTCTGCAAGCTTCTGTACCCAATCGGGATCGATGATGAGACCGCGCCCCAGTGCCAATAGAGGAACCCCTGTCTCAAATGCTTTACGCGCATCTTCTGCAGAGTAGATAGAGCCTACACCGATAAGTGGAGTACGATCTGCAATCGTTTCAAGCAGGTAATCCATTCTCGTTTTCTCTACATCCTCCACGCCTCTTCTCGGTTTCGAGAAGAAATCGAATAGAGACACATGCAGATAATCCAGATCTTTGTCTGCTAATGCGTCTACCAAGGAAAGAGTATCCCCCATGGAGAATCCATTCTCCTCAGGCTCTTCAGGTGAAAAACGGTAGCCGACGATGAATGGATGCTTGGCATGCTCATCAACCACACTCTTCACCTTATCCACGATCGCCATCGGGAATGTCATCCGTTTCTCCAAGCTGCCTCCAAAACGATCCTCTCGCTGATTTGTCATTGGAGAAAAGAACTGATGGATCAAATAACCGTTTGCTCCGTGAATCTCGACGCCGTCATAGCCGGCCTCGATTGCACGGCGGGTCGTTTCTCCGAAAGCTTCGATGATTTCCTCGATCTCAGCCTCCGTTAAAGCTCTTGCTTTCTTCTCTTGATTGTCACCCATCACATCACTCGCACTGACAACGTCGCCATCAGGAACCAGGTCAGAAGGACACTGCACCCCGCCATGGAAAATCTGCAATATCGCCTTCGCACCCTGATCCTTGATTGCTCCCGCCAATCGTTCAAGACTCGGGATCATTTCATCCGTGTCACCACCAAATTCACCAGGGAATCCCTTCCCGTTAGGTGTCACATACGTACAAGCTGTGACAACCATGCTGACACCCTTCGAACGGCGGGCATAATAGTCTACCTCTGCATCCGTTACATTTCCATCATCATCTGATGAAAAGTTCGTCATCGGTGCCATGATGATACGGTTTTTCAGCTCTATTCCGTTTTTGAATCTATATGGGGTAAATAAATCTTTATACTTTGCATTCATGGTTTTTGCCTCCTTCTTGTTGTTCAAGGAATATCATAGTAGATGAAAAGATGTTTTGACCATTCATCTGCTTGGGGAATGTGCCACGCTTGATTCCTGTAAATCCAAAACAACTTGCTGAAAACCTTTATCCGCCATCTGATTATCTATGCCGGGTACTAACGGTCTTTTTTCGTACCTGGTACAATTCAACGCTTTTGTACCAGGTACAAACCTGCCTCTCCCACGTCGAAATATTATCTATATTTTTCCATATGTTCAACGGTAAGATAGTAGCAGGATGGGACGCAGGGACAGGTCCCTTGTCCCACTTCTTCATCTTTTTTTCTCCGGGATCTCCATATCTATGAGCTATTACAACAGGGTTGTCACCTGCTTTCACCTAACTCGGTTATAAAGAAGGTTTTTAGAATGGTTTGGTTATTCGTCCTGATTCCCCTCTCTTTCCTGGGTGCAGTAGCAATCGGAGGCAGCATCAAAGAGAAATACTTTTCCCAAGGCTACCTCACGGGTGATTGCTACGACACCCATAAGAGTGAGGGATATAACACGCAATGCCGCGCAGACTCCAATCAGTACAAGTGGTATACGGGTGGAAATTGATCTGCTGCACACAAAAAGGCCCAGAATTAAGCTCTGAGCCTTTTTGTATGAAATTTATTCATCACTGCCGGGGTGCAAAAAGCATGACCGATACCCCGACTAAGCAAATACCGGCACCAACCCAATCATATAAATCAGGTGTTTCTTTATCAATTCCCCAGCCCCATAAAACAGAGAGGACAATAAAGACTCCTCCATATGCTGCATACACCCTGCCGAACGATGGAAAGGTTTGAAGTGTTGCAATGACACCGTACAAAGCTAATGCGAGCCCTCCTAATAACCCCAGATAAGCAGGTTTTCCCTCTCTTAACCAAAGCCAAATCAGGTACCCGCCACCAATTTCAGCTAGACCGGCACATATAAATAAAATCGTTGCATAAAGGATATCCATCACTTCCCAGCGTTCTATTGTTACAGATAAATATAACATCTTTTACCTGAAAAGCCGATGAGTGATCGCCATTTAGGAGTTAAGGCAAATCCTGTACCCAACAATCCTATTTCACTGATACATGGAAAGCACTTTCTCTACATCACTGATCAAATCATTTAGTTCAACCTGTGATAAGCGTACAGGCATTTGATCATTTAGTGTAATAATTTGTCCGTCATCTTCGTTTTGATGTTTTTTTAAATATTGATAGATACTATCGATCTGATTCTTATTGAGGACTGACTCTGTATTCAAATCCTTTACTTTCTGTATAGAAAATTCATTAGTAGTTGAATCAAAATCCCCCGCAATAATGGTCCCTTGCAAGAACATACTCTCACTCCTCATTGTAAGTATATGTTAGTTTATCCCCAACTCAGGACTATTAGCAGCAATACCATCTACCAACAGGCAAAATTCAAGAAAACAACCGAACACCGATATAATGTCGTGTGCCCGGTATTATTTGTTCTCATAAAAATGATCACTTCAACCCATTGATCGCCTTCGTAAGCTCTAAGAATTTCTTATCCAATTCAGCATACCCTTTATCACCCGGCGTCATAAAACTGAGCCTCCCCAACACATCCTGTCTCTCCGTCTCCAGTTTCAGCCTCAATTCCCCCTGCTCATCCCGTTCTGGAGCAGGTTCATTCAGCCGTTTATGAATCCCTTCGTTCTCAATCACAAGTTTGGTACTCGTCGTCTTCTCTAGAAAATACCGGTCATGGGACACGACGATCAAAGTTCCACTGTACTTGGAGAGAGTATCCTCAAGCTGTTCACGCGATGCCAGATCAAGATGATTCGTCGGCTCATCCAGGATCAGCACATCTCTTTCTTCTAAAATATACTTCATCAATTTGCACTTTACACGCTCACCCATGCTCATATTCCTGATCGGTTCCCGCCAGTGGGTCGTCTGGAATCCCAAGTGCTTCATGAGCGTCTGGACTTTCCCTCTTTCCTCGAATGTTTCCTGGTGGAAAAGCTGCTCGGGCGTTTCGTCAAGAGGAAGGTCGAACACTTCCTGCGTCAGATAGCCGATTTGGGCAGATGGTGAAACCCATACTTCACCGTCAGCCTTCTCCTGCCCCAGGATCACCTTCAATAATGTCGTCTTCCCGCTGCCATTCGGTCCGGTGATCGAGACCTTTTCGCCATGCTGGATCGTAAAATTGGCGTTCCTGAATAGGATTCGTCCCTCGAAAGCTTTCGTCAGATCCTTCACTTCCAGGAACCGCTTTCCGGTCTTATATGTGGCCTTAAGGGAGAATCGCACCGTATGTTCTTCCTCAACCTCTTCCACCTTTGCCCTCTCAAGCTCTTTCTCAAGACGCTTTTGCTTCGATTTCACCTGACTGTCCGTCCGCTTTGCTTTTACACGGTAGTATTCTTTATATCCTTCCTGTTTCGTGGATTGAGCATGGGCTTTTTGTGACCAGGAATTGAGCTCGCTGATCTGACTTTCGATCCTTTCCACCATCTTCTGCTGCTTTTCATATTCACGCTGCTGGGACAGCCGTTTCTGTTTTCGTGCCTCCATGTAGCTCGAATAATTCCCTCTATGCTCAAGGAGCTTTCTGCCTTCAATCGACCATATCTTTGTTACGGCTTCATCCAGAAAATACCGGTCATGAGACACAAGAATGATCGTCCCTTTATATTCCTTGACCTGTTTTGTCAGGATCTCCATGCTTTCCTGATCCAGGTGATTCGTCGGTTCATCCAGCAGAAGGAGGTCTCTGTTTATCGCAAAGCCTTTTGCAAGCCTCGCCTTCAGCTTTTCACCGCCGCTCAAATGCTGAAAATCATTGTCGGGAACATGCCATTTTTCCAGTAACCTGGATTCGGAGGGGGTCGTGTCGTTGATGGAATAGGATTCCATTTCCTGTTCGACCATACCGATGTTCAAGTCATGCTGCAACCATTGGAGTGTGCCTTCGGAAGGTACTAAATCCCCGTTAATCAACTGCAGAAGTGTAGATTTACCCGCACCATTCTGCCCGATGATCCCGATGACATCCCCTTCCTGCACACTCGCTTTTACATCCTCAAAAATATTCTGATCCATGATTTCATAGCTTATATTCACTAATTTCATTAATTCTCTCATACGATCTTCCCCTCTCATCAAAGGGAGAATAAAAAAAATCCTCCCATTTCTTCTGGAAGGATTAGCCGTACCTGTCGCGCTCAAAGAAGCCACTTGAAATCAATGGCTCAGACGATGTAATAAAAATGGGCAGACTAATCCTATTTTGGTTGATTTGAAATATGAAATTTCAAACGTCGCGAAAATAAGATTAGTTCTTCATCGTCCACCCATCACTCCTGTCATAATTAGTAAATTAACTATACCATGAAGGGATGACGGAAGCAAAAGGAAATTGGATTCTGCTTCCGTCCTTCCATCACTAAAAACGAAAGTATCAGATGCAAATTAAGTGGGAAGCTAACCATGTGAACTTATTTTCAAAAGGTATGACCCGTATCGGGTTGCATATTCACTAGGAAGGAGTTTTACGCTTGGAATCAATCTGGTTAGAATACGGATGGACATTACTGATCCTTATTGGCCTTGAAGGCTTGTTATCAGCGGATAATGCCCTTGTCCTCGCCGTTATTGCAAAACACCTGCCGGACGACGAGAAGAAAAGGGCCATTAAATATGGGATTTTCCTCGCCTTTGCCTTCCGTTTTGGTGCCCTCTTTGCCATTTCGTTTATCGCAAACGTCTGGCAGATACAGGCCATAGGTGCAGCCTACCTTCTTTACCTGGGCTTAAAGCATGTCATCAAAGCACGTTTTGGAAAAGAAAACGAAAATATACGGGAAGACACAGAAGAAGAAGCTGCAGGGAAAGGCTTTTGGCCGACAGTCGGGAAAATCGCATTGGCGGACCTTGCCTTTGCCATTGATTCGATCCTAGCTGCTGTGGCCCTTGCCCTTGGGCTGCCTGATTCTCCTCTGGATAATTTCGGCGGAATGGACGGCGGGAAGTTCCTGATTGTCGTCCTTGGAGGAATTGCCGGGCTGATCTTAATCAAATATGCGGCAACCTGGTTTGTCCAGCTGCTTGAAAAGCGCCCAGCTTTAGAAACTACCGCTTATGCGATTGTCGCATGGGTCGGGGTGAAGCTTGCGGTCATTACCCTTGCACATGAAGATATCGGGGTGCTGGATCATGATTTCCCTCACAGTACTGGTTGGACACTCACTTTCTACGGTGTTCTTGTGGGGATCGCTTTGTTTGGGTGGTTTGCCCCTGGGAATAAACAATCACAGCATAGTAATGTTTGAGGAATAAATAATCAATAAGACAAGCCCTGCGAGAAAATCACAGGGCTTTGTCCGTTTTTATTATTTTAGTACCAGCTTCGCCACAACTTCCACATGGGCAGTCTGCGGAAACATATCAACAGGCTGCAAATACTCCACGCGATAGTGCTTCTTCAAATAATCAATATCCTTCGCAAGGGTGGAAGGGTTGCAGGATACATAAACGAATGTTTTCGGTTTTACTTCTTTTAGCGTATCAAGCAGCTTGTTATCGCAACCTGTTCTAGGAGGATCGACTACGACCACATCCGGACGCCAGCCTTCATTTTTCCATTGAGGCATGAGCGTTTCCGCACCCCCGACAAAGTACTCAGCGTGATCCACTCCGAATTTCTTGGCGTTTTTCTTCGCGTCATCGATTCCTTCCTTGATGACATCCATCCCACGGATTTCTTTCGCTCCATCTGCGAGCCAGAGACCGATTGTACCGACTCCACAGTACGCATCGACAACCTTCTCTTCCCCTGTGAGCCCCGCTGCTTTTTTCGCTTCGTTATACAGCTTGCTCGTCTGGATCGGGTTGAGCTGGAAAAATGCCCGGGCGGATAGCTCGTAGGTGAACTCTTCCAGGCGTTCTTCGATGCTTTCTTTACCTGATAGATGGATTGTTTCGTCTCCGAATACGAGTGCCGTCTTCTTAGGATTGATGTTTTGGGCGATTGAAACGACTTCCGGAAGACGTTTCTGAATTTCAGAAATCAGTAATTCCTTGCGTGGAATCTTCTTCTCTGCAGTGACGAGTACGACTTGGACTTCGCCTGTTTCAAAGCCGACACGGGTCACGATCGTTTTCAGGAACGGCTTCTTCTTTTTATCATCAAAGACAGGGATGTTAAAGTCGTTGATAATGCGCTTGATTTCAGTTGTGACTTTATTCGTCAGTGGGTGCTGAACGATACACTCATCGATGTCGATGAGCTTGTTGGAGTTCATGCTGTATAGCCCTGCGATGGCTTTCCCGTTTTGGGTTCCCACTTGGAATTGGCTTTTATTCCGGTAGTGCCAAGGGTTGTCCATCCCGATCGTCGAACGGATGTCCAGGTCTTCTAATTTGAGCTTCGTATGACGCTCAAGTGATTGAAGCAGGATATCCCGTTTGGCGTCGAGCTGTCCTTCATATGAGAGATGCTGAAGCTGACAGCCTCCACATTGCTCGTAGACCGGACATGGGGCTTTGGTGCGCTCTGGTGACTTCTTCCGGATCTTTTTGATGCGGGCCTCGGAGAATTTCGGGTGGACCTTGGTCACTTCGACGACCACTTCTTCTCCCGTCAGTGCTCCAGGTACGAAGACGATCTTTCGTTTAAAGAATCCGACTCCTTCACCATTGATGCCGATTTTTTTTATGGTCAGAGGGAACTGTTGTTTCAACTCGATTTTCACTTCATTGTGCTGCTTTTTTGCGTATTGCTTTTTCATTGGTTCACGTCCGTTCTATTCGATACTTCTCCATAAATACAAGGATGCATAGCTTAAATAAGGATGCCAGGATGCGCTGAATTGATCCAGCTCGTCCATGGTCGGTTTCTGATCCATTTGGAATAATTTCTTGATGGCATTTTGGATGCCGATATCCGCTTTCGGGAAGAGATTCGGCCGACCAAGTCCGAATAACAGAAAGCTTTGGGCTGTCCATGGGCCGATTCCGCGGATTTTAGTAAGTTCCTTGATGACTTCTTCGTCCGACTGCTCGGCTAATTTGTCCAGGTCCAGTTCTCCGCTTGCTACCTTCTGTCCGATGCCAATTGCATATTCCGCTTTCCGCTGACTGAATTGCAGCTCCCGCAGTTCTTCCACAGTAAGCCCGGCGACTGTTTCCGGTGATGGATAGAACCACACTCCGTCTTTTTGCCAGCCATATTTGGTGACGAAACGATGGGTCAGGGTGAACGCGAATTTCAGGTTCAGCTGCTGGTGGATGATGCTTTTGATGATTGTGGCGAACGGGTCGAACTCCAGGATGATGGGTGTGCCGATATGCTCTTCGAAGATCGGCTTAAGATCGGTTTGCAGGAAGTGCTCGTGCATTTTGTTAAGACCGGTGTGCCACTGGAAAATATCTGAGATTCGGTCCTGCTTTTGTTCAAGGAATTCTTCATGTTCAAAGGTGATGCTGAATTCAGGTTGATCCGTGGTGCCTGTCGCCTGAACCATGATGACCTCGCCTTTCCCATCCGGGAGATAATATGGAACCTTTACGCTTCGGTCTTCCTGATCCACTGCGTTCAATGGATCCAGCGACAGCCGCTCCAGTACCCGGTCGAAATCATACGGACCTTCAATCTTAACATTCCTACTTACCATCGTCCTCATCCTTCCGCACAAAACTTGTATGTGTATTATAGCATAACGGGAGTGTAACACTTCAACGTTGTCGTTCGTCTAATACATTAGAAGAGAGGGACGGACCTCTAAAAGTGGACGGACCTTATGGAATTTCTGAAAGGGTGATTGGATGAAGAGATTGATGATGGCTGGTTTGTTCCTTGTGCTGGTCGCTGGTTGTAATGAGCATGGAGATCAGGTCGAGGTTGGATTAGGTAAGCAAGTGGCGGATTATGAACCTGCTGAGACGGATATTGTAAATACACATGGTGATGTTCTAAATCTCGAGCAATTTGAGGAGTTTTACGGTAATGTGAAGAATGGCGTTGAGGATCGTGTCCGAATTGTCAGCTATACAGATGAAGGCGATCCAATCTTGCATGACCTTGAGTTTGATGGAATACTGATTCATTCAGTACGAGATTCTCGTCGGGATACATTTGGCAACGGTGAAATCATGGAAATGACATGTAAGAAGATCGAGCATGTCGAAGATGGAACAATGGCAAAGAATATGTATAACCTGGCCGATTGCAACAAGAATGATGCCGATGATAGCGTCCTTTGGTATTGATGGTTTGGAGGGACGGACCTTCCTTCTTGACTGAAAATCAGATCTGCTGCATGGGAAAGCGTGAGACCCTACCTACTATGAAGGATCTCCCCCTTTTTGCTCTCTCTTAAAAATAAGATTATGTTCCACCCTATTTAAACTGGCAAGAGCTTCCGTCTCAAGTTCTGTTATTCGCTCTTCGTACCTTTTCGTTTTCTTCCTAATGAATAGTAGCTGTCCCAAAATGATACCTGCCAATACGATAATGACTACTGTAAGTATGACTGTGTTTTCCATCAATAAGCCTCTCCTCTATATTCTTTTCATTCTATTAACCAAAAAAAGAGGGAAATGTCCCCCTTTTTCGGAATCCTTACTCTAGAGTGTTTCGTACAATGTTTTTACTGCTTTTGATCATTGACATGAAGCAATTCCACTTTGGTCGGTGTATACCCTGTCCCGTCCAGCCATGATACGTAGACCCGGTAGGTTTCTGTTTGAGCTTTATTCGTCACTGTAGCAGTGGCACTATCAGAACGATCGCTTTCCACCCACCATAGAATCATATCCTCTTTTGATAAGTCTGCTCCTCTTGAAATGGCAGTCGTCATCTCCCCCCAATCAAGGGAGCCTTCATCCAATGTCACTCTCGTATGGTTTTTCTGATTGGTTGGTACTGACTGCCAATCTTTCGTGATGACTTTATCAACGTTCGGTTCGTCGCTATTCTTGACGGTTATCCCGTCCGAAACTTTAATTTCTTTTTGTTTATCAGACTCTTCCTTGGCGTCATCACTGGGAGTATCTTCTTTCTCCCCGCCTGACCCTGTATCGTTTGGTTTAGGGGAAGTCGCTTTTTCTTCTTTGACATGATCAGTCTTATTGCCTGAACTGCTTGTTTTTCGATTCTCTTCTGGCAGTTTTGAATCACCTTCAAGTTCCAAGTGCTTTTTCAGCTGATCAGAAATGTCATGAAGCTTTTCCTTATCGGGTATGTAATAGTAGGTACCCTTCATGGTTTTGTCTTTACCATCGATTTTGTGCTCCTTGATGTTTTCCCGGGCTCCCTTATAATGAGATTGAATATTCCACATCTCGATCAAGGACATGTTTGTTTTGATATTTTTTTCAAGGACCTTGACGACTTCACCGAATTTCGTGATCGAGGATATATTCTCCCCTTTTTGCATCAGTTCTTCAATGACTTGGCGCTGACGTTTTTGACGGCCGAAGTCTCCTCGTGGGTCCTTCTTTCTCATTCGGGCATAAATCAATGCCTCTTTACCATCCAATCGAATCTTACCTTCGGGGAAGTGGACATGTTTGTCAGTGAACTCTAAATCATTGTTCACTTCCACCCCGTCAAACGCATCAATAATGCCCTCGAACCCCTCCATGTTTATTTGCAAGAAATAATCCACGGGAACATCGAGGAGATTTTCTACAGAGTGGATGGTCTCCTCTGGCCCTCCCACTTGATAGGCACTGTTGATTTTGTTCAGGCCGCCTTCTATATTGGCATACGTATCGCGGGGGATACTGACCATATGCATCGATTGGGAATCGGGATTGATCGTTAAGAGAACCATGGTATCGGCTCGGCCGCCCGCTTCACCCGGTCTCGTATCGACTCCCATCAACAGAATCGAGATGGGGTCCCCATCCTTCAAGTGGATCGTTTCCACATGTTTCTCGAATGATTCTTTCCTGTCGACCTCTTCGTCCATACCGGCTTCGATCGAGGTGACAAATTGGAATGTAAAGCTGATTACCCCCAGAATCAATACTGTCACAGAGGTTAAACTGAATAGCAGAAATTTTTTACCCATTATCTGTCCTCCACACTAAAGCCTGCTACAATGATGTCGGCTCAAAAATGCGCCTGTTGACTATGCGGCGGGTTTAGAGCCTTCCTGATGATAATTCCGTCCTGTCCGGGACACCTTGTTCCACTTTTTGTTGAAGAAATAGGAGATGCTTCCATACATGACAAAATACATCGTGACAAATCGGTAGATGAAAATATCAAACAAAATCGCAAAAAACAGACGGAAACGATCCTTCATAGAGAAGGTGAAACCGTACCGCTTCCCTTGGCGTATCGCCACCACGTCATACATGAAACCAAATAAGAATATCCAAAACAAATAAAAAAACAGATAATCCACATATGTATTTTGAGGGTCGTATATCATATTGAAGATCACGATTCCTGTCATAATATAAGAAGCAAGGGTACCGATCAGAAACGCTTCAAATATATAGAAGAAAGAAACGGTCTTTGTAAATAATGTTTTTCCAAAGAAGGCGCTGAAATGAATGATGCAGTCGATATAGGCTTTCTGCCAACGTAACCGCTGCTTGGTTAAGTCCCTCCATGTTTCCGGTAGTTCGGTGTACCCGACGGCATCGGATATAAACTTGATTCGTAAGTTTTTATGTTTCGCGATGAGTTTTTGGATACGGAGTGTGATGTCAATATCTTCTCCTATTGTCTTGCGATAGCCCCCGACATCGAGTAATGCTTGCTTCCTGAAAATCCCGAATGCCCCGGATATGACAGCTAAAGCTCTGAATCGTACAAGAGATAGTTTTGAAATATAAAATGCTTTAAGGAAATCCAGCACTTGAACCCTTAATAGCATGTTTGTATGCCTTAAAGACAGTCGGTTCGAAGGTTCATTTGTCTTTGCTTGCAAAACATGTACCATCCCGCCTGCAGCAACGACGTTCTTATCTTCGAACGCATCATTGACAGCCGATAATGCTTCTTCGGCCAAAATCGTATCAGCATCCAACGTAATGATGATGTCATGGCTCGCGTATTCAATGCCGGCATTCAAAGCGTCCGCTTTTCCCCCGTTCTCCTTATCAATCACGAAGAAATGTGGGTAAAGTTTCGATCGGTATACTCCTTCGACTTTTTCATATAACAGCTTTCCGATTGGATCTATGGAACATGATTTCAACTTAAGCCGTTCAAATAAATAATCCATTGTCCCATCCGTTGAACCATCATTAATATACACAACCTCCATTTGAGAATACGGCAATGATTTCATGCTCTCAATGGACGTGTCAATAATACCCGTTTCGTTATAACAGGGAATCAAAATGCTCATTCCCTTTTCATCTTCATGCCCATGTTCGATCATCCACTTTTTCAAAGCAGGGTTTCGCCTCGACCTTTCGTCAGGATCACGGAACAATGGTAGACAATGATATAGATGCAGCACCGGGAACGTCACACTTAAAAAGAAAAACACGATGATGACTATTTCCAAAAAAAACACTCCTCTTTGACCGAATATCCCTGATTTTCCATCAGACGACTATCGAAAAATGATAAAAAAAGTATGCCAACAATCACATACATGGACATTCTCACCCTTTTACAAAAAGAAAACGCCCTCCTAAAAAGGAGGACGAGTATTTATCATTATTAAAATGATAGCACACTTAGAGTGGAACCAATACAGTAGAAGGTTCTAAAAAAATACTCCGCATACCTAGTGCAAACTGTGTATATCAAGGTAACCTTTTCCTTTTCATCCACCCACAGTAGGCATTTCACATTACCTCATTCATTAGAATTGGAAACAAATATCTCATCAGGATATTTAATGAAGGTTGGGAGGCATTTTCTTTTACTGCTTTTCTGCCATTAAGTATGAATGTGAGTCTTCGTACTTACAATATACAAATGATAGGGTTTTCTTTATTTATAACAATTAGCGCTGTAAGGAAAATTGATCATGTCCTTTGTCTGAGCATCGAGGGACGGACCTCATTTCCTAGGACCAGGTCCTAGGAATGAAGGTCCGTCCCCCTTATTTTTTCATCATTGGATGTTCATCCAGGCTTTTGAAGGTGTAGCCCCTTTTCTTTAGGTCTTTTATGGCTTTTTCCATGGCGTCTGCGTTGTCTTTGGAGACGGAGTGCAGAAGGATGATTGCGCCTGGATGGGCTTGTGCCATGATATTGTCGTACGAGTATTGCCAGCCTCTTTGCTGATCGGTTTTCCAATCGATGAAGGCGACTGACCAAAAGACGTGGGTGTAGCCTTCTTCTTTCGCGATTTGAAGCGTACGTTCAGAGAATACGCCTCTTGGTGGACGCAAGTAGTTCATTTCTTTCTGACCTGTCAACTCTTTCGTTTTCACTTTTACTTTTTCCAACTCTTCACGGATTTTCTGATCGGAGCTTGCCGTGAAGTCCGGGTGATGCCAGGAATGGTTCCCAACGATGTGCCCTTCCTTTACCATGCGCTTGACCAGGTCTTCAGCGCTTAGTAAGTAGTGCCCTGTCACGAAGAAGGTGGCTGGCACTTTTTCCTGCTTCAACACATCAAGGATCTGACCTGTGTAGCCATTTTCATACCCATTATCAAAGGTCAGATACAGGACTTTTTTATCCGGTGATCCTTTGTAAAAAGCATCATATTTATCAAGCAGCTGATCATGCTGAGCCCCTGCTTCTGCAGGAGCTTCATTCTGACTCTTCTTAAATCCCCAGCCTATCGGGTTGTTTGAAACTGCATAGGCTTGTGCCGGGATGAGCAATACTAAGATTGACGCTATTATCAACACTTTTTGTGATTTCCGCAAGTTGAACCCTTCTTTCACATTCCGTTTCCCTTAGTTTTTGAGAACGGGAAGGATTCATGTGTACTAAAAGTATCCAATAATTTAAGCGGTTATCAAACTTCAACCTTTATTTCGTTTGCAAACTCGCTTCAAATAGATCGATGATTTCCAGGAATCGTTCTGCTTCTCTAAATGTGTGATCAGCCAATAGTGGATGGATATTACTTTTGATCCTGCATTCTTCAATTAATTCTCTTGCGGTTTTCTTGAAATCACGTAATGACTTAACTGAAACCTTATTCTGATTCAGAAATTGATTCAACATCGGCTTTGTTTCTGATTGTGGACGCATGGAGTCTAAATCAATCGCTTGAAAAACCAGTTGATCGAAATCCTGGCTGAATTCTCTTGCCTGTTCAACTAATTTCCGTTCGGAAGGATCCAATAGATGTCCGATAAACTTCGCGTGATCGGCCATGATTTTCAGAAAGAATACATTTTCCTGGATTATGGAATCCTGTTCTGGTACAAGTTTCCCCTCATTCAATTCCTGCAGACGCTTGGCAAAGAATGCTGCCTCTCTGCTAATATGATCCACTAACAAGGGATAATTATTAGAGCGAATTTCACATCGCAATGTCAAACCTAATATTTTCCGCTTATAGTTCCAAATCGCAGCTGCCGCTTGATAAACTTCGCTGTTAAATGCCTGGATTTGCCGTACATCCGTGTTGATAGAGTATTTATTCAGCTTCTCCTCGATTCTTTCGAAAACCACAATGAATTGTTGTGCTTCTTCAATTAATTGCTTCTGATCATACGTGAATCCCAAGCTCAAAAACAACGCATGCTCCTTCATAATTCTCGACCAGAATTGAATCTCATCTAAAGATCGGACCACGATCGGATTTGTCATATGTTCTTCCCCCTTCACTCTCACTCTTCCTCCTCATACTTATGTAGATGTATTTAAGATAATACTTTAAATATGTTGAATTCATATAGTTCATAAGTAAAAAAAAGATTCCTTCTATTAGTACAAAAGGAATCTTCGAGTGGGATGACAGTAGAATAAAGTTTAGATGATTATAACTTGCATACAATACAAAAGCTTGGGCAGGTCACCCTGATCTTTCATTTTTCGTCGAAGAGAGACATGTTTCGAGATAAGGTCCGTCCCTCACTCAAAAAATGTCTGATACTTCGTCGCCATTTCGGTTAGTTTCCCGTTATGTTCATCGATGAATTCAGACACGACTTTTTTATCCCAGATGGCCTCTCCTGTTGGGAATTGCTCAAATTCATCCTGGAGGTTCTTGACCATTTTGTCCCTTGAAACGGATACCATGGATTCGTCTATCTGGAAATGATATTCCCGGGCATTCGGAACGAGTAGGGTCATGTAGATGGCGTTGTAATATAAGTTCTTGCGGTCGGCATGATTACCGTCAAACCAAAACTCATCCACATCACTTTCAGAAAGGCCCCCTTCTTTATTGCCGTAGGTCACCTTCACCATTTCTCCTGAAAGATCGACTTCCTGAATGGTCTCTCCACCGGGCAATTCCTGAAGGATCGCACTGACCTTGGAGTTATCCCCGACATAGGTTCCACTGTTTTCTTTTAACGTATCAACGTTCACGTCTTCTATTGAAGTGATATTGGACTTTTCACTAGTGCTTGCACACCCTGTTAAGAACACCATCAAGGAAAGAAACAACATGCTCACTAATTTATTGAAAATCATCATAGCCCTCCAGCTCCTGTTTGTATGTAATACGAACGAACGCTCTTTAAAGTTTCAACCTGATTTTAACATAAATAACCAATAAAATAACCACCCCGTATCCCGTACGAGGTGGTTCCAATTTCTTATTTAAAAACTGGCTCTTTAAACTGAGCTAATTTTTCCAATGACGATTTATCCACTTCTTCATGAAGGCTGTTACCATGTGAATCCATCGTTACAACCGCTGTGAAGCCTTCCACATTCAGGTGCCACATCGCTTCAGGAATACCGAACTGCATCAGATCCACTCCGTCTACGCCTTTAATGCAATCTGCGTAGTACTGTGCCGCTCCACCGATGGCATTCAGGTAAACACCGCCATGATCTTTCAAGGCAGCAAGGGTTTTCGGTCCCATTCCGCCTTTCCCGATGACAGCACGGATGCCGAATCGCTTCATGATGTCCCCTTGATAAGGCTCCTCACGAATCGATGTTGTCGGGCCAGCCGCTTTCACGTGCCAGTTGCCCTCATCGTCTTTCAGCATGACCGGACCACAATGGTAGATGATTTGGCCATCAAGATCCACCGGTGCATCATTCTCACTCAAATGTTTGTGGATCGCATCACGGCCGGTGTACATGCGCCCGTTGATTTGAACCACGTCTCCCACTTTCAACTCACGGATCTTTTCTTCCGTGATCGGAGCTTGCAGTACCACAACATTCGGCTGTTCCCCGGATGAAGCCGCTGCCGTTTCAAGCTCAGCCTCAGATCCTTGAGTAAGGTCAATCTTCTCGCCTTCCTGGTAGAACCATTCGTCGATACCGCCTGATTCAACATCAAGCTTCACCCCTAAGCGACGGAATGCCCAGCAGTTATAAGCAACGGATACGAAGAAGCTTGCAGGGATACGATTCATCACACCGACTTTACAGCCAAGCAGCGTCGTTTCACCGCCGAATCCCATCGTGCCGATTCCAAGCTCATTCGCATGGTCCATTACGTACTCTTCTAACTTACGTAGATCTCCATTCGGATTCACATCATCAACGGAACGAAATAATTGTTCTTTTGCCAGGTCATAGCCTGAAGAACGATCTCCTCCGATTCCAACTCCGATGAAACCGGCACTGCAGCCTTGTCCCTGAGCCTGATACACCGAGTGCATCACGCATTTACGGATCCCATCCAAGTCACGTCCGGCACGGCCCAGTCCTTCAAGCTCACACGGAAGGCTGTACTGGATGTTTTTATTTTCACAACCGCCGCCCTTTAAGATCAGGCGCGCATCGATGTAATCCTTCTCCCACTGCTCGAACTTGATGACCGGTGTCCCTAAGCCAAGATTGTCTCCAGAGTTTGCCCCGGTCAATGAATCAACTGAGTTAGGACGAAGCTTTCCGTCCTTCGTCGCCTGTACCATCGCAGCATAAATCGCTTCTTTGATGTCAAGCTGATTCACGCCGACCGGTGTTTTTATTTTAAAAGTCGGAAGCCCTGTATCCTGACAAATCGGTGATACATTGTCATCCGCCATCTTTACGTTATTTGAAATCGTGTCCAGGCTCATAGCAGACCGCGTGCCGGCGTTCTCACGGGCTTTCGCCGTGCGGATCGCACGTCTAACATCCTTTGGCAGGTTTGTGGATGTTTCCACAATCAAATCGTACATACTTTGCTGTAATGTCTCTTTATTCATCGTTCTCCCCCTCTAAAGATCTCAAAAACAGTCTTAATTTTCATACATCATTATACTCCTATAAGAATAAGATTGAAAGGGATTTCACAATGGAATTTCCTTCTCAAAATAACATGAAACCTCGTCTTCTTCCTTATAGGTGTACCCGTTACTCTGGTAAAATTGGATGGCGTCCGCCCAGTGCTTGTTGGTTTCGAGGGTGAGTGTGCGTGCACCAAGAGAATAAGCTTTTTCTTCTAAATGATTGAGCATGATGCGGCCAAGACCTCGTTTTCGAAATGGGGATAATACAGACATTCTCACAATCCGATACGTATCCTGGGTTTCTTTTCGGATAGCGCCTGTACAGATGATCTTGTCGTTATCTTTTCCTATAAAAAAATGATGGTGCGTCCCATCGTACTCTACAGAAATATCATGAATATCGGGATTCAGGGTATGATCGATGAAGCCGAACCGTTCGAGGAAACCGGACAGGATCACGTCTTTGGCTGCTTGGCATTGGTGTTTTTCAATGGGTGTGATGATCATGGGGATGATTCGCTCCTTTAATAATAGATGTTTTTATTAAAGTTTGACGTTTTAGCGGGGAAATCCTGCTTGGTATTCTTGTCTCCTATTTTGCATAGGATGAAGGGTGAGGTTTATGGGGCGGATAAAAAAATTGTAGACCGTTATGAATTCTTATCGACCGTTATTAAAGTTTATCGATCGCTAATCAGATTTATCGACTGTTATTTCATTTTATCAACTGTTCTACAAAATCCAACAAATTCCGCAAAAAAAATCACCGTCACCACCGCTATTCACCTCACCACCCAACCCCAATCAAAGCTCCGTCCCTCAAAAAAATAAGAGCCCCATCAAGGACTCTTACTCACTCTTCTTAAATTGCTCGCATTTTACTTCTATATCATCGATCATCGCAATAAGGCGGTCGATATCGTCTATATCCGCTTGTTCAGGGTCGATTGAGTCCAGAACGTCGACGAACAGGTTCAGGCGTTGTTTTAAATAGCTCACTTGTGAGTCTTTATCGTTGATAGCTTTACCCAAGAGTTCTCTCTCCTTTCAATACGTTTACTATGGTAACCAATAACTTTCGGATTGACAAGGGCTGGGCGTTTCTCAATAATGGATAGGTGACTTACTAATAAAGGAGCTTTTACGAATGAAAACTGATACTCTCTCCAAGAAAATGTCGATTGACCATGATCCTTGGGAGGCTTACTTAGATGTGGATGAGCATGGTGATATCACGCTTTCCAATATAGAATTCACCACCACAACGCTCTGTAACATGAGATGCGAGCACTGTGCCGTCGGTTACACCCTGTCTCCGAAGGATCCAAGCGCTCTTCCCATAGAATTGATTCTCGAGAAGCTCGACGATATTAAAACACTTCGTTCCCTTAGTATTACCGGCGGAGAGCCGATGATGTCAAAGAAATCCGTTGAAAATTATGTCTTGCCATTACTCAAGTATGCACATTCCAGAGGCGTACATACCCAAATCAATTCAAATCTGACCCTGGATCTTGACCGCTATTTACTTATTGCCCCTTACCTGGATGTCCTGCACATCTCTCACAATTGGGGAACGGTCGATGAGTTCATCGATGTCGGCTTTGCCAATATGGAACGAAAGCCAACAAGGGAGCAGCGTCAGAAACTCTTTGACCGCATGATCGAAAACAGCTGTGCACTTTCTGAGCGTGGAGTCCTTGTCTCGGCAGAAACCATGTTAAATAAAAACACCCTGCCCTACTTGGAAAAAATCCATCGTCAAGTAGTAGACGAAATGAAGTGTGGTCGTCACGAAATTCACCCAATGTACCCTTCCGATTTCGCTTCAAGCCTAGAAACTCTTTCATTGGAAGAAACACGTGAAGCAATTAGAGACATTCTTTCCTTCCGTGATGAAGACGTGTGGATGCTATTTGGAACGCTGCCATTCTATCCATGCAGCTCTTCACAGGAAGACTTGGATTTTCTGACTGAACTCTATGCAGCTAAAAATGTTAGCGTCCGTAATGATCCCGACGGCCGTTCCCGTCTGAACGTAAATATATTCACCGGTGATGTCATCGTCACTGACTTCGGCGACACGCCGCCACTTGGAAACATAACAAAGGATACGCTTCCTGCCATTTTTGAAAAGTGGAAAGAACAACCTCTTGCGAAAGAGTTGAACTGTCACTGCCCTATGGCCCGCTGCCTTGGACCGAACGTCCTGGTGAAGTCTATGTATTATGGTGATGTTGACTTTTCGGAGCGTGAAGCGAAGATTTCTCGATAAAATAGTGTGAAGGCTCAAATCCATTATGGATTTGGGCTTTTTTCATGTAATTTGGGATCTGATTTTCTATTAGTTGACTAACTTTAAGGGCTTGTTGTGCCAGTTTGGATGTTTGTTGTGCCAGTTTTCGGGTTTGTTGTGCCACTTTGGATGTTTGTTGTGCCAGTTTGACTATTTGTTGTGCAACTCTCCAGGTTTGTTGTGTCAATTTGTGAACCAATCGCAACTCGTACACCAAATACCCATTCATTCCAAGCACGCCAATAAACCCCACTTCTCCCCTAAAAACATGGTCCGTCCCTCTAAACCTAAATATCACGCCATTCTTCCAACTCAAGGTCCGTCCCTCTCATACACAAAAAAAAGCACAACGGACATTTATCCGGTGTGCTTCTTATCCGATTGGACCGCGGTGATTTTCTTTCACGGGCTGGTCAATCTTCTGTAGTGCTGGGTCCATTACGTTATACTTTTGATTCTTGAGGCTTTCGGCATATACTTTAGCCCTTTTCGCTCCGAACCAAATTCTCATAGCTGTGTACGCAATCAGGATCCCACCAAAAATAAGTAGATACTCCATGATATCCCTCCTTCAATTCTGAATATTCTAATTATTATAACATATCAAAGAAAATAATAAAAGAGTGAAATTAAGGTTTACCCCATTTCACTCCTCTTTAAACATTTATCTTGGTGTTTCGCTTGCCATGAAGCCAAAGTGGACATGATCCTGAACTGGAATCCACGCTCCAACTCCTTGAGAGGTTACGTTTTTCACGACGATGGAGCGTTTCGTACCCTTCATGACAAGGAACACTTCACCGTAGGTCACTTTTCCTTTTTCGTTAATCGCTGGTGCGTAGGCATATAAGTAACCAAGTCGTTTAGGTGAAATATTGTACACTTGGTCTTTCTTCGTTCCTGCTCCTACAATTGTTTGAAATGCGAGTGGCAGCTTTGATTTATCCATTGCTTTAATAAGCATCATTTTCTCCACATCTTCTGCATGTGGAACTTTTGCCGTGAGTCCGCCCTTCACCACTTTTTGTGCTTCCTGGACGTAATGAATTTGATAGTTGGATTTTCCGCCACGGTTATCGAAATAGTTCGTATTGACCTTTTGATACTCCCAGTTAGGAGATGTCTCCGTTGAAGCATAATTTAAAGGCCATTCCCCTAAATAAATGGTTGCACGCAATCCAATCGTCGGTGCTTTATTCATCGTGGATTCGTTCAGTATCCGAATCAGGTTCGGATTTTCAATTTTCACATTGGATGTTTCAATTAGTTCCTGAGACCATTCGCTCGGTTGAAGATACGGCTGATCCTGTGTGGAATTGGGATACGTATTTTCCTTGGCGATATTTAAAACCGAATTCGGGATCTTTACACTGGTATCTTCATTTGCTTGCGGAGCTTTCTCCGTTGTTTTCGGTGCTTTGTCAGTTGCTTTTTTAGGACTATTTTCAGCATGGATACCAGTGGTTGCAACGAAAAATGCGAGAATGACCATAAGAGCAGTGCGCATGATTTTCATAAAATTGACTCCTTTCAAGCTTAACTTAAGGGTTTGCCGTTAGTTTTTCCTAGTTGGAATAGCTTATCCAAAAAACTTTATTTGAAAGAATATTTACAAAATTCAAATATTATATTATACTACTTTTGAAAAGAAAACAGTCGGGCATACTGACCGTTTTCAATCATTCCTACATTCCCTAAAAAAGAAGCGGAGTCCGTAATTGGACTCCGCTTCTTTTTTTATTATAGTAGATAAAATCCGATCCCCATGATGAAATAGGCTGCGAGTAGGGTCAGTCCTTCAAACCAGTTCGTCTCCCCGTCATTGGATATGACGATCGTGACAAGTACTGCTGAAACCATGGCCACCAGTTCCGGTAACGTAAACACCAGCGGCATGCTCGTTTCGAAAAACAGTGAAATCAATACAAGAACCGGCGCTACAAACATCGCGATCTGCAAGGTAGATCCAACTGCAATCTCCACAGCGATATCCATCTTATTTTTATAAGCCATTATGATCGCCGACGCATGCTCGGCAGCGTTTCCGACGATGGCTACGATGATGACCCCTATGAACAGTTCGCTCCAGCCGAATGTGTTCCCTACTTCTTCAAAGGTATGAACGAGGCGTTCAGATACATAGGCAACGGCTGCTGTAGAGGCGGCAAGGATCAGTAATGCTTTCCCTTTACTCCACTCCGGTTCTTCATGAGCGTGCGCACCTTCTTCGCCTTCATGCTGATACACCCCGCGGTGAGTGACTAATTTAAAGAATAGGGCAAATAAATAAAGGGCGATTAAAATAACAGACACACCAATTGAAAGGGACATGGTCTTCGCTTCGTTCATATCCTGGGCGAATACTTCCGGAATCACGAAAGCAACGATAATGGCAAACATAAGCAGCCCCGAGTTGTGACGGGCATCAAACACATTAAACTTCTGACGTTTGAACTTGATTCCCCCAACAAAGAAGGACAACCCGGCAACTAATAGAAGGTTTCCAAGTACGGATCCAGTTAAGGAGGCAAGCACGACGCCAACCAAACCAGCTTTTAACGCAAAAATTGAAATAATGAGTTCAACCGCATTTCCAAAGGTGGCATTAAGCAACCCGCCGATACGGGGTCCTGACACAACGGCCAAACTTTCCGTCGACCTTCCCATAAATGCTGCAAGGGCAATGATCGTCACACAATAGATTACGAACATAATTACATTCGGCCAATGAAGCAGTGAACCGATGACTGAGATCGGAACTCCTGCAAATACAAGCAGTGCAAATATTTTGTTCATGTGTAAGATCCTTCTTTCTAAAAGAAAATTTGTTTAAATCAAGTGAGATTAGACACATTATAGGTAGAACCCAATTAGGAGGTACCACCCATGGCACAAAACTTAAAAGATAAGATCGTTGAGTTGTTTTCCAACCATAAAACGGGCACCCTTGCCACAATCCGAGACAACAAACCATATTCACGCTTTATGATGTTCTACCATGAAGACCTTACTCTTTACACCGCAACCAATGAGCATGCGCACAAAGCGGAAGACATCGCACAAAACCCTCATGTTCATATTCTTCTGGGCCATGACCGAGATTCCGATCATGAGCACTATGTAGAAATTGAAGCAGAGGCAACTGTAGAAGAATCCAAAGAGCTGAAAGAGAAATTCTGGAACGACCAACTAAAATCCTGGATCGCAAGCCCCGATGACCCGGAATACATGCTCCTCAAACTCACACCCAAAACCATCCTCTACTACGAAAAAACAGGCAAAGAACCACAAGAACTAAGCCTATAGAGGACACCTAAAGAGGGACGGACCTTCAATCAGATGAGAACCTTGTTTGATGGGACTTATGCTGATTTTAGAGGTCCGTCCTTTAACAGTTTACTGTAGTGAGGGACACGGACCTTCATCTGGTTGTAAGACTTGATGGAATAGGGCTTAAACTGATTTGAGGTCCATCCCTCAACACTCTACTGCACTGAAGGACGGACCTCCCATCTAGTTATAAACCTTGTTACAATAAGATTTATGCTCGTTGAATGGAGGTCCGTCCCTCAAAATTTCACTGCACTAACTCAAACGTTTCTTCGATTTTGATGCTGTCTTGTACGGATTGGACCATGGAGCAGTTTTTGCGGGTGAGCTTCATGGCTTTTTCGATTTTGTTTTCGTCAAGGTCCGTCCCTCTGATGGTGAAGTGAAGGGAGATGGCTTCGACTCTGTTTGCTTCGGCTTCGTTGCGGGTTACATCTGCTTTGATATGTATGTCGTCAAATTCGATGCGCATTTTCTCCAGTACTTTTCGGAGCACTCCCCCGCTGCAGACTGCTACGGAAGATACCAATAATTGGAACGGCCGAAAGCCATACTCTTCGTTACCCGAAACCTCCAGCTTCCCAAACCCTAAATCTGTGAAAAATCCGCCTTCTTGCATGTTAAATTCCATTTTTACATCATTCCTTCCTTATTATGTTAGTAGATGTTTTGATTTTACTCTATTCGTTTCGTATTGCCAAACAATGAAATTGGGGGTACCATCTAATAAGTAATCATCAATGATTGGGAGTTTTTACAAATGAATCAAACACTGACCTTCCGTTTCTGGGTCCTTGTCGGAATCGTGGCAATTTCAGGATTCTCACAAGGGATGCTCCTTCCTTTAATCGCCATCATATTCGAGCAGGACGGCATCTCTTCCTCCCTGAACGGATTAAACGCAACTGCACTATATATCGGAATCTTACTCGCCTCTCCATTAATGGAAAGGCCACTTCAAAAAATCGGATACAAGCCTATGATCATCATCGGAGGAATAGTGGTCGCAGCGTCACTTTTACTGTTCCCGGTTTGGAAATCCTTCTGGTTCTGGTTCTTCCTGCGTCTTTGCATTGGAATCGGCGATCACATGCTGCACTTCGCCACCCAGACATGGATCACATCGTTTTCACCAAAAGAACATCGCGGACGTAATATATCCATCTACGGGGTCTCTTTTGGAGTCGGTTTTGCCGTGGGACCGATGATGACTCAGCTCATCACCATCCATCAGGCATTGCCGTTCATCATCTCTTCCTTATTAAGCCTGACCGTGTGGATGTTCGTCTTTAAATTACAAAACGAATTCCCCGATCAGCAAAATATCGGCAGTGCCTCGTTCCTTGGATCGTTCCAGCGCTTCGGAAAGGTTCTCAAATATGCATGGGTCGCCCTGTTGCCTCCGTTGGGATATGGTTTCCTTGAAGCTTCATTAAATGGAAACTTCCCTGTGTTCGCCCTTCGAAACGGTCTTTCCATTGAAGCAGTCGCCATCCTCCTGCCTGCTTTTGCCGTGGGAAGTATCATTTCCCAGGTACCACTCGGGATTCTGAGTGACAAATATGGAAGACAAAATGTCCTGCTCATCGTCATGATGATCGGCTTTCTCTGCTTTTCTGCCGCAGGAATCGTCTCTGAATCCACCATGGGCTTATTTATCTGCTTTACGTTAGCCGGGATGGCTGTCGGATCGACTTTTTCACTTGGTATTAGTTATATGACTGATCTTCTGCCAAAAGAATTACTTCCTGCCGGAAACATCATGTGCGGGATCTTCTTCAGCTTCGGAAGCATGATGGGTCCATTCGTTGGAGGGATCACCATCGACTGGTTCAAAGGCTCAAGCTTCTTCTACTTAATTGCATGCATGATGCTGATGATTTTTGTGAGCCTACTCGTCTTTTCCCTTCAAAATCGACGTAGTGAAATAACCCAGAATAACTAGCACAAAACTCTTTCCATTATCATATACATGTGATAGGATTAGATTATAATAATTATAAATTACTAACTTCATATAAAATCATCTAAGAGCACGTGCAGTTTTGCTGTCACCTTTCATTGGTGGCAGCTTTCGTCGTTTTATAGGGGTATTGACGTTGATTATTATTCTCAATGAGAATCTCGTATTTTCATTTATCTGAAGGAGGAATACGCTATGAGCTCACAATCCAAAGCCTTATCCATGGGAGCACCAAATGAAAAAATACACTTCTTTGAAAAAATAAAACCTCATGCAGAATTGATTGCCGCATTGGTCAGTGGTGTGTTTATTTTACTGGGATGGTTGACATCAAATGACGACTCAAGCTTGAGCATCATCTTCTATCTCCTCGCCTTTGCCATCGGCGGATTCGCGAAAGCCAAAGAAGGAATCGAAGAAACCATCGAAAACAAAGAGCTGAATGTAGAGATGCTGATGATTTTTGCCGCAGTGGGGTCTGCCATTATCGGTTACTGGACAGAGGGTGCCATCCTGATCTTCATCTTCGCTGTCAGCGGCGCACTTGAAACGTATACGATGAACAAAAGTCAGAAGGAAATTTCCGCACTCATGCAGCTTCAGCCTGAAGAAGCATGGCTCGTGACAGGATCTGGCGAAAAGAAAGTCCACGTTTCAAGCCTTGAAATCGGAGACCATATTCTGATCAAACCGGGTGAACGCGTGCCAACGGACGGTATTGTCGTAAAAGGAACAACGTCCATCGATGAAGCAGCCATTTCAGGGGAAGCCGTCCCTGTAACTAAAGGTCAAAGAGATGAAGTGTTCGCTGGAACGGTCAACATCAACGGTGCCATCACCATTGAAATGACCAAACCAAGCAGTGAAACCCTTTTCCAAAAAATCATTGACCTTGTGCAATCCGCGCAAAGCGAAAAATCGCCTTCACAGCAGTTCATCGAACGCTTTGAAGGAACGTATGTAAAAGTAGTGCTTGCCGTTGTCTTCCTGATGATGTTCCTGCCCCACTTCCTACTCGGATGGAGCTGGACGGAAACATTCTACCGGGCAATGGTCCTACTCGTTGTTGCTTCACCTTGTGCCCTGGTTGCCGCTATCATGCCGGCGAGTTTATCGGCGATTTCAAACGGTGCCCGTCATGGAATTCTTTTTAAAGGCGGAGCTCACTTGGAAAACTTGAGCAACATCAAAGCCATTGCCTTTGATAAAACCGGTACGTTGACGAAAGGAAAACCAGTTGTGACGGATATAGTGGTTGCGGATCATGTGGATAAACATGAAGTGATGACTGTCGTCGCTTCGATTGAAAATCAGTCGAATCATCCACTTGCTCAAGCCATTGTGAAACACGCAACTCGTGAACGTAACGCGGAACTTTTTCAGCCTGATTCCCTCGAAGACGTATCCGGCTGGGGAGTCAAAGCGCTTGTGAACGGAACCGAATGGAAAATCGGGAAAGCAGATTTTGTGGATAAAGTGTTGGCAGAACAATTTATGGATGGTGCCTTTGGACGAATCGCTTCTGAAGGTAAAACAACGGTCTTCGTTGCCAAGGAAAATCAGATTGTGGCATTGATCGCATTGAAAGACGTGGTTCGAAAAGAAACCATCGAAGCTTTGCAACTCCTTAAAGATGAAGGCGTCCAAACGATCATGCTGACAGGGGACAACGAAAAGACGGCTCGTGCCATTGCAGAAGAAGCCAAGGTTGCCTCCTTCATTGCCGAGTGCCTGCCGGAAACGAAAGTAGACGAACTGAAAAAGCTGAAACGTCAATTCGGTACCGTCGGAATGGTCGGGGACGGAATCAACGACGCACCTGCACTTGCAACGGCCAACGTAGGAATCGCCATGGGTGAAGGAACCGACGTCGCACTGGAAACAGCCGATGTCGTGCTAATGAAAAACGATCTTACCCGTATTGCTGAAGCCATCAAGCTTTCGAAAAAAATGAAACGGATCGTGCAACAAAACGTGGTGTTCTCCATCGCTGTGATCATGCTGCTGATCGCGTCGAACTTCCTGCAAATCCTGGATCTCCCTTATGGGGTCATCGGGCATGAAGGTAGTACGATCTTGGTTATCTTAAATGGTCTGCGATTGTTGAAATAATGTTTAAAAACATCCAATCTTGAGAGGTTGGATGTTTTTTTGTGAATTGGCGGTGAATTCGTGAGGGATGTAATTGCAGTGATTGAAATTGAATGGCGGTCCAGCGATTCTCTGACACTTATCCACACCCCTATTTCATCCACAATAGATCAACCCATTACACCTCCTGAAAATTATCCACAATCCTCATCCCATGAATATATCCCCATCTATTCCTCCCACTACTAAACAACCAGAATAGTTATCCACACCCCCTGTAACATACCCTCACCTACCAAGGTCCGTCCCTCAAACTAATAATATTTTACTAAAATAATATTTTGTTGTTGCTTTCTTGAAAGGGATATCATAAAATGTGTTTAGTTAGTGCAAACGGTTGCATCTATTTTCATGATACATGCACTCTAATGATAAAGACGCACCAATCAGCATTTCACTTAATCTGAAATGTAAACGCACACATGTAATCCAATGTAAAATATATAGTCGAATAGATTGATATTAAAGGAGGAAACGGGTTTATGAAGAATTTATTGTCATTTGATTTTTGGCAGAAGTTCGGGAAAGCATTGCTTGTGGTCGTGGCCGTCATGCCAGCTGCAGGGATTATGATTTCCATCGGTAAGTTGATTGCAATGATGGGTGGAGACATCACATTAGTGCAAACGATTGCAAGAGTTATGGAGGATATCGGTTGGGGAATCATCACCAATCTTCACATCTTGTTCGCAGTAGCCATCGGTGGCTCATGGGCGAAAGAACGTGCGGGCGGTGCCTTCGCTGCATTGATCGCCTTTGTCCTGATCAACCGTATTACCGGAGCGATCTTCGGAGTCAATGGAGATATGCTTGGAGACCCCGAAGCAACGGTCTCTTCTCTTTTCGGACAAACGTTAATTGTTTCTGACTATTTCACATCGGTTCTTGGTGCACCCGCTTTAAACATGGGTGTATTCGTCGGAATCATCTCAGGTTTCTTAGGAGCCAACCTTTTCAACAAATATTATAACTATGATAAATTACCAGATGCCCTTTCCTTCTTTAACGGAAAACGTTTCGTGCCATTCGTCGTTATTGTAGGTTCTGTTGTAATCGCTGTCGTAATGTCCATTGTATGGCCATTCATTCAAGGATTACTCAATGACTTCGGTCAATGGATCGCAACATCCCGTAACACAGCGCCAATCATTGCGCCATTCATTTTCGGTGCGTTAGAGCGTCTATTATTACCATTCGGTCTGCATCATATGTTAACGGTTCCAATCAATTACACGGAACTCGGCGGAACGTACAAGATCCTGACTGGTTCAGGAGCAGGTTCGACGGTTGCTGGTCAAGATCCACTATGGCTCGCATGGATCGCTGACTTAAACAACTTCCTGGCTGCAGGAGATACGGAAAGCTACAAACAATTATTAAATGACGTCACACCTGCACGTTTCAAAGTAGGTCAAATGATTTTATCCACAGCTGCTTTAATCGGTATCGCTTATGCCATGTACCGTAATGTGGATAAAGACAAGAAGAAAAAATACAAATCCATGTTCCTATCAGCTGGTTTAGCTGTATTCTTAACAGGTGTTACAGAACCAATCGAATTCATGTTCATGTTTGCAGCTCCGCTTTTATACGTTGTGTATGCCATCATGACGGGACTTGCTTTCGCGATTGTGGATATCGTCAACATCCGTGTTCACTCATTTGGATCCATCGAGCTATTGACTCGTGTTCCGATGATCCTCAAAGCCGGCCTATGGGTCGACCTTGTGAACTTTGTGATTGCGTGTATCGTATTCTTTGGCCTTAACTTCACGGTTGCCAACTTCTTGATCAAAAAGTTCAACTTCCCGACACCGGGTCGTAACGGGAACTACATTGAAGACGAAGCAACTACCGGCGGCGGGACAGTAAGTAAAGATTCCATCGCGCCGAAAGTCGTTGCCATGCTTGGCGGTAAAGACAACATCGTAGACGTGGATGCATGTATGACCCGTCTTCGTGTAACTGTAAAAGACACAAGCCTAGTCTGGACTGAACAGGAATGGAAGAAAAACGGAGCATTGGGGCTCATCCTGAAAGACAAAGGCGTACAAGCCATCTATGGTCCGAAAGCAGACGTCATCAAGTCTGACATTCAAGATCTACTGGGAGCGTAATACATGAAATTACTCACGTTGAATTGTCACTCATGGCAAGAAGACAGCCAACTCGAAAAAATCTCGATCCTGGCACATGACATCGCGGAGAAATCCTACGATGTCATCGCCCTCCAGGAAGTCAGTCAGCTGATCGAAAGTGAGACTGCCCAGGGCTTAGTTAAAAAAGACAATTTTGCCCTTGTCCTTCTTGGGGAACTGGAGAAACTTGGCGTGAAGGATTATTCATTAGTATGGGACTTCGCTCATATCGGGTACGACGTCTATGAAGAAGGCGTCGCCATCTTAACGAAGCACCCGGTCGTTGAAGAACACCGCTTCTTCATCTCAAAAAGCCATGACCAATCCTACTGGAAAACCCGTAAGATCGCAGGGGCCACGATTTCATATGAAGGAAAGCCCCTCACCTTCTACTCCTGCCACCTCGGCTGGTGGACGGACGAAGAAGAACCGTTTAAGTTTCAGGTTGACTCATTGATCGAGCAAGTCACCACTGAATTCCCCTTCTTTTTAATGGGCGACTTCAATAATAATGCATGGGTTCGTGAGGAAGGATATGATTACCTTCTTTCCAAAGGACTCATGGATACATTTGATGAAGCTGTTGAACGTGACAACGGGATAACCGTTGAAGGGAAGATTGCCGGATGGGATGAGAATAAGGTCGATTTAAGGATTGATCTTGTGTTGTCCAGTGAGAAAGTGGACGTTCGGTCGTCCCGGGTCATCTTTAATGATGTCAATAAGCCTGTTGTCTCGGATCACTTCGGGGTTGAAGTGGTTTTGGGTGAAGGGGTAGGCAGCTGATCTTAGATCGGCTGCTTTTTTTGTGATTATAATGAGGTTTGTGTTGTTTTGGGAGGAGTTTGAACGGGAATCATACGAGTTTTGGGTGTCGGAGTCGTTTTTGCCCAGGGGGATTATGGGCGCTTTGAGATTTATCGACCGTTCTACTATTCTCCGTCAAAACTACACGCCCTCCACCCGGCGGAACATTTAGTCCAAAGCATTCACACACCCTCAAGCCTCCCCACACTCAAAACCTAAACAAAAAAGCACAGCGCCCAAAAGACGCTGTACCCAAACTTATTTCAACTCCACATTATCAATCACCACATCATGTGCGCCAAGCACCTCTCCAGTGGCACCAAGTAAAAACTTCAAACTCGTTTCCTCCCTCAAAGGGGTGGTAAACGTATATTCAAAGCGACCCAGATTTTCATTAAGTTCAGCAAATTCCGAAAGGTACCTCGTATATTGACTGTTTTCCAGCGTCACTTCCATCGACCGTGCTACTGAAGAGCTTGCATCGAAGGATAGCGTGTATTCTTTCCCGGGCTCTAGCACCAGATTCCCTTGAAAGAGTTGAACGCTCCATGCTTCCTTCCCTTCATTCCCGATGGAGATATGTGCTTCACCATCGACATGCTGAATACTTGCCCCTGCATCAAAATGGATGTAAGACTCCCAGGGATCTAAAGCATTGTCGAATGTCCCGTTTTTAATAGGAAACGGATCAATGGGTCCCACTTTTTTCAATAGTTTCATATTATCCAGCTTCACTTTATGAGTGCTGCCCCCAAGGTGGATGACCAGCTGCGCTTCCAAATCCGTTACATCCCGCATCTTGAAAGCCATGCCATGACTCTCCCAATCACCATTCAGAGGAATCGTTTCCGCTGCATAGGAAACCTCTCCATCCTTGCTTCTCATCTCAATCTGAATATCACGGGCACTTTCAGCCATCCCGTCCAGTGTCAGTTCATATTCACTTCCAGCTTGAAGCTGAACACCTTTTTGCACTAATTGTACTTTGTCCGTTTCATTTAAAGGCTTGGCAGAAAATACCCGCTCATCGGGATCCACCCCGATGAACTCAGCATTCTCGGAATCTACCAAATTCCAATAAAGCAAACGGTCAGGGAATCCTTGGTCGAACGTCCCATTATAGACAAGGTTCCCGTCAGGAAGCGCAGACTTGGAAGCATCCGGATCCACTTTCACAGGAGGGATTTCCTCGACCCGGACATTTCCGATCCAGACAGGCATGGTGGACAAGCCTAAATTAAACTCCAGTCGGGCTGCAAGATCGGTTTCCTCCGTCATTTGGAACACCGTTTCATAGGTTTGCACCTGATCTGTTAACTCAAACGACTCACTTCGTGAATACGTGGCATATCCCCTCTCTGGACCCCCGCTGACTTTTACATTAATCGGACGCGCCTCACTGGACTTCGCATCAAAAGACATACGATAATAACGTCCTTTTCCAATAGAGGCATCTTGTATCAGCTGGACAGAATAAGGTTGATTACCGGGCTCCTGTATATCGACTTTTGCGTAGTTCACGCTATCCAACTGATCAAGGGACACATTCGCTTTCCCTCCAAAGTCAGGGACGGTCAAGAAATACCAGTAATCCGTATTCTCCACCCCTTCAATCCCTTCAACGTCATCCCAGTCCTGATCAAATCCATTATTGTAAATGAGATTTCCGTCTTCGAGGGGTTGTTTCGCTTCTTCCGGTAATGGTTGCTGTTCGAATACAGGCAACTCCGGCGTTTTATACGGTCTTCCCGTCAGATCATAAACCCGCACATAGTCAACGTCCATGGATTGAGGGAACATGGTATCCTCTGTTGGACCCCCGTCAAAATTCCCGCCTATCGCCACATTCAATAACATGTGAAAAGGCTGATCAAATGGTGCAGGATACGTGAAGTTGGCCGCATTGCCTGTCCCTTTGCTATACCAATTGTTTTGGGCTTGGCGGAGCTTTCCATCCACATACCAACGAATTTCCCCCGGCTCCCATTCAACTGAGTATACATGCTCGTCGGCAATGGTCGATCCATCTTCAAAGGCATAGTGAGCGCCGGTGTATTTATTGTTCGGCCAGGTTTCACCGTAATGAATCGTCCCGATCGCTTCTTGTGGATTACTTCCCTGGGCTTCTAATATATCGATTTCACCGGAGGCTGCCCATCCTCCATACTTATCATCTTCCGGGAGCATCCAGAACGCCGGCCAGTAGCCTTTCCCGACTGGAAGCGACGCCTTCATTTCGAATTTCCCATACGTTTTTGAAAAAAGCCCCTTCGTTTTCAGGCGTGCGGACGTATAAGAGTGGCCTTCATACTCTTCTTCTTTAGCCGTGATGACGAGCTTTCCATCTTCTGCCTTAGCGTTATCAGGGCGGTCTGTGTAATATTGTTTTTCATTATTCCCCCACCCGGGTATAAAGGTACCATTGGCATCGGTAAACCCGTTGCCGATATCGAACGTCCATTTCGAACGGTCAATATCGGCCTGATTGAATTCGTCATTCCATACGAGGGACCATGGTGAAGCAAAAGAAGATGCATCACTTGTTTCTTCTCCCTTATATATAACGGTGCCGTTCAAAGTTGCTTTCTCCACGTTACCGTCTCCATCGATAATCGACCCTTTACCGGATGCTGATACAGTAAGTTCCTTTACTAACGCATCCGTAGCAAGGTTGACGTTTGAAAGCGCGTTCATTTCAAACCGATCTGCAACGCCGTCAAGCTCTACTTGAGCCCCTCCTTTTTTACCAGTGGTTGTAATGGTTTCGAACTCGCCTTTCAAATCAGCTTTCTTCGTTTTGACCGTGGATGCCGATACGGTTACGTTCTGGAATCCAACGGACGAAAGTTCTCTTTCTTCAAGCTCGGCATTTCCATCCAACAGGGTTTCTTCGACTATTGATTCCCCAGAGACGGTGATCTTTGTAGGGTGACCAGGTCCTTGAACCGATAGATTGTGTAACTCCGAATCGGACAGCTGAAGGGTATCAGGCGCTTCCCCTTTGATAAGGGTCTTCCCGTGAACCGTCACGTTTTCAAGGGTGATGTCTTTTCCGGCATCAGGTGTGATCACCAGGTCGCCTTCAATCGTTTTATCTATTAATGTCGAATCCTTGAGGTGAAAAGGCTTTTCTTTCTGCGTTGCTTTTCCTATGTTTCCTGGTGTAAGACTCATGATGAGACATGCAGCGGTAAAAGAGGTGACAGCTTTTTTAATCATTGGAACGCCTCCTGTTTTGATTGATGTCTCACGTGGGACATTTGTATATAACTATAAAAGCATCACCACTCTTTGACAACATTTTTTTACAATAACAATTCCATTTTTAACGAAAAAAAATGCCTACTCCCTTGGGAATACAGCATTTTCTCTTCTTAATCTTTTTGACGACAGGAAGCTCGTTTGACGAGTGCAGCTTGAAATGGACTCATCTTTTCATAGGGAATCTCCTCGATTCTATGAATCAGCTGCTCCACCAGAGCCACCGCCATCTCAACTCTAGGTACATGCATGGTCGTTAATGCGGGAGACGTATATTCCGTAAGCAATAGATTATCAAAGCCAATGAGAGACACATCGTCAGGGACATTTTTGCCGGCTTTTTTTAACGCCTTGAGGGCACCGAATGCAATATGATCATTCGAACAAACGATAGCTGAAGGAAGAGTCCCCCGCCCGATCCAATGATTGACGGCATCCCGTCCTGACTCCTCGATGAACTTACCTTTATATATGTAATCCGTTTGCACGGGAAGCCCTGCTGTTTGCATCGCTATTTGATAGCCTCTCAAACGCGCCATTGCTGCAGGATTATCTTCATCACCCGTAATGATCCCGATCGCCTCATGACCAAGCTCAATGAAATGATTGGTCGCCCCCAGTGCACTCACCTCGTTTTGTAATACGGGCATCGGGATCTCAGGTGTCCACCTTGACACGTTGTTTTGATCAAAGACCCCCACCAAGAAGCCCGCTGCGGAAATTTGATCCACGATTGATTGGACGTTGCTCCAACTGATGATGATCCCCGCATCGATGCTCTTTTCACGGTAAAGTTTTAAAACCGGGGAGGAATCATTCAGATCCGTCATAGTCACCAGCATATTATAGCCCCGCTCTGAGCAGGCATTGATCATGGCCCCGATCACCACACTGTAAAATAGGTCATCCGAATATATACGATGCTTCGAAGGATCTTGAATGATAAAAAGGCCGATCGTGTGCGTCTTTTTTTTCACCAGCCTTCTCGCTGACACATTGGGCTGATAGTGATTCTCCTCCATAATCTGCAGAATGCGTTCCCTGGTCTCCGCTCGTACCTGATCCGAATTGTTCAATACACGCTGTACCGTCTTCCGAGACACCCCCGCAATCCTCGCAATATCAAATATATCCATAGACTCCTCCTGAATGGTTGCTTTCTTTTATTATACCGAATGATGCTTAGGTTGGATATATAGCCATGATCGGACGATCGATCCACCCAATCGAACACTCAGTCAACGCTCCTAAAAACAATTGAAACCTCCCCACCCCCTCATCCGTATATACACTATAAACAGAAGCACTTGAAAGGGGAACACTATGGGAAATATATTACTATTTTCAGTCATTGTCGGATTGGTCATGGCCTTACTCGTCGTACCGATGGCAATCATGAAAAAGCAGAATAAAAAAGAGGGGTATCCGTCATTTGCAGCACTGTCCGGAGCCACTCTCCTGATCACGACGATCATTGTATTCGTCTTCTATTACATGACGAATCTTGATCAGAACTTTACGAGCATGTGGATCTTGCTCATCGTAGCTGCAGGATTCGGCGTCACACTTGCAACCGGGACCGAACGAATGGTGAAGGGCGCATTGTTCCTTGGAAGTCTCCTCATCGGGGCTTACTTCCTGACTGCCTTTGTCTTCAACGCAGATCAGAAATTTGAATCAGCGAAAATGGACGTAAAAACGGAAATCGAAGCGTTCGATGAGAAGGAAACGCCGGCAAGCGTCCCTCCACAATTCGCCCGTAACAAAATGAAGAAAGCATTCGGTCAGGTTCCGAATACGAGTTACTATGAGCTTGGACGACTGCAGATTCAAAAGGTCAATGGCGAGTACGTCTACATTGCACCGGTTGAATTCTCCGGATTCTTTAAATGGTTCAAGGGGGATGAAACACCTGGTTACTTCACGCTAAGTGCCACCGATTCATCAGCAAACCCTAAATTCATTAAAGAGGAAATGGTCTACACACCATCTGCCTTCTTTAATAAAAAGATCGAGCGACACATCCGCTTGAACTATCCGAAGCAGATCTTCAATGGTGATGTTCAGCTTGAGGTCGATGACGAAGGAAAGCCATTCTATATTCGAACGTACGGTGAGTTCATTTCTGCACGAAATGGATTTGAAGCGAAAGGAATCGTCATGGTAGATCCAAAATCCGGTGATACCAAGTCATACAAAATCGATGACGTACCGGATTTCATTGACGGCGCGATTTCACCGGAAACCGTCAGCCTCCAAAACAGTTATTTCGGTAACTACGTTCAAGGATTCTGGAACAGCCGCTTCGGTAAATCAGACGTCAAGCTTCCTTCAGATGAAGGGACCGAAGCCAATGTGAGCCCTATTTTTGACGAAAATGGTGACATGTACTACTTCACCGATTTCACCTCGCCAAAAGAAGGTGTCGATTCCATGCTCGGTTACTCCCTGACGAACTCAAGAACGGGAGAAGCGACATTCTACACAGGAAATCTTGAAGAATCCTACATGGATTCACAAGGAGCCCTACAGATCATCCAGAAGAAATTCATCGAGAAAAAATGGGACGGCGAAATGCCGGTGCTCTATAACTTCTACGGAGAAGCAAGCTGGCTGACCCCGGTGCTCGATGCGAATGGTTTCTTACAAAACTACTTCATCGTCTCGGCAGCCAACCCGGAAATATCAGCCTATGCGGGCACACCAAACCAGGCATTGAAGCAATACAAAACCGCCCTTCAACGAGGAGGCGGGAGCGTTGACGGCAGCTCAAAAGCCGAGGAGAAACAGACAAATGGTACAGTCGTCCGGGTCTATAAAGAAAAGACAGGCGACTCCACAGTCGTATCATTCTTACTCGACAACAGCAACAACTATATCGTCTCCTCCGAAAACAGCTTACTTGCGATCTACCTGAAGGAAAATGACAAGGTGAACGTGAAGTACATGGATACAGGGGAAGAATTCCTGCCAGTGAAAGAACTGACCATCGAAGGATTATAATAAAAAAACGATGAGGGCTCATGAGCTCTCATCGTTTTTTTATGATTCACCGGCATTCACATAATACACCAGATTATCCGTCCACTTCCCAAACTCATAAATGAATCCTTTCCGCGTGCACTCATACTGCATGCCGACACCTTCTGCAAGGCTGATCGATGGCGCGTTATCGAGATTGATATGGGCCTCGATCCTGTGGTAATTCAATTTGACAAAAGCCAGCTGAAGGGCTGCCTTCACAGCTTCTTTCCCGTAGCCCCGGTTCCAGTAACGATTATGTACCGTGTAACCGACCCTTCCCCAGTTAAAGTTGTACCGCATCAGAGTGGAGAAGTCGATGGTCCCAATATTCGCGCCACCTTCTTTCAGAAAGATCCCCAGAATATAGACCTGGTCCCGATCGATCATTTCATCATGCTTCAGAAGCATCTCCCTGAACCAGAACTCCGTGCACTCACTCATGTCCTGATAGCCAACATCATATTTATGCTGGGATGGGAGCCTGTTCAGGTGTTCCCTTAACCAGTTTTTGTAATCCCGGTTTACAAAGGGTCTGATGACCAATCGGGGTGTTTCGATGATTAAGTCCTTATATTTCATCTTTGCCCCTCCCTTTCGTTTATATAAGTCATTTTTCTTCTAATTTTGATTGTATCTTCTTTAGCCATTCGATCTGCTCACGCTGGCTTTCTACCAGTCTGCTTGTTTGCTTCTCAATGGTGACTGTTATAGACCATAGCGATAGCACTAGGACCAAAATGATGACAAAAGCCCCCACTTCCCTCACCCCTCATACGTTTAATAGTATCAACCGGCCATTTAGATTGGTAGTTTTTTTTCATAAAAACGGAAGGCGTTCCTCTGAGGAGAAACGCCTTAGTCATTACTTATCATTATTCCATTCTTCCTCTAATTCCCTCTCGATTTGCTCATCGGATAAGTATTCTTCATCCATTTGCTGCACATGCTCGGTGATCCGGTTGAGCTTGGTATGCACGACCCAAAGGCTGATTACCACGAATACCATAAACAAAACGATGATGAGTTCAAAATCCATATAATCGACGCCTCCTTTACCTATGTTTATTAATCAAACACGATAAAAAGACGACTTTTGTAAGAAAAAGGACGGAAGAACCAGTCTTTTGTCTCTTAGTACGCTTTTGCCCAATATACTAGGTGTTTCGCACCTTTTTCACAGCACACACACGTATCGGACACCTGCACCTGCTCAAATGGCATACATCGTGATGTAGCACTCGTTTCTTCTTTGATCTTGTCTTCGCAGGCGCGGTCTCCACACCACATGGCTTTGACGAATCCACCTTTCTCGTTCACCGTCGTTTTGAATTCTTCAAAGGTTTTCGCTACCGTGGTTTTTTCTTCACGGTGAGCTCTCGCTTTTTCTAAAAGATTGTGTTGAATGTCCTCTAGAAGTTCTGTGACTTTCCCCTCCAGCTCTTCCATGACAACCGTGATCTTCTCACCCGTATCTCGTCTTGCTAAAATCACCTGCCCGTTCTCGATGTCCCGTGGACCGACCTCCAGGCGAAGTGGGATTCCCTTCATTTCATATTCATTAAACTTCCAGCCCGGCTTCTTATCACTCGCATCGATGTCAACGCGGGCGATGGAAGCAAGCTGACCTTTTAGATTATAGGCAAAATCAAGGACGCCTTCCTTGTGCTGGGCAATCGGCACGATCATCAGTTGAGTCGGTGCGATTCGTGGAGGAACCACCAGCCCCCGGTCATCCCCGTGAACCATGATCATCGCACCGATGATGCGGGTCGTGAATCCCCAGGACGTTTGCTGCACATGCTGAAGCTTTCCATCACGGTCCGTGAATTGAATGCCGAATTCTTTCGCAAATCCATCACCTAAATGGTGGGACGTTCCTGATTGCAAAGCCTTCCCGTCATGCATCAGGCTCTCGATCGTATACGTATACTTCGCACCGGCAAACTTTTCTTTTTCCGTTTTCTGCCCCTTGATGACCGGGATCGCCAGCAGCTCTTCACAAAGCTCCGCATACACCTCAAGCATTTTCACCGTTTCATCATGTGCCTCCTGGTCCGTTTCATGACACGTATGTCCCTCCTGCCAGAGGAATTCCAATGTTCTCAGGAAAGGACGGGTCGTCTTTTCCCAGCGGACCACATTGGCCCACTGGTTATAAAGCTTAGGCAGATCACGGTAGGAATGGATAATGTTTTTATAGTGCTCTCCGAACAATACCTCGGAAGTCGGACGTACACATAATCGTTCCGCCAGCTCCTCTTCCCCTCCATGGGTCACCCATGCCACTTCAGGCGCGAAGCCTTCGATATGATCCTTCTCCCGTTGCAGGAGGCTTTCAGGTATGAAAAGTGGCATATACACATTTTCATGCCCTGTTTCTTTTATTTTCGCATCAAGGGCATCTTTGATATTTTCCCACAGGGCGTACCCGTAAGGTCTGATGATCATCGACCCGCGGACGCTTGAGTAATCGATCAGCTCCGCCTTCGTCACGACATCCGTATACCATTGGGCAAAATCCTCATTCATGCCCGTAACATCTTTTACAAATTCTTTTGCCATTTGAAAGCACCTCTTATTTTTAATTGGATTGGTTTAGTTATCAGCGAAATTTTCATTTTATCAGCGAAATTTTCATTTTATCAGCGAAATACCGGATTTATCAGCGAATCGCCTGATCGACACCCATAAAACAAAAAAAGCCCTGCTTCTCATCAGGGACCATTTCTGGCGGTACCACCCTGATTCAAAGCAAAGCTTTACACTCATTCCATGATAACGGTTTCGGACCGCTGATATCTTCATTCGATACAGAACTTAGAGGCAGGTTCAAAGGTTCATCTATAGGAGCTTTTCACCAAAACGCTCCCTCTCTATAAAGACAAGATCCCTTTACTGATCCTCGGCAATGTTTCACATATTTTAGATGATTATATATAGATTTGATGGGGGTGTCAATATTTGTTACAAAGAATAAATTCTCTCCATCTCCCGACTAAAGAAATCATTCCCATTCCTCTCATCAAAATCTCCGGCGATCTCTTTCGCAATTTCACTCATCACATCAATGGCAAATCCCGGACGATGACCGGCTTCCACAAGCTTACGGTGAAGAACAATCGCACTCATATAAAAGTAAAACAACCCGTAAGGATCCTTCCCGCTATCCGCATACTCGATGTGACGCTCCAATACTTTAATTCCCCTGACAGGTTCCGTTAAAGCAAGAAACCGGATATGTTCGGAAGCTTCGACTAAAAAGTGTGGCTTATCATAGATGAAAAAGTATCCTTCTGACTGATAGCGCGAGGCTTCCTCCACCCGACCATCTTCAAGATAAGGCAAGAGCAGCTTACTATAGGTCAAGTGGGGAATTTCACCACATGTCACTTCTTTTGATAATAAAAGCATTTCAATGGGGCGGGCTTTTTCCTTTTCCCCGGTAAAATAAAAATACTCAAGCTGTGTCTGATATTCACAGGCTTCACAGTCTGAAAGCGAGTCTCTTTCCGCTGTCATCCACTTTTGATAATACTCTTCCGCTTCCTCTACATTCCCTGTTTTCAACGCACGTTTATGCTGATGCTGGTAAAAGGGGCCTAGACTGTAGCCATAACGGTCATACGCTTCTTGAAAGTCACTGAAAAAGGCATCTAACAGTTCCGTGTCAATGCCGGGCATCTTCACCAGATGCTCCGCCATCCATTTATAGATCCAAAAGAGGCTTTCCACCCAATCCTGCAGGCTCTCTTCATTATCTAAAAAGAAGCCGTTGCACCACTCGAAATGATCGAATAATTCCTCATACTCCCCAAGATAGTTGACGGTCCTCATGATCCCGAACCGGCAGCAAAACTCCTTATAGAGGTCCTTTTCTTTCTGAGCAATGGACAACAGATCCTCTAAATCGTTCCATTTCTCATAACTTGCTTCTTCCTGGCCCATCAACTCTTCCCACCGGTCCCAGTATTGATCAGCCGTCATCTTCATCCACTGACCCCCTTTGTGCCTTTTTTATTTATTATAACATTCAGAATTACGTCTTAACTGTTTTTCCCAATAATTCCTGGTAGAGCTAATATACAAAATCACTGTAACCCCAAGCATGATCATCGAACCCGCAATCACAACAAATCGAATCGACACCAACTCGGCTCCCACTCCAATAAGCACCGTGGAAAGGATGACCAATACCCCTTCCAGCAATCCATAAATACTGCCTACCCGCCCCATGATCACAGCGGGAATATGTTCTTGATAAAAGGTTTCAAACCCTGTCGTCGCAAAGGCCAGGGCAAATGATAAAACAGCAAACCCAATCGCCGCTAATAAGAAACCTTCTGAGAAAGAATAAATCAGATATCCTCCGGAAACGAGCAGAGAACCAAATCCCATCAGATGCATGTGATGGAGCTTATGGGAAAGGGACGCGTTCAGGATCGACCCCAATACAAATCCACCACCTGCAACGCTTACAAGATATCCATACGTACTGTTCGAAAGCTGCAATACCTCTTTAGAAAATGCGGCCTCAAGGGAATCGATGGCTGCCGTCATCACAAGCAGAATGCTGAACAAGACGTAAAGAACCATCACATAAGTAGCGCGCCGGCTGAACCTCCACACCATCCGCCAATCCTCTTTGATGACTTCCCATTTGGTATCACCTGTATCAACTGGGATTCCATCCTCAAGCTTCGGTAGAAACAGGGTGATCACTCCTGATAAAAAGAGGGCCAATGCATTCATATAAAGGGCAAACGTAGGTGTCCCCATCATGAACATCAGTCCGGCAATTCCAGGTCCAATAAGAAACGCACCCGATCCGATCAGCCCCCTGATAGCATTGAATCGCTGTCTATTACCCCGGGGAATGATGGTCGTGATGTACGCCATGGACGCCGGATAAAACATGGCGCTTCCCATATTGATGATCAACACAACCGCATACACCCACCAATTGGACGAAAGAAAAGGCAATGCCGCAATCAACACCCCTCTGAAAAAATCAAGACCCGCCATCAGATTCCGCTTGTTGACCCGGTCAATCAAGCTTCCCGCCCAGCCATTTGTCAAAATGGCCGCCACAGGCTTCAAGACATATAAAATCACCACTGCCAGAGGTGATCCCCACTCGTCTAAAACAATCAAATTTAGGGAGATTAAATAAATCCACCCTCCTACATTCGAAATCCCGATGCCTGCCAGCAGCAATAAAGGATACTTCCACTTCCTCATTGGTTATTCCTCCCCGCGATATGTCTAGAAAAACAAAAAAAATCCCACCCCCAAGACGTTGATCTTGGGGGCGAGATTCGATATCGCGGTGCCACCCCAGTTCGTTAATATGTCGCCATACTAACCTTTTCGGGTACGGCCAACAGGCTTATACCCTAGCCCGATAACGGGAGCTCCCGTCACACCATCCCCATTGCCTGGTTCCGATGCGCTGCTCAGAGTCTTGATTCAATACCGTCCCTCTTGCTCCTTTTCAGCTGCCGGAGCTCTCTGTTAAAGATTTCAGGATATCTACTCTTCTCTTCATGGCATTTAATTGAAATTTTTATTATGATAGCATGATTGAGGGAGGAAGTAAATGGAATATTCACATTAAAGTGATATGATGATCAGTTCACGAAGTCGTCGAGTTCCCTAGTGCCTGCTGTCATTCATCGCTCAACCGACACCCAGCAACAACACCAGCACAATAAAAAAAGAGCACTCCCCAATTCCCGAGCGCTCTTCCCCATTAGCTCCCCATCTTACGGCGAGTATTGCTGGGCTTCTTCGTTTGTTGGCTTTGCATGCGTTGATTCGACGCTAAACCGCCTGTTGATTGTTTTCCACCGGCTTGTGCTTCCTTTTTCTTTGCCAGCTGCTGCTTCATTGCTTCCTGCAGACTGATTTTTTTCTTTTCTGGCTGTATTTGCTGATCATTATTAGACATAATGGGATCTCCTTTTGAGACAACTAAATTTTTGAAACTACTCCTATTATAATACATCCTCCATCAGAAAACATCTCGAGTTCCAAATTAAAAAGCCAACCCGTTAAGGATTGGCCGTCATTATCTAGTGATATCCATTCTGTCCGTTTGCAGAACCGGATGTTTTCTGTTTCGGCTTGTGCTTGCCGTTTTGCTTTGTGCCGCCGTCTTTTTTCGTTTTCTTTGTCATGCTGAATCACTCCTAATAAGTAGTCGTCATCAAGAAAACTTGTGGTTTTTGAACCATTCTTATTTTGTGCAAAAAAAGAAAAGAGTTCCCCGGTAATTACCGGAAAACTCTCTTTTCTAATCAAGCTGCTGATTGAGGAACGTCTTCGTCGACTTGAATGACAGATCCATCGTTTAAGCGCTTTCTTAATGTGTAAATAAAAGCTAAGATTGCGGCGATGGTTACGACTGTTGCTCCCATATAGGCTGTACCCATGGATAAACCGAAACCGATTGGTGCATTCAGGATATAAGTGAATGTCACCATTGTCATGAAGATCGCTGGAATCGTTGCGACCCAGTGCGGTTTCTTTTGAAGGGCCAGATACATGGCACCTACCCAAAGAGCAATCATTGCTGTCGATTGGTTCGCCCAGGAGAAATATCTCCATAATAGATTAAAATCAATTCGGGTCAATACGACTGAGATCACGAACAATGGAATCGCAATCCAAAGTCTGCTCGAGATTTTCACTTGTCCTACTTTGATATAATCGGCAATGATCATACGCGCACTTCTGAATGATGTATCACCAGACGTGATCGGAAGAATGATTACTCCAAGGATGGCGAGTGTTCCACCGATTGATCCAAGCATAAGGATCGATACTTCACTTACAACCGCTGCAGGTCCGCCTTCTTTCAGGATGGCATTCAGTTCACCAGGCTGGAATAAACTCATGGCAGCTGCTGCCCAGATCATCGCAATGATCGCTTCTAAAATCATCATACCGTAGAAAATTTTGCGTCCGTTCTTTTCATTTTGCGTGGTTCTTGAAATGATTGGTGATTGTGTGGCATGGAACCCTGATAGTGCCCCACAAGAAATTGTTAAGAATAATAATGGGAAAATAGCAACTGAATCAGGATGCATATTCGTTAAGCTGATCTCAGGGATATCCGCCCCTGTAATCACTAATCCTGCACCGATCCCAACCGCACTCACTACAAGCAGTGCTCCGAAAAGCGGGTAAACCTTACCGATGATTTTATCAATCGGTAATAGGGTTGCGACAATATAATAAATAAAGATTGCGGCGATAATGACACCAAGTGAAATCCAAGCCGGCGTCAGATTCGCGATCAGTGCTGCAGGTGCTGTAACGAAAACCGTTCCCACCAGCACGAGTAATAAAATCGAGAATGCGTTCACCACATGCTTCATCGTTTTGCCTAGAAATCTTCCTGCAAGCTCCGGTAAATGAGCTCCACCGTTACGGATCGAAATCATCCCCGTTAAGTAATCATGCACCGCTCCGGCAAAAATCGCACCGAGTACGATCCAAAGGAAAGCGACCGGTCCATAAAGTGCTCCCATGATCGGACCGAAAATGGGTCCTACACCCGCGATATTCAACAGCTGGATCATAGAGTTCTTACCCGTCTTCATTGGTACATAATCCACTCCATCCGCCTTCGCATAAGCAGGAGTCGAACGACTTTCATTAATTCCAAAAATCTTTTCAATTAATTTTCCATATGTGAAATAACCGATAATTAATACAACAATCGAGACCAGAAATGTGACCATGCTTATGATCCCCTTTCGTTCATTTGTGAATACGCTTTCATTATAGCAATCAAATTCACAGTTTTGTCACATTCTGTTCAAGATGTCGTAAATCAGGGTTGAGATGTTCTGAGCGGGGGTTAATGTGCATGGTGGAAATGATGGGTGCCTGGCACTATTAGATGGTTTGGTGCCTGGCACTGATGACGGGTTTGGTGCCTGGCACCAGATGCTTGATTTGTACCAGGTACCAAAAGCCATATTTGTACCTGGTACAATAAACCGTATATGTACCTGGTACAAGTCCATTAACCTGTACCCATTACAAACAACATCAATTGCACCTGGTACAAACCAAACTCTCAAAAAAACACCCCCACCTACAACTCCAACCGCTCCCTCAATTCTTTCACATAATTCCGGCTCACTGGAATTGCTTCTTCCGCTCCATGAACCTTCAGCTGATACACACCGCTCCCCCACGGGATGAGCTCCTCCACGAAGGGCAGCTGAACGAGGTAGCTTTTATGAACCCGGAAAAATGGATATGTACTGAGCTTCGATTCCAATTCCTTGATCGGCAAGCGGCACGTATACTTCTTCCTCTCCGTACAAATAAAGGTTTCCCGCTCTTCACGGAAGATATATAGAATGTCTTTCGGGCTGATGAATACAATTTTGTCTTCATCCTGAACCGCCAGTTTCCCCATCGACGGACTCTCGCTTTGCTCTTTCACTCCCACTTTCAAAAGATTCTTCAACCGATCCATCGTTTGCCCGAGCTGATCTTCTTCAAATGGTTTCAATAAGTAGTCAACGGCCTCAACCCGGAACGCTTTAAGGGCATAATCCGGATACGCAGTGGCAAAGACGATTTCCGGTTTGTGCTTCATTTTTTGCAGGGCTTCTGCTAAGTCGACCCCGCTCATGCCCGGCATTTCAATATCAAGGAATAGGACATCAGGTTCTTTTGTTAAAATGATTTCCAATCCCTTTTCGGCAGAGCTTGCTTCTCCGACTACTTCCACCCATGAATAACCGCTTAATAGATGCTTCATTTCCTCCCGGCTATATGGTTCGTCATCAATAATGGCGACTTTCATTCTTTATCACTCCTTACCGTAAATTCAACGGTGGTTCCATTTCCTATTGATGAAGTGATCGATAGACCTGCTTCTTTCCCCATCATCATTTCCAATCGTTTGTTCACGTTATAGAGTCCGATACCTGTACCGGACTGTGATTCCACAGGCTCAAGCAAAAGCTTCTCCAGTCTCTCTTCATCAATCCCCGCGCCGTTATCCTCAACACGGACAGTCACCTCATCACCATTAAGCGCAATCAAGATCTTGAGCACAAATCCTTCTTCAACATTCTTCATCCCGTGCTTGATCGCATTTTCAACAAGAGGCTGAAGGGTTATCGAAGGGACTTTCGCCTGCAGAGCATCTTCGTCAATCTCATACACCACTTCCAGCCGGTCAAAAAATCGTGCTTCTTCAATGGCGAGATAGGCCTTTACATGCTGTCCTTCTTCTTTAAGGGTCGAGGTGGATTTCGTGCTTCCTGTCAGGTTCTGACGGACAAATTGAGATAGTGAAATCAGAAGGGTCCTCGCCTTATCGGGATTGATCCTCGTCAACGATACGATGACATTGATGGTATTGAATAAGAAATGCGGATTGATCTGTGCCTGCAGCGCCTTTACTTCTGACTCTTTCGCAAGCTCTTTATGGGTATCGATTTCAGCAAGCTCCAACTGATGGCTAAGCAGGGTCGCGATCCCCTTCGTTAATTCCATCAGGATCGGCGATATTTCTTTTTCCGAATGAAAATAGAATTTAAGCGTCCCGACAATTTCTCCCCCTTTTAAAAGAGGCGCCATGATCGCGGCTCCCAATGGGCATCCATTCCGGTCACATTGAATATCCTCTCTTCCCACCTTCATGAGCTCTCCCGTTTCGATGACCCGTTTCGTGGCTTCGGTTTGAATCGGGCGCCCTTGTTGATGGTGATCCGAGGCAAGACCTACATGAGCGAGGATGTGGGAAGTGTTCGTGATGGAAACTGCCAGCGCGTTCACATCTCTCATCAGGATCTCACACGTTGCCTGTGCAGAGGCGGCATTCAATCCTTTTCGCATATATTTCACCGTGCTATCTGCCAATCGCAGTGCTTTCTGGGATTGAGCCGCTCCCATCCGCTCTTCTTCATAAAAAACGCTTTTAATGATCAGCAGGAAAATCCCGGTTCCGACTCCATTTGCAAGGATCATCGGCCATCCGATATCGGAAACGAGTAAATACGCATCATCAAACGGCTTCGATAATAGAAGAATGAGAAGCATCTGCATCCCTTCTGCGACAAAGCCAACCAAAAACGCTTTTTGAGGGGAAACAAGCCTGTTCTTCTTTTCCCGCTTCCCGATCCACCCCGCCAGTAATCCAGCTAACACCGTCGAGATCCCGCACGAGAATGCCGTGAATCCTCCAAGAAAATACCGGTGGACCCCAGCGACCAATCCAGCTCCTAGTCCGATCCATGGACCACCCAGTAACCCGGCGACCACGACACCGATCACCCTTGAATTGGCAATCGCTTCATTCTGCTGAAGATGCCACTGCCATTTTGTATATTCCTCTTGAAACGGATTCACGATCAATCCTGTATATGTACCAACGATCCCGAAGAAACCAAATAGCAATATGAGCAAAAAAGTCTGGGTTTTCTTCACATGGGTTCGTTGTTCAATAAGATGACGGAAGAAGCTGATCCTGGTCATAATAAAAGCAATCGTCACAATGATACCAAGCCTCTCCACCATCGCAGCTATCAACAAGGGGACCACCTCTCTTTCTTATATACATAAAAAAAGAAGACCTACTAAACGTCACGTTTAATAGAATCTTCCCCTACTTTGACCTGTACTATGTCCGGGGAGTCTTTCCCCTATTTTAACATGAATCTTTGTCTTTAATCGTGACCAGTGCATTGATTTCTCCGCCGATCATGATGATGATTCCCGTTAAGTAGAACCAGATCATGAGGACGATGATCCCTCCGATGCTGCCGTATGTGGCCGAATAATTTCCGAAGCTTCCTACGTAATAAGAAAATGCCAAGGATGCGAGTACCCAGCCAAGCGTCGCAAAGATCGCCCCGGGGAACGCGCTTAAGCATTTGATCCGTTTACTTGGAGCAAAGAAATACAACCCTACGAAAATAATAAACAGGATGATGGGACTGATCGCCCAGCGAATCCCGTTCCATACCGTTAAAAATTGCTCTGAAAATCCGAATTGAGAAAATAATAAAAGACCGATCTGTTTCCCGAACACCGGAAGTAAAAGAGCTATGACAAATACGAGAATCATGGCTAGTGTCAATAGAATAGACATGAGACGGGTCGCAATGAATGATCTTGTTTCCTCTACATCATAAGCACGATTTAAACTTTTCACGATGGCATTCATCCCATTGGATGCCGACCATATCGTGGCGATGATACTGACAGACAGTAAACCGGAATTCCGGTTCGACATGATGTCCTGTAGCGTTTCCTCGATCATGGACATCGTTTCCCCTGGTGCAAAATCCCTGACCAGACCCAGTATGTCCCCCTGCTCGACAGGAAGGTATGGCAAGAGTGTTACGATAAAAATCAGCAGTGGAAAGAGCGATAAAAGAAAGTAATAGGCAATTTGTGCGGCCAGGCCCGTTACATCATTCGCACTAATATTTGAGAAAAGACTTTTAGAAAATCCTTTCCATCCTCCTTTGACCGTCTCATCCGACATGTTCTCACCTCGTTTAATTAATATCCCTTGAATGATGAAGCAATCGGTTGATTTTCTTCATCCTGAGTTGTTAGTTCATTTGATGTTTCCCTATCTGAAAACGTATCTTTATAGGTTTCTGAAGAGTCTTCAAAGGTTTCTTTTGTTTCCTCGATGATTTCTTTCACCTGTGGAGTCATCCCTTTGATTTCATCTACCTTTTCACTGATGAATTGAATATCCCTGCTGACCTGATCAGCTGTCGTACGTAATTTCTCATACACTTCCTTCGATGACTCGACCAGTCTTTGAGGATTTTTTGAGTATGTTGAAATATAATTCCCACTGTTCTTTAAAGATGTACCCATTTCCTGACGGGTCGTTCTATCCAAGAGGGAAAGCAGCCCTCCTGCCACGGCACCTAACAGAACCCCTTTGAAAAATTTATTGCTTCCCATATGTATTACCCTCCTTCAAATGATTGTCTTTTTTTATTTTTTCTAATAATAGGCTGCAGCCGGACTCCACTAGATCATACACTTCTTGAAAATTCCCCGTGAAGTACGGATCGGGAACATCTTTCTCCCGGCTTTCTTCCACCAGGTCCAGGAGCTTGAACACCTTTCCGTGATGATCACGATCAAGAATCTTCTTCATATTTTGTTCATTCGAAGCGTCCATGGCCACGATGTAATCATATTTCTTATCTTCACCATGGAATTGTCGCGCGAGCAAGCCATCACTCTTTATATTATTTTCTCTAAGAATGGCTAAAGTTCCTTCATGAGGTTTCTTCCCGACATGCCAATCTCCCGTGCCTGCAGAGTCAACCTCAATCACGCCATCCAGATTCCCTTCTTTAACCTTTGACCTGAATATCGCCTCCGCCATAGGGGACCGGCAAATATTTCCCAAACATACAAATAACACAGATACCATGAACGTGCCTCTCCTAACGTTTTAACTTACCTACTCATTTCCCATTCCTTAATAGTGTAAAACATTCTCAGAAAAAAATCCTTCTCGGGTGGAAGTTATGTTGACAGGTTCAAGGAATCATGGAAAGATAAATATAATGAATGCACGTCAGAAAGGACGATTCCATATGGATTTATCACAAAATACAACGGAAAATATCGAATTCATGGTCACTGCCATTAAAGAAAAATTAAAAATTGTCAATGCCGGAGCCGTAAAGCCTGAAGACTTCAATGAAGAAATGTATGAAGATCTTCACGACCTTTACGTAATGGTCGATCGCAAGGACAGATTCAGCCCGAGTGAAATGACTGCGATCATTGAAGAAATGGGTAACCTGCGAAAATGATATGTAAAAAGGGGACATTCCCTCAAAGGTACAAAATACCTTGGGGAATGTCCCCTTTCATTTACTTGTCCTACTTACTAGAAAGAAGCGCCAGTGATTCACGGTTGAATGCCGGAATATCATCCGGTGTCCTGCTTGTCACAAGCTGGTTCCCGCATACGACAACTTCTTTATCCTCGTACGTCACACCTGCATATTCCATATCAACCTTGATGGACTTGAAGCCAGTCGCTTTGCGTCCTTCCAGTGCTTTTGCCGTAATCAATAATTGTGGACCATGACATATGGCGAATACCGGTTTTTTCTCATCCATGAAATGCTTCGTAAATTTCACGAAACGGTCATCTGCACGCAGCTGATCAGGAGAGAATCCCCCTGGTAATAATAGGGCATCAAAGTCTGCAGGATTAACGTCATCGATGCTTTCATCAATTTTCACCGTTGCATCGCCCTGCTTCCCTTTCACTGATTTCCCTTTTTCTTTTTCAATCGTCACAACTTCGTGACCTGCTTCTTTAAACGCTTTTTCAGGATCTGTAAATTCTACGTCTTCAAACATGTCTGTGATTAACGTTGCTATTTTAGCCATAAAATTGAAACACTCCTAGTTATCGTTTGTTTTTTACCACACATGTACTTTACCCTTTGTGCATACATTCAAACACAACACCCTTATTTATCCATCGTGAATTGAGAAAAAATCGTGTTCCTCTGCACTTCATACACTTCTTCACCCACGATATCATTGATGATTTGAATATTACGGTCCACAGCCAACCCTAAGTTCGTTGCCCCTGCACCGTGAGAATGCTCCAGGCTCGTCACCGTATAGAAGTGATGATCCCGGTCTCTGTTCTCTTTGAATTCCAGCTTATAATTTCGGGAGACTTTATACTTCTTCTCATCCTCCCAAACGATTTTGTCCTCGAACTCCTCAAAAAACCAATCAGGAATATTCGGCTTATAACCCGTCGCCAATATCACTTTATCCGTCTGATATGAAAAATCACGCTCTTCCTGCCATTGACGGCAATTCAGAACGTACTGATCCTCCTCTTTCCGGATCTTACTCACTTCCGTTAAAGGCTGAATCATAATGTCCGGTGAGTGATCACTGACCGAATGATTATAAAGGATGTTGTAAATATTATTGAGGGTATCGGGATCAATCCCATTCCGCAGCTGATCCAACGTTTCTAATGCCTCCACACGCTTCTCATACGTCAGCCCATGAAAATAATCCACATAGTCAGGGGCAAAGAATTCCTGTCCAAGCTTCGACGACTCGAGCTGCAATATTCCTTCTGAACGGGTCAGCCATGTAAGCTGATATGAATGATTTTCCTGCTCCTTCAATAAATCAAAGAACACCTCGGCTGCACTTTGACCGGATCCAACAATTGTAATCGCGGAACCTTCCATTGTTGTGTTTTTATGGAACAGATACTTACTCGTATGATGTACGTCCACATCCGGCAGACCATCCATCCCGTCTAAAATCAACGGCTTACTTCCCGTCCCCATCACCACATGCTTCGCATAATAGATCTCACGCTCGTCGGTCAACCGATTATCGATCACAACCTTATAGCAGTCGCCCTGATCCGTGACCCCGATCACTTCACTATGAAATTGACAGCAGCTTAGCTGACTCACCACCCAGCGGGCATAATCATTGTACTCCTGCCTGGGCATTTCAAACTTTTGAAAAAAGAAAAATTTATATAAACGATTATGCGTATGTAAGTAATTCAAATAACTGTACCGGCTTTGTGGATTCGCAAACGTCACCAAATCCGCAATAAATGGAACCTGCAGATCCGTCAGATTGATCAACATCCCCGGATGCCACTGAAACTCAGGTGTCTGATCAAAAAACTTCACCTTCAAATCCGTCTTCTCCTCCATCAACGCCGCCAAACTTAAATTGTATGGACCAATCCCAATACCGATACAATCATATACATCCTGTCTACTCAATTGGCTCTCCTCCACATTTGTAATCATCTTTCTATTTTTACCCTAAAACGATGGGGGATTACCCTTTTTAGTGAAAATAATTGTGACGGATGTGTGTGGTGGGCGAATATTTTGACTGGTGAATTTCGCGTGATATTTAACAGTTGATTTTCAATCGGAATTTGACTGTTAAAATATACCCGATATTCAGCTGCTGAACTATTTTAATTGATTCGCTTTAAGAATTGCACCCTTAACGGTGTTTTTTATTATTCGCGATTGAATATTGGTTAAGGAAAGGGACAAATGTGTATAGATGCGGTACTTCAAAGGGGATGCGAAACTTTTTATTATCGAGTTTCCACTATATAATATTATCGAATTTCGGATTATATTATCGACTTTACTCCCATATATTATCGACTTTCCAGATATATTATCGACTTCGGCACTTTTATTATCGACTAAGGATAAAACGACACAAACCGACATACACCTCCGCCACACACGCCAGCACCACATACCCAAACAAAAAAACCAATCCCACCACAAGGATCAGTTCTTCCTGAATATCATCACATACCATCCGCCTTCTTTCACGATCGGTTCGACGGACTCCACTTTGAAATTTGTTTTAGCGGCCAATGTCTCCATCTCCTTCTGCGACGGAATCGGATACAGGTTCTGGAAGGTCATGAAGAAGCTGTTGAAGGCGCTGGAAAACTGCTGACCGTGCTTTGATTTCTGCATAGGTGTCAGAACAAAGAACAAGCCTTCTTTTTCAAGCCAAGTCGATGCTTTCTCAAAGAATTGCAGTCTCTCGGACGGATCGATATAGTGAAAGAGATTATTGGCCATGATCATGTCAAAGAGCTGACCAGGTTCATATTCATGGAGGTCCTTACAAAGAATTTCAATATTTTCATAGTCACTGAGCGATTCTTCAGCAGCCTTTGCGACGGCTTCATGAATCTCGATCCCTACCATTCTCTTATCAGGATAGCGATCTCCTATTCTTTTCACATACCCGCCTTCACCACAGCCCAGATCCAATATCGAATTCACATTGTATCTTTTAATCGCCTTCTGTACCTTTGGAAAGGCAAAGCGCTCTAACAGAATCGACGTTTTGGCTACAGTCGAGCCATGGACATCGGAATTGAAATGCTGCTTCGTTTGATTACGTAATAATTGTGGATACGACAAGAGGGCCGGTATGTGAAGCTCCATCATTTCTTTCAGCAAAATACCTGACGAATGAGGGTCCCTCTTGGGAGTCGGAAGCTTCCATCGGTTTCTCGTGGTGACTTTCTCATCCTCCACCCGCTTCATATGCTTGATGGTGATGCCAACTTCTACCCACTGTTCAAGGAGGTCCATTTCGATATTTTTTTCAAGCGCAACTTCCTGAATGGAGGCAGGCTTTGTAAAGCTTTCAAAAAGATCCATTTCATACCCTACATAAGCGTGCCAGCTGTACAGAAACGGCACATTCTTTTTCATCCATGTTCTTGCCCGCCATACTTTCACCATTTCTCCGATCATCGTAGTGCCTCCTTTCCTTTCCAGGGATAATCCTGAACTTCAGTAAATTTTGTGTTGGATTTTTCTTCTTCTGTTAACGAATCATTTCTGATTGGAAGCACTCCCCCCTGGACCATCCGGTCGTACAGGGTTTCTCTCCACATGCCGAGACCGGATATGTTCAGCATCTGCTTGTAATGGGAGATCGAATCCCTCTCCATGCGCTGAAGGCTCTTATTTCGCAGCCAGCCAACCGGGCGATACGGATATGAATAAACCAGGGCCGATAAATGACTGAGATGCATTTGATGGGCCACCCTTCTTTTCCGGACCTTTGGGTACCACTCTAAATTAGCAGGATCTAATTTACCGGCCGAATACATATCACACAACAATTCTCCAAGAATGCTCCCATCCTGTATCGCCATATTCATTCCTTCTCCTGCCATAGGGTGAACCGTGTGGACGGCGTCTCCTATGAGGGCAAGATGATTCTTCACATAGGTTTCCGCATGATATTTCAGGGGTACCATCAGCTGAATTTTTTTCCAGTCCTCTATTTGGTTCACATACCCATCGAGATCCGGGCACATTTGGATATAGAGCTTATGAAATTCTGAAATCGGTTTTTTCCGAAGAGACTTATATTCCCCTGCTGGAATGAGATAAACGGATCGTACTTCATCGTTTGGTAACGGGAACAGACCCAGGAATGATTGATATGTAGAAATGATACGTCCCTTCACCATTTCCTTTGGACGTGGAAACGTCACCGTCAAGAAATGATGGTTGTACTTTCTTTCCTTTACATCCACTTCCATATAGTCACGGGTGACAGAGCTTCTTCCTTCAGCCCCTATAATGAAATCACTATGAATCTCGTGTATCTCTTTCGTCTTCCGATCCTCGATGGTCACCATGTGACCGTCTATTTTCTTACAGGCTGTATTTGATCGATAATGAAATGTTGGATACTCCTGCCCTTTATCTCGTAAAATCTCCTTTAACGTTTCATGATGGATCATTAATGAATAAGGGTATCGACTGGGAAGAATCGAGTAGCTCATCGTGGAGTTCTCCGCTTTTGATTTCGCACGTTTCAATTCAATGAGTTCCAAATCGGAAATGATATGACCGTTATCGGAGACGGAGTCAATGACCCCCAATGAATCGAATATTTCCAGGCTTTTTGGCTGGAGGAGTTCGCCTTTGTATACGGAACCTGGACCTGGTAACCGTTCCACTACCGTTACGTCTATATTGCACTGCGCTAATTTCAAGCCGAGTGTCAGACCGCCGATTCCTCCACCACTAATAAAGACGTTTGTCTCCATTTCTCCTCACCTCTTTCTCTCTCTTTAACCTTTTTCCAGGATGTTGAAACGTGGCGATGTGCTCTCATCCAATCGCCACGAGTAGACAAGTTCTTAAGAAAGAAAAGAGAAATAAGAAATTTGTAGAACGTACTATTTCCCGGAAAATATCAGCATTTCAAGAGTCCACCTTATCTGGAATTTACATTTTTTGTCGGATGATTTCCCTTAGTTAAATCGACAATAGCCGAGGAAATAAAAAAACTCCACGACAAGAGTTCCCTCTCATCATGGAGTTTCTTCTATTCTATTTTTCATTTGCAATCGGCAGCAAGATCGTAACGGTCGTTCCTTCCGATACATTGCTTTGAATCGATAGTGAGCCGTGATGTTCTTTGATGATTTTTTGGCAGATCATCAATCCGAGACCGGTCCCTTTCTCTTTCGTGCTGTAGAAAGGTTCACCTAAATGCTTCATTCGCTCAGGCGGGATTCCATTTCCATTATCCTGAATGGAGATTTTCGCATAACCGTCTTCTTTTTCAAGTTGAACACTGAGGAGACCCCCACTTGGCATGGCTTCCAGGGCATTTTTCATGACATTTAATATGACCTGTTTCATTTGATGGGAATCACAATAAATTTCCGCTTCTTCCACGGAGAACCTTACATCGACTCCTTGCTTCAGGCATTCCATCTTAATGAATTCGACAGAGCTTGTGAGCAGGGTCGTTAAGGACGTCAGGGAAAATTGAACGGCTCTCGGTTTCGCCAAGGCCAGAAATTCATTGGTGATGATTTCGATTCGATCGAGCTCTCCCTGGATGACCCCTAAGTAAAAGTCATCCTTTGCATTTTCTTTCATCAGTTGAAGGAAGCCTTTCAGGGTCGTCAGCGGATTTCTGATTTCATGGGCCACTCCTGCTGCGAGCTGTCCGATCATCGCTAACTGTTCCGATTTCTTCAGTAAGTCTTCATTTCGCTTCTTCTCGGATAGGTCCCGGATGATGGCTGAAATACCGATCAGGTTTCCATCGTCATTTAAGATCGGGTTCATGTTAAAGGCAATTTCAATCGGCGTGCCGTCTTTTCGGTACCGCACCGTTTCATAATCCTTTATTCGCTTCCCGGCCTTGATGGTCATTAAATTCTGTTTGAATTGTCCTACCTGGTCTTCCTGGTGAATAAAGGTGATTTTATTTCCTGTAATTTCATCTTTATTCCAACCGAACATCGATTCAAACTGCTGATTGACCTTCAATACGCTTCCCTCTGGATCTAAAAGAACAATTCCATCACCGGCATGCTCAAAGTACGCTTCCAGTAATTCTTTCGCTTCTTTTAGTTCTTCTTCCATCTTCAGTTTCTCTGTGATATCCTGTCCGAATCCATAAATTCCGATGACCTTGTTTTTGACCCGGATCGGGATGTTGGTGACCGCTACATGGCTTTTGCCACCTTCACCATTTTCGAAGGTGGTGACAAACCTTGACGCTTCTCCTTTTAAGGCGACTTCAAAGTGATTGATGGCTGATTTCTTACTGCCTTCCGCAATGAATTCACTGAAGTGACTGCCGATCATATAGGGAGAGATATGATTCCATTGCTGTTTCACAGCAGGGTTCACTTCCTGGATGATCCCCTTCGTATCAACCATATAAATATTATCAGGACTGTATTTCACAATTGACTTATACTTTTGTTCGCTTTCGATCAGTTTTCTCTGAATATCTTTGATCAGGGAAATATCTGAAATGGAGCAGATGATTTCCGCTACTTTTCCATCTTGTACCACTGGGACGATGGAGGCGATATATTCTAAATCCTTGTATTCATCCTCATACGTCAACTCTTCCCCTGTTTCCCAAATACGCTTTAGTTTAGGTTGGATTTTACCTAAATGATGGGAATCAAATACTTCTTCAATGGTTTTACCAATCACCTTTGAAGGAGTCAGATTTAATTTTTTCAATAGCTCCCCTGCCGCCATCTCGATGACAAATTCATTGTCCCTCTTATTAATCTTATAGGTGATCGTCTTTTGGAGGCGAAGTGTGTTCTCAAGTTCCGCCTTCAATGAGACCAGTTCGTTTTCATAGTTTTTCTTCTCCGTGATGTCGTGAAGGATGATTCCGACACTGTCTACAGTTCCGTCACTTTTGTAATTGGCCGGGGAAATGGTAATATTGCATGTAATCTTCCGTCGATTATCCATCATGAAGGTTACTTCTTCCCCGGTCGTATTCACTCCCCTTATTCCGTTCATCACTAAGTTGATAAAGGCTTGATTCTGAAGGGGTGTTTGATTGCACAGGGACTCACCCAAAACGGTATCGGAAATATGAAACAGCTCCTGAAAGGATTGATTCATCTCCACTACTTTCCCTTTGTTATCAAGAATACAAACACAAGTCGGGGTGTTATAAATAAGAGACTCATATATGGCCGAACGGGAGTTATTTGAATAATCATGGGATACGTGCTTCTCTCCACACACCTCCGGAACAATCATCACTAATTCTTTTTGTTCATCGATCTGTTTACGTTTAACTTTGTAGGTATAATGATTTAATCGGATGGAACAATTCTTTTCTACTAATATTTTCTGAAGAAGATTATCTTCTTGCAGGGTCAAACCTTTCCATTCTTCATTCTCTTCTATAAAATTTTGGTCTTGCACATCTATTATTGCAGCCGGGACTGGAATCGAGTCAACACTCAATGCATGATAGGGTTGCATATCAGCCATAGTACCTTCCTTTTTTGTATCGTTATTTACCACCATTTTACCCTACCTCTTCAAACATATAAACGGTCAATATATTTCATATAAAAAACCCGGGCACAACCATCTGCCCAGGTTTCTCCTATTTTCACAGTATTAGAAGGTTTTCACCTTCGCAAGTTTGGCATAATGAACTGCAATATCTGCCCCTACATGAGCATTGTTCTTCACGAGTTCGATATTGGCTGTAAGGCTCTTTCCTTCTGTTAATTCTTTTACTTTCCCAAGGAGGAAAGGCGTAGCTTCCTTACCTGAAATACGTTGTTCTTCCGCTTCGTTTAACGCTCTTTCTATGATACTATTCATCTCGTTTTCATCCAGTGCGTCCTGGGCAGGGATCGGGTTAGCGATGACCACGCCTCCTTTTAATCCAAGGTCCCATTTCGCTTTTAGAATATCAGCCGTCTCTTGGGCGGTCTCTACTTTATAGTTCACTGAAAAAGGACTGCTTCGTGTATAAAAGGCCGGTAAGGAATCTGTTCCGTATCCTAAAACAGGCACTCCTTTTGTTTCCAGGTATTCCATCGTCAAGCCTATATCCAGGATGGATTTAGCACCGGCACAGACAACGGCCACGTTCGTCACAGCAAGCTCCTCAAGATCCGCCGAAACATCCATCGTCACTTCTGCATTCCGATGCACACCCCCGATGCCTCCTGTCACGAAAACCGAAATACCAGCAAGCTCCGCGCAGATCATGGTGGCAGCAACCGTAGTCGCCCCGTCCTTTTTAAAAGCAAGGATATAAGGGATGTCGCGGCGACTTGCCTTGATCACGTCTGAAGCCTGTCCTAAATATTCAAGCTCTTCATTAGATAAACCAATCTTGATCTTCCCGTTCAAGATGGCAATCGTTGCTGGAACTGCACCCTTTGAACGAATGATACCCTCCACTTCACGAGCGGTTTTCACATTTTGTGGATAAGGCATTCCATGAGAAATAATCGTTGATTCCAATGCCACAATTGCCTTTCCTGCCTTTTTGGCTTCTGATACTTCCTGCGAGTATTCAATATATGAGTTGATATTCACGTACATTTCCCCCTAATCAATAGTAATGACTAAACTCTTGTTGAAGCTTGGACTTGTTCAGCGTAGGTGCCACCGTAAATTTGGATTGCAGTGTAATGGACGAGCAGATCACTCCGATCCGGCAAGCTCCTTCTGTATCGGATCCTTTTAAATAGCCAAATAATATTCCCGCAACAAGGGCATCTCCAGCACCGGTTACATCAGCGACTTCAACTTTGGGAGGTAACACGGCTCTCGCTTCTTTATAAGTAGTGTAATAGACCAATCCCTGATCTCCCCGTGTAATCACGACCCTTTCCGCACCTCTTTGGGTGATGGCTTTGGCCGCTTTAAAATAGTCGCCCTCTGTCTCAATCGTCATTCCTACATACGTTTCCGCTTCCCCTTTGTTGCATATGAACCAGGAAACCCCTTCCAATGATGTAGGAAGCTTCAACACTTTCGGTTCAGAAACCGGGATGATCGTAAGGGGCACTCCCTCCGTTTGGCACCTGCGGATGATGTACTTCAGTACATCCTCTGGAAAATTGGTGTCGAGCAGCACCATTTCAGATGAAGAAATCAATCCCCATCTCTTATCAATAAAACCAATGTCAACGCTTTCATAAATGTTCATATCAGCCAGGGCAAACAGCATTTCCCCTTCTTCGTCCAATATGGCGGAGTAAGCCCCGGTGCTTTCATTTGGAAGCCGCTGGGATGCGGATACATCGGCATACGACTTCGTTTGAGATAAAAGCCAGCTTCCTTCCGTATCTTCGCCTACAACCGTTATCAAATTGGCCTGTTTTCCCAGCCGGCCTAAGTTTTCGGCAATATTGCGTGCCACGCCGCCACTGGATTGCTCTGTTCTCGCAGGGTTTGAGGTTTCAGGAATAAACGTACCGTCCAACTGAAGCTTCCGGTCGATATTTGCTCCTCCGATGCACGTGATCCCGTTTTTCTTCGGAAGAACATACGCACGCCCCATGATTTTCCCCTGCTTCACCAGATTCGAAATATACCCTGCAACCGCTGAGCGTGACATCCCACTTCGCTCGGACAATTCCTGTTGAGTCATAAATGGATTTTCCTCAATATACGTCAACAAAAGCTTTTCTTTTTCGTTCACAAGCTCCCACCCCTATAAAGAAAAATAACTTTTGTTAATATTCTAAACTTTTGTTTAAATTTAGACAAGAAGGAAAATAAAAGAAAAAGCGTCCCGATATACCTCAGGACACTTCTTTTCACTATTTACTTGCCTTTACCTCATACACATGTTGACTCGATTCAAGAATATGGTCGGGTTTAGGCTTGCCGGCACTCGCTTTATGACCTGCAATATGCTCAGGGCTCTTCTCCCAATTTTTCCAATCCGCTTCCGATTCCCATTGAATCATGACAATCACTTCTTCGTCGCCGCGGCGTACTTTTTTGACGAGGACTTTTAAGTCGATAAACCCTGGCTGTTTTTCAATTAATCCCTCACCGGAAAACCTTTCAACCACTTTTGATGATGCTCCCTCTTTCACTACCAGTCTCTTTATTTGATAAAACATATTATAAACCTGCCTTCGCATCTTCAACCATTTGTTTCATCGATTGAAGTCCGCCTCCTGAAAGGTACCATGGGCCCCCATTCAGATAGACGATTTTTTCATTTTTGTAGGCGTTCGTTTTTTGTACAAGTTCGTTTTCAATTGAATCTTTGACGCTTGCGTTTGGATCAAAGGCAGCATCACGGTCGATCACAAACAGAACATCGGGATTTTGTTCCAATACATATTCAAACGTCACATTTTGACCATGAGTGGATTCCTCTATGTTTTCATCAGAAGGCTTGAATCCGAATACATCATGGAGAATTCCGAAACGGGAGCCAGGACCGTATGCACTGACTTCCCCTTCATTCCCCATCAAGATCAACGCTTTGCTATCAAGGCTTCCAGTCTTCTCTTTAATACCGTCGACACCCGCTTGAACATCCTCTAATTCCTTCTTCATTTCATCTTCTTTATTAAAGATTTCTGCAATGGTTTTCATGTTGCTTGTGAATGATTCCATGTAATTTGTGTAATCCGTCTGAACATACACGGTGGGAGCGATTTTCGCGAATTCTTCATACATTTCCGATTGGCGGGCAGAGATGAAAATCACATCCGGTTTCATGGAGCTGATCGCTTCAAAGTCTGCTTCTTTCAAACTTCCTACGTTCGTGTAGTCAGAACCGCTGTATTTCTCAAGGTATGGAGGAATGGTTGCTTGCGGTACTCCCGCTACTTCCACTCCAAGCTCATCTAACGTATCAAGGACACCGAAATCAAACACGACGACCTTTTCAGGATTTTGCTTAACCTTCGTTTCGCCAAGTTCATGCTTGACTGTGATTTCTTTCAGTTCTTCGTTTCCACCGGAACTTTCCGATTCTGTCGTTGATTCTTCCTTTGAACCGCACGCTGCCAATACTAGTAAAACTGTAAGTAATAGTGTTATTAATGACCATTTTTTCATTATCTTTTCTCCTCTTTTTTATGAATTAAAATAAACACAAATCCGATTTTCGTTCATCTGTTGTACAGGAATGTCCATATCATAGATTTCCTTTAACGCTTGAGTTTGAATGATGGTATCTGTTGAACCTTCATTTATGACCCTGCCATTTTTCATTGCAACGATTCTGTCTGAATACACCGAGGCAAAATTGATGTCATGCAGGACAATGACGACCGTCTTCCCCAGATCATCCACTAATCTGCGCAGAATTTTCATGATCTGGACGGAGTGTTTCATGTCCAGGTTATTCAGGGGCTCATCCAGGAGAATATAATCTGTATCCTGGGCGATGACCATGGCAATGAAAGCACGCTGCCTTTGCCCCCCGGATAATTCATCTAAGTAGTTCCCCTCTAACTCCCCCAGATTCATATAGTCAAGTGCCTGATTAACTGCCTTTTCATCTTCTTCCTTTAATCGGCCTTTCGAATAAGGAAATCGTCCAAACGATACCAGTTCTCTCACCGTCAAACGGACGTTAAGGAAGTTCGATTGCTTTAGGATCGCGACTCTTTTGGCAAGATCATCTGATTTCATTTTCTTGAGATCAGCTTGATCCAGTATGATTTCACCACTATCTGAGTCGAGCAGACGGCTTACCATTGATAAAAGGGTCGACTTCCCGGCACCATTCGGTCCAATAAACGAAGTAATTTGACCAGGCTGAATCGTGACAGTCACGTCTTCAACCACCAGCTTTTTCCCGTACGACTTGGATAGCCCTCGAATGTGTATCATTTGGCTTTACTCTCCTTTAACAAAAGATATATAAAGTACATTCCTCCGATGAAGTTTACAATCACACTTAGGGTCGTGGAAAACGTGAAGATCCGTTCTACCACCCACTGTCCGCCAACGAGGGCAATGATACTCATCAAGCCCGCGCCGGTAATGAACATGCTGTGTTTGTAGGTCCGGAAGAATTGATAAGCTAAGTTTGCGACGATTAATCCGAAAAAGGTAATCGGCCCGACCAGGGCGGTTGAAACAGCAATGAGTACAGACGCAATCACCAGCATACGACGCACCATTCGATCATAAGGCACACCAAGATTAATGGACATCTCCCTTCCCAATGACATGACATCCAGGTAATGGATCTTCCTCCAGCCAATCATCATCACGATGGTTACCACGATAAAGGCAAGCCAAACCAGATCCGCATTCATGTTATTGAAACTCGCAAACATCTTATCCTGAACCATTAAAAACTCATTGGGGTCAATCAACACTTGCAGGAATGTGGTGATGCTTCCAAAGAATGTACCAACGATGATTCCGATCAACAATAAATAGTAGATGGGTTGATTACTATGACGGAATAATAATTGATACAGGATAAGAGCAAATACAATCATGGCTGCAACCGATAGTAAGAAGTTTATATTCTTGTTGATGACAAGCATGTGATCCGATCCCAGGAAGAAAATGATCACCGTTTGAAGAAGGAGATAAAGAGAATCAAGCCCCATAATACTCGGTGTTAAGATCCTATTATGTGTGATCGTTTGAAATACGACCGTTGAATAGGCGATTGCGATTCCCGTAATGACCATAGCAAGCACCTTCATCCCCCGTCGAGGCAGTGCATAATCATAGCTTCCATTTAGCTCGTAGAATAAATAAATCCCGCAAAATAACAGGGCTACAAATAATAAAATAAGCATTTTCCACCGATTACGCATATGCCTTCCTCCTTACCAGCAAGTATAGGAAGATGGCACTGCCGATGACCCCAACCATTAAACTAATCGAAATTTCGTACGGGTAGATGATAATCCGGCCTAAAATATCACAGACAAGAAGGAAGATCGCTCCAAGTAAGGCCGTATGAGGCAATGTCTTCTGTAAGTGATCTCCTTTAAAGATGGAAACGATATTGGGTATGATCAAACCCAGAAATGGGATCATCCCGACAGTCAATACGACTGTCACCGTAATGAGGGCCACCAGAACGAGACCAGTATTCACTATTCTGCGATAAGAAACACCAAGGTTCTTGGAGAAGTCCTCCCCCATCCCGGCGACAGTAAACCGATTCGCATAAAGATAGGCAATGATCATAATGGGAATGCTTATGTACAAAAGTTCATATCGGCCTTTCATGATCAATGAGAAATCACCCTGCAGCCATGCCGCCATATTTTGAATCACATTTGCCTTGTAGGCAAAAAACGTTGTCACCGAAGACAACACATTCCCAAGCATCAACCCGACGAGGGGGATAAAGACTGCATCCTTGAACTTGATCCGATCGAGTATTTGCATAAAAAGCAATGTGCCGGCTAACGCAAATGCAAAAGCAACAATCATCTTCTCAAGTAAAGAGGCGTTTACAAACACAATCATCGATACAAGGATCCCCAGCCGGGCAGCATCAATCGTCCCCACCGTCGTAGGGGATACGAACTTGTTTCGACTCAAGCATTGCATAATCAACCCTGCAATGCTCATTCCCGCACCGGCAAGTAAGATCGCCAATAATCGGGGGAATCGACTGATGAGAAAAATCTGTGTCTCTTCGGATTGAAATTGAAGTAAATCCATCGGTGTAATATGGCTCACTCCTACAAATAAAGACAGGAGTGACAGCAAGATGAGCGCAATAAAAAGGTAACGTTGTTTCATGACTATCCCCAAAACTTTCATTGATTTTACTAAATTTCATTGATATTGAAAATCATTATCATTTAGCACATGACTATCATATACTGCATTTTCAAAAGGTGTCAACACCTAATTGAAAATGATTATCACTAATTCCATAATCATCCACGAACCAGAAGTAGGTCGCAATGCGCAGGGCAGCCAGAATTCCATAAAAAAAAGACTTGCTTCCCCACTCGGAAAAACAAGTCTTTTGGACTATGATATTTTCTTTTCTTTTACCTTGCCGGTGTCTTTCATGTAATACTCATCCGACGTAAAGAACTCATGTGTAAGCCTCTTAACTTCTTTACTTAAAAGAAGAACCGCAATGATATTCGGAATTAAGATCGCTGCAAGGGCTAAGTCAAGGAATTGCCAAATGACTTTTGCTGCACCAACTGAACCAAGCACGATCGCAACCGTATATACAACCTTGATTCCTTGTGCTGCCTTCCAGCCAAATAGGAATTCCGCTTGCTTTGCTCCGTAAAAGACGATGACGATAATCGTCGATAGTACGAAGAAAATCAATGAAATCGTAACGAGGATTCCACCAAATTCCCCGAAATAACTTGTGAATGCTTCTGTCGTAAGGGCTGACGGGTCATCCAATGCATTCTCTGCTGTCCACACCCCTGATGATAACACTACGAAGGCCGTTGCCGTACAGACAATGATCGTATCAATCACGATCCCAACGATCGCCCAAAGCCCCTGCCTGACGGGATGATCGGTTTGTGCCGCAGCGTGGGCAATCGGCGCAGTTCCAAGTCCTGCCTCATTTGAGTATAATCCACGGGCAAATCCCCAACGGATCGTTTCAGCCACTGCTACCCCGGCGAACCCACCCATTGCGGACATGGGTTGGAAAGCGTTTGACAGAATCAGACTGAAGAATTCGGGCACTGCACCAATGTTCATAAATAGAATGACCAAAGCGCTTCCTACATAGATCAGAGCCATGAATGGGACAAATATTTCCGTTACTTTACCAATACGCTTTATTCCACCAAATACGATTAATACAACGATGAGGGCCACAACAATGCCCGTGATAAGCCCATCTACATTAAATGTTTCTTCTACCGTTGATGCCACAGCATTCCCTTGCACCATCACACTTGGAATCAGCTCGATCATAAGGGCAAAGGCAAACCATACACCGAGCCATCTCATGTTTAATCCTTTCGTCATGTAGTACATGGGACCGCCAACATATTCCCCCTTTTCATTCTTCTCACGATAGCGGACCGCAAGTACACTCTCGGAAAACTTAAGAGCCATTCCAATTAAGGCAATCACCCACATCCAGAAAACAGCTCCTGGCCCACCAAACATGATCGCTGCCGGTACACCGACAATATTCGCCGCCCCGATGGTGGACGATAGAGCCGATGTCAAGGCCTGCAACGGCGTCACCGTTCCTTCGCCTTTCGGCTTCTTAAAAACGCTCCCTATCGTTTGTTTAAAGATGTAGAGAGGATAGCGAAATTGTATGAATTTCAATAAGAATGTCAGGTACAAACCCGTTGCACCCAGGACAATGATTAATGGGGGCCCCCATAACCATGCCGAAACTTTACCTATGATGTCAAAAAACGTATCCAATCGTGCTCCTCCTTTTAGTAGAGGCAGTGGCTAAGGTTTGGAATTGTTGGTTGGGGAAGGCGTAAATGATGGTGGAAAAGTATGTATAATGCCCTTCCTCCGCATATAGAGACCCCTGTTCCTGAAAAATTAGCCACTACTTCTAAATGGTTTTTCAAACTTTTCCCTAAATTTGGTGGTGTGAAACATATTGTTTAAAAATGAGGAAGGATGAGGATGATTTAGTTGGTTAAAACCAAGGTCCTTTCGACAAAACCCGTTCATTTCCCCGGAAATACGGCAATTTCTGACCAACAAAAAATCTGCAGCCAACTTCTGACTGCAGATCCTGTTTCTTAATCTGATACCCTGGGCAGAATCAACACTTCCACCCGGCGATTTTGGCCCCGGCCTTCTGATGTAGTGTTGTCGGCAATCGGTTCAAATTCTCCGAATCCTTTTGCACTGAACCACTGGGGATCAAGCTTTGGATTGTCCAAAATGATTTTCATGAAATTAACTGCCCGCATGACGCTTAGCTCCCAGTTTGAATCGTATTCCGCATTACTGATGGGCACGTTATCCGTATGGCCGCTAATAATAATGTTCCGTGGAGGATTCATTTCAAGCAGCGCAGATAATTCCCCGGCCACGCTCAGGTCATTGCCTTGGACAATGGCTGATCCCGAGTCGAATAAGACATTGTCCCGAATCGTGAGAAGCAAGCCTTCATCGGTAAGCTTCGTGACGAATTGAATTTCCAGATTATTCGTTTTGATGTACTGATTTATTTTTTCCTGTATTTCCTTTAGCTCTTCCTGATCCTTTAGAAAAGCCTGCTTATCAAGTTCTTCCTTGCTTAATTCCTTCTCTTTTTCCTCTTCATCCCCTGAAGATGCTGCCTGTTTGCTTTCCTGATCGCTCGACTGCTGAGGTGCTACGGGGCTGGGATACTCCATCATTCCCGTCCCTCCCGTGAAGATTTCACTGAACACCTGGGAAAGTTCCCTGAATTTTTGAGCGTCCACCGAGCTTGACGCATAAAGCACGATAAACAGGGCCAGCAGCAGGGTGAGTAAGTCAGCGTATGGAATCAGCCAGGACTCGTCCATATGCTCGTCGTCATGTTTCTTCTTACGCCGCCTCATCCTCATCCCCCTTTAATAACAATAATCGTTCACTTGCCGGTAAATAGGACGCCAGCTTCTGTTCAATCACCCGCGGCGATTCTCCCTCGATGATCGACAGGATCCCTTCCACCATCATCATTTTCATCTGTACTTCAAGCTTTGACTTGCGCTTCAGCTTGTTGGCAAATGGATGCCAAAGAACGTAACCCGTGAAGATACCGAGGAGCGTTGCAACGAAGGCCGCTGAAATCGCGTAACCAAGTTCATCCGTATTGTCCATGTGACTGAGGGCCGCTATAAGTCCAATCACCGCTCCAAGCACACCGAGTGTCGGTGCATAGGTCCCTGCTTGTGTAAAGATGAGCGCCCCGGCACTGTGTCTCTCTTCCATGGCATCAATTTCTTCATGAAGTACGTCCCGTATATAATCAGCGCTTTGTCCATCCACCGCTAATGAAAGTCCGTCCCTCAAAAAAGGATCTTCGACTTCCTGTGTTTTGGCCTCGAGTGCAAGCAGTCCTTCTTTTCGGGCAAGATCTGCTAATTGAGAGAAGAATTGAATCGTTTGTTTCGGGTCCTGCAGTTTTTGTTCCTTAAACAGTATGCCGAATAGCTTAGGTACTTTTTTAATTTCATGGGTTGGAAAGGCAATGGTCACTGCTGCCACTGTTCCAAGCAAAATAATCAAAATGGCTGCAGGGTTCAATAAGGCAACAGGGCTTACTCCCTTGAAAACCATCCCCACTCCAACCGCTATCAATCCTAAAATGACTCCTATTAAAGACGTCTTATCCATCGATCGCTCCACCTTACTCATCGTAGTCTACTACTAGTATCGGATGGAATTTCTAATTATTGAGAGGTGAAAGTGTTCAAAATTTTCTTATAAATTACCGTAAATCGTTATGAAGTACTACCTGATCTTGTCGATATATGTACTATACAGGTGTCACTATTAAAGGAGAGAAAACGTCATGACCCCAGAGCAATTGAAAGAAATCGATAGTAAAAGAAAAAACCTGCTGTTCCTGATCACGTATTCCATCAGTCTGGTCGCAGCCCTCACGTATTCCATCATAAATGAGTCAGGAATCATCGCCGTAACCGTCTTCGCTTCCCAGATTCTATTTCTTACAGGATACTTTATTGTGCTGCAAGTAATCTTGAAAAAGCCACATTCCTATGTTTATTTCAGCATTCCTACCGTTTATGCCATCATCGGAATCTGGCTATTTTTAGAAGGATCCAATCCCACAGAATTAGTCATCTTATTATTTTTGGCTGTCATCAGTGCGATTCACTTTAATCCAGTGATCTTTGGAATCGGATATGTATCGGGACTTGCATTGTTCATCTTAAATGGAATCCTTGCGCCCGACAACGACCCGATTTTCACAGAATTATTCATTCCGGCATTGCTTGTCTATGTTCTGTTGGGGACGGTCCTTGGAGTGGTGATACACTTGAACCGCAATCAATTCAAGCAGCTTCAGGAATTGATCAAAATGACAGAAAGCGACAGCATGAAAAAAGAAGAACAACGAAACTTCCTACAAACAGAATTAGCGACCATCTCTACGAGCATTCATCAAATAAACGAGCAGATTCAAACCCACCTCGTCTCACATGATGAAATGAGAACCGCCGTTAATGAAATATCGGCTGGGAGCGTCACACAAAGTGACCAGATTAACAACATTGCTGCCGTTTCGGAAACGACGATGAGTAAAATGGAGGAGGTTTCCAAGCTTTCAAACAATCTCACTGTTCATTCTACCCAAGCGAATTCTATCGCCGTTTCAGGAAGCGAGCGTGTCACATATCTGCAGGAAAACATGATTGAACTGAAAAACATTATTGAAGGACTACGTCAAACGTTCAGCGAATTAACAAGCAAAATAGAAGAAACGAATACGTTCATTGGAAGCATTCAAGACATTACGGACCAAACCAATTTACTTGCCTTAAATGCATCTATAGAAGCGGCGAGGGCAGGAGAAGCCGGGCGGGGATTCAGTATCGTGGCCGATGAAATCCGGAAACTTGCAGAGATTACACGACACACAGCCATCCGCATTAACGACAATCTTGCTTCCGTTAACTTAGTGAACTCTTCTGCTGTCGAAATCATGAATCTCAGCTCAGAAAAGCTAAATGAAAATGTGGGAGCAACGGGAGAGGTAACGGAGTATTTCACGACACTTCGCGAAAAGCTTGATTCCCTTTCAAACGAGTTCAAGACCTTGACCTCTACCGCATCAGAAGTAAGAGGCCAAACCGAAGAAGCCGAACTATCAACGAAAGAGCTTGCAGCCGTCATTCAGCAAACCTCTGCAGGACTCGAAGAAATCAGTGCCACTATCGAGACCCTTCATGGTGATAACCGTATGATTGCTCAATATGTTCAAGATACCGCCACAAGTGCAGAGCGAATTCAACGCAGTGTAGAGTTGTAAAATATGATAAACTAAAAGCATTATTAGAGTACTAAAGGATGTGGCACCTTGAAACGAAGAATCATCATGATGATCCCCATCATGTTTATCGTAGCCGTGGTAGCGACTTGGATGATCGGCAAAGGATACTCTGAAATCCCTTCTGAAGCCAAAACCATGATCATCATAGGAGCGGCACTCTTATCCGGAGTGATCTCATTCTTCTTATTTAAAGATGAACCCGAGAAGAAATAAAGAAACACCACTTTCATTTTCTGAAAGTGGTGTTTTCATTATTTCAGGAGCTTGTTTTCTATTTTGTGCTCATAATTTTTGAATAAGGAACCATTCGTATTGATTCTCTTCCTGGAAAGCATCGCGTTGTATTTCAGGATGTTTTCATTCAGATTCTTCTGCAGCTCCCGCTTCTCCAAGTCGTCATCGCATGCTTTAATCAAGTCTTCTATGCGCATCATTTCTTTTTTGAGATTCATTTCATCTGTTGTAAAGCCGGCATTCTTCATCATCCGATGGGCCATCTTCAACTCCTGGGGAACTCCTAAATCATCGTCTAAATTAAGAGGTTTACCGAATCCCGGAAGCTCTTTAAACTCCCCCTCTTCATAGGCCTTCTTAATTCGTTGCTCGGACATGATCATCGAAAAATCCAATTCTACCCCTCCTACTCCAAACTATAGTGGACGCGGCTGGTCTTAGACGTATCGTTTACTACCCACTTGTTACCATTAGTATATCCAAAAGACTCCGGCTTTGAATGCTTTAGATACGTCTATTTTCTGACAATTCATCTCACATATTTTCGTACGTGCTGGAAAAACTACCTGTATCACGAATTAAAAGGAGTGGATACCATGGCACGCGGAAAATCGTTCGAATCAAAGAAAAAGGGACATCCAGGAAACTTTCCTCAGTATAGTACACCAGAGGGAAAACACTCAGAAGACGCAGCAGGGGATGAAGAACTGATTGTGACCCAGGAAGCGTTTAAAAACCGGGTGGATGAGGACGAACATCGTCTGTAAATACACAAAACGCCAGGATTTCCTGGCGTTTTTCCGTTTGATTGGCTGAAATGAGGGCAAATTGGAATGTTGAGAGAGGCGAAAACTGATTTTATTTTCAATTTCGGCCCATTTATTTTCAACTTTCCCATTTTATTTTCAAATCCAATTCCCGATCCGCTTTTTAAACATTTACAATTTCCTTCTTCGATAAGTCCATGGCTGGTCCGAAGAATTCGAAGTGGATGTTAGATTCAGGGACCCCCATTTCCTTCAGCGTTGTGATGACAGCTTTCATAAATGGTACCGGTCCACACACATAGCATTCCGTTTCTCCATCCACATAGTGTGAAAGAATTTCTTTGTTCACATATCCTTTAAAATGACCTTGAGATTCGTCACGGGGATTTTCGTAAACATAGCACGCTTCCCCATTCATTAATTCTTCCATTAAACCGTCGACATCTTTTCTAAAGGCATGTACCCCTTCATGTTTGCTCGCATGAATAAAGGCAGTCGGGCGTTCCGGCTTCGTTCCTGCCACCGTTTCAAGCATACTCATCATAGGCGTGATTCCCACACCTCCGCTTATAAAAGCAACAGGTGTTTCAGCGTCCGTTAAATAGAAATCCCCTGCTGGTGCACTGACCTCAATCTCACTTCCTACGGCAACTTTGTCATGTAAGAAATTAGACACCTTCCCTTCCGGATCAAATTCTGCTTCTCTTTTAACAGAAATTCTGAAGAGATTTTCCACTGGCGCGCTTGATAAACTGTACTGACGAATATGGGTGAACTCTTCACCAGGGATGGTCACTCGTACAGAAATATATTGACCTGGCATGTAGGCTGGGACATTGCCCCCTTCTTTTGGTTGAAGATAGAAAGAGGTTATGCAATCGCTTTCAACTACCTTTTTCGCTACGACAAACGGTTTAAAGTCTCTGTATCCAGCGTCTTTGTTCTCCGTTTCTTGGTACATCTCTTCTTCTACATCAATAAATACCCCGGCGATGACACCGTATGCTTCTCCCCACGCTTCAAGGATCTCATCTGTCGCTGCATCTCCAAGTACTTGTTTGATGGCTTGAAGTAAGTGCTCCCCAACAATCGGATAATGCTCGGGCTTAACTCCTAAACTTCGATGCTTATGAGCGATTTGCTTTACAACGGGCAGGATCATCTCGAGCTTATCAATATTCTGTGCAGCTGCATAAACCGTATTGGCTAATGCTGTTTGCTGTCTTCCCTTTTTCTGATTGGCATGGTTGAAAATATTCAATAACTCAGGATGATTCGCAAACATATTTTTATAAAAAGTGGACGTAATTTCTGTCCCTTTCACTTCTAACACAGGCACAGTTGACTTCACGATTTCAATGGTTTTTTGAGATAGCATATTGGTCACCTCTAAAGATATATTTTAAATACATCTTTAGCGTACTCCTCTTTTTTCCATAAAGCAATATACAAAATACACCTTTAACAAAACAGCCACATTTAGACACAAACATGCTTCCTTCTGTATAATAATAATAACGGATCGGAAAGGTGAGATAAATGAGACTAACTTTATACACTGACTACTCACTGAGAGTCCTAATCTTCCTGGCATCTAAACCAAAGGAGGAACTCTCTAATATAAAAGAAATCGCTGATGCCTACAGCATCTCAAAGAATCACCTGATGAAAGTGACGTATGAACTGGGGAAAAACGGTCTGATCGAAACGATCCGCGGCAGGAACGGGGGTATCAAGCTTGCACAATCCCCGGAAGATATAAATATCGGAAAACTTGTCAGGACAACAGAAGAAGACTTCCACCTTGTCGAATGCTTTGATGCAAAAAACAACAACTGCGTCATCACTCCAGTTTGCGGACTAAAGCATGTACTTGGAAAGGCGTTAAACGCCTATCTCTCTGTCCTTGACGAATACACCCTGGCAGATTTGATCCAAAACCCGATGGACTACCGGTTTTTATTTCAAGAGCAGCAGAAGGGTGAAGCGTCACCATAAGGTATGATTACTCCTCTCCATTTAGATGGGGAGGAGTTTTTTATTGGGGATATGAGTGGAGTGGTCCCTGGCACCTATTGTCCAGATTGTACCTGGTACATTTCACACGATATGTACCAGGTACAATTTATCCACAAATCACTCACAGTCCCCAAAAAAAAGCCTGTCTTTCATCATGAAAACAGGCTATCTCTTACTTCTTACTCTCACTATATTTAAATGTCATACATACAAATAGAAAAAAGCTCAGAAGTAGCGTACTGCCTCCTACTATGTAGAAGACCATCGTGAAGCTGCCTGGCAGATTGAATGGATTTAAGTTGTACATCCACATTCCGACTGTTAATCCGATTGAACCGATCATCGCCGTCCATACATGTGCAAATGCCAGTTTAGAAGATTTCGGTACTTGATAGGAACGATAATAGGATGAATACGCAAATAAGCTCAACCAACCAACTACTAAAATATGAGCATGAATGGGCTTAAACGCATACGATCCTGCTCCTGCCATATGAGACCCGAGAAATGCTCCAATAAACCCATAGATGGCGGACATTCGTAATAAAAGGACATTCCACGCCAATGTTCCTTCCCCCTTTTTTTGTCTAGAGTATTGCTTCAATCATTATAGTATAGTTATCCAGGACAAGGCTATGATTCTTGTTTGAATGCCATAGAACTTTCATATTCTTCATGCGCCAAAATAATTTTCCATTCTTTCGCGTACGATAGAAAGATGGGTGTAAACACTTGCAAACGATGCCCGCACTGATACAATAAGAATGTAATAGAACATTCTGAAAAAAGGAGAATACATATGCCTAATTTCCAACAAAATCTTGAGAAATACGCAAGCCTGGCTGTAGAAGTCGGTGTCAATGTTCAAAAAGGTCAAACCCTGGTCATTAACACGTCCATCGATTCTGCAGAATTTGTTCGTTTAGTAGTAAAGAAAGCCTATGAAGTTGGGGCTAAGCACGTATACGTTAACTGGAATGATGATGTGGTCAATCGTACGAAATATGATCTTGCTCCAGATGAAGCATTCCAGGAGTTCCCTCAGTGGAAGGCACGTGAAGTCGAAGAGCTGGCTGAAGGCGGAGCTGCATTCATGAGTATCGTGTCTTCAAGCCCTGATTTGCTTAAAGGAGTAAATCCAGATCGTATCTCAAACTTCCAAAAAGCAGCTGGAAAAGCAATGTCCAAATATCGTCAGTTCATTCAATCGGACAAAGTGAGCTGGTGCGTACTGGCTGCTCCTTCGAAAGATTGGGCTGCAAAAGTATTTCCGGACGCTTCTGAAGAAGAGCAAGTGGACCTATTATGGGATGCGATCTTTAAAGCAGTCCGCGCTGACCAGGCTGACCCTGTTCAAGCTTGGAAGGATCACGACGCAAACCTTCATGAAAAAGTGGCATACCTGAACGACAAAAACTACAAAAAGCTACACTACACTGCACCAGGGACGGACCTTACGATCGAGCTTCCTCAAGGTCACCTGTGGGTAGGAGCTGGAAGTGTAAACGAACAAGGAACCACTTTCATGGCGAACATGCCAACGGAGGAAGTATTCACGGTTCCTCTAAAAACAGGTGTAAACGGAACAGTATCAAGCACGAAGCCGCTTAGCTACGGCGGAAACGTGATCGACAACTTTACGATTACATTCGAAAACGGCCGCATTGTGGACGTTAAGGCTGAGGAAGGCGAAGAAATCCTGAAGCGCCTTGTGGATACAGATGAAGGATCTCATTACCTTGGGGAAATCGCCCTTGTTCCACATCAGTCCCCAATCTCTCAATCGAACGTTTTATTCTACAACACTTTATTCGATGAGAACGCATCAAACCACCTTGCGATCGGTAATGCCTATGCATTCTGTATTGAAGGCGGAAAGAAAATGAGTGAAGAAGAGCTTGAGAAAAATGGCTTAAACAACAGTATCACTCACGTTGACTTTATGATCGGTTCAGACAAAATGAACATCGATGGAGTGAAAGAAGACGGCTCGACTGAAGCAGTATTCCGCGATGGCGGTTGGGCGTTTTAATATTTGACTGTGGAGGATCCCGGAAGGTGGTTTGGCTGCCTTTTGGGATTTTTTTATGGAGATGAGGACGGGCTTGGAAGAATATCGGTTGACTGAGCGCTCAATCTGTTGGGGGTAACTGAAAAAAAACGCATATATCGAAATTTTGACGCATAAATTTGAAAAACCACGCATAAAATTATATTTTGACGCAAAAAACCTGAAAAAAGACGCAATTCTCCCCTTTCAATCGGTGTATCCTTCTTCCGTGATTCCATCTACCTTCCATTCATCATGTAATTAGCACATTTTCCAAACAAATCCTCCTCTTTCGATCAAAAGCTCACCCATACTGCTTCGTTAAAGCAATGGCTGCAATCGTCGCACCGGCTGCCTGGGCATAGCTTCCGAATGCGGTGATCTGCAGCCCGATTTCCTTCATTTCCTTTAGAATATAAATTTCTCCTATCGCTTCAATTGCTGCACCAAGGGATTGAAGTGAATTTCCGGCTGCAAGGAGATCTGAAAACTTCCGCGTACTCAACGTGGCCCCATATGCTTCCAGCCCTGCCCCTAAGGATTGGACGGTGTCTCCAAAAATATCAAGGTTCAATCCTTCCACTTCTCTCCCTGCGAATTGGAGTTCAGCTGCTGCGACGTTTGTTACGTTTCCTGAAGCTTGAATCCAATCACCTATCACTCTTAACGTTTCTCCAAACGAACCGTCCGAGAGCTTTTCAGCTCCCACACCTTGAAGTGCATTTCCTGCCGCTTCAAATCCATTTCCGATGGAGACTAACCGAAACCCGAGAGGCTCTTGACTGTATCGTTCTTCTTGTATGACCATGGTTTCGCCAATTGCTGCAATCACCGTTCCGATCACTTGCGTCCAAGCACCAGTAATAAGGATAAGCCTATCAATCACCTCCACCCACCGTTCCTTTCCCCTGCGATACTTTTAATGTATTCAAAAAAGGGAAATTGGTATCATTCGCATCCATTTCCCCTCAAGTAAAAAATTTGTAAATACCAGTAAATCAGTCTTGTTTATTTTGTCCTATCGAGCTATGATATTCTAGTTCATCTAGCGTTTCATGAGGGGAGGAATATAGATGAGAATTCGGGATTGGGACCGTAATTTAAAGGTCCGGCTGTTTGGGGAAGCAGCGATTAATATCACCTTCTGGATGTTCTTTCCGTTTTTAACGATCTATTTTACAGAGTCATTCGGAAAGCAAACGGCAGGATTACTATTGGTTCTCTCGCAGGTATTTGCAGTATTGGCGAACCTGATGGGAGGCTATTGCGCAGACCGTTTCGGCCGCAAGCGTATGATGGTCATCTCCGCTTTCGGACAAGGCTTTGCTTTTTTAATCTTTGGGCTTGCCAGTTCACCTTGGCTCGATTCTGCCATGATCGGATTTATCTGTTTCAGTTTAGTAGGGGTATTCGGTTCGTTTTATTGGCCGGCAAGTCAGGCGATGGTAGCTGATGTAGTGGATGAAAAGGACCGTAGTCACGTGTTTGCCGTCTTTTATACGTCCATAAATATCGCAGTAGTCGTAGGACCGATACTTGGCGGGATTTTCTATGTTCACTACCGCTTCCAGCTATTAATTGCAGCTGCGCTTATTTGCATGTTCTTAGCTCTTCTTTTATATAAAATGACGAGAGAAACTGCACCTCGAGATAAAAGTAAGCTTTTAGTGACAGAAGGTGAAAAGAAAGCCTGGCATAGTGTGATATCAGATCAGATGAAGGATTATAGTGTTATTTTTAAAGACAAAACGTTTTTATTATTCATATTAGCAGGGATTCTCGTGGGTCAAACCTTTATGCAATTGGACCTGCTGATTCCCGTATATATTAAAGATGTGATGGATCAAGCCACTCTGTTCAGCTTCGGGGACTGGTCATTGACCCTTGTGAGTGAGCAGGTATTCGGGTTAATTCTATCTGAAAATGGATTCCTGGTGGCCCTTCTTACCGTGGTCATCACTCGCTGGATCACGAAGTTCCGTGAACGTAATGTGTTCATCCTTTCTTCTGTCATTTACGCCATTTCGATCTTTATGTTTGGACAAACAAGCTCGGTTTGGATGTTTGTGATTGCGATGGCAGTATTCACTTTCGCAGAGCTCATGACAGCAGGTATCCAGCAAAGCTTTGTATCGAAGCTTGCACCGGATCATATGCGGGGGCAGTACTTTGCAGCAGCAAGTTTACGATTCACGATTGCAAGGACCATTGCACCTCTATCCATCACCCTGTCACTTTATCTAGGGTATGATTGGACGTTCATCATCCTGTCGATTCTTGCTCTTGTGAGCGCGGGACTCTTCTTCATCATGTTCGAGCGTTTTGAAAAAGAAGAATTGGAATTGAAGAAAGCTGTTCATTAAAAAAGGAATGATCCGATGCGGATCATTCCTTTTCTTTCAAGTTACAGTCTTGAATCAAAACCTTTATCATCTCACTGCAGCATTGTATTAAGACCCCTTCATTTTCCTCGAAAAATTTTCAGAAAAGGATGAATCCGAAAAATTCCCTTCACCCCCTTTTTTCATAAAAAATGAGATGTTACAATGTACAACCGTAAGCAATCTTAGCGTAGCTCATGTGAAATGAGCTAGTCGGAGATTCCAATCAATACTACGCAAAGAAAGGATGTTTATTTCAATGCATATCGGAAGCAAAGGCTGGTACGTGGAAGAACTAAAAAAAGCAGGCGTTCGCCGCTACGAGGAACGCAAAGTAGAATCCTATAAAAAACATGTTCTGGCAAACCTATTAGAACGCATAAAATAAAACATAAGCGAGGGACGGACCTCGATTCCTATGACCTGGTCATAGGAATGAAGGTCCGTCCCTCCTTTTTATTTTAGCAGCTTCGATGAATAGATTGGGTTCAGGTTTTGCAGGGAGTATTTTTTGGTTCGGTTTAGTTTGTACGTTTTGTTTTTCAGCAGGTAGGCTTGGTATTTCCGGGTCCAGCTCTTCATTGACCAGTAGATCAATCCTGTGGTGACAAGGGCCAATCCGATTGTGGCTGGCCAGAAGTAAGGTGAAATGACACTTGTTTCATATGCCAGTCCAACAGGAGAAAATAAGAAATACGTTTGCACTACGGACGCCATGAGCACGATGGACAATGGAATGCTATATTTCCAAGGCATCATATCCACCTTGGGATTGTAACGATATTCGTATGGTTTCTTCAACGGCTTCCACCAGCCGATCAAGACCATCAGTACAATCTCTGAAACAAATAGGATTCCATAGATATGGATAAAGTTAATATTGATCGTGAATCCAAATAGATGCCCTGTTCCCCATACCAGCATATAGTACGTGAACACGTGAAGAATAATGACTGTTTTGGCGGCTAAAGCCGGGATGCGTTTTGAGAACACTCCCACCAATAGAACGACGATAATCGGAATATTGAAGAATCCTGTGAACTTTCGAATCAGGTCCCACAAGCCATCTGTCGCGTTTATTAACATAGGTGACACACACATAGAAACGACTGCGAGTGCAGCACCGAACCATTTACTGATCGTGATCAGCTTCTGATCACTGACATCGGGATTGAACTGAGGCTTATAGATATCCAGTGCAAATAAAGTCGCTGCACTATTTAATAGAGAATTAAACGAGCTCAACACCGCTCCCAGTAGCACGGCCAAGAAGAAGCCTGTTAAGTAAGACGGCAGGACCGCATTGATTAAAGCCGGATATGCCAGATCCACACTTTTCAAAGAATCTCCATAAAGGTGGAATGCAATGACTCCCGGAAGCATCATCATGAACGGCACAAGCAGCTTATAGAACCCCGAAATGAGGACACCCTTCTGTCCTTCTGCTAAGTTTTTAGCCCCCAGAGTCCTTTGGATCACGTACTGGTTTGATGCCCAATAAAATAAATTCGCAAAAATCATTCCGGTAAAAATCGTTGAAAACGGCACTGAATCTGAAGATGAACCAATCGAATTCAGTTTTTCCGGATTGTTAGTGGCAATCTCTTTCACACCTGATAGGAAACTTCCTTCTCCTAAAGCATAAAACCCCAGAATCGGAACGAGAATCCCGATGATCAGGAGTCCGACTCCATTCAACGTATCGGAAATCGCAACGGCTTTCAGTCCGCCGAAGATGGCATAAATGCTGCCGATGATCCCGATCACCCACACAATCATCCAGATTGATTGTGTATAGGAAATGCCCATGAGGTCGGGGACATCAAATAATTTTAAAACGGCTAGTGCTCCTGAATAAAGCATGGAAGGGATCGTAACAAATACATACCCCAGCATAAAGAGGATGGTTGTATACTGACGAACCCCTTTGTCATAGCGCTGATTCAGAAACTCGGGCAACGTCGTGAAGCTTCTTCCTAAATACTTCGGAAGCAAATATAAGGCCATGATGATAATCGCGATGGCGGCTGTCACTTCCCACGCCATATTCGAAAGGTTCGCCCTGAAAGCTTGTCCATTCAAACCAACTAACTGTTCAGCTGATAAATTGGTTAAAAGTAAGGAACCAGCGATAAACGTTCCAGTCAATCCTCTTCCGGCTAAAAAATATCCTGTCGAGTCGTTCAATGATCCTTTGGTCTTTATGTATGAAACCCAAGCAACCAGCCCCATAAAAAACACACAGGACAATAGAGTAAATAGCAATCCACTTTCAAACATGCATCCTCTTCCCTTCATATTTACTACATGTGTTTGTGAAAGTTCCCCAAATGTTATACTAGTAAACTATTATTTTTGGAATTTTGCTAAAAACAGTAAAAATGAACCACCACGTTTTTCCATGCTTTTCTTTTCAAAAAAACTATTGTGATAGTCTTCAATCGTGTGATAGAGTAGAAAACATATTTCAAATCAACTTCATACGAATTCCTTATATATCTATGGTGATATGGACCATAAGTCTCTACCTGGCAGCCGTAAAGTGCCGGACTATAAGGAAAGTCTTTTCTATATGCTGTTTGTGTATGGAGACTTTCCCTATTTTTTAGAGAATGTCTTCATGCACTTTTTTTATTTCCCTGAGAGGTCAGACATCATACGACGTAAACCTGAGAATTCGTTGAAGATTACATGTTGGGGGATTGGTATTATGAGTTTAGTATATGGCGTATTATCATTACTTGGAGTTCTATTTTTAGCATGGCTGTTGAGCTACAACCGCTCAGCCATTCAATGGCGTACGATCATCATCGGGATCTGTCTTGAGTTCCTGCTTGTCTTGTTTGTATTAAAAGTCCCATTTGGACAAACCATTTTGAAAAAAGCAGCCTTAGGCGTACAGAAAGTCATCGACTACAGCAATGAAGGAATCATGTTCGTTTTCGGGGGATTCTTCGAAAAAGGGACGAATATTTCATTCGTTTTCGCGATCAATGTCCTGGGTGCGATCATCTTTATTTCTGCACTCATTTCGGCTCTTTATTACTTGCGAATCATCCCGTTTTTCGTAAAATATATCGGAATCGGGTTGGGGAAAATCCTTGGTACAACCAAGGTTGAATCCTTTAATGCCATTGGGAATTCCTTTCTCGGATTAGCAGAGGCTCCTCTTTTAATTAAGCCTTATTTAGCGAAGTTGACTCGTTCAGAACTTTTTGCCGTGATGGTTGGAGGAACAGCTTCAGCAAGTGGAGCGATATTAATCGGATATTCATTGATGGGGATCGACATGAAATTCCTTCTTCTATCCGTCTTTAGTGTGCCAATCGTCTCTCTTGTGATTGCCAAAATCATCGAACCTGAAACGGAAGAGTCCAAGACGAATGGAGATATTTCGTTAGGAAAAACCACTCATACAAACGTATTCGAAGCGATTTCCGAAGGTGCCCTCAGTGGTACACAACTTGCCATCAATATTGGGGGACTGCTCATCGCGTTTATCGGGATCCTTGCTCTCGTCAATGGATTGCTGGGTGCAGTCGATATGAGTCTTTCCACGGTCTTCGGCTACCTATTCTATCCACTGTCACTACTCGTCGGTATTCCAATGGATGAAGCGTTCCGTGCAGCCTCCATTATCGGGACGAAGCTTTCTGTGAATGAATTCGTCGCATACAAAGAACTATCAGGAATGATGAGCGAGCTTTCCCCTAAGACCGTTGCCATTCTTTCCGTTGCCCTTTGCAACTTTGCAAACCTGTCTTCGATCGGACAATTGATTGTCGGCTTGGGTTCTTTAGAGCCGACACAACGACCTATGGTTTCTAAATTAAGCTTGAAGGCCATCATCGCAGGAACACTGGCGAGCTTCATAACGGCCATTATCATTAGTATATTTCTATAACTTTTTCTGTTTTCATGTTTCTTCCACCCCACTTTAGTGAATAGTATAAGGTAGCAATCTTTTTGCACATTGATAACGGAAGGTGAATTCATTGAGAGAAAAAAAGTTCATGAAAGAAACGAAAACAAGTAAAACGACCCACGTTCTTCCACCCGACACCAACCATCACGGTACATTGTTTGGTGGAAAACTGATGGCCTATATAGACGACGTGGCATCCATTGCCGCTACCCGTCACGCCCGCAAGCCCGTCGTCACGGCTTCAACAGATTCCGTAGACTTCCTGCAGCCCATAAAAGTCGGGGATGCCGTGACGTTGGAAGCGATGGTGACGTATACCGGACGCAGCTCCATGGAGGTATGTGTGAAGGTCACTTCAGAGGTGCTTCTAACAGGGGAAACCAATGTGGCAGCCATCTCCTTCTTGACCTTTGTTGCTTTAGAAGGCAATAAACCAGCCGTCATTGCGGAAGTCGTACCGGAAACAGAAGAGGAAAAATGGTTGAACGAAACTGCCAAGAACCGTGCAGAACATCGTAAAGCCCGCAAAAAACATAGTCAGGAACTTGCGGAGTTTTTCCGTAAAGCGTATTAATGAGGGGGAGATGCTTGATGAGAGCATCTCTTTTTTTGTTGGGAGAGAACTGGTAATTTGTCTGTTCGCCGTTATAATTGGATTTTCGCCGTTAAATCAGAGATTTCGCCGTTATATTTAAAATATCGCCGTTATATTCTGATTTTCGCCGTTATCTTGGGTTCTTCTCCTATTACGCTTATTAAAAGTAGGAGAATTCATAGTGTTATTTAAGAAGGCGAAATGGCAGTTCGCTGATATATGGACCGATTTCGCTGATATATCCAGAATTTCGCTGATATGTGGACCTAGTTCGCTGATATATGAACCGACTTCGCTGATATATCGGGAATTCCGCTGATCTCTTGAATTCGTTACCTAAAATTCTTCTCATTTTCCATCCAAAATCCATCTCCTCCCTCTTTTCAGCCAACATTAATAGCGATTCCACTCCAAAAAAATGCAATTCCCTATGTTAATTGCCGATTCCACCCGATTTTCCCATTTTAGTTACAGCCCAAAGAAAACTCGCCTACCTTCGACACCCTCCCACACCTCCTCTCTACTTTTGCCCCACACCCTCCTCCCAAAGACCAATCCAACCTTCACAATCACTCCCCTCACCACCATCCGAATACTCCAAATCTCCCCACCTATATTACAGAACGTTTAAATTTTTTTAACGAACAATATTTCAAGGTCCGCCCTCATATACACACCCAGGTATACAAAACACCTCCGTACAAGCTTTTTATTTTTTCGTTAACGCTTTCATATCTGTCATACTTTGTAACATTTTGTCGGTGGTAAATATCTCCACCTTCATAACCGACAGAAATCTCCTATACTGTATAGAAGGATATACTGTCTAGAATTCTTATAGTTGGAGGAATATTGATGTTATCAAACTCTGAAATTGGTATCGATTTAGGAACTGCAAATATACTTGTTTATAGTAAAAATAAAGGAATTATACTTAATGAACCATCTGTTGTGGCGATTGACACAGAAAATAAAACGGTATTGGCGGTTGGAACCGAAGCCAAGAGCATGATCGGGAAAACGCCAGGAAAGATCGTGGCTGTACGCCCACTTAAAGATGGTGTGATTGCCGACTTTGATGTGACAACTGAAATGTTAAAACAAGTGATGAAAAAAGCGAGTAAAAAACTTGGATTTTCCATCCGCAAGCCAACGGTTGTCGTGTGTACGCCTTCTGGTGCAACGAGTGTCGAGAGAAGAGCGATTCAGGATGCAGTGAGAGGAAGCGGCGCGAAATCAGTGACACTTATTGAAGAACCTGTCGCTGCTGCGATCGGTGCTGACTTGCCTGTAGGCGAGCCTGTCGCCAACGTAATCGTTGATATCGGTGGCGGAACAACGGAAGTTGCGATCATCTCTTATGGCGGTGTTGTTTCCTGTAACACGATCCGTATCGGCGGAGACCAAATGGATGAAGACATCGTTCAATACGTACGCAAACGCTACAATCTACTGATCGGTGAAAGAACGGCTGAATTGGTAAAAATCGAAGTGGGTCAAGCACTGATCGACCATGAGGAAAGAACGATGGATATTCGTGGACGTGACTTGGTTACCGGTCTTCCAAAAACGATTGAACTATCGTCCAATGAGATTCAAGATGCGTTGAAAGAATCTCTTCTTCACATCCTGGAAACGATCCGTGCAACATTGGAAAATTGTCCTCCTGAACTAAGCGGTGACATTGTTGACCGCGGTGTAATCCTGACTGGTGGCGGAGCATTATTGAACGGACTTCAAGATTGGTTAAGCCAAGAGATCGTTGTACCGGTTCACTTAGCTCCTAACCCGCTTGAATCAGTGGCAATCGGAACAGGACGTTCTTTATCCGTGATTGATAAGTTACAAAAAGTAAAATAAGCTGGAGAAATCCCCCAATGATTTGGGGGATTTTGTTTTGGGGAATATTCAATTGCTTTATCGCCGCATAATGAGATAGACAAGTCCAGCTCCCACTTCAAACTCATTTATATACCCCACTAACAATTTCCCCAAACATTTATGATCCAAATTCTTATTTCTTACGTTAGCTTTTTAAAATTGAGTTCAGCTCCGTTGTTTAGTATCCTTATTGTATTCATGTCAAAGATAAGGAGCGTTTTATGCCCAATGATCGTCACGATTTAGAACTGTATCAACAAGTGTTAGCCAAAGATTCGACTGCACTGCGACAGCTTTATCAACAATATGAAAAACTGATCTATTCTTTCTCATATAAAATGACAGGAGACCGTGAAATCGCCGAGGAAGTGATTCAAGAGGTATTCATGAAGCTCTGGAAAAAGCACTCTCCGTATGATCACAGTAAAGGGAAGTTTTCGTCCTGGCTGTTAACGATGACAAGGAACACTTGCCTCGATGCAATCCGCAGACGAAAGAAACATGAGTCTGTTGAATATATTGAGAAGGACTCCCTGCAGGTCACCTACGAAACTCCGGCTGATCAATTGGAATGGAAGGAAAAAGGGGCAGCGATTCGGGAGTGTATCCAATCGTTAAAAGAAGACCAGCAACACATTGTGCAATTATTCTACTTTAAAGGATTGACTCAGCAATCCATTGCATATTCCACCGACACTCCACTAGGGACTGTCAAGGGAAGAATACGTTTGGCGCTAAAGCATTTACACACGTGTCTTAAAGGGAAAGGAGGTCAATTCGAATGACTACACACCAATGCGAGCACTTACTGGATTACTACAACGGTCATTTATCTGAACTTGAGAGAGCCCAATTTGAAAAGCATCTGGAAAGCTGTCCCCAGTGCCGGGAAGAGCTTCATGAACTGGAGCAGTTAGCAGAATATATGCCTTTCGCATCTGATGTTGTCGAGCCCCCCAAAGACCTGGAAGACCGTGTTTTGGCTAACATTCTGGGTGAAGAGAAGCCAGAAGCTGAGGTCGGACCTTTCTCCAATAAGAAAAAGAGAGCGTGGTTCCTCCCTTCTGTCGCAGCCGCCCTGGCCCTTTCCTTAGTCGGGAATGCGTACCTGTTTACGCAGCTTGAGGATCAAAACGAAGTGGTGGAACAAGCAACCATCGATCAGGTAGTACAATATGTCGACCTCGCTGCCGTCAGTGGAAATGCCAAGGGAACAGCCAGTATCATTAAGCAGGGTGAACAAACAAGCATGGTTGTCCAGGCTTCTGAGCTTCAGGATCTTTCTAACGAAGAAGTCTATCAGGTATGGCTCATTAAAGACGACAAACCTGAACGTGCCGGAACATTTGTCACGAGTAAAGATGGCAAAGGATCGGTTGTATTTAAATTTAACGAAGAGTTCACAAAGAAAGATTGGGATACGGTGGCCATTACACTCGAACCGGATGCCGATAGCCAGCTTCCACAGGGAGAAATTGTGCTGGCTTCAGAAATTTAATAATCTTTTCTCCTCGCCCTGCAGTCCATTACTGCTGGGCTTTTTTATTTTCAATAAGAAAGCACCCATATTTTTTTAGCACATCTGGATGTTCAAGAAAATAGAACTAGGGAATTTAGTCCTATTAGAACAGAAGTTGTACAAATCTATTACAGATCCCGCTACAATCTTTTCTACTCTTTTATTAAGGATACATAGTTAAAGAAGACCCCACTCTCTACATACTTTCACCCTACTTTTATCTCTTTCTAAAAAAAGTGCAAAAGTTTTTTCAAAAAAAGTGATCCAAGTTTCAACTCCTCTCGTTAGCTCTATGAAAATATAAAAAAACCAAAAGGAGAGATTCCAATATGAAAATGAAAAAAAGTTATTTAGCGGTCCCATTAAGTATGACATTACTAGTACCGACTGTAGGTACAGTTTCAGCCCACAACGGTGAAGATCATTCACACGAGGTGAAAGTGGATACTCCAGCAGGAGAATTAAGAACAACATTAGATCACTTACTTACTGAGCATGCATACTTAGCAGTGGAAGCGATGAGACGCGGAGCTGAGGGAGCTGAAGATTTTGACGCAGCAGCCGGTGCCCTGAATGATAACGCAGCCGATTTAAAAGGAGCGATCGCTTCTGTTTACGGTGAAGAAGCCGGTAATCAATTCAATACGATTTGGACGAATCACATCGGGTTCTTCGTTGACTATGTAAAAGCAACGGGTGCTGAAGATCAAGCGGCAAAAGATGAAGCACTTGCAAATCTCGCAGGCTATAAAGAAGAGTTTTCTACTTTCCTTGAAACGGCAACGGGTGAACGTTTAAAATCTGATAGTCTGGCAGAAGGACTTCAAATGCATATCAACCAACTGATCGGTGCATTTGACAGCTATGTAGCCGGAGACTATGAAAAGGCTTACGAATACGAGCGTGAAGCAATCGGACATATGGGAATGGTATCAAAAGGATTATCAAGTGCGATCACGGATCAATATCCCGAGAAGTTTGAAAATACGATGGCTGTAACACCTGCAACTGATTTACGTTCAACCCTTAACCACTTATTAACAGAGCATGCTGCCCTTGCAACGATGGCGATGCAAAACGGGATTGACGGATCAGAAGACTTCGATGCATCTGTTGGTGCCTTGAATGCTAATACTGAAGACCTGTCTGCAGCGATCGCTTCTGTATATGGTGAAGAAGCAGGTAACCAATTTAAAGACATGTGGTCAAAGCACATCGGATTCTTCGTTGATTATGTGAAAGCAACGGGTGCTGAAGATGAAGCAGCAAAAGAAGAAGCCCTTAAGAACCTGGATGGATATCGTGCAGAATTCTCCAAATTCCTTGAAACGGCAACGGATGGCCGTTTGAAATCTGACGCCCTTGCAGAAGGACTTCAAATGCACGTTGAGCAACTTGTTGGAGCATTTGACAGCTATGCAGCCGGGGATTATGAAAAATCATGGGAGCAAATCCGCATGGCGTATGAGCATATGCTGAATCCGGCAAAAGGATTATCAGGAGCATTTGCCGATCAGTTCCCTGACAAATTCAAAGCCAATATGCCTTCTGAAATGCCAAACACCGGTATGGGCGGAACAGCCGGAAACGAATTCCCATTCGAATACCTTCTTGCAGCGCTCTTAATCATCGCTGGTGGAACAACACTCGGAATGAAAAAATACGCTACACACAAAAAATAATAGGAAAAGATGAGAGGGACGGACCTATTAAGGTCCGTCCCCCAGTGTGAAGATGAAAGGAGTGGCTTCACATAATGTATACTATGAGGGTTGTACTACTTGTGCTTGTACTATTGCCCATTTCTGCCTGTTCTGCAGGATTAAGTTCAAGTTCTCAAGAGGATAAAGCGAAAACACAAACAATCGAAAAGCAAGAGGAAAAGCCAAAAGCTCAAATGGCGAGTACCACTACTTCCCCTTCCCCATTTGCTGAAACGATCATTAAAGATGAGCGAAGTGGAATCGTGCCAACGACCATTGAAATCCCGGCGATCGATTTATCGGCACCTGTAGAAGCTGTCGGATTAAAGGAAAACGGGGAAATGGCCGTAACGGAAAGTTTCGAAAAGACTGGATGGTACGAAGGTGGATATATGCCGGGTGAACCGGGTAATGCCGTCATCGGGGGTCACGTAGACAGCCGGAATGGTCCCGCTATTTTTTATAACCTGAACAAGGTTTCAAAAGGTGATGAAATCATTGTAAAGAATAAAGATGGCGAAGAACGAACCTTCGTTGTAACAGACATGAAGGAATATCCTTGGAATGACGCCCCCCTTCAATCAATCTTTGGATACTCCCATGCCAGTACCCTTAATTTGATCACTTGCACTGGTGACTTTGACCGTTCCTCAAGAAACTACAGCAAGCGCCTGGTCGTTTATACAGAATTGAAGCAATAAAAAACAGCACGGACTCCTTCCGCTGCTGTTTTTTTATGGATATTTTTACAAGATAGAGAAAACCTATTAGTAAGGAAGGTGAAGATGATGAATGAACAACAACTGCAAGATCTGTTTAGCTTTTATGGATATGAGGATTTATACAAACGATTCAAGACGCCTCTTTATGTGACTGGCATTATGGATGATGCCGACGCAGAATTGATTGAGGATTTCTTTGAGAATTTCACATTCGATGGTCCTGTCTTATTTGATGAATTCAGGTTTTGGTTTCAATACTATGAGGTGTCCAAACGTCCGCCCTTTACGTATTGAAAAAAGCTGCTTTCTGCACGAAACAGAAAACAGCTCCCCTTAATAAGGTCTATCCTGATAGAAATAATTCGTCGTATTCCACGTATTGTCGTATTCTTTATGAAAAATATGAGTCGTCGCCGGTGACACAGGCGGAATCAACCATGTCCAATCCCCGGTCACATCACGGTCAGCGCTCTTCTCGTTCTCTTCAAACAAGCGGAACTGCTGGGCAGCCGTATGATGATCCACGATGCTGACTCCATCTTCCTTAAAGGAATGGAGTACGGCGATATTCAACTCGATCAGCGCTTTATCTTTCCACAACGTTGCCATTCTCGACATATCCAATCCCATACAGCTCGCTACTTTCGGCAAAAGATTATAGCGATTCTCGTCCGCAAGATTCCGTGCGCCGATTTCCGTTTCCATATACCAGCCGTTAAACGGAGCCGCTTTATAGGAGATGCCTCCTATCTTCAATTCCATATCAGAAATGATCGGGACTCCATACCACTTCAACCCCAAATCCTGAAACCAGTCAAATTCAGGGTGACGCAGGGAAACCTCCAATCTCAGATTAAGATCAATCTCTTTCCACTGTGGAGGTCCGTCCCCGATCTGCACGACGAAAGGCAGGACATCAAAGTGAGTCCCCTGCCCTTTCCAGCCGAACCCTTCGCATTTCTTGGTAAACGCAATGGAATGGGGATCGCCTATATATTGACCATCCTCCACATAGCCAGCATATCTGATCAATTGATGATTCCATATTCGGATGTCCGGTTGATGTCGCTGTGACGGTCTGAAGATGGTAATCGTCGGACGTATTCTACCGTTATTAGAAGCATAGTCAAGGTGCCGCTCTAACGCTCCGAACACCTCATCTTCAGTGGAGGCATCCCGTGCGTCAAACACGTTTAACGAATTCCAGAACAACCGGCCGATACAGCGATTGCTGTTTCTCCATGCCATCTTGGCTCCGTGCACAAGCTCTTCCCTCGTATGGGTATAAGTCCCTTCTGTTTTTAGTTCATCTTCTATTTGTTGTAAGCGAAGCATCATGTCTGATTCGCTTTTATTCAGTTCCTGATAACATTGCTCAATGAAGGCCCTCGCCTCATCCAAAATCGGTGTCAATATAATCGCTTCCCTGCTATCTTATTCAGCGCATACTGTACCTTCAAGTATACCATTTATCCTATGTTCTTTTCCTTGGTACATATGAACAACCATTGAATCTTAGAGAGTCAGGGCTTTCTCATAGCATCGATATTCTTGATGTCCCTCTGGTTTAGAGGTAAAATAGACCGATCCCCGGTACTCATAGCCCATTTTTTCATAAAGGGAATTGGCTCCCGTGTTCCTCGAATACGCATCTAATCTGATACTCTCGAACCCTTTTTTACGAGCGAGCTCTTCACACTTCCCCATGAAAACTTTCCCCAATCCATTTCCCTGCTGAAGGGGATCAAGAAACAATGCATGAATCACCCACTCCTTCGCAAATCTCCAAGGAATCTCGGACCATTCCGGGGATTGCCATTCATTCAGGGTCGCGGATCCTGCTATTTTTTCATCTATCATGAGTACGTACAGATTTTCATTGGTCATTTCTTCCTCAAAATATTCACGGCTCGGGTAGACTTCATTCCATTGAAGTAATCCTTTTTCATCCAGATCCTTTTTACATCTCAAGTAAACGTCCATAATCGTGTCGAGATGGTCAGGGTTCGCTTGCTTTAGTTGTATGTTCATTTTATTTCCTCTTCTTATCATTGAATTAATGTACTCTTCTAGTGTTTCTTGATGATAAGGTGGTTATACTGAACCCCCACAATCAACCTTACACAGTTCATGTTCCCTTCAGCTTTTCTGCCACTCTTTCCCCGGCTGAAATCCCGGATAAATAAGCACTTTCAAACCGTGTTCGTCCTGCTTCATCCTTTTCTCTTAAAAAGGCATCTCCACAAACCATAACCCGCTTATCACTTCCAAGTTCCACATAAGGAGAGCGAACGACTTCTTCTGCCTCAGCATATTTCCAACGTTTCAATTGAGCATCGACCAATTGATTTCCCTCTCCCAGATGAAGCTCTGCAACCTTCTGAATTTCACCCAAAATGGTGTCGTCCTCCAGGTCAAAGCGCTTCTTCGACCAGACTCCCGTCATATACACACTCACCGTTACGGTAGAAGAAATTCCTTTCTTGTGATGATCCACCACCCGTTCTACTCCCGCGGGCAGCTGTTCGTCTTTATGTCCCGGTGCAGGTACGATGCTCTCATTAGCAAAGGTGAACATACCTACGAAGCATGGAGCGAATGTGATAGTGTTCAACAGCTCCGTGCCCCTGACTTCAGACAGCAATGTAAGGGCCTGAGGTACGGGAGCCGTTACAATGATATGTTCCCCAATGATCTTCTCACCATTATCCAGCACCACTTCCAGAGGTCCGTCCCTCCCATCACGGATGGAGAAGACTTTTGTGTTGAGGTTTATAGGAAGTGTTTCGGCCAGTTTTTGGGCAAGGGCGTTCATTCCATTAACGGAGGTGTATCGCGGGTAGGGGTTGCCGAACCATCTTTTGATCCAGCCTGACTGGAGCCAATTCTCTACATCCTTTTGAAGTCCTGCGGAACGCACTGTGAAGAATTGGGCACCGTGATCCGCTTTTCCTTTTTGTATCCTTCTTGTGGCGAGTCGCCCTCCGACACTTTTACTCTTTTCAATGATCAGGATATCCGTTATTCCATTTTCTATTAACGTTCTGGCAGCCATGATTCCCGACAAACCGCCACCTATGATAATCACTTCTTTCGTTGTCATTTCTTCTCATCCTCTCTTTTTTCATTATACAAAGGTCTTTGGAAATAATGGAAGGGAGATGACTCCGTCGTCATCCCCCTTCTTCCCTACGCCAATAATTCTTCTAACTCCTGATACATTTTGTCCCGATCCTGCTCTTTCTGTTCTTTTTCCCTATATAACTCCTGAAGAATGTCCAAGTCCCCTTGTGAGAGAAGCTTCTCTTCAATAGCAAAAATTTCTTCTTCAACCTGTTCAAGCTCAGCTTCTATTTCCTCCATCGTCCGCGACGCTTTTTTCGGCACAGCTTTAGGGGCTGCTTGTTTTTTCACGGGTGTTGCAGGCACTTCCTGGGGAACCAGCTCAGGCAGCTTTTCTTTTGCCCAGCTATAGGGTCCATCAAAGAAATAGAGCTCCCCTTTATGAATCCAGTACGTTTTCTTAAATAACTTATTTAAAAAATACCGATCATGAGAGACAGCCAATATCGTGCCTTTAAAGTCCTCCAGGGCATCCTCCAACACCTCCCGTGAATCAATATCCAGGTGGTTCGTCGGCTCATCAAGGACAAGGAAATTAATGTCCTGATGCATCAATTGTGCAAGGCGGAGTCTCATTTTTTCCCCACCGCTCAGCTGACCTACTCGTCGAAACACATTCGGTCCATAAAATAAAAATTTAGCTAGAATATGCCGTGCATCCCCCTCTGTCACGGGAACCTCTTCCCGAAACGCATCAATCAAACGAACACTAGGATCCGCCACCGTAAAGTGTTGAGAAAGATAGCCTAATTTCACATTGCTTCCGATCTTCACAACACCTGCATCGGCGGTTTCTTCTCCGAGAAGCATTCTGATAATCGTTGATTTACCGGTTCCATTCTGCCCGACAATCGCCGTGCGATCCTTGAAATGGACGAGGAGATCGGCGTCACTGAACAAGCTTTTGTCTCCATAAGACTTTGAAACATCTTCCATGGAAAACACGATTTTCCCGCTTCGATCACTTTCTTCAAACTCCAATCCCATCTTCTTGCGGTCCAGAATCGGGCGCTTGATCTTCTCCATCCGTTCTAACGCCCTCTCCATGTTACGTGCCCGTTTATGCAAAGCTTCATTAGGAGGATTGGCCTGATTCGCCCATTCCTTCAATCGTTTGATGGCCTCTTTCATTTTCTTAATTTTCTTCTGTTGCTCCTGATAGGCCTGAAATTCGATCATCAGACGTTCTTCCTTTTCCTTCACGAAACCGGAGTAGTTCGTGTGATATATCGTTAATTCCCCATCCTCTAAGTCATACACCTTTGTAACCACGTTATCGAGAAAATAGCGATCATGGGAGATACAGACGACGGCTCCTTCATACTCCTTCAAAAATTCCTCCAGCCACTCGACGGCTCCAATATCCAAGTGGTTCGTGGGTTCGTCAAGGAGCAGGAGGTCAGGCTTTTGCAATAGGATCAACCCTAAACAAAGCTTTGTTTGTTCACCGCCGCTGCAGTCATTGAAGTCCTTCTCGATCAGTTCATGAATATCCAATCCATTGACGATTTTTGAAATGTTGGATTCAATTTCATATCCCCCGGCAAGGGTGAATCCGTCCTGAATTTTGCCGTATTCCTCTAATAAATGATTGAGAGTATCAGCATCCTGCTCCATCCCCATTTGAAATTCCAACTCTTTTAAGCGCTCACCAGTCTTGATTAAATCTGAAAACGCAGAGCGCAATACGTCGAGACCTTTCGTCCCTTCCTGATAGTGAGGGATTTGCGCAAGATAGCCTACCTTGGCTCCCTTTTTTAAATGAACGAGACCTTTATCAGGGGATTCTACTCCTGATAATAATTTAAAAATCGTCGTCTTCCCCGTCCCATTTCTGCCAACGAGACCGATTCTTGTTCTTTCCGGTATTTCAAAGGATAATTCCTCAAATATTAAATGTCCTCCAAACATCTTGCTTAATTCCTGTGCACTGCATAGTATCATTTTCCTCTTCCTTTCGGTCATCTATTTTAAGGTAAGAGGTTTTTATCACAAAAAAGCCATGAGGAAGCAGAAGGCTCACCCATGGCTGACATGAAATGCGATTGTACGCATTTCCCCCTTTTATAAAAGAAGACATAAAAAAAGAGAGCGAAAACGCCCCCTTTTTCCGATTCTTTATAGAAAAGTGATTGGAATTGAGACCTCTTACCGTTCAGTATTCATATTCACTTGCTGAAAAAGGGCATACGTGTCCCCTTGAACGCAAATGCATGAAAAATTGCACGGCAAATGTAAATATAGTCTAAATACTTTCCACGCAACCCTACAGAACGATTCATCTCAATTCCACCTCCTTCTCCATTACACGTTAGTTAATATCATCATTATATAATTATTCTGAAAGCTTTTGCAATGTGTTTATTTCTTTTTATATAAAATTCTTGATAACACAAGACCGATCGCCCCGATTGGAATCAGGATCATGGCACGGATCGTGAAATCCAGGAACACGAGATCTGCCAGGAAGAATTTGATCAATGCCAGAGCTAAAAAGCTGATCCCCACCCAGCGGTAAAAGGTGTCCTTCCTGCTTTCACCGAAGATGAGATAAGCAATGGACAGAGCCGCAATCGCTACGGTGAAGGCGGTTGTCCGCGGGGTATATTCCCAGCCGATCACAATGAAATCCGTTAAACGTAATACGAAGAACATCACAAGCCCCGTCAACACGACTTTAATCGCCGTTGTCGACACGTTTAAGAACGAGGACTCACTCTTATTGTAGCGGGAAAACAGATGCACATACCCAAAAGCGATCACAAAAATCGGCAGCTCAATCGTAAAGAAATCATCAGATGCACCACCCGGTACCCCGAGGAATGAACCCATCATCAAAAGAATGGAAGCGATCAAACCAAGATAGCTTTCCCTTCTTCCCGCAAGCCATAAAAGGGCAGTAGCCTGAATGCCGACTAAGACAAAGCGCCAATCGTATTCGAATAGTTCAAGTAAGAAGAGGAGCACATGCAGGAAACCTAAGACCAGCAGAACATCCTTTGTTTGTTTCTTTTCCTTCGGTTCAATGAACGATACGCCGATATACACCGCAGCGAAAGTCACATAATAAAAGAGCGGGATCACTGCGTAAATATCATTCAACAATCCAAGAAGGATAAATGAGCCTGATACCAAAGCAGGAATCATTTCGGCACTTACCCGCTCATCCCGGCCCAGCACGATCAACAGTAAAACATAGGCATGCTGAATCGCAAATGGAATCAGAATGGTCAGCGTCATCGCCCCTACCCCGAAGGCCGCAAAGAAAAACAATGAGAAATAAAGTAAATAATAGTGTATATTCCAGGCAATCCGGTATCGTTTCACCGTACTGAACGTCATTAAAACAAAGAACAATACTAACTCATATCCGTAAAACAACCACTCATTCCGCTCATCCCCTGCAAAAAGAAACGGAAACAGGTACGCTCCTGCCCCGATCAAGCACAGGATCACTTCAGAACCATGCTTATGGGAAGTCCACAGTCCGAGAGAAATAATGACGAGTAATAGTAGATTCGTGATGAGTCCACTTATATATCCATATAAGATGTTTGCTGAGAATAACGTAATGATCGCAAGGACGATGCTTCCCGATAGCAGTGTGAGGGCTAATTTCCTCTGATCCCTGATATACCGTTCTCCTAAGAAATACATCCCAATACTGATGACAGCCCCTGTTAACACCCTCAATCCGGGCGTAACCCAGCCATTTTGAGAAGCAGCCATAAAGCCCCAGATACTGCCTATCAATAACACAAACAGAAACACTTTCGGAAGCCAGCGTTCCACTGAAAAGTCGAAGGGCTCTTTTTCAATGAAGTGCTCATTTTCCTCAGCAGGGATCTGCTTCTCAGGTTCTTCATACACTTCTGCTTTTTGAATGACAGTCGCTTCACTTTCACTTTTCGCTTGAATCAACTGCCTTTTCACAAGGTATAGCTCTTTTTCCAGAGTGCTGATTTTTCGTTCCAGGCGTTCAAACTCTTCTTTCTCCATATTTCCACCCCCTCCCTTCTATTTATACAGGAAAAGTCTAATATTTTCCTTTATTTTTTTGTGGTCGAAAATTATTTTTGCACATAAAAAAGCTCCACCCTGTATAAAGGTGAAGCTTCGTTTCTATGCGAGTCGTTTAAAGTTTTGACCTAGTATTTCATTCATCGTATGAACCGTGATGAAGGCACGATTATCGACCTGGGTGATGAACCCTTTTAACTTGGAAAAGTCCTTGCGACCAAGGATCGTTGTAATAACTTCCTTTTCGTCGGAAGTGAAGGCTCCCGTTGCCGTATGGATCGTCGCTCCTTTTCCAAGTTCATGGACGATGTAAGATTTGATTTCATCGCTGTATCGGCTGATGATCACAATCTCTTTATTTGAATTGAATTGTTGCAATGCATAATCGATAACCAGACCGTTCAGGATGACACCGAAGAATGCATACATACCGACTTGCGGTCCGAATAGTACGGCTGAGGACATGGCGATTGATAAATCTGCCAGTAAAACGCCTCTGCCAACATCTATATTGAAATATTTATTAAAGATCAGGGCCACGATATCCGTTCCACCCGTTGATGCCTGCTGGTTGAACACAATGGCCATCCCGGTTGCGGCAATGCATTGACCGATGATCAATTGAATCAATATATCATCACTTAATGGCGCACTCATCGGAGCAAATTTCTCTAATAACCAGACATAGAATGAAAGGGCGAAACTTGCGTAAATGGTTTTCGCACCGAAGTTAAACCCGAGAAAGATCACACCGACGATAAATAACACGATATTGATAATGATCATGAACAGTCCAAGTGAAAGACCCGGAAATAGATCGTTCATGATGATCGACAATCCACTGACTCCCCCTGTCGCTAAATTATTAGGCGATAAGAAAAAATGGACATTCACCGAAACAAGAAATGCACCGAGATTCATCATTAAGAAGGAAAATATTCTTTGTCGCATCACCGCAACCTCCTTTTTCTTTAAAATTTTTTGGTTTTCCGTAAAGAGTTGAACAACGGGATTATAAAGCCCATAAAGACCCTTTGTAAAGGGAATACGGGTAAAAAAATAAGGTTTAATAATTGTGAAAATTGGAAGGGTTTGCAGATGTGATGAGGATGGGGTTTAGGTTTAAGAGTTAACATTCAGGGTATAAGAGGAGTTTTAGCCTCCACCGTAAAGCAGCTCCCTTCATCATAGAAGAGAGCTTCCTTTTACCCGTATTGTTTCCGTGGTTGGGTAGGTCTTATATGAAACTGGGGAATGGCAATCCCGATTAATATGAGCAGGATGCCAATGAACTGCAAGGGAAGGACCTGCTCCTGCAAGATCCACATGGCTGCAAGGATTGCAGCCGGAAGTTCCGCTGCCCCCATGATGGTCGATAGACTCGAATCGATATGTGGTGTGCCAATGGCGAAGAATACGACAGGAAGGATGCTTCCGAATATCCCGACAAGAAAGCCGAAGTCAGCCATCTCTACAATTTGCACCGGTTCTGTTAGAAAAGCCGGGCGAAACGCGATAAGGACGACGAGCAGACCACCAAGGGTGATCATCATGCTCTTCTGAATCGTCGGTACTTCTTTCGCCACTTTTCCGCTGAAGAAAATAAACAGGGCGAAGGTGATGGCTGCAAAGAATCCAAATAGGATCCCCATACTGTTTTCCATCCATCTGAAGCCTGATGAAGAGCCGATTCCGCCTGCCAAGAGAGTTCCCATCCAAAGAAATAATACAGACACCAACTTTTTATTGGAAGGAAGTTTCTTCATATAGATGGATTCAATCAAAACGCCTATCCACGTAAACTGAAAAAGCATGACTACCGCAATGGATGCAGGTACTGCATGAAGACTGAGTCCATAAAAGATCCCCGTCATACTGAGTAAAACCCCGACTCCAAGGAGCGAAATCCAATGTTTCTTACTTAGGTTAATTTTTTTCGTAAAAAGAAAAGCAAGGAATAGCATCGCCACTCCAAATAAATATTGAACACCCGTCACTTCTGACACCGAGTATCCTTCATCAAATCCAAGCTTCACGACAGAAGCATGAATTCCGTATGAGCTGGCACCGATCAGCACACAAAGAGATGCGTTTAATGGTTTCATCCCGCTCCCTCCTTTTTCTAACTCTCTCGCAAGTATAGTCCTCGCTATTTATTTCGGCAATAGAAATATTCGCCTAGCGTATAGTTTGACTGATCCACCACAATACCAGCCTTTACTGAAGGCCGTTTTGACTCATTTTACAAACCAAATCGCTTTAGAACATAGAGAATCCTCACTATTGTGCACATTGATTTTCCAATGAGATGGAAAATTCAGCCGAAATATCTGAAAATCCGGCCGTTTTGTTGGATAATTCGGCCGGATTCACTTAAAATCCAGCCGTTCTACGAAAATTTACACTTATTCTCCGAAATTTTCAAAAAAAAGAACGATCCCATTAAAGAATCGTTCTTCCATATTATCGATTATCAATCTTCTCCGGATACAAGTCATGATTCATCAACCGGTGGTCGGCCATCGTTTCGTATTTGGTACCAGGCTTCCCGTAGTTGCAGTATGGATCAATGCTTATTCCACCGCGTGGGGTGAATTTCCCCCATACTTCGATATAACGAGGGTCCATTAATTCGATCAGATCGTTCATGATGATGTTCATGCAGTCTTCGTGGAAATCACCATGATTTCTGAAGCTGAATAGATAGAGTTTGAGTGATTTGCTTTCCACCATCTTTTCACCTGGTATATAGCTAATGTAGATGGTAGCGAAATCCGGTTGACCTGTTTTCGGACAGAGACTTGTGAATTCAGGACAGTTGAATTTCACAAAATAGTCCCGGTTTGGATGCTTATTGTCGAATGCTTCCAAAATGTGTGGAGCATACTCGAATAAGTAATTTGTTCCTTGATTTCCTAATAATGATAGATCTGTTAAATCTTCGTCTTTTCTTCCTGACATGTAAAAATCCTCCTCTTCAGAGTGCCTCGAATGAAGGAGGACATAGCATTAGCCTAAGAATCGGAGTAACAGGCAGTAAAATTGCAAAAATTGTTATATCCTGTTACGCTTAAAGGATAACATGTTTAAGAAAACCACATGTTTGATTCATAGAACCATAGTTTTTTATAGAGGGTTAATGCTATGAACCTCTCTCAGGTACTTGAGCGATTATTAGTGATACAGAGGTTATATTAAATAAGAATATAGGGAAAGTCAATCCAATTATAGATTGAAATTTGTAGCAGGAATTTCAATTCTATCTATTGAATATAGTAATTGGTATTTTTGCTGGGAGTGATCATAAATGAATCAGCTGGTCAAGGCTTTCACCAAGTCTATTCTCGCAGGAGACGTGCATTCATTAATGGAATTACATTCGTCTTCTATTCACTCAAAAATAGATAATTTTACTTTTTACGAGAAAATCATAAAACCATCTATGTATAGAATTGGTGATCTTTGGGAGAAGAATCAAATTACCGTTGCAGATGAGCATCTGGCTACTGCAACTCTTAAATATTTACTTGCTACCGTATTTACCCATCAAGAAGCTTTAGAAAACCACCCTAAAGCTCTTTTATTTTGTATAGAGGGTGAACATCACAGTCTGGGGTTGGAGCTTGCTAACGAAGTATTCAAAGAAAAGCAATGGAATACTCGTTACTTAGGAGCCAATGTCCCTGTCAAAGATGCATTGACCTTCATTAATGCTTGGAAACCTCATGCCATTGGAATATCCATCGGTATGACAACGGAACTAACTCGATTGAAAGAGTGCATCGAAGAGATTAGAGAGCATAATCAAGAAGTTGAAATTCTAGTTGGGGGCCGATTGATTTCAAACTATACCCTCGATTTTCTGGAGAAACCACAGGTAGAAAGCTTTAATGACTTGTTAGAGCTCAATGCGTATCTGACAGATATGTCTGAACAGCTTGTCTTCCAGAAAGGCTAGCTCCTTAATCCTAAATAGCCAAACATAATAAGGTTCACTGAATGTTATCCCACATGAAACCTTCTCTGTAGCGAGGAACGGGCAATGACGTCCATTAACCTGCCCAAAGGAGTGATCATGTGGAAAACCTGCATTTATGCCCGATTCCTTATTTACTATTGGATAGGCAATTTAATTTAATTGATGCTTCCAATACAGGGTACGACCTTTTAAAGCCCGGGGAAAACTTCATGTCTATTATAGAAGAAGAAAGTTCCCCAAAGTTCGCTCGGATTATTCATAAAAATCCCTTCGGTGAAATTGAATTGAACCTGAAGAAAAACAGCACATTTGAACTGTTCGATATTTTTTATCAGTTTTCAGATATGCAGCAATATTTCCATGTAGCGGTCATTTCAAAAGATGATCAGTATAAGAAAGTGTCAGATCAAATGAATGGCTTATTTGACCTCATGGGTAAATCCACGTATCCACGAAAAGAACCGAATTTGACAGAAGTATTGGCTAAAGTATCTTCTCTTTATTTGAAGCTTTCAAATACTTCTGATTGGAATCGACAAGAAATTATGGATAAAATAAAAGAGATAGAAAATCACCTTCAACAAAATGTGAAGTGATAAAAATAATTTTATAGGAGATTGGAGAAGACGACATGACATTATTAACGAACATACTTGATTACAACCAACAGTTTGTACAAGAACAATCGTACGAAGAGTACAGAACAACCAAGTTTCCAGACAAACGCTTAGTCATTCTTACTTGTATGGATACCCGTCTAGTGGAGCTTCTGCCTAAATCCATGAACATGAAAAATGGCGACGTGAAAATCGTTAAAAACGCCGGTGCGGTAGTGAGTCACCCATTCGGTAGTATCATGCGCAGCCTCCTCGTTGCGGTGTATGAGCTTCAAGCCGACGAAGTACTCGTAATCGGTCACCATGACTGCGGCATGAGCGCCATTGACAGCCACAAAATCCTGGACAAAATGAAGGACCGTGGGATTCCAGAAGAAACACTCGACACCGTCAACTACTCCGGCATCGACCTCCACGACTGGCTGAAAGGCTTCAGCTCAGTACAGGAAAGCGTCGCCCACAGCGTCGACATGATCAAAAACCATCCATTGATGGATAAAAAGATTCCTGTCCACGGACTTGTCATCAGTCCTGAAACAGGGAAACTTGATTTGGTAGTAGAAGGATACTAAGAAAAGCAGAAGGGCTTTGCCCAGAGGCGACAAGCATTACCCAAAAATCCCTGAAGGCGAATTTGCCTTCAGGGATTTTTTTAGAGGGACGGACCTCCAATTTTTACAAAAGCCCGTCCCTATAGCATTCTTGCCAATTGATTATAATTTAAAGTGCGCCTCCAGAGAAATTCTTCAACTCCTTCAGAATTGGCATCTTCTCCATTTCGTCTTCGGTTACGTGGTCCCATTCGATGCCGTGTGGTTTTGGGTATGGAGTACGGGTTTCTGTAATGCCTTCTTCGGTGATGATCCAGTCGACGGCCAGGTCATAGGAATCTCTTGGGATGTCGTCACCTACAAGCTGCTCACTGTTAATGGTGGTGATGACCGGCACTGGTTTGTTTCCGATTTCACGCAGGATGGCATATTCACGATCGGCATATCCCTCTCCTTTTCCAAGCCTTCTCCCATCACGATGAATCGCAACGGAACCTACGACGATTAGGTCAATGGGAGGTATGTCCGTGAGCGGCACGACTTGACCGTAAGAGTTCATATGCTTGATACTCGCTGCCTTTTTCTCTTCTCCCCGGGGCACCCATTCAGGCTTAATCATGACAAATCCGTCCTTCAAGCGCGGTGTTGGAATGAGCAAGGTTTTCCCGTCTTTCAACACAGTTGCCCGAAGTGGAAGCTGCGGTGCATCTGGGTTTACTTTTACCACTTGAGCATCCTTGTAAATATCCATACTCTGAACAAACTCGGCTGCCTTTTCTGCCCCTTTGAAATTCGGAATCCGGCCAACTAACGGAAATGGAAACCGGCCTAATTTATTTTCCGTCAACCGATTCCATACTTTATGCCTGATTTCATCTTTCTCAATCATTCTTTTGCTTTCCCCCTTTTTTTCAAATCGATAGAACTAAAACTTTTTCGTTATCATTATACAAAATACTTTTAAAACAGGCGCAATACACTATCTTTATCCATTCCCGGGCTTGCATTATCCACCTTGAATGCAACATTTTCCGTCTCTTTAACCTCTTTTTCAGATCTTACCTATTATTCTTCTCGAGAACAGACCTTTTCCTCCCCCACATCATTCTCATCATCACAAGCATGTTCTCTCCCCACTCTCATAAAATAATGTATATAGGGAGGGATTGGATGAAGGTAGCTCGGGCACGACTTTCAGACTTAGAAGGAATTGTGGACCTTTTTAATTCTTATCGTATGTTTTATCATCAAGTGACGGATAGGTCTGCAGCAAAACGGTATCTTGAAGAACGATTATCACGGGATGAATCTGTCATTTTTGTTGCGGTCGAAAAAGAAAGTTATGTAGGCTTCACACAGTTGTACCCTTCTTTCTCCTCTATTTACATGGAGCGGATTTGGAAACTGAACGACCTCTATGTTTCTCAAGAAGCACGAAATCAAGGGGCCGGACAGATGTTATTAGACGCTGCCAAAGAGCACGCTGAGCAAACCAATGCAAAGTCGCTTATTTTGGAAACCGACCGGGACAATGTTCATGCCCAGGCATTGTATGAAAAGAATGGTTATATAAAGGAAGAGACCGTGTATCACTACACTCTTCCCTTGAAGTGAAAAGGTTGCCGGAGTTCAATCGACTTGGCTCAATTTATAGGTTCACACAAAAAAAGAACCGGGCGTTCAACCCGGTTCTTTCGTCTATGCTGTAGCTTCTTTTGATGAGACATTCCTTACACTTTCTTTGTTTGGTGTTTTTTTGATTTTTGGTACTGGAATGAAATAACTGCTAAATGGAACCTGCTGGATAAGTCGGATCAATCCTACACAAATTACTAACACGGCGACAAATGTTACTGGCAAATACATCATATTCCACGTAGAAGCAGGTAAATAAATTTTCATCAAGTGAAGAACAAAGGGGTGAATCAGGTATATCCCCATAGAATACTTTCCTAATAACGTCAGAGGCTTTTTCAAAACACTCCAATGAGAAAGTAAAGGATACATTCCAATTGTAGCAATGCTTAATAGAGGTATATTTAATAAATTACTTGCTCTTCTGTTGGTCAGATCTCCATTGAGTGTATACTCTACGATTGCTCCTGCTGTTATGAGTAATGATAAGGCTAACATCATCCAAGGAAAGTCTGTTGCAAAATCTCTAATATCCTCCCAGAAGAAGGCCAATAGTCCACCGAATGAGAAATAGAAAATCCATAACGGCATAAATGATTTACTTGCCATAAAGTTTCCGATAAATCCTTCAATTCCAGGGTCAAACCCGATCATTTTATAACTGATAAAAAATGAGATGACGGTTAATATAATCAATCCCATTTTCGTTCTGAATACTTTTTGCAGAATAGGAAAGATAAAATAAAATTGAACGATAATAGCAATAAAATAGAGATGATAGAAGTGACCGCCTGTAAAGATCTTCACAAGTTCTGTCTTTATTGCTCCAATCTGTTGATTATCAAAATAATAGAGCAAGAAACGATAGACCAAGCTCCATAGTATCAATGGCATAATGATTTTTGATATTCTGGAAGTGACAAATTTATTAAAGGAATACGTGTTTCTTTTTACTTGATAGAATAATAGAAAACCGGCAATCACAACAAATATAGGCGTTCCAAAACGACCTACTTGATTTAAGAAGTATGAAAACCAATTAAACGTATTATCATTCATGGAGTAATAAGTAGCTGATACGTGAACTCCTAAAACAGCTAAACAAGCAAATGCTCTTAAAAAATGTATTTCAAAGAGGTATTTTTTCTTTTTTGTTGACACAGTCTCTCCCCTTTCTTGCTGACAATAACATAGGTAATTGTAATAGAATCAGGCATGAAAATCCCTGTACAAATTTAAAAGGCAACTTTGGTTCTAATTTCGTTTGGAATACTTTCATACCACAATACCTTCAAGGAATCCTTTGTAATCAGGGTTAAATCTATTTAAATTAAAATAGTTGTGCATTATCATTTACTAAAATAAGAACAATGTCTTATAGGGTACACTAGCCATTTTTCAACAAATAACGACAAATTTCAACATCAACTTACTTGAAGAAGAGGAAATAACTGGATTATATACACTTCTAACTCCAAATAAAATAAAACCGCTTGATCACTCAAAGCGGTTAATACCTAAATCCACGACCCCCGACACCGATTCCTCCCACACCGATCCCCCTGACACGTAACCCTTGTCTGGAGCTTCATATATTGATAAAGAAGAAAGGCATGCCTTCCTTTTTGAGTCTCAGGATTGATTTCGTTCTTAAGTCTTCTCATGAACATCCGATCACACCGGCAACTTGGACCGTATTGCTCATAGCATAGATCATGGGCTTTACATGCTGCGTCAACTGAATTGATGGGGGCACCGGGGCCGCTGCATCCCGGTCCGCACCATTTGTATCCTGGGAACACACACAGATTCGGACCTGTCTTATTTCTTCTCATACCCTTCGTCCTTTCTACTCACTTTACACATTCATACGTTTTGTTTCTTGCATGAAGGGAAATACACTTCATGTAAGCAAAATATATTACTTTATTGTATGTTCATGATTTGGTTAGGTTTGTCCTAACGCCTATCTGACTAGAAAGAAAACAAATAGGAGGAATGAATAATGGCAACTTTTCAATTAAATGATACGGTACCAAATTTCACGCTCCCGGCAGTTTCAGGTGAGACGTTCTCGTTCGAGGACCATCAAAAAGAACATCAAAGCTGGCATCTTATCGTTTTCTTCAGGGGCTCATGGTGCCCGGTATGTCAGGAAGAGTTAAGAGAACTTCAAGCAAACAAAGAGGATTTTGAAAAACATAATGTTCACATACTTGCGATTTCCAGTGATAAACTGGAGGACTTACAAGAGTTTGCGAACAAAGAGGATTTAACATTTCCGGTTTTAGCCGACGAAAAACTAGAGGCTATCAAAGCTTATGATGTGTTCTATCACGATGAGGATGCCCCTTATGAGGATCACGGACAGCATGGTGAACCGGCTTACTTCCTTGTGAACGAAAAAGGACAAACCATGTACCAGCAAAGACAAACGAGCCCCTTTGGCCGTCCACACGCGAATGAACTGAGAAAAATCGTGAAGTATATTCAAAAGAACGTTAAATGATATCTGAAGAGGGACGGACCTTGATGCTACTCATCAAGGTCCGTCCCTCTTCTTAATGCACGTTCTAAACTTTTCTGCGCTTCTGCAACTGTATGAGGCTGCTCTTCATGATAGCCATAAAGAAGCAGAACAACGTTTGTGCAGATGGCTTTGAACCGGGCATATTCCAACTCAACTTCCTCTACCTCGCCATATTCTTTAAAAAACAACTCCCGTCCCGCGGGATTGAGATAACTGTACGCGAGGTTAAGATCAATGGCTCGATGGCCAATATGAACGTCACCCCAATCCAGAATCCCTGATAAGATTCCATTCTCATTCACAACCATATTTTTAAAATGAAGGTCGCCATGAACCAGTGTGGTTTCTGATGGTAATGGCTTTATTGGTACGTATTTAAGATAGTCTTTTAACTTTCCAGCCTGGAAAAAAAGGTTTAGTTCTATGATTTCCTGAATGTTTTTCTCCAAAGCAGGGATTCGTTTTTCAACATCTAAACGATTCAATTCATCATAAGGTACTCCCCGTTTCAAGGCCTCTGAAACATCCGTCAGATGAAGTTTCTTTAGAAACCATGCCAACTTAAGGGCTGACTCCCCTTCTCTAACTACCCCACTTGCTCGGGATGGAATCGTTCCTTCGACATACCGGTAGCCTAGAAAAGGCCATTTGTATTGAGGGGAAGACTCTCCAAAAAAGGTCGGAACCGGAATTCGGAGTCCGAGATTCTTTGCATCGAGCAGCGGTAAGAGCTTTCCTTCTGTTTCTAAAAGCTTCACGGCGATTTCCCGTCGTGGAAATCGAAAGACCCAACTACTGTTTACATTCATGACCGTGTTATCGAATCCATAGTCAATGATGTCAATTTTTGCTGGATGAAGTTCCGGGAATTGATTCTCGATTAATGCTTTTGCCTGTTCAATGGTGACAGCGACCTCCGCATCCCAACTATTCGCCACATTCACCCCACCTTTCTCAAGTGTTATTCTTTGTAGAACCTAAACTCCATGTGATAAGTTTCAAGTAATCGGAAAATATATTCTAGCTTAAATTACGGGGAGGAATCATGATGTTACCTGAAAAGCAGCAACAAATTCAATTAGTCGCCCGTCCTGAAGGAATGCCTGTTAAAGAGGATTTCAACTTCAAAGAGATTGAAGTTCCTAAACCATCCGAAGGTCAAGTATTAGTCAAGACTCTTTATCTTTCCGTGGATCCTTATATGCGGGGCAGAATGTCTGATGCCAAGTCGTATGTAGAACCATTCCAATTGAACGAAGCGTTGGCTGGCGGAGCCGTTGGAGAAGTCGTTGAGTCAGAATCCGGACACTTCCAAAAAGGAGATTTCGTTGTAGGAATGCTGCCATGGCAGGAGTATTCCCTTGCAGACGAAAAGCAGATCCGCTCAATCGATCCTGAAGTCGCTCCTATTTCTACTCACCTTAGTATACTGGGAATGACTGGATTGACCGCTTATTTCGGACTCCTTGACATCGGTCAACCGAAAGAAGGCGAAACCGTGGTTGTATCCGGTGCTGCAGGTGCAGTCGGCTCTGTAGTTGGACAAATCGCCAAAATCAAAGGAGCCCGTGTCGTCGGGATTGCAGGTTCGGATGAAAAAGTAAGCTATCTGACAGATACGCTTGGATTCGACGAAGGAATCAACTACAAAACAACGGACAACATCTATACTGCGTTAAAAGAAGCTTGTCCAAACGGCATCGATGTGTATTTCGAAAACGTTGGTGGTGAAATTGGTGACGCTGCCCTTAGTTTACTAAATAAGCATGCACGCGTACCAGTATGCGGAGCGATTTCTTCTTATAACAAAACGGATCGTGATCTGGGACCCCGCGTACAAACCAGATTAATCAAATCAAGCGCACTCATGAAAGGCTTTGTCGTCAACGACTACAATGACCGCTTCAAAGAAGGGGCAACAGAACTCGGCCAATGGCTTTCCCAAGGAAAACTCCAATACGAAGAAACCATCACAGAAGGCTTAGAAAACGTAACCGACGCCTTCCTCGGACTCTTCCAAGGCAAAAACATCGGCAAACAACTCGTCAAAATCGCAGAATCAAGCAAGTAGCCCTTCTGAGGGACGGACCTCCATTTTTACTCAAATCCTATTAAATCAGCGTTTCGATTGAAGGATTGAGTGGATGAGGTCCGTCCCTCTAATCATTTTATCTCCAAAACCGAACCCACAAACTCACTTAGCCCCCTTTGTATTCAGATTTCAGAGGTTAATATATGAGTGATTGAGGTCCCTCGCACATCCCCATGTTTATCCCTCCCCATTGAACGGGAAAAGGAGGAGATATGATAAGAAAGAGTTCTACAAGGAGGAGTAATCGTGAAGAAGTATCAGATGTATATTAATGGTGAGTTTGTGGATAGTACGTCGAAGGATACGCTGGACGTGATCAATCCTGCGAATGAGGAGACGATTTCTTCCATTCAGATGGGGACGGAAGAGGATGTGAATCACGCGATTGATGCTGCTCATTCTGCTTTTCTTTCGTGGGAGAAGGTCCCTTCCAAGGAGCGTGCTTCCTATTTATATAAAATAGCCGATAAGCTGGAGGAACGGAAAGACCAATTTGTTCAAATGCTGACAGAAGAAAACGGGAAAACGTTGGATGCCTCTGAGGGTGAGCTCGATTTAGCCATCGAGTATTTCCGGTACATGGCGGGTTGGGCGTTAAGATATGAAGGTGAAATCCTTGAAAGTGAGCGCTCGAATGAAAACATCCTTGTTTACAAAAAACCGATCGGTGTCGTAGCAGGAATCGTACCGTGGAACTTTCCGATGTTCATCCTCGCCAGGAAAGTTGCCCCTGCGATTGTGACAGGTTGTACGATTGTAATGAAACCAAGTCAATACACGCCAAATACCGCATGTGAGTTTGCTAAGATCATAGACGAAGTCGGATTGCCAAAAGGAGTCTTCAACCTGGTAACGGGTAAAGGGTCCGATATCGGAAACCCAATGTCCAGCCATCCTAAAGTACGCATGGTATCCATGACGGGAAGCTACCCGGCTGGTTCAAAAGTGATGGAGGCCGCATCGAAGTCCATTACAAAAGTAAACCTGGAGCTTGGGGGGAAGGCACCTGCCATCGTCACCAAGCATGCAAATATTGATCTTGCCGTTGAAAAGATCAAAACGTCGAGAATCACCAACTCCGGGCAGGCATGCACGAACGCAGAACGAGTGTATGTCCACGAGGATATAGCAGAGGAATTCATAAGCAAAATGACCGAAGCGATGAAAAATACGACTGTCGGAGATCCGACAAACCGGGATAACGACATCGGACCTCTTGTGAATAAAGATCGACTTGACACCGTAACTGAAATGGTTAATACAGCCGTTGAAAAAGGAGCAAAAATCCTTACCGGCGGGAAACCGCTCAATATGGATAAAGGTTTCTACTACGAGCCTACCATTCTCGTAGATGTAAAACAGGATATGGAGATTATTCAGGAAGAGATCTTTGGACCGGTCCTTCCAATTATGACATACAAGGATTTTGATGAAGTCATCGAGCTTGCCAACGATACTGAATATGGTCTTTCTTCATCCATCTTCAGTGAAAATCTTCATGAGATCATGAGAGCCTCCAATGAACTTCGATACGGCGAAACCTTTGTCAATCGGGAAAATTTCGAAGCCATCAATGGTTTCCACGCTGGTCGAGGTCAATCCGGAATCGGCGGAGCAGATGGAAAACACGGCCTTAACGAATACCTGGAAACTCATGTTGTTTATCTTGAGTATGATGAAAATTATAAAGGATAACAACTAAAAGAAAAGCCTGCCCGCTTTATTCCTAAAAGCGGGCAGGCTATTTCAATGGAGAGTTTCGCCCAACAAAAAAAGCCCTGCTAAGCAGACAGGACTTTTCCGATCACAACAATATGATTAGGCTAGGATAAAGAAATTTGCTAAAGCGAGTAATAATAGAATAATGGCAACTCCGGAACTCATCCAAAGAATATCGTTAAAATCCATTTTCAAATCGGCTAATTTGTCCTTGTTTAGCAACGAACTTCACTCCCTTGAAGATTTTCAATAAATCCGATGACTTTAAAAATTGAAAGGTCCAATTTAGGATCTGTAGATGTTGAACAATGTGAGCACTCGATTTGGTTGACATTCATCGATGAACGGAATTCATTCTCACAATGTGTGCACTCCAGAATATGTAAATCCTTTTTCTTACCCTTTCGATCAAATTGAATACGCTCTCTACCCTGGTTAATATAGCTCACTTTATTCTCTCCCGTCGTGTGTTATTTAGTACATATTTACCCGATGGAAAGAACATAAAACATGATTTATCTGATTTCTTTAAGAAAATGGCTTAAAAAGCATATTGGAGATTTTATAGAAGGAACCTACAATCGAAAAAAAAGCAACCAGTCCCGGCTGGTTGCTACAATCGTTTCTCCATAAAATACTGACTTTGGCCCTTAGGAAAATCTTTAAGGACACCAAATTCCTTATACCCTAATTTTTGATAAAAATGAGGGGCCTGAAAGCTGAATGTATCTAATATAACGAGATGGCATCCCTTCTCCCTGGCGTGCTCTTCTATCCTGTGAATCAGTTTGGAGCCGTACCCTCCATGCCGATAGTCATCTGCCACCCACAGATAATCAATATGGAGATGATGCCAGAACATTTCTCCGACCACTCCGCCAACGATTTCATCTTCATCGTTTCTCATAACAAAACTGATTTGCTCCAGGGGTGTCTTTGTCTGCTCATCTACTTGTGACATATTGTATTCGATTAATTTCTTACGTATGTAATCGCTATCTTCCTGGACCCACTGCTTCTCTATATTCATTTGTTCTCCTCCCTTATCCCCTCCTATTTTTTCCTATAAAATCCCTTTCGTCAATTCCTTTTTTTACAAAATGATGTTTAAGAGGGGTCTCTACCGTTTATATGAAAAGTAAGCATTTTATAAGGAGGAATTACATGCCTTTCAAAAAAACACTGAGCGTACTGGAAAACTTGTACTTACAAAAACCTGATAAATTATTGACTGTATACTTGAATACGGACCGCAGCGATCCCGATCAACAGGGAGGCGAATGGAAAATCGCCCTCAAAAACGGATTCAACCGCCTGGAAGAATACCTTGAAAGTGCTCCCGAGGAAAAAGAAAGGCTTCAATCGATCCGTCCGAAAGTAGAAAACTATGTATATAGTTTAGAACGTGAACTGCCAAGAAGCTTTATCATCTTCGCCTCAGCAGATAGCGGTATTTGGGAAACCTTCGAACTTCAAGTACCCGTTGAAACGAATTTCTATTGGGAGGAGAACCCTCATCTGGATCAATTAAAATCCCTGCATAAAGATTATCCTTACACAGGACTCGTGCTTCTTCAGCAAAATCAAATCAAAATCCTCACCTCTGCCTTTGGAGAGATTCAGTCCAGCGAATTAATGGAGTTCGATTTAGAAACAGATGATTGGCGAAAGCATGAAGGTCCTCACCACGCAGACGTCAGCATGGGAAGCGGCGGCGGAAAAGCCAATCAGCAGGAAGAATTCGAAAATCGCCTCAAGGCCAACCAACAACGCTGGTGGAAAAGCCTCGGCAGCATCCTGGACAAAAAGGCCGCCGATGAAAAATGGGAACGAATCGTCCTCGTCGGGGATAAAGAAGAAGCCGCTGTATTGGAAGATAGCATGAATAAAGAGGTTCACGAAACAATCGGTAAAAACTTGCTGAATGAGAATGAACATAAGGTTATAGAGAAACTTCTGGCATAATCGTAGAGCCCACCTTCTTAGAATGAGAAGGCGGGCTCTATTGGTTAGAGAACAAGTTATGTGAGAGTTGCTTTCCGCTGGGTATTTCGAACTGCCATTTCCGGGGTTTCCATGCCATATTTTTCATTATATATGCCATTCTATATACATAGACAAATTCAGCCCAATGCCCTCCTCCACCAATCTTCCCCTCCCCCAAAAACAATTCCCTCAAACAGGCACACGCCCCCCATTCATTCATACACTGAAATAAGGAGGTGTGTGTCCGTGCTTTCACGAATTAAATGGTTGTCCTTTTCAATCGAATTGTTTTTAGCGGTTCCTATCTTTGGCAATATTGCTGGAGATGCTATCCCTTTTCTCCTGTGTTTAGTGGCTCTGTGGCATGCGAGCGTGTTGTATATCTCAAGATCAGAAGATCAGCCGATCCTTGGAAGTGCCCTTGGTATCCTTGCTTCCTTCTTAAACTTCTTCCCGGTCATCCGATTGATTGCCCATGCGATCACTGCAATTGTACTTATTTTTGAAATTCAGAAGGCTCCCGGGATGGAGTAAACAAGAAATGGCACCAATTAAAGAGTCTGGGACAAAACTAAAGTGCCACGATGTAAAGAAAAAAATAGAAGTGTAGGCTCTTAATACCGCAATGATTTCCGTGCAAGACTACGCTTTCCGCGGGTAGCCCGTGAGCCTCCTCGGCAAGCCTGCGGGGAAGAAAAGCGGAGGGGCTTTGTATAGAGGCGGGTGGCATAAGGCGAAGCGGCCACGAAGGTGTTCTTTGCCTTCTTGGACGGTTTGACTTATGACATGTGCCTCTAAGTCCCGGAGCGGACGGGTCTCACATAAGCTACTTTTCCCGCGGGAGTCTTCGTCTTGCACTCCAATCAACCGCTGGAAACAGCTAAAATCAAATGTATCGAAATAAATAATAAACCCGAACAAATCCACCTTCCAGGAAGCAGATTTGTTCGGGTTTTACTTAGACTAAAACACTTATGTCCCAGCCTCTTTTTTCAATCTGTGCCTAATTTAAGGAACTGTTCATTCAACTTACTGCACAACCCCACCAGCATTCACATACCTAGCGTTAAACTCCTGCAGGAATTGATTCGTGATGGCATCGTCATGGATAATGAGCATGTTTTCATCATTCACATTATTGCCGTTTTCACTCCAGTTGGTCGACCCTACGATGACGGTCGGATCACTGTTTGTGTCGGCATCGATGAGCATGGTTTTGGCATGAAGCTTGCGGCTTTCATTTGCCTTGAACACGGGTGCCGGGTTTGCCCAGCGCGTGTTAGGATTGTTGGTGCTCGTTTGCGTTGCCGTTCTACCTGTCATTTCAATGCTTGCCGACCACCACTGATTCCAGAAGCTGGAATCGAATAGACCTTTCACGTCAAAGCCGGTCAACGTTCCCTGGTTATCCATATAGCTTCCTTCCCACTTATTCTTCAATTCGTCCACAAGGGCTTGGTCGCTCCATGCGAAAATGGTGAAATATGCGTTTTCATCTGCTTCTGTTTTTACAAGTTCTGTCATACGTCCAACGGCATCGTCACCTGAAGAAAAGTACACTTCCACCGTATCTCCGCCGATCGTCAACGTATGAGGTGTATTATCGACTTTTCTTGTGCTAAAGTTGGATGCTGTATTATTTGGAGTCGTGGATCCACTTCCCCACATTTCTTCAAATTCCGTTTTATAGATGGAGGCAAGTTCAGGAGAGTGAACCTCGACGACATGCTGCTGGTTTCCGTCGAGGATCCCCTGGTTCATGTTTTCCTCAGAACCATATAAGCCTGTTACGGTGAAATTCCAACTTCCTGTGAAGACCCACTTTCCATCTACCACGGCAAATTTATTATGCATTTGATTCCCAGGAGAATAATAGTTGTCCGTTCCTTTCAATTCTCCTTCTACAAACATATAGCCCGTTGTCACCGTGCTGCCAACCGCCACGTTTCGCTCTGGGAAATCACTGAAGCTTGCAGGTAAATCATAAGCTGCCCGCTTCACGGTATCTTCGACTACAAACATAGGGGAATCTGATAAGATATGAGCGTCATCCGCTGATCCCACTACTCCATCCTGACCTCGGACAAGCTTTTCCAAGTATAGACGCATGGTTTCATAGCGTTCAGCGTAATGAGGATCCGATCCATCCTTGGCATCAGCCAGGATTCGAACGTCCACACCTTGTGCTGCTTTTGCCATCAGCGTATCGACCACTCTGGGCAAATTGATTTCATAAGTGGCAAAGTCAATTGACGTGGTTGCTTCATTCAAACGTTCAATGAGACGATCTTCTAGGTTCACGTTGTAGTTTGCTTCGTTGCCCGGCATTGCGTATTGAGTGGAGGCGCTTTTGTTGAAATAAACGTTGATGGCTCCAAGTTCCTCGCTTACATTCGTGAGGGATTCGCTGCCATTACTGCTTGGAGCCGGTGAGTTAGCTGCTTTAGGAGTACCAAATCCACCTTCATAGGAAGCCGTTGCTGTGCTCCAGTTGGCCGGATCCGTACCGCTGATAGAACGGTCGTTTCGTTCCATCGTGGCTTTCGTGGTGTTGTCACCAGCGTACCAGCTGTTCACTTCATCGATGATGGAGCCGGAGGTATCTTTCAAATACAGAACTTCATTGGAATTCCCAAGGCTTCCTGTATAGATTTGATCCGCTACGACATTTGAAATCGTTCCATCACTCGTTCTTTCCAAAAGAAAATAGTCGTTTGGCGATACTGTACCGCTTAACCCGATACTCGGTGATCCATCCTGGGCTTCAAGCACCCATCCATCTATGGATAGATCTGATGAGGTTGTATTGTGCAATTCAATCCATTCATTGTTATAGGATCCCGTTGTCCCCATCCAGGCCACTTCATTGATGACAGCAGACCCGGGTGCGGCCGCCATACTCTTGTCCATATATTCCTGAGGCTGGATGAAACCTCCAGTAAGTAAAAACAATATACTGACAATTGATAAAGATATCTTTTTCGTCCTCATACCCTTTCCCCTTTCAATGCAAATAACAAATATATTTATATGATTACAGTACAAGTATATTTTGTCGCATTTTGTAATGTAATGGGGTAATGGACACTATTTTTCTAATTATTTTGTAAATTACGTTTAGTGATTGTAAACCTCTATCACCATTATCCTACTATATTTACTTAATTTTCTATGTCATTATCTAATTTCTTGAAAGATTGCTTTAATAGCCACAAGGAATCTTTATCAGGTATAAAGTCCTTGTCATCTGACAAATAAAAAAACAGCAAAGCCCTCTCCAGACTCTGCTGCTTTCTACCATTCAAATTCCCACTCTTCGCTTAATGCCAGGTATAAAAGGAGAAGGGTATCCTCAAGCTCCTCATAGGTTTTATCCTGTATTTCTAATCCCAGTTTCGGATAGAGGATCAGAGCAAGCTTTTTGGTTAATTGGTTTCGTTCTGAAAGGGGGAGCTGAACGAATCGGTTACTGTACGTTTTAATCAGATTCCATTCTTTCGCACCGAGCTGCTTTAATTCCCACTCTTCCACCGTTAAATCCTCTTTCCTCAAGCCGCGTCGGCGGATTTCCTTCACGATGGCTTTTTCTTTTCGTTTCCCTTTGACGCGTCGCTCATGAACAACGATGGTTCCGGCTACAAGATCCCCCACCCTCTTATGTTTAGAATGAAGGAAGATCATGACCATACCTATGAAATAGGAAACAGGAAGCATATCGATGATTCTTAATAGATTGCGAATAAAACAGGATAAGAGAGTAACACTGTGTCCGTTTTCCTGCATCACCCGGATTCCCAATAATCGCTTCCCTACCGTCTTTCCACCCCAGAAGAATTCTAAAGCAAAGAAATACCCCCAGTTGAGAAAGAAGATGGCGATGATGGCGATCCCCCACAGTGTCGAGTTGATTTCCAACATACTAAATATGCCATTATTCCCCGACGTCACAAAAAACAGGAGCACAAGGATCAGGATGTTTACGATTGTTAACAGCAGCTGATCAATCATCAGGGCTGCAGCCCTGCTCCCTAAACCTGCAGGCTGAAATTGCAGGGAAACATATTCGGGGGTTCTAATATCGACTTGTTCTTCATGCATTACAATCCCCTCCCTTATGGATGAATTTACCTTTAATGGTTTCTATTTTTTTCTTAACTTACTATAATAAGAGATAAGAAATCAACAGAACAAGTAGGTGTCAAAATGAACGTGAAGCAATTCGTTAAACAGCACCGGGACGACTGGAAGCAGTTAGAAGATCTCCTCGGGACTCTTCGCAAGAGGAAGAACACAACGGGTCCTGCCATTGATCAATTCAACCGTCTTTATCAAAAGGCTGCCCAGAATTTATCGTACAGTCAGACCTATTTTCCCGGTGAAGAAGTAACCGATTATTTGAACGGCCTCGTATCAAAGTCTCACAATCTATTATATAAAGACCAAATCTCAAGTGGAAAACAAATTAGACATTTTTTCTCCACTACCTTTATCGGATTACTGCTTGAACAGTGGAAGTTCGTTGTAACGGCGATGCTTTTATTTACGATCGGTGCACTCGGTGCCTTCATTTCTGTCGTGAATGACCCTCTTCATCTTTATTCCATTTTACCCCCTGAGATGTCTCAAGGGGTGGATCCCTCTAATCTGGGGAAAAGTGACGGACAGGTGGATTCTTCACTTATGTCGGCTGCCATTATGACCAATAACATCAAAGTCGCCTTCCTTGCCTTTGCCGGCGGGGTGACATTTGGTCTTTTGACTGTCTATATGCTTGTGTACAATGGAATCATTGTAGGTGCCCTGGCCGCTGTCTTCTGGCACCAGGGTATGAGCTATGAATTCTGGGCTTACATCGTCCCCCATGGAATGATCGAGCTTACAGCCATCTTCATTGCAGGCGGTGCGGGACTCTTAATGGGCTATAAGCTCTTTGTACCTGGACGATTCACACGAGGCTACCAATTAAAGCAGCAAGCGAAACGATCCGTCCAGCTGCTCCTCGGAACGGTACCCCTGTTTGTGATCGCCGGGATCATCGAAGGATTCATAACGCCTGCTGCCATACCGCTACTCGCAAAATATATGGTTGCCTTTTTAACGGTTATCGGTCTGATTCTCTATATGACGATCGGAAGGCTTCGGCTAAAGGCAAGCCTACAGTAACCCTCGATTCATCATATCAATATAGTACGAAACAGCCGTAGCGGCCAGTTTCTCTTCACGGGCCTCCACCATCAGGAGGCCCTGTTTTTCCCACTTGGCTTTCTCCCTTTTCTTCACGAGCATCTGCTTCTGGGCCATACTCTTCATCATCGCCTGCTCTGAATCAACAGGCTCTGTCTTGATCCTCTTGACCAACGTTTCGTCTTCTATCCCAATCGTTAAAAAGAGATGCTGTTTCCGCAGGCGCTGTAAATAAAACAGGGCACTGTCTTCATGAAGAAATGTGTGTACATCACTAAATAATAACAGCAGACTTCTTTTCTTTTGAACCGTCTGTACATAATGAAGAACTGCTGCATAATTGGATTCGGCTGCGTCTACCTTCAAATTATAAATGCGGTGAAGGATCGTTTGCAGATGCGCCATCCCTTTTGCCGGAGGGATATATACCTTAACACCTTTACTGAAAGCAAGGACAGACACATAGTCCCCGTTTTGAAGGGCTGCTGCCGTCACGGTCAGGGCCGCCTCCAGGGATTTTTCCAACCGGTTTGCTTTTTTCATTTCTGCTCCCATCATTCTTCCGCAATCGATGAGAATCGTGATGTACTTCCCATGCTCAGGTTCATATTCATTGGTCATCACTTCACGAAGCTTAGCGGTTTGACGCCAGTTAATCTTTCTGGGATCGTCCCCGAGTACATAATTTCTAATCTTGGAGAATTCTCCGGCACCGCTTTGCTGCTTACGGATCTTTACCCCTTCATACAGTAAGAATTGCTGTGCACTCTCCAATACTTTCTTCGTTTCAGTGAGATCCGGAATGACTTTCACCCCATCCTGGAGCTCCATTGTTTTTTGTTTTTCCCATAACCCGAGGGAGCTTCGATAGCGAAGATACAGCTTCGTCAGGTTATAGTCTCCTCTTACCGGTGTCACCACATCATAGGTAAGGGTCCCGGCTGAATCCTGTTCAAGCTTCCCTTCTAAGGGAAAGGATGTTTGAAAGCTTTGAGGGGTACCATCCAGGATCCGAAACTCCATTTCACGGTTAGATCTGTTTATGATTTCCAGATCGACGAGATAATCAAGTCCCCTTTCCATTTGATCAGGGATACTGCGCTTGATGTCTACTTCCTTTTTGGGTGGCGATAGGGTCAGGTCAATGAGACTCACGACGATAAATAAGCCGTTCATTATAAAAATCATCGTCCATGATAGTCCAATAAACGTTCCTGCCAGAAGGATACCGGAAAATAGAAGGTACGAGATCAATAACTTCGCAGTCGGCAATATTCCCTTATCTTGGAACAGGAATCGACCCAACAAGCTCTTGGATGACTTGGTCAATGGTCACTCCCTCCAATTCTACATGCGGGGATAGTTGTATGCGGTGTCTTAGGGCCGGTCTTGCGACGATCTTGATATCATCCGGTGTGACATAATCACGCCCTGACAGATAGGCCCACGCACGTCCAGCTTTCCCAATCGAAATCGCTGCCCTTGTACTTGCCCCGAAGCGGATCGACTCCGTTTCACGGGTCTTTCTCACAATCTGCATAATATAATCCAGCACCGCGTCACTAAGTGTGACCTCGTCGATTTCCCTTCTGATGGAAAGGAAGGTTTCAATGTCTAGAACCGCTCCCACTTCACTTGAATCATAATGATTCTCAATCACTTGTTTTAAAACGCTTTTCTCTTCCTCAAAGGAAGGAAAGTCAATGTCGAGCTTAAAGAGGAATCGATCCTGCTGTGCTTCAGGCAGTGGGTAGGTTCCTTCAAATTCAATCGGATTCTGGGTGGCCACCACAAAAAATACCTCTTCAAGTGGATACGTTGATCCTTGAATCGTCACCTGCTTTTCTTCCATGGCTTCAAGCAGGGCCGCTTGGGTTTTGGCCGGTGTCCGGTTGATTTCATCGGCTAATAATACATTCGTGAAAATCGGCCCTTTGATCGTCTGGAAGCTGCTATCCTTCATGTTGTAAATCGTACTTCCCGTGATATCGCTCGGTAACAGATCCGGTGTGAATTGAATCCGGTTAAAGCTTCCCCCGAGCAACCTGGAAAGAGTCTTCACCATCTGGGTTTTCCCAGTGCCGGGTACTCCTTCAATCAGCACATGCCCTCCTGCTAGGATGGAAGATAACAAGAGTTTGAGATTCGTGCTCTGTCCTACTATACGCTCTTCATATTTCTCCATTAAGGATGTGATTTCTGGTTTCAACGATCCTCCACCTCTTTCCTGAATAGTTCAATCTTTTTCGACCACAGTACGTATTCCTGTTTACTGATGCGCTCTTTTTCTAATACAACCCTTATTCCTGATAAAAACGAATCGATTTCTTTTTTAGAAACGGTGGTTAATTTTCTTTCCAACGTCCCGTTCAATTCCGACCATTCCTTGCTTGTCGGGATCCCCCACCGTTCTTGGAACAGAACTCTGACATACTCGGCTTGAATCACTAAGGATTCTTTGTATTGGCGCCCTTTTAAGTACCAGGCTGAAAGCGCCTTGATTCGCTCATCACTGAATCGGACCGTCTCTTCTCTTGGAACAAGAATACTTCCAAACCGCTTGCCCCGCATCCAGAGCCATAGGATGGTGAAGATCAGTAATTGAAGTAAAATAAGCAGCAGCCACTGGGGATAAAGTGAAGCCAGGGTCGCCTGACTCTCCCCTCCGTGAAGATATTCATCGATGAGGATCGTTTTCCGGGCAGCGAGACCGCTTTCTAATAGACTGAGAATCAGCGGTAGATGATCCCTATCAAGGATATTCCCGTTCATCACCCAGCCCGGTGAAGTAGAGACAATCAATTGACCCTTACCCATAGGAGAGCTGTAGGCAATCGTCCCCTCCCGATCATCTAATAAGATGGTATCTTCATCCGTCGTTTCCAGTCTTATGTCCGATAAAATATCCGTTTGATATGTATTCCCTTTTCCATCACGTATAAGAGGATTATCGAGCCCTTCCCCTAATAGGACCGTCTTTGCGCCAAACATTCCTTTTGGATTATCTTTTAATAATAGTATGGTATTGCCTGCCCTCATGAAACTCTCGTAAGCTTCCATTTCTTCTTGCTCAGGGATTGAAAAAGGTTCTACCATAATCAGTAATTGATCAGATTCAGTTGCAGGCAGCCCATCTGGTGAAAAAGACCACCGTTGTATAGACGCACCTTCGTTTTCCAAATAGGTATAGAGGGCTTTGATTCCTGACGGGGATGGAGACTCGGAAACATAAGCTGGATACTCCTTAGGCTTTTCAGGAGAAAGAAATACACCGATGATGATAAATAAGCTTAAAAGTGTGGTGAGCCAGACCCACGCCTTTCTATTTGTTTTCAATGCTCGTTCCTACCTCCTTTCTCTTATGCGTAAGGCTGTGAATCCGTTTCATGTTCCAACCAGCTTAGAGCTTCCTGTTTATAGGGAAGATACTCTTCTTCCTCCACTTCCCGCTCACCGTAGGTCACCTCATCAAACAGGAGGGCCAGCCTGTAGAATCGCTCTGCCCAATCCCGATTCACTTTACGCAGTTCATCATAATACTCCCAATTTGTTTTCCAGACCTTTGCTTCGAGATAGTCTCTTTCATGAAAGTATAAAAGGAGGGCCAGGAACATATGACGGGTTGCCCTCGAATAATCTTCGAGCCCCTCTTGTTTATGAGCTTCGTCTAAATGTCTCTCGTAAGACCACTCCATCTCATTCATGGACTGCAGTGGTTTATTCGAGCGGAATTTCCGCTTTCGGACTCCATTCCGAATGGCAAAGAATGCAACAACGAGGAGAATGGCCACTGCAATGACAATCAACATGATCAGGATGCCTGATGCCGCCCCGTCTGTCGGTTCAAGGGAAGGGAACAGTTTTCCCAGCTGTTCTGAAAGCCATTCCTTTGCCTTCCCCCACCAGCTGGCCAGCAGCCCCTGAGATCCATCACGATAGGCCTTATATTCCTCCCCATCCAAGATTTCTTCTAATTGATCTCTTGCTCTATTTTCATTCAACATCTTTTTCACCTAGCTTTCAGATCAAAAGCCCGGAAGCATGAGGTTTCCGGACCCAGACTGGTTACTTCGATTTTTCAACAAAGCTATTGGATTCCGTTGTAATCATCGATCATTTCATTCAAATCATCTGCATCATGTCTCGTTTTAAGATCAAGGAACATAACCCCGAATCCGACGGCAAACAGCATCGACGTAAATAAAGTTACAACGTTTATAATCATGCCGTACAGGACACTATTCCCTAAGACCAGTCCAAACGTCAATTCGAAGGCAGAACTTACGATTCCAATGATCAAGCCGAAAACAATGAATAATCCAAGAAGGGTCCATCCACGTTTCTTCGTCAGCCTCCAGCTCCTGCCGAGACCGGGTGCGTCATTTTCTATGGCTGCCGCTCCAAAGTAGAAGCTCCAACGCGTTAATAGGTAAGCTACTGCAACCGCGAATGCAAGCAACAGGACAACCCCTGCGATCACAATCCCGACGCCCGGCTCCAGAAGTGCAGCACCGAATACTCCGGCAAAACCAAATATGAAAATCGGAACAAAAACGATACCGAATACGATCACACCGAATAGGAGACTGCTTCCGATAATCGGCCAAAAACGGATGAATGCTTCCTTGATCACAAGCTTCACCGTAAATTCTTCATTTTTCCTCATATGATTAAGGGCAAATAAAATCGCCGCCTGAGCGATTGGAGCCAGAATTATACTGATGAGTCCAATAAGACCTGTACCAAGCTCTGCTGCCAGATTTACTTCCTGTACCTCTTCAGCAGTAAACTCGCCTGAAAAGCTGTTGACTATCCCATCGAACCAGGTTTCCCCTGTACCGACGGTTCTAAAAAAACTGACTCCTGCTGCCAGTTCAATGAGTGCCTGCAGTAAATAAACCGGCCCTAACAGAATAAGGAAAATAAGAAAAAAGTCTTTAAAGCGGTTCTTGCTTAATCGAAATGTGTGGTCCAGTATTTCACCGAACCCTTTAGGCTTACTGAATTTTGCGTTCACGTTATATCCCCCTACAGGTTATTTTTCAATATTTGACAATATATCGCTTATTCTACCATTATTCCTCCTTCCGTTGATGAAAGAATTGTATTTCTTTCATACTTGTTACCCAAAAACATCAAGCCTTAATAGATATATATTTCACGTTGGAATTCTGATGCTTTTCCTTTGAAGATGAAAGGTAGAATTGCTTTCTCCTTCTCTATACGAAAAAGTGACCCAAAAAGTTTTCTTTTTGGGTCACTTTGCACGATTATTTAACTAAATCATGTTTAAAGGCATATATTACAGCTTGTGTTCTGTCTTGTACACCCAGCTTCGAGAGGATATTGCTCACATGGGTTTTCACTGTTTTCAGGGCGATGAATAGTTCATCGGCAATTTCCTGGTTCGTTTTCCCTTGCGTCATCAGGAGAAGGATTTCCAGTTCACGATTGGTTAGTTCCTCATGGGGATGAGAAACGGTCTTCTGTCTCATGCGGGTCATCATTTTCCCTGTAACTTCCGGTTCAAGAATCGATTGGCCGTTATACGTCTTACGAACCGCTTCTGCAATCTCACTTGCTTTCGACGTTTTCAGCATATAACTGACCGCCCCCGCTTCCAGGGCAGGGTATACCTTATCATCGTCTAAGAAGCTTGTGACGATGATAATCTTCGCTTCTGGCCACTCTTGAATGATTTCCTTCGTCGCTTGAATGCCATCCATCTCTTTCATCACAAGATCCATGAGAATAATATCCGGGCGCAGCTCCAGAGCAAGCTGGACGCCTTCTTTTCCATCTGACGCTTCCCCCACAACATCGATATCCGCCTGAGCAGATAAATAAGAAGAGACCCCGATCCTGACCATTTCATGATCATCGACAAATACCACTTTAATCATTATTTTCACCTTCATTCTCCACAACGGGAACCTTTACTTCCAAGCGTGTTCCCTTATTCGGTACACTGATGATTTTAAACGTACCACCGATTTCAATGGCTCGCTCCCTCATATTCTGAAGCCCATAGGAGCTTGTTACTTTTGATTCATTCACATCAAAGCCCTGACCATCATCCACTACCCGTAAAATAATGATCGATTCCCTTTTAATCAATCGAATATCCAAGGAAGTCGCCTTCGCATGTCGCAGGGTGTTTGACACCGACTCCTGCAGAATTCTGAAGAGATGATCTTCGATTCCTTTATCAAGGCTCATGTCTTCTATTTTCCACTCGATATCAAGGGGGACCTTCTGAGCTAATTCGACTAATAGTTCCTTCATTCCTTCTTGAAGATTCTTTCCTTTTAACGCAACGGGGCGAAGATGAAGGAGGAGTGCCCTCATTTCAAGCTGAGACTGATGAATCATCTGCTCCACCATTCCAAGCTGCTTCTCTTCATGTGGAGTTCGGCCGGATGATGGTGTTTCCGTGATGGCCGACATCAGCATGGATGCTGCAAACAGTTGCTGACTGACCGAGTCATGCAATTCTCTCGCCAAGCGGTTCCGCTCCTGGGAAACGATTTCCTGGATTCTCTTTTCCTGCTCCTCTGCCTTTTCATTGGCAAGCTTCTGGGAATATCGCGCTTGATCCGTTAAATGTTTTCCTAACGCATCGACCTTTTTCCAAACCTGCTGAACTTCCGTGGTTGCCGTTTCAGGGAGTGTGATCGAGCGGCCCTGCTCTACATTCATAAGGGCATCTTCTATCTCCCTCAGCTGCCGTTTATCCTTCACCCCTGTCCGGATGCCAAACACGATTCCGATAAGGATACTTACAACGAGGATAAACCCTGCTCCCGGTATATCCATGATTTCCACTTCCCATAGCAGGGACCAATCCTCTAAAGGATACAAATAAAAGAATGAAAGAGATAAAAAGACCACCAAACCAAGAGAAAAGAGAATGCCTGCTGCGATCTGCTTACTGACTGTACTCATATTCTCTTCACCTCTAAATCACCAATCCACATAGAGGTTACAATCTTCACCCGCTGGACAGCCGTATCATAGCCTGGCGTTTGATAATAAAGGGACTGATTGATCGCTTTCGGCTCCACTTCTTCAAAAACCTCAATCGAACCGGCAAGTACCGAGTGATGAACACTCACTTCCACATCATACGGAATCAATATTTCAATATTGCCTAAAATGTTTCGAATTGAAACGACGGACGTCCCTTTAGGAAGCACCGTATTTCCAATGTCGATGACCGAGTCTCCAATCACACCCTGGATGTTGATATCATTCCATTCATATACGTCTTCCGGAGTCCGTTTCGGCCCGAACCATTCGTTTTGAAGAGCGGACTTTTTCATGACGAGTGGTTCACTTGTGTGGGTGAACGTTTCCTTAATCGCCGGAGTGATGTATTTAGGATGTTTCTTCGAATCAGCAAAACGGACAATGATAAATAGAAGAATGGCAAACAATAAAAATTTAAATGCTACGGTATTAAAGATATTGACCGCTAAGCTGATGATCCCAAACCACAGCAGGAGCTTTCCAAGAGTACTCGGAAGCTTCTTTCTTCCAATATAGATACAGAAGGCCGCAATCGAGAGAAAGACGAGAACCCCCCCATCGTAGAATGATACTTCCAACAGTATTAAAAGGGTTCCTATTAAAATGATCCAGCTGATCCCATCTGAGCGTAAACGATTGAACAAGGGGGTTCCTCCTTTCTGGTTATGTATTTTTTATGAATGAAGATTATCCGACAAGAGGTTCATATTATTTGATGATAAAACGGGGTGAACCCGGTTGGGCTCCCCCTTTTTTATCGTTATTATGTTTTTCTTAACCTAGAATACCATGTTTTATGAAGGAATGGCTTCCGTTTCCTCTTTTTTTACTTCTTTTTCTAATTTAGCGATCTTTGCATCGATCGTATTTCGATAATAAGAGGAGTTCACACCATGCTCTAAATGATCTAAGTATGTTTCAATTTCATCGAATTTAGAGAACGCCTGGTTGTTATAACCGGAAGAAGATTCAAGCACAGAATTCACCTTGTTATGGGCACGGGCAATATTCTCTCTTCCCATCAGCTCCATCCGCTTGATGTACATATCCTTTAGCTTGTGTTTCATCTCTTCATATTTTCTCTCAAGTTCCTCAAGCTCTTTCGTCGCTTTCAACTTGGATTCCTGGATGCGTATGGCACGCTCTTCATAGTATTTTTGTTCCTGCAGGGCAAATTCATACAGACCCTCTTCATTTGCCTTCGATGCAACCTCAGCCTGGTATTTTCGTTTGTCAGCTAATGCAGAAGCCTGCTGATACTCTTTTTGAAATTCTTCTTTTAATAGATATTGTCTTTCCACAAGCTTACTTACTTTTTCTACTTCCTGCTCACACTGTCTTAAATAATGATTTAACACAGCTATTGGATTTTTCTTTTCCTTTTTATCTAATGCTTCGTGCAGGTCGGACATGACTGTATTTTTAATTCTTTGAAATAGGTTTGCCATAGTGAAATCTCTCCTTTAGTTTTTTAATTGAGACCATTCTCTTTCAAAATTAGTGAATGGATCCGATGATTTTTCTTCTATAATGACTTCTTCTTTTTTCCAGTTCTTGTAGATCACATACAGAACGTATAGAGCAACCAATCCGATGATCGCCGGGAAGTTGGATATCGAAGCACTGAATGCCGCAAGACCGATCAGTGCCCATAAGATCTTCTTCATTGTGGAATCTGTTTTCACAAATCCTTTAAAGCTGTAATACATGATCACTAAAGAGATGGCGAGCCCTACGATCGGTCCCAAATTGGCAAGCAGGACAATGGCTGCAATCCCTCCAGCTAAGAGCAATCCGAATTTTTTCATTTGTTGTTGCCTCCTTTCTTCTTCATGTCTCTATCCTATCTATTTTCCGTATTTCCCATAACGAGCCTGAGCTTTATTTTCGTATCAGACTTGAGGCTTAGGAGTGGTAGGACTTGTCGTTTTTTTGATGTTTTGGCGGAGGGATCGCGAAGTTTGTCGTTTGTTGGTGTTTGACGGAGGGGTTGAGAAGTTTGTCCTTTTTATAGAACGGTCGATAAACCATAACAACAGTCGTTCCACTACAAAAATAAGGTCCGTCCCCAAAACGGAACGGACCCTACCAGCATTATTCTGTTAACTCAAGAAATTCTTCCACATCGGCTATGCATAGCTTGATCCCTTTTTCCCAGAAGGCTTCTTTGGTGATGTCTTCACCGAGGTGCTTCATGGCCAGTTCTTCGACATTCATGACCGCTGTGTCACGGAGTAATGCCATGTAATTTTCTTCATAGCTTTCATCCGATTCCAGTGCTTTGGCGTAAATACTCAGTGAGAACAAGTATCCAAAGGTGTATGGGAAGTTATAGAACGGCACTCCTGTAATATAGAAATGGAGCTTCGATGCCCAGAAGCGCGGATGAACCTCTCCTATGGAGTCTGAGAATGCTTCCTTCTGAGCGTCCACCATCAGTTCGTTGAGTTTATCAGCAGATACAATCCCCTTCTTACGTTCTTCATAGAAACGTGTCTCAAATAAGAAACGGGCATGGATGTTCATGAAGAACGCGACACTCCTCTGCAGTTTATCTTCCACCAGGGCAATCTTTTCGGCCTTCGTCGCCGCTTCTTTTACGGCAGCATCCGCCACGATCATTTCAGCAAAAGTGGATGCCGTCTCCGCCACATTCATGGCGTAGTTACGATTCAATGTGTGCATCGGTTTTAATGCATAAGAATGAAACGCATGCCCTAACTCGTGTGCAAGGGTGGAGACATTCGACATTGAGCCTGAATACGTCATGAAGATACGGGATTGATCACTTAACGGGAAGGATGTGCAGAATCCACCCGGACGTTTTCCGGATCGGTCCTCCGCTTCTATCCATTGGTTCTCAAATGCTTTTTCAGCAAACTGGGCCATCTCTTCTCCGAATCGGGAGAACTGCTTTAGAATGAATTTTGCCCCATCGTCATATGACATGGTACTCGTCGACTCTGCCACGGGTGCGTCAAGGTCATACCAATCGAGTCGGTCTTTCCCGATTAGTTTTGCTTTTCTCTCCAGGTACTGGACGAAAGGCTGTTTGTGCTTTGAAATAGCTCCCCACATGGCATCCAGCGTTTCTTGCTTCATACGATTATATTCGAGGGGCTCCTTCATCAATTCGTCCCAGCCACGCTTCTTATAAACATTCAAGCGAAAGCCGCCCAGGTGATTAAGCGTCCTTGCAAAGAGTTCCTCATTTTGTTCCCAGGCATTCTCTAATTTTTCAAAAACCTCTTTGCGCGTATTGGCGTCTGGACTGGAGAGCAGATTATTCGCCTGACCAACCGATCGCTTTTTTCCATCATGTTCAATCTCCATGGCCCCCACGATCGTGTCATACATCTGTCCCCAGCCGTGATAGCCATCGACAGCTAACGCCTGGATAAGTGACTCTTCTGTGCTGGATAACTTATCTTTCGCTTTTTGTCTCCACTCATTGAGGACGAATGTAATTTCACTCAGTTGATCATGTTGAAGCAGTTCATTCCAGACCTCCTCTCTGCAATCCGAAAGCTGCTGCTGAAACTTTGTAAAAGTAGAAGAAAAGTCCGCACTCAGGCTTGTGACTTCCCCGCGGAGAGAATCTGCTTTTCTGTCATGCATATTTTGAGCTTCAAGACAGCTCACGAAAGCACCTGCCTGACGCAAATACAGCATCACTTCTTTTGCTTCTTCTATAAGCTTCCATACCAGGTCAGCATCACCAGCCGATTGTGGCGGATGGAAAGCGAGTGCATTTTCTTCAAAGTCATTTTTCTTTTTTTCTAACGTATCGAGATGCCTTCTGAATTCCGGTGATTCACTTCCTCCTTGAAAAAAAACATCCAAATCCCAAACATCCGAATATGTATGATTTGTACGGTCCATAATGTCCCCCTAATAAATTTTCTCATTGTCCCTATCCTATTTCTAATTCTCGATAAATCCCTTAAATCCTTCCTGATCTTTCACTAATCCTTTTTTCCTAACTCTCTTCATTTGGTTTTTAATATGATAAGAGTGGAATAGTATATAACACCACTACTTACAGGGGGTTACACGCAATGAAACTGATCTTGAATATGTTAGCATTCGCTTTAGTGATCGTGATGAATACGCTGGCTGTGACTTTGCCTTTGAATAATCAATCGACAGGGGAAATCAGTGACAGGCTTGATATCATGATTACTCCTGCAGGGTATGTCTTTTCCATTTGGAGCCTGATTTATCTGCTGCTTGCGATATGGATCATCCGACAATTCCCTAAAGACAGAAGAGATCTCCCTCTTTATCAGGAAACAAGCGGACTTTTCATCCTTAGCTGCTTATTGAATTCAGCATGGATATTCGTTTGGCATTACAATTATTTTCTCGTTTCCGTATTTATCATGATCGGACTCCTATCAACTCTCATTGCCCTTTATAGACGGGTGCAGAGCACAGGTCCGTCCCTCCTGGATAGAGCCCCTTTTTCCATTTACTTAGGATGGATTTCCATTGCCACGATTGTCAATATCACGTATTACTTAACGGATATTGGCTGGAATGGGTTCGGCATTTCTGAATGGGTGTGGGCTTATCTTGGACTGATTGTCGCTACGGTACTCGCGTTCTGGTTCCGCATCGGGCAGCATGACTTGCTTTATCCACTTGTATTTGTTTGGGCATTTGTCGGTATCGGAGTAAAGAACATGGCAGAACACTCAACCTATGCCTATACCGCCTACGCACTCGCCGTTATCATCCTCATCTTTGACCTGGTCTACAAAAGAACACGACAATCCTAATGTGCACGAAGGTCCGTCCCTCGGGCCTTTTTTTTGTATAGGAACCCTTCTGATGACTTACATTAAGTGATAGGGGGTGTAGTGTATGAACCAGCATAAGAAGAACGTCACTCGTTCCGGAACGGATATTGATGAAGTCAAACGACTCAATCAGCATTCAGGGCTGACGTATAATCAGGTAAAACAGTTATTAGGGGAGCAATATAGTGGCAAGAAATAAAGGATTGCAAAAAGAAAGCGTCGACTTAGTCGGCGCTTTCTTGATTCGTTTCATTTTGAGCTTTTATGATTTCTTTTTCACGTTGAACCGTAAGCTTCTCCTGAATCTTATTCTTTTCCTTACACGGCTGGGTGAGACTGACTATCACATCTCCCTGCTCAATCTTAGGCGAAGTCCCTTCAGTAAAGAACTCGATCCTTCCTGTAGGTTTAAGGGCAAACATCAATAATGTATTTTCATCCCGCTCCTGCAGGTAAGATTCGAAGGTGTACTTTTCAGTAATATTCGTTTTTCTGAATACGTCTCCCCGCTCAACACGTTTGTTCAGTTCTTCCCACGTTACGTGGTTTTGGAATAAAATCCGTCCGCCAATCGTATGAACCATGTCTTCAAGATCATCGTCCCTCTGGCTCCGCAGACTCAGTTGGAACAGGTTATTACGGCCAATCTCTGGAACAAATGTCGTACAAACCAGAGCGTTATATGAATCAAGCTCCGTAGCCGCAATCATGTATTCATACGGCGTCATATCGAGATAGTATTCCGTTTGTTCGGATAAGATTTCACCACGGTAGAATGGGATTCCCGCTTTTCTGACTGAAAACAATCGCTGCCAGGATGAATCCGAAATTAAGACTGGAATCTTCAGGTCTTGAAGGGTCTTGGCAAATTCAGTACTGAATTTACTTCCTCCCACAATCATAACCCCCGGTCTTTCATCAATGGCAAGGTCCAATTTCTTCGCCAGCCATTTAATGGAGAAGCCATGTGCACATACTGTAGAGAAAACGAGTGCAAAAGTTAGGGACGTCAGTATAGCCGCATCCTCAAAGCCTTTCTCTAATAGGACTGAAGCAAAATAACTTGAGACCGTCAGTGCGACAATTCCCCTTGGGGCAATCCACCCAACAAGCAACTTCTCCTTATTAGAGAGGTCCGTCCCTATCGTAGATAACCAAATCGATAATGGTCTGACAATGAATAACATAAGAAGCACAAACGCGACGATGTTCCAGTTAAAGATTCGTAATAGCGTATCTACGGTTAACGATGCTGTCAGCATGACGAAAATCGTAGAAATGAGCAGAACCGAAATATTTTCTTTGAAGTGACGCATATCGTCAATGGATGAGATATGCATATTCGCAAGCGTCATCCCCATGGCGGTCACCGCTAACAGTCCTGTCTCATGTGTGATTTGATCTGAAATCGTGAAGCAGGCAAGTACAAGTGCAAAGACAACAGGTGATTTCAGGAACTCAGGCACATGTCCATTTTCAAATATAAATCCTGTGAATTTCCCCAGGGCCCATCCAAAGACCACTGCAAATAGGGAAGCTGCAAAGAAGAGTAATAAAGTTAATCCCGTGACATCATCGCTTATAAGAAAATTAATAATTTCAAAAGCAAAAACGGCAAGCAGTGCACCGAAAGGATCAACGACGATCCCTTCCCATTTCAGGATAGCCGCCGGTCTTGGTTTCAGCTTCGCCTGTCTGAGCAGCGGCAGGATAACGGTTGGACCGGTTACGATGAATAATCCACCAATCACAAAGGACACAGCCCAGGACAAACCGGCTACATAGTGAGCACCGAGTGAACCTAATATCCAAGCGAGTAAAGCTCCAAAGGTCACAATTCTAAATAAAGGCTTGCCTAATCCCTTTACCTCTCGAAAATTAAGATTTAAGCTTCCTTCAAAAAGGATGATGGCAACCGCCATGGATATAATGGGTTTAAAGACTTCACCAAAATCATCCTTTGGATTAATGAGACCAAATATAGGACCCACCAGCAATCCGACAATCGACATGACGACGATGGCAGGAAGCCTGAATCTCCAGGCGATCCACTGGGAAGCGATCCCGAGTACTCCGACTAACATGATGTTGAATAAAATAGAATCGATCATAGCTTTCTCCTTTGAAGGTTATGAAATCAGCCATCATAACAGTAGATAGTATGTACGTGTTTCCAGGATAAAAGATTTGTCCCTCTTTGTGCAAAACAAAGAGGTTCAAAAGGGCACATTGTGTTTTTTATAGTTTACATTTTAATTGCCGATTTTAACCAGAGAGTCGTTTCCAATTCTCTGCAGATCGTAAAATAGTGAAGCATGGTGATCAGAACGGCTCCCGCGTTCATGCCAAGAATAACTCCTTCCATGCCATAACGGGATCCGAGCAAGTATATCAGTGTAAAAGAAAATACACTCGACCATATGGTATGAAGGAGGGCATCTTTCACCAATCCCAGTCCGATCAAAAAGGCTTGGAGTGGAAACACCAGGAAATGAAACAGAAAATACGGCCAGAGCAGCTTCAAATAATAGGCCGATGCCATAGAATGAAAGAACGTTTCTGTAATATAGTCCCCAAGCAAATAGTATATGAATACGGCAGGAATCCCATATCCTAACGTAATCCACATGACTTGCTTAAGATGGGTCAGGATCCCATCAAAGTCCTTTGATGATACTTTTTCCGATACAGTCGGAATTAACACGATTAACATCGAAAAGGCAATAAATGATGGGAAGAAGCCGATGGTAAGGGCAATACCAGCCAGCATCCCGAAATGCTCATTCGCTTCCAGAGCTCCCATACCTGAAAGCACTAGCGCCCATTTGATCAAAAATGGCTGAACCGCATGGGTGAGAGCGTGGAAAATTCGCAACACGGTCGTCGGTATCGATACAGATAATACTGACTTTCTCATTTCAATTGTTGATAATGTAGAATGGCTCTTCTTTCTTTTACCCCTAATCTCGAGAACGTAAGCATGAATTAAATAAACAAAAACGACCGCTTCACTGGCAATCAGTGTCCCAAGGGCTATGAAGATTGACGTGTTGATACCAAACGAGAGAAAATTATAGATCGAAACTAATAAAAATAGCTGAATGCCTTTACGCAGAAAATTAGCCACTGCAATTTTGCCCATCTGCTGGATCCCCATAAAATACCCTCTCGTAATCGAGGTAAACGCAACAATGGGAATCACAATCAAGATGAGCCAGCGAATCCCTGGATGGTATCCCTCGAACAAAGGAGTCCAGGCATATATAAGGACCATAAGAATTAAGAGCATGCACGTCGTGATGACCGCAAATCGAAAAGCATAATGAAGCATGCCCCGATGATACTTTTCTTCCCGTTCGGCAAAGAACTTGGAAAGACTGATCGGCAGCTCCATGCTTGATAAAATCACAATCAGAAACACAGTCGGCAGGATCGACATATATGTGCCAAGACCTGCTTCCCCAAGCTCACGAGCCAAAATCATATTAATCACAAACTCCAAACACTCACCTAAAAAAGCCGTCACCACCAGCACCAACGTACCCCTTAAAAACAAACTCATATGTTTGCACCCTGCCTTTGTTTTAGATGGTCTATTCTATGATGGTTGTCCCGGTAATATGTGAAGGGGTGCCAGTTTGGCCGTTTGTTGTGCCACTTTCAGGCAAACTCGTGCCACTTTTTCGATTTGTTGTGCCACTTTCAAGTATACTCGTGCCAAATTGTGAACAAACCGAACAACCACTAGGCTATCTATTTTCAAAACAAAAAGCAGCCCTCTCCAGGACTGCTTTCAATCTTTTATCTAATAATGAATGTAGCTATAGAATGAGAAGGGAGCGCAGTAGTCATCGATCCCTCGGCACAGGAAAGTGAAATTTCTTCATCCCCACTATTCGCATTCATCACAACCACTACAATCTCCCCATTTGGATTTTCAAAGGAAGTAGCCAATACAGAGTCATTTGAAACATGACACCCAATACGTCTCGCTCCCGCTTTGATATATTTACTAAAATGACCGATGTAGTAATAAGAGCTGTTATAGTGAACTTCATCTTTAGTGGTATCTACGATGACCGGCGCATCACAATAGTTCCCTACATGATTGGGTCCGCCTTCTTCATTCAATACCAGATTCCAATCGATCCAGGCTTCAAGATAATTGTTCAAGTCACCGATGATATTTCTGCCATACCTCTCACCGGTATCCCATGAACCTACTTGGACCCCGCCTTCCATGCACCCTTCTGTAAAAATCAGATGCTTGTCCGGAAAAGCATGATGCACTTTAGAGAGATTTTCAAACTCCTCGGATACATACCAGTGCAAACCTGTTCCCCAGACGTATTTAGCTGCTTCAGGATCAGATAACACAGCATGGGCACGCTCATAAATCACATCACGATTATGATCCCATATGATGACCTTCACATCATCATGGCCATTTTCCGCCAGGGACGGACCTAAATGGTTTTTGATGAAGTCGCGCTCTTCTTCTCCCGTATATAGACAAGAATCCCAAACCTGCTTTGCTTCGGGTTCATTTTGGATCGTTACTCCCCAGATCCGGATCCCCTCTTCTTCCATCGCCTCTATATACTTTGAATAATAATCAGCCCAAACAGATTCATATTCTGATAAAAGTTTTCCGCCATTGTTCATTTCGCCGTTCGTCTTCATCCATGACGGCGGACTCCAGGGTGAAGCTACAATGGAAAGCTCTTCATCAGCCACTTCCATCGCCTCTTGAATAAGAGGAATCACAAGCTTCTTCTCCCGTTCGATGGAAAAGCTTTCTAACGACGTATCTCCCTCTTCCACATACGAATAGTTCCCTAATGAGAAATCACAGCTATTGATATGTGTCCTTCCTAAGCGATAGCCCAAGCCTTCTATCGGATCGAAGTAGCGGTGAATGATCTCTTTCCTTTTCTCAGGGCTGATGAGGGAAAGGCTGTGAGCCGCCGCTTCTGTGAATGCACCGCCAAACCCCAACATTTCCTGATATTCACATTCTGGATCAAGCTGTATATGGGTAGAAGCCTGACCTGCAGAAAAAGAAACCGGTTCTTTTTCAGAGAACCGATCTCCTGTTTCTTTGGCTGTCAAAATTACCTTTACTTGCTTCGCATTCATTGTGCAACTTCCTCAGCATTTGTATGATGGCCATGCTTCTCTTTATGATCCCGGATGATTTCAGCGTATCGGAAGGCGCTGTCCTTCCAAATTCGCTCCTGTGTATCGAAGTCGACATAAAGGATGCCAAACCGCTTATCATAACCAAAGCTCCACTCAAAATTATCCATCAGTGACCATAAATAATAACCCTGGATGTTCATGCCTTCCTCATTAAGGTCAGAAACTGCTTGAAGGTGAAGATTTAAATAATTAACACGTTCGTGATCATGAACTCTTCCATTTTCCAATACATCGTCATACGCCGCTCCGTTTTCCGTGATATAGATTGGCAGATCCGTATATTCCTGTCTCAGGCGGCGGATGAGGTCTTTGAATTCATTCGGCGCGATATCCCAGCCCATCCCTGTCTTCTTATAATCAGAGTAGGCCCCTTTATGCATAAAGTCATGGGCAGCACTGAACTCGACGATTCCCCGGCTGTAATAGTTAATACCGAAGAAATCACAATCTATTGAAATCAGTTCCATATCCCCTGGTTTGATAAAGTCATAGGAATGGACGTATTTTGAGAACAAATTCATCATGTCTTTTGGATATTCGCCTTTGAATACAGGGTCAAGGAACCAGCGATTCGAATAACCATCTGCATTATTGGCAGCTAAAGCATCGTTCACGGAATCCGTATTTGGATACACCGGTGATAGGTTCAGTGTAATACCGATATCGGTTTGGGACTGGAATTCTTTCTTCAGCATCTCAACCGCTTTTCCGTGAGATAGCAGCATATGGTGGACCGCTTTTACTGCTTCATCCATATTGGTATGACCAGGAGCATGGACCCCTTGATGATAGCCTAGGAAACCTGCACACCAAGGCTCATTATGGGTGATCCATGAATCAACGACCGCATCAAGTTCTGTGAAGCATGCTCTTGCATATTCCAAGAACCATTGTACGGATTCACGATTCACCCATCCGCCTTCTTCATGAGCCCAAACCGGTAAGTCCCAATGATACAACGTAACAGCAGGTTTGATTCCTTCTTCTTGAAGTCTTCTCGCGAGCTTTTTATAAAAATCCATACCTTCCTGATTGTATTTCCCCTTTTCAGGAAAGACCCTCGGCCAGGCAATGGAGAAACGATACGTATCCACTCCAAGGCGTTTAATATGCTGGATGTCTTCTTCAAACCGGTGATAGTGATCACACGCGACATCACCATTATGCTGCTTGTATACTTTCCCTGGAATGTCACAGAACTTATCCCAAATGGACGGTGTTCTTCCCCCTTCCTGATGTGCCCCTTCAATTTGATACGATGATGTTGCGGTTCCAAAGGTAAATGTTTTATCGAAATGCATATGTTTTTCTCTCCTTTATTCTTTGATCGATCCTGCTGAGATGCTGTTGACGATATATTTTGATAGAAATAGGAATGCAATCATGATAGGGACCACTGAAATCGCGATACCTAAATACATCGATCCTAAATTTTGTGCCACTTGAGATCCTTTCAAGAATCCCATTAATACTGGCAACGTATATTTCTCAGGTGAGAACAGTATCACGAGTGGCATGATGTAGTTATTCCATGAGCCGATGAACGTGAAAATCGACATCGTTGCAACAGCCGGCATCATGATCGGAATCGCCACTGTATGGAAAATCTTGAACTCACTTGCACCGTCGATACGGGCAGCCTCGATTAAACTCGGATGCAGGGTCGTTTTGATGTATTGTCTTAGGAAGAACACAACAAACGGACTTGCAATGGTAGGTACGATCAGCGGGATGAAGGTATCTAATATCCCAAGGTTCTTACTTAATTCATAAAAGCCGATAAGACCCAATTGTCCTGGAACCATCATCATCACAAGCATGAAGACGAATAAGAAATTTTTCCCTCTGAATGTGTAAAATGCAAATCCATATGCAGTCAACGCTGAGAAATATCCTGATAATACGGTTGTGAGGACAGAGATGATCAGACTATTCTTGAAACCCGACCAAATATTTACGTACTCCATCATATTGGCATAGTTTTCGACTAAGGAACTGCCTGGGAGCAAGGTGAATCCTGAAAGAATTGCTTCATTTGATCTTGTTGCATTCACAAGCATCATCAGGAATGGAATGAAGCAAACAATCGCCATCAACACAAGCAGGGTATAAATGATGCTCTTCACAATGGTATTTCTGGTCTTTAGTTTGGACTCATGTGGCAGAAGTTCAGGCTTTGATTTTTCTGCCTTCTGAGCCTGTACATTTTTTTCAACGGCTGTTTTTCCCAACATGCTTTACACCCTCCTTGCTTGTTTGCGTTCATTTCCGTACATCCCTTTAAAGACAATCGCTGAAAAGATCAGGGTGATGACAAACAATCCATATGCGACAGCTGATGCATATCCATAATTGTTAAACTTGAACGCTTGATTGTACAGATACAGAACCATCGTGTTCAGTGATCCATCCGGGGAACCGATTCCGTCTGTCAGAAGCATCGGCAGATCAAACAGCTGAAGGCCGCCGATCAGGGATGTGATCATGATATAGAGTAAGATGGGTTTCAATAAAGGTATCGTGATTTTCGTAAACGTCTGCCACCTGTTGGCTCCATCGATCAATGCAGCCTCATAATAGTCTTTCGATATACCGGAAACACCCGCCATGACAACAATGAACGAATGGCCGAACCACATCCAGGTTAGGATCAGGGATACAGAAAGCTGGGCAGTCGCGGGCTCGTTCAGCCAATTAATCGGTTCTGATATAAGACCTATATTTAATAGAATCATATTTAATGATCCATGCTGCCAGTCCAGCAAGATACCAAACAGCAGAGCGACTGAACTAATCGTGATTAAATTAGGTAAATAAAAGATCGATCTGAAAAATGCCAAACCTTTCAACTTCATTCTCATATCAGAGAAGATTAATGCGAGTACAAGGGCCAGACCAATTTGCAGGGCAAAGTTTATTCCCCATATTTTCCATGTGTTAAAAAATGCTTCCACAAAATAACTGTCCGAGAGTAAACGGGTATAGTTTGCAAGACCGACAACCTCTGCTGTCCCGCTCCCTGAATAGTTCGTAAAGCTGTAGTAGAAAGTAAGCGCAACGGGATAAATACTAAATATCAAAAAGATGATCCAAAACGGGGCAATAAATACATAACCATATCGGTCTAATTTCTTCATTCCCCAGCCCCCCTTAGTTGTTAGTAGATTGGGCAAGTGGCATGGTCCATGCCACTTGCCCTTGATTTTTACGTGTTAATTTTTTGGTACTTTTATGTCCGGATATGCGTTTTGTGCTTTTTTATAGAATTCTTGAATGGCTTCTTCTTTGGATTTCTTCCCGTCTACGTACTGCTGAACAGCGTTTCCATAGAACGTATCAAGCTGCTGGTCGTATTTTGTTACAATGCCAGGCTCGATTTCTTTCGCTTGCTCAAGGAAGAATTGATAGTTATTTTGACCGCCAAGGAATTCGTCACTGAAATCATCCTTGATTTCGTTTGTTACAGGCAGGTAGGACAGAACATCCCCTGTTTCTTTTGCCCAATCTGTCAGGAACTCATCTTCTTGAGTCATCATTTTTACAAAGTCATACGCAAGCTCTTTGTTCTCTGACTTTTCGTAAACCCCTAACCATGTTCCACCCCAGAAGTATGGGCTTGGTCCATTCGTTACTGCCCAGTCCCCAGCAGATTCCTTCACGTTTGTTTTCAGAACGCTGTGAAGACCCCATGTAGGAAGAACATACGAGAATACTTGGGTTTCTTTCTCTTTACCGTTTTCTTTTACCTTGATTGGCTTATCCATTGCTTCGAACCACGATGGAGACCACTCAGGAGCAAGTGCCGTATAGCTGTTCTCACGGAGTTTTTTAGCATAATCCATAAACTCGATCTTCTGTTCAGTCAGCTTTAACTCATTCTTGTCGTTCACCCAAGGTTGTGGATTGTCTCCTTGCGAGAACCAGCGGATGGACCCTTCATCAGGGAACATGCTGTAGCCTTTTTCCTTCATCTTCTCTGCTACTTTGAATACATTGTCCATGGAGTTAAGCATGTTGCCTACTTCAGTTGGATCATCTGTACCAAGTACCTCTTTAGCGATACTTCTCTTATAAAAAACTCCCCCTGGCGTCGTTTGCCATGATAGAGCTCTTACATTTCCGTCTTTATCTTTACCTAAGTCAAATACGTAAGGAACATATTTATCTTTGATTTCGTCTACATTGTATGGGTCCTCTGATAAGTTCTCCCAATACCCTGCATCTACCCATTGCTTAAGGAATGCAATTTCGCCAGTGAATACATCCGGCGCCCCTACTCCGCTTTCAAGAACAGGCTTTAATTTTGTCGGGTAGTCGGCAATCGGAACAATCGTCAACTCTACTTTCACACCATTTTTCTCTTCAAATTTCGTAATGGGTTTCTTTAATTCATCCGTGAATGACCAAATCTTCAAATCTACATCTTTACTTGATTTAGAATCACCTGATGATTTGGAATCTCCGGAGCAAGCTGACAACACCCCTGCCAGCAGTACAAGCGTCATAAATATTGCTAAAAACTTTTTCATCATTATCCCCCTTTGTTCTTTTTCAACAATATAGTTTCGAAAGCGGTTTCGATTCATTTCTTATAAAAATTCCGAAACCGGTTTCGGAATTACTAAAAAATAAAAATTAATTCTTTTTTTCTTTTTTTGGTGATGTACATGATTCTCTGATGATTAGTTCTACTGGAATGATTTCCGTTGTTATGAGTTTCTTTTTTTGAATCATCTGTTTAATTAGTAACTGTCCTGCCCGAGCACCGATTCTATCCGTGTCTTGTCTGACTGTGGTTAGTTTCGGAGTGACATAGGCTGACATTTCAATGTCATCATACCCGATGATCGAGATATCTTCCGGTATTTTTAATCCCTTTTCTTTAATGGCTTCCATTGCTCCAATGGCCATATGGTCACCTGCTACAAAAACAGCGGTAGGTGTGGTTTCCAGTTCCAGGAGGGACTCCATTGCTGCCCTACCTTCTTGAATGGAAAATAATCCGCCATTCACAAGGTATTCTTGATGAATCGGAAGGTTTAAATCCTTCATGGCCTTAGAAAACCCTTTAATCCTTTGTGCTCCTGCATCGATCTTTGGATCCCCTGATATATGAGCGATTCTTGTATGGCCCAATGAATGAAGATAGTTTACGGCAAGCCTTCCTCCTTCGATATTATCGGAATAGATGACGCTGCAGTTCTGATTGCTCATATCAATCACGACAATCGGCACATGATTATTGATCATGTCTTGAACCTGCGGGTCGTTAGGATCTGAACATATTACGACGATCCCATCCACGGCACGGTACATAAAATGTTCTAAATAACTAGTATCCCGATTTCGTAGATTCCGAGAAGCAAAGATTAAATCATAGCCTTCCCGTTCTACATGCTTTCGAAAACTTTCAATGAGGGCGCTAAAGAAAGGATGTTTCATCCCGACCTCGTTGTCCTCAGCGAACATTACACCGATCGTCCAGGATTTTTTTGTCGATAAAGACTGGGCGTGGGCATTTGGTAAATACCCCATTTCAGCTGCTGCCTCCAGGATTTTTTGTTTCGTTTTCTGACTCACATCTGTGTAATTATTGAGAGCTTTAGAAACTGTCGTACTGGAAAAACCAGTCCGTTTTGCTAAGTCATAGATTGTAACCATTGTTATCTCCTCTTCATCGAAAGCGCTTTCGTTAATGTTATTATAGTCCAGACTTTTGATGGAATCAATACAATTTTTAGAAAAGTTTAAAAAGTGCCGGAAAGTTTTTGTAATCGTGATGATGACGTGGTTTTTTTGTCATTTCATCAAGAATTGCCTCTTTTCTACGTAAATAACACAGGTATTATTCTTTTTTGGAAGGTATGACAGGTGCTTGTTGTGCCAGTTTGGGGTAAACTTGTGCCACTTTCGGCAAAACTTGTGCCACTTTCCATCAAACTTGTGCCAAATTGTGAACAAACCCCCAAAAATACCCCGAACCCCATATAAAAAAACTACAAAAAAGCAGCCCCGCAACAGGACTGCCTTCCTCAACTTACTCTTTTACTGCCTTTCGCTTCCGTCGACCAATCTTCCCTTTCATTTTCATCAGGATTTCATACACGATCGGCACAACGACAAGTGTTAATAGTGTCGAACTTGTCAGACCGCCAATCACGGTTACGCCAAGTCCTTTCGAGATCAATCCACTTCCTTCAAGACCTAATGCCAATGGGAACAGTGCCCCGATTGTCGCAATTGCTGTCATAAGGATCGGGCGAAGTCGGGTGGCGCCGGCTTCCAGTAAAGCTTCCCTTGTGGATAGACCTTCGTTTTCTTTATGAATCACCCGGTCGATCAAGACGATTGCGTTGGTTACAACGATACCAATCAGCATGAGGGCACCAATCATGGAGGAAATACTGATTGTTTCTCCTGCGATCAATAGTCCAACCAATGCCCCGATGATCGTAAATGGCAGCGAGAACAAAATGGCAAATGGTGCAAGCCCTCCGCCGAATGTGATCACGAGGATCAAGTACACAATGGCAATGGCTGCAAGCATCGCTAATCCCAGTTGTGTGAAGGATTCCTGGATATCTTCTGTTACTCCACCCATGTCTACGTTGATACCGGCTGGCAAATCAAGCTCTTCGACTTCTTTTTGAATGGCTTGCGAAGCTTTTGATACATCATCCGATTTTAATTCTCCGCTTACTTGAGCAAATACTTTTCCGTCGCGTCGTGAAACAGTATCGGATGTCTTACCTTCCTGCACTTCAACGACGTCTTTAATCGGAACTTCAATGCCCAGTGGTGATTGAATCGTTTTGTCCGTCAAGTCGTTGATGCTTTCGTACTCTTCTTTCTCAACGTCTAAATAGACATTTACCTCTTCTCCATCCTTTTCAATGGTGGTGAGGACGGGACGTTGACGTGTCTGACCAAGTTCCATGGCGATTTGACCTGCTGTAAGGCCAAGCTCACTCAATTTTTCCTGATCTGCAATGAACGAATACTCATCGTACGATTCAGAGATACTTGATCCTACTTTTTTGAAATCTTTTTTATCTTCCATCATAGCTTGAATATCGTTTACGACAGGTTCGATTTCTTTCAGGGTTTCACCGTACACGTACACGACAATTTCATTGCTGCCGGCACTTGCGGAGAAGTCTTGTGAAGCCCATTCCCCTTTATCTGTTGTTTCTTGAAGTTTTTTAATGACTTGTTCTTTTTCTTCAGAGAAATTCTCTGTATCATCGCTGTATTGAACATAGAATATTGCATTGTTTGAGCTTCCCGGACTCATCGGGTTTTCCCCGCCAACCGAGTACTGAATCGTTTCAGTCCCTTTACGTCCTTGGAAATACTTTTCAGCTTCTTGAGCGATTTGATTTACATCTTCTTCAGTTTGACCAGGTTCCGGTTTATACGTGGCCATGATCATTTTTTCTTCGTCTGATGGCAGGAAGCTCACACCGATGAGCGGCACCAGGAACAAGCTTCCGACAAGCATCGCGACAGCCAGGAGTGACGTGATGATCTTATGGTTCAGCGTCCAATTTAATACGCCTTTGTACCAAATCGCTAAACGGCTTTGCTTTTCCACATGCTTCTTCCCGACACCTTTTTTAAACATCGAGTGAGCAAGCATCGGTACAATCGTTACTGCCACAAGAAGTGAAGCCAATAGGGCAAACACGATCGTCAAGGCGAATGGAAGGAATAGTTCCCCAATCATCCCTTGAACCAATCCTAACGGAAGGAACACAGCGATCGTTACAATCGTGGAAGACGCGATCGGAACGAACATTTCCTTTGTTGCTTCCCGGATCAATTCTTTTCCTTTAAGCAGTTCACCTTTCAGTGACATTCTTCTATAGATATTTTCTACTACTACAATGGAGTCATCGATTACCCGTCCGATGGCTACAGTCATCGCTCCAAGGGTCATGATATTCAATGTAATGTCCATTTGTTTTAAGAGCAATATCGCGATTAACAGCGATAATGGAATCGATACGACCGAGATTAACGTCGATTTAATATCCCGCAAGAATAACAGAATGATGATGACGGCAAATATGGCACCGAATAAAGCTTTATTCAGCATGGTGCTGACAGACTCTTCAATCGGTTCTCCTTGGTCAAAGGTAGAGATGATTTCAACCCCGTCCAACTCTTTTTCAAAAGCTTTCACTTCTTCTTTTACGGCATTCACAACGTCTACTGTATTGGCATCTGCTGTTTTCACCACTTGAAGTCCGATGGATTCCTTCCCATTGGTTCTGGAAATGGATTCGGCTTTCCCTTTCAGCTCGATATCAGCAATGTCTGATAGTTGTACGGTTGGGATCTTCATCCCCGCAGGTGCTTCCTGAGCCTGAGGCGTTTCTACAGGTGGACCTTGAGAAACTTGACCACCAGGCTGTTGTCCTTGCGGCGCTTCCATACTCCCAGCTGAAGGTGTCACAGGGATCTTCATCTCTTTCAAATCTTCGATCGTTGTGATATTTCCATCAACCATCACAGATTTCTGACTGTCTTTAAACGTGTAAAGCCCTAATGGTGCTGTCACATCAGACCCTTTGATCATATTTTGGACCGTTTCTTCGGTTAAGCCGTATTGAGCAAGCTTTTCTTGATCGAAAACGACTTGTGCTTCTTGAACTTGTTGACCTGAAGCTTGAACAGATGCTACCCCGTCCACTCCTTCAAGTTGTGGTACGATGGCTTCTTCAACTGTTGAGGTTAATTCAGCTAAAGATTGGTCTTCATTTGCAACACTCAGCGCAATGATCGGGAAAGCGTTAAAGCTCAGTCTTGAGACTTCCGGTTCATTGACCCCTTCTGGAAAAGAGAGATCCGAGAGAGCATCTTCCACTTCAGTCTTTGCTTCGTCCATATCTTTCGAAAACTTGTATTCTATCTGAACGGCTGAAGCATTTTGATAAGACGTGGAGCTGACAACATTAACTCCATTTAAATTCTTCAAACGTTTTTCAATTGGTTCTGATACCTTTTCTGCTACATCTTCAGGCGTAGCTCCAGGGTACACCGTCGTAACACTTACAATCGGTGTATTAATATTTGGCAAGGTTTCGAGTTTCATATTAAATCCTGAATATAAGCCAGCAATAATGACGATGATGGTCATTAACCATACGGCAAACTTATTCTTGAGTACGAAATTAATAATACTATTCACTCTTTATTCGTCCCTTCTCTCATTTTCTGACCGACTAGTCATAACACAATCTAATATAACTGACCGTACAGTCATAAGTCAATATACTTATAAAATTAAAGGTTTATTTATTGTGACCAATCGGTCATAATAGAGTCAAGGAGTTTATCAAGGAGAGGAAAGCATGAAGGAAAAAGAGAAATTAATTATTGAAACATCGATTAAGCTGTTTGCCACGAAAGGGTTTAACGCCACCTCGGTGCAAGAAATCGTGAACGAGTGTGAAATATCTAAAGGTGCATTCTATTTGTATTTCAAGTCAAAGGAAGCCCTTCTATTGGCTATCATGAAATACTATTTTAAAATGATCACAGCTAAAGTGAATGAGATTGAAAACGAGGATCTGCCTCCTTATGAAAAATTCCAAAAGCAATTAGAATGCCAGCTTATTGAAATCTGTAAACATAAAGAGTTTATCATTATGCAGATCAGAGAGAACGCCATGCCGTTTAACGATGAAATCCATGATCTCCTCAGTGAAATGAAAATGGACACCCATCGTTATTATAAAAAAAGATTATATGGGATTTACGGAAAAAAAATCGAACCCTACTTCTGGGATATCACTATGATGATTCAAGGTTTTTTCCATTCTTATTTAGAATTGGTGATGCTTGATAAAATCGAATTGGATTTTGCCTATTTGTCCCGATTCATATTGAAACGTACGGATGATTTAGTGGAAGGCTTACTAAAAAGCGGGGATCAGCCTGTTCTTTCCTTTGAAAAAGTGGAGGATCTGGTGAAGGATTTCACTTTATCTAACAGGATCAATGAGTCTACACTTGTTCATATGATCGAGGATGCACGTGAAGTAGCAGAGGATGAAAATACCAAAATTTCTCTGGAAGTCATTCAAGAGGAAATTCAAAAAGAGGAAACCCGGCAGGTCGTCATTAAAGGAATGATTGTGAATCTTGAAGAGGACCCATCGCTGAAGCATCTCGTGAATGCCTTGAGACATTTTTATGGATTCTGACTCGAAAGACCCGCTTAGCTCAAATGCGGGTCTTTTTTATTTTATAGGAGAAAGTAGTAAGAGAGCCTTCTCTTAAGCTAGAACTTTTTCTCTCAGCTTCCCGATCCCTTCCTTACAGACCCCATATTCAAGCCAGGAGCAGCCTTTACATAGATGATCAAGATCCTCAGGTTTCACTTTATTAGCCGTTCGGATAATCAGATCTGATTTCATATAGGTTTCCCCGTGTTTCAGCTCTAAATGCCGGAGGACACGGCTATCTAATGATAGAACATGATCATTGGAGTTTTCACTTTTTTCACATACTGTTTTCCCTTTATGTGGACATGCTTGACAGGCGTCATCAAAGGCATGAACGACCTGAATGGGAAGATCCCTTTCATCATTTCGTATTTCTCCCACTATTTCCGTCATAACGTTTACAAAATCAGGACTATACCCCATGCCTTTAAATCCGTGGGTGCAAAGAAGATGATGTCCCCTAAGTACTCTCTTCATTTTATCCTCCTCTTTTTACAGCTGCTGAATTTGATCCGATTCATGGAAGGTTACTTTTTCACTGACATGGCCATTGGCGGCACGGTACATTCCATAAGCCACTTGACCACCTGAGATGCTTCTGTACTTTTTTAACTTACCTACCATTACCGGGCGGATGGCTCTGGAAAAGATTTCTCCCGCTTTTTCCCCAAGGCGGAATTCATCTCTTTCCCCTAAAAGAAGGGATGGCCTGAAAATGTGCAGGGCAGGATAATTCAGGGCTATTAAGTCTTCCTCGAGCTCCCCTTTCACCTTACTATAAAAGAACGGTGAACCGGAGCTCGCCCCAATAGCTGATATGACCATATATTGTTTGGCCCCATGGTCCTTACCGAGGTTTCCTAGCTGAACGGGGTATTCGTAATCTACCTTTCTAAATGCTTCCTTCGTCTGCGCCTTCTTGATGGTCGTTCCAAGACAACAAAATACATCGTCGATTTCCTCGTGGGGCAGGAGCTTCATCTGATCGAATGGGATGATTCGTTCATCCAACTTCTCATGCTTCACCCCGCTGCTTCTTCTCACGAACGAAATCACTTTTTTATACTCGGGACTCTTGATGAGTATTTCAATCAGGTGTGAACCAACCAATCCAGTGGATCCTGCAACCAAGGCTACTTTCGGCATCTTTCATTCCTCATTTCTTCTTTGTCTCTATTCAGATAGATCCTTCCAGCTTCTGTAATGGTGAACTGCGATTCCATTATAGGAAGAATATGTACCATACTGGGCATCAACAAGAGCAAGTTCAGCAAGCATGATTTGCTCTCCATCTTCATGAAATGTCAGGAAATCCCCTTCAGCAGATGGAGCTGTTTCCACTCCTACCTTCACCTTTTTCCCTGCAGCCTGGGCAAATTCCATCTCATTCCTGACAAGTTCAATGATTCCATTCTCCCCATTCGCCAGATCCCGGTATGCCATAACACCAACTTCATCCGTCCTCCCAATCACCCACTGAGCAAGGTTACCTTTTCCTAATTCATTGTTAAATGTTTTCCCATCAAACCAAAATGGAATATCCATCCCTAATGGAAGCTGAAGCGAATCAGATCGAATCACTGCTTCATTCACCATCTTCTGGTAATTTAACACCGTCTTGCCGTAGGCGGTTGACCATCCGGATAAAAGGTAAGTCTCCACATCCAAATGAACACCGGTAAATCTTTGATCCTCACTCGTTTCAAGCTGGTACTCCCCCAGCCAATCAAAAAAAGCAGTGAGGGCGGATTGTCCTTTTACGGTTGCCCATTTTGGAGCCCCGTCCAAGGCGTACACGTGTATATTTTCTAAAGTCGCCATTTGAATAAATTGTTGATAGTGTTCCTTCTCTACGTTCGGGTTCACTTGCAGATACACTTCATCTACTCCATGAACTTTAAAAAAACCGATGATTTCTTCTTTATGTCCGACGATGTCAACCGTATTCCAAAGCCACGTGCTTTTCCCTCTCACGTCCATACCAGCTGCCTTTTCATTTGATTGGTAAGAATTGATACTCAACAGGATCAGACAAATACTCATCTTCCATATTCTATTCATCTTTCATTCTCCTCTTCTTGAGCCTTGACTCTTGTGAGGAGCCTGGCAGCTTGGCGGCCATTCGAAAGACGGGCAGGCCGATAGCTTTTTCAGTCCTTGCTTTTCAACAAGTTTGCCTTTTTCAGTTTGTTTTATTCTTCCTCTTTAGTATAGTCCTTTTTCCTTTATTGAAAAGATGTAATTTTCAATCAATAATCATATCAAAAAAGCGCCAGTCACTTTCGGATTGGCGCTTTTTTATGTACTGCTCATGACACTATTTGCTTATAATTCTTCATCCTCGAAAAATTGCTGTAATTTCTCATCTTGTTCAGGATCTGCATTTTCAGACGCATACGGATTATCCTTGACTCCTGCTGTATCCATATTTGTTTTGATGGCGAGAAATGGTCCTTTCGGTTCCTCTGCGATGACACGGTCGTTTAACTGTTTGAAATCGGGCATGTCTTTATTTCCTTTTTTCACTTTATCTTCTTCCTTCAATCGTTTCACCACCATTCTTATAAGCGATTAGAATAATATCCTCTTCCGTTTGCTGGCGAAGTTCACTTTCCATGTTTCTCACTTTATTCAAGGTATCTTCAGACAGGTCCGCTACGGGAAATTCTTTCGTATTCATTCTTATCATCTCCTACCCATTTTCATTGGATTGTCCGATTTCCTTTTCTGCCATGAACCCGTTTCCTTCCTCTACTGCATGATGTTCCTCCACAGACTCTCCCGGAACATAGACTTGACTGGGATTTCGAACCTCATTATTCAAAGTGAATTCCGGGTTTAACGGCGTGTCCATTCGTAACTCTTCAGGTTTCTTATGATCTCTCATCTATTCCACCTCCAGTATTTAGTATGGCTACTGAATACATAATCATGCAAAACACGAAAAATCGACTGGCATCGGGCAGCAAAAAAAAGCGTTAAGCAATAACGGTGCTTAACGCCATGAAACTGATTCAAACCCACGTATAATCCCTTCCCCAGCTATCCCGGGCAAGATCTTTGATTTCATCGACAATTTCATTTTCCACAGCAAAGGCATCTCCCTGTTCATAAGGGTTGTAGTGGAAAGCGTATAGGCGGGAAACAAACTCGTGAAACGGAAGTGAGCATTCTCCTTCCAGTTCCCCGTTTTCCATGACGGAAGGTTCGATGCCCTGCCCCCAGTTCTGTGATCCATCATTATTCGGATTATAAAAATAGATCCGGTATTCGCCCTTGGGATCCTGGGTGATTCTCAAAATCGAAACGGCATGGAAGCCAAGGAGCTTTCCATGAACATTTGTGATGAAGATCCCGACTGGATTCGGATAGATCAATCCGTAGTCATCATTGTATTCCGGGTGGTGAGTGGCATAGAATAGGCGAACGAATCCCGGATAGTCAGAGATGAGGCCTGTTAGTGAATCAATGACTGTGCTAAACCCTTTTTGAACCCAATCTCCATAAAATTCCGGATTCACCCAGCGGTGTCCATCTTCCCCTCTAAGCGATACACGTCTCATCATCTCACTATAAATACGGTCAAGATGAGGAACGAGAACAAGTGACACAGGATCAAGCTCTTGATGAAGCTCAGGCGCCAGCCCTCCACTTAATTCTTTCGAATGGACCGGCGTTCCTTCAAACATTATATCGATATCTCCGTCCCTCGCTGCCCGTGGAATCAGTTCGAGTAAGTACCCAGGAGCATGCTGTGCCCAAAGGCTGATCCCCCGCGCTGTTTGACAAGTCGGGTTTAAGCCTTGGCCAATCCCGATCGGTTGACCGAGGACATTGATGACACCGGCCAGAAGGACAGAATTTGCTGTAATTCCGTCTCCAGCTTTACACGAATTAAGGAGCGTCTTCCGTACTTCCGGTCGAATATCAAGCTCTATCAGCCTTTTCAATCCCGGTGATACAGGAGAGGAAGATAATACACCCCGCTCAAGCATAAGGGCGAGTCCATAAACCGATTGCTTTGTGGCTGGATAGATCGCCACTTTAATCAGCTGGAATACGAGCTCCGCATGTTCGTCTAGGTTTGCTTTTCCTTTGTCGTTTAACTGAAGGGCAGCCGGAACAAGCTCTTGAACCTTTCTGCTCAGGAACCTTAGTAGTATCGCATGCTGGGGAGCGACAAGCCCCGTTTCACGCATGGACTGCGCAAAGGCAACAGCTTCCTTCTCCAGTTCTTCCTTAGACAGACTCATAAGCTTCTTACGGTATTCACCCGGCTGGACAATGCTTTTGCTTATGAGGGACGGACCTTCAATAGCAGACACATACTTTTCTAAAACAAGTCGTTCCGCTACACTTAAGTCTGAATGGAGCATCTTTTTCGCTGTTTCAATCATTGACACTGTCCGCTTCACCATAATCGGACGCTGTGCGGTCAAACGTTCGATTTCTTTAATCAGTGTAGTTGTAAGTGCTTGATAGGAAAGCTTATCAGATAGAAATCGAAATAATTCCGTTGCCCTTTCACTCTGCTCTCCACCTTCAATCCGTGCTGCTTCCGTTGCTTCAGGAAAAAGCAGGTTCAGATTCAGAACCATTACTTCATTGAGGAAATCCTCTGCCATTTCAGTCGAAACATCGGGATGTTCATATTGACCCTCTGCGATGGATAGCATTCTTAACTCACTAAGAATTTCAATGATCGAAGGAAGCCCCTTTGCTTGTAGTGACCCGGCCACAAGAGGTGGTTGAAGCTTGGACGCCTTTTCCCAGGGGCCGTCCTGGAAGACCCCGGCCTTTTCAAAGCGGCTTGCGCTTCGATATAGAATCTCCAATCCTTCATCCGTATCCAACAATCTTTGCGCTTCCTGATACACGTCAGTTTGATACATTGATTTCGCAAATGAAGCTGCGCTCTCCAGTTCATTAAGCGCTTGCAGAAAACGATCTTCCAGCTTAGACGTTAATTCAAATGCCATTTCAAAACTCCTTTATCAATCAAAATACCAGTGGATGAGAGAATTAAATATAGAAGTTAAACTGTTCGTATTCCTTTAATAGATCCCTCATGATTTCACTGTCTTCCCCGTAGAAGAAGATCGTTCCGTAATGATTACCGAAGCCGATTCGCTGAGCTACCTTCCCTTGGGCAGGACTGAACATATCATGTTTTTCAAAATAGGCATGGTTCTCCAGTTCATCGGGTACCTCCAGCTTCTCCACATAATTAACATGAGGATGGACCATTAAACAACCTGCATGGGCTTTTGCTTTTTCACCTGTAGAAGGGAAAAACTCTCTAAGCTCTTCTTCTGTTGTATTGGGGTCACTGCAAAGGATTTGAGCTTGATATGCATTAAATCCATAAGCACGTTCAATCAAATCAAAGATATGTCCGCCGGGGACTCTGGCTGCGACTTCGCCGAAATGAAGAGTACCATCTGATGTAATGAAATATTCGGGATGAATAACACCGTATTCAATCTCAAACGCATCAATGAGCTGTTGAATCGCCTCACGGATGATCGGACGCTTTTCCTCAAGGCTTGGAGATGCCGGTACGAAATTAGAGTAGCCTAATCGCACATACTCCGTTATATTTAAAAATTGGATCTTTCCATTATGAATAAAAGCTTCACACGAGAATTCCTGTCCGTCTAAATGACTTTCCATCAGAAGCGGAAACTCCGACTCGGTGAGAGCATCGATATCTTCCGGATTCTCAATGGCACGGTGTCCGACAGACCCTGCTTTATCAAGAGGTTTTACGTGAATGGGGTCGTTCTTATCTCCTTCGACTTTCAGAAGGGCTTCATTCACACGTTTCAAGAACCTTCTTACATCTTCCTTATCCCTTGCTTCTTCGAATACACCTACTTTGATTCCGGCAATTTGCGCTTTACGCTTCATCATCCCTTTATCTCTTAATAGAAGAGAACGGTTGAAGACGCGTGGTTCGTTACGGAAACGTGAGTTTAATGCCCCGGACCACTCCACACACTCTTCATACAAAGGAACAGCCACTTCCGCACCCATTGCTTTCAGCTGTTTATAAAGATGATCTGAACCTTCATTTAACCGATCGAAGTCCCAACCGATAAAGGCAATATCATGTTTTTCTGCATATGCCTCAAAATCAGGGGGGCCAACAACCACGAAAGGCCTGTTAAGCTTCGTACACGCTTCGATTGCCGGCAGACTCCAACCGATCAATGCCGTTAGATAGGGTTTGGTTTTTTCCTTTCGATCCACGTTCTGTTCTGCTTGCTGTAATTCAAGTTGATCTAGTCCCATATTTTCCTCTCCCCTTGTCACGTATTTATTCAGATTCCTCTTTAGCATAACAAAGCAGATAGGAAGAATGAAGTATTTTGCTGAATTTTCAATCTATTCGACAAATAAAGTGGTAAAGTGACATAATCAGCGGGGATGTTCTCCAATAAAAAACCCCAAATGCGCTCAGCATAAGGGGTCCTTTCTTCTGTTATTCACCTAAATCAACATTATGATATACCTGCTGAACATCTTCCAAATCTTCTATCGCATCAATCATTTTTTCGAATTGAGCTTGACCATCTTCTGGAAGTTCGACATCATTCTGCGCAAGCATAGTCAGTTCCGCTACTGTAAACTCAGTCACACCTGCACCTTTAAACGCTTCTTGAACCGCATGGAATTGATCTGGTTCAGCGTATACGATCACAGCATCATCTTCCTCGATAATATCACGTGCGTCTACATCCGCTTCCATCAGAATTTCCATTACTTCTTCTTCTGATTTTCCTTCAATACCGATGACGGCTGTGGCATCGAACATATACGCTACAGATCCACTCACACCCATGTTGCCGCCATTTTTGCCGAAAGCAGCACGCACTTCGGATGCAGTTCGGTTTACATTGTTCGTCAGTGCATCCACAATGACCATGGAACCATTCGGTCCGAAGCCTTCATAGCGTAGTTCGTCATAGTTCTCTTCTGAACCACCCTTTGCTTTTTCAATGGCACGGTCCACGATATGTTTCGGTACGCTGTATGTTTTCGCACGCTCAAGAACAAATTTCAGCGTTTGGTTCAGCTCAGGATCCGGCTCACCTTGCTTGGCAGCAACATAGATCTCACGACCGAACTTCGCATAAATACGACTAGTATTCGCATCCTTAGACGCTTTCTTTTCTTTAATATTATTCCACTTACGTCCCATATTGTTTCACTCTCTTTCACATTTATCTATAGATACTTTCAATCTTAAAAGGTATTTTCCTTTCTATTATACATGAAAAAAACTATTTTTGGCTAAGTGATTCCTTGCCACCCTCACCTGAAAAAAGCCGACTCATATGAGTCAGCTCCCTTCCTGATAAGCACTGATCGCTTCATATTCGGCTTCTAATAAACGCGGTACACGAATAAAGATCGGCATGAGCTTACGATATGCTTCTGTAGCCTGTGGATCTGGTTGATGAGAATGTACAGAACCGACCATTTCACTTACTTCCTCAAGTGAGTCGATCATTCCGCTGCCATACATTCCGAGCACCACCGCCCCAAGACATGAGCTTTCGAAGCTTTCCGGCACTTCCACTTCCTGATCAAATACATCAGCGAGCATTTGACGCCAAATTTCCGAGCGGGCAAATCCACCCGTTGCCTGGACCCTTTTCGGTGTTCCGATTAATTCTTCCAGCGCCAGAAGAACGCTGTATAAATTCATGACAATTCCTTCTAATACAGCACGTATCATATGCTCTTTTTTGTGATGCATGCCGAGTCCGAAGAAAGACCCGCGTGCTTTTGCGTTCCAAAGAGGCGCACGCTCCCCGGCCATATATGGATGGAAGAGTAACCCTTCCGAGCCCGGTTCTACTTTAGAAGCAATATCCGTAAGGACTTCATAAGGATCTTTCCCTAACCGGCTCGCCACTTCCACCTCTGCAGAAGCCAGTTCGTCCCGCACCCAACGGAAAATCATGCCACCGTTATTGACAGGCCCTCCAATCACCCAATGATTATCCGTCAAGGCATAACAGAAAATACGTCCTTTCGGATCCGTTACCGGACGGTCCGTTACAGCACGGATCGCACCACTCGTTCCGATCGTAACGGCTACGACACCGGGTTCAATGGCGTTGACGCCAAGATTCGATAGAACCCCGTCACTTGCTCCGACGACAAACGGTGTGTCCGCTGATAAGCCCAACATGTCCGTGTACTCGGATTTCAATCCGACTAAGCTTTCAGTTGTTGAGACAGGAACCGAAAGTTGATCCTTGGTGACACCTGCCACCTTCAACGCTTCTTCATCCCAGGCCAGGTTTTCCAGATGGAACATACCTGTTGCAGATGCAATTGAATAATCCACAACATATTTTCCGAAAAAGCGATGGAACACAAATTCTTTAATTGAAATGAACTTAGCTGCTTTCCCGAACAATTCCGGCTCCTCATGCTGCAGCCAGGCAAGCTTCACGAGTGGGGACATGGGATGGATGGGAGTCCCGGTTCTACGATAAATCTCCAATCCGTTCATTTCTTTTTTTATCTTCTCTGCCCACTCGGCACTGCGGTTATCAGCCCAGGTAATGGAAGGAGTCAATGGCTGGTCCTTATCATCCACTAAGATCAAGCTGTGCATAGCAGAACTGAACGACACAAACGAGATATTCTCACTTGTATTAGAGGTCACTTCCTTTATACAACTGATGACTGCCCGGAAGATTTCTTCGGGATCCTGTTCAGCCGTTCCCGGTGCTGGTGTATGTAATGGATATTCGACCCCGTGACGATATATCGCTTTTCCCTTTTCATTAAAAAGTACCGCTTTTGTACTGGTTGTCCCGATATCGACACCAATCATAAATTCTGACATCTTTGTTCCTCCCAAAATAAATAGAGAAAAGGAAGAAGCGACATGGCTCTTCCCTCTTCCACTATTATTCTATCCTATTTTATCCGATGAATATCCCTATAATGAATACTACGGTAAATCCTACAAAACCGATGAGCGTTTCCATCATTGTCCATGATTTTAACGTATCTTTCACATCTAATCCAAAATAACGGTTCACTAGCCAGAATCCGCTGTCATTCACATGAGAGAAGACAGTTGCTCCTGCTGCAATGGAAATAACCATTAAACCAAGGACCGGCCCTTCTAAACCAAGAGTGGAAATTAATGGACTCATTAATCCTGCTGCCGTGACCATGGATACAGTCGCTGAACCTTGTGCCACACGTACGACCATGGCAATTAAGAAAGCAAGGGCAATCGGAGGCAAGCTTGAACCGGCCATCATTTCACCAAGGACTTCACCGACACCTGAGTCGATCAGAACCTGCTTGAACACTCCACCGGCACCTGTAACAAGGATGATGATCCCAGCCGGCTCAAGTGCTTTTGTCGCAATATCCTGAACGTCTTGACGGGAATATCCACGTCTCGTTCCTAATAATGTAAACGTCAATAGCGTCGCAATCGTTAACGCTACGAACGGATGACCCAGGAACGTCAAGATTGAACGAATGGTATTTCCTTCATCTAATAGAACACCCGAAAGCGTATTCAATAAGATCAACACTAAAGGAATCGAGATAAGTGACGCAATCATTGCAAAGCTCGGAAGCTCTTTATCATACTCGATCTCTTCCACTTGCATATAATCCGGAACCACAGCATGAATTCGTTTCGAAATGAATTTTGCAAAAAGTGGACCAGCGATGATCATGGATGGAATACCAGCAAGAGTACCAAATAAGATAACCCAGCCAAGATCCGCTCCAATTAAATCAGCAACAGCAATCGGTCCTGGAGTTGGCGGAATGAAGCTGTGTGTAACAGCAAGACCTGCTAATAATGGAATCCCATAGTATAGTAGAGACTTTCCGGTTTTCTTTGCCAAACCATATACAATCGGTACAAGAATGATGAATCCTACATCGAAGAATACAGGAATGGCAACCAAGAAACCTGTGATACCAAGGGACCATTGCGCTTTATCTTCACCAAATTTATTAATCAATGTTTGAGCTAATCGTTCCGCTCCCCCTGAAACCTCAAGCATACGACCGAACATCGCACCTAAACCAACCACGACAGCGACAAATCCAAGGGTCCCGCCCATTCCATTTTGAATGGAGGTAACCACTTCCTGCAGCGGCATTCCAGCGGCGATCCCCACAATCAAACTCACTAATAATAAGGCAACAAAAGCATGAAGCTTTGTTTTAATAACTAAAAATAATAGAAGAAAAATTCCGGCTAATGCAACTAAAATAAGCATTTGATCAGACATCTCTATCCCTACCTTTCTTTCATGACGACAGCTTGGCTGCCAGATTTTTTATAACGGTTGATCCTGACTAATTAGAAAGTAAAACGTTTACAATTCACTCTATGTAACTTCTACTCTCTGATCTACTAAACGGAAATGGCTTAAAGGAAGTTCATTTCGTCGTTTAAGATAATCAGGAAAATTTTTTTCTGTATACCTCTATTATAAAAAATATTTTTCTTTTTGCAACCGTTTACAGAAATTATTTTTATTTTTCTATTATTCTTGTATAATAAAACTATGAAAACCCTTACAGGAGTGATATCTATGAGTCAACACCAGCATTGTTTAGCCAGTATACGCTCACACTATCCTCAATTTAGCGTGACCGAGAAGAAAATTGCCGACTATATACTTGAAAATCCAACTGAGATTATTCATTCAACGATTAATGGTTTAGCAGAAGATTTAGGGGTCGCGGACTCCACTGTCTTCCGCTTTTGTAAACGAATCGGCTTTAAAGGATATCAAGCGATGAAAATCGCTCTTGCTTCAGAAATTGTGACGGGACTTAAGGACATTCACGAGCGCATCGATAAAGGGGACACGGCTCAAACGATTGCCACAAAAGTATTCCGATCGAACATCAAAACCATCGAAGACACGTTAATGGTCGTTGATGAAAAGAAACTATTGAAAGCCGTGGACATCATGATCAACGCACGCTCAATCGAATTTTTCGGAAGTGGTGGATCCGGTGTCATCGCCCTTGACGCCTATCATAAATTCATTCGAACCGGCTTACGTGTGCATGCCGCGAGCGACAGTCATATCCAGTTGATGACCGCTTCCCAAATGACGAGTGAAGATTGTGCTGTATTCATCTCCCATTCCGGTTCAACGAAAGATATCCTCCAGGTTCTGGACATCGTCAAAGAAACCGGGGCAAAGACGATCTGCATCACCAATTTTGCAAAATCACCATTGAGCCAAAGAGTCGATACATCACTCTTCACCGTATCCGAAGAAACCGACTATCGCTCCGAGGCCCTCTCTTCCCGTATTGCGCAATTAACGTTAATTGATGCTCTCTATGTAAACCTGATGATGAGAAGGGAAATGGAAGGTCAGGATGCACTCCGCAAAATGAGGAAGGCTATTTCGGTTAAAAGACTATAAAAAAGGTTGATCAGTGTGAAACTGATCAACCTTTCCTTATGCTATGGGAATTTAATCAAGATGGCTCATTAACGATTCTTCGTACTCCGTTATAGCTTCATCCAACATTCGCAGTCCATCATCAATTTGTTCTTTCGTTACAGTAAGTGGCGGAATCATACGTATCACTTCACTATGATTGCCGCACAGGTAGAATAACACTCCTTTTTCAAGAGCCAGGTCAAGGATGTTCATCAAACCTTCCCGATTCGGCTTCCCTGATTGAGGATGAACGATTTCAATTCCAATCATCAACCCCACAGCACGAATACTGCCGATTACGTTATGTTTTTCCTTCAGGAGTTCAAGCCTTGATACTGCATAAGCCCCCATCGTTTTCGTATTATCGAGAAGATTCTCTTCCTTCATAACTTCTAATGTAGCAAGTCCAACGGAACACGCAATCGGATTTCCACCAAACGTGGTCCCATGGCTCCCAAGTGGCCATTGTTTCATGAGCTTATTCGATGCGACCGTCGCGCTCAGGGGCAGCCCCGAAGCAATCCCTTTTGCAATCGCCATGATATCCGGTGTTACATCAAAGGTTTGAGCGGCAAACCAATTTCCCGTACGTCCAAAGCCTGTTTGGACTTCATCGAAAATCAGTAAAATATCGTGACGATTACAAATCTCCCTTACTTTTTTGAGCCATGCTTTCGGAGGAACGATGTACCCACCTTCACCAAGGACAGGTTCTAATATGACACACGCTACCTCTTCAGGAGTGACCTGATGATTAAAGAGAGTTTCGAAATCCTTTTCAAGCTTCTCAACAACATATTGGACTGAGTCAAGTCCCTCGGGACACTCTCTTTCGTTCGCATATGGAACCTGATACGTCAGGCCAGATGGCTGCATAAACTTTCGATACTTACTTTTAGAAGTCGTGACACTTAACGCACCAAGTGAACGCCCGTGAAAACAGCCGGTAAAGGAAACGACATAAGGACGCTTCGTTACATATTTCGCAAGTTTGATTCCTCCCTCGATCGCTTCCGTGCCACTATTGGCAAAGAAGAAACTATCTAAGTCTCCCGGAAGAATCTCCGCAAGCTCATCAGCCAATCGAAGGATCGATTCATACATTATTACACCTGATGGGCCGTGCATAAGCCCATCTGCTGCATCTTTAATCGCTTGTACAATTTTTGGGTGACGATGTCCAACATTCGTTACGGCAATTCCAGAGGTGAAATCAAGATATTTCTTTCCGTCCAACCCGTAGTAATAGCACCCCTCTTCTTTTACTACCGGTAAGTTCGGGTGATCCTTTGCCATACTGGGTGCCAGACGATTAGGCATATTTTGAATAAGCTGTTCAAACGTTCGTTCCATTCTAGTAACCTCCATATATGTGGCTGACAAATTTGTTTTATATTAATTTTCTTACATAAAGAAGAAATGAGCCAATAAAGCGACGATAGGTAATGTAATTATCGTACGTTGGATAAAAATAATGAATAAATCTAAAAAGCTGATCGGAATCTTGGATTTGATTAATAGAATACCAATCTCGGACATGTAGATTAATTGAGTCAAAGACATGGCAGCAATGATGAATCTTGTTAACTCACTCTCAATTCCGCTCCCTACTACAGCAGGTAAAAACATGTCTGCAAAACCAACGATCATGGCAGGAGCCGCATCTGCCGCCTGGGGAATTTGTAATAACTCTAATAGTGGAACAATTGGATAAGCCAGTATGTCAAACACTGGAGTATATTCCGCTACCACTAAAGCGATCGTTCCAAGGGCCATGACTAAAGGAATAAGACCAAACCAGATATCCAGAACGTTCTGGAATCCTTTTTTCGTTACCTCTCCGACACTTTTCACTTCTGATGCTTTTTCTACTGCTTTTTCAAACCCCCACTGAAAACGGGAAACATTTTCAGGAACGGTTTCGGATATTTGCATGCCAACCGGCTCATAATAGGTGTCTTTCTTTCGGGAAAGAGGCGGGATACGCGGACATATGACCGCAGCTGCTATCCCTGCAATCACCACTGTCCCATACAGTTGAACAAACATTGATTCCAATCCGATGAAGCTGACAATCACAAGACTGAAAGCGATCGAAGCAACGGAAAAGTTTGTCGCAATGACTGCTGCTTCCCGCTTTGTATAGTAGCCCTCTTCAAATTGTTTCGTTGTAATCAATACGCCGACGGTGCCACTCCCCATCCAGGATGCAAGAGCATCGATAGAGGATCGTCCCGGCAATTGGAAAAGCGGCTTCATGATTTTCTGCAGCAGAGTGCCGAAGAAATCCATCAATCCAAAATCTAAAAGCAGGGGCATCAATAAGCCTGCAAATAAAAACCAAGTGGCTAAGACAGGAACTAACGAATACAATACGGTTCCTCCCGTAAAGTCAGAAATAATCCACTCGGGACCACTCCCATTTACCGTCATCACCGCAAATATCGAACCGAGGACACGAACAGCGATCCAAAAGTATCCTACGTCGAATAGTCCTTTTAAAAATGATTGATTGACAATCCACTGAGGTTTAAACATTTTCGTATAAATAGCCATAAGAGCCGATACACCAAAAATCACAGTCATGAATAATGGCAGTACACCTTCCAGCAACCCTTGAAAATAAGAAGCGAATATCCCGACCCCGATAGTCATATTTCCTTCATACGTAACAGGCACAAGGAACAAAAGTACCCCTAACAAGGACGGTATGATAAACTTCATTGCTTCTCTTGCCGTTCTGCCTGACCGGGCTTCTAATTGACTAACATTTTGTTTTCCGACTTCCATTGTCAAACACCCCTTTATAATTTATCCATAACCCCTAACCATTCGAGAATCACTTATGCGTCGTATGAATATCCCCCTTCTACACCTTCCAGTTCTTTTCACCTTAGTACATGCAAGTTTTATGCCAATATTTTATTTAATTTTGTATTTTTTAAGTTTTCTGACTACTGAAGGCTGACTAATTCCCAGGTTTTGAGCCATTTGAATAGTAGTCTTGTGCTTCTCCCTCGCATTCTTTAATACTTGTTCTTCGACTGACTCAAGAATGTCTTTTAATGATTGACCATTGTACTCAAATCCTGAAATATCAGCACTATGCTTTATGTATGGACCAGGGAGATTTTCCATTTCAATTAATGGCTTGGATGATGTCACAATCAGCCTTTCAATTATATTCATTAGCTCTCTGACATTCCCTTTCCAATCTTGAATCAACAACTGGTGAACAACCCCTTCATCCAGCTCTCTCTGGCGCTGATATTTATCACAAAAATGATTTACAAAGTAATCGATCAACGTAATAATGTCTGATGTTCTCTCTCTCAATGGAGGAATCGTAATAGGAACCACATTCAAACGGAAGAATAAATCCCTCCTGAATTCTTTCTCCTCAACAGCTGCCTCTAAATCCTTGTTCGTAGCTGCCAGAACCCGGAAGTCAACCTTCCTTTGCTTTGTACCGCCTACGCGATAAAATTGTTTCTCCTGGATGAACTTTAGAATTTTGACCTGGTTCGATAGAGATAACTCCCCTATTTCATCCAAGAATAGAGTGCCGCCTTCAGCGAGTTCTGCTAATCCTACTTTCCCTTTGCGGTCCGCACCCGTAAAAGATCCGGGTTCATAGCCAAAGAACTCTGCTTCAAATAATGAGTCTGGTATTGCTCCACAATTGACCTCAATGAACGGACCCCTTTTTCGCTGACTTTTGTTATGTATGAATTTCGCGATATGGGACTTGCCGACACCGGATTCCCCTAGGAGCAGGACGTTCACATCGACTTCTGCTACTTGCAGGGCGACCTGTAACACCTTTTTCATCTCATTACTTGTGGCAATGATCCCTTCCGAATAATAATGACGGCTTCTAAGGATTTCAAGCTCGCTTTTCACCCTCTCCATCTCATCTTCCATTTCTGTTAAATACTTTTTCATATTCAATAATTCCGTTACATCATGGGAATAGCTTACGATTCTCACTAATTCACCCGTTTCATTGAATACCGGGATCCCTGTAACCAGCAGTTTCTTGCCTTCTTTACTCGTCTGGACCAACGTTATTTTTTTCTTTTCTTTTAGAACGATCGGAGTTAATATCGGAGAAAAAACGCCTTCTTTTTCCAGATCATATACAGATTTCCCTACCATGTCTGCCGAGTTCACATTATAAATATCCCCGGTTGCGTCACTTACTTTCAAGATGATCCCATCTGTATTGGTTACTAAAATATCATCTTGAAGCGAATGAAGAATCGCCTCATTTTCATTCCAACTTTTTTTCTTTACAGTCACAGACAGCATCCCCTTTGCCAGTCTTGAAATTATTCAATAATGAATAATTATCCTGATTAATTTTATATTAATTCATTTATACCAAAGTTTTTTGACTTTTTATACATTTTTGAATAAATTATTCAAAAATAAATATTTTTGCTTAACTGATTTGTAAAAAGCTATTACTTAAATTCAAGAGAGCAGTAGTTGATTTCCGCTACAGGTGCTCGCTTTCCGCGGGGCGTGAGTTGAGCCTCCTCGGGCTTTGCCCTGTGGGGTCTCAACTTTCCCGCTTCTCCCGCAGGAGTCGAGCACCTTCCACTCCAATCAACTTTCTAAGCATGAATTTTCATTATAGCTAAATAAAACCAAAATATTTGAGGAAATCACTTCTCTATTTCTTTTTTGTTAATTACTAGTATTCAATTTTCTTAAGGTTGTTTTTTCACCACTTTTAAACTCTGTCATTAGAAACTCTTATAGATGGTGAGGGGAACTGCGCAGACTCCTGCGGAAGAACGGGCGTGCCGAGACCCCGGAAGCGAAGCTGAGGAGGCTCGGCCGTACGTCCGCGGAAAGCGGAGCAGTTCCCCTCACCATCTAGCACACTCTGGTTGACAGGACTCATAGCAATTTTAATGACGTTAAACCACAAATTTTGGTGAATAGAACCTACTAAAAAACCATTATACTATGACAGACCTAATAATTATTTTACTATTCAAATCATTTCGATTATCATTTTGGTAAGACTGTTTAAGGTGGGATAGGGATGACAGATGGAGAGAAGTTGACGTTGGAACACGCTAAGGAACTGGACAGGCAGGACTCATTGGCCCAATTCCGGAATGAATTTTACATAAAGAAAAATCACTATTATATGGATGGGAACTCCTTAGGTTTATTATCTAAACGGGCTGAGAAGTCGTTACTGACGTCATTGGAAGATTGGAAGGAACATGGGATTGATGGCTGGATGGATGGCGAGGAGCCCTGGTTCTATTATTCTGAGAAACTTGGCGAAATGACAGCCCCTTTAGTTGGGGCAGAAAAGGAAGAAGTGATTGTGACGGGTTCCATTACGACGAACCTTCATCAGTTACTCGCTACATTCTATAAACCAGATGGAAACCGCACCAAAATCCTTGCAGATGAATTGACTTTCCCTTCGGATATTTACGCGATCCAAAGTCAGCTGGAGTTAAAAGGCTACACCTCTGATGAACATCTGATTCAGGTAAAAAGCAGAGACGGATACACATTAAGTGAAGAGGACATCATCAGGGATATGACGGATGATATTGCTCTAATTCTGTTACCATCCGTTCTCTATCGAAGCGGACAGCTCCTGGATATGAAGCGATTGACGAGCGAAGCCCATAAACGTGGAATTGTGATTGGATTCGATCTGGCCCATTCGATAGGAGCTCTTCCTCATCAATTACATGATGACGGAGTGGACTTTGCCGTGTGGTGCAATTACAAATATTTAAATAGCGGACCGGGTGGTGTAGGTGGATTATTTGTTCATAACAGGCATAAAGGGAAGAAGCCTGGCCTTTCCGGATGGTTCAGCTCCCGTAAGGATAAGCAGTTTGATATGGATCATACGCTGACCCATGCAGATTCTGCAGGTGCCTTCCAAATTGGGACCCCGCATATATTAAGCAGTGCTCCATTACTTGGCTCGCTTGAGTTATTTGAAGAAGCCGGTATTGAGAACCTGAGAAAAAAATCCCTTTCTCTTACACGATTTATGATGGATTTATTTCAACAAGAACTTTCACAGTATGGGTTTACAATCTGTAACCCACGTGAAGATGATCAGAGAGGCGGGCACATTAGTTTAAAGCATGAAGAGGCGGCAAGAATTTGTAAAGCCTTGAAGGTGAACAATGTCACACCTGACTTCCGTTCTCCAAATGTGATCCGACTGGCTCCCGTCGCTCTCTATTCTTCGTATGAAGATGTGTGGGAGACCATCCAAATATTGAAAATGATCATGGACAAGGAAGAATATAAGAAGTTTGAAAATACGCGGAATGTTGTAGCGTAACTTCTTTTAGGAAGGATGAAGCCGCTTGAAGATCATTGATATTTCCCGCCCGCTGCACCATGATACTCCTGTTTGGCCAGGGGACACTCCCTTTTCTTTTTCTTTGAATTGGACGAAGGAGGAATCGGGATCCGTGAATGTCGGTCAGCTTACCATGAGTTCTCATACTGGAACACACGTCGATGCCCCCTTCCACTTTGACAATGAAGGAAAGAGAATATTGGACCTGCCATTAGAGAGGTTTATGGGGCCGGCCATCGTTGTATCGGTGGAGGATGCTGCAGAGATAAGCAGTGAACGATTGGAAGAGGTCGACTTGTCAGGAGTTAAGAAGGTACTTTTCAAGACGAATGCATGGAAGAATCCCGAGCAGTTTCCTGAACGCATTCCTCACATTGCGAAAGGGCTCGCACCTTTTTTGAAGGAAAAAGGGATTGATTTGATTGGAGTAGATCTTCCTTCAGTCGATCCATTGGATAGTAAGGAGCTGACTGCTCACCATTCATTACGGCATCATGACATCGGAATATTGGAAGGGATTGTTCTTGACCATGTGGAGCCTGGACGATATGAATTGGTGGCTCTTCCCCTTCCTCTTAAAGAAGGAGATGGATCTCCCGTTCGAGCAATATTAATGGACCTGACATGATAAGATTCCTTTACAGGTTTTCCCTACATTTTGTATAATATAAGAGAAAAGTTCATTGATTAAATACAGAGTCCTGGCTGCCACCAGAACTCTGACAGTATACATTGCCGTGAGCAATTTATCCTTTAATAAAATAGAAGTAACCTTTCCCTTGCAGTTGTCATAGTGGGTGGGTTACTTCTTTTTTTGTTGCGTGACTGCGATTATTGCTACTGTTAATGTACCAAAGGCAATCATCAATTGTAGTACGTCTGCCGTTTCGATCATTCCTGCTCATCACCTCCCATCTTCAGGGAGCTGCCTCTTGCCCACCCAGCTATGTACACCGTACATATATTTTAACATAAAAAACGAACATATGTTCTATAATTATGAGCATATTTAGAAAATAGTTCCTTTTTACTGAATTGATTCTGCCTATAAATGATATTAAATCGCATATATTGCCTCCTCCTATTCATAGACTAACGATATAGAGGTTTAAATTGATGGAAATTGGACCATAGTTATGTTAAAAAGGAGGCGGCAAAATGGGAATTACAATCACTTTGGGTTTAGTCGTAATGCTTGGGATGATTTTGGGTATTCTTATTTATTTCTTAAGACAAGCTTTGGATTCAAATGATGCGAAAAAAATCGACTCTCATGATCATGATCATTTTTCACAATGATGGTTTGGTCCTTCAATGACCGCTAGTGAAATTCGTCATTTTTTGTAGAACGGTCGATAGTTTGAAAATACGGTGGATAAATTGAAAGAACAATTGATAAATCCTAATAAAGGTTGATATCTTTCTATAAAGGCCGATAAATTCGTATAACGGTTGACATCTTTACGGTCAGTAAATCAAAAAGCCCGGACGTCCTGTCTTCCAGGACGCCCGGGCTCTTTTTTTATTCAGTGATTTCCTTTTCACCAAGCTTCATGGGACTCGAGCAAAGGGGACAAACCTTGGATTCCGTATCCTCATGGGTTTCCGGTCTCTGCCAGGCAATGCACTTGGTATTTGTGCAAACCCAGGCCAAGATTTTACTCACCTTCCCACTCCTCGCCTTTTTAGATGTTTTCGGCTGATCCGTGTGGGGTTCATTCCTAAATAAGTCCGCAATAAAGCGTGAACACTTCCGCGTCTCCCCTTGATAATAAGCAGGAGAAGAAATAAATAATTTTTCTTTTGCTCTTGTGATGGCCACATAAGCGAGCCGCCTTTCTTCCTCTACTGCACCCAAAGCCTTTTCCCTTTGATTCGGATCTTTGTATACCTTATCTTCAAGCTTATTGGCATTCAGGGCTGAGCTATGAGGAAGGTTCCCTTCAATGGCCCCGATTAAAAACACGACGGGGAATTCCAAACCTTTGGAACGATGGATCGTCATGAGGGAAACGCTGTTCGTGTTCTTCTTTTGACTCTGATTTGTATAGATTTCCTCATACTTTGCTTTCATTTCATCAATAAAAGTAATAAAACTGGAAATCGTATCAAAACGCTTCGCCGATCCTTCAAGCTCGTCCAGCATTTCTTTAATGAGTTCCTTCTGTTCTGTTACCACATGAGATTCCTGGGCATCGATGTATTGATGATAGAATTCCTTCCTGATCCGTTTGATTGCAGCTTCCGGTGACTGGTCTCCGATCGACTTTAGAAATTTCATCCGTTCTTTTATATTCTTTATCTGAAACGGCTTCAATCCTGATAATGTCGTTAAATGGATAAGAGGATATTTCTTTCTCTCCTTACGATCTTCCTCCAGAATATGAGCCATCCCCCGGTCCCTTCTTATAAAAAGAGTCGGCAGTAGTGATTCCATGGCTGAAAAGTTCCTTGGAACCATCGATAGCCGCAAGTAATCCACCACCGGTTTCACCGTCCAGTTTTCATAGAAGAGGGAATCCTTTTGATTATATGGCGTAAAAGGAATTTCCTTTAATAGCAGTTGCTCAAAGACCGCCCGCCCGCTGCTCATCGTGCGGTGAAGAATCGTCATATCCCCGTACGTATAGCCTTCTTCTATTAACCGATGGATTTCTTCTGTGATCCAAACGGCCTCTTCATCAGCAGTTGCCGGTCTTGAATAAAGAGGCTTCTGCCCTTCTATTTTCGTGGCAATGAGCTCTTTTTTCCGGCGGTGATCATTCCTTCCAATTACTTCATTCCCGAGCCCTATAATATAGGCATCAGATCGGTAGTTCTCCTTCAATGTTACAACCCTTGCATCCGGGAACTCTTCATCAAAATCCAAAATAAATTCGTTTCTTGCGCCGTTAAAGGTGTAGATCGTTTGATCATCATCCCCTACTACGAACAAATTCCGATGAGCGGCAATCAACTTCATAAGCTCATATTGTACAAGATTCGTATCCTGGAATTCATCTACCATCACGTACTGGAAACGATGCTGAAGAGAGGTCAAAAGGTTGGGATTCGAAAGTAATAATTGATATGCCTCTGTCAAAATATCATCAAAATCCATCTTATGATTCATTCGCTTCCACTCTTCATATTTTAAGAGAATGTCTCGCACTTCTTTTTCTGATTTGGATTTCTGTGGAAGGTCCCTGATATCTTTTTGATTCAGCTTATAATGAGAGAGTTTTGCGAGGAGCGTCTCCGCATCATAAGGGTCATATATATTCATTTCTCTCTGAATTTGCTTCAAGATAATTTGTTTATAGCGCTCGTTCCCGATCACTTCTTGTGTGTAATGACGGGATCTCAATAAATAAAGAAACAGAGCATGAAACGTACTGGCATGAACCTGTCCGCCCGCTTCCGTCCCCGGCAGGCTTGAAATCCTCTGCTTCATTTCTTCTGCCGCTTTCTTTGTAAATGTCACAAGTAAAATATTCCTCGGCTGAATATCTTTCACGGTCATCAAGTAGCCTGCCCGGCAAACGAGAACTGTTGTCTTTCCAGTCCCGGCTCCAGCAAGGGTTAAGCACGGTCCCTTCACATGACGCACAGCCTCTATCTGAGAAGCATTCAAATGAATGCCTGCCTCCTCCATCGTCCGAAAGAAAAAAGCGTCCTCTTCATGAGAGGATATCAGCTGTTTCGTCGTTTCGCCTTTATGTAGTGGCGCTACCGGAATTTCCTTCTTTTCCGCTTCATATGGGTAAATAGAATAGTTCGTCAATACTTTATTCAAAGCTCATTCTCCTAGCTTTCCTTTACGATTCATAACCTTCTCATCATAACAAGAGCCCTTCAAAAATAGCAATGACAATCTCAGGACGATAGGGATAGACTACTAGATATGTAAATACTGTTAAACGATTGTTTAATCCCTTGAACCCTAGTAGAATAAATGTTTTGTAGAACTAATCAAACGTTTGTTTAAATCGGATATGCTCCTTGAGGATTAACATATTGAAAGAAAAGGTAATAAAACATTAGGTGATAAATGATGAATCTAACAAAATGGGGCTTTACCCGCTTCAACAGTATAAAAGCAGAATTCGATCACTTCCCCCACTCCCTTGTCATCCTCAGGAAAATCAGAAACTATTACTTCGTCAATAAAGTTCACTGGTCCCACCTCGATCCCGTCGTGGAAACACATCATCTAGAACAAATGGAACTGCTAGTGAATAGGGAATTGGACTTGGAAAAATATTATCTTAATAGAAGATTAGATTAATGGCTCTGTTTTTTCTCATTTCATATTTTCAAAATGAGCTTTAATGTTTTTGTCTGTCCATATTTATAGGCAATAAAAATGTAGTTGCATAGAGTGGATTGGAGCGGAAGGCACTTTACTCCTGCGGGAAATAGAGGAAAAGTCGAGACCCCACAGGGCAAAGCCCGAGGAGGCTCGACTTCCTCCCCGCGGAAAGAAAGTGCCTGGAGCGGAAAGGAACGGTCAACATTATATTGAACTTTTTTTCAGAAGCTATATAAAAACCACGGGAGAGAATCTGCAGCCTATATTGGGGATGCTATCCGCCCGCCCCGCGGAAAGCGAGCACCTGTAGCGGAAATCAACTACTACTCGCTTTATTAGAAAAAGCTTTTTAAAAATAAGAAAGATTGAGATAAAGTGAGATAACCCACTATTTCATCGTTAAAAACAGCCCAGATCCCATTATATTGATTATTCTGAACATTTGCATTAATTTTATAATTTGTTAATATATAATTAATAAATGATTAACAAACACAAACTTTAAAGGAAGGCGTGATTCCAATGAAGTAAGCTAGCAAAGCATGTCAGCATCACATCTCGCTTTTGAGATCGGCCCGTGAAAACTGATTTCAAGATGTGTGGATATGCGGGAATGCGCAATCTTATTTCAGGAGATGATTCCAATGAAGAGTGTAAGCGAAGCATGCTAACATCATGGTACGCAAGAAGATAGCCCGTGAAAACTATCTTCGTAACATGTGGGCGTGTGGGGAAATCAGCGGCAAGAGAAAATAAACTAAATAATACATGCAATACCATTAATTCAAAAACAATGTTAAGTATGTGTATTAGTAAGAAAGGATAGTAAAGTTAATTGAATAAGGTTTACTTAAGTTAAGGCGCTGTTTATGTGATATAGACATAAGCAGCGTCTTAAATTTTGTTTAAAACTCTTCTTTTAACAGGGAACAAACAGCTGCATCGCAAAAGATACCCTTTTCAAATGCCGCTTTTCTCAATACTCCTTCAAACGTAAACCCCGCTTTTTCAAGGCAATTCTTTGAAGCTGTATTTTCCGGATCATAAAACGCTTCTATTCTATTAAGAGACATTTCTTCAAACCCGTACTGCAGGATCGGTCTTAAAACCTCGGTCATAACCCCTTGTTTCCAATACGTTGGATGAACCTCAAATCCCACCTCGGCCTTGAAGTGTTCTTTTTCCCATTGATGAAAACCGCAGCTTCCGATGATTTCGTCTGTTTCTTTTAGAGCAATCCCCCATCTGATCCCTTCATTCACCTGAAACCTCTCGCTCCATTTATTGATGATCTCAACAGCTTGTTTTTCTTCTTGAAACGATTCTAAGTCATAATATCGTGTAACTTCATCTTTTGAAAAATAATCAAATACTTGGGGAGCATCCCCTTCTTCCATCTGTCTTAAGCGGAATCTTTCTGTTTCAAGTACAGGGAAGGTTCTTGTCAGCATAATCATTCTCCTTTTCTTCTTGTTCTCTTTTACTATTCAACATTGTATTTTTTAATGCCTTCTTGAAAATTGAATTTTTCATAAAACCTTATACTCGTGATGAGAAACGTTTGTTTGTATTTTTTCCTTATTCTGGTTACAATCGATTTAGCATCTTGAAAAAGATTGGAGAGGCGAGGATGGATCATAAAGCTCATAAGATCATTGTAAGTAAATCCATATTTACGGGAAATGCTGTGTTCCCTTTTGATGGGTTCGTGGCCGTTCGGGATGACCGTATTATTGGAGTTGGTCCCCGTACAGAGATGATAAGCTTTACAGGACCATCGACAGAAACATGGGATGTTGGAAACCGCCTGGTGATGGCAGGTTTTCATGACTTTCATCTCCATTTGTTTTTAGGGGCGATGTTCGAGGGATTCTGTCAGCTGACATTCGGCCATTCAGAAGAAGCGACGGCAAAAATGGTTGCGGAGTATGCAAAGGACCATCCAGATGAAGAATGGGTCCTTGGATTCGGCTGGCATCACGTACGCTGGCCTGGGCAGACTCTTCCCTCCCGTCACTCTCTGGATCAGTACATGCCCCACCGTCCCGTTGTGCTTCTGAATGAAGAAGCTCATAGTGCATGGCTGAATACAGCTGCTCTTCAGAAATTGGGAATTCATCGGGATACTCCTGAACCCCCTTTTGGAAAGATTGAAAAAGACGAGCATGGGGAGCCGACCGGCTTTTTGTATGAGACCGCTGTTCAGTATGTCATTGAAGCTTTTAAGTTTGATGAAAAAAAGAAAACCAGGCTGATGAACGGGATGTTGGCTAAGACTTCATCCTACGGCATAACCTCTGTTTCTGATATGCTTCCTCTTCCCGGATATACTTTGGGGGATCCAGCTTTTTATAGGACCTTTGAGGAAAAAGGAACACTGACGACGAGAATTCATTTTTTGGATGTTTTGGACGGAAACCTTGAGCGTGGTATTCAATTCAGGGAAAAGTATCAATCCGATAAACTTCAATTTTCCGGCTCGAAGCAGTTCCTGGATGGTGTCCCCCTCACCTATACGGGCTTTTTGCTTCAGCCGTACTCGGACCGTCCTTCTGAAACCGGCGGCACAATTTATGATTCTCACGTTTACCAAAAATGGATTGAAGACGCAGACCGGGAAGGTTTCAGGATCCGCCTGCACGCATGTGGCGACGCTGCGGTCCGGTTGGGACTGGATTTGTATGAGCATGCCCGGAGTGTAAACGGGGTGCGGGATTCACGCCATACAATCGAGCATATTGAAGTATGCAGTCCAAGTGACTTCGATCGGTTTGCGAAGTTAGGCGTCATTGCATCCATTCAGCCTGAACATCTGACATCAGGGTCTATGGATACACATGCCTACTTAGACAGGCTTGGTCCGGAAAGGGCTCGATTCACCTGGCCGATTGGATCCTTGCAGAATCATAGGGCCAGTATCGCTTTCGGAACGGACTTTCCGATTGTGGACCTGAATCCCATGCTTGGTCTTTACCGGGCGGTTACCAGAAAGCATGAGGACGGAACTCCTCAAGGCGGCTGGAATCCTCATGAAAAGATTTCATTAGCAAATGCATTGATTCATTATACGAAATCCCCTGCCTACGGAAACTTCAGAGAGCATGATTTAGGAACGATCGAAGTCGGAAAGAAAGCGGATTTAGTCGTCTTGGACCGGAATTTGTATGATGTGGAAGCAGAGGAAATGCTGGAGACTGGTGTTTGGATGACAATGATGGATGGTAACGTTGTGTATGGGAGATAGGGTTAAAATTTGGGATGGGTAGACATCACCACATCCAGTCAAAAACAGAGGTCCGTCCCTCAACGGACCTCTATTTATTCATCTTATTTTTGTTCCGGTGCTTGAAGTCCCCCGCCTCGAATGGTTTTTTCTTGGAATGGGAGGTTGAGTTCTTTGCTCAGTTTCTCGAGGAAGCTCAGCTCGCGTTTGGATACGAGACAGATGACGGTTCCTTCCGCTCCCATGCGACCGGTTCTTCCTGAGCGGTGAATGTATTGTTTTGTATCGCTTGGGAAGTCGTAATGGACAACGTGTGTGACGTCTGTGATATCAAGGCCGCGTGCTGCCACGTCTGTTGTCAGAAGCATGGACACTTTTCCTGAACGGAAGCGGTCCAGTGATTGCTTACGCTCCATCTTGTTTGATTCCCCTGCCAATACTTCCAGCTCGACTCCCTTATACTTCAGCTTTTCTTCTATTTCAGAGAGCTTCTCCAGTTGATTGAAAAATACAAGTGCTTTGATTCCTTTGAAATATGAAATGCTTCTTAGAGCTTCCATTTTGTCTCTCAGCTCACTGTATACATACACATGATCCACTTTCGGGTTATCGAGATTGGCTTCCATTTTGACGATTTCATGGTTTTGCAATAATGATTCTGCTACGTTCTCGGTTTGGTCTGATAAAGTGGCCGAGAAGAATAGAACCTGACGCTCTTTTAAGGTGGCTTTGATGATATCCTTCACTTCACGGATATGTTCTGATGAGATCATTAAATCGAACTCATCGACGACGATGGTTTTCACTTCATGCATCTTCAGCTTTTTCATTTTCATCAATTCGATCAAGCGACCCGTTGTTCCCACTACGATATGTGGCTTTTTCTTCAGTTTCTCTACTTGCTTCTTAATGTTCGCTCCTCCAATGAACGCCGCGCTCGTGACGTCGGTACCCTTCGCCCATTTCTGGATTTCCTGCTGGATTTGCATGACAAGCTCTCGTGATGGAGCAAGGATGACAGCTTGAGCCTGTTTTCTTGATGGATCAATGGCTTGGATGATCGGAAGCAGATACGCAAGCGTCTTCCCTGTTCCCGTCGGAGATTCACAAACAACATCTCTCCCTTCCATGATGAGAGGTACTACACGCTCCTGTACAGGGGTTAATGAAGTGAAGCCGGATTCTTCCCAGTTCTTCTGGATTGACGGTGTCTTAATAATGGTTGATATAGAGTTCATGCTATTAGTCCTTTCTTAATCCGCGAGAGGCAGTCAGAATCTCTTGATCCACGATTGGCAAGCTGATTTCCACTGCGGTTCCTTTTTCTATTTCACTTTGAAAGTGTAAATGTCCTTTATGTCGTTCAATAATCTTTTGACAAACGGCCAGTCCAAGGCCCGTCCCTTTTTCTTTCGTTGAATAGAATGGTTCTCCAAGGTGCCCGATTCTTTCAGGGTCCATGCCGACTCCATTATCCGTCACAATTACATGGGCAGCCGATGCCCGCTCTTCCAATGTGATCGAAACGATTCCATCTTTATAGTCAGGTATGGATTCAACCGCATTTTTAATAATGTTAATGAACACCTGCTTAAGCTGATTTCCTTCCCCCAACACATATAACGGTTTTTCCACCTTGTTTTCATATTGAATGGATACATTATCAAGATGGGCTTGGGCTTCCATTAGTACCAGTACTTGTCTGAGGATGTCATCCAGCTTTTCATGACGAAAATGGACTTCCTGCTGTTTACCAAGTATCAGCATCTCCCCTGAGATCAGGTCAATCCGATCCACTTCAGAGAGCATAATGTCCAAATGATCATGGTTGATTCTATTGCTTGTTTGCATAAGCTGGATAAACCCTTTCAAAGATGTTAGGGGGTTGCGGATTTCATGCGCTACGGCAGCCGCAAGCTGTCCAATGACAGAAAGCTTTTCGGAAGCGACCACCATTTCTTCATTTTCACGATGAAGAGTGATGTCCCTTGCAATGGCAAAAATTCCTGTCACTTTTCGATTAATGATAATCGGGACAAGAGAACATCGCAGGATTTTCCGTTTGTCATTGGCTAAATGAATGGTCGTTTCAAAGGTTGACGCCCAGCCTTTGAAGGTCTGAAAAAAGTACTCAGTTACTCGTTTCATCTCGCCTTCATCCAAAAATTTGCTGAATTTCACTTCTTTCAGCTCTTCATGGGTGGATTCAAGCAATCCTTCTGCTTCAGAATTCACGGACACCACATTTCCATCCAGGGTCAGCTCCAATACCGCGTCAGGATTTTGTTCAAATAAGGAATGATAATGCTGATTCCTTATTTGGAGTTGTTTCTCTTTCTTCTTTAATTTTTCATTGGAGAGTATTAATTCATAGGTTCTCCTGTATACCAATAGAAAAATAATGATACCTGTTACAAGTGTAAATAACCAGCCTTTATAGCGCTGAAAATATATATACATACTTAGCTTTTCATGAGCGAGAATCATGGAAAAATAGTCGGACAATATAATCCACACAACGCCTAATAGCACATAGGTGACAGAAATTCTTAAGGCAATGTCTTTTGCTTGTTTCATTTTGGAGGTTTCACCTAAATTCAAAATAGTCTTTCTCCTATGGTTTCTCAGTTCTTACCAATTTATCATAAATTCTTTGACGACTTATTTTCTTTTCAAAAAGAAAGTAGACAAAGGGTAAATTCCTACACTTTGAATGATGAGAGAAAGCAGGATGACTCCAAATGTTAAGGAGTTCAGAAGCTGGGGTCCTTGTCCATCCATGCCAAGTAACAAGGCAACAGACATGGTGCCTTTGATGCCAGACCAGGTTAATATGAATACTTCCTTCCATCCGTACGTTTTTCTCCACGTTTTCTTCATTTTGACAACACCAATAATAATAACATAGCGCACGAGTAAGGAGAGTATAAATAGGAAGAAGATCCACCCGAATAATGAGAAAGACAAATACTGTGTCGCCTGGATCCCGATTAGTAGGAACAAAAAGGTTAGAATGGTCGGTTCAATGACGGACCAGAAACCATCCAGATCCTTCCTGAAATGATTTTCTTTAATCGTTCTTCCGTATTCATAAGAAAGCACGATCCCTGAGGATACTGTAGCCAGCACACCTGAAACGCCAAGCTCTTCCCCTATGTAAAAGGTTCCGTAAGCAAGAATGATGCTAAGCATGATCTGGTACCTGGAGTCCGTTGTGAAATGGATGGCCTTACTCGCCAGCCAGCCGAGTGTAACACCAATCACGACTCCTCCTAAGGAAACTAAAAGAAACTCCCAAAGGAACAAAGAAGCTGAAAAAGTTTGTTCCCCAAAGTAGATACCTGCCACGACCGTAAAGAGAACGATGCTTGTACCATCATTGATCATTGACTCCCCTTCTACTATATCTGCTATGTCTTGGCGACTGGAAGATTCCTTCAATATCGACACAACGGAAACTGGATCAGTAGGCGTTAGGATTGTTGCGATCAAGAGAGCTTCTACATATGAAATAGAGAGCCACTGATGTAAACCGTAATAGAAAAGCACACTCATTAAGAGGATCGTGATGATGATGCCGATCGTACTTAAGAGAGAGATGATTCCCGCATGCTTTTTTAAGGCTTTTGGTGAAAATTGGTATGCCGAAATAAATAATAGTGCGGGTAAAAACCATTCAAAGATAATGTCTTTCGTTAGGGTGACGTCAGAAAAGGCAGGTATGAACGACAGTCCGATTCCAAGCAGAAGTAAAACAACCGGAACAGGAACATTCTTTTTCTTTTTATCAATGGTATATACACTGTAGCCGATTACAAGCAAGAACAGGATGTGGATTGGTTCGATGGGTAGCACCTCCAAACAATGGGTTATACCTTTTTATTCCTCTGTCCCCCTCCTATTAAACGTACCCAACCATCTTCCTGTTTTTTCAAAATTGTGTTTATTTTTCATTTAAAAGGAAAATAGAGAAGCAATGATAGTGAAAGCAGGTGATGCGACATGTTGAGCATGATGTATGGAAGCAAAACATTCAGTAAGAGCGGATCAATCACCCTCCCACATAAATGGAGACAACAGTTTGGACTAGTACCCGGAAAACTTGCGGAACTCGTCTATCAAAACAACTGCATCTATATTAAGAGAGCGTTCAAAGACTCCACACATAACAAGCGATACATCTCAGAAAAAGGTACCGTCCACATCCCAAAGGAAATCCGTGAAGAAATGGGCATGACTCATCAATCATCCTACTACCTGATCGTAAATGAAACAGAGAATTGCTTTATGATTACCCTGGAGAAATAAAACAAATAAAGCTCAAGACTGCTCAACAAAGACCCCAGGACCTGGAAGAACAGTGCGCAAAAACAACACAAAACAAGGTCCGTCCCTCACTCGTTTAAAGCGATGAGGGACGGACCTTTGGTTGTTGGGTGGTGATGCTGCTTCCCGATGAGGAGATGGATAGTTTCCGGACGTCCATGCTTGGGAAGGACTGTTCCAGCTGCCGTGCGAGCCAACCACTTGCTTCCCGTTCCACAAAACAGGCAATCGTCGGCCCGGCACCACTTAAGGCGACACCGAATGCCCCGAACCGGCCCGCTACCTCTTCTACTGCATCGTAGTGAGGAAGCAGCTTTCTCCGGTGGGGCTGATGATACCTGTCTCGCTTCATCATCTTCCCAACCGTTTCCCAGTCACCGGTCAGGAACGCAGCCACCAATACGTTTGAAATCGCGCCTGCCTCCACGGATTCTTCAAAGGAAAGACTGGCCGGAAGTACATTTCTGGATTCCGATGTTTTCAGTTCAGCTTTAGGGATTACACAAATCACATCAATAGGAAGATCAGGCACCGATAAGAGACTCACACCCGTTTCATGCTGACAGCTGACCACAAACCCACCATAGAGTGACGCCCCTACATTATCGGGATGACCTTCAAATCGATTCGCAAGTGCCAGTTTCTTTTCTTGTGTGAGATTCAGCTCACACAGGGCATTGGCAAGTTCAATGCCCGCCACAACCGCTGCTGCACTGGAGCCTAACCCTCTCGTTAAAGGAATATCACTCGACACGTAGAGGTGACAAGGAGACGGCTTCTTACCATAGTCATCTGCCACTTCTTTCACGATTTCAACAATAAAATGTGTCTCATCAGCAGGAAAGACCTCAAGGGCAGAAGAAAGGGGAATCACTTGCCAATCTTCTGCTTCATGTGCCTCGACCGTTAAAAATACATTTAACGCCAAGCCCAGAGAATCAAATCCAGCGCCTAAATTGGCTGTGCTTCCCGGGACAATGATCTTCCAGGAGCGGGGATCACGTCTTTTCATACGCCGATTGTCCCTTTGATGTAGTCCTTCACGATTTCACGATCGTTTGGCAACTTCGCCGGTGTGACCGGACTGCAATCCATGGCCGTAACCGGATCCTTTAAGCCATTACCTGTCAGCACCGCCACTACTTTTGATCCTTCTTTGATCAATCCTTTATCTAATGATTTCTTTAGTCCTGCAATCGATGCACATGAAGCGGGCTCGGCAAAGATCCCCTCTTTACTTGCAAGCAGCTGATAGGCCTCTAGAATTTCGTCATCGGTTACTTCATCAATATGTCCGTTTGATTCCTCCAGAGCGTCTACAGCTAATGACCAGCTTGCCGGGTTCCCGATTCGGATCGCAGTGGCAATCGTTTCAGGCTGAGGAAAGACCCTGTCATGGACCAGAGCTGCTGCTCCAGATGCTTCGAAGCCAAACATTCGTGGTAAAGTTGAAGCTTTAAGATGGTGATATTCTTTGAATCCTTTCCAATAAGCTGAAATATTTCCTGCATTACCGACAGGGATCGCAAGCACATCAGGGGCTTCACCTAATCCTTCAATGACTTCAAAAGCGGCCGTTTTCTGTCCTTCCAAACGATACGGATTCACTGAATTCACAAGAGTGACAGATTCGGTTTTGCTTAACTCACGGACGATTTCCAGGGCTTCATCAAAATTTCCTTCGATCGAAATAACTTCGGCACCATACATGACAGCTTGAGCTAATTTCCCTTGAGCGATTTTCCCCTCGGGGATGACCACGATACATTTGATTCCTGCCCTTGCTGCGTAGGCTGCGGCTGAAGCAGAGGTATTTCCAGTAGAGGCGCAAATGACCGTCGAACTGCCTGACTCTACCGCTTTGGCAACGGCGAGAACCATTCCGCGATCTTTAAAGGAGCCGGTAGGGTTTGCACCCTCTACCTTTGCATACAATTCGATGCCCCATTCCCGGGACAACGTCTTTAATTCAACTAAGGGAGTATTCCCTTCATTTAAAGTTAAAAGAGGAGTGTCATCATTTAATGGAAGATGTTCCCCATATTGCTCCAATAACCCTTTCCACCTCATCCTTTGTCTCCCCCTTCTACTCGGTATGAACTTTCAATCGAATGAATGGCTTCATAATCCTTAAGCTCCATAAGAATATCTTCGTAATGATCAAGAGATGCTTTATGAGTCACAAGGACAATTTCAGCAAATTCGTCACTGTCTAACGGATTCTGAAGAATCTTTTCGAAACTGACGCCATGATTGGAGAAGATGGAAGTGAGTTTTGCTAAGACGCCTACTTCATCCTGAACGTGCAGCCGCAAGAAATATTTTGAATGAATTTCATTCCGTTCTTTTAATTTTTTAGGGAATTGCGGATTCACGGCACTCTTACCAGTGACTCCCAATCTCATATTCTTCATGATTCCTACCATATCTGATACAACGGCTGTGGCAGTCGGAAGACTTCCCGCTCCCGGGCCGTAAAACATCGTTTCACCAACCGCTTCCCCGTATACGTAGACTGCGTTATATTCATCATGAACCGATGCCAGTGGATGCTCATTTTGTAGCAAGGTAGGCTCCACACTCACCTCGACACTTTCCCCTTCACGGTGAGCATAGCCGATGAGCTTCATTGTGTAGCCGAATTGCTCGGCATATTGGATATCATCACCCGTCACTTCTGTAATGCCTTTCACTTTCACATCCGCTAAATCAACGTTCATGGAAAACCCTAACGTTGAAAGGATGGCCATCTTTCTCGCCGCATCCAAACCGCCGACATCTGCCGTCGGATCCGCTTCTGCATAGCCTAAATCCTGGGCTTCCCGGAGGACATCATCGAAGGTCCGTCCCTCTTTCGTCATCTTCGTCAAAATAAAGTTGGTTGTTCCGTTGACGATTCCCATCATTTTAGTGATTCGATCCGAGGCGAGGCCATCTACTAAACTTCTTAAAATCGGGATACCGCCTGCGACACTGGCTTCGTAGAATAGGTCGCAGCCGTTTTCTGAGGCTGCTCTCAATAATTCCGGTCCGTGAAGCGCCATAAGATCCTTGTTTGCCGTTACGACATGCTTCTTCTGGTGCAGCGCATGGAGGAGGTGTTCCTTCGTTTCTTCAATTCCTCCCATTACCTCGACCACAATATCAATTTCAGGATCAAACAGGACTTCCTCAGGATTTAAGGTCAGTATGTTGTTTTCCATTTCCAGCCCTCTATTTTTCTCTAAATCCTGAACAAGGGCTTTCTTTACCTTTACAGGGCAGCCAATTTGATGGGACAGTTTATCCTGATGATTCTCTACAATCTTCACCACTCCGGCTCCCACCGTTCCGAGTCCTAAAAGTCCGATTGAAATTGATTCCATAAGCCGAAAACCTCCATTTGTTTATTTCTGATGTACATTTGTTCTTGTATAGTGGACATTATAGTAGAAAAAATTACCTATTACAATAGGTATTTACGTATTTTTAGAATGTAAGAGCTTTCAATTCCGGTAGATTATTAGCTTGTTTTGTTTATAAATCTTTCTATTTTCACTCTTTTGTGACATGAACAGTGTTTCGTAGGGAACTTCAGGCAAAATTTGAGCTGATTTTGTACGCCTTAGAGTGCTATCCCTCGGTTGTTGTGCCACTTCCCGCCAAACTTGTGCCACTTTCCGACTTTGTTGCGCCAAATTGTGAACAAAGTAAAAACCCCTATTAATAACAGAGGACCGCTCCTAACTAACACGCAGTTAAGAGCCGCCCTTCTTTTACACAATATGATGCAGCTGTCTGGCCATTTTGGATAGATCCCGATACACAGGAATCTTGCTTGGATCGGCATTACCGCCACTGATGACACAGCCGACTTTCTTTCCATGTACCTTGAGCTTTTGGCACATGGCTGCCGCTAAGGATGCTGCTCCTGCTCCTTCAACCAGCGTTTTTTCCCGTTGAAGCATAAACATGATGCTATAGGAGATTTCTTCATCCGTAACGGTGACCATATCGTCTACAAGTTCTCGGATGATCGGAAACGTGAGTTCTCCAGGCTTCTTCACCAGGATGCCATCGGCAATGGTGTGCACATGCTCCAGGGATCCTTTGTTTCTGCCTGTAAAAAAGTTATACGTAGCCGGTGCTCCCAGTGCCTGTACGCCAACGATTTTCACTCGCGGGTTAAAGGTTTTAACGGCCAGTGCCATTCCGGCCAACAGACCGCCTCCGCCAACAGGTACCAGGATCATGTCTAAATCACTGAGTTGCTGAAGCATTTCCAGTGCGACTGTCCCTTGCCCAGCCATCACTTTATGATCATCAAATGCATGAACATACGTTGAGCCATTTTTGACTTTCTCTTCAAGTGCTGCCCCGTAAGCTTCCTGATAGGTGTCTCCAGTCAGGACAATTTCAGCTCCGTAATGTTTCGTTGCCGCTATTTTTGTGGAAGGTGTTCGTTTCGGCATGAAGATTTTCGACGGAACTCCGCGCAGGGAGGAAGCCAGTGCCACACCTTGGGCATGATTTCCTGCAGATGCGGCAATGATGCCTCTTCCCGCTTCTTCTTCAGACAATGACATGATTTTATTCATTGCGCCTCTTACTTTGAAGGAACCTGTTCGCTGCAGGTTCTCCATTTTCAAATAGATCTCTCCACCAGTGAACGTATTCAGCGTCGATGATTGCTTTAACGGTGTTCGATGCACCTGATGACTGATTCTTTCCATCGCTTCTACAACTTCAGTGTTATCCATTAAATTCCCAAGCTACTCACCTCATAATTTTTTTCGTATTCTTCAATATTATTTCCGTAATGTAACGTCAAATCAATCTCATCCAGTCCTTTCAGAAGCATCGTCTTCCAGTAAGGATCAATGTCAAAAGAGACGCGTAATCCTTCTGAATCACAAATCGTCTGATGCTCAAGGGACACTTCAATTTTATATAAATCTACATCGCTCTCATTTTTCATAAGCGCATCCACTGTTTTTTCATCCAGTTGAATCGGAAGGATCCCATTTTTCAAACAATTGTTATAAAAAATATCTGCGAAGCTTTTCGCTATGATCACTTTAAACCCATAGTCCTGAAGGGCCCAGGGGGCGTGTTCCCTCGAAGAACCGCACCCAAAATTCTTTCCGCCAAGGAGAATCTCGGCGTTTTCATACTGAGGTGTATCTAATGAGAAGTCGTCTCTTAGCGATTTCCCGTCGTCTTCAAACCGCCAATGATAAAACAAATACTGACCAAAGCCTTTACGCTCGATCCTTTTTAAGAATTGTTTTGGTATGATTTGATCGGTATCTACATTGTCTCTCCTAAGAGGAAACACTTTTCCTTCCACATGATTGATTGCCATCTTTTCACCTCCTAAGAAATCGGCATTTTTTCAAGCTTTCGTACATCTGTCAGTTTTCCGGTCACAGCAGCCGCAGCGGCCATGGATGGGCTGAGTAGATGCGTTCTAGAGCCATTACCTTGCCGGCCTTCAAAGTTCCGGTTGGAAGTGGATGCACAGCGTTTGCCTGGGGGCACGATATCATCATTCATAGCCAGACACATGCTGCAGCCAGCTTCCCTCCACTGGAAACCAGCTTCTTTAAAAATGGTATCAATGCCTTGCTCTTCAGCCTCTTTCTTCACTTTAAACGAGCCCGGAACAACCAAAGCGGTCACGCCCTGCTTTACAGTATGCCCTTTTACCACCTCAGCCGCCGCTCTCAAGTCACTCAAGCGTGAATTCGTACACGAACCAATGAACACATAGTCAACCTCAATGTCCTCGATTCTCATTCCCGCCTCGAGCCCCATGTATTGAAGCGCCCTTTCAACCCCTTCTCTCTCAGAAGGATCCCGGTACTCCCCTGGGTGAGGGACGGACCTTGAAATCCCCGCGCCCATTCCAGGGTTCGTTCCCCAAGTTACATGAGGTTCGATTTCTTCACCCTTCACCTCAATTTTGTGATCATAAGTTGCGTCACTGTCGCTCGTTAGCAATCGCCACTCTTCTCTACATTGTTCAAACGGTTTATCCTTAGGCAGATATTCTCTTCCTTCTAAATATTCGAAGGTCGTCTCGTCGGGACTGATTAAACCTGCCTTGGCTCCTGCTTCAATGCTCATATTACAGACGGTCATTCTTTCTTCCATTGATAGATTGCGGATCACGTCACCCGTAAATTCGATGACATAACCGGTTCCAAATCCTACCCCGTAGGTAGAAATGATGTTTAAGATTACGTCTTTGGCCGTGACACCGAATCCCAACTCTCCGGACACTTCGACTTGAAGTGTTTTTGGCTTCGATTGCCAGAGGGTTTGGGTTGCCAATACATGTTCCACTTCACTCGTCCCAATCCCAAAGGCCAGTGCTCCGAACGCTCCGTGTGTTGAAGTATGGCTGTCTCCACATACAATCGTTTTCCCTGGCTGTGTCAAACCGAGCTCAGGTCCGATAACGTGGACAATCCCTTGATCAGGATGGTGAATATCGGCTAGAGTGACGCCGAATTCCTGACAATTTTTCTTCAACGTATCCATTTGCAGCCGAGCAATTTCATCCCTGATGATGTGACGCTCTCTCGTCGGTACGTTATGATCCATCGTGGCATACGTTAAATCCGGTCTTCTCACCTTGCGATTCTTTAAGCGAAGACCTTCAAATGCTTGGGGAGACGTTACTTCATGTACAAGGTGCAGATCAATATACAATAAATCCGGCTTTCCCTTTTCTCTGTGCACAATGTGTTTTTCCCATATCTTTTCGATGATATTTTTCCCTGCCATGAACTCCCTCCTGGTTTCGTAAGATTATTATTCAGTTAAGACTGTTTTGGTTGAATGGTTGCTGAGTGAGCAGTGGTTGATTTCCGCTCCAATCAACTTCTTTATTATCTAATTGCTTACACAAAAGCAATCCCAGCAAATTCTATCATACAAGTACGCCGCCAAGATCGAAGACAGCGCATGATCCGCTTCCAACCTCTCCACAACCAGCTGACTCATGGCACCCGTTCCTACAACGGTTCCACGACCCATCGTCCAAAGATCTCCTGTACGGTATCCGGCATTCAATACTTCCTGAACGGCCATTTCAATCATTTCAGCTTCTTCTTTTAAGCCAAAGGAATGACGCAGCATCATGGCAACCGATAGAATCATAGCCAGTGGATTTGCTTTTCCTTTTCCAGCGATATCAGGTGCAGACCCGTGTACCGGTTCGTAAAGACCGAAGGAGTCTCCTCTTAAACTGGCGGAAGGCAGCATTCCCAGTGAGCCTGTGATCATGGAGGCCTCGTCACTCAGGATATCCCCGAACATATTCTCAGTCACCAGTACATCGAATTGCTTCGGCTGATACATCAGCTTCATGGCAGCGACATCGACCAGCATGTGTTCCACTTCCACATCAGGGTATTCAGGAGCCACTTCATTCACGACTTCCCGCCACATTCGACTTGTTTCCAAAACATTTGCCTTGTCAACGGACGTTAATTTTTTCTTGCGTTTTTGAGCCAGCTTGAAGGCTTTATGAACGATCCGTTCGATTTCACTTTTTTCATAGACCAGTGTATCGACGGCTACTTCATCCCTGTTTCCTTGACGACCGGACGGCTGACCGAAGTACAATCCCCCTGTCAGTTCCCGAACGATCACTAGGTCTACTTCTTCAACGATGTCACGCTTTAACGGGGAAGCACCCAGTAAACTTTCAAATGCTTTAACCGGACGCAGGTTCGCGAATAAGTCGAACTCTTTACGGATGGCCAGGAGCCCTTTTTCAGGACGAAGCTCTTTCGGAAGATGCTCCCATTTTGGTCCTCCTACAGCCCCAAGCAATACGGCATCACTATTTTTACAAAGCTTGATTGTTTCAGGAGGTAATGGTGTACCGAAGCGATCAACGGCAGAGCCACCGATATGACCCTTTTCTACCTCGAACTCATGACCGAACCAATCACCCACTGCTTTCAGTACTTCTAATGCCCCGTCCATGATCTCTTGACCGATACCGTCTCCTGGTAGTACAGCGATTTTTTTCTTCATTAGAATTACCTCCCATTTTAATTGGTTTTATGGGAGAAGCCTTGGAATACAAGGCTTCTCAAGCTTACAAGCTGGCTTCTACTGCTTCCTTCTCCCTGGACTGTAATTTCCGTTGTGCTGATCGGTTCACTGCATTCAGGTAAGCACGTGCTGATGCTTCTAATACATCCTGGGCGGTTCCGCGTCCGCTTGTCTTTTCTCCGTTATATTCGAGTCGGACATATACTTCTGCAAGGGCATCCCGGCCCCCTCCGACTGAGTTGATCTTGTAATCTAATAATCTGGAAGGACTTGGCAGGATTTTTTCGATTGTATTGTAGATGGCTTCTACACTTCCTGAACCCGTTGAAGCGAGCTGGGTTACGCTGCCGTCTTCAAACTTCAATTCGATCGTAGCCGTCGGGATATTGCCCATGCCGTATTGGACCTGCATTCTTTCTAATGTAAATCCGACAGCTTCGGCCATTTCCGTTTGCTTATTCGTCAGGATGCTGAAGAGATCTTCATCGACGATTTCCTTCTTCTTATCAGCCAGATCCTTGAATGCATGAAATGCTTCATTAAGCTTCTCATCTGAAAGTTCAAATCCTAATTCAACCACTTTATTTTTAAAGGCGTGACGTCCTGAGTGTTTTCCCAGTACCAGTCGGGTTGCATTCACTCCGATCAGTTCAGGGGTGATGATTTCGTACGTAGTTTTTTCCTTCAGCATTCCGTCCTGATGAATACCTGATTCATGAGCGAAAGCATTATCACCAACAACCGCTTTGTTAGCCGGTACTCTCATCCCCGTCAGCTTACTGACAAGAGAGCTTGTTTTCTTAATTTCATCCAGCTTCAGGCGGGTTGTCGCACCGTAAAAATCTTCCCGGATTCTAAGAGCGACTGCGATCTCTTCCAGAGCAGCATTCCCAGCTCTTTCCCCAATCCCATTGATCGTTCCTTCGATTTGATCCGCTCCGTTTTCAATAGCAGCCAGTGAATTGGCCGTGGCCATTCCCAGATCATCATGACAATGAGCAGATAGCTTTACTCCATTGATATTCGGAACGTTTTCTCTTACGTACCGAAACAATTCACCGTATTTATGAGGGGTAATATACCCTACCGTATCAGGAAGGTTAATGACCGAAGCCCCTGCTGCAATGACTCTCTCCATGATCTTCACCAAGAAATTCAAGTCTGTCCGGCACGCATCTTCTGCCGACCACTGAACCACCGGGAAAAATTTCTTCGCGTACTGAACGGCCTGGACCGCTGTATCGATGACCTGATCCGGTGTCATCTTCAGCTTATGAGTCATGTGAATGGGAGAGGTGGCCAGGAACACATGCAGCCTTGGTTCTGCCGTTCCTTTAAGCGATTCCCATACCGCATCGATGTCCCGCTGTTGAGCACGAGCAAGCCCCGTAACAGAGCTGTTCTTGATCGTGGAACCGATCCGCTGCACGGCATCGAAGTCTCCTTTGGAAGCTGCAGGAAACCCGGCTTCAATGACGTCTACTCCCAGCCTTTCAAGCTGCTTCGCAACCTCGATTTTTTCAATCGTATTCAGATTTACGCCCGCTGACTGTTCACCATCTCGTAGGGTTGTGTCAAAAATCTCAATGGTTCGCACTCGCAACCACTTCCTTTTCTTTAGTAGAAGGTTTCTGTACAAAAGGCATCATTTTACGAAGCTCTTTTCCAACCACTTCAATCGGGTGCTGACTTTCACGCTGGTTGATCGCGTTAAACTCTGGACGGTTCGCCTGATTCTCCAAGATCCATCCCTTCGCAAATTTCCCTGTTTGGATATCCGTTAATACTTCCTTCATGCGGGCTTTCGTTTCTTCGTTCACAACTCGCGGACCTGAAACGAAGTCTCCCCATTGGGCTGTGTCGGAGATCGAGTAACGCATTCCTTCTAATCCTTGCTCATACATTAGGTCAACGATCAGCTTCAATTCGTGTAAACACTCGAAATAGGCGACCTCTTTTTGATAACCGGCTTCGACCAGCGTTTCGAATCCTGCTTTTACAAGGGATGTCACTCCTCCACACAGAACCGCCTGTTCCCCGAATAGATCGGTTTCTGTTTCTTCCTGGAAGGATGTTTCAAGAATCCCTGCACGTCCGGCACCTACCCCTTTTGCATACGCAAGGGCCAGTTCACCTGCTTGACCTGAAGCATCTTGATAAACCCCAAAGAGTGCTGGTACTCCGGCTCCCTCTTCAAATGTTCTTCTTACCAGGTGTCCCGGTCCTTTCGGCGCTACCAGGAATACATCTACATCTTCCGGAGGAACGACTTGATGGAAATGGATATTAAATCCGTGTGCAAATGCCAGTGCTTTACCTGGTGACAGGGCCGGTTTGATTTCTGCTTCATATACTTTCGGCTGATGCTCATCCGGCAGAAGAACCATGATGACATCTGCCTGTTCACTTGCTTCGCGGACGGAGTAGACATCGAATCCGTCCTTTTCCGCCTGGTCCCACGACTTTCCTTTTCTCAATCCCACTACAACATCAAATCCGCTTTCCTTCAGGTTTTGAGCATGTGCGTGACCTTGTGAGCCATAACCAACAACCGCTACCTTCTTCCCTTTTAAAACCTCTTCATTCACATCTCCGTTATAATATACCTTTACCATTTCCCTCATCCTCTCCATTTTTTGAATAGTAAGTTTTTTTAAATGTGATTTTCATCGCTACAGCTTCTAATTCACGATTGAATACTGTTTTATTTCCGTAACTGATTTCCCATTGCCCCTTGCGAAAGCTGTGATGCCTGTTCGGGCGATTTCTTTGATGCCATAAGGTCTTAATAGATCAATGATGGCTTCTATCTTGGATGTTTCACCTGTTACCTGGACGGTTACGCTGTCTCTTGCCACATCAATGATGGCGGCTCTGAAGGGTTCTACGATTCCATTGATTTCGGATCTCGTCTGCCCTGTACTTAACACTTTGATGAGTGCCAATTCTCTTGCGACGACTCCTTGATCGGTGATGTCTGAAACCTTGAGGACATCAATTTGTTTATGCAGCTGTTTTAAAAGCTGTTCGATTTTGCGATCGTCTTCTACATTGACGACAAAAGTCATTCTTGAAATTCCTTCGACTTCTGTATAGCCGACTGAAATGCTTTCGATGTTGAACTGACGCTTTGTAAACAATCCGGTTACTCGATTTAATACACCGCTCCGGTTATGAACGAGAGCCGTTACAATCCGTTTCCTCATGGTTTCACTCCTAACATTTCGTGTAATCCCTTACCTGGAGCTACCATCGGGTAGACATTTTCCTTTGGATTCACCCAGCAATCAATGAGCACTGGTTCATCACTCGTTAAGGCTTCTTTTAAAACAGAATCGACTTCCTCCTGGGTTTTCACTTGATACCCCTTGATTCCGTACGATTCAGCCAGTTTCACAAAATCAGGCTGGGTGGAGAACACCGATTGAGAGTATCTTTCTTCAAAGAAGGTTTCCTGCCACTGTCTCACCATTCCCAGTGTACCGTTATTAAGAATAACCACCTTAACGGGAAGGTTCAGCTCTTTTAGCAGTATCAGCTCTTGCAGAGTCATTTGGAATCCGCCATCTCCTACAAAGGCAACCACCGTACTTGATGGGTTTGCTAACTGGGCTCCGATTGCTGCCGGAAATCCGAATCCCATCGTGCCAAGCCCTCCGGATGTGACCCAATTATTCGGCTTTTTGAAGGAGTAGTATTGTGCCGCCCACATTTGATGCTGTCCCACGTCCGTGGTGACAACCGCTTCCCCGTTCGTCATTTCGTATACCTGTTCAATCAAGCGTTGAGGAGAGAGCACATCGTGAGCCTGGTTATACCAGAAAGGATATTCCCGTTTATATGACTTAAGATGCTGATGCCAGGCATCGAAATCGGGCTTTTCCGTTTCATGTTGAAGGAGTTTAGCAAGTGCCTGTTTCGCATCGGCAACGATTGGTATCTGTGTTTCAACATTCTTCCCGATCTCAGCTGGATCGATGTCGATATGGACCACTTTGGCCCGTGGTGCAAAGGTAGCAAGATTCCCTGTTAACCGGTCATCAAATCTTGCTCCGATATTGATGAGCAAGTCACATTCATGAATGGCCATATTGCTTGCATAGCATCCGTGCATCCCTGCCATACCTAGAAACAACGGATGATCAGCAGGAAATCCGCCTAAACCTAAAAGGGTATGAATCACAGGAATGTCATATTGCTCTGCGAAACTCTTCAGTTCTTCTGTTGCCTTTCCGTGAAGTACTCCTGCCCCGGCTAAGATGACCGGCTGTCTGGAAACCTTAATGGCATCCACCAGTTTCTTGATTTGGAGGGGATTTGGATAAAAGTTAGGCTGATACCCCGGTAAGTCCATTTCTACTTCGTGTGCCGGATACGCTTGCTGCAGGGTCAAGTCTTTCGGAATGTCGACGAGTACGGGTCCAGGCCTTCCGGTTGATGCGATATGAAAGGCTTCCTTCACAATCCTCGGTAAGTCTTTAATATCCCGAACCTGATAATTATGCTTTGTGATCGGCATCGTAATGCCAACAACGTCCGCTTCCTGGAATGCATCAGTTCCGATCACCCCTGAAGCCACCTGCCCAGTAAAGACCACCAGAGGCAATGAATCCATCATGGCATCTGCAATCCCTGTCACAAGATTCGTAGCTCCCGGTCCCGATGTGGCAATCACCACACCCGGTTTCCCTGACACCCTGGCATATCCTTCCGCCGCGTGGATGGCCCCCTGCTCATGGCGGGCAAGTACGTGCTTGATCGGGGCTTTGTAAAGAGCATCGTAAATCGGCAAGACCGCTCCCCCAGGATATCCAAACAGAATCTCAACCTTTTCCTCCCTTAAAGCTTTCATGAGCATATCAGCACCGTTGACGTTTTCTGTTAGTGTCTGTGAAGCCGGTTCTGCCTCTACTTTCGCTCTCATTTCCTATCTCCTCCTTTTATTAAAAGCACAGGCGGCTTGGTCAGGCCCGACATGCATAAGGCAAGGTCGCTGAAAAGGCGCCTTTTGCCTTTTTGGCGAGATTGACTTATGACCTCGAGGGCCTAGCCGCCGGAGCTGGATATATTAAAAGCACCGGCGGGGAACCGCCTGAGCTATATCAATCCAATTTCCCAAACAAAAAAGACCTTTTCACCCACTACGACAGAGTTCATCTTTCGCAGGGGCGAAAAGGTCTTCATCCTTTCCACGGTACCACCCTAATTCAGAGATAACGGATATCATCTCCCTTTGCAGGCTGATCGGTTTCACCAGCCTTTGTTTTTGTAACGAGTAGCATCTACTCGATCGTTCCTACTTTTAGAGGTTCAGAACGATACTCAGAGGGGATGTCGGTATTGGATGTATTACTGGTTTGCAGCACCACCAGCTCTCTGAAAATACGATTTCCAACCCTTTTACCTCTTCAACGCTTTACTTTATTCCGTTTTCAAAATTCCACCTGTACTAGCTGATGTTACAAGCTTGGCATATCGTGCTAAGTAACCTTTTCTGATCTTCGGAGGGGGCTGTACCCACTCCTTTTGCCTGAACTGAAGTTCCGTTTCTGAAACCATGAGGGAAATCGTTCGATTCGTTAAATCTATGAAGATGGGATCTCCATTTTCAACAACACCGATTGGTCCTCCTTCAGCAGCTTCCGGTGAGACATGACCGATTGAAATGCCTCGTGATGCTCCTGAAAATCGACCGTCTGTCATGAGTGCCACTTTCTTTTCCAGGCCTCTTCCTGCAATGGCTGCCGTTGGTGCCAGCATCTCCGGCATCCCCGGACCACCCTTTGGCCCTTCATAACGGATCACCACTACATGCCCTTCTTTCACTTCTCCACTTTCAATTCCAGCAAGGGCGTCATCCTGGGATTCGTATACAATCGCTTCACCCATAAAGGTTTTGATGGACGGGTCGACTGCTCCGACTTTGATGACCCCACCATTTGGAGCAATATTTCCAAAGAGTACGGATAATCCTCCGACTGGACTGTGAGCGTTGTCCCTGCGACGGATGACATCGTCATTTTGAATATGAGCATCTTGTACGTTCTCATAAAGGGACTTTCCTGTTACCGTGATTCGATCCTTGTGTACAGCCCCCATTTCACATAATTCTTTAATAATGGCGCTGACCCCTCCAGCATTATGAACGTCCTGCATGGAGTAATCAGAGGCTGGGCTTATCTTGGATAAATAAGGTACTCGTTCTGCGACTTTATTGATACGGTTGATGTCGTAATCAATCTCCGCCTCATTCGCAATGGCTAGTGTATGAAGGACGGTATTGGTGGAACCTCCCATAGCCATATCTAAAGCAAATGCATCGTCGATTGTATCTTCCGTAATGATGTCTCTTGGTTTAATATCCTTCTTTACCATTTCCACTAAATATTTGGCCGCATCCTTGATTAACTGATGTCGCTCATCAGAGGTGGCAACGATTGTTCCATTTCCCGGAGGAGCCATCCCGAGCATTTCCATCAGGGAATTCATGGAGTTCGCTGTGAACATCCCCGAGCATGATCCGCAAGTCGGACATGCATTGGCTTCTATGTCAAGAAGCTGTTCAGCCGTCATCCTTCCTGACTGATGGGCCCCAACTCCCTCGAAAACGGATACGAGTGATAATGGCTTCCCTTCGCTCGAAACCCCCGCTTCCATCGGGCCTCCCGATACAAAGACAGAAGGGACATTCGTCCGGACTGCCGACATGAGCATTCCCGGTGTGATCTTGTCACAGTTTGGAATGTAGAACACTCCGTCAAACCAGTGAGCATTGATGACGGTTTCTGCTGAGTCGGCGATCAGTTCCCGACTTGGTAATGAGTACCTCATCCCGATATGTCCCATGGCGATCCCATCGTCAACACCGATTGTATTGAATTCGAATGGAATGCCGCCCGCTTCCCGGATCGCTTCTTTTACCACTTGGGCAAATCCGTTTAAATGCATATGACCGGGAATGATATCAATGTATGAGTTACACACCCCGATGAATGGTTTTTCCAAGTCTTCAAGCTTCACTCCCGTAGCGTACAGTAAACTGCGGTGAGGAGCCCGGTCGATTCCTTTTTTGATCATGTCACTTCGCACGTCATCACCTCCAACTTAGCCAACTTGAGCATTTTGTTTGTAAACTTTTCTTCCATCTTGCGTGACAGTGTTTCTGAACTCCTGCAATAATTGGGTTGTATACTTTCCAGGTTTCCCTTCACCGATTACGCGGCCATCAACCTTTACAACGGCAATGACTTCTGCGGCTGTCCCAGTTAAGAACACTTCATCCGCTGTATATACATCATGACGGGTGAAGACTTCTTCCTTCATCTCGAATCCGAGCTTTTCGGCAATCTCGATGATTGCATTACGGGTGATTCCTTCAAGGGCCCCTACATATCCGGGCGGGGTTAAGATTTTTCCTTTTTTGACAATGAAGATATTGTCGGCTGATCCTTCAGCTACATATCCTTGATCGTTAAGCATTAACGCTTCACTTACACCAGCCAGATTGGCTTCGATTTTTACCAGAATATTATTTAAGTAGTTTAAGGATTTAACCTTTGGTGAAAGAACATCTGCACGGTTACGGCGGCTTGCTACTGTAACGATATCGATGCCTGTTTCGTATAAGCTTTTAGGGAACAGGGCTAATTGTTCTGCAATGACAATGATTTGTGGTTTTCTACAAGTAAATGGATCCAACCCTAAGTTTCCAACACCTCTAGAAATGACCACACGTATGTAGGCATTCTCTAGTTGATTCTTTTTCAATGTATCGACGATAATGTCACACATCTCTTCTTTCGATACTTCGATATGCAACATGATTGATTTCGCAGAGTCATAAAGGCGATCAACATGTTCTTCTAGACGGAACACATTCCCATCGTACATTCGAATCCCTTCGAACACTCCATCTCCATATAGAAAACCATGGTCGTACACAGATACAACTGCGTCTTCCTTTTTTACGTATTGCCCGTCTAAGTAGATCCATTGTTCGTTCATGTTAATCATTCCTTTCCTGGTGAGAATTTATTTAATTTTTCGAATTTTATTTTTGCACTGAAGGACGATTTCTCCAGTTGCTTTGGAGCCTGTTGAACAGCAGTTTGGAATAAGTTGTGGTTGTTGCTTCCTGCTGGTTCATATTTTTTTATTGAGGACAATATTACTCCCGTTTCCCGGGAAGGTCAACAGGCTTTTCGTAAATTTTTTGACTATTTAGATTTATCTGATTATAAGTAAACGCTTACATCTTTGTCCTTATAGAGTTTATTGGGAGAAAAAAATATTTTGGATTTTTTTTATTAACAGGGTGAATGACGCTTCAGATCCCATGAGGAGCCCAATCAGATATTTTTCGACAAAATCCTATGGGAATGGGGGTTTAGGGGAGTTTAGACCTGTGTGTATCTGACTGATATATTCTCACTGCTTTTTCATAATTGAGAATTCATTTTTCTATTAATTTGTAGGGATGAATGATTATTAATCTGGTAAGACGATCACCAATATGTAATGAATTCTATTAAAACCTTTCATTCCCATAATCCGTAATGCCTTTCAAACCAGAATGTAATTTTATTTTTTCTACAGGAATGAATAATCTTTCATAAAGAAATATATTCTCCCAAAAAGCAGTCGCCACTATATTAAACTGTATATAAATAAAAAAGAATCAACCCAAGTAACCGGACGGTCTTTGGATTGATTCTTCCTTTACACCCATGTAAACATATAATTCGGATCTTCGACATCCTTTGCTTTTTTAACGATCTTCAACGGTTTGAAAGTATCGATCATAACGGCAAGCTCCAGGGTTTCTTTTTTCCCGATACTGGCTTCTGTCGTTCCTGGATGTGGACCGTGTGGAATCCCGCTCGGATGGAGGGTAATCGATCCTTCTTTGATTCCCTTTCTGCTCATGAAGTTTCCTTCCACATAGTACAGCAGCTCATCGCTGTTCACGTTGCTGTGATTATAAGGAGCCGGAATCGATTCCGGATGGTAGTCATATAGTCTTGGAACAAATGAGCAGACAACGAAGTTATGCCCTTCAAACGTTTGATGAACAGGAGGCGGCTGATGCACACGTCCTGTGATCGGCTCAAAGTCCTCAATGTTGAATACCCAAGGATAAAGATAACCATCCCAGCCGACGACGTCCAGTGGATGATGATTTAACACATGGGAATGAAGCGCTCCCCTTGATTTGGTGATCACTTCGAATTCTCCTTCTTCATCCATCGTTGCAAGCTTCTCAGGCCCTCGTAAATCCCGCTCACAAAACGGACTGTGCTCGAGTAATTGTCCGTACTCATTTCGATAACGGCGAGGTGTGGTAATCTGACTGAAGGACTCGACGATCAGCATCTTCGTCTCTTCTTCAGGAACGACACGGTAGATGGTCCCGATCGGAATCACCACATAATCCCCTTTTCCATAGGTGAGGGTTCCGAACATCGTCTCTACCTGCCCTTTACCAAAATGGATATATAGCATTTCATCTCCATCACCATTTCGGTAAAAGCTTGTCATCTTTTCTGTGACATAGGCTGTTCCAATCAATAAGTCCGAATTACCGAGTAAATATTCACGGCTCTTTAAGGCACAGCCTTTTTTCTCGACTCTGTCTGTAAAGAAATGTCGATGACGGAGAGCACCCTCTTCCTCAAACTCCGGCATATAACTTCCTAAATACTCTGTCTTCGCCACAGCCGTCGGCAAATGATGATGATACAGAATCGACTGTGTTCCCGAGAACCCCTTCGTCCCCATGACCTGCTCCCTGTAGAGCGTGCCATCATCCTTTTTAAACATGGTGTGACGTTTGTGAGGTATTTTCCCCAGTTGACGATAGTACATGGTTCTCCTCCTCTCTTTTCTTTGCAATCGTATTACTCAAGACTCCTAATCCTCTAATCTCTAATTCCACCAAGTCCCCCGACTTCAACCATGGATGCGTTTCAGGACCCAGCTCCAATATACATCCTGTTCCAACAGTTCCAGATCCAATCACTTCGCCGGGATACAGGGTGACGTCTTGCGAGGCACGCTCGATCATGTCTGCAAAAGTATAATGGATGTCCTGATAATTCCCCTCGGATAAAAGTATCCCATTCACTTTTGCCGACATAGGAAGATCAAAACGGTTTCCCTTGCGATAGGTTTCCAGTTCATCCTTCGTCACTAAATAAGGACCGAAAGAAGTGGCAAAATCCTTTCCTTTCGCGGGTCCAAGTCCTACTTTCATCTCATGCTTCTGGATGTCTCTGGCACTCCAATCATTCATGATGAAATAGCCGTATATATGGTCTTCTGCGTTTTCTTTTGAAATGGTTTTTCCTTCTCTGCCAATAACGCAGGCGATTTCCAATTCATAATCGAGCCACTCACATCCAGCAGGTTTTGCGATGTGATCGCCAGGACCTTTTACAGCTAAGTGATTGGTAAAATAAAAGACGGGGATGTCATACCATTCTGGAACCACATCGAGTCCCCTCCGTTTACGTGCCGTTTTCACATGCTCTTCAAATGCATAGAAATCACGTATGCTGACAGGCCTTGGAATCGGCGACAACAGGGTGACATCACGTAGTGAATACACTCCTTTGTCTTTTTCTGAAAAGGTGCCGAGCTCCTTCATCCGTTTTAGGCCTTCGCCTCCAAGCTCGATGATGGATAACATATCTTTAGGGAGCAAACCTCCGCTCACAGCATGGATGTCTACGACAAGTTCATCCTGAACTTTTCCCGCTCTTACTTCTCCTTCTTTTAAAAAGCTAACCAGCTTCACGTGTCATCACCTTTTTCGGATCAATTCAAATGAATCGGATAATGGTTTGGTGTACATTTGTCCAGCCAGTCTTCCTACCGGCTTTAACTTCTCTGAATCTATTTTGCCGTCGTAATAGAGTTCGTCATCGATTCTGACGCATTCTACCTTCCCGATCACAAGACTCCCTGCACCAGGATGATCGCCGAAGTGGAGAACCTCATGAAGAACGCATTCTAATTGAACCTTGCTTTCAGATACTCCAGGAGGCTTTACCATGATGGACTCTTCCTTCGTCAGACCGACTTGTTCGAATTCATCAACGCCAGATTCATATTCGATGGCACAATTATTCATTTTCTCCACGAACTCTTCACTGACGATATTGATGACGAATTCCTTCGTCTTCTCGATATTTTCAAGGGTATCTTTTTTGCTGCCATCCTTTCCCTTTCTCATGGGAGAGAAGCAGACGAGCATCGGGTCGGCACAAATGGCCGTAAAAAAGCTGTATGGTGCAAGATTCGCATTCCCTCCTTCATCAAGAGATGAAACGAACGCAATCGGACGCGGTAAAATCGAGCCAATCATTAATTTATAAGCATCCTGCCACTGAAGAGTATGCGGTTTGATATCCATCTATTTCACCCCTTCACTTTGTAAAATATCTTCCAACGCTTGTATGAACCTCTTGTTATCCTCTTCTGTTCCAATCGTGACCCGTACGGTCGTTGGGTACCCAAGAAGAGTTCCTGAACGGACGACCAATCCCCTTTTCACAAGCTCATATGAGACCATGTCACCATTCAATCCGGTATCCACCATGATAAAGTTCGATTGAGAGGGGAAATAGGATACACCCAGACGGTCAAACTCCCCTTCTAAAAAGAGGCGACCCTGCTCGTTCTTATGAGTACACTCTCTTATAAATGCCTGATCTTCAATGGCGATGATCGCTGACTTCTGAGCAACCGTATTTACATTGAAGACATCTTTCACTTTTCGGAGCTGTTCAGCTATTTCTTGGTTCATGACGCCGAAACCGACTCTTAATCCCGCAAGGCCATATATCTTTGAAAATGTTCTAAGAACAATCAGATTTTCGAATGTTGACAGCAGCGGCAAGGTTTCTAAATAATCATCGGTTGTGACGTATTCCATATAGGCTTCATCCACTACCACCAATATATGCGACGGTACCCTCCCGATAAATTCCAGGAGCTCTTTCTTTCCGACGATGGTCCCGGTAGGATTATTGGGATTACACACAAAGATCATCTTGGTGCTCGGGGTGATCTGGTCGTGCATCGCTTGCAGGTCATGAGTACCGTTGACTAAAGGAACGATAATCGGGGTGCCCCCTTCTAAGAACACATTGGTTTGATACCTGGGAAAAGTAACGTCCGCCATAATGGCTGCGTCACCGTTACTCAAATAGGCCCTCGTCAATAATCGGATCACTTCATCCGAGCCATTCCCAAACACGAGCTGTTCCTTAGGCACTCCTAAAAATGTCGCTACCTTATGACTAAGGTCGACGGCAGCTCCGTCTGGATACAAAAACAAGTCGCTTCCGTTTTCTTTAAACCACTGCTTCACTTTTGAAGAGCAGCCATATATGTTTTCATTTTCTGATAGCTTTCTGATAGAGCTCAGACCATGCTCCTTCTGTAAGTCTGAGAGCGTTTTCCCCAGCACATATGGAGCGATATGTGAGACCGCTTCTCTTGTTTTGAACTTCAGTGCCATACATGAATCCCCGCCTTCCTCATGGATGAAGGGGGTTGACTCACGTGTTAGCTTATCTTCTCGTTCAAATATAGTACCCGCAATCTGTACGATATTATGAGTAGAAGCAGCTAATCTCTTCATGAGTTAACCCCCTGACCGGTCCTTTGACCCCCGTTATATATGTTCTATCTATCTATTTTTTTATTTTTATAGGTTTCCTCTGCGTTCCTGCTCCCGCTCGATGGATTCGAATAATGCTTTGAAGTTTCCTTCTCCGAATCCTCTTGCACCTTTTCGTTGAATCACTTCAATGAATAGGGTTGGACGGTCCACGATTGGTTTTGTGAAAATTTGAAGCAGGTAGCCTTCGTCATCACGGTCTACTAAAATATTCAACTCTTTGATTTTAGAAATCTCTTCGTCGATTTCCCCTACACGCTCTGAAAGCATGTCGTAATAGGAATCCGGCGTGTTAAGGAATTCCACCCCGTTTTCTTTTAAAATACCGACTGTTTTCACGATGTCTTCGGTTAAGATGGCAATATGCTGAACGCCGGGACCACCATAGAATTCAAGGTATTCCTGGATTTGTGATTTGCGTTTTCCTTCGGCCGGCTCATTGATCGGGAATTTGATTCGACCGCCGTTATGCATCACCTTCGACATAAGGGCAGAGTATTCTGTTGTAATATCTTCATTCGTAAAATGACGCATTTCCTTAAAGCCCATCACTTTTTCGTAATACTCCACCCACTCTTCCATGCGCTCCACGTTTCCTACTACATGATCGACAGCGATGATGCCTGCATCTTCATTTTTCAGCGAAGAATCATACTTTTCAAAGCCTGGCATGAAGATCCCCTTATAATCTTTACGTTCTACAAGGGTGTGAATCGTATCCCCGTATGTACCAATGATGGCTTTTTTCAGTTTTCCGTTATCATCTTCGAGCGTAGAAGGGGGCATGATTTCAATCGCGCCGCGGGACACCGCTCCAGTGTAAGCCTTTTCAACATCATCCACCACAAGGGCGATATCTTTAATGCCGTCCCCGTGATGCTTCACGAATTGGGACACCCGGCTGCCTTCGTGCAGGCTTCCTGTAATCACCAATCGTACTTTATTTTGTTGCAGTACATAGGATACTGAGTCACGATTTCCTGTTTCCAGTCCTGAATAGGCAACGGTCTTAAATCCGAATGCCGTACAGAAGAAGTGGGCGGCCTGCTTTGCATTTCCCGTATAATACTCTAAATAATCGACATCTCTTACCGGGAAGACATCTTCTACTTTAACCTGCTTTTTTGCTACATTCTCTTGCATCCTGAACCCTCCATTAAACGTTAATTTATTCTGAATATTATATTAAATAGTTTTCTAGAACTTCTCAAGAGTCGCTAGTAAAGCTTAAACGCTTCTCTGCGTAAAAGCGTGTCCCTCACTTTATCTCGCCAGCTCTTTTTTTCGGGTAGGCATGTGCACGGCGTCTCCCTTTAATCCTTCAACCGCTTCTAATAAGCTTTCGTTCATACTTGGATGAGGATATACAGGAAAGCGAAAGTCCTCATCTCTCGCTGCCATTTCAAGGCCAAGCACCCCTGAGGTGATCAACTCGGCTGCTCCCATCCCCATTATATGAATCCCAAGAATCAAATCCGTTTCACTGTCTGACACGACTTTCACGAATCCATCCTTTTCATCCGTCAGCTGAGCGTACCCGTTTCCTCTGACAGGGTTCTCACTCACTCTAACCGAATAACCTTCCTCTCGTGCTTCCTCCTCGGTAAGGCCCGCACACGCAATTGGCGGGCTCATCTGCACCACCGTCGGCACAAACTGCAGATCTACCTCCACCTCTAGCCCAGCCATCGCCTCTGCAGCCGCCTTCCCCTGTTTGATCGCTTTGACTGCGAGGGACGGACCTTCCGTTACATCGCCGATCGCCCATATAGTTGGAATGGAGGTTCTTCCCTGATAATCCGTATGGATATAGCCTTCTTCTGTCAGCTCAAGGCCCAGACGGTCAAGGCCAAGGTCGCTTATATTCGGCTTTACTATTCCGCTCCCCACAAAATGAGAGCCTTCCAAAGAAACCACTTCCCCGTTCTCTTTGTCCAGCCTCACCATGACTTTCCCTTCTGTTTGGCTCGCAGTTTGCACGGTCGAATTCTTGATCACATTGATTTTCTGCTTTTTCAATTGCCTGAATAGCTCTTTTGAAATAGAAGAGTCAAATGAAAATTCATCATTTAAAATAAGCGTGACGCTGCTGCCCAATAGGGAGAAAACAGACGCGATCTCTAAGGAAATATAATCGCCCCCGTATACGATGAGTTCCTCTGGTATTTCCTCCAGCTGAAAAATTTCTCTCTCCTTCAGTACAAGAGTCGAATTAAATTCTATCCCCTCCGGGTAATGAAATTCACCACCAGTCGCGACGATGGACTGCTTGAAATTAAAGAGGGAAAACTCATGACCGTTTTCAACTCCAATGCGGGATTCTGACAGGAAGGATGCAGAACCCTTTACGATCTCAATCTTATTCGCTTTACAAAGGGATTCCACACCTTTTCGAAGCTGTGTGATTTTTTTATTTTTATAGCTTTGAAGAGTAGAAAGATTTGCTTCTACTTCCCCAAACTCCATCCCCATCTCTTTCAGGTGCTTCGTCTTTTTGAATTCTTGGGCAAAATGGGTAAAGACTTTTGATGGAATGCAGCCTTTATTCAAGCAGGTCCCGCCCAGCTCTTCTCTTTCGATCAGCGTCACATTCAGTCCTAAACCCGCAGCTCGAATGGCTGCATGATAGCCGCCTGGACCTCCCCCGATGACGACAATCTCTTTATCTTCTGTGATCTCTCCCACTACCATTTACATCAACTCCAAAAGCATGGACTCGGGCTGTTCGATCAAATCCCGTAATCGATTTGTAAACTTCACGGCCGTTCCGCCATCTACCACTCTGTGGTCAAACGACATAGACACATTCATCATGGAGCGGACGACAATTTCATCCTTATCATTCACCATAGGGCGTTTCTTCGTCTTATGGAAAGCGAGGAGGGCAACTTCCGGTTCGTTAATGATCGGAGTGGCTCCGATCGACCCGTTCAGGGGCCCTACGTTACTGACCGTGAAGGTTCCGCCTTTGATATCTTTCATCGTTAACTTGCCTTCCTGTGCGTTAATGGTCAATGTCTTCATTTCTCTGTGGATGTCCTTCATTGTTTTCCCTTCAACATGTTTTATGACGGGGACAATCAGTCCTTCGTCTGCATCTACAGCGATTCCAATATTGTGATGGGACTGGAGCTCGACACACTCCTCCTGTTCATTGAGACGGGCATTGAAGATTGGAAACTCTTTCAAACAGACAGAAATGGCTTTGATAAAATAAGCTCCAACGGAAATGGACCCGCCGCTCACTTTCATGGTATCTTTCCAGGATAGCAGATTCGTAACATCGATTTCTTCAAAATGGGTACAGTGCGGGATCGTTCTGAGTGACTGTGACATTTTAGAAGCAATTTGTTTGCGTCTGCCTCGAAAAGGAATGGTCTTTGTGCCGGATTCTTTTGATGCTGCAGGTGTGACGGATTTAGATTCTTCCACTGGCTGTGGAGATGTATGACTTTCTCCTTTCATATAAAGGAAAATGTCTTCATCAAGGATTCTGCCTCCCACTCCGGAACCAACCACTTCCTCTATGTTGATACCATTCTCCCTTGCTATTTTCCTCGTATACGGGGATGCAAGGATCCTTCTTTTCTTCAACACTTGAGTTGTTTGTGAAATGGATCGCTCGCCTCCAGTCTGTTTCACTTGTTCATGATCCATTAACAGAACAGTGGATCCCACTGGAATCGTTTCCCCTTCACTTACCGTAAATTCCTTGATCACACCTGAAAAAGGTGCCGGAATCTCCGCAGTCATTTTATCTGTTTGAACCTCTACTAATGGTTGATCGGCTTTTACGACATCTCCCACTTTCACAAGAAAGTGATTGATATTGGCTTCGGTCATGCCTTCCCCAATATCATGAAGCTTAACTTCCATGGACTCCCTCCTTGTCTAATAGCGTGCTACTTTTTCCACTGCAGCTAATACACGTTTGCTGTCAGGTAGATAGAAATCTTCAAATCCGAAATAAGGAACAGGGGTATCGAATCCAGTCACCCGTTCAGTCGGCGCTTTTTGATATAAAAAGGATGTGTCATTGATAATCGCCAGCACATCATTTCCGACTCCACCGGTGGCATGGGCTTCATGGACGATCACGGTTCTTCCCGTTTTCTGGACAGAACTTGAAATGAGGTCCTTATCCAGGGGATAGAGTGTCCTTAGATCAAGCACTTCGCAGGAAATGCCTTTACCTGTCGCTTCCTTAGCAGCATCCTCAGCTATCTTCACCATGGCCCCCCATGCGATGATCGTGACATCTTCACCTTCCTTGACTACTTTTCCTTTCCCGATTTCCACCGTATACTTTTCCTCCGGTACTTCTTCACGTGAAGATCGGTAGCATCTCATAGGCTCCAAGAAGAGAACGGGATCCGGATCTTCAATGGCAGCAATCAACAGTCCCTTCGCATCATACGGTGTTGCGGGACAAACGACTTTAATTCCCGGCATATGTGTAAATAGCGCTTCCGTGCTATCGGAGTGAATTTCAGGGGCTCTGACTCCAGCACCATAAGGAGCACGTATCACCAATGGACAGGTGAAATGACCAAGAGTACGGGAACGCAACCGGGAAGCATGGGTCATGATCTGTTCGTATGCTGGATAGATGAACCCCAGAAATTGGACCTCAGCTACAGGACGAAAACCGTTTAACCCCATACCAATAGCCGCTCCAATAAACCCTGCTTCACTTAAAGGTGTATCGAGAACCCTGTCTTCCCCAAATTCCTGTTGAAGACCGTCCGTTGCCCGAAACACACCACCATTCGTTCCGATGTCTTCACCCATCAATAGGACATCCTCGTTTTCCTCAAGCATCACCCTCATACCGTCCGTGATGGCTTGAACCATCGTCAGCGTCTTCATTTTTGTTAAGGTGCTCATTCTACTCACCTCTCAATAGCTCAAGGAGCTTTTCTTTTTGTTCTTGAATCGTCCACGTTGGGGTGGCAAACACATAATCAAAGATCACACTCGGATCTGCTGCTGGATAGGCTTCTAACTCCTCGACGGCAAGATCCACTTCCTTCGCACATTCCTTTTGAACAGACGTCATCCACTCTTCATCGATCCAGCCTTTATGCTTCATGAATCTCGTTAAGCGATCAACAGGATCGTTCTCCCTGCGACGGCTCTCACTTTCCAGCTGATCACGGTATTTGGTCGGATCATCGGCAGTCGTGTGGGCACCATATCTCCACGTCACGGACTCGATCAAGGTAGGTCCGTCCCCATTTCTCGCTCTCTCCAATGCTTTCAACGTTTCAAAATAAACAGCAAAAATATCATTGCCGTCGATTCGAACACTTGGAATGTCATAGGCAAGAGCCTTCTGGGCAATGGTTTTCGTTTTCATTTGCTTGTGCATGGGAACGGATATGGCATAGTGGTTATTTTGATTAAAAAAGACAACCGGGGCCTCCCAGACGCTTGCCAGGTTCAATCCTTCATGGAAATCACCCTCTGAAGTGGCACCATCTCCAAAATAAACAATGGCTGCATTACGTGTTCCTTTTCTCTTCTCCGCATAAGCCGCCCCTACCGCATGTGGAAGCTGGGTCGCTATCGGAATACCGGGAGTGAAAATATTCTTTCCTTCCGGGGGCACACATCCTTCATTCCGACCTTTCCAGAATAGGAGGATATGAAGCAGGGAATGTCCGAATGTCATGGTTGCGCCATGATCACGATAGGATGGGAATAACCAGTCTTTGTCCTTTAGGGCAAGTGCGCTCCCCACCTGGGACGCCTCCTGTCCTTCATAAGGAGCATACGTCCCGATCCTTCCCTGACGTTGGAGACTCACCGCCTTCCTATCAAAGGTACGGATCCTGATTAAATGCCGATAAAATGTACGGGCCAAGTCTTCTGAAATATCCTTTTCATACTCCCATTGAAGTAATTCTCCTTGTTGATCAATTACCTGAACCAATTTAAATTCCTCGATCATTTCATCACCTCTTGTGGTGCTTTTTTGTCGTTACGGTAAACTCTTGATTTGCTTTTTTATGTCCTAACCGACCATTTCGGACGTTTTGCGTGGGAGAAAAAGCTGTTTCTTCTTGTGCGTGAATGAATGCGGTCTTCACAGAAACGATTGGCTGCTTCGACTGTGGTCATGTGCTGGTTTTCTGATTGCAGGTAAATATTCTGGAGGCTGTTATAGATGGCACTTGTTTTTTGGAGTACGCGTTCTTTGTTAGGTTCGTATAATTCGTCAGCTACTTGAATCAATCCGCCTGCATTGACGATGTAATCAGGTGCGTAAAGAATCCCTTTTTCATGCAGCTGCATTCCATGAGACAGGTCCAATAATTGGTTGTTGGCAGATCCTACAACCGCTTTTACTTTCAGCTGATCAATCGTATGATCGTTGATGATCCCGCCAATTGCACATGGTATGAATACATCCGCATCAACTGAGTAGATTTCATCCCCGCCTACGACCTTGATCGCTGCTCCCATACTTTTCGCCTTGGAAACCAACTGATCGATGGATTTCTGGCTAATATCCGTTACGTAGAGGTCCGCTCCCTCTTCCAGTAGACGCTCGGCTACCTTATATCCCACTTTTCCCAACCCTTGAATGGCGTAGCTTTTTCCATGAAGATCCTTTGAACCCCACACGTTTTGGTTGGTTGCCTGCAAGCCGTAGATCACTCCCATGGCAGTCGGGATGGATGAATCTCCACTACCTCCGTACTCTTCATTAACGCCTACAATACAATTCGTTTCTTTTAATGCATAAACAAAATCTTCAGGCGTGGTCCCCATGTCTGTCCCTGTATAGAATCGTCCGTTAAGGGATTCAACGAATTGACCGAAGGCACGGAACAGTTCCGGATGTTTGTCTTTTTCAGGATCCCCGATAATAACCGCTTTTCCTCCTCCAAAGTCCACATCGGCCGCGGCACATTTGTAAGTCATTCCTTTTGATAAACGTAAAACGTCCTCCAATGCTTCATCCACTGATGCATAAGGTCTCATTCGACATCCGCCCAGTGCAGGGCCGAGAGTGGTATTATGTATGGCGATGATGGCTTTGAGTCCTGTTTCTTCATCGTTGCAGAATACAACCTGCTCATGATTTTGTATTTTCTGAAACATATCCATTTCTATTCCCCCCACAAGCTCTCTTGTTGGAACCGCTTTCATTTTTGTCGTTACGTTAGGCACTAAAGCTTCCTCCTTTTACATTCTTATTCAAGAAGTGGTCAAAACTAGTTTTCTTTTATTCTTTCGTTGATTTTTTCTTTTGGCAGGACCACTTGCTTTACTTCACCTTTTCCAATGAGTCTGTCACTCTCTCTATCTCTGACAGTCACTTCGGTTACGATGATATTTCGTTCATATTTAATAACGCTCGCTTTAATTTCAAGAGAGGAACCGATTTTCGCCGGAGCCATATGCTCAACGTTCACTTTGGCTCCCATACCTTCTTCATGTTCTTCTAAATAGGGTAGAATGATTTTTCTCGATGCCCATTCCATGTGGTAAACCATCGAGACGGTTGAATACACAGGATGTACGACGTTTCCTTCAAACTGGGCATACATGCTGGGGATTACTTCTGTCGTGACGACTGCCGTATGTCCTTCTGCTAATCCAGACTTCATTGCTTTCCCCCTTTAAACCAACAAATTATATATTTTTATATAACGTTAATTCAACGATATAATAACATTTTGTTTTATAAATAGTCAATAAATTGTTAAAATTTAAAATATTATATTAATATAAGTTATGCAGAGGGACGGACCTATCGGCGAAGCCGAAGGTCCGTCCCTCACTCAAATGCGAAGGCGGCTTGCTCAGAGGCGACAAGCATAAGTCAAACTTGCCGGAAAGGCGTCTTTTGCCTTCTTGGTAAGTTTGACTTATGACCTCGAGCCTCTAGCCGCCAACGCTAGGCGACTCCCTTCCAGATAAACAATTAAAATATTCCAAACACAAAAAAGCAACGGAACAAAGTCCCGTTGCTTTTTGTAGAAGGTTGTTAATCTTATGAAAGAAGTGCCCGGTCGCTTGCGAGTTTGCTTCCACGGATCCGTTGGAATTCATGTAGAAGTCCTTCGACTGTGAGGTGCTTCTTCTCTTCTTCATTTACCTCTAATATGATTTGACCTTTATCCATCATGATCAATCGGTTGCCAAGGTCAAGCGCCTGCTGCATGTTATGGGTCACCATTAAGGTCGTGAGCTTATACTTCTCTACAATCTCTTTTGTCAGGTTTGTAATCAGATCAGCTCTAGCAGGATCCAATGCCGCCGTATGCTCATCCAGCAATAAGATCGACGGCTCGGTAAATGTCGCCATCAGTAGAGAGAGCGCTTGCCTTTCCCCGCCTGATAATAATCCTACCTTTGCATTCAATCGGTTTTCTAACCCTAAGTGAAGAGTTTCCAGTACTTCTTTGAAAAACACTCTCCGTTTTTTGGTTACCCCCATTTTAAAGGTACGCGTACGATTTCGTGAATACGCCATAGCCAGGTTTTCTTCTATGGTCATGGAAGGCGCCGTTCCTGCCATGGGATCCTGGAACACGCGACCGATGAGCTTTGATCGTTTATACTCGGAAACCTTCGAGACGTCATGATCATCGATGAGAACATTTCCGATATCTGGCAGAAGCACACCTGAAACGATGTTCATCAATGTCGATTTCCCAGCTCCGTTACTTCCAATCACAGTGACGAAATCCCCTGGTTTCAGAGTCAGCTGGATGTCATCAAGGGCGATTTTTTCGTCAGGTGTCCCTTCATTAAATACTTTGTGAATTCTATTTAATTGTAACACCGCTCTCACCCTTTCCATCTGTGATAGGAGCCTTGTTTATTCGTTCTGCCATTCGCTGAGCTTTTCGTTTCTTATCCTTGTAGCGATCCATCACTTTAGGCATCACAAGTGCAAGAATCACGATTGTCGCCGTGATCAGCTTCATATCTCCCGTTTCCAGGAAATCGACACGAAGGGCCATGGAAACGACCAATCGGTAGATGATCGCTCCTCCAATGACAGCCAATGTAGTACGGGCGATTGTTTTCGTTCCAAATAGGGCTTCTCCAATGATGACGGAAGCAAGTCCAATGATAATCATCCCGATACCCATTCCAACATCTGCAAAACGGCTATACTGAGCAATCAACGCACCGGATAGTGCAACCATCCCGTTCGAGATTCCCAAGCCAAGAATGATCATTAGATTCGTATTAGCGGAAAAGCTGCGGATCATTCGCTGATTATCTCCTGTCGCTCTAAGGGCCAATCCAACTTCCGTTTTCAAAAAGCCATCCGTTAAAAATTTAATGACAAGGGTAATGATCGTCATGATGAATAAAATGCTCCATGTTCCCGGTACAGGCTCCCCGAGTCCGACCGCCATCCACAATTTATTGAGAGCGGCATCGATCCCGAGTGGTGACCAGAATCCTTCCACCCCTGTAAAAGCAGTATCCTGACTAAGTAAAGGTACATTCGATCGTCCCATTATCCTGAGATTGATTGAATAAAGAGCAATCATCATTAAAATCCCTGATAATAAGGCATTAATCTTTCCAAATGTGTGAAGTAATCCTGTTATACATCCTGCAACAAATCCGATGACAATCGCTGTAATGGTTGCGATGACTGGATTTACGCCACTGACAATCATGGTGGCAGCGACAGCGGCTCCCGTAACGAAGCTGCCATCGACTGTTAAATCAGGAAAATCCAATATCCGAAAGGACAAGTAGACTCCGAGGGCCATAATAGCGTAAATGATTCCAGATTCAAAGGATGCGAATATTGCTGTTGGCACGAATCATCATCCTCTCTTATTTCTCTTCGTAAAACTCTCCTAAATCAGACCATGTATCCTGGACTTCTACACCTTGCTCTTCAGCAGCTTGCTTATTGATCATTAACTTAAAATTCTTTGGATACTCAACATTGATTTCAGAAGGTTTCTTTTCACCTTTTAAAATTTTTGCAGCCATCAATCCCGTTTCGTACCCAAGATCTTCGTAGCTGAATCCACTAGCTGCAATCGCACCTTTTTTCATTGAATCCAGTTCACCCACAAATAAAGGAATATCTTTATCATTTGAGACACTGATGACTGATTCCAATGCAGATACTACCGTATTATCAGTAGGAACGTAAATCGCATCCACACGACCTACCAGTGATTCTGCCGCTTGCTTTACATCAGCTGACGTAGATACAGAAGCTTCAACAACTTTTGCTCCCTTTTCTTCAGCAAGCTTTTTCACTTCTTCAGCCTGTACAACGGAGTTTTGTTCACCTGAGTTATAAATAACACCAATATTTTTCGCTTTCATTTCATCCGTAATAAATGAAATTGTCTTAGAGATTGCTTCAGGATGAGTATCTGTGGTTCCTGTGATATTCTCACCAGGCTCCTCGAAGGATTTCACTAATTCAGCACCAACGGGATCAGTCACTGACGTGAACACGATTGGAATTTCCTTTGTAGCATTTAATGCGTGCTGAGCACTTGGGGTTGAGTTTGCAAAGATGAGGTCGACGCCATCACCAACGAAGTTCTTGGCGATCGTTTGTGAATTTGTAGGATCCCCTTGAGCAATTTGAACATCAAACTTCACATTTTTACCTTCTTCAAGGCCATTTTCAGCTAAAGCTTTCTTAAAACCTTCAAACGCTGCATCTAAAGACGGATGTTCCACAATTTGGGTTACCCCGATAACATATTGTTTTTCACCATCTCCTCCACCTGAGCTTGTATCACTACCACAGCCCGCTAAAACCAGCATTCCCAGCATCATTGAGATGACAACAAGTAATAAACTCTTCTTCTTCACAGAAATCCCCCTTTTTCTCTTCCTAATTTATGATCAGTAGTCTAGTAGACTAGCAAACCCAAGTATGATAAAAATGATCTTCAGCGTAAATACAACGTTATATTATCACTCCTGTCACAAAATAGTCAATAATATTCCGAAAATTTAAAAATTAATACTAGTATAGTCGGTATTAGCAGTGATTTCTAGAGGGATTCGGGGAAAATTTTTCTGAAGGACTCCAATTATCCTGGATTTTCGATAGTTTCTTGCTATAGTTTTTCTACTTCACGCTCTTCTTTTCATACTGTTGTGCTGAAATCTACTAAACTTGTGCCACTTTCACCAAAACTTGTGCCAAATTGTGAACACCACCATAAAAAAGACACTTTCCCAATTAAGGAAAAGCGCCCCTTTCACAACAATCTATTAAGATTCCACACCGCTGCCCGAAAGCTTCCTAAAAATCCCCTGGGCATCATTTATCATTCTCTCTACCAGTTCCTTCACAGTCGGAACATCTGACACAAGGCCAGACACCTGCCCTCCGTTGATAAAGCCTTGATCCAGCTTGCCTTCAAGTGCCCCTACACGATGATAATCCTCCGAGGTCATTTGACTGAACTCTTCAAGTTCGACCCCCTCTTGTTCTTTTTGAATCAGTTGTGCAGCATAAGGCGTTTTCATGACCCTTCTTACCCTTCCGATAGAACGCCCGACGATGATCGTGCTATCATCTTTTGCTTCCACTAGTGTCGATTTATAGTTTTCATGAAAAGGAGCTTCCTGTGTAGCAATGAACCTCGTTCCCATTTGCACACCACTGGCACCTAGCGCGAGCATGGAAGCGAGTCCCCTTCCATCACCTATTCCTCCTGCTGCGACCACAGGAATGTCCACAGTATCCACGAGTTGTGGAATTAGGGCAAGCGTTGTCGTTTCCAGATTGGAGTTGATCCCGGCAGCCTCATAACCTTCCGCCACGATCACATCTGCACCGGCGTCTTCCGCTTTCTTGCCCTGCTTTTTAGATGCGACGACACAAATCACCTTAACATTGTGCTCATGAAAGTACGGGATGAGTGGGGCGGGATTTCCAGCTGACAGGGAAACGACTGGTATTCGATGAGTCACCACTAGGCGAATCATTTCCTGCAGGTGTGGGGTGATGGAGATCGGGATGTTTAATGCGAATGGCTTGTTTGTTCGTTTCTTGGTTTCAACAACAATCCCTTCCACTTCCTCCATACTCATCGTTCCGACTCCGATCGTACCGAGTGCCCCGGCTTCCGAGATGGCTGCGGTCAACTGGGCATTGCTGATGTTCCCCATTCCCCCTTGAATAATTGGATATTTTATATGTAATAGTTCGGATAGGTTATTCATAAAAATCCCCCTTCGTTAAATTAATGTTATACTTTTTGGAATTGTTAGACAAGTATATATTTTGTAGATTCCGGAGGTCCGTCCCTCAAAAAAACCACTTGCCGAAGCAGCAAGTGGTTTTTTGTCAGTCTAGTAATAATGGATGGGTCATGACGTTGTAGCTTTGGTCTTTGTTTTTTAGCTCGTTTCCGTCTTCGAAGACACTTTCGAAGAAACGGGAGGCTGGTTCTGCGAGTTCTTTGTAGTATTCTCCGAACAGGGAGGCTGCGTGTGCTCCCAGCCACTTTTCAGGCAGCAGCTCTTCTGGTAAGCCTGGATCGACGAAAAGGAATTTGCGGTATTCATGGACAAGCTTCGTTCGTTCAACGAAGCATTCAGCATCGCTCATCTGTCCTTTTCCGATTTTACTTTTATCAATCATGTATTTTTGACTGTAGTGAGAAATGAATTCCTGGTAGCGGTCATTGATTTCTTTAAGGTCCCAGCTTTTCTCGATCAATCGTTGATTCTCATTGGGCCCTTCATATCCAGCAATGAAGAAATCGACGTATTCTTTAATATCGTATTTTCCAATTAGGGTTTGTACTTGTACTTCTAGATTGTTGGGAGAAATCCACGTGCTCGTCGAAAGAGTTCCGAATCCGCTCCAAACCAGTTCCTTTCTCAGTTCATCCCGGATGCTCCTAATCTCTTCAGGAATCGAGTACATAAGGATTCTCCATTTACCGTCCCATTGTTCGGGTTTGAGCTTAAAAATCCTCTTTGCCGCTTCTTCCATACGGGTCACTCCGCGTTCAGTCAGGGAGTAGTAGCTTTTGTTCCCCTGTTTCTCTGCCTGAACCCAACCTTGCTTATTCATTCTCGAAATAGCTGCCCGGACCGCTTGATCGTTGTGACCAAATTCATTAAGCAAGCGAATCAAACTGCCAATCCATATCTTGTTGCCATAGTGTCGTATATAATCCCCATATAGTGTAAAGATCATTGATCGTGTATTCATCGGTGCCTCTCCTTTAGATATATTCCGTTTGTTTATGACGTTTAATTTACGTTTAGTTTATATATTATCATAAACATTCTATGAAAATAAATGAATATTCTTGATTTTTCTATTTCTACAGCACAAAAAAATCAGGCTCATTTACAGAGCCCGACCCTCAATGATACATCCTCAACATCTCCAGCATTTTCACAAAATCATACGTATTTACAACCTGCTCTTTTGACCAATTCGTCTCGATCCATTCCACAAGCTCTTCCTGGCTGTTGAACACTTCCCCGCTCGTGTCGGCTTTTCTTACCATGAACCTGCCGTTGTCCTCATCAGCGACGACCAGACATGGAATCTCACTTTCTTTTGTCATGATTTCAAATTCCATTCTCTCACCTCACTTCTATCTTTTCTAAAAATCAAATGTTCTAATCACAAAAAGAGCCCTGGACAAACTGGGCTCTTAAGACTCTATATTCTCTACTAATGTCGCGATTCCCTGGCCTACACCGATGCACATGGTAGACAAGCCGTACCGTACCTTTCTCTTTTTCATTTCATACAGAAGGGTGGTAAGGATACGTGCTCCACTTGCTCCCAAGGGATGACCGAAGGCAATCGCTCCTCCATTCACATTGACGATTTCTTCTTTCAGCCCAAGCTCCCTGATGCAGGCGATGGATTGAGCAGCGAATGCTTCATTGAGCTCCACTAAGCCGATTTGGTCCAGGGCAAGGCCAGACCGTTTCAGTACCTTCTGTGTGGCATAGATCGGTCCCAGTCCCATCACTGAAGGTTCAAGCCCTGAGGTGGCTGATGTCATGTAGCGGGCCAGCGGTGTAACGCCTAATTCTTCAGCCTTCTCTCTGCTCATTAATAAGAGAGCAGATGCACCATCATTGACTCCGGATGCATTCCCTGCCGTCACTGTTCCTCCTTGGAATAAGGGCTTAAGCTTCTGCAGTTTGTCACTATTGGTATCGGGTCTTGGGTGTTCATCGATCTGGAAGATTGAGATATTCCCTCTACGGTCCCGTAATTCGACGGGAACAATCTCTCCTTTAAACCGTTCTTCATCCATGGCACGTTTCGCTTTCATTTGGCTCCAGTAAGCAAAGTGATCCTGTTCTTCCCTTGAAATGCCGAACTGTTTTGCCACGTTTTCGGCTGTTTCCGGCATAGAATCGGTTCCGTACTTTTCTTTCAGGCGGGAATTAACGAAGCGCCACCCTATCGTCGTATCGAACATTTCCATATTGCCCCTTGGGAAATCCTTTGAAGGCTTTGCCATGACGTAGGGAGCACGGGTCATACTTTCAGTCCCGCCTGCAATGAAAACATCCCCTTCATTAGCCAAAATGGCTCTAGCCGCATAGTTCACAGCGTCCAGTCCAGAACCGCATAAACGGTTGATGGTGGTAGCCCCGACTTCAACTGGGAGGCCTGCCAGGAGTGTCGACATCCGGGCTACGTTCCGGTTGTCTTCCCCGGCACCGTTTGCATTTCCAAGTACCACCTCTTCAATCGTATCCACCGGGACGAGGGGATTTCGTTCGACGAGGGCTTTAATAACATGTGCACCCAAATCATCAGGACGCACCTCTTTTAAAGAGCCTTTGTACTTTCCAATCGGAGTACGGACAGCATCGACAATCACAACCTCTCTCATGACTGGTGCTCCTTTTCCATTGTTTCCGAGTAATCGTAAACGCCCTTACCAGTTTTTCGGCCAAGACGTCCTGCCTTCACATACTTTTCTAAAAGAGGGGCCGGGCGGTACTTTTCTCCAAGCTTTTCATGAAGGTACTTAAGATTATTCAATCGTGTATCCAGTCCGACTAAATCTCCCAGCTCAAACGGACCCATGGGATAATTTAACCCGAGCTTGATCGCTTTATCGATTTCTTCAGGAGAACCGAGTCCTTCCTGGAGCATGTAAAAGGCTTCATTCCCAACGAGGGCAGAGATTCTACTTGTGACAAAACCAGGGAACTCATTGATGACCACCGTTTCTTTCCCCATCAGGCGGGCAACTTGCTGGATGACCTCCGCCGTTTCATCACTTGTTTCCAATCCCTTCACGATTTCAACGAGTGGCATTTTATGTACAGGGTTGAAAAAGTGCATGGCAATGACTTTGTCAGGCCGTTTTGTAAAGGAGCCGATTTCAGTCGGGCTCATGGTGGAGGTATTCGTTGCCAGGTAGCAATAGTCCGGGGCATGCGCGTCCAGCACTTCAAATACGCCACGCTTGATGTCTGTCTTTTCCGGAACGGCTTCGATGACCACATCGGCATCCCGTACGGCAATCAAAAGATTCGTTGAATAACTCATAAGCTCTTTTGCTTCTACGTACTGCTGCTGAGTGAGCTTATTCCTTTCTATTCCTTTTTGAAAAATATGCTGAATCTCATTCCTGGCATGATCCAACTGTTCTTGTTTAATATCAACCAGTGTGGTCCGGAAGCCTCCAACTGCACTTACATAGGCAATTCCTCTTCCCATTACACCGGAACCTACTACCACAATATGCTGTGTCATGTTTTGTTTCCCCTTTCTTGCAATAAGGGGTTGACCCTGATAGGACAACCCCTGCTTGTTAATGTCTTCTTATACACCAAATGGATTTAACGGACGGTTACCGAAGTAAGAAATGATACTCTTTGTTTCTGTGTAAAGGTCGAGCGTTTCAACGCAAAGCTCACGGCCGAATCCGGACTGCTTGTAGCCTCCGAATGGAGTACCCGGGAATGCGGAGAACGGGCAGTTCACCATCACGATTCCGGCTTGGATCGCTTTCGATACTCTTGTCGCACGGCCATGGTTTTGAGTCCAAACAGCTGAACCGAGACCATATTCACTATCGTTGGCCATTTTGATCCCTTCTTTTTCATCTTTGAATTTCATTACCACAACGACTGGTCCGAAGATTTCTTCTTTTACAACCTTCATATCGTGATTCACGTCCGTAATGATGGTCGGCTCATACCAATAGCCCTTTTCGAAACCTTCTACTTTTGCAGGACTTCCACCAACCAGGATTGTGGCTCCTTCTTCTTTGGCAGATTGAACATAACCGTCGATCGTATCCAGCTGCTCCTGGTTGATGATCGCACCGATATGAGTTCCTTTATCGTTGGGGTCAGCCAGTTTCAGTTTCTTCGTCTTTTCAACGAACTTTTCCATGAACTCATCGTAGATATCTTCGTGTACATACAATCTGGAGCGTGCTTCACAGGACTGACCTGTATTATAGAAGATTCCGAACAGGGAACCATCCACTGCTGCATCAACATCTGCATCTTCAAAAACGATATTAGGTGATTTCCCTCCTAATTCAAGAGTCACTCTCTTTAACGTTTGGGACGCTTTTTCCATAATGTTTTTACCGATAGGTGTTGACCCTGTGAAGGCAACCTTATCAACCTTTTCATGCTCAACTAAGTAATTCCCGACAGTGGAACCTGCACCAGGAATGACGTTTACAACCCCTTCAGGAACTCCTGCTTCAATACAAATTTCACCAAGTACAATGGCTGTCAACGGTGTAAGAGTTGCAGGTTTTACGACAACCGAGCAGCCCGCAGCAATCGCCGGTGCAATTTTCCACGCTGCCATCATCAATGGATAATTCCACGGAATGATTTGAGCACATACACCGACCGGCTCTTTCTCCGCAACATTCATGAATTGACCCGGTACATTATTGACCGTGCCACGATGGCCCACAATCGCTCCTGCATAGAATTCAAAGTCTTCGATCGCTTGCATCACTTGACCTTGTGCAGCGGATAGTGATTTCCCGCTATCCATGATCTCAAGAGAGACAAGTTCATTAAAACGTGATCTCATAATGCCTGCAATTTTATTGAGCACGCGGGAACGCTTATTGATCGGGAACTTCTTCCACTTACCGTAGTCAAACGCGTTTCTCGCTGCTTCAACCGCTTTTTCAGCATCTTGGGCGGATGCAAGTGATACGGTGGCAATGGCTTCACCTGTTGCTGGATTATACGTCGTAAAGGTTTCACCCGAAACGCTTTCCATACGTTGACCGTTGATCACCAATGAATAATGCTCTCTTTTCATTTCAAGGACTTCAAAGCTTTGCTCTTTAACTGTAGACATAACTCCATCTCCTTTTAGGTTGATTTATTTTCCGTGAAAGGCTGGTCTTCGTTTCTCCATGAAGGCTGCCACACCTTCGCGATGATCTTCTGTCTGACCTGCGATCCGCTGGGCACAGGCTTCTTTTTCTAAGTATTCGTTAAAGGATAGATCCGCGCTCCCCTTTAATAAGCGCTTCATCAAGCCGATTGCTTTCGTCGGCATGGCGGCGATTCTTTCGGCAAATGCAGCTGTTTCTTCCTGCCACTGGTCGAGAGAGATGATTTTTGTGACCAAGCCAAGCTTTTCAGCCTCTTCTGCTTTTATTTTTTCGCCAAAAACAGCCAGTTCCAGCGCTTTTGCATAGCCAACAATCTTCGATAAGTAATAGAGGTTACCTGAATCCGGTACTAATCCAACGTGAACAAATGCTTGCACAAAGCTCGCCTTCTCTGAAACGAGCCTGAAGTCACACGCCAGGGCCAGGCTGAATCCCGCTCCTGCTGCCACTCCATTGACGGCGGCAATCACCGGTTTCTCACACTGCTCAATTTCTTTCACCATAGGGCCGTAATTATTTCTAAGCACCTCTCCATGATCCATGGATTCATCTACTTCACTTAAATCCTGCCCCGAGCAAAAAGCCCGGCCTTCACCTGTAATCACGATGGCTCTCACTTCTTCATTTCGTGAAGAGTCCTTCATGGCCTTTTGGATTTCCAGATTGAGTTGACGAATGAAAGCATTCAGTTTATCCGGGCGATTTAAGGTAATCCAGGCTACGTTATTTTTCACTTCATATTTAATGGTTTCGAACATGATGCAGCCCCCTTATTTTCCTTTGAATTCCGGTCTGCGTTTTTCCACAAAAGCCTTCATGCCTTCTTTCTGATCTTCAGAGGCAAAAAGAAGATAGAAGTTCTTCCGCTCATATTGCATCCCTTCATAAATCGAAGAATCAACGGCTTTATGAACAGATTCTTTGATCAATCTCAAGGAAAGCGGTGGCTTGGCAGCTAATTTCTTCGCAAATTTCTCTGTTTCTTCTATTAATAATTCTTTCGGAATCGCGCGGTTGATGACTCCCCACTCAAGGGCTTGAGTTGCTGTAAACATGTCTCCCGACAACAACCATTCCATCGCCCTTGATTTACCTATCAGCTTGGTGAGCCTCTGGGTTCCGCCCGCTCCAGGCATGACTCCAAGATTCACTTCAGGGAATCCGAAGCTTGCATCCTCAGAAGCGAATAGAATGTCGCAGCAAAGAGCTAACTCAAACCCGCCCCCTAACGCAAACCCCTGGACCGCCCCGATGATCGGTTTCTTGATCCAGGCAAGGCGGTCCCATTCCGTGAATTGATTCAAGAGCTCTAAATCTATGGCACCGTCTTCCGCCATTTCATCAATGTCTGCTCCTGCAGCGAAGGCTCTGCCCCTACCAGATAAAACAATTGCTTTTACACTGTCGTTCCGGTCGAATGCCTCGAAAGCATTGACTAACTCCGATACCATAGGACGATTGATGGCGTTAAGAACTTTAGGTCTATTCAATTCAATAAAACCAAGTCCGTCCCTCTCGCTCACTACGATATATTCGTACTCTTTACTCATTCACTTCTTCACCGATCATAAGAGTGACTAACTCTGCGGCGAAGCCCATAAGGTCCTTCCCGGAAGCTTTGCCTTCATCGGATTTCATGGCTGCTTTCATCGCTTCATGATTGTCATAATACATTTCGCACATTAAGTAGTATTTGCCTTCTCCGCCCATAGGTGAACCGACGATTTTCGTTACATCCATCTTTTTAAGGCCAGGAATTTTTGCTGTGATCGGAGCGTGGGTATTGAAGTAATGTTCATCGAACTTCTCTTTGTTTTCAGGGTGCTTATACAATGCGATTAGTTTTACCATAGTGGAATCTCTCCTTTGATTTTCAGTAGTTTTATAGATACTTCACATCATTGTCGATATTGGTTTCATGGCTTCGAACGGGTTGCGGCATTGCTTGCAGTATAGAATGCTTCTGCAGGCGGTGGGACCGAACAGATTCTCCATGGAGGTATAGGGGGAATCGCAATATGGACAATGAATCTCCCAATATTCTTCCCCATTGAATTGTTCAGGCGGAGGTGCGATGCCGAATTCCTTCAGTCTCTCCCGGCCATTTTCGGTTAACCTGTCTGATGTCCAGGGAGGAGAATAAACGAACTGAACCTGCACGGATTGAATTCCAAGCTGATCCCGACACGCCTTCTCCACATTCCCTTTAATTATTTCCAATGCAGGGCAGCCTACAAAGGTTGGCAGGAGTTCAATCATCAGGGCATCTTCCTGGTGATGTATGCGATTGACCATTCCAAGATCTACAATGCTGATGGAATCAATTTCAGGATCTTTCACTGTTTGAAGAACTTCTAAAACGGTTGCAGTCATATTCCTTCATCCTTTACCAGCTTGCTGCGGGATTTGTGTTATAGACTTCGCTTAATGTAGAAAGTGCCGTATCCAGTTCAGGGGTGTGTTCACCTAAGCGACCATTCCCTTTTTTCATGTTTACATTCGGAGGAAAGGATAGTTGAGTAGATTGGAAGACAGGTTGAAGGGCCAGCTCCCATCGTTTCGTTAAGCTTTCTTCTCCTTCGATCAGAGCCATAAGGGACATTTCTTTCCCCATTGGCCCCAGGGTCAGAACTCCCTGGAATTCATTTAATACTCGTTCAATCGCCTTATTCATTCGCTCCCTTGCTTCCCCGCCGGCATTCATTAATTGAATGAACCAGGTTTTCCAGTGCAGCAGGTGATAATATAATTCTGTGTTGATTTTGATCGCCATTTCGGCAAGTGGTTCATAGGAGGAGTTCTTTAACGAGTCAATTCGCACCTTTTTGGCGACGCTGTAGAAATAATGTCTTACAACAGCAAAGGCCCAGTCGTAACGGGGTTCTTGTAAGTAGTTTCCGGGACCATTCACTTCTTCCAGTAAGATGGCATTTCTGCGTTCTGACGCCTTCCTTCCATGTGCCAGATGGTCCTGATCCCCTTCCCCTAATTCTTCAAGGAGCTGATAGAACATGGTGGCATGCCCCATCGTGTCTTGATTAATGGAGGAAAACGCGACATCCTCTTCAATATGAGGAGCGAGTCCCAGCCATTCAGAACCGCGGTAAGCAAGGATGAAATCATCGTCGGCCAGTTGATAGAGCAGGCTCAGAAGCGCTTCTTTATAATCTGCGTTCGGAAGGTCATTTGGACTTTTCACTTTCATTTCTTCTTCACCAACTCTCCCCATGACATGATTTCTTTCTCATCCAGCATTTCCTGTTCGTACTGTCTCCACTTCTTCTTCAGATAACCGTAGCCTTTGGCGTTTCGGTAATCTTTATTATCAAGACGACCGACACTCTCTCTTTCCTCGGGTGTCATCATCCGGACGTCCGACCGCTTCACAACCCATATATCCGAGACCGGCTCTCTTCTCATGAAATTCTCTTGAGCCATCACCATGGCAAGCTCATGGTTGGGTGCCAACAGACTGAATTGATGCTGCATCTGCGCACCGTCCGTCCTCTTACTAAACACTTCAAATTCCTGATAAAAGTTCTGCCCCTTGTCAGACATCCAACTCATTCCTTTCTAGCTTACTTGGTCACTAGGGCTTAATGCTTCCCGAACCCACGCATTATTGTCGTAGGATAGTTCTCTTAAACGAAGGCGATCCTTTGATTTCGGACCTTTGTTCCGAATGATTTCCTTGAAGCGGTCCCAGTCGGGCTGCTTATAGATCCATAAATCCTGCTCTTCATCGAAATACATTGTCTCATCGGGAAGTGTCAGTCCTAACGACAGCATCCTTGGAACATATTTCGTGAAAAAGTCCTGTCTCAGCTGTTCATTTGTTTTCGTCCGGATGTTGTATTTAATAGTGATGTCCTGTTTAGAGGAACCTGTCGTTTTCGCATCACCCGGTCCAAAGAACATAAGAAGCGATTCCCACCAGCGGTCCACTGCATCCTGAACTAATGCCCTTTGCTCGGGAGTTCCTTCTGCCAGGGCCATGATGATGGCTTCACCATGCTGTGCGTGGAACACTTCTTCCGCACAAATCCGCTTTAGCGCACGGGCATATGGACCGTATGAAGCATGGAGCATATTCGTCTGTGTGATGATCGCTGCCCCGTCCACAAGCCAGCCGATCAATCCAGCGTCTCCCCAGGTAGGTGCCTCCATGTGAAAGACGTTATGAAACTTTAAATCTCCTGAAAACAAATCTCTCATAATGTGCTCACGTGTTTTCCCGTAAGGCTTCATTAAATCTTCTGCTACACGAAGCAAAAGCTGTCCATGGCCCATCTCGTCCTGAACCTTCGCCATGATTCCAAGCTTCCTTCTTAGTGTAGGTGCTTTCGGTACCCATTCCTTCTCGGGAAGTGCCCCCATGATTTCACTGATCCCATGCATGGAAATCAGCTTGATCAGTGCATTTCGATATTCATCCGGCATCCAATCATCCGCTTCGATCTTTTCGTCATTTTCAATCTTTCTCATAAAATGAGCCATACGCTCTTCGTCTGTCAGTTGTTGATTTGATAATACGTCACTCATTGTATCTCCTCCTTTATCACACAGTTACTACGCGGGAACTTTATTGTGTGATAACTTTTTTTCTCAAAAAAATTTATTGATACATGGCTTCTCCTCTAAGATCCACAATCCGGATGGCTTTCCCTTCTGAACGGGGGATTTCTTTCGGTCCCCTGATTTTCACATCCATGGAAACATAGCAACGATCTTTCATGAGGCTTTTCACTTTTGCTTCCAATTGATTCAAGTGTTCATGATTTAAATCGTTAGACACTCCTTGAAAGCATTCATCTGTGACTTCAACCTGCAGCTCCACTAAATCGAGTGCCCCTTTCTTCTTTAAGTGAACCTGATAATGTGGTGCAAGCTCATTTATTTGAAGCAGGAAGTGTTCCATTTCAGATGGAAACACGTTCACACCTCTGATGATGAGCATGTCATCCACTCTTCCTTTCACTCTGGACATCTTTACCGTTGTTCGCCCACATAAGCATGTTCCGTTCTGAATCGAAGCGATATCTCCGGTTCTATAGCGGATGATTGGAAAGGCTTCTTTTGTTAAACTTGTAAACACAAGCTCACCGATTTCCCCTTCTGGGAGAGGCTCTAATGTATCAGGATGAATGACTTCCACGAGAAAATGATCCTCTGCAATATGGAGACCATCCTGGACTTGGTGACATTCCATCGCAACCCCTGGTCCAATGACTTCGCTTAAGCCATAAATGTCGCACGCTTTAATATCCATCTTTCTCTCCAATGTTTCTCTCATCGCATTAGACCAAGGCTCGGCCCCGAATATTCCATATCGCAAGGATAGTGAAGCCGGATCCTTCCCCTGTGCCTCCATTGATTCTGCTAAATTGAGAACGTAAGATGGCGTGCCGCATATGACCGTGGGCTGAAAATCTTCCAATAATGTAATTTGTCTGGACATGTTTCCGCCTGATACCGGCACCGTGATCATCCCAAGCTTCTCACTTCCATAATGAAGTCCCAAACCTCCTGTAAACAGTCCATATCCGTATGCATTATGCAGGACGTCCCCCGGTTTTCCACCTGCCATGGCAATGGCCCGGGCCACAATTCCCCCCCACATGTTGATATCGTTCTGGGTATACCCTACAACCGTTGGCTTGCCACTTGTTCCGGAAGAAGCATGGACCCTTACCATTTCTTTACGCTTGACCGCGAACAGGCCAAAAGGGTAATGCTCCCGTAAATCATTCTTTTTTGTAAGCGGTAACATTTTTAGGTTTGACAAAGACGTTATATCCTGTGGCTTCAGACCTCTCCTGTCAAATTGCTCACGATAAAAAGGGACTCGTTCATACACATAAGCAGCAATATGTTGTAATCTCTCCAGTTGAAGGCGTTCCATTTGCGATCGACTGGCAGTTTCAATCTCATGCAAAATCAACGTATCGGCCTCCTGTCACTATATAAAAATATATTTATATAACGTTATTAATTCGTTTATGTAATTATGTGTTATATTTATCTACTCAAAAGATAACGTGTCTGTTGGAAATTGTCAATATATTTTCAGAAAATTTCATCAAAACGCATTCATAGGCTGCTGAGTGAGAAGAGATCTTGGGGAAAGGTATCTTTCTGGTGCGAGGCATAGAGGGGCGTGAGAATCCGTTTCGCCGTTATATTTGGAATATCGCCGTTAAAATGAAAATTTCGCCGTTATCCTATCGGAGGTTTCTATGAACCAAGTAAAATATAGCTTTTATTTGATAAGTGAGTAAAAAGATTATGTCATTTTCTATAAAATAACGATTTTCTCGCATAGGATTCTTACTTATGCCAACCGAGGCCGGAAAAACCAACAAAAAGCCTGCTTTGAAATCACTCCAAAGCAGGCTTTTCTTATTATTCAGTGGCCGGTTTAAGCGTTGTCTCCTCTTTGATCGCTTCTTCCTGCAACTCTTTATCTCGTTTGATTCTTCCATTTCCGACTGACAGGGCCACTCCCACGCCAATCGCGATAAAGATTAAACCTGTCAAGAATACAGTTGTGAAGGCATCAGACCATGCTGTTTCAATGGAAGCAATCACGATGCTGCCAATCTCTTTCGGAACTTCCAGTAAACCAGGTGTGACAAGCAGGCCGAACAGGGCATCTGTTTTCTCACTTAACCCTGCAAGGATTTGACTTGCAGCTGGATTATCCTGCTGTGCCGTCACTTCCTTCATATTCTCTTGAAGTGACTGATTCATAACGGCGTTCAATACTGTAATCCCAATCGTTCCACCGATCGAGCGGAAGAAGGTGGCCGATGATGTGACAGCCCCCAATCGGGACTTAGGAAATTCATTTTGAACAGCAATCATAAGTGTTGGCATCACCAGACCCATTCCAAATCCCATGACCACCATAAAAAAGTATGCTGTATATTCTTTAGAATCCGGACCCATCGTACTCATCAAGAAAAAGCCGACTACAGTAGTGAGCATACCTGCCGTAAGGACGGTGCGGTATTTCAGTTTCAGCAATAATCTGCCTCCGATGATACTTGCCATAATCATCGCGATCATCATTGGAGTCATCGTAGAACCTGCCTGGGTTGGTGTAACTCCGAGAATACCCTGCATGAACATCGGTACAAACATAATCGCTCCGAACATTCCCAGACCAAGAAGGAAACCTAACGCATTCGTCGTCGCAAACACTCTATTCTTAAACAGGCTTAGATCCAGGATTGGTTCTTTTGCTTTGTTTTCGATGAAACCAAACAGAAGCAGTAACACGATGGCACCACCAAAAATCAGAAAGCTAGTTCCTGACGTCCACTCGAATTTGTCTCCTCCGAAATTCAACCCTATCAGTAATAGCACTAACGCCGGAATCAGGGTGATGATCCCCAAGTAATCAATGCTTACCTTATCTGTCGGGCGTCCTACATTTTCATACTTCAAACCGATGAACAATAGGAGTGCCGATAATAAACCAAATGGTACGTTTATCAAGAAAATCCAGTGCCAGCTGATGGTGTCCACAATGAAACCGCCAATAAATGGACCGATCACGGAGCTTAATCCGAATAATGCTCCAAATACCCCCTGCCACTTTGCACGCTGTTCAGCTGTGAAGATATCCCCAATAATCGTTTGGGACAGGGGCATGATCATTCCTCCGCCAATCCCTTGAAGACCGCGATATAGAACGAGCTGCTCCATGGAAGTGGCCGTTGCACACAAGCCCGATCCGATAATGAAAATGATGACCCCAATCAAATACAATAAACGTCTACCATATAAATCCGATAGTTTCCCCACGATTGGTGTAACAGTGGTGGAAGTAATTAAATAAGCCGTGGTTACCCACGCAAAAATAGAAAAACCGTTTAGCTCAGCGATAATAGTTGGCATTGCTGTCCCAACTACGGTTTGTTCAAGTGCACTAAAGAACATCCCGATAATTAAACCGGTTAGCACTAAGCGTTTATTAATCCCTGGTTGTACTGACATATGTGTTCTCTCCTTATTCTTCTGTATTGTTCTCAACAGCTGCAGCGAGCTTCTCGTAAATCGTTACCAGTTGATTTACATCTTCTTCATCAAGATAAGCGAGATACTTTGAAAAAATTTCTTTCCTTTTAGCTTTTCCTTTCTCGAAAACCTCATGTCCTTCAGAGGTTAGTTCCAGCTTCACAATTCTGCGATCCTTCTCATCTCTTTCCCGGATAACAAAATTGTTTTTAAGTAAACGGTCGATCATCACCGTGATCGCACTGGGTTTTACATCGAGCTTATCCGCAAGTTCCGTTGATTTTGTTCCTTCCGATGTGGAAAGGAGATAAAGAATATAAAACTGGGGACCTGTTAAGTTCATTTCTTTTAATGAGGAAGCCAGATCTTGTTGAATATGACGATTCGAAATTTGAAAAGCTGTAAATAAACGATCTATATAGGAATGTTTAATATGTTCTAAGTCCACTTTACCCCTCCATCTCTTTTCATGTCATTAATATTTAACCTGTTTAAATATTAATTAGGTTACGTAAAAAAGTCAATCCTTTTTTCTCCATGTATTCTGCTTAAAAAAAGTCAGAAAAAATCCATAATAAAAACTTTTATAAGTAAATGCTTACATTGGATTTTTCCATTTACATCCCAGTTTCCACTCTTTATAATCGGGTTGATTGTTTTTAAAACTACCGTTACTGAAAGGAGCTTGCTCCAAGATGAAACAAGTTCAATCCTTACTAAATATAACTTTGGGCGCTTTTTTGATTGCGCTGAATATACATTTTTTCTTATCACCAAATAGGATCGGCACAGGTGGGACCAGTGGTGCAGGCATCGTTCTATCACAATTCATGGATTTACCTGTTGGAGTGATTATGTTTGCACTCGATATGATTCTATTTATTCTCGGCTTACTTCTGATCGGCCCCAGCTTCGGTCTGAAATCGGTCTTCGCAAGCCTCTCACTAAGTGGCATGGTATGGGCTTTAGAGGTGTATCATCCCCTCCATAATCCCATTGGTCATGATGTTCTCATTCAAATTGTGATTGGTACGCTCATTGGGGCCATTGGAGTCGCAATGATCTTTAATCAAGAAGCTTCCGCCGGTGGAACGGGGGTTCTTGCCAAGATCATTCACAAGTTCACAGGTCTTGAGCTGGGACGCGCAGTCCTCGCATCTGATATTCTGATCGTCATTTCGTCTGCCTACTTATTCGGACTTCAGATTGGTTTGTATGCATTCTTTGGATTGCTATTGAAGGGAATGATGATTGACAGAACTCTTCAGTTTTTCAATGAAAACAAAGAAGTAGTGATCATCAGCGAGCATAGTGAGGAAATTAAGCAATTTATTGTCGGAGACCTGGAAAAAGGAGCAACGCTGCATTCAGCTAAAGGCGCATTTTCAGATGATCAAAAAGAAGTCATCACGACCATTCTTGATCGCAAAGACTTCTCGAAATTAAAATCATATATTCAATCAACCGATGAAAAAGCATTTATTACCGTACACAGCATGAATGAAATATGGGGACAGAATTTTAAATCCTTCGCTTAAGAGGTTTTTAAGTGGATGATTCAGTCAGGTGTTTTCTCAAATCTCAACCGATTTTGAAGACACGTGATTATGGATCATCCTCTTTTTCGTATATGATAGGTACTATGAAATATTAGATTGAATGGATGATGAACGTGAAGAAGAGACAAACCGCAGAGTTTAGAGTATATGGGCAACTGAAGGATGCCTTACTGGCCAGAAAGATCGCCCCGGGAACCCAGCTTGTCGAACAAGTCATCTCTATGAAGATGGCTGTAAGCAGAACCCCCATTCGACATGCGTTGAAAAGACTTGAATTAGAAGGACTGGTTCAGATCATCCCAAACCGGGGAGCTTTTGTCGTCCATCCCACAAGAGAAGAGATCATCTCTTTCTTCGAGTTAAGGAAGGAACTTGAATACCTTACCGTTAAGTATGGTCTGCCTAAAGTTAAAAAAACCGACATGCCGAGGCTCTACACCTTTCTTAAGGATGAACAGGAAACCTATAGACAAAAGGACCTGTTAAAATATGTAGAACTCAATAAGCAGTTTCATCTATTCCTGGCCGAAGTCAGCGGGAATAAATTCCTGATGCGCTACATGGATGAAATGCTTACTCAGTCCAACGTCTATCTATTCTTATTTGATGTATTTTATCATGTGGAACCCGGCGAAAACGTACGTTTCAGAGAACACGAAGAAATGGTCAAAGCCATCGAAAACCGCGATCAACAAACCCTGCTGGAATTAATCGACCTTCATATGAAGCATAGTTTTGATGACTTACGTTTAGAGGATAATGGATATTCATCATTGGAAGATGTTTTGGAGGACTAACATAAAAAGGCGGATTCTCAAGCTTTAAATGCTTGTGAATCCGCTTTTTCATTTAGAATAATTTCGTCGTCCAGTTTTCACAGTTCCATACTTCCGTCGCCACATCCTGATAGAATTCAGGTTCGTGACTGATTAAAAGGACGGTACCTTTATATTCTTTAAGGGCACGTTTCAATTCTTCTTTTGCCTCTACGTCTAAGTGGTTGGTCGGCTCGTCAAACACCAGGACATTCGATTCTTTGTTCATCAATTTACATAGTCGTACCTTTGCTTTTTCTCCCCCGCTCAGTACTTCTACCTTGCTTTCGATATGCTTTGTCGTCAGTCCGCATTTTGCAAGGGCGGCACGCACTTCTGCTTGATTTAGGGATGGGAACTCATTCCACACCTCTTCGATGCACGTATTATTATTCTTTGTCTTGATTTCCTGCTCAAAATAACCAATATGAAGATAGTCTCCCAATTCCACTGAGCCTGATATTGGTTTGATTTCTCCTAAAATACTGCGTAGAAGAGTCGTCTTCCCGATCCCGTTCGCTCCAGATAGGGCAATCTTCTGACCGCGCTCCATCTTGAGATTGAGTGGCTTCGACAATGGTTCATCATATCCAATTACAAGGTCTTTCGTTTCAAAAATGACCCTGCCAGCGGTTCTCGCTTGTTTGAAATGAAACTCTGGCTTCGGCTTTTCGGCAGCCAGTTCAATCATATCCATCTTATCCAGCTTCTTCTGACGTGACATCGCCATGTTACGGGTCGACACACGCGCTTTATTGCGGGCAACGAAATCCTTCAGCTCTGAAATTTCCTGCTGTTGTCTCTTGAATGCAGATTCGAGTTGCTGCTTCTTCATTTCATGAACCCGTTTGAATTCATGATAATCTCCCGCGTAACGATTCAATTCTTGATTTTCCATATGATAAATAAGATTAATGACACTATTTAAGAATGGAATATCATGTGAGATCAGGATAAACGCATTTTCATATTCCTGCAGATAGCGTCTCAACCAATTGATATGCTGCTCGTCAAGGTAGTTAGTAGGCTCATCGAGTAAAAGAATATCCGGTTTTTCCAGTAGAAGCTTGGCCAGTAAGACTTTCGTTCGTTGCCCTCCACTTAAATCGTGGACATCCTTATCCAACCCTATATCATCTAATCCAAGGCCACGGCCAATTTCCTCTACTTTTGCGTCTATGATATAAAAATCATTATTTGTCAGGGCATCCTGTAGTGTCCCTGTTTCCTCGAGCAATTCTTCCAGCTCTTCCGGAGATGCTTCCCCCATTTTGGCAAAGAGCTCATTCATTTCTGTTTCCATATCAAACAGGTATTGAAAGGCTGTCTTCAACACATCCCGGATTGTCATGCCCTGCTTCAACTGTGCATGTTGATCCAGATAACCGATACGGATCCGCTTCGCCCACTCCACTTTTCCTTCATCGGGCTCAAGCTTACCTGTAATGATATTCATAAATGTAGACTTTCCTTCTCCATTGGCACCGATCAAGCCGATATGCTCACCCTTTAACAAACGGAAAGAAACGTCATTAAAAATCGCACGGTCACCGAACCCGTGAGTTAAATTTTTGACTGTTAATAAACTCATATAGTAAACACCTTTTCTTTATATACTAAACTTCGCTCTCTCTATTATAAGGGTCATTTTGCTTAGAAGATAGAGGGAAATGAGCTGATGCTTTTTTCTTCCTTTACTCCATCGCACCCGCTACATCGTAGTCGGAAGGATCCAGTTCTGTAGGTTCACCGAGTGCAAGCTTCGCAAGCTCAGAACCAAGATATGGGCCGACCGTCAGTCCGGATGCCCCAAGTCCATTCGCTACCAGCACCCCAGGAAGTCCAGGCATCGTTCCGAAAACGGGGAGAAAACCTGGAGTGAACGGGCGAAACCCCACCCTTGTTTCCATCACTGTACTGTCATGGATGCCGGGTGCTACTTCCATCGCTTTGTGAAGAACTTCATGTAAACCACCTGCTGTCACCCGGCGGTCGAGGCCGACATCATTTTCATGGGTCGCACCTGCGACAACTCTTCCCTCAGGAAACGCGAGAAGGTATTGGTCATTCGGTGGCATGACAACAGGCCACCCATTCGTTTCTTCACCCTTTACCTGTAAATGAAGAATTTGCGCTTTTTGCGAAGATACCAAGAAGTTTATTCCCACCGGTTCAAAAAGTTCCTTCGCCCAAACACCTGCTGTGACAATCACTTCATCTGCTGCAAGCTTTTGTTCGCCTATCGTGACACCTGTGATCCTGTTTTGTTCTTTCAGAAGCTTGGCATCCCCTTGCCGGAATATCGCCCCGTTCTTTTTGGCTCCATTAATAAGCGCCTGCCGCATCGCTCTTCCATCAACTCGTGCAGCCCCACTTACATGAACAGCTTGATACTCTTCAGATAAAAGCGGGAAACGTTGACGTGTTTCCTCAGCCGTAAGAATAGTGAGTTCACCGATTTCAGGTGCATCTTCCCTGCGCTTTTCCGCTCTCTCAACCATTTTTCGAAGCTTATTTTCATCTGTATGCAGACTGATCGCTCCTACTCGCTTATACCCTGTTTCTGATTCTCCGTCAGCTTCCAGCTGTTGAATGATGCTCGGATAATACTTCGCCCCACCTTTGGCCAGTCGATACCACACTTTATTCCGACGCTGCGACAGCCATGGACAAACAATCCCCGCCGCTGCATCCGTTGCTTGTCCAGGGTCCTGACGATCTACCACTGTGACCTCTGCCCCTGCCTTAGCAAGATGATACGCCGTAGAAGCACCAAGTATTCCCGCACCCACAACAATATATGATTTCATTTAAAACACCTTTTCATTACGTTTTTTCTTTATTTTACTTGAGAAGGAGGGTGAACTCAATGGAGGTGCGGGTTTCAGCGAGTGGATTTAGTTGTACCAGGTACAATTCAAAGCATCTATCCCGCGGTACACATACATCATGACAACACCAAAAACCACCAACAATTCCAGACAATTCTCACTACTTTTTCCGAAATAGATTGACAAGTTGTTTTGATTCATGATAAAAATTGTATAACCTAATATTGAATAAGCTTTGATGGAAACAAGTAGCATACATTTCCCTGTTAAAGAGAGCCGGTGGTTGGTGTGAACCGGTACAAAGATGATTGGTGAATTTCGATTCCGGAGCTTCTTTTGACGAGATCAAAAGACGGTTAAGGCCGTTATGTGTGAAGAGTGATGAGAATTGTTTTCTCATAACTAGGGTGGTACCGCGATATCCAAATCGTCCCTACGATATGTAGGGGCGATTTTTTTATTTTGTTTGGCATCGGCTCCCCCCACACGTCAATAATACAGAAAACAGAAAGGAGAATGAGAATGAGTCAACGCGAACAATGGTCATCAAAGATTGGCTTTATATTAGCGGCAGCAGGGTCTGCGATTGGATTGGGGGCAATTTGGAAATTCCCTTATATCGCTGGTCAAAATGGAGGTGGAGCATTCTTCCTGATCTTCATTCTATTTACTTTATTACTCGGACTTCCATTACTATTGGCAGAATTCTCAATCGGACGGACAGCCGGAAGCAATGCCGTTGATTCGTATCGAAAAATCGCTCCTGGTACGCACTGGCACTGGGTCGGGATTCTTGGAATGGTTACATCCTTTATCTTACTTTCCTTCTACAGCGTGATCGGGGGATGGATTGTTGTTTATTTATTTAAAGCCATTACGGGTCAATTGAACAATCTTTCCTCTGACCAATACGCAGAAGTATTTGGTGCGACGATCTCAAATCCTGTAACAAGTGTATTCGTTCAATTCCTTTTCATCTTGATGACCATCTTCGTGGTTGCTAAAGGGGTTCAAAAAGGTATTGAGCTGGCCAGTAAAATCATGATGCCGGCATTATTTATTTTATTTATTCTCTTGGTCGTTCGTGCTGTAACCCTTGATAATGCGGTGGATGGAATCACATTCCTGCTGCAACCAGATTTTTCAAAAGTGACATCACAAACGATTTTGGAAGCGATGGGACAATCGTTCTTCACACTAAGTGTAGGTGTATCGGTGATGGTGACATACAGTTCTTATCTGCCGAAAACACAGAGTCTGCCCAGATCAGCCATTTCCATTGTGGCTATGAATATTTTCATTGTACTGTTAGCAGGATTGGCCATTTTCCCTGCGGTCTTTGCCTTTGATTTAGAACCTGGGGCTGGCCCTGTACTACTGTTTAATGTTTTACCAACCGTTTTCAGTCAAATTCCTTTTGGGATGTTCTTCTTTATTGCGTTCCTTGTTCTGTTCTTGTTCGCAGCGTTAACATCTGCATTCTCCATGCTCGAAATCATTGTTTCGGTCATTTCAAAAGGAGAACCTGAGAAGCGCAAGAAATGGTCTTGGATCATCGGACTTGCCATCTTTGTTTTCGGTATTCCGTCGGCATTATCGTTTGGGATTCTTGGGAATATCACGCTATTCGATAAGACCATTTTTGACTTGGCTGATTTCGCTGTCAGCAATGTGCTGCTTCCGATTGGATCACTGCTTATTGCACTGTTCGTACCTATGAAAATGAAGAAAACAGCACTTTACGAAGAGTTGAAGCAAGGAAGTGGATTGAAGCGGGGATTATTCGAAGCCTGGTTCTTCCTGATACGTTTTGTGGCTCCGTTGCTAATCGTTATTGTCATGCTTGATGTATTGGGCCTATTCTAATAAATGATAAAAAAGGGTTGACCTGTCAATAAGGTCAACCCTTTTTCGTTAGACCCCATACCCCATAATGACTCCGCATGCGAGCCGTTTCCCCGCATCTCCCGAGGGCTGGGATCTGTAGTCATCCGGGCTTTGATGGATGATGACCCCTTTGCCTATGACGTCTTTCACTTTGAATTTATTTGTAAAAAAGGACATTTTAGCGTATCCGTCATTTGAGAACAGTACAGGAAAATCACCCGCATGATTACCATGAGGCTGGTTCGTCGGATTCCAATGTCCCCCGGCAGAAGAAAAGGGTTCCTTTGGGTCCCCTATTTCACAGACTCCCTTTTCATGTAAGTGAAATCCATGAGGCCCGATCGGATTTTGATCACCTTTTCCTTCCCTATATGATGGTAAACCTGTTATCTCTGCATATACTTCCACCCCATTTTGCACTTCCCGAAAAAAAATATACCCTTGCAATCCTGGTGCTAATGGACCTCCCTGTATTTGAGCGAAGGCCATGTCAGGTGCGTTTCGATAATATGAATAGCCAGGATAGCCATACTGATAATAATTCATCATTGGTTCACCTTCCTTCAAGACATTTTATGTTGAAAGTGTGGATGACATGATGAAAATACCAGAACTTCTCTTTTTAACCAAACGTTTGTTTAACCTCTAAAAACCTTGTCTACGCAATGGTTCATCCTCTTAATCAAACGTTTGTTTAAATTTCGGCTAATGGGATTGATACATTGACGGCTAACCCGTAAGTCCTCACCCATTCTTCTATTGGATCCTACCTTTAAAAACTAAAAAAATCCCCACCCGTATGCTTAAAGAGAGAAAAATATGATTGGTTTTATTTTCCTACTACTATTATCCCTTTTCATTTTGTCCAAAAAATGTTATATTTTCAGAAACTTCAGATTTTTACTACGCAGTACCATTTTAGGAGGGATTGATATGCAAGGTGAAATTAGGTTAATTCCATATTTCATGGACGAAATGATTGTTGATGCAAATGAAATTCCTAAAGGCGTTGATTTAATCCAAGCTCCTAGTATGTGGAAGAATGGGTACAAAGGAAAAGGAACGACAATCGCTGTCCTGGATACAGGCTGCGATATGAACCATCCTGATCTGGCAGGGAAAGTGAAGGGATTCCGCAATTTCACCGACGATGATAACGGTGCTGAAGATAACGTTACCGATTATAGCGGACACGGTACCCATGTGGCGGGTACGATTGCTGCAAGTGAAAATGGTAATGGGGTTATCGGTGTTGCGCCACTGGCCGATTTATTGGTCATTAAAGTACTTGCAGGCAGCCGTGGAAGTGGAAAATACGATTGGATCGTGAACGGCATTCTGTATGCAATCGAACAAAAGGTGGACATCATCTCCATGTCATTGGGAGGCCCCACTGACCACAAGCCTCTGCACGAAGCGATCCAAAAAGCGGTGGATGCAAATATATCAGTTGTTTGTGCAGCAGGTAACGAAGGTGACTCAAATAGCAGTACCGATGAGTTTTCTTTTCCTGCTTGTTACAATGAAGTGATTTCTGTAGGAGCCATCGACCTTCAAAGAAAATCTTCTTACTTTACGAATTCTAATAATGAAGTTGACTTAGTGGCACCTGGTGAACAAATTTTGTCTACCATTCCTGGTGAAAAGTATGCTAAGCTCAGCGGTACCTCCATGTCGGCTCCACACGTGTCCGGCGCATTAGCCCTCATCAAAGAATTGGAGCAAATATCTTTTGACCGTAAACTTTCAGAAACCGAAGTGTATGCACAACTCATTAAACGCACCGTTCCACTCGGATTCCCAAAAACATTGGAAGGAAATGGTCTATTGTTTTTAACAGCACCTGACTTACTGAGAGAGCATTTAAGAAATCAGCCGTTAGCTCAGATTGGGTGATGGACTTTAGACTGGTTGATTTTTGGCTCATTTCTGCCTGAATGAAAAGAACCCCCAGCATAAATGCATTTATGCTGGGGGTTCTTTTCATTCAGGCGACCTTTCAGCTTTGCTCAAAGGCGAGTGAAACGTACGTTTCACTCGAATGAGCCAAAAATCGTGCACTCACTCTTCTTATTACTATACTGAAAAAGAACAGCCATTACTGACTGTTCTTATTGTACTACACAGCTTTTCTACTATTGTAGTCTGCTCTCAACTTGCTGACACACTTCATCAGCACTTAATCCGCTTGCTTCAATAACAGATCCTTGGGTAGCCACGTTTTGAATACCCATTACATTGGAATCCATTCCTGTCACTACGCAGCAGTCACAGCCATTTGCATCTGATTCCTGCTTAAGTTCAACAACGTCATGCCCCTTTTCACGTAAGGCTTGTACAACGTTCTGCAGGGATTGTTCAACACCAATTCTTCTTGTCATGCCTTTACACCTCCTGGTTCTACATATAGGTTTTTCTTTCAGGGAAAAAGATATTCGTCATTTATTTTTTATTTACTTGTTTGCCACTTTTTTTCTGACTTTGACTTTTTGAATTCCCTACCTGGATATCAGATCCGAATTCCACGTCATTCTTGGCTTTTTGCTTAGCCAACTGTTCAGATGTTTGGTCCATACTCTTCTTTCCTTGTTTAGACATTCTCATCCCTCCTCTGACTTTTATAGAATTAGAATCCCCATTTCCAGGCAAAATATTTGAGGAGCATTCGATTCATTTCTGAATGTTTATTTTTTCTCTTGTCTGGGTAAATAGCCTATATAACAACACACAAAAGGGTGGTATTTTAATGGATGAAGCAAAATTAAAAGAGTTAATTGATGGACTAAATGAAGATTTAGCTAATGAGTATGCTGCAGTTATTCTTTATACAAACTACGCTGCTGTTGTGAGCGGTTTATATCGTCAAATACTAAAACCGTTCTTCGAAGAGGAAATTCCTGATGAGCAGGGACATGCTTTATACTTAGCTGAAAAAATTAAAACATTAGGCGGAGATCCTACAACAACTCCGGCTTCTGTTAAGCAAACAGATAATGTGAAGGAAATGTTAGAGGAAGGCCGTAAAGCCGAGGCTGATACAATCGAGCGTTATAAGAAGCGTAAAGAACAAGCAGAAGAATTGGGTCTCGTCGAGCTCAGCATCAAGCTTGACGATATGATTGCAGATGAAACCCATCATCTTGAAGAATTCGATCGCTTACTAAAAGATCCTTCTTTTAACTGATATACGAAAAAAGGCCGCTATATGAGCGGTCTTTTTTCATGTGATGATTTGATAATCCTTCCATTCTTCAAGCAGTAATGACTGATATTTCTGTGACAGATAGCGGTCGTCAATCAATCTGAGGACTCCCGTATCCACCTCTGAACGGATGAGTCTCCCTCCGGATTGAAATACTTTATTTAACCCCGGGTATACATAGGCATAGTCGAATCCATTCAACCCCCGTTCATTAAAATAGTCCTTAATGATTTCATGATCCCTGCTTGGCTGAGGCAGACCTACTCCTACAACAATTACACCCTTTAATCGATCTCCTCTCAGATCGATACCCTCTGAGAAAATCCCTCCCAATACGGCAAATCCAATAACCGGGCGGTCTCTGCCGCTTCGATACTCATTTAGAAATTCCTCTCTGTCCACTTCTTTCATATTAGGCTCCTGAATGATGAAATCTGCATTCATTGCATCCTGATTCATTTCCTCGAAGGCTTCCTGCATATAGGCGTAAGATGAAAAAAAGACTAGATAGTTTCCTTTTTTCTCATTGAACGCTTCTGTAATGGAACGTGTAATCGAGGAAAGGGTACGATCTCTATCCTTAAATCGAGTTGAAATCGGATGGATCCCCACCTGCCATTGTTCTCTTTCAAATGGGGAAGGAATCAGAAACCGATAATCGTCTTCACTTCCACCTAATTGCTGAAAATAATATGAAAAAGGGTGAAGGGTAGCTGAGAAAAAGATCGATGAGTGAAAAGACTTGGTTATATGTTTAATAAGCTTTGAAGGGTCTATGCAAAAGAGCTTCACCTCTATTTCATTAGAGCTTTTAGTAATCACAAAGCGGTGCTCGTCAGAAAAGAGGTTGGCAATCCTCACAAAGCTTAACGCATCAAAGTATAACTGAAGAAAGCCTTCAGACCAATCTCCATCTGCTTCTCCCAAGCATTTTTCTGATGCCTCAACAAAACTTTCCACCGCATCGACTAATTGTGCATCCAGTTCAATCCGCATGTCTCCTTCTTGTTCATTTTTCAAACGGAGAAATTGTTTGTTGACCGTTGTCAAGCTCTGCTTTAACGCAACTTGCTCAGGATACATTCTTTTAATTTCTAAAAAAGCGGATTTTTTCAGGGTTGCTGAATACATTTCCCGTCCCCGGCCAACAAGATTATGTGCTTCATCAATGAGAAGAGTGGTCTTTTTCTTACTTTCTTCGCTTATTCTTTTTAAAGAAACTTTAGGGTCGAAAATGTAGTTATAATCACAGATGACACCGTCTGCCAAATAGGAAAGGTCGATTGAATATTCGAATGGGCACACCTTGTGCTTCCTGGCATACGATTCAACAATTGGACGTGTGATGGTGGTTTCACAGGTCAATATATCAATGAGCGCCCCATTAATTCGATCATAATAGCCATTGGCAAATTCACAATACTCTTTCTGACAAATCGTTTCTTCTTTAAAGCAGATTTTGTCTTTTGCCGTAATCGTAACGGTACGCTGTGACAAACCTTCCCTTTCTAATAGGAGTAGCGCTTCTTCTGCCACCGTACGGGTAATCGTTTTTGCCGTGACATAAAACCATTTCCCGCTCATTGCTTTAATGGTCGGGAATAAGGTTGAAATGGTTTTTCCTGTCCCCGTCGGTGCATTCGCATACAGGGATTTGGATTCAGCGACCGTTTTATAGACAGCACCAGCGAGCTTTTTCTGGCCTTTTCGATACACAGGATACGGAAAGCTTAGGTCTGCAATGCTCTTTAATCGACTATCCTGGTTTGTCAGTAACATGGAAGCAAATGGACTATAGGCAGCCAGGGTCTCGTCAACGATATGCTCCAGCTCTTCAAGGGTGTACGTGCGGATGAATGACTTCGTTTTTTCCGATTCAACCTCTATATACGTGAGCTGTACGCTAATATGGGTGAGCTGCTTTTCTTTCGCCAATAAGTAAGCGTAGCATTCTCCTTGTGCCCAGTGGACACGGGATCCTTCTTCAATCTGGGACAGGGTTCTTGCCGTTGACTTAATTTCTTCGACAATGACTTCTTTATTTTTATAGTGGATTCCATCACACCGGCCTTCAAGTTGATAGAGAATATCCTCAGCCACTCTTTCTCCCTTCAGAAAGACTTCTTTCTCATCACCTTCTTTGTATTCTTTTTGCAGTTTTTGATGTAGCTTTGTTCCGATGGTCATGGAGGAGCGGGCTTGAAACCTGACATCTATGCTCCCTTCTTTATACACAAACTCAACTAATTCCCTGATTGAGATCTTGACGCTTTTCATCATGTGACGTTTCACCTCGGGCTTTCTCACATAAATTATCATTCTAACTTTTTTTCAGTGAACATATATATTAGACAAGCTTTTTTTGGAACGGAGGATTCTGGAATGAAGGCAAGATTCATCTTTTACTGTATAGGATTACTATCGCTATCATTAGGTGTGTCCCTGATTATTAAAGGAGATTTGGGAGCGGCTCCGTGGGATGCACTTGCCGTAGGGGAGTCTACCTTGTTCCACCTTTCGATCGGGACATGCATCTTCATCAATGGATGTATTCTCATCTGTATAAACGCATTGTTATTAAAAGAACCCATTCAATGGTTAGCTGCGCTCTCGATCTTTGTGATTGGAATGATGGTTGATTATTGGATTTCGGTTGGCCTTAAAACACTTGAACCGGTAGGGTTTATTCAACAGTTGTCTCTCGTACTGACTGGCATTTTGCTATTGGGTATCGGAATCTCCATTTACCTTCAAGCCAAGCTTCCTTCAAGTCCGATGGATACCTTCATGGTGGCCATTCATCGCAGGTTCGGTTTGAATTTACGCAATTCACGTTTATTAAACGAAGCAATTGCCATTACGCTTGCCATGGTGTTTCATGGCGCTGTTGGCATTGGAACAGTGATTGTCGCCTGTACATTAGGTTTTATCATTCATATCTTCTATCCTATCATGGAACGTATGTACGGGAAATGGAGATGAAAGATTTTATTTTCCCTTATTTCTTAATTAAATCAAAAAAACACTTAGATGATTTCCTAAGCGTTTTGATTGTTCATATGCGTGTTTGCAAGATGCGAATCAAATTTTGCAACCTTGTCTCTGTTCAAAGGAAGATTGATTGTAACGACCGTTCCCTTATTAACAATGCTAGAATAATGAATATGGCCACCCATGGCTTCAATAATCCTCAGGGACACTGAGGTTCCTAAGCCAGTACCGTGGTCTTTTGTTGTAAAGAATAGTGTTCCAAGTCTGGCGATTTGTTCTTTTGTCATCCCTTTTCCTGTGTCTTCTACCGTAATGACTGCTTGGGTATGGGTGACTTCTAAATTTACGGCTACGTTTCCTTGAGGGGGAGTGGCCTCAATGGCATTCTTAATGATGTTGACGAAAGCCTGCTTTAATTTATTCCGATCCGTTAATAGAAAACCATCCTCTTTCAGGGCAGCATCAAGGTATACACCATCTTTCAGGGCATATGCGTTTAGGAGAACCGTAACATCTGAGAGAACATCTTTCACATTTACTTTCTCTAACTTTTCGAATTCCGGCTTGGCAAAATTCAAGTAATCATTGATGATCTCTTCCGCCCTTCCTAACTCACTTAATACAATCTTCAAATACTCATCATGATCCCCTGTCGCCTGTTTCTTCATTAATTGAAGAAACCCCTTGACGACGGTTAGAGGGTTCCGAACTTCATGAGCAATCGAAGCAGCCAGCTCTCCCAATGTGTTGAGCTTTTCAGATTTCAAAATTTCTTCCCGCAGCAATCGTTTCTCGATCATCCACTCATTGAGCTGTGCTGCAACTCCAACCCCTAACACCTGAATCCCACCGAATATAAGAACATAGATGCCCATTTCTTTATTACCTGAAACAGGAACACCCGAAATGAGAGCGAAGGAAAGAAGAATCCCTAACATCACCAGGGCAGGCCAGAATCCAAGTAACACGGCAAAAGTCACCCGTTTCTTTGGAGGAAACGTCCAGAAGCGGTTTGAAATAAGAAAAGGCAGGGTTCCTGCTAAAAACGCACTGATAAAACCGAAAACGATGGCGTCTCCGCCGTTAATCACCCGAGCGGTTAAAATAAAGATGAGTACAATGACCCCGGCTTTTCTCCCTCCATATAACATCGAAAGGACCAGTGGAATGTAACGGAAATCCCAATACAACCCGAAGCTTTCATAAGCAAAGATCAAGCACATAAACGCGGCGATCCCGTGTAATACGCCGATAAAAACAGGAGATTTCCCTAGCCTATGATTTTCAAGGAGTGAGGTTTGAATAAGAACGGGAGCCAATATAATCAACACATGTAATAATAATTTCTCGATAATCATCGAATTGTCTCCCACTAAATAAAGTCATTACTTTACACATACGACAAATTTCTCGGAAATCCTCTTTCCTCCTACACAAAATTAAGAAAAAAGTAATGGCAAAGGGACGGACCTAAGACATTTCTGTCGAGGCCCGCCCCTATGCGATTTTCATTTACACGAATGGGATCTGGAGGTCCGTCCCTCAGTTCAGTTTCCCTTTGTAAGTTAGGTCAGTTGGTTTGATGTGGTTGTAGTTGCCTTGGAGTATTTTTTGGATGTCTTGGATGGTGTCTTGGATATGGACGGTTTGGCCTTTTGTCTTGGTGAATTCTTCTGCTACGTAGAATGGCTGACTCAAGTAGGCTTCCAATCGCTCTCCTATATGAAAAAGTTCGAGATCTGCTTCAGGTATTTTATCTTTACCAATCGTATTCATGAGGACGCGTATTTCTTTGTAACGCCTTAGTAGTTTCTTTGCTTTCTTGTGAATAGCCGTGTGGCTTGCGTCCAGGGCATCGTCTTCTATTAATATCGATGTAGATTGTACGGGATGTATGGCTGGATAAATGCCCCTGGTAGCAAGGTCAATGTCGAAGTAACATAAGGTGTCGAGTGGACCGAACGGATCATCTTCATCGACCGCTTCTCCACTTGGGTCAAACAAAATCGTGGTGATTTCAGGGTAGTTCTCTGCTTCGAATCGTTCTCTTAATTCATATAAGTCCCCTGACACGATAAAAGAACGATCAATATATAGAAGGATGCTCTCTTTGTCCTCAACAAGGGCTACTTCTGCAAAGACATCGTCTATCGTGTGGCATTTCGAATCGCCGAATCCTTCAAGATCACTCAACCCGGGAAACGATTTACTTGATGTCAATAAAATCGATTGGTAGCCTTTGTCTTTCAGTACTTTCGTTAATTCTGCCAGTACAACAAATTGACCAACTTGTGATCTGGCCACAAATCCATTCGTACCACCTTGAACAATGGGAGCAAACAAATCAAGTGGTTTAATCCCCGTTTCAATCATACTTAATTTCCCTCCTTGAATAATTAATTCGTCCAGCGTGCAGTTGGCTAAATTCGCTAACGTTACCATCGTTTTCACCTCGGCGCGACCTACAGAAATTTTTCCGGTACACAAGTTCGATACCGTCGCAGCCCTTAGCCCTACCGTTTTGGCAGCTGACGTTAAATTGGGTACACGGCGCCGAAGCAACGATACATTCAACCTTAAATTCTCTTTCATGGTAAATATCCCCTCCTTACTTTAAAGAGTAATCTATTTTACTTCTAAAAGCAATAGTTATTTAACATTTAAACGTAATTTTTTTACTCTTAAAGGTAAACGAGATTTCATAAGGCTCTTTTAGAAGGCTGCTTTCGTACACATTGCAGCTATTTTCACAGAAAAAGCAGTCGTTTATTTCCGCTACAGGACGCTCGAACAAATTACCCTAATTTATTGTCCTAAATAAACCAGGTCGTACTTATAATAGAAAATAAGAATCTTCCCGAAAAAAGGATGACAGTTTATGAAAAATACGAATCCCGAAGTCTTAAAACCTTCTAAAAAACAGCGTCAAATCGTCATAACGATGGTCGCTGCTTTCCTTATGATATTTTCTACTTTCGTCTACTGGCTCCCCGTTAATAAAGTGAATCCACCACCATTCCTGCAAAAAGAAAATGGGGAGCCCCTTGTCATCGCTCACCAAGGCGGAAAACTTCTTGCACCCGGTAACACAATCGAAGCATTTCAGACTGCCGTTGATTTAGGAGTGGACGTCATCGAAACGGATATACATATTACGAAAGACGGCCATTTGGTAACGATTCATGATCCAACCGTTGATGCCACAACGGACGGCAGTGGATTTGTTAAAGATTACACGCTGAAGGAGCTTCAGCGACTTGATGCTGCTTACACCTTTCAAGATCTGAATGGTGAATACTCATTCCGCGGAAAGAATGTATACGTTCCTACTCTTGAGGAAGTGTTTCAACGGTTCCCAAACATGAGGGTTAACATTGAAATTAAAGACGACAATCCTGATAAAAGGATGGAGGAAATCGTACAGAAATTATTGAAGCTCATCCAGGAATATGATATGGAAGAAAATGTTCTCATCGCTTCATTCGATCAGAACATTATTAATCTATTTGAATCATACTCAAAAGGTAGAGTGGCCACTCAAGGAGGGAAACAAGAAGCGAAAAAATTCGTCCTCCTTCATACTTTTTTTCTGAGAAACCTTTACAACCCCACTGTCGATGCCTTCCAGCTTCCCCTTCAAGAAAGGAATATTGACTTAACCCGGCCCACATTGATCGAGGGAGCCCATCGTAAAGGCATTCACATTCATTATTGGACGATTAATGACAAAGAAACCATGGAAATGCTCGTAATAAGGGGAGCAGACGGTATAATCACAGATCGCCCTGATTTATTAATGGAAGTACTAAATAGGAGGTGAAAATCCCCTGTAAAAAATAGTCATTTCCCTCTATCATTCAGAAAGCGCATAAAGATTAACCCCCATAAATCAACAAAATAATTACAATTATATTTGTAATAATCATACTATTTACCTATATAGAAAAAAGTCAAACTCTGTTAGGCTTAAATTAAGTCAAATGACGAAAGAAGAATTAATATGACAGTAAATGTATTTTTAGACGATTATCGCCACTGTCCTCAAGGGTACATTCTCGCGAAAGACATCGATGAATGTATTGACCTGCTTCTGAATTTTTCTATCGCTCATCTTTCATTGGATCATGACTTAGAAAGCAAGACCCGTAATGGATTAATGCTCGTACACTATATGGTAGAAAAGCAGCTATTTGCAGAACGCATCACGATTCATTCCGCCAACTCTGTTGCAGGCAAACAAATGTTCAAGTATTTAAAAGAGGCTCAGAGTGAACACAAGATGCCTAAATCAATCAAGATTATGTTAAGACCTTTACCTCTAAGATGAGTTATCATATAAAAAAGAACTGTTCCGGGAACAGTTCTTTTTTTGTCCATTCATTTCAATTGGGTTTTTCTTACTTTATAATGAAGGCGACAGCCATTTATAAAAGAGGGTTAAATTATGGAGTTTTTGAAAAAATTTCAATTTGCAGGAGGCAGAATAGCCAAAACCGGTATTGCCGTTTTCTTAACGGCTCTTGTGTGTGAGTTTTTAAATTGGCCAGCGACCTTTGCCGTCATTACAGCCATAGTCACCATCGAGCCCACAGCCGCCAATTCTATCAAGAAAGCATTCATCCGTTTTCCCGCTTCGGCTATAGGAGCGCTATTTGCGGTGATCATTGCTTCCACGTTCGGGGATCGCCCCATTACATATGCACTGGTCGCACTGCTCACAATCATTACCTGCCACAAGCTTCATTTAGGCGCAGGCATCCTGGTCGCTACATTAACGGGGATTGCCATGATTCCCACCATACACGATCATTATGTAGCTACCTTTTTCATTCGCCTGGGTACGACCACCATCGGGCTGATTGTGTCTACATTAGTGAACTTGTGGATCCTTCCACCAAAATACTCGAAAACGATTACGACCAAGATTCATAATCTCTATTTCAAAACGGGCAATTTATTAGAAAAAAGAGGCTCTGAAGTTCTTCAGAATCACTCTCTTCACCGGGATACAAAATTGATCTTCAATGATATTTTAAGAGACATAGAATCGACGGACACCCTTTGCGAATATCAAAAGGAAGAATGGAAGCTTCACCGCTCCAGTCGTGAGGAATTGCGTTATTTCCATTATGAGTACAAAAAACTTAACCTTTTAAGGCAGATCCTTTTTCATATTGGGAACTTAATTTACTTACCGGTTCAGTATTCATTCAGTGAGGAAGAGAAAGATCGCATCTTACATGCCACCCAATCGTTAAAAAGCATCATGCATCATCCGTCGTTTCACATACCTGAACAACATTTCACTCTCATGAAAGATCTCCTGGAGGAATTCTGGGAAGATCAAGAGGGGCTTCATACGAAACCTTTTCAGTCCATGAAGCATCATTTTTCCTGTGAAACGGTCATGCTATACGAACTACTATCCATTCATGACCTGATAGAGGAGCTTAGTGAAATACATGTGTTAGAAGCTCAGCATCAAACTGTACTGGAGAAAACGTTACACCCATAGACACTCATAAAGGTATAGACAAATACTGTCTATACCTTTTCTATTGAAATCTTATTTTAATGCGTTATTCGCTAACATTCCAATCACCATATCATCCATGGGCGGATTGTGAAGGCCTGACCTCACATCACGATAATAACGCTGCATCGGGTTCGAGAGGAACAGACTTTTTGCTCCAACGATCCTCATGGCGATGTCCACAATGTGAAAGGCGCTGTTCGTCACAACATGTTTTACAGAAGCAAGCTCTAAAGCCATATCTTTCCGTTTTTGAGGCTCCATCACCCACTTGTCAGCTACTGAATAGAGAATTTGCCTGGCCTTAAATAGTTCTAATTCTATTTCACCAATTTTCCGTTGAACTTCAGGTACATCCTTGATCGGTCCCGGTAAACTGTTTGGTGAATAGTCCTTCGCAAATTGGATGGCATAGTTGCGTGCTGCAATCGCAACTCCTATATAGCAAGCCGGAATGTGCAGGAGCCATGCTTTAGGAAGATCATTCTTCCCTCTTGGATTTGCACGATCACGTTCTACCAGGGCAGAAGATGGAAGAAGGACATCTGTTAGGACGAGATCATCACTGCCCGTTCCCTTCATGGAAATCGTGTCCCATGTTTCTTCCAAACTTACTCCTTCCAGATCATGATTCACCAAGAAGAATCCTTTTTCTTGGGTGTCACCGATTGTTGCCGATACTAAAGAATAATCCAGAATTCTCGCCATAGAAGTAAAAGATTTCCTGCCGCTTACTTTCCATCCTTCTTCCGTTTTCACTGCTTTGGTTTCGGGAAGTCCTCCACGAGTGGGGCTCCCCGTTGCCGGTTCAGATGCTGCCCGGTTAATAAGAGCATTGTTCACTATAATCTCCTCACAAAGCTCCTTAAACACCCCTTCATCCCACGTCCGGGTTTCCGTCAGTTCCATCAATCCTCCGAGATGCCAGCCAATGGACAAAGCCGTTGCTGCGTCCCCTGTAGCAAGCCTTTCTTGAATCATCACCAGCTCATATAAGCTGATTTCTTCTCCGCCGTACTCTTTAGGAAGAGATAAAGTTCCATATCCCTTTTTCTTCAGGTCATTGAAATTTTCATAAGGAAAGGCATCTTCACGGTCATACGCTTCCCCTCGTTCATCAAACGCATCAGCCAGCCCACCAGCTAAATCAACCAGCTTTCTTTGACGGTCATTCTGTATATACGGTTCATATAAGTCCAATGAAATAGCACCTCCTGATAAAAGTCACGCTTTTACTTCTTCTAATTATCATAATCAATTTAGACGTCTAACTCAAAGATATTGTCTACTAATCTGATGGGAATACATTTTACTATTATCCGTATAATTCTATTTTCATTAAACCAATCTATGAGTAAGGTATCTCGTCATCCTTTAGGAGGAGTCACCGTGGTTCATAAAAGAAATGAACTGTACATACTTTTTTCTGATGCTCGTTTCTTGGGTATTCCTCTTACTAGCAGGAAAAGAGAGCTTAAAAAAATATTTACCTGCCTCTATATTTATGTCATTACTCGTTTATTCAGAAAATGTTTTTGCAGAAAGGGTGAAATGGTGGACCATCACCACCACACCAGGCTTTTCCCGAAAGTGAATGGTATTATGCCTTTTGTGATTGGGGTATTTTTGAGCGGTTCTGTTTGGATCCTCAAATTCACCTATAAAAATTTTTATCTTTATGTGCTTGTTAATTTTCTGGTCGATACGTTCTTTACATACCCATTTTACTCCTTATTCAAAAATCTTGGTGTATGGAACCTGATCCGTTTAAAGCAATACCAGTTAACTGTCCTGTTTTCCATTAAATCATTGCTTATGTATGTATTTCAGAAATATGTCGGAGAACGACTTTATTCTAAGATTGAGAGTCCTGTTTCAAAATAATGTGACTGTTTTATGAAAGGCTGTTTCCGTAAACGTTGTTGCTGTAAAAGGTAAGTGCTGGTTGATTTTCGCTACAGGTGCTCGTTTTCGCGAAAAGAACAATAAAAAAAACCTGTTGCCCATACAGGCATCAGGTTTTTTTGGTAGGTTAAGATGCATTTTCTTTATCTTCTACTTTATACTCTTGCTCCCAGAACTCTGCATTCTTGATACCGAGCTTTGTAGAGTTGAAGACTGGGTCAAGACCTTGCTTCTTCTGTTCTTCATAATCCTTGAGTGCTTTTAAAGCAGGTTTGGCCAGGATAAGGATGGCGATTAAGTTCAGCCATACCATGATTCCAAGACCAATATCACCCAACGCCCATGCTAAAGCGGCTTCTCTCACTGCTCCGTAGAATGTAGCAGCAAGCAGAACAAACTTTAAGATGGTCATCGCGACTTTTGAATTCTTACCTCTCAATAGGTAGGCAACATTCGTTTCCGCCATGTAGTAGTAAGCCATAATAGTTGTAAAAGCAAAGAAGAATAATGCAATCGCGACGAATGATGCTCCGAATCCAGGGATGACTGATTCAATCGCTGCCTGTGTATAACCAGGCCCCGCTTCGATGCCTTCTAAATTGTTCGCAAGCATGGTTCCATCAGGTGCTTCTGTGTTGAAGGATCCAGTAAACAAGATCATGAATGCTGTTGCCGAACAAACCAGAAGAGTATCGATGTAAACGGAGAACGCTTGAACCAGACCTTGTTTAGCAGGGTGGGACACTTCAGCTGCCGCTGCAGCATGCGGTCCTGTACCTTGACCTGCTTCGTTGGAATAGATTCCACGTTTCACTCCCCAAGACACAGCCATCCCGATGATTCCACCGAATGCTGAATCAAAGCCGAATGCACTCTTGAAGATAAGAGCAAAAACTGCCGGGATTTCAGTGATATTCATTCCTACAATGATAAGAGATAGAAGAATATAGGCAATCGCCATAAATGGGACTACGTAAGAAGCTACTCCAGCGATCCGTTTGACCCCACCGAAAATGATGACCCCGATTAACACGACAAGACCAATACCCGTTACCGTTGTGCTAAGACCGAATGCATTTTCAAGACCTAATGCGATGGAGTTTGATTGAATTCCAGGCATTAAAATACTCATTGCAAGCAATGTAGCAAGTGAGAATAGCACGGCATACCATTTCCAGCCGATCCCTTTTTCAATGTAATAGGCTGGCCCTCCACGGTATTCCCCATCCTGCTTCACTTTGTAAATTTGAGCAAGTGTGGACTCAATGAAGGCACTGCTTGCGCCGATGAATGCAATCGTCCACATCCAGAATACCGCCCCTGGACCACCGAAAGCGATGGCCGTTGCAGTACCGGCGATGTTCCCTGTCCCGACACGTCCTGATAACGACAGCGCCAAGGCCTGGAATGAAGACACACCTGCTTTGGAGCTACCACCCTTAAACATTTGAACCACCATATCTTTAATCAACCGGACTTGTAAAAACTTCGTTAAAATAGAAAATAATAATCCCACACCCAAACAGAAGTAAATCATGACCGGAGACCAAAGTATTCCTACCAACTTGCCAACTAATTCTTCCACGGCATTTCCCCCTTTTCTTTTTAAAAATAATCTAACTATTAAGAATTATATTTTATTTGACACAAATTAGACAATCTTTTTTTTGTGACGAAATTTTCTTAAACGTGGAAAAACCCTTATATGTCAAGACTCTATACTCATAAAAAAATATTTGGGTAATCTAAAAAAGGGGTGATAATATGTCGAAACGAAAACTTCTTGTACCTGAATCACGAGCTGCAATGGATCAATTAAAAGCCAAAGTTTCCGGTACGCAAGATCCCAAAGAAGCGAAATATGAAATTGCCAGAGAGCAAGGCATTCCTCTTCAAAGAGGATATAACGGAAAATTAACATCGGAGCAAGCAGGAAAAGTTGGCGGAAGGATTGGCGGTAACATGGTGAAGGAACTTGTGAGAATGGCTCAGGAGAATTTAAACAAGAATTAGCGTAAAGGAGGCTGACACTCCATGGATGTCAGCCTCCTTTATTATGACTTCTTCCCAGTATTTCTTTCAACTTATCCAGGTCTTTGTATATTTCTTTTTCTAAAGAGCGATTGTAGAAAATCGATGCAGGATGAAAGGTTGGAAAGATTGAGTAGCTTTCTTCACTCATGATCCACTCATTTGACTGAAGATCTTTCAACCTTCTGACTTTCGATTCAATTAACTGGCCGTGCGCTTGAGAAATGGTATAGCGTTTCCCCAGCAGCCTCTGTAACCCGATATTCCCCAATGTCACAAGTTGTTTTGGCTTAATATGCTGCAGCTCATAATCCAGAATGGGTGCATGTGCCAGCTGTTCCTTCAGATTCGGGGCCCTATTGTACTTCTTCTCTATGATCTCATCCCCTACTTTCTTAGGGACAACTTTATAAGGTCTGCTTCTGACCGACGAGGTAAAATATATATCTTCCCGTGGAACCTCTATATAACGAAAGAACTCATCCAGGACTTTTCCTGCCCGTCCGCTAAATGGCATTCCATTATGAATCTCGGTTTCACCCGGGGCTTCCCCGACAATCATGATCGTCGGCTTCACTGGGCCGCGTCCGTATACAAACCCCTCACAGGGATAGGGCTCCATCCTTTTCTTACAGATATCGACTAATTCTTCCGGTATCACGCTCATCATCCTTAGTTTCATTGTTATTTCCGTTATTCCCGGACAGCACCCCAATTACACATTCCCATGTTTATTTCACCTTAAGAAAAGGAATAGTATGGATATAAATGAACCATTAAAGGAGATGGATTGAGTGTCACAAGCTGAACTGAAACAACAAATCTTAAAAGTGCTCGATGAAAGCAAAGTAGGGACACTGGCAACGGTTAATAATAATAAGCCTCATTCCCGTTATATGACGTTTTCTCATGATGACCTGACTCTGTATACGCCAACAAGCAAGGAAACACATAAGACAGATGAAATTGAGGACAATCCTAATGTACATATCCTTCTTGGTTACGAAGGAGAGGGGTATGGGGATACTTTCGTGGAAATCGAAGGTCGCGCCTCCATTGAAGAGTCCACTCATTATAAGGAAAAACTTTGGAATGACCATATGAAAAGATGGTTTGAAGGTCCGGACGACCCGAATTACATCGTCTTAAAAATTCAACCCACCGCCATCCGCTTAATGAATGACGATGAGGATTCGCCGCAGTCGCTTGAATTATAATCGAAATTCCCTTGACACGTTTTAATATTGATGTTATATTTATTTATTGTAACCTTGTAACATACATTGAAACGATAGAGAAGATAATTCGTAATTCTATTCTGTTTTGATTTAACAACTTATTCACACTGGATCGGCTTCGGAGCCGTTAGGATGTAAGAGAGGTAGGGCTTACGTCGTTTAGGTATATCAAACGACTCAAGGAATTGCCCGCGGCTGTTTATTATCTGCAAACAACGTTCAAGATATAAATATATTACTTGTGATGTTGCAAGTTACAGAGTTGCCTTTATCCGATTAAGGCAATATCAGAGGGATCGCTAACGGGATGATTAGCCCCTCTACAAGGTAAAAACACCTCAAAAGTGCTGACTTTTGAGGTGTTTTTTTATGTTCTGGGTGAATGCAGTTCGTATCTCTCTCTGTTTCGCAGTCGATTTCCATTTTATTTTCAAAATCTCTACTTTTATTTTCAAATTTCGCATTTTATTTTCAATTCCACCGATTTTATTTTCAAATCTAAGAATTTATTTTCAAAACCGGTATTCCCTCGCAAATTCACACAATCCATCAACTGCTCTCCTTCAGCTGACTATGATACAAACCATAATAGAACCCTTTCTGCTTGAGAAGCTCATCATGAGAGCCCCGTTCAATGATTCTTCCTTGATCAAGGACCAGGATTTGATCAGCCTGTCGGATGGTATTGAGACGGTGGGCCACCACTACGCTCGTTCTTCCCATCATTAATCGTTTAAGAGCTTCCTGAATCTTCAGCTCTGTAATCGTATCGATGCTGCTCGTGGCTTCATCAAGTATAAGAATGGAAGGATTTGAAAGGATCGCTCTTGCAATCGATAATAATTGTTTTTGCCCCTGGCTGATTCCACTGCCATCATGTCTTAATAAAGTATCGTAGCCCTCTGGCATTTTTTCAATGAAGGAATGGGCATTGGCCAATTTAGCCGCTTCCCTTATTTCTTCATCGCCCGCATCGAGTCTGCCGTAGCGGATATTGTCTGCAATCGTTCCTTGAAACAAGAAGCTATCCTGCAGGACAAATCCCATCTGCTGACGAAGACTCTTTCGTTTAATGCTTTGGATGTTCTGGTCATCTATCTCAATGGTGCCATCATTCAGTTCATAGAAACGGGACAGTAGATTGGTAATCGTCGTTTTACCTGCTCCTGTCGGTCCGACCAATGCAACGGTTTCACCCGGTGTTATGGTGAAGGATACATCCTGAAGCGTTTGATCCCCTTTTTCATACGAGAAGGATACATGCTGAAATTCCACTTTCCCTTCAACGGAATCGATCTCCACGGCATCACCTTCATCCTTGGCCTCTTCCTCTTCGTCTAAAATTTGAAATACTCTCTCTGCACCGGCAATGGCAGATAATAACGTGTTATATTGGTTCGCTAGCTCATTCAACGGACGGGTGAATTGACGGGCATATTCAGCAAAGATCACAATCACTCCAATGGTTATCATGCCATTTAATGCGAAGACCCCTCCGACTCCGGCAATGACGGCAAAACTTAAATTGTTCAACACATTCATAAGCTTCGGAATAAACCCGGAATAGGTATCGGCCCAATACGCGGCCGTTCTCAACCGCTGATTTTTTTCTCCAAAGTCCTTTATGGCAGTGTCCTCACGGGAAAAGGTTTTAATAATACTATGACCTGAAATCGTCTCTTCTATATATCCGTTTAACTCACCGATATTTTGTTGATATTGTTTAAACAAACGTCCTGTCCTTTTCGTAATCCACTTCATACCGAGAACCATCAGAGGTACGATGGTCAACGTGATCAACGTTAGCAACGGACTTAGCAAGAGCATGATCGAGACAGTCCCCACCAACGTCAGGACACTGGAAATGATTTGAATGAACGAGCTATTCAATGTGGCACTCACATTATCAATATCATTTGTCACTCTGCTCATTAACTCCCCATGTTTCCGTTTATCAAAGAATGGGATCGATAGTTGATGCAATTGATGAAAAAGGTCCTTCCGCAAGCGGTAGACCGTATCCTGAGCCACACCGATCATCCAATAATTCTGGAACCATACGGAAAGGGAATGGAAGATGTACACGGCTATTAAACCTAAAACAAGCTCAATCAATCCGGAAGTCTCTTTCGTTACAATGTATTCATCAATCGCTTTCCCTACAAGGAAAGGTCCCAGAAGAGCTGCTGCTGAACTAATGAACACCATTAAAATCACGAGGTACAGGATCACTTTCATTTCGGAAAGGTAGTCCCAAAGACGACGCAGCGTCCCTCTTGCATCTTTCGCTTTATCGTTTTCCCCCAGTTTCTTTCGCATATGCCTAGACATGATGTATTTCCTCCTCTCCGAATTGAGATTGAAAAATCGCCTGATAGAGGGAGGAATCTTCTAATAGGGATGTATGGGTCCCTTCTCCGATTAACACTCCATCTTCAAGGAGCAGAATCGTATCAGATTCCATGGCCGTACTTATTTTCTGTGTAATGATCATCGTCGTACATTCGTATTGCTTCAGAGCTTGGAGTAATTTCGATTCTGTTTTCAAATCCAAAGCACTCGTGCTATCGTCCAGTAATAAAATCTTTGGTTTTCGAATGAGTGCTCTCGCAATCGACAGACGCTGTTTCTGTCCTCCTGAAAGATTGACCCCTTTTTGACCGAGAACTGTGTCATATCCATGAGGAAGATTCAGGATGGTCTCATGGATCTGGGCATCCTTTGCGGCTTGGATCATTTCTTCCCTGGTTGCATCTTCTTTTCCCCAGAGGAGGTTTTCGGATACGGATCCAGAAAACAATACCGCTTCCTGGGGCACGTACCCAATATTTTTCCTTACATGAGCCAAAGGGATGGACCGTATGCATTGACCATCCAGTTCAACAGACCCTTCCGTCGCATCGTACAGGCGGGGAATGAGTTGGAACAGTGATGTTTTGCCGGATCCCGTTGCTCCGAGGATCGAAACCGTTTCGCCAGCCTCCACTTTAAACGATACACTCTCAAGCACCTTGCCGCGGGTTGAAGGGTATTGAAACGACACATCTTTGAATGTAATCTCTCCGTTCACCACAGTGTTTTCCAGTCTGGCACCTTCTCCGTCTTTTAGATCTACCTCTGTTTGGAGAACTTCTTCTACCCGCCCGGCAGAAGCCCTTGCTCTTGAAAAACTTGTAATGATAAATGAGAAAATTGAAAAAACAGAAGAGATTCTCGTAACATAGGTGACGATCGCTACGACTTCTCCAACATTCGCCCCACCTGAGGCAACATCTATACTTCCGAACCACAAAACGGATAAGAGGGCAAGATTCATCACGAGCATCAGAAGAGGCATGATAATTTCCATGAAACGAAGAGCCCCGACAGTCCGATCCTTCAAATCTTCATTTGCACCATGAAATCGGCCTTCTTCATATTTGCTTCGTGTATAAGCTTTAATTAACCTCATCCCGGAGAGGTTTTCCTTCATGACCTCGTTTACTTTGTCGAGACGGGATTGAACTCTTTCAAAAAGGCTCCATCCACGTTTCAGGACCCATATCAGGAACATCCATAAAACCGGAATCACGATTAATAAAATAAGGGCCAGACGGACATTGACGATAAGTGCCATGATCGCTGATCCGACAACAAGCAGCGGGGCTCTTAGCATAATACGTAAGCTCATGAAGATGGTATTCTGCAGCTGCCTTACGTCATTGGTCATCCTGGTGATCAAGGATGACGTCGGAAGCTTATGAAAGCTTGCAAAGGAAAATGACTGAACCTTTTTATATAAGCTTTCCCGTACATCATAGCCAAATCCCTGACTCGTATGAGCGGCGAAAAATGAATTCGTCACGCCTGAAATAAACGCGAGGAGAGACATCCCCACCATGATGAAGCCCCATTTCATCACCACGTCCAAGTCTCCATTCATAATGCCTTCATCAATAATCCGTGCCATAAACAGCGGATTTAATAATTCAACAGCAAGCTCTACCAGCATTAAACTCCAGGCAACCGCCATGGCAACACGGTAAGGCTTTAAAAAACGTATGACCTTCAAATGAACACCCCTCTTACATTAAACTTCCATTATGTATATATATGTATCATCATATCGTTTTTTTATACCGGGTGGTAGTTGGAAGTGTTCATGCAGAAGCTGAAGGTCATTTCCGTAGGATTTATCGAATCCACCATTATCCCCTAACAAAAACCACACGATCTAAAAGAATCGTGTGGTTTTTACACTTATTGATTAAAAGGTGGTGTATCTGTACCACCATTATTAGGTCTGTTCTTTTCTTCTTCAATTTTCCGATCGAGTTTAGATAGATATTTTTGTGCAAAGTCCTTTCCACCCAGACCAAAGGCCAAACCGAAGGCTAGTGCCAGTCCACCCAGAATCAGCATGAATGCAATATTGACGATGGAATCAGCTACTTTTAATTGATCCAAGGCCATAAAGAAGCTCAAGGCAATAATTGCATATTTCGTGATGGTCGAAAGTACTTGGAAGTTATCACTCAATACATTGGATATGATGCTCTTGACCAAGTTACCTAAGTATAAGCCTGCCCCAAGAATGACGATGGCTGCCAATACATGTGGTAAATACGCAAGGACACCCGTTGCCAGAGCGACCAGGAATTCCAATCGCACAATTTCCAGGGCTTCTACAACAAATAGGAAAACAATGATAATTTGAACCACTCTACCTACAAGCCCTGATAGATTCATATAGGATGAGCCCGTTGGTTCATACGGATTCTTATTGACGTTCATACGTCCAATACCCATATTACGTAATAGAGAATTGAATCCTACCCGGTTCAATAAACGGGCAACCATGGCTCCAACCCATTTACCAACCCAGATTCCTGCAAGAATGAGTAGAATTGCAATCGCAATATTCGGAAGCATCACAAGGACCTGATTCAGCATGTTAATCGCCGGTTCTGAAATCCCGCGAATGTCCAGCTGATCCAATGCAGAAATGGTAACCGGAATCATAATGAGCACGAATATGATCGTACCAATGACCGATGAAACCGTTGTTCCTTGAAAGAGCTTGCCAATGCCGAATCGTTCAGCGACTCTCTCTGTTCCAATCGCCTGTAAAAAGTTCGTGACGATATCCCGGACGATTTTGGCTACAAACCAGCCAACAAGGAGAATGATAGCTGCGGCAAACAGTTTAGGAATAAACCCTAGGAAGTTTTGGAGCATTTCCGTGAAAGGCCCTGAAACCCCTGTGATATTAAGAGCTGCTAACACTCCCGGTAAGAATATGAGAAGCACGAGATAGAATACAATTCTAGCAGCCGTATAGACGTATCGATGGACATCATTTTCATCTTTTGCTAATTTAGATCTTACCAGCGTGCTTTTAACTGCAGGTCTCGTACCCAGTTTCTCAATCAATACCTTCAGTACAGATGCAACAATCCATGCAAATAATAGAATGAGTGCTGCTTTTAATACATTCGGAATCGCTGCCGCCATCGTACTCAACATACCGACTAAAGGTGAAGCAATGAAGTTCAAGTCAAGCATATTGAAGAAGGCAATAAACACAAACACAAGCAGAATAAAGTACACAATTTTACTAATGACTTTCTCCGATGTCCATTTCCGTTCTCCGTTCCTGCTGCCAAAATAAAGGTTATCATCGATCTTCACCCGTTTTAAAATTCCGTAAACGGCTTTTTCAACAGCCTTAGCAATGATCCATCCGATCAATAACACTAATAGAGCTAATAACAGATCAGGAAGCTTCCCTAAGTACCCGTACCATTCTTGCGTTATATCATTGTTCATTCGATGTTCTCCCTTCAATTATGGAAATTGTATAATGCTAATAGTTATCTACCCAAAGATTTTTTTTCAAAACCTGACAAAAAAAGATAGTCTATTTGATTCACCAAGGAGTCTTAAGTAATAGAAAACCCTTAAGGCAAAGCGCCTTAAGGGTTTTCATCACGGGAGGTCAATCGCGTTTTCTTTAATGAAATCATCTAAAGAGTAAGCAGTCACTCTCTTATGTGATACTGTATACAGCTGATCATCAATATATAGGAGTCTTTGAATCTGGTCTTCCCACTGTTCGTAATATTCTTTGTGTTTGTTTTCTTCTTCTGTGAGCTGAGACTTTAAGACGATTCCTTTTTCAGGTGTGATTTCATACAGGATTGCGCCTTGATAGTCAAAATCCAGTTCATGCCGGCTTCCTTCTTTTTCATGATAAACAGAAATGGGAAAGCCATATAGATTTCGTGAAGGTTCATGAAGCAGTGCTTTGTGATCGTCCAACAAATATGAGTGAGTACCCTGTCCCCCTATTATTTCAGTATCCGTCTCCTTTGGCTGCTGAAAGTCTGTAATATCGAATAATGAGATCTTCATTCCTTGTCGAACGATTCTGGGTTCCTCATTGGTTGCTTTGTCATCGTGCACCACTTTCGTATCAAACCCAAACCCGATGAGGTGATGTTCGTCAATGGGGTGAAGATAGGTGCTAAAACCCGGAATCTTCAGCTCCCCCAGAACCTTTGGAGCTTTCGGATCTGCCGTATCGATGACAAAAAGGGGATCGACTTGTTTAAAGGTCACCATATATGCCTTATCTCCCATAAACCTGACAGAATAGATTTGTTCTCCCCTGGCTAAATCCGTTACTTCCCCAACATTCTTCATGTTTTCATCCAAAATATAGAGAGCATTGGATGAAGGGGAGTCACTGTTCCACACCTCCCCTTTTGTCGTTGCAATCCGAAAGTAACCTTTATGTTCATCCATGGAAAATTGATTTATCACCCTTCCTTCTACCTGACCTGATGAAGCATATTCAATCTTTCCATCACTTACGGAAAATTTATAAATCTCCGTGTTTGAAGAGGTCCATTTTTTCATAGCATCTTCATTGTATTTTTCTACAGCCACATAAAGATTATTTTTAGACATATACACTTTATCGCCGCTTCCAAGATAGGATTGAACGTTTAGAGAAGCCTTTGGATCTTCCATATTCATTCCCGTCAATAAGGTATAGTTTGGGGACTGGGACTGTGGAAAGTACTTAATATCTTCTATTGGAAGGGGTGTCGTTTCACCACCTGTTAAACTATCTTTCACACGGGGTCTCAGATCAGGATTCCCCCCCTGTTCAAGCATCCAGTAGTTTGGATACAGATTCGAAATCAAATATACAGTGGAATCAATCTTCCTGGACGTTACATATTGACCTTCAAGCTCAACATGCCTGAGAAGGGATGGTTTGGCTTTGTCCGAGATATCATAAAGAAGCGCAACGGTCGTTCCGTCTACAGGCATAGTGGAAGCAATTGACTCTTGTTTACCCTCTTGAAAATGGACAGCCGACCAGCTATTCCCGATGACGAGCAGCTTATCCTTCTGTAGAAACAGATGATGCGGCTGCATATTTTCTTTATAGCTGGTAGAGGATACCACTTTCATTTCTTTCACAGGATTTGCCTTTGTAATCAGCAGCCTGCGGTCGGTTAATTGGTAAATATAGCTTCCATCGGTCTTCACGATATCCCCTTCGTCAACTCCTTTAACCTGATTATTCGTTTCAGAAAAATTGGATTCCGATTGAGACGACTCCCCAGCTGCACTATCTTCCGATGATTTGGACTCCATATTCCCTTCTCTTCCGAACAGAGAAAACTCCGTATCTTCCTTATTTTTCTTTAACATTCGTTTAAAATAGTTCGTTAGTTCTTCCTTGGATTGAATACTGGGTAGTTTAGAGGTGACAGAAAAGGGTATTTCTGTATCTCCATCATAAGAAAAACCCCATTTGGTTTTCACTTTAGGAGAAATATGAAGTGTATACTGGTGTGGATCAGAAGGATATCCTTCTGGCGGTGCTTGAATTTGCAGTGTCTTTCGATTTTCATCCACCTTCAAGGAGACATTGATCCTCTCTCCATTGGAGTCTTCTACATAAATGTTCTGGGGCGTCACCGTTTCCTTATTCAGGGCCGTTGAAAATTGCAGATTCCATGAATTATTCTCCATCACGAGAAGGTCGCCCTCCATCTTCCCCTCGGCCTTCACGACAGGTCTTTGACTATACACAAACGTTCCAAGTGCCACCAGCAACATAATACCAGCAATGATGAGCAGATACGATTTCTTACTCATGCTATGACCCTCCTATATGTTCTATTTGTTGATTAGACGTCAGGAGAGAGAAAATGTTACATGGGGTGTGAGTTTGCAGGGGATTCATTACGCCCGACTTTGTTCCTATTCTCTGCTGAAGCCAATAAAAAAAGACCCCACAAAAGTAAGGTCCGTCCCTCTATCTCATTCGCCTTGCACTTACGTTCAGCCGAGCGTTTCGGATGACTTGGTTGATGACTTCTGAGAAGATGAGTCCGATGGCGATGGAGCCTGAAATCATAAAAGCTTTAGCTGCCAGGTTGATGGCGGCATTGTAATCGTTTTGAACAAAATTTCTCATGGCATCGTACGCCAGTCCTCCAGGTACAAGAGGTATAATGCCGGCTACAGAGAAGATGATGACCGGGGTTTTATACATTTTCGCAAACACCTGACTGATCACGGCCACGACAAAGGATGCAAGTAACGTCGCAAGTACCGCATCGGCGTCGTTTAAACTCATTACTATGTAGATGATCCAGCCTAACATTCCAACAATTCCGCATTTGAAAAGGGACTGCTTTGGAGCATTGAAGATAATCCCGAATGCAGCAGCGGAGATGAAGCTGGTCACTAATTGTTCTATGATGAGCATTCCCTTTTCACCTCATTCTTTTTTCCTAATACTAAACAAAGTCACCCTACGTCAGAGTGAAAACTACGGCAATACCCGTCCCGATGGCAAACGCCGTTAAAAAAGCTTCTGCTCCCTTCGATAAACCCGACACCAAATGCCCTGCCATTAAGTCCCGGACGGCATTGGTAATGAGGAGCCCGGGAACCAGAGGCATCACTGATCCAATAATAATCTTATCCAGCTCCTGTCCGACTCCAAGCTGGACGAACCCATAGGAAAGCATTCCGATAATAAAGGAAGCGAGAAACTCGGCGAAGAATTTAATGGGCACGAGTCGATGAAAATAGATCAGGCTCGTAAACCCGACTCCACCAGCGAAAAGCGCAGGAATGAAGTCATTCCACATTCCCTGGAACATGATGAGAAAACATCCGCTTGCAATCGAAGCGGCCAATACCTGAATCACAAAGGAGTAAGAAAGATCAGATTGATCAAGCTTTTCCAAAGCATTGTATGCTTCTTCAAGGGTGAGATGCCCCTTACTGATTTGCCTTGAAATACTATTCACTAGGGTTACTTTTTCAAGATCGGTAGACCGTTCGTTTATTCGAATAAGCTTCGTTTTCGTTGGTTCAGACGTTTCAATCGAGAAGATGATCCCTGTTGGTGTAACATAGCTGTGAGATTCTGAAATCCCATAAGAAGCGGCGATCCGCATCATCGTATCCTCTACGCGATACGTTTCTGCACCACTTTGCAGCATAATCTTACCCGCCAGCAAACTTACCTCCATAATGTCATATCTTCTTATCATTTTTGCTTCCAATATAGATCTCTCCACACGTGCTATTTTTTGAATAGGTCTAGTTTATAGGAAAGAATGGGTGTAAGCAATGAGGAAGGGGATGATTTTACGAAGATTTAATCTGCGTAGAGGGTTTTAGGATTGAGTTTTTTTGTAACTTGACGAAAATTTTTCAGTCTCCGAATCTTTACTAATCATCCTTCTATTCCCTTTTCTCTTCCTTTTAAAGAGAATGTACAAAACAGTTACCAGCACAAATCCTGTTAGAACCAACAGTTGATATTCTTCTACCAACCCCAAGATCACTTCTCTATCACCATCATAGAACTTGCCTATACTTAAGAAAAAAAAGGTAGACGGAGCTATCCCAAGCATAGTAAGGAGAGAATACACTTTCAAATCCATTTTTGCCATGCCTGCCATGAAGGGGATGATATTTCCTAAATGAAGGGGACTTGCAATTGCTACGCTCCAGATTCCGTAACGGTTGAACTTTTCCTGAGCTTCTTTGAGCTTCTTCCGTTTTTCAGGTTTCAACCTTGCCTCAAGCTTCGCACCTAATTTTGAACTGATAAAATAAGGAATATAGCTACCCGCTGTATAAAGAAAGCTTCCTATTAGAGAAAGCACTCCTATCTCCATCCACGTTAATTCTAAAATAAATCCCATTGTTACGATGAAAAAAGTGCCCACAAAAGGGAAAGCACTTCCTTCAATAAATAGAGAAAGCAATACACCCCATATCCCCCACTCTGCCGAATAATTTGCCATGATTTCTTCCATCGAGGTCACTCCTATATGAACGAATAACTTAAGTATAAAAAAATCACCAACATGCAAACAGAAGCCGTAGAAGTAAATACTTCTAAGACCTGGGATGTATTTTCATAGAAAAAAGACCAGCCTCTTTATAGTGACCGGTCCAAATAACTTAGGATGCCTTTCGGTTGCTTTCTTGAGGAGATACCCTTACTTTGATCAATCTTGGCACTGTGTTGAGTACGATCAGCAGAGCGATTGAACAAAGAAGAGCTGAGCCCAACATGGTGATTCCGTTTGCTGCTAATGAAAAAAGTAGCGGCGACATGCCTTTTGGCGCATATTCTGCAAAGAAGACATATCCTGCGATGAAGTGCCAAAAATATCGACCCAGACTACCTAAAAACGTAGCAGCCACTACCCACATGACCGCTCTAGTTCGACGGTTACTTCTTACTGAGGATTGGATCTTACCGGAAAAGAATCCGGCAAGACCGATAAAGGCAAAGGCGATGAAATATTCAATTACCATTTGCACTGGAGTCGCAATCCAAGCGTCACCCAAGGCAATCTGCAATAGGCCCCATACAAATCCAGCCAGTATACCAGCCTTCCATCCTCTTCGATATGACAATAGAAAAATAGGAACCATTGCTATCGAAATGGAGATACTGGGTGATAGCTTAATAGAAGGAAGCATATCAAGGATAACGGCGAATGCCGCCATCAATGAGGCTTCAAGTAAAACGACAAGACGCATGTTTTTCATAAAAGAATCCCCCTTGTAAGATGAAACGAAACCATAAGGGGGCTGAATGTAAAAGGAAAAATAAGCCATGCTGCTTACTATCCACATCCCTACGCTAGTACTAACTAACAGGTTCAGAGGGTCAGAACAGATTGTTCACTCTCAGCTTTCGCTCCCCTTGTGGTAACGTTTATAAAGTTGTTTGGTTTTATTATACATGAAGAATGAAATGATAAAAGATAGAGAGGTTCACTCTTTAACTTCGCTATTGATTAAGGTGACTCATTAAGAGGATCGTGAAGTATGATGACGGGCATTGACTTAGGGGTAACCATGAATCCATAGACTTTTCCGTCCTTGTCCTTATACGCTACAGAATAATCTCCAAACTGGGGTGAGAATTCGACGTTCTGGTATTCGAGGTCCAGATCTTGATACTTCAGGCTGATATACAGGTTAGTGGCAATTCTTGCTGTCAAGTGTTGTACACTGGAAATCCGGTTGGCTACTATTATGAGGATGATTGCTAAACCAAGTAACATGACTTTCTTTGTCCTGGACAATCTGATCATTCATCAAGCCCCCTTTTATTTCTTCATGACTACTATACTCGTATACTCTCTATTATATACCTATTCACCGAACCATGACAAAAGAGCTACTTTTTTAGCAGCTCTTTTTCATTGTCTATAATCCCCAACTTAAAACAGCTCTCGATTTTTAATTTTCACAGTATTAAACAACCGTTTAATACTGTAAACTTTGACAAACCAACAACTTTCACGCTTAATCAAACGTTTGTTTAGTTGTCTAACATCTTCACCAGACGGGACATTTGGGTATGTAACTCATCGATTGGAACGAATCGGGCCTTCCTGAACATTTCTTTTCCATCTACAAATACGATGACCACCGGCACAGTAAAGATAGAGAACCCACCAGCTATTTCCGGTATTTCCCCTGCATCGGCATGAATGGACTTTACATCTTGAAACTCTTCCAGCACCCCTTTCACTTGGGGCAGTAGAGCGTGACAAACAGAGCAATTGGGTCTGGATATGTATAGTAACACCATCTTTTCTCCTGCCAGAGTAGCATTGATAGTTTCTAAAGAATGAACTTCTTCCATATCTAACCGTCTCCCTTCTTTCATTACACACACTAGTAATATGTATACCCACCTATTCAAAGGTTTACTAATAGGAACCCGCGGGAAAAGATAAACGAAGACAAAATAATTTGAAAAATGGAGGAGATTGAATTGAAACCGACTGTTAAGGAATTTTATGACGATAAGGAATTAATTACAGAAGTTGAAAAGCTTTCTTCTCAAGGTATCGACAAACACAATCTTTATGTATTATCCCATGATGATGACCGGACGGACAGAGTCGCTGATCGGGCTGACGCCAATGAGATCGGTGTTAAGGAAACAGGCATCGGGACTGCAGTAGGGAACATGATTCTGAATAAAGGCGACGAACTCCGAAACAAGCTGATGGAAGTTGGATTTTCCCACGCAGAAGCGGATCAGTACGAAGGAAAGCTCGATGAAGGAAAGATATTATTGATTGTTAAGAACTGACCTTATAGAACAATGACTTAGGATGATTCCCCGGAATCATCCTTTTTTGTCTTGAAAAACATATAGCTTCCCGTTTGCTGGTCTTCTAAACTTAGGGCCATTAAACCCTCGTTTAATCAGCTCTTTTCTCATAAACATCATAATCCCGCCATGCCCAACAATGAGAACGTCCTCACCCTCATGTATGATCGCTTCGACAATCCTGTTGATTCTTTTAAGGATTTCATTCTTACTTTCAGGCTGAGAACGATGATTAAACCACCAGGCTACCCGGATCATAAACAAATGTAAAAACAGAGGAAGCTTTCTCTTGTAATTGAATAAGGGAGATAGTCTGATTTCACGTAGTTCCTTCAACGATACGATATCCCCGGCATAGACTTTTCGAGCAGTTACTTCTGCCCTGGTTAAGTCACTTGCGTAGCACTTCTTCCATTCAATATCATGAAGATCAACCTCATTCTCTTCTACATCAGACTCATCGTACTCTTCTACCCACTTCATTAGTTCTTCGGATGTTACAAATCTTTCAGGGTATCCTCTTTTTACTTTAAAATGCCTTACGAGACCAATCTTCACATTTTCACCCCCTTCACTACCATTATACTATTTTTGGAAATAAAAAAAGCATGCGACCTAAGTCGCATGCTTACTTTTATTAACCCAACGATACGTCCAGAATCATCATTACAACAAATCCCAACATGAGTCCCAATGTGGCCAAGTCTGTACTTCCAGAGGATTGAGACTCTGGGATCAGCTCTTCCACTACTACGAAAATCATTGCCCCTGCAGCAAAAGCAAGTGCGTAAGGAAGCAATGGCTGCACTAATAGGACAGCAGCTGCACCAACTACGGCAGCAATGGGCTCAACGATAGCTGAAAGCTGACCATAGTTGAAGGACCTCAGACGTGACATCCCTTCTCCGCGCAATGGAATAGAAAGGGCCGCCCCTTCAGGCATATTCTGAATACCAATTCCGATCGCGAGCCCGATCGCCCCTACCAATGTTGCGTCACCAAGTCCCATTGACGCTGCCCCAAAAGCCACACCGATGGCTAAACCTTCGGGAATGTTATGAAGGGTAATCGCAAGAAATAGTAAGGTTGATTTTTTAAATTTAGTCGGAGGTCCCTCCGCTTTTTCTGCTGAGTTCCCTAAGTGTAAATGAGGTACGACAAAATCTAATAGTCGAATGAAAAGGCCGCCAAGCAAAAAACCGATTGCAGGAGCGAGCCACGGAATCTGACCGTTTTGTTCACTGAACTCTATTGATGGAGCAAGAAGTGACCAAAACGATGCTGCTATCATGACACCTGCAGCAAACCCAAGCATCATGTTCAGAGTATGCTTTTCTATTTTGGTAAAGAAAAAAACCGTCGCGGCCCCCAGTGCGGTTAATCCCCATGTCAATGTACCGCCAAAAAGTGCCTGGACGGCTGGGTTGAATCCACTTAACCAATCTAAGAACATAACCGACCCTCTCCTCCGATCAAAAATTTTAATACCACCATTTTGCATCAAGGAAACTTTCTTTGTCAAAGGAAATGTCATCTTTACCATGCTTTATCACTTTTCTATATATATGTTATTCATCTCAGTTTGTGTTTGTATCATTCTTTTTACTCCCAAACCTGGAGTCCTTATTCACAAAAGTCAAAGTGAATACCACACTTACCAGCTTTTCAAGAATATTTTCATTTCCCCTCTTCCCAAACTGGTAGAACTTGTTATATACTTTAACTGTATTAAGACACATAGTACACTTTATACGGTTGGGAGGGTGGATATGTTTGAGCTTGATTTAAGAAGTCGAAAGCCCATATATGAACAATTAGTCGAGAAATTAAAAGAGTTGATCATTAATGAGGTGTTGAAGCCTGACGAACAATTGCCTTCCGTTCGTGCATTGGCCCAACAGCTGACCATAAATCCAAACACAATCCAAAAAGCTTATAGGGAACTAGAAACTCAAAGGTTTATTTATTCGGTGAAAGGACGGGGTAGCTTTGTTAATCCTTCAAGTCACATTCAAAATGCGGAGAAAATTATGAAAGTAAAGGAAGAGTTGTCTAAACTTTTGTCTGAAGCTCTTTATTTAGGGATTACGCCTGAAGACTTAAAGCAGATGATTGCTGACATCGAGGCATCGGCAGGAGGGAATCAATCTGATGATAGAGATTAAATCATTAAGTAAATCCTTTGAAGGTACTACAATTATTCATGACGTTTCGTTCTCTGTTCAAAAAGGATCGATTTATGGACTGCTCGGATCGAATGGGGCAGGAAAAACGACACTACTCAAAACCATTGCGGGAGTGTTAAAGCCGGATAGCGGGAACGTTCTCTTAAGAGACCAAGCGATCTTTGAGAATATCAAAACGAAAGAAACCCTGTTTTTCATTCCTGATCAACCCTTTTTCTTCGCTCACTATACCTTGAATCAAATGGCAAAATTTTATCAAAACACCTATAGTCGCTGGAATGAACATCAGTATCAATCTCTAACCGGCCTATTTGAGGTAAACCCTCATAAAAAGCTTCATAAATTTTCGAAAGGCGTCCAGCGTCAAGCAGCCTTCATTCTAGGATTATCCACTCAGCCGGATGTGCTCATTCTGGATGAGCCCCTTGATGGATTGGATCCTGTCGTTCGTAAGAAAGTAAAAAGCGTGCTGATCACAGAAGTTGCCAATCGGGAGATGACGATCCTTATTTCCTCTCACAACCTTCGTGAAGTGGAGGATGTTTGTGATCATATCGGAATTTTGCATCAAGGAAGATTTCTATTGGAGAAAGAGCTTGATGATTTGAAATCCGGGATTCATAAAGTTCAGTTGGCCTTTAAAGGCGAAATGCCGCAGAAGCTCTTTACCGAACTTGACCTTCTGCACGAAGAGACCAGGGGAAGCGTATCCCTCTGCATCGTTCGAGGGGATGAACAACAGGTAAGAAGCAAGATCCAACCTTATCATCCAGTTATTTTCGATATGTTACCGTTGACCCTTGAAGAAATTTTTGTTTATGAAATGGAGGACGTCGGATATGCCATCCAAAACATCATGGATCAATAAGGAAGTCATCCTTCAAAGCCTTAGGAATGTTGGATGGGTAGGGATCGTTTATTTTATCGGACTTCTCTTTTCGTTGCCGGTTGACATTATCGGTAAACTTTCCAACGACAATCAACCCTATCCGATTGCCATTTACGAGAACCTGTTTAAAATGCAATACCCGATTCAAATGGGTTTGATGCTGTTCGTTCCGGTCATCTTATCCCTTTTCCTTTTCCGTTATTTACATGTAAAGCAGGCTGCAGACTTCATGCATAGCCTTCCGCTGACACGCAGCAAATTGTTTTATCATTTTACCGTTACAGGAATCGTCATCCTCATCATGCCAATTGTACTGAATACAGCGATTTTACTTTCCTTTTATTCATTTACGGATCTTCAGCAATTCATTGATGTTCAAGACATTTTAGTCTGGTGCGGCATCACGATCCTAATGAACATCCTTCTGTTCACAGCCGCTACCTTTGTGGGCATGATAACGGGACTAACAGCTGTACAGGGAGTAATGACTTACATCCTGCTCCTATTACCGGCTGGAATGTTTATGCTCGTATGCTTTAGCTTGAAAAATCTTTTATATGGATTTCCAGAGGATTATTTTTTCAATATCAAAATCGAACAATATTCCCCTGTCATCAAGGCCGTATATCTTGAGAATAAAATCTTTTCCGGATTAGATGTAACACTGTTCATAGCTATCACTCTCCTACTCTATGTTTTATCGTATGTATTATATAAAACGAGAAAAGTAGAAGCAGCGTCACTTGCTATTGTATTCCCTGTCCTCCGACCCCTATTCAAATATGGAGTCGCATTCTGTTTCATGCTGGTCGGCGGTATGTACTTCAATGGAATCTATCAAGAGACGGGATGGACCTTATTCGGCTATTTCATCGGTTCATTCATAGGCTATTATCTTGCAGAAATGGTTTTACAAAAACATTGGAGAGTGTTCCGTCATTGGAAGGGCTTTGCCGGGTTTGCCGTGTCCATCTCTCTTATCGGTTTATTCATTCAGTTCGATTTATTTCAATATGAAAAGAAGATTCCTGATTTAAAGGGCATAGAAAAGGTCCATATCAGCAACAGCTATTATTCCCTGAGGGACAATCCAGATAGCCTTATCAAGGATCACTTTATAAACGACCCTCAAACCATTAAAGCCGTCCTGAACCTTCATAAGGAAATCGTCAACAATCAGGATCGTACCGTTACAGACGAGGATAGCGAACAGGTCTTCCTTTATTACAAAATGCATAATGGAAGCAAGCTAGTGAGAAACTATCGGATAAATATAGAAGAGATTAAATCACATTATACTGCTTTATATAAAATGAAGAGTTTTAAAGAAACAACAGAAGAAATCTTCTCCGTAGATCCAAACAGTGTAGACAAGCTGTCGATTTATGCTGACATGGGCGGGCGAAAGCAGATATCTATTATCGATACGAAACAGATCAAGGAAGCCATCAATCTATTAAAAGAAGAAACATATAATGGTACATTTGAAGACCGGGACAAAGTAAACCTCTACAACGTCGAATTTCTCCTATCAGAGAATCGATGGATCAATGTTGGAGTGAAAAATAACTATAAGAATTTTGAAACTTGGTTGCAGAACAACGGGTATCTAGATGATATTAAAGTCACTTCATCGGATATTGAGTGGATGTATGTGATCGATCAAAAGAATTACAGGAATCGTCTATATAACGTCATGGACCAACAACAAGCGGCACTTGAGTTAAAGAAGGAAGGTAAAGGGATTGAAATTACGGATTCCAAACACATCGAAGGAATCATGAATGAGTTCGTCTACCATTCCATAACAAACGAATATATGGTCATCATTAAGTATAAAAACCATGGATATGTGGAGATACGTGGATTGGAAGAAAAGGATGCTCCTCCTTTTTTAATAAAGGAAATGAATGATTTAGAATAGAAAGTCGAGGTTAAATCCTATGGACACACTTCAGCTACCCTCATCTCCCCCCTCATTTGAGGAGATGTATGAACAATTTCACAAGCTGATTTATCATATTGCTTATAACTTAACGAAAAACACTTACTTATCACAGGACATCGTCCAGGAAACATTTCTTAAAGCGTACATCAAAATCGATACTTTACTGGATTCGACCAAAACGAAGTCCTGGCTCACTTCTATCGCAAGATGTACAGCAATCGATTTCATCCGAAAAGAATCGAAACGCAATGAAGTCTATATGGAAAATGATGAAGAGGTTCAATCAATACAGGATTATAACCCTCTGGAAATGGAAATTGAAGCACAGTTTCTTAAGTACAGCATCCAGGAAAACATTAAGAGGCTGCCACTTTCTCAGCAGGAAGTCATGTCATTGAAAGTGACACAGGATCTTAGTGATGGGGAGATTGCTTTAAAGCTGAACCTCACTCCTTCCACCGTCAAAACCCGTTTTCACCGGGCAAGAAAGCAGCTGCACTCGATCATTTATGTAGAACATACCGCATAGAAAAAGGAGCCTTGTTGAGAAGGCTCCTTTTGTTGTGGAATTCAGGATTTGAAAATAAATGTTGAAAGTTGAAAACAAATACACTGAAATTGAAAATAAATCCAGTATTTTGAAAACAAATCATCTAAAGTTGAAAATAAATGTTTTTCAACTTTGGACATGACCTCTAAATTTAGAACGCTTCCCCTTCATTTGACTCAAATTATAACACTTTACTTAAAAACGCTTGAGTTCTTTCATGTTTGGGGTTCCCGAAGAGTTCAGACGGTCTGTTTTCTTCCACGATGTACCCTCCGTCCATAAAGATGACACGGTCCCCGACTTCTCTCGCAAACCCCATTTCATGGGTGACCACGACCATGGTCATGCCCTCTTTCGCAAGCTGTTTCATTACCTCCAGCACCTCTCCTACCATTTCTGGATCAAGGGCTGAAGTAGGCTCATCGAACAGCATGATCTCAGGCTCCATGGCCAAGGCCCGTGCAATGGCCACCCGTTGCTTCTGCCCGCCTGATAAGGAGTCCGGGTACACATACGCTTTTTCCCTGAGTCCCACCTTATCAAGTAACTCTAATGCCTTCTTCTCCGCCCTATCCTTTTGCCACTTTCTTACCTTCATCGGTGAGAGCATAATGTTCTGGATCACGGTTTTATGAGGGAAAAGATTAAATTGCTGAAAAACCATTCCCACATCCGTACGTACTTTATTGATATCTGTTTGTTTGGCCGTTATATCCCGGTCTTTAATATAAACATGACCATCGGTAATCGATTCTAAAAGGTTCAAACAACGCAGAAACGTTGATTTTCCTGAACCTGAAGGCCCTATTACTACAACCACTTCTTGCGGTTTGATATTGACGTTAATATCTTTCAATACTTCCAATTCTCCAAAGGATTTCTTAAGGTTCACTGCTTTAATCATTCGGTTGCCATCCTCCGCTCAATATAGTTTAGTAGATACGTAAGAGATAGAGTAAGGATTAAATAGATAATAGCGACTGCTAAATACGGTTCCCATACACGATAATACTGCCCCTGCATGGCACGCCCCCAGTACATAAGCTCAGGAGCTGCGATAACCGCTGCCAGGGAAGAGTCTTTCAGTAACACGATAAACTCATTTCCAAGTGGAGGAATCATCCGCTTAAATGCTTGAGGGATAATGATATGCCTCATCGCCTGGATATTGGTCATCCCCAATGACCTGGCAGCTTCCATCTGCCCCCGGTCAATGGACTGAATACCCCCGCGGAATATTTCGGCGATATATGCCGTGGCATTCAACGATAGTGCCACTAACGCAGACACGGCCGGATTAATCTCCGTCATGATCATTGGCATCACACCAAAATGAATGAGAAGAATCTGTACAAATAATGGAGTACCTCTAAAAAAGTTTATGTACCAAATGAAAGGCGTTCGAACGAGCAGGTAGGGAGAAATCCTGAATATCCCCATCAGCAGTCCGAAGATTAAACCTAAAAAGATAGCTCCCACGGATAAACCGATTGTTAATAATGCTCCCTTTAGAAAAAAAGGCAGGTATTCCCCAATTATGTCCCATCTGAAATCCAGCATATAATAACTCCTTTTGTCTCGGTAGCAGCTTTAGCCACTTTCCTTTTCAATAGTAGTAAATAGACTCATATAAAAGGGGCAGGTGAAGAAGGAAAAATCTTCTTTAAAATCTATAAAGAAGATCTTCCATACCTTTCACTACGCCCCTTGTTCCCTTATTCTGCTTGTTCTAATAAAGCGTCAGTGTTCGGCTCTGTACCAAACCATTCTTTATAAATCTCAGCATATGTTCCATTTTCAATCACTTCTTTTACCGCTTTATCAAATTCAGATTTCAACTCACTGTCTTTCGGAAACATTAAGCCATAAAATTCAGATTCGAAGTTTTCCGGATCTTCTACTGTGTTGAAATTGTCATCCGGATTGTTTTTCACATATTCATTTACAACCGTATTATCGGTTACAACAGCATCTACTTGACCTTGCTTTAATGCCGTAATGGCTACTACATTGTTTTCGTATTTAGAAATATCAGAGCTGTTTTGCCCAACAATCTTCTCTGCTGCCGCCTGACCGGTCGTTCCATTCTGAACCCCGATCTTTAGCCCTTTTAGGTCATCTGCACTCTTGATATCCACACCTTCACCAAACATGATCATGTGTGTGGATTCGAAGTAAGGATTGGAAAAATCAAACGTTTCTTTACGATCATCATTAATCGTGATTCCGGAGATGCCCATATCTACTTCCTTGCCGCCTTGTACTGCTGCAAACAGTGGATCCCATCCAATGTTCTTCACTTCATACTCATATCCGGCTTCTTTCATGACAGCCTCTAAAAAATCGATATCAAATCCGACAATTTCCCCTTTATCCATATACTCAAATGGAGCAAAGGCCGCATCGGTACCCACTACAAGCTTCTCTTTTTTATCTTCGCCTGAGCTCGCTTCTTCGCTTCCGCAGGCAGTCATTATCCCTGCCATCCCTATCATCAATACTAGAAATAATCCTCTTACTTTCTTCTTCATCGTAGTCCCCCTAAAATAGTTTGTATTTTCTAATAATTATAATTATACATATATTTTACTAGAAAACCAATAAATATTATAAGATTACTAGTATTCAGACTAATTCGTATCTACTATTATGGATTTTTTTGCATATTTTTTCGCATATCAAAAGAAGTGCCTTCTCCTCTTTTATATTTATTTGCATAATTAAAGAAGTATTTTATTTATTTGTTTTACCTTTAACATTGACAGTCTCCTCTATAGGTTTCAGAATAAGAGTATAAGCCAAGTTTAAAGGGAGAGTTTATGGATACACATTCGTCCGATTTATATGAATACTTAGTTGATCATGCTTTAGATTTCACTGAAGACTGGTTGAAGTTCCAGAATATTAAATCCGGATCTCACTATTCGCCTGATTCTTCGCCAGAGGTACTCAACAAAATAAAAGAACAAAACTCTAATTATGTGAAGATCATCGCCAAGTGTCTGTTACTTTCTCAAACAGAGTCAAAGGAATTGATTTCTAACTGGACTTCACAAACAGCTGCAGATCGAAGTAAATCCAGTACGACTCTCGATGAGGTTGTTCGTAACTCAGGTGTGTTCAGAAGAGTGTATTGGACGTATGTCGAAAAGTTTGTAGAAGAATCGAACGTAAACATCCAGTTGAAAGAAGTATTTGAGTGGGAACGAAAGATCAACTTCGCATTGGATTATGTGCTGGAAACATTTACTTCCACGTTCCTGAATATATTAATGGATCGACTACAAGCACAGTCTACCCTGATTAAGGAATTAAGTACTCCGGTCATTTCTTTAACTTCAGAGGTAGGACTTCTGCCTATCATCGGAGATATTGATACGACGCGCGCCCGTACGATATTAGAATCAACCCTTCAACAAAGTGCCGATGCCCATTTATCCATGTTGATCATTGACTTATCAGGTGTGGTATTGGTTGATACCATGGTCGCTCAGCAAATCTTCCACCTTATCGACGCCTTAAATCTACTTGGAGTAAAATCCGTCATCACCGGCATCCGTCCCGAGGTAGCTCAGACAGCCATTCATCTTGGATTAGATTTCTCTACCATTCACACTAAAAATTCTCTTGAACGGATTATTGCCGAAGTGATTCAGGAAAATAGCGAATTCTTGCAAGTTTAGAAAGGTAATAAATAAAACGCTCTTTCTTTAAAGTTTGTGGCTATTGTAGAGAAGAAAGTAATAGTTGATTTCCGCTCCAGGATGCTCGCTTTCCGCGGGGGCTGGCGGTGAGCCTCCTCGGCTGCGCCTCCGGGGCCTCACCTGTCCAGCTCCAGCGGCTAGCCCCTCGAGGTCATAAGCTAAATGGTCCAAGAAGGCAAAGAACGCCTTCCCGGTCCATTCATCTTATGCTTGTCGGGGCTGAGCAAGCCGCCTCCGCATTTCGGACTGTCCAGCTATTCCCGCAGGAGTCGATCATCCTTCCGCTCCAATCAACTTTCTGAGCATGTATCCTTAATGAAAATCAATATAAGTAAGAACTTTAGAAAACAACCTTATTTAAGGGTAGAGATTGTTTTCCCTTTTCTGAAAGAAGAATTGTTTTTTCTAGTTACATGGTCTTCTTGCGCAAGTTGAAGCTCTGTCACAAATATTCTGTTAAAGATGGTGAGGGGAACTGCGCAGACTCCGGCGGATTTTGGGCGTGCAGAGACCCCGTTCGGCTAAGCTGAGGAGGCTTGGCCGAACGCTAGCTGCAAGCGGAGCAGTTCCCCCTCACCATCCAGCACACACTAATTGACAGAGCCTTGCAGAACGCATGGTAAAAAGAAACAATTTTTGGGAAAAGAGCCAAATAAAAAGACTGATTCTAAAAGGGGAATGCCCTTCGAATCAGTCTTTTTTCTTATGAATAATGATGAGAAGCTTTATAGCTGGCTTTCACCATGTACTCTTGCTGAAGCAGTTTCACTTCGAATAGAGTGATCGGATCGAAATATCGTTCCGGATCGGCTTTCATTTTCTTTAGTGTTTCTTCGTCTGATGCAATATCTGTTTCTGTATCTTTAATCGTGATTTCCAGTTGATTAAATGGCTCAGCGAAGAAAGAGTGAACATCCTGCTGCAGTGATTTTTCGAACAAATCAAACTGAAGGAAGAATTTATTAACAACAGATGCCGTGATATCCTGATAATCTTCGTTCTCTAAATAGCGTTTATATTGGTTGTAGAGTAAGGACTTATTCTGAGGTAAAACACCTAACAGCTTCCCTGCACTCTTTAATAAGAACTGTGCCGGTTTAAATCGCAATAAGATATTCTCTTTATCAATCTGCGCTCTCGTTCCCATTCGGCTTACATCCCGACGCCAGTCGTCTATTACTTGAAAATCACATTGTAAAACGACTTTATCCTTACCGAATAGCTCGTTGAAGGTTTCACTCATTTCATTCAAATAATTCTGGCTGTCTTGAAGCTCCTCTTTCGAGAAGGCAAGCCACTCCTCAAGGGATTTGACATAACGAGGCATGAGATCTTCTTGTATATAGGCTTGAATACGGGTATTCATGGCTTCATTCAATTCCGTATGAATCTGTCTGAAATCACTTTCTTCACTGATCAGATCAGAGCAGCCACTAAGGATACCAGGGATCTTCTCAGAGATTTCCTTTTTCATGGCTTCTTTCTTTTGATAGAAGGAATCCTTAATGACGGAGACTTTATCGCCTTGCATGTCACCCAGGTAGTTTTCAAAGCCATTCAAACGCGACAGGATATCTTCATTCTTCTCGATTGTATCTTTCAACTCATTTTCACGATTCTTACGCTTTGAGTAAAGATCTCTTAATGTTTTTCTGACTAGATAAAATAGTTTGGCCCCACGTTCCGCTTTGAGCGCATTTCCATTCACCCTATACTGTTCCTTTAGAAATGCCTGAACATCCTGTCGTTGCAGATGAACGGCTTCCAGGGATGAATACGGTAATACCTCTGCGTCCGGGAACCATTCCCGGGCTTTGTTTCGGGCTGATTCGATGATCTCTTCTGTACGGTCAGAATGAGATACTTTGTCCATCTTATTTAATAAGAAATGAACGTTCACAGGCTGGCCGATTTCCGTTAATTTTCTTAAGGTTTGTCTGTCCTCTGCATTAAACGGGGCATCAGCATTCAATACATACAGTAATCCATCAGCTACAGGATAAAAGGCTGTCAGATCATCAAGATGCCTTTTGCCTGTTTGAACGTCAATGATGGCACTTCTATTTTTCTTAAGAAACTCAGACGGAAGCCTATATTCTACAAATGCTTCTCTTTGCATCAGTTCTTCAAAATCAGCGATGCTCTCTACTTTGTGAACTCCATGATCGTGAATCTCCTTTACTTCTACCTGCTGATCATGATAACTATAAATGATGGTGGAGTCTTCAGCCTCACCGACGCTCTCACCTAAAACGGATTGAACGAAGGAAGACTTTCCGCTTGAGCCACTCCCTGCGATTAATAAGTGGTGTTCACTCAGATCCATTAACTGCTCCGCAATCCATTTAGTTTTGTACCCTACAGGAGCTTCATTTCGTTCTGACCAATCAATAATTTTATTTAAGAAAAGGATAATGTCTTCAAAGCGTGCTTGATAGGAGTCCCCTTCCAGCAGGATCGTTTCCGCCTCTTCCGTCACCATCGGTTCAATGCTGTACGAGAATACATCGTTCCAGGCTAAAACGGCAGCTGCCGGGAAAAGTGGTTGATGATCCCTGCTCACTTTGAGCCAATTGCTCAGCATGCTTGGCATAAAATTTTCCAGGTCTTTCACTAAGTAGTTGCCTTCAAGGAATCCTACGTATGCTTCCTGGAATTGGGATAGGATGTCCTCCCATGATTCGTTGGGGAGTATTTCCACATATTCAAAGATTGTATTTACCGTCAGCATCCATTCAATATGGGCGACCGGATTGCTTCTGTAGCTTGTCCATAGAGAAGTCACGAGACCTTTGAATTGTTTACGATCCTTTTCATAAACCGCAATCAATAAATCGTAGAAATAGGTAGGCGCAAAGGAGGTCGTGTAACCTTGATCACCATATTCCCTCAGAATCATGAACCAAGCGGGATCCTGGGTCCGGATCGATTCCTGAACCGCCAGTTCCACGGCTTTATTCCAGTCCTCTTGTTCTTCATAAAAAGTCCGGGCGAGTTCAGTTACGTTAGGATAGTCCGGATCAATCGTCAATGCTTTCTCAATCGTACGATAGGCTGACTTGATCTTGTTCCGTTCGATATAAAGGGAGAATAGCTGAAGGGAAACTTCCAACGTTAAAATCGTGCTTTCCGATTGGATAGCTGTATATACATCCTCCGCTGAAGATAACATCCCCAGCTCATAGTAAGAATCCGCGATATTCTTCTTTGCCCAAGGTTCTAATTCGTTCTGTATGCTTTCCCATTTGAATATAGCCGCTTCATAGTCCTTGCTATGAAAATAGACCTCACCCTGAGCATAGCGAATGAACGTTAAATCATACGGTTCATTTTGCTGCTCTTCTACAAAAGCTTGACCAAGAACTTCAATTGGATGACGGTTCGTGTCATAGTCTACTAAAAAAGTTCCATAGAATGACTTTTCCATTAGTAATTTTTCTTCTGTCATAATGTCCTCCGTTATATGTGGATCTCCTTATTAAAGAAACCTCACAGACTAGTCTATTTCTATCATTCTAACAGAATTTCATTGGGATAAAATTTCATTTCCTTTTCAATTTCCGATTGATACTTTCTGCCGTGATTCATAGGAATCACATCCATTACAGAAGAAAGGACTATCCGTTACTAAAGGCGGCAAACACCTTCAAAAACAGATAGTCCTTTCTACTTACCACCAATATTCAGTCATCAAACTACGCTGATGTCTGGTGAACAAACTTTTTTTGTTTGCGCCCTTCCAGTATCGCTACGACTAAAGCAATGAGCAAGAATAGGCTTGATATCTGGAATAAGACACCCGTCTCAACATATTGAGCCAGCACTCCGAATACTAATCCGCTTAAGCCGATCCCAAGATCAATGGAGGAGAAAAACATACCATTTGCCACTCCCCTTCTATTGTCCGGGGTTAACGACAGTGTCCAGGATTGGAGTGTTGGAATAAGTGAACCAAACCCAACTCCAAACAAAATACCTGATACGACGATTAGGAAATCTGAATGAGCATAGGATAATACCCACATGCCGATAAAGGTAATCACGATACAAAAGAGCACAAGACCTTTAGGTCCACGTTCATCGAACCATTTCCCGGCGATCGGTCTTGATAGGGAAGCCATGATCGCATTACATAAATAGAATAAAAAGATATGCTGTATTCCACGCTCTTCTCCAAAGATGACGATAAATGTTACGATCGATCCGTATCCAAAGGTCACCATAATTGTAATAAACGCAGGGAACCAGCTGGATTTTTCAACTAAAGAGCCAAGATATGAGAACTTCAGGTCTTCCTTTTTCGTTTCTTTGACGACTTGAGGTGTTCGGTAATGAACGATTCCTAACAAAATAATCGCGATGACACCCAGAGCACTGGAAGTTATGATCAGATTCGTAAACGTCGTTACCTGGAATAAATATATTCCGAGACTCGGAGCTATGATCATTCCAATCGTAATCGACAATCCGTAATACCCCATCCCTTCACCCAGACGGGATTTCGGTACCACATCCACTGCTGCCGTCCCATTAACCGTTGTAGACCATCCCCACGCCAATCCGTGTACAAACCTGAATAAAAGAAAGATGAAGACCACACTGGACAATGGATAAATAACCGTTATCAATAATAACGAGATCCCTCCTATTAAAACGAGAGGTTTCCTGTCTCTATATTCCAACATAAATCCAATAAAAGGCCGACTTAAAACAGCACCTATGGAAAATAACGTCGTTACTAATCCAATTTCCAAACCTGAAGCCCCTATCGACTTTATATAAGGAGGAAGTGTCGGAATCAGCATCTGAAATGACATAAACACAAACAAGTTTCCTACCATTAACATAATAAAAGACCTCGTCCATAAAGGATCCTTTACCTTATCCATAAGAAAACCTCCTTCCACCATCTATCAATAATCCTCACAATACATTCAGGAAGATAATATTTCGGATTACTAAATAATAGCACATAAAACACAATTGCGATACGTTTATAATCGATGAAAACATGCTAGTTTTTTACAAATATTGCGAAGTGGAAATTGAAGGATTTTATGATTGAATTCAAGTATTTAAAGGGATAGTAGTACTAACTGTTTTTTTGGCTCATTCCGGGTAGAGAAGAAGAGCCGATAGAGAATTCATTTGCTCCTCTCGGCTCTTCTTCTCTACCCGGCCTTTCAGCGCACGCTGAAAGGCGAGTGAAACGTTCGTTTCACTCGAATGAGCCAAAAAAACAAATGCAGAATAACCCTCCCCCCACATACCATGATTCTTGGAAGAACCAACTAATTCCCAACCTTTTATTGAAAACACAAAGAATTATACTATAATAACAACATGGCTTAAATTTCTGAATAATCATATTTGTACGCCTACTCATACATAATTATTTTATATTTTTTATAATCATACAATCACGAATGGAGGTAGTTCTTTGAATTTTACGTTACGACCATTGGGCGATCATGCCGTCGTTATACAATTAGGAGATTCAATTCAGCAAGAAACACACGAAAAGGTTAAAGTCGTCACCGCCTTTTTTGAAACCCGGAAAATCGACTGGCTAGTTGAATACATACCCGCATTTACAACCGTCACACTTTATTACGACCCAATCAAAATCATAGAATCTCAAAAACCTTTTCAGAGTACATTACCGTACACAATTGTCTGTTCAGAAATTGAACATATGCTTTCCCAACTTACAATCAGTGAACAATCAGATTCCCGAATCATCGACATTCCCGTCTGCTACGGTAGAGAATTCGGACCGGACCTTGAAGAAGTCGCGAACCACAATCACATGTCTACCGAAGAAGTCATCGCGAAACATTCCAATGGTGACTACCTCGTATACATGATTGGATTCGCCCCGGGATTCCCTTATATCGGAGGCATGTCCCCGGATATTGCGACACCGAGAAGAGAATCCCCCCGCCTCAAGATCCCGGCTGGCTCAGTTGGGATTGCCGGAAAACAAACAGGCGTTTACCCGATTGAAACACCTGGAGGGTGGCAGCTGATTGGCCGAACCCCCTTAAAATTATTCAAACCAAATAACGGCGACTCACCAAGCTTACTAAAAGCAGGTGATCGAATTCGTTTCACCCCCATTTCATTTGAAGAATATAAAGCATTGGAGGAGGAACAATGATTAATGTAATGAAATCGGGCCTCCTTTCAACGATTCAGGACCTTGGAAGGTATGGCTATCAAAAATATGGCGTCATCGTGAGTGGAAGTATGGATCCACTTGCCCATAAAATCTCTAACCTGCTGGTAGGGAATGATGAGAACGAGGCCACTCTTGAAATGACACTTATGGGTCCAATGCTTGAGTTCCAGGAAACCTCCCTCATTTCGATTTGTGGAGGAGACTTATCTCCAACCATAGACGGGAAGCCGGTTCCTTTAAGGAGATCACTATTGATCAAAGCTGGAAGCGTTCTTAAATTCGGGGCATGCAAAAGCGGCTGCCGCAGTTACCTTGCGATTGCAGGTGGATTCAATGTAGCAACCGTCATGAACAGCAAATCAACTTACGTAAGAGCCGGGATTGGAGGATTGAATGGTCGTTCCTTAAAAGAAGGTGACAACCTGAAAGCCGGGACGCTTTCGAAGGAATCTGAAAATATGATCGACTATTTACTTCCCTATTTAGAGGACAATGATTTCACGGAAATTGATTGGTCGATTTCTTCTGAATTCATCTCGGCTTATCAACAGAAGAAAATCATTCGAGTGATGACCGGGGCCGAGTACGATTTATTTTCAGCAGAAAGCCGGGAACACTTTTTCAATGAACCCTTTAAAGTGTCTGCTCAATCAGATCGCATGGGCTACCGTCTGGAAGGTCCGTCCCTCCATCTCGAGAAGGATTTTGATATGATTTCAGAAGCGGTTGCCTTTGGAACCATTCAGGTTCCTTCGAATGGGAAGCCTATTGTTCTGTTAGCGGACCGGCAAACGACGGGAGGCTATCCAAGAATCGGTCAAATCGCATCAGTGGATCTTCCACTGATTGCACAGGCAAAGCCTGGAGAAGAGTTGACCTTTACGATGATTTCTCATGAAAAAGCACAGGAACTCTACATAGATCGCGAACGACAACTTAGGCATTTAAAACAAGGAATTTCCTTGAAATTCAACTAAGCAGCTATTCACATGACAGCAAAGGAGCGAACTTATTGAAGAAAAAATCAAATTTCAGCGTATTGTTAGGGGCTGCGTTCTTAATGGCCACATCCGCCATCGGACCAGGCTTCCTGACTCAAACAACCGTATTTACTCAAACCTTGGCGGCAAGCTTTGGTTTCGTCATCCTTGTTTCAATTCTCATTGATATTGGTGCCCAGCTTAATATATGGCGCATCATAGCCATTTCTGAAAAAAGGGCTCAGGATATTGCCAACGATGTCTTGCCGGGATTAGGCTACTTTCTTGCCATCCTAATTGTGCTGGGCGGATTGGCCTTTAACATTGGAAATATTGCGGGAGCTGGATTGGGTACGAATGTCCTGTTTGGTATTTCCCCTGAAATGGGCGCATTATTCAGTGGAATTGTCGCTGTAGGAATCTTCCTGGTGAAAGAAGCCGGTAGATTAATGGACAAGTTCGCCCAGATCCTCGGGTTACTCATGATTATCCTTACGGTATACGTGATGTTTACAGCAAATCCTCCTGTAGGAGAAGCCGTTACGAAAACATTCGCCCCAGACACCATTGATTTCCTGGCCATCATTACGCTGGTAGGCGGAACCGTTGGTGGATATATCACATTCGCCGGTGGTCACCGGTTATTAGAAGCCGGAATAACAGGGAAACAGGCAATTCCTGAGATCACGAAAAGCTCAGTATCTGCCATCGGTATCGCGTCCATCATGCGAATCTTCCTTTTCCTTGCTGCTTTAGGGATTGTGTCACAAGGTCTGCAATTGGACCCTTCCAACCCGCCAGCCTCCGTATTCCAACTGGCTGCAGGAGATATAGGTTACAAGATGTTCGGGATCGTCATGTGGTCCGCTGCTGTTTCATCCGTTGTGGGCGCTGCCTATACATCAGTGTCCTTCATTCGGACGTTCAGCCCGCTTCTCGAGAAATATCATAAGTGGCTAATCGTTGGATTCATTACCGTTTCAACACTAGTATTCGTCCTTGTAGGTAAGCCTGTCGCGATTTTAATCCTTGTTGGTGCACTTAACGGATTGATTTTGCCCATAGCATTAGGTGTTATGCTTATCGCCGCTCATAAAACCAAAATCGTCGGTGATTACAAGCACCCGATCTGGATGACCATTTTCGGGGCCCTCATTGTCGTGGCCATGTCTTACATGGGTGTATACTCGTTAATCAAGGGCATTCCTCAATTGTTTAGTTAAGTGGAAAAGAAGAGCCTCGATCCGTTTAGGGTCGAGGCCTTTTTGTTAAAAAAACAACAACCTCTGCGAAAAGAGCCATAAAAAAAGAGACCATTAAAGGCCTCTCTCCAAACACTACTGAATAATATTCTTCACTCGCCCGACTTGTCCATCTTCTAAACGGACTTTAATACCGTGGGGATGATTCGGTGAGTTGGTTAAAATATCTTTTACAACCCCACGTGTCAGTTTGTTTGTTCTTTGGTCTTTTTTCAGGACGATATCCACTTCAAGACCTTGTTTGATATTAGAACGCTGTTGTCCGCTCATTGTATTTCCCCGTTTCATTAGGTAATTTCCAAAAGGCTAGTCTTCATCCTTCACATCGATATCTTCCGGAATCGGTTCACTTAGATATTCAGCAAGCTGACGCTTCATTTTTTCCATCTGCTCCAGATGCTGATTGAATTGGTCCCGGTATAATAAATATTGATTTCCGTCGTGAACCGCCCGAATTTTATTTTGCTGAATGAGGCTCTCAATATACGTTTCCGGCAGTGACAGATATTCGGCTGTTTCTTTAATTGTGAGATACATCGGCTTTCTTCCTCGCTTATTCTACTAACTCAATCTTCGCAACGGCTTCACAGTGCATCGTTTGCGGAAACATATCAACAGGCTGGACCTCTTTTGTTTTATACCCGCCATCTTCTAATATTCTAAGGTCTCGTGCAAGTGTACCGGGGTTACAGGATACATAGACGACCTTCTTCGGCTTCATGGCCAGGATCGTATTTAGAAGTGCTTCATCACACCCCTTACGTGGAGGGTCCACGACAAGGACGTCAGCTCTGATCCCTTCTTTATACCAATCTGGAATGACCACCTCGGCAGGTCCTGCTTTAAACTCTACATTGGTCATTTCATTTAACTCGGCATTTTGCTTCGCATCTTCTATCGCCTGCGGGACAATTTCAACCCCGTACACTTTCTTCGCTTTTTGGGCAAGGAATAGAGAGATCGTTCCAATTCCGCAATACGCATCGATGACGGTTTCTTCTCCTTGTAAATCAGCGTATTCCAATGCTTTATCATAGAGAACCTTCGTTTGCTCAGGGTTCACCTGATAGAAGGATCTGGCGGAAATCGCAAATTTCACGTCTCCGATGTAATCATAGATCACTTCTTCCCCCCATAGAACCCGAGTGGTATCCCCCATAATCACGTTCGTTTTCTTAGGATTCACATTATGAACAACCGATTTCAATCCTTCAATATTCTCAACAAGCTCCTCTACAATCCGATTCTTATGAGGGAGCTCAGGCGTCCTTGTTACCAATACGACCATCACCTCTCCAGTCGTATACGCCGTCCGGGTCATAATGTGACGCAATATCCCCTTATGATTCTTCTCATCATAGGGACGGACCTCCAGTTTCTCGCATATATTCTTCACATGCTGAATCACTTCATCATTTTTTTCATACTGGATGATACATTTGTCCATATCGATGATTTCATGGCTTCGTTTTTGATAGAAGCCCGCTACAAAGCGCCCTTCCTTTTCCCCTACAGGCACTTGGGCTTTGTTACGATAACGCCACGGTTCTTCCATCCCCATTACCGGATGGACATGAATGTCTCCAAGCTTTCCGATACGCTGCATGACATCACGAACATTTTTTTCTTTTGCTTGCAGCTGTCCTTCATAGGTCATGTGCTGAATCTGGCAGCCGCCGCATTCTTTGTAGATCGGACATGGAGGCTCCTGGCGAAACGGACTTTCCTTGGTGCGCTCTGTCAGCCGCCCAAATCCATAGCCTTTACTCGTTTTCACCACTTTAACCTTGCCTTCCTCACCTGGTAGTGCATTGGGAACGAATAATGGGTATCCGTCCACCTTCGTCACCCCATTCCCGTCATGGGTCAGATCTTCAAATACTGCTTCATCTATATAATCATTTTTTTGAACTGGCGCTTTTTTACTCACGAATATCTTCCTTTACGAATTCCTTTTTAAGACTCTACTGATTGTACCATAAATGGAGGTGGAGAATGAAATGGATGAAGGTCCGTCCCTCTCTATGTAAAAAAGCAACGAACGCGGTGGTTCGATGCTTTTATCGTTTAGGATGATGGCATGTTTCTGCGATCTGCCTCTTGAATGGACTCTATTGCTTCGTTCAGATAAAGCTTGAATTCTTCGCCTTTTTCAATATCGCACTCTTTAAGCGATTCGTTGATACAATTGAAGTTATCAATGAGATGATCAGATTTCATGCCTCTGCTCACCAGCACGCTGTTGAGCCAAAGGGCATAGTCAGAAAAAACCTTTGATTCACCAACATCAGATGCCGATTCCAGATAGTTGAAATGGTGAATATTATCTTCATAGCATTTCTTTCGTCCGACTTCGCCGTACTTTTCATCTAATTCAGGATATCGTTCGTACAGCTTTGCCACCGCTTCTTCTATGACACTCTTATACTTACTTTCCATTAGTACGCCACCACCTTAAAGCGATGAATGGAAGGGATAATCGAAGCAAGCTCCTGATCAGGGTACTTTTTCTCCAATTCGTGAATCCGTTTATAGTCTTCACTTTGCACCCACGTCATAAAATGTTCCTTCGTATCCCATTCCATATGAACCGTGATTTCTCCCGGTTTTTTCTCATTTTGCAAGAGCAGGAATCGTTGAAACCCTTCCGCCTTGTCGACTATTCCTGAACGGGAATGGTAGATTGAAATCACCTCATCAGCCTTCTCATCAGGAACTACAAATGTTGAATGTACAATATACATTGAATTCACCCTTCCAGTGGCACTGTTGTCCGACATGCTTTTTATCCACTGTAACATAGTCGTGGAGTGGTGGGGAATACAAAATTTAACAGGAGTTACCGATTGAGAATACTTTCTTCTAAGACGTCATATTTATTTTCATAATTTTTTTCAATATGCTTCTCTCCCCATACACAGAGTGCGTCCAAAGCGTCCTTCAAAGTCCAACCGTACTCTGTCAGGGAATACTCCACTTTCGGTGGGACCTGGTGATAGACCTTTCTCTGGATCAATCCATCTTCATCTAATTCCTTCAATTGCTGTATAAGCATCTTCTGTGAGATTCCACTCATTAATTTCTTAAGTTCGCTTGTTCTTCTCGTTCCAAGAATCAAGTGGCACATAATGACCACCTTCCATTTTCCACCAATAATATCCAAAGTCGCTTCTATCGGTAAATGATACTTCTTCATTTGGACCTCCTAAGATGAATTTTCAATATGAAATAAAGGATTTTATTAAAAGTTACCGCTTAGTACCTATATCACCGGTAAGTATCAATATCACTGGAAAGTGCGTACTTTTCAAGTCTGGCAGCGTGTTGCATACTTATGTTGCTAGCGGGAAAGAGCTCAAATAATAAAATGCTTTGAAAGTGAGATGTTTGAAATGAATTAAGTTTAAAAGATAAATTAGTGCTTGTTACAGGTTCTACATCAGGAATAGGAAAAGCAACCACCATCAGTTTCTTAAAAGAAGGAGCTAAAGTCATTATCAATGGGCGCTCGGACTCTACAGTCGATGCTACCGTAAAAGAGTTGTCCTACTTTGGGACCGTTTATGGCATCCGTGCAGATGTTTCGAAGAAAGATGAGTCAGACGAATTAATTTCGAGAGTAAACGAACTAGGAGATCTGGATGTACTTGTAAACAACACCGGCGTCTTCACAGTAAAACCTTTTGAAGAAGTCACGGATGAAGAATGGCTTGAATATTATCAGATCAACGTCATGAGTGCCGTTCGCCTCTCACGGGCATTCCTTGGAAAAATGATGGACCGCAATGCAGGCCGTATCATTACGATTGCAAGTGAAGCAGGAATTAAACCGTATCCTGAGCTTATTCCGTATGGTGTTTCTAAGACTGCTCTTATCACGTTATCCAGAGGTCTTGCTGAGGTGGCAAAAGGAACAAATGTAACTGTCAACTCTGTTCTGCCGGGACCAACATGGACAGAAGGATTCGGCACATTCATCACAGACTTAGCGAATGAAAACGGTCAGGATCTGGACATATTTATCACTGAATATTTTAAAAACGATCAACCAACTTCCCTTTTACAACGCTATGCAACAGTGGAGGAAGTGGCTGATACAATTGTTTTCCTGGCTTCCGAGAAAGCTTCCGCCATCAACGGTGCAGCTCAACGTGTCGAAGGCGGCATCATCCAGAGTATTCTATAAGACCTATTCTTTTAACAGGTTCATGTAATTCTTCATTTTACTAGATTTGATGTTAAAACTTACCTCGTTTTATCCGATGAACAAAGGGTAAAATGGTATGTGCAACAATTCTAGAAAGAGAAGGTAGATAAATATGAACCCAGACTTCTTAGTAAACCTTATCCTCGTAGGAAATGTTTTTCTTGGAGTATTATTCGCTCTCAAGTCAAGAAGATGGTGGCTACCCTACACCCTGATTGCAGTCACTTTTTTAACCTTGACCTTTGGTTTTGGGATTTCCCTCTTACTAAATAAAGAATCCATCCTTGCTTATTTATTTGTGTTTGTGGTGGGACAACTCATTTGGGTCTTTACATTTGTGATTGTGGCCCACATTCTGTCTTGGATTGTGAGAAAAGTTCCTTTCCGTCATAAACAACAGATTGGATGGGGTTTTCTAATTGGTTTCCCATTGTCTTTTAGTGTGTTTTTGTTCGTTAACTAGAGAATCAAATATACAAAAAAGGAATGCCACCACGGCATTCCTTTTATCATTATTCAGCTTTATCTTCAGGGCGAATCTTATCAAGAGGGACAAATACTTGCAAATGGCGGTAAAGGTTTTCGAATTCTGCTGGAAGGACACCGCCCAGCTCACCATCTACATTCAGCTGTACTTTTTCTTTTGCTTTGATTTTAATTCGATTGGCTTGGGTGTAAATCACGTTAGGATCATTTACGTGCTCGCCACGAACGGCTAATGTCGCAATGCGGATAAACTCAGCCAGATTTGTTTTCTTTAAAATTAAGAGAGAAAATAAGCCATCATTGATCGAGGCATCCGGTGCCAACTTTTCAAAGCCCCCGACAGAGTTCGTTAAACCAATGAGGAATAGCATCGCTTCTCCTTCAAATAGCTTTCCATCATACTCAATGGAAACATCAGTCGGCTTGATGGATGGAAGCATTTCAATTCCTTTTAAATAGTAGGCCAGCTGCCCCATCATCGTTTTAAGCTTACTTGGCACTTCATAGGTCAATTCTGTGATTCTTCCTCCACCGGCTATGTTAATGAAGTAGCGTTCATTCATGCGCCCGATATCGACAGGAATGGATTCACCCTTAGTGATGACATCAATGGCTGATCCAATATCCTTTGGAATGTGAAGAGCCCGTGCGAAGTCATTCGTTGTCCCCATTGGAACAATTCCAAGTTTCGGTCGGTAATCCTGTTCGGCTAAACCGTTGACTACTTCATTTAGAGTGCCATCTCCTCCTGCAGCGACAACAATATCGTACTTGCGTTCTACAGCAATGCGCGCAGCTTCTGTCGCATCTCCTTCGCAAATGGTTGCGTGAACAGAGGTTTCATATCCAGCTTGTTCTAATTTAATTAATACTTCTGCAAGGTGCTTCTTAAATAGCTCTCGGCCAGAAGTAGGATTATAAATAATTCTTGCTCGTTTCATACCCCATCATCCTAATCTGTATTAATTCCAAAAACTCGTCCTGTTATATTCCATCTTTTAACATCATATACTAATTATTTTTTTTCATGCAATTTTAATTCAATAGGCTATCTATTATAAAGCGTCTACCGGTCAATATCATAACTCTTTTCGCTGGAAAAATCTAATGAAAAATGAAAATTGTTATGTCGTATAGCAGCCTCCCCCGCTCATTGTTATAAAAAATACATAAATCGGCACTCTCTTTCGTAATGTTTATAGATTACTCATCATGGAGGTGCTCAGATGGAATGGTTGATTCTTTTACATGTACTGTCTGCCATTATCGGGGTTGGGCCAACGTTTTTCGCACATGTATTGACCCGTCCTGACAAAAGCGTTGAACAATTGAAGGTGACGACAGAATTGAATAGACGATTAGAATATTTCCCTAAAATTGGTGGAAGCATTGCCGTGTTAACAGGATTTATCCTTTTTTATAAAGGGGATTATGGGAGTTTTGCACAGTTGTGGATTCTGGGGTCTGTTATACTTTATATTCTCATTCAAATCATCGTCATTGGTTTCATCACACCCCTCTCCAAAAAAATAAGCGAATGGATATCCTTGCCGGAGAATGAGCACCTTACAGGGGCGCCACCCGAAGAAATCCAACGTCACTTAGTGAAAGTTGACCGTTACTTTTATATGGCATCCACTCTCGGAGTTCTACTATTCATTCTTATGATTATGAAACCTTAAGTATAAACAAAAAAACCATCCAGAATATCAGTTCGATATTCCAGACGGCTTATGGGAACAGTTTGATATTCCGCTGATGTAAAAACTGGATGGATTCCTGTAGGGACGAAGAATCAAAGTGGTAGACTTCCCCGACGATATCTTTCCACTTATCAAGATCCTTCATCTGATATTCACGGATGTTCCGGTAGGTCATCACTTTCAATGTCTCATTACGCAGGAAGTAGCACTGATTGCCCTGGAAGCGAACGGCGGTGATTCTTCTCATTGTAATGTTATCATCGGAATCCAAGTAGGATGCTTCTATGTCGGCTTCTAATTCTTCTTCCTCTAATGGGATCCACTCAATGGTTTTTTTCACAAAGGATTTGCCATTTGAACGGCGATCCACTTCAAATTCACGAATGTCTTTCTGGGTGAAAATAATTTCTTCCCCGAAGCCGTGAAGAAGATGTCTTTGTCTCGCTTCAAGCTCGACAGGCTTCATGATCGGTGACCCATATCCCACATCCACGTAGAGCTTACGGTTATCAATGGTAATCATCAATCCAAGGTGACCCGGCTGCACTCTGACAAATTGACAATCAAATCCTAATTTCTTCAATAGTCTCCCAAAATTAATATTTAATGTAAAACAGGTGCCTCCCCACCCTTTCGAGTGGAGATTTTCTGCGAAGGTGTGTAAAGAAGGCACAAAGGATTCACCTTGAGAGAAATAATAAAATTTACTGAAGGTTTCATATGGAATCCTGATTAAGTGCTGCTGGATTAGTCGTTGCAAATAGTTTAACGTTGGGGGCTCTATATCCATATTTAAATAGTTTACATATTTTTTTACTGCTTCCAATCCGATCACTCTTTCTACTTTTTCATCAGGCAGACTGTAAACTGGTGCTGAAGAGTAAACTCATGAAGAGCATCGTAACGTTCGGACAGGAACGTATGTAATGATTGCAGTAATCCCTCTCTCTCACTATCCTCTAAATGAGTGAGCCAGGATAAGGAGCCTACTCGCTCACACCAAGACTGTAACGTAAAGTCGACTGGGTAATAAAATGTGTAAAAATCTTTCAAGTTAAAGTCAGCTTCCTGCCATTCTAACAGCCATTCCACTGGAAATCCATTCAACCGTTTCACTGAATCGACTTTTGATCCTGGTGGGGTTATCTCTATATGTTCATGTAAAAACGTCATCGTATCCTTTACCACTTCGTGATGTGGAAGGAAGCTTGAATCACTCACAATGAACATTCCTTTTTCCTTAAGTATCCGCTTCATTTCGCTAATCGCTTTCGGGCGGTCGAATAAATGCCAGCTTCTGTGGATCATGGTAATATCATAGTATTGATCCGGCAGATTCGTAGATTCAGCTGTACCTGTAAGATATGGGATTTCCAAGTATTTCTTACTCTCTAATGCCTTGGCAGCTTTCCTAAGTTCAATAGACGGCTCGACCCCTATCACTTCGGCTCCACGCTTGTGAAGCTTTCGAGTCATAGCACCGGTACCAGAACCAATTTCAGCCACTTTTCTGCCTTCCCACACAATTCCCCTGACCTTTAACGTATCAAAAAATTGATGCGGTATATCATCACAAGACGCAGCATAACGAGAGGTCACATGACCAAAATTAACTTCCATTTACTCTCTTCCCCTATCATAATTGATTTTCACTAAAATGAACGTTACGATTTCATTTCAACTCCAACACAAAAACCTGGCTATTCCATACATACTACATTCTGTATCCTGTCCCAAAACTCCTGCTGTCTGAATGTTAGAGGGACGGACCTCCATGGTCTTTATATCGTTATAGTTAAAAAACTGCTAAATTATTACTTACCTTAAGGAATTATCCTGTTTTGACTAGTTGTAAACCTTGAAATATATTATATTTCTATCATTTGACATGGGAATATGAATAAGAAATAGAGGTCCGTCCCCAACCTAAAAAAAACGGCCATCAGAAATGACCGTTTGAGATGCAATGATGTTTAGTTGTTTGCTCCAGCTGCGATTCGCTTTACATTTTGTTCAGCGGTTTTTGTCAGGTCAGGAGTAAATCCGTTTTTCATTCGTTGATTTTCTTCATTGAAGTAGTCCCGAACTTCTTGATCAAATTCTATTTCGATGAGATCACGAATGTCTGTAATTCTAAGGGCGATCATAATGGAAACAAGATGAGCCACCGTTAAGGATTTCTTCTTGAAATTCACTAGCTCATTGATCGTAGCCACTCTTAGCCCTGTTAAGCGATGAAGATCGCCTTGTGTCAATCCTCGTTCACGCAGGATTTCTCCCAATTTAATGTGAATTTTATGGGGAAATTTATTTAGCGCTTCTATAACAATTGTATTTGTCTTTTGGTGAATCATGATGCTTCAACTCCTCATCCTATACCATATTAACGCGAATTCCGTCATTCGTGAACCGGCAAAAAATCCCATGTCGACGGGTACTTTTTACCATTCTATTTTGAGTGAGTATGAAGACATCATGCCTTTTAAAAAAGAAGACTCCAGAAACGACCGGATGTCTTCTTATATTCGGATCCTTTTTACATCAGCACATTCTGGACAAGACTTGTTTTCAAGCTTTCATACACTTCCTGCCATACTTCTTCATCTTTCGAATATTGAGAAGTTAAGCGTTGAATCATTTCCCTCTGCTTTTTTGGGAAAAGCTCATGATCCTTCGGTGGCAGCTTCGCCCGTTCATCATCCACGATCTTCTTTACCATAGGGGCTCTGGGTCCCCATACCAGCTTTTCATTTCCATCACGATCGATGAAAATGAAAATGGGGATCGCTCTCGAGATGCCATTCGTTAAGTATTGATCCATCAGTTCAAGGTTTTCATCCCGTAAAATCATCCGTACGTCCATGTCAGCGGATTTTGCCAGTTTCAACAGAATCGGGATATTCAGCATGGCATCTCCACACCAATCTTCCGTGATGGCAATCACCCGTAAGGAGTGTTCTCCTAGTTTAGCCAAAACTTCTATGTCTTCTTGTGGAATCGTAAAGTTCTTCCTGATCGCTTCGGTATTTTCTTTATGTACACTCATATATTCCAAGTAATCTTCAGGTGTCATCCCTTTAGTGAACCATTGCTCTAAGTTCATGTTTCTTCCTCCTCCAGCCCCACACTCATTCCAGTGAAGCACCAACATCTTTTCTCTCTTAAATTCTCCTTATAGCATATTCATGTTTCTCGTATTTCACAAGGAAAATATAATTTTCATTCTATTCAAAATTTCAATTGTACGATTATGCCTGTAGGAATATAATATAAGAAAAGCACCGTAACGGGCAGGTTTACAGGTTCTTATGAACTCTATTTCTTATAATCCTTCAATCTAAAAAAAGGAATAGCATAGTGCTACTCCCAGACTATTTTTTTCCAGAGGGGGATGGAATAAGTAAGTATGTGAAGAGAACTATCTTTCATACATCTTTTCTTAACAGAAAAAAAGCTGACTCAATTGTCAGTTTCACCCTCACATTTTTTGGTTAAAGTAGATAGGTATAGGACTACTCTTGAATTGAACCATCTTAAACATTTTGTGATTTTTCTATAATTTTTGCCACTTTATTATAGTAGTAGTTCAGCTCGACTAGGCTATCTGCCTCCTTCAGTCTTTTTAGATAATGATTTGCTTTTTCATAATCTTCTGGTGGCAGCTCAACCTTGATTCTCTTTTTCTTCCACTTCGCCAACAGGTTTCACCTCATTATGGTTTGGAGTCCCTCCCTTAGAGGTCGGTTCGAGCTGATAATGAGATAGCTCTTGAATATAAGACGCTTTGGTGCTTGCTAAATTTTGTTCGATTTTTCGTGTGATGACGGAACTTCCCCCGATACCTGATAATAAACTAATATAGATGACATACCAGATCGGGACCGTTTCAACAACCGGTAATACTGACAGATACCCTGCTAGAATGCCTATGATAATATCCTTTGTTGAACCAAAAAGATAGTGCCTCTCACCTTGGTCATCGATAAATTTTCGCGGAAAAGTGAAATGACCATTTTTGAAAACCAGAATATGTCCTAAGCCTCCAATACCACCCATTAACATTGGCAACAAGATCACTTCGAATAAGGACATTCTATCCACCCTCTGGAATCATTTACTATTATTATACATTATTTACAGAAAATTCAGAATAGATAATTGGACGCAATTTTGTCCACTAAAGGAGTGCCGAAATGAGAAAAATTGTGATGAAAGTCTCGTCCGTCGACAAACTTCGATTCCAAAACTATATGATGCAGCTAAAGAGAGCTGAATCAAAAGTCGAAGCGGATACGTATTATCGATTAGCCAAGAAGATTCTGGAAAAAGCAAAGAAGAAACAAATATAACCATGACCACATGTAGGATTCAAATAAAACCCGCACCATATAGTACCAGGAAGAACAAAGAAAAGAAGAGCCATTACAGCCCTTCTCCTCATTCAGCATATTTAGTTGACGCCAACCGCATTATACGCGGCATTCACACTCGCCACCTCAGCACTTCCTGCACCATATAAATCTGTAGCAGCTTGAACCGCTGCTGAACGAAGCTGGCTGAAGTTTGAAGATGGTGTTAAGTATTGAGTTAACGCACGGTAATAGATTGCCCCTGTTTTATCGGTTCCGATTCCCGTCACCTTCACACCATAGTGAGTGCCACCTTGACTTAGCAAGTAGGCTGCTTTATTTCCTATTCCACTATTGATATGAACCCCACCGTTGTCCTGCGTCCCTGTGTATCTTACAGAATAGTGGTCAGGATCACCGTATTTTGCCGGATCTGACATGGAGCGAAGTGCATCGCCACTCTTATTAGGTGTGTAAATGTCTTCCCCGATTTCCCAATCCGGATTATTATTCGTATCGTATTCTACCAATGTTCCAAAAATATCGGACATAGATTCATTGATAGCCCCGGACTCATTTTGATAAATTAGATCCGCTGTTGTATCCGTTACGGCATGTGTCAGCTCATGGGCAATGACATCCAGTCCTCCTGATAATGGAACGAATGTCGTTCCATCCCCATCACCATATACCATTTGCTGCCCATTCCAGAATGCATTATTATAGTTTCTTCCATAGTGAACAGTCGACTTCAGTGCTGCCCCATTGCCATCATAGCTATTACGATTATGTGTGTTCAAATAGTAATCGTATGTCTGCCCCGCATAATAATGAGCATCAACAGCAGCTCCATCATAGCTTGCGTTGAAAAGATTGTCGCTATCCGCCCACAGTGATCCCGGCAGACGTGTCCTGTTCGAAGCGTCATACGTGAACACTCCGTTACCTCTCGTGCGGTCCTGTAAATAATAAGTTGAAGAAGAAAGGTACGTGTTCAACGATTTCGTATCGCCCAATACTCCCTTTCCTGAGCCGACAGTATCCGTTCCTCCAACGGCTCCACCTCCGCCGCCTGGTTTACCAGCTCCGTTGTTCGCTTCATGGATATTATTTACTTTGCCTAGAATGTCGCCGGTTACAGCATCAACGAAATAATTCCAGTTCCCTGGTTCCGGAGCAAGGAAATTATAGTTTACGAGATACGCATAATGGGCTTCTCCATCTTTTACATAAATCACGGATTCAGATTTAGGTGCATATTCATAGTCAGGCTGGCTGCCTACGTGTTTCACTAAATCAGTTTCCCCTTTAGAAAGGGCTTCTTTTTTAGATAATTTTTTGGTTTGCTTTAAGTTTTGTTTTTCATCTAAATTAGCTATCGGAGCCCCGGATAATGCAGTCAGGACACCATCTTTATTCACATGAGCAGTCAGGACGGCGCCGTATACAGGCGTTCCTTTATATACTTGTTGAATGCGTAGATATGTATACCCTAAGTCATCTTTACGCTTTTCTTTCACTTGAAAAGATAGCTTTGCGTCTCCTTTGAACTTGAACGCCTGCTGTTTTTCCATTAAATAATCAAATACGATCGATTCCGGGGCATTGGTAGATGCCTTTGTTAATTTACCGGATATAAATTGGGGAGTCCCCAACTTCGCATTGAAGTTCACCTTTTCACTCACATTTGATGCACCCAATGCTTCCGGAGAAAATACCGGGCTCATCATTAATCCTGCTGTTAAACCTAATGCTACGACTTTTTTCTTCAATTACAACACCTCTTTATAAGAATTTTCTAACTATTTAAAACATTAAATATACTATAGTACAAGCACTATCCACCTCGAACGAGCCAAAATACCTACATATTTCCTTTTTCAACATCGGGTTAAAATACCTGCATAAAACGCAGAAAAATCATGTTTTTCAGGAAAACTTGAACTAAAAAAGAGGGACGGACCTTGATTTAAATCAAGGTCCGTCCCTCTTTCACAAAAAAATCACCCCTGGAAATATTAGGTTTCCAGGGGCTGCGATTATATTTTTAGCGTTTTTGAATTTCTTGAAGCAGCAGCTTGTTAACAAGCGGCGGGTTGGCCTGTCCTTTTGTTGCTTTCATGATTTGACCAACCAAGAAGCCGATGGCGCGATCTTTCCCGTTCTTATAATCTTCGATGGATTGTGGATTGGCATCAAGCGTCTCCGTCACGATCTTGAGCAAGGCACCTTCGTCAGAGATTTGAACGAGACCCTTATCTTTGACGATTTGTTCTGGATCTCCACCGTTTTCCACTAGTTCCTTGAACACTTTCTTCGCAATTTTGGAAGAAATCGTTCCTTTTTCGATTAATTCGATCATGCCTGCCAGTCCTTGAGGAGTCAGCTTAACATCTTCAAGTTCTTTTTGCTGTGCATTTAAGTAAGCTGAAACCTCACCCATCAGCCAGTTGGACGCAAGCTTCGCGTCTGCACCCGCTTCAACGGTTTCCTGGAAGAAATCGGACATTTCTTTCGTTAATGTCAGAACCATGGCATCATACGCAGGTAAGCCTAAATCTTCTACATAGCGCTTTTTACGCTCATCCGGAAGCTCAGGGATCTCTGCACGGATGCGGTCCATCCACTCTTGATCGATGTGAAGGTGTAATAAATCAGGTTCAGGGAAGTAACGGTAATCATCCGATCCTTCTTTTACACGCATAAGGATCGTTTTACCTGTTGATTCATCGAAACGAAGCGTTTCCTGTTGAATCATTCCTCCGGATAAAAGAACCTTTTCCTGACGGACGATTTCATACTCCAATCCTTTTTTAACAAAGTTAAAGGAGTTCAGGTTTTTAAGCTCGGCCTTCGTACCGAATTTCTCTTGTCCGATTGGACGAAGGGAAATGTTGGCGTCACAGCGAAGCGATCCTTCTTCCATCTTACAGTCGGAAACCCCTGTATATTGAATGATGGATTTAAGTTTCTCAAGATACGCATACGCTTCTTCCGGTGTGCGGATGTCTGGCTCAGATACAATCTCAATAAGAGGAGTACCTTGGCGGTTATAGTCGACAAGGGAATAACCGTCGCCTGAGTGTGTCAGCTTTCCAGCATCCTCTTCCAGGTGAAGACGAGTGATTCCGATGCGTTTCTTCTCACCGTTCACTTCAATTTCGATCCAGCCGTTTTCACCGATCGGCTTGTCAAATTGAGAAATTTGGTAGGCTTTCGGGTTATCCGGATAGAAATAGTTTTTACGGTCAAACTTCGTATCCGTTGCGATTTCACAGTTCAATGCGATCGCTGCTTTCATCCCGAACTCAATGGCACGTTTGTTAACGACCGGAAGAACACCGGGATATCCAAGGTCGATTACGTTTGTGTTAGTGTTTGGCTCTGCTCCGAAATGGTTCGGTGCCGGAGAGAACATCTTACTGTCCGTTTTTAATTCTACGTGGACTTCTAGTCCGATTACTGGTTCAAAATTCATTGATTTCACCCCTTACAGTTGTGGTCTTTTTGTATGGAAATCTGTAGCTTGCTCGAATGCATGGGCTACGCGATAAATCGTGCTTTCGTCAAAATGCTTCCCGATGATTTGCAGTCCAAGTGGCAGTCCAGTTGAAGAGAATCCACAAGGAACAGAAATTCCCGGTACTCCTGCAAGGTTTACTGGAATCGTTAAAATATCATTGGCATACATCGTTAATGGATCATCGATTTTTTCCCCGATTTTAAACGCCGGAGTCGGTGTTGTTGGTCCGATGATGACATCATATTTCGCAAATACGTCTTCAAAGTCTTTCTTGATCAGTGTACGTGCCTGCTGTGCTTTTTTGTAGTAGGCATCATAGTATCCAGAACTTAATGCAAACGTTCCAAGCATAATACGACGCTTCACTTCGTCCCCAAATCCTTCTGCACGGGTATTCTTGTAGAGATCAAGAAGATTCTCTGCGTTCGCAGTTCGGTAACCGTAACGGACACCATCGAAACGTGCAAGGTTGGCAGATGCTTCAGACGATGCTAACAGGTAGTATGTTGACACACCAAATTTAGAATGAGGAAGAGAAACTTCTTCCCATGTAGCTCCCATGCCTTCCAACACTTTTAATGAAGCAAGCACTGCTTGACGGGCTTCCTCACCGACACCTTCACCTAAATATTCTTTTGGAACAGCAATCTTTAAGCCTTTCACATCACCTGTCAGAGCTGCCGCGTAGTTCGGAACCTCAACATTGGCTGAAGTAGAATCATTCGGATCAAGACCAGCGATCGCTTGCAGTAGGTATGCATTATCTTCTACGTTACGAGTGATCGGTCCGATTTGATCCAGTGAAGAAGCGAATGCCACTAGACCGAAACGGGATACCCTTCCGTACGTAGGTTTTAAACCGACAGTACCTGTAAATGCCGCTGGCTGGCGAATCGATCCGCCTGTATCTGAACCAAGTGAGAAAGGTACTTCTCCAGCTGCAACGGATGCTGCTGACCCACCTGAAGATCCCCCGGGAACCGTTTCCAGATTCCATGGATTGCTCGTCTTTTGGAAACCGGAGTTCTCAGTAGATGAACCCATCGCGAATTCATCCATATTCAGTTTTCCGATCGTAATCGTATCGGCACTATGTAATTTATTGATAACCGTAGCATCATAAATAGGATTGAAGTTTTCAAGGATTTTACTGGCACATGTTGTACGGAGCCCTTTTGTGACGATATTATCCTTAATTCCGATCGGCATTCCGAAAAGAAGACCTTTGCTTTCGTCTGTACCAAGCTTTGCATCCATTTCTTTCGCTTTATTGCGGGCATTTTCTTCATCTAATGTTAAAAATGCTTTTACTTTATCTTCAACGGCATCAATACGTTTGTATGATTCGTCTACTAGATCTGTGACAGATACTTCTTTCTTATGTAAAAGCTCATGAAGCTCTGATAATTTATGGTCAAATAATGACATGAGGTCCCCTCCTTAGTCCAAGATCGATGGAACGCGTACTTGTCCATCTTGTTTGTCTGGTGCGTTCTTTAATACTTCTTCACGTGGCAGTCCTTCAACAGGCTTATCTTCACGCATAACGTTCTTCATATCCAACACATGACTCGTCGCTTCCACATTTGAAGTATCCAATTCATTCAGCTGCTCGGCAAACCCGATGATCGCATCTAATTGAGTTGTAAACTTTTTCGCTTCGTCCTCTGTGATGGCTAGTCGCGCAAGGTGCGCTACGTGCTTCACCTGCTCTTCAGAAATTCTAGACATCTTCTTCACCTCCGTATATGTTCGAACACTCACAATACTATTGATAATACCAAAATTCGCTTCATTAAAGCAACTATGATAAGAGATAACGATTGTTAGGAGCATGGCTGATTCTTGTCCATACCTCCATTCATTCTACCACGAATCAGGGAGGGGATGTGCCATTTTGTGAGGGACGGACCTTGGGTGGGGGGGTCTCTGTATGGTCCCCAAGAAGAATCGAGGATTCAAGATGGTAGCAATCGATGAGTTGGACACGATTTTGGGAGGATTTTCAAAGGGGAAAACTGGTCCATTTGTGTATGGTCTGATGGACGAAGGACCGTCAACGTGGACCAGTGCGCGGGGGATTGCGTCTTTTCCGGATAATTGCGTCATTTCAGGCTTCGATTGCGTCTTTTTCCGGATAATTGCGTCATTTCAGGCTTCGATTGCGTCTTTTTCCGGATAATTGCGTCAATTTCACACTTAATTGCGTCAATATCCTTATAATTGCGTCATTTCCCATATAATGGCCAAAACTTCATTCTCTCCTCCCCGTTAAAGGATATCTCATCCCCAAAACCGAACCTATAAAAGAGGTGATTCCATGAAAATTTATAGCTTCAAACAAAATACCGGTAAATCCATTCAAAAATTCAACAGCCGAAACGTGAGCATCCATCCATTATTAAAGCCTGATGAGCCATTTCAGATCGGTTACTTTTATTTAGAAGCAAACAGCGTACTGGGAATGCATCCCGCCATGTGCGATCAGCTTCTGATGATCACATCGGGAAGTGGATGGGTGAGAGTCTAAGGGGAAGAAAAGATCGTAGTGGAACCAGGAATGGCCGTCTTTTGGGAGGAAGGGGAAATGCATGAATCCGGATCTGATGGCGGAATGACTGCAATTGTTGCAGAAGGAAGCAGACTCGACCCCGAGCGATATCTCCCTACCAACTAAAGCATTCCATTTGCTTCCTCTCTTCCATTTGATTACCTTTAAATAGAGTAATGAAATGGAGAGGATTTTCAATATGCATCCCATTCTATTAGCCTTTATAGCCGGAGCTATAGGCGGGTTGGTGTTCACGCTCCTTGATCTTCCCCTGTCCTGGCTGCTCGGTTCCATGGTTTCTGTCTTTCTCATCAACAAATGCACGACCCTTGAGCTCGCCTGGCCATCCTATTTCAGAGATCTTGGATTGATTATCGTAGGCTATACCATTGGGCAATCTTTCAGTCAGAAAACCATGATCGAAATTTTCACTCAGCTCCCTTCTATGCTGACGATGACGATTGCGATTATTGTGTTCAGTATGGTCCTTGCCTATATCACGTCTAAGATGACGGGAATCGGCCTGCCTTCGACGATAACCGGGAGTATCCCCGGTGGACTTTCGCAAATGGTGGCACTTGGGGAGGAGATGAAGAGTATCGACTTAACGGTCGTGACGATCCTTCAGGTCATCCGGCTGCTGTCTGTCATCTTTGTCGTACCGTTCCTCGTCTTCAGTCCCCTTTTGACTGGAGAAGGAGCCGGCGCGGGGACGGCCGCGCGTTCGTTTGAGATGCCTGCCTTACACTGGGAGTTTGTCCTCTTTTTCACAATTGCCGTCGCAGCAGGGTTCCTGGCTAAAAAAATCCACCTGCCCACCGCGACCTTGCTTGGCCCGATCCTGGTCATCGGCGGCTTCATGGTGGCTGAATCACCGGTCCCGCATATGCCCGGACTGTTCATCATCCTGGCTCAATTATCACTCGGCATTTACTTTAGCTTCATGATGAATTTCTCGTCGTCCAAAACGATGGGCAAGTTTATCATGTGGTCTTTATTCACGTCACTCTGCCTGCTCCTATACTGTGCTGGCCTTAGCTTTTTATTAAGTCGCTGGCATGACATTTCATTCCTGACTGCCTTTATCAGCCTGGCTCCCGGAGGCATGGCCGAGATGGCGCTGGTAGGGCAAGCCGTCAACGCAGATCTTTCCATCATTACCGGGTACCATTTATTTCGGATCCTGTTCATTCTTTTCATCATCCCCGCGACTTTGAAAGGACTGTTTAGACTCTCTATTTTCCAAAAGGGCAGACAAAATTAGAAAAGCTTGTTTTTAATGGATGAAAATAGGCTTTTCTTTTGCTTCTGCTTTGCCTTTGGTTTTTCTTCAGCGGCTTTTTCATTTTTTTTCTTCACATAGATTTCCTCTTTATCAATGGCATGATCATAAGCGAGGACGAGGCCTATATCGGTTTCGATCTCCTTATTGGTCACCATTGAAAAAGAGACATGATACGTATCAGCGAGCTTGATGTATTTAGATAAGAAAGAGTAGCTCATATTACCATTTAATAAAAGCTTCGCCTCAGGATGCTTCTTCAGACTCTCCTGAACTTCCTTGTATACTCCCTTTTCCCTTACCTGACTCTGAGTCAGGGCAACGACGATTCGTTCCCGCAGGCTTCCGAGAAACTTTCTTCTTTCATCAGGCTTTGTTTGCTTCTGGCCATATATTCCATTATCCAGGTAATCATCAATCGTTGGTTTACTCAAAACCACAAGCACCTCCAAAACGGTCTAATTACAGTTTCTCCTACACTATATGTTTACATGTGTTTGTTTGGTTCAGTCTTATTTTCTCTTATGGAAATGCTTTCAGGCAACTAAAAGGTCCGCTTCCATCCAGAAGCGGACCTTTTTGATTTATATGGATGTAACTAGATAACCAATAGCGAGTAGTGGTTGATTTCCTCTACAGGGGTTCACTTTCCGCGGGGCGGGCGGCGGGCCTCCTCGACGCTGCGCTCCTGCGGTGCCTCACCTGTCCTTCTATTCCCTCAGGAGTCGAACACTTTCCGGTCCAATCAACTTATCTTAGGTCGACTTTCACAAAATCATTTATATAAACGACAATCTTTCAGAAAAATAATGATCTTATACAAACAGTGATTGCAATATAGCCTTCTGTACATGTAGTCGATTTTCCGCTTGCTGAAATACGGCAGAACATGGTCCGTCAATGACAGCCGCTGTCACCTCTTCTTCACGGTGTGCCGGGAGACAATGAAGAAATTTCACTTGGGGTGCAGCATGCTGTAGCAGCTGTTCATTCACTTGATAAGGTTTGAAGTCTTTAAGACGCTTAATCGCTTCTTCCTCCTGACCCATGCTTGCCCATACATCAGTGTATACGATATCCGCATTCTTAACTGCTTCTACCGGATCGTAAGAAAGAGTAAAGCTTCCTCCGTTCATTCCGGCAAGCTCAACCGTCTTACCGATAATTTCTTTAACGGGTTCATATCCTTCAGGACAAGAAATGACGACATCCATTCCAAGCTTCGCACATAGAATCATAAAGGAGTGTGCCACATTATTCCCGTCCCCAATATACACAACCTTCAATCCTTTTAGCGTTCCCTTAAGCTCCAAAATCGTGAGAACATCCGCCAATGCCTGACAAGGATGGTACGTATCGCAAAGTCCGTTGATGACTGGGACCTTCGCGTACTGGGCAAGTTCCATAACCTTCTCAGTTTCAAACGTACGGATCATGATTCCATCCACATAAGAGGAAAGGACACGTGCCGTATCTGCAATCGACTCTCCTCTACCCAGTTGTATATCACGGGCATTGAGGTAGATGGCATGACCTCCCATCTGGAGCATTCCCGCTTCAAAAGAGACACGGGTTCTTGTGGACGACTTTTCAAAAATCATCCCAAGTGTCTTTCCTTCCAACACCTTTGAATAAGGATTTTTCTTCAAGTACTGAGCCAGTGCTAAGAGCTCATCTACCTCTTCCGTTGAGTAATCCAACCACGTGACAAGATCTCTCCCTTTCAAGGAAACCGGCGACGTCGCAACATTTGGATTCATCATACTCTGCTCACTCCCTGTACGGATTTTGATGGTGCCAATGAAATGGGGTTCACTTTATTCACTTTCATACTTCGAAAAAAGGCCAATAAGGTCTCTGCTTCCGTTAAAACGGTGACCCCTGCTTCTAACGCTGCAATTCTTCTCTTCTTCATTTCAACAGTTTCTTCATGACTGAAATACACAGAAGCATTGCTTGTTTCAACCCAGTCACTAAACGAAGTTTCCGTAGAAGTCTGATACTGTTTTAATTCTTTTTGGTCACTATCGATATAAACCGTCCCACCAGTTTCTATAGCTTCATGCAGCCCTTCAAATACTTTATACAGGGCTTCTTCAACCGTCTTACCAAGACATAATCCTTCTCCCGTTGACTTCATATTGGCCCCGAGTGTTTGATCGATCTCCGGCAGGGCATGTGATGAAAATACAGGATATTTCACTCCTACAACGTCTATTTCTGCAGGAGGGCTAAAGGCGTCTATCTTCAACGACTCATCGCACATAAGGTCTGTCGCCATATCGATTAATGAGTAACCAAGAACCTTGCTGACCACCGGAACCGTCCGGCTTGCTCTCGGGTTCACTTCCAACACGAATACCTCTTCACCCTGCAGCAAAAATTGAATATTCATGATCCCTTTGTAATGAAGGGAAGACACAATCTTTTGAGCATAGCCTTCAATCGTTCTCTTGATTTCAATTGACAGGGATTCAGAAGGAAAAATAGACATGCTGTCCCCTGAATGGACGCCTGCCCGTTCAATATGCTCCATGACTCCGGGAACATACACTCCGTCTCCGTCCCCCACCAAGTCAACTTCGATTTCCTGACCCTCTTTGAATTCATCAATTAAAATAGGGAAGTACTCTTCATCCGCTTCCTGTATGAACTTCTCGATTTCGGCTTGTGTCGTTACTTTCACCATCCCTTTCCCTCCAATCACATAGGATGGACGGCAAAGAAGAGGAAAGGTTAAATACTGTGCTACTTTTAATGCTTCCTCTTTACTGTGGCAGATATCTCCCTTCACACGAGGAATCCCCAGTTCGTCCAGCAGTTGATAAAAGCGTTCGCGATCTTCTACACGGTCAATGATGTCTGAAGATGTCCCAAATAATTGGATGCCCTTCTTCTCTAAAATAGAAGCCAGGTTTAAGGCCGTTTGTCCGCCGAATTGAACGAGTACGGTATCGACTTTCTCGTGCTGGATAATGGAAAGGACCGATTCTTTCGTAATAGGTTCAAAGTACAATCGATCTGCCGTCTCATAATCCGTACTCACGGTTTCCGGGTTATTGTTCACCATGATGGTCGTATATCCATGCTCTTTCAATCGGTGAATCGCTTTAACGGCACTATAGTCAAACTCGACACCCTGACCGATTCGAATCGGACCCGCTCCAACAATCAGGACCTTTTTCCCTCCTTGTAAAGGTTGAATCTCATTGTCTCCATAATAAGTAGAGTAGGCATAATTGGTGATCGCTTCGAATTCACCTGCACATGTATCCACCATTTTAAAGGCGGGCACGATTCCTTCGTCCACTCTCATTTTTTCAATGGACGCTTCCGGTTTCCCCATTAATCCGGCAATGGTTTTATCCTCAAACCGGAATTGCTTTGCTTCTTTCAAAAGAACAGAAGTGAAGTCGGATGTTCTCAGCTTATTTTCCATGAATACTAAGTTACTCAAGATAGACAAGAACAGCTTATCGATTCCTGTCTTTTCATGAAGAGTGTGAATCGAATGGTCTCGTCTCAACAATTCCAACAGTTCAAAAAAGCGGAGATCCGTTGGTATTCCAATCCTCTCTTCAAGCTCTTCCTGAGATAAGCCGGCCAGTTCGCTATAAATGTTTTCTAAGGACAGATCCAACGACTGAAGAGCTTTATGAAAGGCAGCCTCTAACGAACGCTCGATCGACATCACTTCTCCCGTTGCTTTCATCTTCGTTCCGAGCACCCGATTCGCCTCAGGAAATTTATCGAATGGCCATCTTGGAAACTTGACGACCACGTAATCAAGAGCAGGTTCAAAGCTTGCAAAAGTGGTTCTCGTCAGTGGGTTGATAATTTCGTTCAATGTATAGCCAACAGCAAGCTTCACCGCAATTTTGGCAATGGGATAGCCCGTTGCCTTCGATGCCAAAGCAGAAGACCTGCTCACCCTTGGGTTCACTTCAATCACATAGTATTGGTTACTGTTAGGGTCTAAAGCAAATTGTATATTGCATCCTCCCACCACTTCTAGCGCACTGATAATATTAAACGCTGCTGTACGAAGCATATGAAACTCTTGATCTGTCAGAGTTTGAGAAGGAGCGACGACGATGGAATCACCCGTATGGACACCAACAGGGTCGAAATTTTCCATATTACAGACGGATATACAATTTCCTTTCGAATCTCTCATGACTTCATACTCAATCTCTTTGAACCCGGCAATGCTTTTTTCCACCAGTACTTGATGAATCGGGCTAGCCTTTAATCCGGTTTGAACGAGTTTACTATATTCCTCCTTGGTAGAAGCGATGCCGCCTCCTCTTCCCCCCAATGTATAAGCCGGGCGCACAATGATCGGGAAGGAAATCTTTTCAGAAAAAAGGATAGCCCCTTGAAGGTCGTGTACGATAGCACTTTCTGCCGTTGGATGTCCCAATGTGTTCATCAAGGTTCGAAATTTCTCTCTGTCTTCCCCTTTTTGAATCGAATCCACAGAGGTCCCAAGCAGTGTCACTCCATATTCCGCGAGAACTCCTCTTTCATCCAGCTCCACTGCGAGATTCAGAGCGGTTTGACCTCCAAGATTTGCGACGATTCCGTCTGGGCGTTCAGCAGCGATAATCGCAGTTAATGTTTTGACCGTTAAGGGCTCGCAGTACACTTTGTCAGCGTAGGTCGTATCTGTCATGATCGTCGCCGGATTATGATTCACGAGAATCACTTCATACCCTTCATCCTTCAGGGCAAGGCAGCCTTGTGTACCTGAGTAATCAAACTCTGCTGCTTGCCCGATGATGATAGGGCCTGATCCGATTATGAGGATTTTTTGAATACTGGAATCTTTAGGCATACATCTTCTCTCTCCCTGGTTGTTTAATCGTTTGATAGAATTGTTGGAATATCCACGAAGCATCTTCAGGACCCGGACGCGCTTCAGGATGAAATTGAACCGAAAGAATAGGCTTGCTATTATGTTGAAGCCCTTCAAGGGAACCGTCATTGACGTTCATAAAACGCGGTTCTAACCCGGTTCCTGTTAAACTGGCCCCGTTCACGACGTAATTATGATTTTGTGATGTGATAAACACCTCTCCGGTTTGGTTATCAATGACAGGATGATTCGCCCCTCTATGACCGAATAATAATCGTTCGGTATTCCCTCCGAGTGCCAGTGCGATTAATTGATGTCCTAAACAAATTCCGAGGGTCGGAAGCTCCATGATTTTCTCCTTCAGCTTAGGTAAAAGACTCATCATTTCTTTCGGATCTCCAGGACCGTTCGACAGAACCAGTCCGTCAACATTCATCTGATCCAGAAGCTCAAGCTGATGATAGGGAATGACGGTAACAAGACAATCCATCTTTATCAAACTGGATACAATCGATTTCTTCACACCGAAATCGACGACGGCTATATGCTTGTTTCCACTACCCATCTTGCGGATCTGAGTAAGGGCTACCTTTTCAACTTGGCCTGTGAGTTTCTCTTTTCCTGGAAGTACTTCTGTATAAGATATACACGCGTTTTGAGTTCCAACATCTCTGATCGCCTTCACTACCTGCCTCGTATCCACACCTGTCATGAATGGGATCTTCCACTTTTTGAGATAGTCTTTAAGGGAAGAAGTCGCATGATAATGGGAGTACAGCGCAGGTGATTGGAGCATGATGACTCCCTTCACCTGCGGCTGTGAGCTCTCGAAGTCATCTTCGTTTACGCCATATTGACCGATGAGCGGATACGTGAAAACAACGATTTGATCTTTGTAGGAAGGATCGGTCAGTACTTCCTGATACCCCGTCATTCCCGTAAAAAATACAATCTCACCCTGAACGGGATCTTCTTCATCCATTGTGACTTCACCTATAAAGGTCTTTCCGTTTTCTAAACATAAGTAACCTGTCATGAGATCGCCCCTTAAATTGAATTTTTATTTATATTAAAGAATTTTTATACATTTGTTGCTAAAAAAAATAGATTAGTATACACCAGCTGATTGATGCTGTTTCAGCGTATCGACCAGTATGTGAAGTGCCTGATCGAGCTCGTCATAGTTGACCGTTAAAGGTGGTAATAGACGGATCACATGCGTACCTGCCGGCAGCGTCAATAATCCATTTTCCCGCAGCTCATCGATGATTTCTTTTACTTCCATATCGAATTGGATGCCGATCATAAAGCCTATCCCTTTTACCTCTTTTACGCAACGAAATTCTTGTAGTTGATTCTTCAGCTTTTGCATAAAGTACTCAGATTTACTTTGTACTTCTTTTAGAAACACTTCATCAAAAATCGTTTCAAGAGTCGCTTTCACTGCTGCCATCGCTAATGGATTACCTCCGAATGTCGACCCGTGAGTTCCTGGCGAAAAGGAGGAAACAAGATCTTTTTCACCCATCATCGCACCTACTGGAAAACCACTTCCCAGTCCTTTAGCCGTCGTGACGATATCCGGTTGCAGGGAATAATGCTGGTAAGCAAATGGAACTCCCGTACGACCGATCCCTGTTTGGACTTCATCAACAATGAATAAAGCATCCATCTCCTTGCACTTCATTTCTACTGCCTGTAAAAAAGAAAGAATACCAGGATTCACCCCGCCTTCCCCTTGAATCACTTCCACCATGATGGCCGCAACGTCATTTCCTTCCACTTTCGAAAGAGCCTGTTCATCGTTATAAGGAAGATAGTCAAAGGTTGGAACCAATGGACCGAATCCGCTATGAATCTTCTCCTGCCCCGTTGCACTCATGGTCGCAAAGGTCCGGCCATGAAACGATTGCTTGAAAGTCAGGATCTTCGTTTTACCCGTATGCTTTTTGGCTAACTTAATCGCTGCTTCGTTCGCTTCAGCTCCACTATTACAGAAGAAAACAGCATCTAAGCCGCTGGCGGAAGCAAGGAGTGAAGCTGCATCTTCCTGCAGCGTAATCGGAAACAGGTTGGATACATGCCAAAGTTTATCCAATTGTTGTTCAAGAGCCTCTTTAACAACATAAGGAGAGTGACCTAAATTACAAACCGCAATACCTGAAATGAAATCCAAATAGGATTTCCCGTTTTGATCTTGAACAACCGTGCCGTTTCCTGAAACCAATTCAATATCCAACCGATTATAAGTAGGAAATAAGTGACTCATACCGCCCCGACTCCTCCTCCGTCTGTTATACGTGTACCTAGCATTTCGCCATCTTGAAAGATCGTGTCCTGACACCCGACGATCATGACTTCTTTAATGTTAAACCCAAGAACCGACAGGGCTGCCTGCACCTTCGGAATCATTCCGCCGTGGATGATTCCGGTTTCTATATATTGAAGGATCTCTTCCTTTGTTACACGTGAAACAATTTCCCCTTCTTTTAAAATTCCGGGAACGTCTGTGACAAAGACCAGCTTCTCTACCTCCAGGGCTTCTGCTATGGCAGATGCAGCCAGATCTGCATTCACATTTAGCTTTTCCCCATTGTTTGTAGTGGCAAGGGGAGTGATAACAGGCACGTAGTTAAGCGAAAGCAGATTGTTTAATAAGGTAAGATTAACCTTTTCAATTTTGCCAACATAACCTAGTGACCCTTCATCCATGATGCTGGCCTTTAACAAATGGGCATCGTACCCGCTTAATCCGATTGCTTTTATCCCTGCCAGATTGAGTTGATGTGTTAACTCGCTATTCACTTTGCCCTTTAACACCTGTTCGACGACTCCAAAAACCTTCTTTGTGGTTTTTCGCTGGCCATTAATGAAGGTGGATTCGATGGCCAGTTTATTCAGCATGGCCGTGATCTCAGGACCTCCCCCGTGAACAAGTACTACATGGTAGTGTTGCTGAAGGTCTTTTATACTTTCATAAAAAAGGGATGAGAGCTTAGAAAGGACACTTCCTCCCAGTTTGATTGCAATCACTGGCTTAGGTTCGATAACTTGCATTGATTTTGACGTAATCATACGTAAGATCACACCCCCAGGCTTTTCCTTTTCCTTCTCCACCATGCAACGCGATGGATATGTTCACATGTTCAGCTTGCATATACTGACTTACACTCTCTTCATTGAATGGCTGAGGAGTACCATTTGAAAACACGAGTGTTTCTCCAATATAAATGTCACATTGATGGGGCTCGATCGTCACCTCACTGTGTCCCATGGCACCAACAATCCTTCCCCAGTTTGGGTCACCGCCAAAGAGTGCCGTTTTGACTAAATTGGAACCGACGATTTTTTTTGCTAAAATGTTTGCGTCTTGATGGGAGTGAGCTCCTGTGACGTTCACTTCCACAAGTTTGGTCGCTCCTTCACCATCCCGGGCAATTTGTTTGGCCAGATCTTGACATACGTGAATTAACCCCTCTTGAAAGTGATGCCAATCAGGATGGCTTTCATGTAAAGTGTCGTGCTCTACCATCCCGTTTGCCATCGCAATGACCATATCATTCGTAGACGTTTCTCCATCTACAGTGATCTGATTAAAAGATTGATCGATTGCTGTTTTAAGAGCTTTTTGAAGGTCGGTGGATGAAATCGAAGCATCCGTTGTGATGAAGCCAAGCATCGTCGCCATATTGGGATGAATCATACCTGATCCCTTTGCACATCCTCCGATTGTGACCGTTTCCCCATCTATTTTTACTCCATAGCATGAAGTCTTTTCGATAAGATCCGTCGTTAGGATGGCCTGTTGAAAAGACTCTGCACTCTGTTCCGTCGAATCAACCTCGATTTCGTTGCAGCCCTTTTCAATCTTCTCCATAGGAAGCCACTCACCAATGACTCCTGTCGAAGCGACGGCTACGTACTCTTCCGGAATTTGAAATCGCTTGGCCGCCCACTCCCTCGTTTGATAGGCATCTTTTAATCCTTGTTTACCCGTACAGGCATTTGCGATCGCACTGTTGACAACAATTGCTTGTAGAGTGCGTGATTTCAAGATACTTTCTTGTGTGACTTTAAGGGGAGCAGCTTGAAAATGACTTTGCGTATAAACAGCTCCGACTCGTGCAGGTTTCTCACTGTAGATGACTCCAAAGTCTTTCTTTGCGTATCGAAGACCGGTATGCATCCCCCCTGCCTTGTATCCAAAAGGCGAAAGAATCGTTCCTCCAGGAATGTGCTGAACAGCCTTTTCTTTTACTAGTTTCATTGATTCTCCCCCTCTTATGGATAAATTGGATAGTGATGAAGTCCTGTCGTTTCGTCTAACCCCAGCATTACATTCATATTTTGAACCGCCTGGCCGGCAGCTCCTTTAAGTAAGTTATCGATCACAGACACAATCGTCACGCGATTCGTCCGTGAATCTACTTTTATCGCAATATCGCAGAAATTCGTGCCGAATACTTCTTTTGTACTTGGGAACTGGCCCTTAGGACGAATCCTGATGAATGGGTGAATCTCGTAATAGGCTTGGTAAATGTTGTGTAACTGCTCAGTGGTGTATGTGCTTTTTAATTCCGTGTACATCGTAGCCATAATCCCACGGGTCATGGGAATAAGGTGTGTCGTAAAGGTAATGGGTCCCGCTTCGCTGTGCCACTCCTTCAATTGTTGTTCAATTTCAGGAGTGTGCTGGTGTTGATGAACCTTATAGATTCGTAGATTTTCTTGAGTCTCTGAAAAATGACTGGATTGAGTCGCTTTTCTCCCTGCTCCCGATAATCCCGTTTTGGCATCGATAATGATGGAGTGGGGCTCAACAAGCTCATGGTGAAAAAGCGGAGCCAATCCTAGAAGGGTGGCTGTCGGAAAGCAGCCTGGGTTCGCGATCAGTTCCGCCTCTTGAATGGATTGTCGATTGCATTCTGTGAGACCATACACCGCTTTCTGTAAAACATCTGAAGATGCTGATTCTCCTTTGTACCACTCTTCGTATTCTTGAGGATTCTTCAAACGCAAGTCCCCTGAAAGATCGATCACTTTCGCCTTTTCACCGAGTAGATTCTGAGATAATTCCTTCGATACACCGGAAGGAACGGCCAAAAAGACGAAATCAAGCTGCTTCATTTCCTCGATTTTAATAGGATTCACTACTTCATGTGACAGGTTAAAGAGGTGTGGATATTGATCTGCATAAAGTGCCCCCTCCAAAGAAGATGAATACAAAATACAATTATCCACATTCGGATGATTTACCAACAATCGATGAAGCTCCACTCCACCGTAACCCGTACTACCAACAATACCAACATTCATATCTATTCACCACGCAGATTAAATTTAAATTAGCTCTAATTATATGTATGTATATTAATAAAATCAATAGTATATTTATAAATATTTTCTATAAAGTTAATTTATTCACAAATTTGCATCGATAGTACTACCCGGAGAAGCGCCCAAAAGAAAGGTCCGTCCCTCAGGGTATAGCAACCCCCGAGGGACGGACCTTCATTTATATTTTTATGCAATTGAATTCTTTAGAATTGAGCAGCCTCTGTTGAACCTTTAAGGGCTGTTGTAGAGGATGTTCCACCTGAGATCACCATCGATACTTCATCAAAGTAGCCTGTTCCTACTTCGCGCTGATGTCTCGTAGCTGAATAGCCATATTTCTCGCTGGCAAATTCCGCTTCTTGAAGCTGAGAATATGCAGCCATTCCGCGCTCTTTGTATCCTCTCGCAAGCTCGAACATGCTATGGTTCAGTGCATGGAATCCTGCAAGCGTTACGAACTGGAACTTATAGCCCATTTTCCCAAGCTCCTTTTGGAACTTAGCGATCGTTTCATCGTCCAGTTTCTTTTTCCAGTTAAAGGATGGTGAGCAGTTATACGCCAATAATTTCCCTGGATGCTCAGCGTGAATCGCCTCAGCAAATTGGCGAGCTTCTTCAAGGCTCGGTTCTGATGTTTCACACCACACAAGATCTGCATAAGGAGCATAAGCCAAGCCTCTTGCAATCGCCTGATCAAGTCCCGCTCTTGTACGGAAGAACCCTTCAGGAGTGCGTTCCCCTGTAATGAACTGCGCATCGTACGGATCCACATCACTCGTGATTAAATCTGCGGCATTCGCATCTGTACGGGCTACGATTAATGTTGGTACACCCATTACATCAGCTGCCAGACGTGCTGAAATTAAATTCTTCACGGACGTTTGTGTCGGCAGTAATACTTTGCCTCCCAAGTGTCCGCATTTCTTTTCAGAAGAAAGCTGATCTTCAAAGTGGACGGCTGAAGCCCCTGATTCGATCATACCCTTCATGAGTTCGAATACATTAAGCTGTCCTCCGAAGCCCGCTTCTGCATCGGCTACAATCGGCACAAACCAATCAATCGATTCATCCCCTTCTACATAATGAACCTGGTCTGCACGCTGCAGGGCTTGATTGATTCTCTTTACCACGGATGGTACTGAGTTCGCAGGATATAAGCTTTGGTCGGGATACATTTGCCCGGCAAGGTTGGCATCGGCCGCTACCTGCCATCCACTTAAGTAAATCGCTTTCAGGCCGGCTCTGACTTGTTGGACAGCCTGGTTTCCGGTCAAGGCACCAAGTGCATTGATATAGTCCTCTTTGTGAAGCAGATCCCACAGCTTTTCAGATCCGCGTCGAGCAAGAGTATGCTCGATATCAATTGATCCTCTTAAACGAATGACATCTTCAGCCGAATACGGTCGGGATACACCCTTCCATCTTTGATCCAATTCCCAGTTTTCTTGTAGTGCTTTTACGCGTTCGTTATTTGCTTTTACCATTGATAATCTCTCCCTTTTGTTTGCTTATTGGTTTTGTATTTCTATAAGAATTAAGCGAAGTTCTTTGTTGAATTCTATTTAACCGGTGTGCAGTTAGTTTGAGAGGTCCGTCCCTCCATTCACTGCAGCGGTAATTTATTAAAGTAATTAGGCTTGTGTATTCAACCTTTTTAGCTTTGATGATGCTTTTTGCAGGTCCGTCCCTTTAAAGGATACGGTAGCCCGGGATGGTGAGGAAGTCTGTGAATTGGTCGTTCTGGATGAGTTGGTCGAATAGTTGGACGGCTTCTGTGAACCGGCGCTCTTTGTACAGTTGTTCTCCCATTTGGCTTTTGAGTTTGGTTAGTTCTTCTTGCTTTAGTCGTTCGTAGAGATCGATGGTGATGTTTCGGCCGTCGTCAAGAACTCCTTTAGGATGGCGGATCCATTGCCATAGCTGAGCCCGGGAAATTTCAGCCGTCGCCACGTCTTCCATTAAGTTGTGGATCGGTGCTGCACCTTGGCCGCTCAGCCAAGAAGAGATATATTGAATTCCGACGTTTATATTTAAGCGGACACCTTCTTCTGTTATCGTCCCTTGAGGAACTTCAAGAAGATCCTGCTCTGACACTTCGAGATCATCTAAAGTTTTCTCTGCAATTTGATTATCATTTTTCATTTCCTGATTGAAAACGTCCATGGCAACCGGCACAAGCCCAGGATGAGCTACCCAGGTGCCATCATGACCATCCTGCGCTTCTCTTTCTTTATCTGCTCTCACCTTGTTAAACGCCTCTTCGTTTTTCACAGGATCGTTCTTTACAGGAATTTGTGCCGCCATCCCTCCGATTGCAGAAGCTCCTCTTCTGTGACAAGTTTTAATCGTGAGCAAAGAATACGATCTCATAAAAGGAGCTGTCATTGTGACCGTTGAACGGTCCGGTAAGATAACATCCTCTTGGTCCCGAAGTTTTTTAATATAACTGAAAATATAATCCCATCTTCCACAGTTCAAACCCGCTGAATGCTCCTTTAGTTCATAAAGAATTTCATCCATTTCAAACGCGGCCGTGATGGTTTCAATCAGTACAGTTGCTTTAATCGTTCCTTGAGGAATCCCGATATATTCCTGGGCAAATATAAACACGTCATTCCAGAAGCGCGCTTCCAGGTGACTCTCTAATTTAGGTAAGTAAAAATAAGGGCCTTTGTTCGTTGAGGTTAAATGAGTCGCATTATGAAAAAAGAATAATCCAAAGTCGACAAGGCTTGCCGATATTGATTTCCCATCCAGTTCGATATGTTTCTCTTCCAGATGTAATCCTCTGGGTCGAACAATTAATACAGCATGTTCTTTGTTTAATTCATAACGCTTACCATTTGGATTCGTGAAGTCTATTGTTTGATGTACTGCATCTCTGAGGTTGATTTGTCCTTCTATGAGGTTCGTCCATGTAGGTGAAGTGGCATCTTCAAAACATGCCATAAAACATTTTGCGCCTGAGTTCAATGCGTTGATGACCATTTTCCGATCAACCGGTCCAGTGATCTCTACCCTTCGATCTTGTAAAGCTTGAGGAATCGGACTTACTTTCCATTCACTTTGTCGAATCGATTCTGTTTCAGACAAAAAGTGAGGAAGCTCTCCTCCATTGATTCGTTCCTGCTGTTTCTCTCTGTTGTGTAACAGTTCTCTCCGTTTTGCTCCGAATCGGCGCTCCAGTTGTTCCAAAAACTGCAATGCTTGTTTAGATAAAATTTTATCAAAGCCTGGCTGAAGCTCCCCAGTTACCTTGATACCAACCATTTTTGTAGACATTGAACACCATCACTCCTTAGCAGTATTAAACAAGTCTTCATTGTTATAATACAGATTATTTAACATGTTTGTATTATATAACAGTATATTTGGTTTTGGAACAACTTTTTGGTAATTTTCTTTCGACAAATTTCGCAACACCTACAAAGGAGGACATGTATCACAAATTCTCCCCTGAAATATAAATATCAAGACTAGCCAACAAAAAAGAGGTCCGTCCCTCAGCCACTCTTTAGTGACGAAGGACGGACCTCTTATCGATACTCTAATTATTTAACGATGTCTTTGGCAACTGCTTCATCGAATTCAGCTTGGATTTCAGCACTTGGCTGTGGTCCAACCTTACTGAAGATCACGATTGCCAGAATAGCAAGGAAGAATCCTGGAACAATTTCATACAGTTCGAATGGAATAACTCCAGCTGCAGTCAGCTGTTTCCAAACGACGACTGTTACAGCACCAGTGATCATACCTGCCAATGCCCCGTTTCGTGTCATACCTTTCCAGTATAGAGACAACAGGACGATTGGTCCGAACGCGGCACCAAATCCACCCCAAGCGTAACTTACCAGATCGAGGATCTTCGTACCGCCGCCATTCGCAGGGTTACCTTGAATAGCAAGCATAATCGCGATAAATGCAATTAGAAGCACTCCGATACGACCCACCCATACAAGTTCGTTGTCAGAAGCATTCTTACGGATGATCGCTTTATAGAAATCCTCCGCTAACGCACTGGAAGAAACAAGTAATTGGGAATCGATTGTACTCATGATAGCAGATAGAATCGCTGCTAACAGAATACCAGATACCCATGGGTTAAATAAGACATCTGTAAAAAAGATAAATACTTTCTCAGAATTATCAACATCACCTGTAATCAATGGCATATCAGCAAAATAGGCGATACCGGAGAAACCAACCAGTACAGCACCAATCATTGATAATGTCATCCAGCTCATACCAATCCAGCGTGCCTTTGGTACATCTTTGGTGGATTTAAGTGCCATAAAACGGGTGATGATATGCGGCTGACCGAAGTAACCAAGTCCCCAGGCGAGGAGTGAAATGACTCCCATAACCGTCATCGTGTTCATTGTATCAAGATTTGCCGCGTCAACAGAACGAACAGCATCAACTGTAGCATTCCATCCACCCAGCTCTGTAATAGCAACGATTGGTGTAATGATTAACGCAAGGAACATTAGAATACCTTGTACGAAGTCAGTCCAGCTTACTGCTAAGAATCCTCCAAGGAATGTGTAAGAAATGATTACTGCAGCACCAATCCAAAGTGATTGATTGTAAGACATTCCGAACGTTTCCTGGAATAATAACGCTCCGCCTACAAGACCTGAAGATGTGTAGAAGGTAAAGAATACCAAGATAATAACTGCTGAAATAACACGAAGGAGACGGGAACCATCTCTAAAACGATTTTCAAAGAAGTCCGGAACCGTAATAGAATCGTTTGCAACCTCCGTGTAAGCGCGTAGTCTTGAAGCTACGAATCTCCAGTTTAAATAAGCACCAATTACTAACCCAATACTTAACCAGATCGAACCTAAACCAATTGCATAAGCAAGGCCAGGCAGTCCCAGTAATAACCATGAACTCATATCTGAAGCACCAGCACTTAATGCTGCTACCCCCGGTCCTAAACTACGTCCTCCAAGAACGTAATCCGATAAATTGCTTGTTAATTTGTAAGAGATAATACCGATTGCGAGCATTCCAACTAAATATACGATAAAGGTGACTAAAGTAGCTATATCCATTGTGTAGTTAGCATTCTCCTTTCAAGAAATTTGTACTGCTTTTCGTTAGGTGCTTAATCTAACTTTCGAACCATGCTAAAAGACCTCTCGAATTGTAAATCCAACAGTTCTTTACCCCATGCATACGGGTTGTAAACTTATTCACTCAATAATGTTTGAAAAAGTTTTTTCTGCGAAGCGACGTTCCGTAACAAGTTCACAACGTTATTAATACTAACATACATTTACCACATTAACAGACGGAATTTTCTAAATACATTCATTCGTATGAATAATTATTCAAGTAAAATGCATATATTTTTATGAAAGCGCTTTTTTAGCTATATCTATTCATAAAAATTTATAAAATTAAGTTACTTTTTGTTCACCATTCTGTTACGATTACAGTTTTTCACTAACGTTAGCATCTTTATTTTGCAACAAATGATACATCCATATACATGGTGAGACGGTGGGGAATAGGAAATTTCCTGGATGGCTTTTTGAAACTGGTTAATTGTCGCTGATGCAGATAGGTCATTTCTATGTAAAAGCCAAACAAAAAAGCCTGAGATTCCCCAAGCTTTTTACCGATTACATTTTGTCCTCCAATTTCTTCACTCTCTTTTCTAATTTCTTGTTTTGTTCAAGAAGGATCATGACAATCGAGAAAGCCCCTCCGGCTAAAACAAATGCGATTATTTCCATCAGCCTTTTCCCCTTTCCTGTCTTCAATCTATATATGTATTACGTATATCCGTCACATTTGGTTTCGTTTTTTGTAAATATCGTGAAGTACATGACAATGGTAGGATCAGGTTTATCGACCCTTGTTGAGATTTATCAACCCTTACTCAATCTCATCAACCTTTAAAATGATTTATCGGCCGTATTTTCAATATACCAACCTTATTTTTATTTATCGAAAGGATCCGCCTAATTTCTGTGACACTTCTACAGTTCTATCCCTCAACAAAAAAAAGAACTAACCTATAAGATTAGTCCTTTTCCTCTTTTATTCATAAATGTGCAAATACGTTTCTTTACTTCCAGGCTTCTTCACGATCAGAGCTTCCGGTCCATAGGACGATGACACGAGGAGTTCCACATCCCAGGTATCTGGCGTCTGTTTGCTGATCATGCTGGAAAGATGCTGGGCAAATCCGATGGTTTCAGCTTTTCCTTGGAAGGACAGGGCAACCTCGAATTTCATATTGGACAGCTTTTGGTTCTGGTAAAGTGCTTGTCCCGTCAGACCCGTGTAAACAGGAAAGTATTTTTCGATATCCGTTTTCAGCTCGTTAAATACTTTGTAATCGTTTGGATGATTTTCTTGTGCTTCCGGTGAAGGGAATAAGTAAAATTCTTCATTGATTCCTTCCCAGTTTTGGATACTGCTTTCGTTCGCTTCAACGGTTGTGTAGGCAAAGAAATGACCCGGGACGACCTGTTCTTTCGGAGCCTGTTTATAAAGTGAGATCATGATCGGAACGTTTTGAAGTTCTTTTTTCTGACGAAGACGATTGAGGACTTCGTCGGCAATTCTCGCTCCTTGTTCCTTTAAGACATCATTGCTAATGTTCTTTACTGTCCTTGTTCCAGATGAGAGATTGGTTTCGTACTGAACAGAATTCAACGAAAGAGCGATTGCCACTCCACCCAGGTGGACCTTGTTGTCTTCTTTTTTCATCAAGTAATTATGTTCAATCACATGTGCTAAGTAGATGGGTGCGCTCTCACCGTTTGCCTGGACAGGGTTAAGCCCTACATTCTCAGACTCTTGAATTCCCTTTTCTTTCAACTGTTCACTTGTATATTTTCGTTGAAGCCAGCTATCAACTGTTTTCTTCGTGAGGAATTGGCCTTCTTTGAAAAAGTATTCATCCGTTGAGAAACGATTTTGGGCTACCCTCAATAAGCCCGTTTCGATTTCATTGATATCGTATCTTGATCCTAAATCATTAACGACCACTCCACGGGTTTTACTCGTTTCATATGGAAGCATCGTCTTGTAGTATTCCTTGGATATCTGGAAGCTTGGAATGATCGCTTTTTTTGCTTCGCTATCTTGATTTTCCTGAACGACCTGATCCTGCTTTTCAAATGTCGGAGCACAGCCTCCTAATAACAATAGTGCGGAGAGAGCGACCGAGATCCCTTTTTTCATTACTCGTTACACCTCTTATCGGTTAAGTTCTTCCATCAGCTTGTCCTCATCCCATACTTCAATGTTCAGTTCATTGGCTTTCGTAAGCTTTGATCCTGCTTCTTCCCCTGCGATGACAAGATCGGTTTTCTTACTGACACTGCCAGTGACTTTTCCACCGAGCATTTCGATCTTTTCTTTTGCTTCATTTCTGCTTAATCGTTCAATCTTTCCGGTTAACACAATGGTTTTTCCTGCAAAATAAGAGTCGACTTCACTTGCAGCTACCGGCTTTGGTCCTTTGTATTCAAGATTGACACCGGCATCCTTCAATTCCTGGATCAGTTCTTTCGCTTCATCATTTTCAAAGTAGGCCACAATGGCATCTGCCATTTTATCACCGATTTCGTTTACATTGGTCAGCTCTTCTTTGCCCAAGGTCATTAACTTATCCATTGATCCGAACTCTTGAGCCAATGTTTTCGCCGCTTTTGCTCCAACATGACGGATTCCAAGTCCAAAGAGCAATTTTTCCAGGGAATTGGCTTTTGATGCTTGAATGGCATCCAATAGGTTATCTGCGGATTTTTCACCCATGCGCTCCAGTTGAAGAAGCTGCTCCCGCTCTAAACGGTACAGATCAGCCACATCTTCAATCAATTTCTCCCTGAATAACTGGCTGATCACTTTTTCTCCAAGACCATCGATGTTCATGGCGTTTCGGGACACAAAGTGAATCAGACCTTCCCGAATCTGAGCAGGACATTTGGGATTGATGCAGCGAAGGGCGACTTCCCCTTCCAGTCTGACCAGCTCACTTTCGCATTCAGGACAATGAGTAGGCATATGGAATTCCTGTTCATCACCTGTTCTCTTTTCTTCTAATACGTTGACCACTTCAGGGATGATATCCCCGGCTTTTTTAATCACGACATGATCACCGATTTTGATATCTTTTTCTCGAATAAGATCTTCATTATGAAGAGACGCACGTTGAACCGTTGTACCCGCAACACGGACCGGTTCCAAAATCGCTGTAGGTGTCACCACCCCGGTACGGCCTACGCTTAATTCAATCTCTTTTAACACGGTTACCACTTCTTCAGCAGGGAACTTGAAGGCAATCGCCCATCGTGGACTTTTTGCTGTCGTTCCGAGCTGCTTCTGATGCTCTAAGGAATTGACCTTAATCACAATCCCGTCAATATCATAGGAAAGATTAGGACGTTGATCGGTCCACTTTCCAACAAATTCAATCACTTCTTCAATCGTGGCACATTGTTTTCGTTCAGGATTTGTTTTAAATCCCAAACCTTCTAATTTATCTAATCCTTCACTATGCGAATGAATTCCCGTATCCCCAATATCCGCTAACGCATATAAGAAGATATCGAGATTTCGTGAAGCTGCAATTTTAGGGTCCAATTGACGAAGTGAACCTGCCGCTGCATTGCGGGGGTTGGCAAAAGGCTCTTCTCCTTTTTCGTCTTTGATTTTATTTAACGCCTCGAAGGATCTTTTTGGCATAAATGCTTCACCGCGAACTTCAAAGGAAATCTTTTCAGAAATCTTCAATGGAATGGAACGGATTGTCTTCAGATTCGATGTAATATCTTCACCTATTGAGCCATCTCCCCTTGTTGCTCCTTGGATAAACACACCATCCTCGTAACGAAGGGACACTGCCAACCCATCGATCTTGAGCTCACAAACATAGGAGAAGTCCTCCCCGACTGCTTGACGGACACGACGATCAAAGTCACGAAGATCCTCTTCATTGAAGGCATTCCCTAAGCTGAGCATGGGCGTACGGTGTTCCACTTTTTCAAAGGCATCCAGTATCGCTCCTCCAACGCGTTGAGAAGGTGAATCGGATGTTTTCAGATCAGGGAATTGATCTTCGAGTTCGATAAGTTCCCTCAGTAGTTGATCATATTCAGAATCTGGCACAGAAGGTTTGTCGAGCACATGGTACTCATAATTGTATTGATTTAACAGTTCATGTAATTCATTTAAACGGTTTTCGGCTGATTGTCGATCCATTTCCACAACCCTTTCTTGCTAAAGTGTTCAGATATTTAAAGATAGCCGAGAGGGAATTCCCTCTCGACAAGCTACGCTTTTTCAATAGGAGCAAATTTGGCAAGAAGACGCTTGATTCCCATTGGGCTCGGGAACGCAATGTCAAGCTCTACACTGTCTCCAGAGCCTTTCACACTGACGACCGTCCCTGTCCCCCATTTCTTATGCTGTGCTTTGTCCCCTACTTGCCATGCAACAGATTCTCCACCGGTTGTCGTTTGAACCGGTCGTGAAACGGGCTTACGCGGGGCAGGACGCGCTGGTGCTTTCGCTGCTGATTTCCCGAAAGGTGTGAAGGCACTCTTCTTTTCTGCCATCACATCATCCAACAGTTCAGCTGGGATCTCCTGAATGAACCGGGACACAGGGTTCATCTTCGTTTGCCCGAAGAGAGTTCTCATTTGTGCATTTGTTAAATAGAGCTGTTCCTCAGCACGGGTAATTCCTACATAAGCCAGTCTGCGCTCTTCTTCCATCTCATCTTCTTCCATCAGGGAACGGCTGTGAGGGAAAACCCCTTCCTCCATCCCCATTAAGAATACGACAGGGAACTCAAGACCTTTTGCAGCATGAAGGGTCATCAAAATAACCGAGTCTTTTGGCTGATCGTCTTCATCAAGCTTATCGATATCCGCCACTAATGCCAGGTCCGTTAAAAATGCAACCAGACTCTTGTCATCGTTGGATTGCTCAAAGCTTTTCGTCACAGACAGGAACTCGTCCAAGTTCTCCAAGCGACTTTGAGACTCGATCGACTTTTCTGCTTTTAACATCTCGATGTAGCCGGATTTCTCCAGTATTTCTTCTACAAGCTCGGTTACGGACAGATATTCCTGCATGGCCGTATAGCCTTTCACCATTTCCTTGAATTCAATGACAGCTTTCGTTATTTTCGGACTGAGCCCGATAAAGTCCGCTTCTTCCAACGCTCTGAACATGGAAATATCATGATCCTGTGCATAACGGGCAATTTTATCCACAGAGGTTGCCCCTACGCCCCGCTTCGGAACATTAATGACACGTATTAGGCTGATGTCATCATCCGGATTCGAGATGAGTCTCAGGTAAGCCAATATGTCCTTGATCTCTTTGCGGTCATAGAACTTGATGCCGCCGACGATGGAGTACTCGATATTCGATTTGAGTAAAACTTCCTCCATCACACGGGACTGAGCGTTTGTACGATAAAGGATGGCGAAATCAGAGTACTTCCTCTTACCGCTTTCCATCATCTCTTTGATTTTACCGGTAACAAATTGAGCCTCGGTCTGCTCGGTATCCGCTCTGAAATACGAGATCTTTTCACCGTCATGATTTTCCGTCCATAGATTCTTCGGTTTACGATTCGAGTTCTTCTGGATCACTTCGTTTGCTGCCTGCAGGATCCTCTTCGTTGAACGATAATTTTGTTCAAGGAAAATAACGGTTGCTCTTGGATAATCCTTTTCAAAGGAAAGGATATTGGCAATGTCCGCACCTCGCCAGCGATATATCGATTGATCGGAATCCCCGACGACACACAAGTTCTGAAAACGGGAAGCCAGCAGTTTAACGAGCATATATTGAGCCCTGTTCGTATCTTGATACTCATCGACATGGATGTATTGGAACTTTCTTTGATAGAATTCCAATACTTCCGGTACACGCTGAAACAACTGGATCGTCGTCATGATCAAATCATCAAAATCGAGGGCCTGATTCTTCCGTAAACGCTTCTGATATTCTGTATACACATCAGATACCACTTGATCGTAATAACCCCCTACTTGCTTGGACAATTCTTCAGGAGTCGTCAGCTCATTTTTTGCAGAGCTGATGGATCCCAAAAGCGAACGGGGATCAAATTTTTTCGGGTCTATATTTTTTTCTTTTAAAATCGCTTTGATAACCGACTGCTGATCGGTAGAATCAAGGATCGTAAAATTACGGTTCATCCCGATGCGATCAATATCCCGTCGCAGGATTCGCACACACATGCTGTGGAAGGTTGAGATCCAAATGTTCTCAGAAGCCCCGCCCAGTATGTTATGAATACGATCCTTCATTTCTCTCGCTGCTTTATTTGTAAAGGTAATCGCTAAAATATTATAAGGATTGACCCCTTTTTCCACCATTAAATACGCAATTCGATGCGTCAATACTCTCGTCTTCCCGGAGCCTGCCCCTGCCATGATCAGTAACGGCCCTTCTGTCGCCTTCACAGCTTCCGCCTGCTCGGGATTCATTCCATTCAACAATCGATCAGTCAAAAATTGCATACTCTCACACCACCATAACGAACGTACGTTCTATATTTATGTTTCCATTATATCCTATTTAGGGACGGATCTCCAGTTCAATCCTTACCCTTTTACTGCTTTTACTGTTTTTAACGCTTCTTTCAAATTGTCATAGACAGCATTTCCTACTACGACAACATCTGATACTGCAGCCATTTCATTCGCCTGCTCGACGGTTTTGATGCCACCACCGTAGAATAATGTTGTGTTTTCCAGTGAATCTCTTACCTCTTTCACCGTTTCAACATCCCCATATGTACCACTGTACTCCAGGTAAAAGATCGGCAGATTGAACATTCTTTCTGCCATCATGGCATATGCAGCCGCGTCTTCACTTGAAATATCTGTATCGGCCTCCGTAACCTGTGCCGCCTTACAGTCTTTGTTTAATATACAATATCCTTCTACAAGGATTTCATCCCAATTCATGATCTCCCCATATTCCTTTACAGCACGGTGATGCAATCCTGTCACCCAGTTCATATCCCTGCTGTTCATCACCATCGGAATGAAATATAAATCAAAGCCCGGAGTAATCGACTCCAAATTTGATACCTCCAGAATACAAGGAACAGTATATCGTCTCACCCGTGCCATCAAATCAAGAACCTTTTCAAGGGTTACACCGTCCGTTCCCCCTACAATAATGGCGTCTGTCCCTGATTCACATACAGCTTCTAAATCTCCATCATCGATTGTCTTATTCGGATCTAGTTTAAATACATGGCTCCATTTTTGGACATCATACATGCTTTGTTCCTCCATTCTTACATCCATCTAACGTATTATATCATTTGTAGGAAGGGGCCGCATCACCTCGTCTATTGTTAAACTTTGTATGATTCTAAGGGGGAGATCGATGAAATCACACAAAAAAACAAAGACCGCTCATCATGACGACAGCGGTCCTTCTTCTATTATTTCTCTTCCTGATGTACACGATCCAATACCAGCTGATAGGCATCATTTCCGTAGTTTAAACAACGCTTCACACGGGAAATGGTTGCAGTACTTGCACCTGTTTCTGTTTCAATCTTATGATATGTTTTCCCATCCTGCAGCATACGAGCTACTTCAAGGCGCTGAGCAAGAGATTGAATTTCATTGATTGTGCAAAGGTCATCGAAGAAACGATAACATTCTTCAAGATCTTGTAGAGATAGAACAGCATTGAATAACTGATCCAACTCCTTGCCTCTTAGTTTATTTATTTGCATTAAAAAGACTCCTTTTTCCATCTATTCTTGATATGATACCGACCCCGCCAAGCCTGAAGAACTTGGAATGATATTGATCCACGTAGATCCTTTTCGCAAACTGATAGGTTTATTATTTTCAAAAGGTAGAATTCTACCTTCTACGTTCTTCCACTGAACTTCCCGGAGTTTTCCTTCTTGAATCAAGTACGCATTCCCGCCGGAATCAAAATCAATGTTTCTCCTGCCAGCATCGTCGACTATTTTATGCGACGCTTCCACTATAAAGAGATTTTCTACTAAAACAGGGTCATTGGAATCGTAATCGATGGTCTGTTCACCATTTGAGTAGCGTTCGTATTTGCCCTCTTCTTCGTTGAAATCATACACTACGTTAAACAGCGGATTATCGTTATATGAAATCATGACCGATTGGGATGCTTCTCCGCTTACAGGCCCTTTGTCACTAAAGTTCAATGCTTCCGGTGGACGTTTCATATCAAAGCCGTTCTGCTCCGCTCCCTCTTTGATATGCTCAAAGGAGATATAGGAATTATGAGGAGCTTTGCGGAAGCTTGCACGCTTAAACAGCGTTCCATCATATTTCATGCCGTTTAAATTGTCGATGAAGCCGCTAGTCAGCATTTCTTGTGCTTCGGGACTATATCCATGAGCTACATATAGACTATCATATCCTTTGGCAAGCTCCACATAGTAATCTCTGGCACTTCGTACAGGACCGATTTCTTTAGGCTTTTGGCTTTGATATATAGCCAGGAACCGAGTGACATCACCTTCTGCTAAGACTTCATATACAATGTCTGCTTTTGAAAGTCCTGATTGTGGACGGGCCTTTGGGTGATTATTCACCATGACCGCAATCGCTCGCGCCGTGGATTCTCTCTCTTGTACCTCACCAGTTAAAGGTGATTGGTTTTTCTCTTCCGTTTCTACTCCTGTCTCCTCTTTCACAACCGGAGTTGCAGCTTCTTTATCAGATTCTTTCTTTATCTCTTTATCTGAACTACATGCGACAAGTGTAAACGAGCTTAAAGCAATGATCAAAGCTCTTTTCAGCATGTTTTTAGACACCCCTATTTTATAGAAATCCTTTTCCCTATACTTTACTATTTTAACGCATTATCGTTGGAAAGAGTACCGTTTTCTTCATTACATCATAGATTCCCTTTTGTGTCATCCGTATATAAGGCAGATGAGTAGACTGAAGGAATAGCAATGTATAAATGGGATCCGAAAAGCGATAGCCCCTTTCTTTTAACAAACCTTTAAGTGCTTTTTCTTCCTCAATAAGCTCCGGCATCTCTTTATGAGAGAGCATGCCGCTTAATGGAAGTGGAATTTCGTGAAGGACTTCCCCCTTCTCCGTCAAAACAATTCCGCCTCCGATTTCCTTCATTCTTTTAAAGGCAGCAATCATATCTGATTTGTTTTTTCCAATTAAAATGATGTCCCCTGTATTCGAATAGGAAGAAGCAAATCCCATGACACCCGTTGAGAATCCCTTGATCATTGTACTGATTCTCCATTCTCCCTTTCGATCAAGAAGCATGAGGAACGATTGATCATGATCAAGATCCAGCTCATCAGTAGATGGATTGATGGATATGGAGTAAGGCTTGGTGATGACATCGTTCACCATTTCAATTCCAAAGGGCATGGAAAACTGGAGGTCATCATATCCCACTTCCCAGTTCAGGGACAATGGCTTGAATCCGTTTGATGCCCAGTTTATTTCTGTCGAATCCTCCATTTCCTCGCCATCTCTACGTACCCAAATCCCCTTTGAGAGAACAGAAATCGGAGTCGGGTCATCAATTGCCGAAAGGAAGTTAATATTCGCCACTCTGCCTGTAGCGATCATCCCATGCAAATGAGTGATGTGATAGTAATTGGCGACGTTGTAGCTAGCCATATTATATGCTTCGATTGGTGGTACGCCCTTATCAATCGCCATTTTTATCATGAAATCCAATACACCTTGTTCATAAAAGCCTGGTGTCGATCCGTCCGTTGTAAACAATAAGGAATCATACGAATCGATGCCCTTTTCTTTTAAGCCGTCTAATAGGACCGGCAAATCCGGCCTGATGGAGGAATGACGCAATGTGACGGTCAGCCCTTGAATAAGCCGCTTGTATACATCCTCACCCGTCATGGCTTCATGATCACCATCAATCCCCAGTAAGCCAAGCTTGGCAATGGTTTTGTCAGATGCCCCCGGCAGATGCCCTTCAACGATCTTGCCCATTCTTTTCGCTTCCTGCATCCAGTGGAGAATCAGGTCATCTCCCTGAAGCAGTCTCGGCCAAGCAGTCAATTCTCCTCCTTGAAGTACGGAATCATGTTCCAGCCATGATTTCACTTCACCATTTGAAAAGGTTACCTCTTCATTCGCCATCTCCGTTTGAGAATCGAACCTTGTCCACCAATACATGGTGACAGGTAGCTTATTGAATTCCCCCAATAAAGAAAACGCTTTCTTTTTTTCCAATTGTAAAAACATCATCAGGTTATCATTTACGAATGTCGTTGTACCAGTTTGGGATGCATACTTGGAAAAAGATTGGGGATTATAAAGCTGAAACGGATGTACATGCGGTTCGATATATCCGGGAACGAGGTACTGTGAGTCACAGTCCACTATTTCGCAATTCTCAAGGTTTTCCGGGAGCAGATCGCCTGTATAGACAATTCGATCACGGTAAACCCAAATGTGTCCCTGCACCCATTTCTTTAGAGTCGAGTGAAGGTACGTTGCATTCTTTAAAAGAAGGCTCGGAGATATTTCTCCGTTCAGTACTTGTACATGTTCTCGTAGTTGTTTGTTCTTCCATCTGTAGCGCTGTTCCAATGTGAACACTCCTCTAGTGGAATGGTATTAGTTTAAGTTTCATTTTATGTTAACATATTTTACTATTTAACGCATTAACGGTTTACAACAATTATGTGAATTTTCTATTAAGGAGGAGTTTACAAATGAAAGTATCATCAAACATCGGCATTATCAATGCCCTGATCCGCATCACCGTTGGTTTCACGATTCTGGCTTGGAGCACATCAAAGCTTGCGAGACGTCCTTGGAGAGACTCTTATCTCGTGATGGCTGTGATTGGCGCCATGAAAGTAGGAGAAGGAATTCTGCGCTACTGCCCTGTTACAGCCTTATTTGAAAAAGGCGCAGAGGGAAATGGCGGAAGCGGAGGATTTGCCGGATTCAAAGCCAAGGATATGATGAACTTTAAAGACATGCTGAAATCCGACAAATCAACAGGTCACCAAGATCACCATCAAGCAAACGAACACAAACAAGACCCGCTCGACAATACAAAAAAAGAATCCAACTTCAATCCCGAAGAGCTCACCAACAAAGAAGTCCAAGCAGCACTAAATGGCGATAATATGGAAGGGAAGGACCTCCGCTGAGGGACGGACCTCTCCCTCCCTTTCCCAATTCAAAGGCATGTTTACCTGAACTGAATTCCGCCTTTGAATTCCAATAATGGCAAGAGTGCCGAGGTCCGTCCCTTAAATGGGGTAGGACCTGGCACTCTTGATTTAATATATTTTTATTAATAAGGAGTTGTTATTTATGTTTTGGGAGTATTTAACGGATATGTCGTATGTGTTGTTTTCCCTGATTGGCGGCATTATTGCCATTGCTTTTGTTTATGTTCGCAGAACTAGGAAGAGACGTGTTCGATAGCTTTCTTCCCGATGTCACTTCTATAGAACAATCCATTGAATTCTACCTTATTTAATTCTTTATACACTTTAGCCTGCGCTTCTTCAACGGAAGCGGCAGAGGAAGCTACAAGTAACACTCTTCCACCATTTGAAACGAGGGCACCTTTATCATCTAACTCAGTTCCAGCGTGGTACACAAGGGTTCCTTCTTTTAATGACTGATTAAGATTTGGGATGGCAATCCCTTTTTCATATTTACCGGGATAACCATCTGCCGCCAAAACGACTCCAAGAACTGCTTCATCTGACCATTCTAATTGCACAGGCTTTCCTTCGATCATGTTCTTTACAACGAGACCGAAATCAGAAGTTAAACGCGGCAGTACCACCTGTGTTTCCGGATCGCCAAATCGGGCATTGAATTCGATGACCTTTGGGCCCTCATTTGTGAACATTAGACCTGCATACAGAATGCCGGTAAACGGACGTTTCTCCTTTACCATCGCTTGAGCCGTAGGATAAAGAACAGTTGAAATCGCTTCTTGCACGACTTCGTCCGAAATATGAGGAACCGGGGAATACGCACCCATTCCGCCTGTATTCGGTCCTTGATCACCATCAAAGGCTCGCTTATGGTCTTGTGCAATCACCATCGGATAAACGGATTCACCATTTACAAAGGCCATTAAAGAAAACTCTTCCCCAAACAGACACTCTTCCACTACCACTTTAGAAGAAGCATCTCCAAATTTTTCATCAAGAAGCATTTCTTCCAATGCACCAATCGCTTCTTCTTCCGTTTCAGCAACTACTACACCCTTGCCTGCTGCCAACCCATCCGCCTTCACGACTATAGGTGCGCCAACTTCTTTTACATATTCGATTGCTTTCTCAACACTTGTGAATACCTCATATTTTGCCGTAGGAATGCTATATTTTTTCATTAAATCCTTAGAAAAAGATTTGCTTCCTTCTATGATGGCGGCTTCTTTGGTCGGGCCAAAAATTTGCAGACCTTCAGCTTGGAAGCTGTTAACGATTCCATCCAATAATGGATTTTCAGGTCCAACAAAGGTATAAGCAACGTTCTCGCTTTTTGCAAAAGCGATTAATTCACTCACATTGGATTCACTATAAGGAAGATTTGTAGCAACACCGGCAATCCCTGCGTTCCCAGGTGCGCAAAACACCTCTGTCACACTTTCACTTTCCGCTAACTTCTTACATATGGCATGCTCACGACCACCGCGACCGATAACAAGTACTTTCATCTTGAAAAGCCCCCTTTTTAAGAAAACCTCTCCTACCAGAGTTGAAGATGAGGAGAGGTTGTATGTGGAATGGATCTATGGTTAGGCGGGGGTAGAGATATGGTAATGGGTATGAGCTTGGCCGAGGTCCGTCCCTCTGCCCACTCTCTGACTAATCACCCAGTTCCCAACAAATCGTTCCCCCACATGGTTTATACGGTAATTTCACAAAAGCTTCTTTCTATAAGGGAGGTCCGTCCCTCAAATTAATGTTTGAAGTGGCGGATTCCGGTGAAGACCATGGTGATGCCGTATTGGTCGGCTTTTTTGATGGAGTCTTCGTCCCGGATGGAGCCTCCTGGCTGGATGATGGCTGTTATCCCTGCTTTGGCTGCTGCTTCTACGGTGTCGTCCATTGGGAAGAAGGCGTCAGATGCCATCGCTGCTCCTTTTGCTTTTTCGCCTGCTTGCTCCAAGGCAATATTTGCAGCTCCTACGCGGTTCATTTGACCTGCCCCGACTCCCACTGTCATGTGAGCATCCGTTACAACGATTGCGTTGGATTTCACGTGCTTAACAACTTTCCAACCTAATTTCATGCTTGCCCACTCTGCTTCTGTTGGCTGACGTTTTGTTACCACTCTCAGATCAGCATCATCAAGGGTAAATGTGTCATCCGCCTGAACAAGCAATCCACCTTCAACGGTTGTCAATTTACGTTCCATTTTGTTTGTGGATTCAAATGGAACCGTTAATAAACGGATATTCTTCTTGCTTGAAAGAATCTCAAATGCTTCATCGCTAAAAGCAGGAGCAATGACAATCTCCAAGAAAATTTCATGAAGCTGCTTGGCCGTTTCTTCATCCACGATACGGTTCAGTGCCACGATTCCACCAAAAATAGAAGTAGAATCGGCTTCATAGGCTTTAGAGAAGGCTTCATAAATCGTCGTACCTACTCCAACACCACATGGATTCATATGCTTTACAGCGACTGCCGCTGGTTCCGTAAACTCTTTCACAATTTGAAGAGCCGCATTCGCGTCATTGATATTATTATAAGAGAGCTCTTTTCCGTGAAGCTGTCTTGCCATGGCTACAGAGAATTCAGAGCCAAGTGGTGCACGGTAGAAAGAGGCCTGCTGATGAGGGTTTTCCCCATAGCGCAACGTCTGTTTTAACTCGTACGTTCTTGTAAAGCGCTCCGGGTTTTCTTCACCTGAAATGTCAGTCATGTACTCAGCGATAAATGCATCATAAGCTGCCGTATGACGGAACACCTTAGCCGCCAGCTTGCGGCGTTTTTCTAATGATAATTCCCCTTGCAGCTTCAAGTCATTGATGACTTCATCGTAGTCCAGCGCATCGACTACCACCGTTACGTATTGATGATTTTTTGCTGCCGCTCGCAGCATCGTTGGACCGCCGATATCGATATTCTCGATTGCTTCTTCTACGCCGACATTCGGTTTAGCGATGGTTTGTTGAAACGGATAAAGGTTGACACATACCAGGTCGATTCCTTCGATTCCTTGCTCCTGAAGCTGCTGGCGATGGCTTTCTTCCCCGCGTTTCGCAAGTAGCCCACCGTGGATATTAGGATGAAGGGTCTTCACACGGCCTTCTAAAATTTCAGGAAAACCTGTTACTTCTTCAACTCCCATAACGTCAACGTCACTTTCCAGAAGAAGCTTTTTTGTTCCACCTGTAGAAATGATCTCGTACCCGAGTGACTTTAATTCTTTAGCAAATTCGATGACTCCGCTTTTATCTGAAACACTGATCAATGCTCTCTTTTTCAATGTCTGATCCTCCTCTGCCTGCTGTAATGCTGATTTTATTTCATTATTTTCTTAAATTGGAGATTGATTAGAGGGCTTTCATAAAATAAAAGGGTGGAAAGGCAGGGCGGGGTTTATGAAACGGTTTATCTGGGCTGTTTTGTTTACTCCATTCCACCCGGATTGGGGAATGTTGTGCCACTTTCAGCTTTTGTTGTGCCAAATTGCAAATAACGCACCCAACCCTGACCGTATGCCCACGCTATCACTGCTCCACCCATTCCTTATAATGAAATCAAACCCAAGGTCCGCCCCCCAACACTTTACCACACTACCACGATAAAGCAATCCCTTTTCACTCTACACCTTTAGTGGCCTGTGGTGAGGAAGAGGTGGTTGAGGGTAGTTGGGTATAGGTGGTGCTCGACGTGCTGGATTTTGTCCTGGAGTGATTGTTTGGTTTCGCCTGTTGTCACCCGGACGATTTCCTGTGCGATGATTTCGCCTGTATCCATTCCAGCGTCTACATAGTGAATGGTGACGCCGGTGATCTTCACTCCCCCATCGATGGCTTGACCGATGGCATCTTTTCCCGGAAAGGATGGAAGAAGGGAAGGGTGGATATTCACGATCCGTCCTCCGAAACTTTCCAATAAGGTAGGGCCAATCAATCTCATATACCCTGCTAATACAATAAAATCAACACCCAAATGAGCCAGCTCATTTAGGATTTCCTGTTCAAACGCCTGCTTGTTTTCATAATCTTTCGCCCGAAAAATGAAAACAGGGATACCTGCTGATTGGGCGCGTTGAATAACGAACGCTCCCGGCTGATCACATACAAGAAGTTTAATATTCGCTTTCAGTGTTCCACCTTGAACAGCATCTACCAATGCTTGAAAATTACTTCCGCTTCCTGATGCAAAAATGGCAATCTGTCTCATGACTCGCCCCCGATATTGACTTACTCACCCTTCATTTCAACGAACGAAACGTACCCCGGTTCCACTGGTCACACGTCCGATGATAAAGGCTTCTTCACCCTGTTCGTTGAAGAATTGAAGAATGTCTTCTGCTTCCTTTTCTTCAACCGCTAACACAAATCCAATTCCCATATTAAATATGTTGTACATTTCGCTGCGGGGAATTTCCCCATAGTGCTCAATGGCCGTGAAAATACTTGGGATATCCCAGCTTCCTTCTGTAATGTCTGCTTGCAAATGATCCGGCAGCATCCGTGGGATATTTTCAATGAAGCCTCCGCCTGTAATATGGGACATCCCCTTGATGGAGAATTGCTTCAGTGCAGCTAACACTGGTTTCACGTAAATCTTGGTTGGTGTCAGTAACGCTTCTTTTAGTGTGGCTCCAAGCTCTGGTAATGTTTCTTCCAAAGAGAACGACTGATCTTCGAAGAATACTTTTCGTACTAAAGAGTACCCATTACTGTGTATACCACTGGAACCCAGTCCGACTAACACATTTCCATCAGAAATTTTTTCACCTGTGATAATCTCTTTTTTTTCACAAGCCCCTACCGCAAAGCCGGCGATATCATATTCTTCATCAGAATACATACCAGGCATCTCGGCAGTTTCGCCACCGATCAGCGCACAGCCAGCCATTTCACATCCGTCCGCAATACCCTTTACAATACCTTCTATCTTCTCTGGAATTGCTTTTCCAGTAGCTATATAATCTAAGAAATACAGGGGTTCCGCCCCCTGAACGACAATGTCATTCACACACATGGCCACACAATCAATCCCGATCGTATCGTGCTTATCTGCCATGAACGCAAGCTTCAGCTTCGTTCCGACTCCATCCGTACCTGATACAAGAACAGGCTCTTTTAAATTCAAAGGAGATAAATCGAACATTCCGCCAAAGCTGCCTAATTGACCAAGAACCCCTTCTCGAGCTGTTCTTTTCACATGCTTTTTGATGCGGTCGACTGATTCGTATCCCGCTTCTATATCTACTCCTGCTTGACGATACGCGTTTGCCATCATGATTCCCCCTATTTCACTAACTCTTTTTCATGTGGATGAAGTGTATCCGGGTAGATTTCGGTTGGATACTTCCCTGTAAAGCAAGCCAAGCATTGACCGCGATTCTCTGACGAATCATTTCGGTCAATCGCTTTTAACACACCATCTGTACTCAAGAAGGTCAGGGAGTCGGCTCCGATGATCTGGCGCATTTCCTCCACTGAATTGGAAGAAGCGATCAGCTCTTCATGAGTCGACGTATCAATCCCGTAGAAGCAAGGGTTCTTGATGGGCGGCGAACTGATGCACACATGAACTTCCTTGGCTCCGGCTTCTTTCAGCATGCTGACGATTCGTCTACTTGTTGTTCCGCGTACGATCGAATCATCTACCATTACCACACGTTTCCCTTCTACCACTCCTCTGACTGGCGAAAGCTTCATCTTCACTCCCTGCTCACGAAGAGATTGAGAAGGCTGGATAAACGTGCGACCTACATAACGGTTCTTAATAAGGCCTAATTCGTACGGAATTCCTGATGCTTCTGCATAGCCGATCGCACTGGAGATGCTGGAGTCAGGTACACCCGTTACAACATCCGCTTCAATCGGCGCTTCTTTCGCTAGTTCCATTCCCATTCTTTTTCTGGCGGAATGGACATTGATTCCTTGAATGTTGCTGTCAGGTCTTGAGAAGTATACGTATTCCATCGTACACATCGCATTCCCACCTGAAAAACTGAACCGTTCTGAGGTCATTCCCTCATCATTGATGATCACAAGTTCCCCGGGCTCGATATCCCGTACAAATTCAGCCCCCACGATATCAAAGGCACATGTTTCTGACGCAACACAGTAAGCATCCCCAAGCTTACCAAGTGATAGTGGGCGTAGACCGTGCGGATCCAGGGCCACCATCATTTCTGTTTCCGTCATCACCACAAATGCATAGGCGCCCTTCAACATGGTCAGCGCATTTTTCACGCGGTCCTTCAAGTTGAAATAGCCGCTTCTTTTAATCAAGTGAGCTAACACTTCTGTATCCGAGCTTGTTTGAAAAATACTCCCCTGTCCTTCAAGCTGATGCTTCAAGGCGTTCGCATTGACTAGATTTCCATTATGGGCAAGAGCAAGGCTGCCATTCTGGGAGTTGAAAAGAAGAGGCTGAACATTTTCATAGCCTCCGCCCCCAGCAGTCGCATATCGTACATGACCGATGGCTGCATCCCCATCAAGCTTCTCGATGGTACCCTCCTGGAACACTTCCGTTACGAGGCCTTCCCCTTTTAAGCAACGTAACTTGTCACCGTCAGAAACGACGATCCCTGTTCCCTCTTGTCCCCTATGCTGTAAACTATGAAGTCCATAATACGTAATTTGTGCGGCATTAGGATGTCCCCAAATGCCAAACACTCCACATTCTTCGTTTAAGCCTTTGATTTCAGCAGGCATGGGATGGCTCCTTTCCAAGCTGACTCTAATTCCTCAACTGAAGCTTGTAAGATGATTTCTCCATTTCCTGATGACACCGTAATTGATTCATGATCTGCTACGTTTCCTACTGCCTTGGCATCCGGAACAAGCTTCTCGAACTCGTCTTTGTTTTCAGGTTTAACTGAAACGATGAAACGTGATTGTGTTTCACTGAAAAGGTCCGCTATATTGTTTTCTCCCGAAAGCTCTACTTTTGCTCCTAATCCATTTGTTCCAAACGTGGATTCTGCAAGAGCGACGGCGAAACCACCTTCAGCGATATCATGGGCCGATGCCACAAGACCTTTTTGAATCGCTTCTAAAAGCTGCATTTGACGACGAAGCTCCGTTTTCAAGTCAATTTTCGGTGCCTTACCGAAGATTTTTCCTTCAGTCAGCTTTTGAAGCTCACTTCCGCCAAACTCTTCATGGGTTTCACCAATGACAAAGATATAATCTCCAGCTTCCTTAAAGCTTTGTGTAGTAATATGGTCGACGTCTTCAATCAATCCAACCATTCCAACTACCGGAGTTGGATAAACGGCAGTACCCATTGATTCGTTATAAAGGGATACATTTCCACCGATGACAGGAGTCGATAGCTCACGGCACGCCTCACTCATTCCGTCAACTGATTTTTCAATCTGCCAGAAGATTTCCGGTTTCTCTGGATTCCCGAAGTTTAAGCAGTCCGTAATCGCCAGTGGAATCGCTCCTGAACAAACGATATTACGTGCCGCTTCAGCTACCGCAATCTTTCCTCCGACCTCCGGATCCAGGTAAAGGTAACGGGAATTACAATCCGTTGTCATGGCAAGGGCTTTTCTAGTGCCGCGTACCCGTACGACCGCTGCATCAGAACCCGGACTTACAACCGTACTTGTTCTTACTTGATGATCATATTGATCGTAAACCCATTCTTTACTCGCAATCGTCGGCTGCTGCAAGAGCGCCTTAAGGGTTTCTTTATAATCGTCTACTTTTGGAGATACTGTTTCCATTGCTTGAAACTCTTTGTAGTAAGCCGCTTCTTGAGATGGCTTATGATAAACCGGTGCTTCCTCAGCAAGTGCATCTACCGGCACATCCGCCACGACTTCCCCTTTATGAAGAAGACGTAGACGCTTATCATCCGTTACTTTACCGATCGAAACTGCCTCTAAGTCATATTTTGAAAAAAGATCAACGATTTCTTGCTCACGTCCTTTTTCAACGACGATCAGCATACGCTCCTGGGATTCTGAAAGCATCATTTCATATGCCGTCATGCCTCTTTCGCGCTGCGGGACAAGGTCAAGATTCATTTCGATCCCGGATCCCGCTTTACTTGCCATTTCAGCTGATGAACTTGTAAGACCAGCCGCTCCCATATCTTGTATACCAACAAGGGCATCGTTCTGAACGAGTTCAAGACACGCTTCAAGAAGTAATTTTTCCATGAATGGATCTCCCACTTGAACCGCCGGGCGCTTCTCTTCTGACCCTTCATTTAATTCCTCGGATGCGAAGGTGGCTCCGTGAATTCCATCACGCCCTGTTTTCGCCCCGACATACATCACCGTGTTACCAACACCATGGGCCTGACCTTTTTTAATATCTTTATGATCAATCAAACCGACACACATGGCGTTTACAAGTGGATTTCCTTCGTAAGAGGCATCAAATTGAACTTCCCCTCCTACCGTTGGGATCCCGATACAGTTTCCATACCCGGCAATACCTGCTACGACTTCTTTAAATAGATACTGAACACGAGGAGAATCCAGCTCTCCAAAGCGTAAAGAGTTGAGGAGTGCGATAGGTCTTGCCCCCATCGAGAATACGTCTCGTATAATACCCCCGACACCCGTTGCCGCTCCTTGGAAAGGCTCGATGGCTGACGGATGATTGTGACTCTCGATTTTGAACACCACTGCTTGATCATCGCCAATATCAACAATTCCAGCTCCTTCTCCAGGTCCTTGAAGAACCCTTTCACCTGTCGTTGGAAATTTCATAAGTACAGGTTTCGAATTTTTATAGCTGCAATGCTCTGACCACATAACAGAGAAAAGCCCGGTCTCTGTGTAGTTCGGTGTTCTTCCCAGGATGTTTTCCACCATTGAAAATTCTTCGTCTGTTAAACCCATCTCACGATAAAGCTGTTCTTCTTTCACTTTTGTTGAAGTTGGTTCAAGCATTAACGACATGTTTTTCCCTCCAGTGTTTCACAATCGATTGAAATAGTTTCTTCCCGTCTTCACTACCTAATAAAGTGTCCATGGCCCGTTCCGGATGAGGCATCATACCGAGGACATTTCCAGCCTCATTTGTAATCCCCGCAATGTTCTCCACACTACCGTTGGGATTTTCATCACTATACGTGAAAACAATTTGGTTGTTTTCCTTAAGAGTGTTCATCGTATCTTCATCACAGAAGTAATTTCCTTCTCCGTGTGCTATCGGAATTTGGATTACTTCATTCTTTTCATAACCATTCGTAAACATCGTTTCATTGTTCTCTACCGTTAACGGAACGGTTTTACAAATGAACTTCAAGCTATCATTTCTGCGCATAGCTCCCGGAAGTAAGCCTGTTTCTAGTAAAATCTGAAATCCGTTACATACACCTAAAACCGGCTTTCCTTGCTCCGCCGCTTTCACGACCTCTTTCATGACGTTTGAGAAGCGGGCAATCGCACCTGAACGAAGGTAATCCCCGTAAGAGAATCCGCCTGGTAATAGAATAGCATCATAGTTTTCCAGATTATCAGCATCGTGCCAAACGTATTCGACTTCTTCGCCGATTTCGTCTTTAATCGCATGGTACATATCGATGTCACAGTTAGAACCTGGGAATACAATCACTGCAAACTTCATTGAGCCACACTCTCCTCGATTTCATATCGATAATCCTCAATGACAGGGTTTGCGAGTAGTCGGTGACACATTTCTTCAACCGCAGCCTCCACGTTTTCCACAGAAGATGGAAGAGTAAGCTCCATATACTTACCGACGCGCACATCTTCAACAGCCTTGAATTCCATTGAATGTAACGCATGTTTAACAGCACTTCCTTGAGGGTCCAATACACTTTCTCTTAATGTGATATAAACTTTTACTTTGTACATAGCTTGTTTCCTCCTAAGCGTTCTAAAATAATTGAATATACTTCTGTTAAACTGCCTAAATCTCTTCTGAAAACATCTTTATCCAGCTTTTGGTTGGTCTCTGCATCCCATAAACGGCATGTGTCAGGCGATATTTCATCCCCTAATAAAATTGAACCGTTACGATCTTTCCCAAACTCTAATTTGAAATCGACAAGTGTGACTCCCACTTCTTTGAAAATCCCTTGAAGGACCTCATTTACTCCAAGAGCCATTTCTCTTATCTCAGCGCGTTCTTCCCGTGAAGCAATCTCCAGGAAATCAATGTGATCATCCGTTATGAGTGGGTCACCCAGATCATCATCCTTATAGTAAAATTCGATGATCGGCTTCTGAAGTGGGGTTCCCTCTTCTTTACCGAGTCGCTTCGAAAGGCTTCCCGCAATCACATTGCGAACCACGACTTCAAGCGGGATGATACGTACACGTTTGACCAGCTGCTCATAATCCGATAACTGTTTAATAAAGTGACTCTGTATCCCTTTTTCAGCAAGCTTTGAAAATAGCAAGCTCGAAATCTTATTATTTAAAACCCCTTTGCCGTCGATGTCCGCTTTTTTCTCCCCGTTAAAAGCAGTGGCGGAATTCTTATATTGAATCCAAACAACATCTTCATCCTGTGTTGCAAAGATTTGTTTCGCTTTGCCTTCATATAAAAGTGTCCCTTTTTCCATATGAAATCCCCCTGTTAACGTAATATTGCCAATCTTCAGTCTATATTTCCATAAAAAAAGGGAGGGATTCTGCTAAAACCCCTGCCCTATTCAATTATCAGAAGGACTTATTCTACCAAGCCGCAACGTTCAAAAATCGTATCCACATGCTTCAAATGATAATTGTAATCGAAACAATCATCAATGTCCGCTGGAGAAAGCTTTGACGTAATCGTGTCGTCTTCTTCAATCAAGGAACGGAATGCCACTTGCTTCTCCCATGCCTCCATCGCTTTCGGCTGAACCGTATCATACGCTTCTTCACGTGTCATCCCTTTATCGATAAGGGCCAAAAGAACACGTTGAGAGTAGATCAAGCCAAGCGTACGATCCATATTGCGCTGCATATTCTCCGGGAAGACCGTCAAGTTCTTGATGATATTCCCAAAACGGTTCAGCATGTAATTAAGAGCAATCGTCGCATCCGGCAGGATTACACGCTCCGCTGATGAGTGAGAGATATCACGCTCATGCCATAGAGGCACGTTTTCATAAGCTGTCAGCATGTAGCCTCTGATTACACGAGCCATTCCCGTCATATTCTCTGAACCGATCGGGTTACGTTTATGAGGCATGGCCGATGATCCTTTTTGACCTTTTGCGAAGAACTCTTCCACCTCACGGGTTTCACTCTTTTGAAGACCACGGACCTCAACGGCAAATTTTTCGATCGAAGTCGCGATCAGGGCAAGTATCCCCATGTAATGAGCATGACGATCACGCTGAAGTGTTTGTGTTGAAACTGGTGCCGGCTTAATGCCAAGTTTTTCACACACATACGATTCTACAAATGGATCGATATTCGCATACGTTCCAACTGCACCGGAAATCTTACCGAATTCCACTCCATCTGCCGCTGCTTTGAAACGTTCAACATTACGCTTCATTTCTTCATACCAAAGGGCGAGCTTCAAACCGAAAGTAGTCGGCTCAGCATGAACTCCGTGCGTACGGCCCATCATGACCGTATGTTTGTGCTCGATCGCTTTGTTCTTTAAAATTTCTACGAATCGCTCTAAGTCTTTTAGAATGATGTCATTGGCCTGCTTTAATTGATAAGAAAGTGCCGTATCCACTACGTCAGTAGAAGTCAATCCGTAATGAACCCATTTTCTTTCTTCTCCGAGGGTTTCAGAAACCGCTCTGGTGAAAGCTACAACATCGTGTCGCGTTTCTTCTTCTATTTCCTTAATGCGATCTACATTGAATCCCGCGTTCTCACGAATCTTCGCAACATCCTCTTTCGGAATGTCCCCGATTTCAGCCCACGCTTCACAAGCCAAAATTTCTACTTCAAGCCATGCTTGAAAACGATTTTCCTCTGTCCAAATTGCTCCCATTTCAGGGCGTGTATAACGTTCTATCATACCAGTCGTCCTCCGATCTTCTCTTGAACCTTCCAAATTCCAGCTTCGTTTATGTTCATCAAGGTCTCTTCAATATCATTTGTTAAAAGAGTGACATGCCCCATCTTACGTTTCGGCTTTGGTACATCCTTGCCGTAAAGATGAATAAACCAGTCTGGATGCTTTGGAACAGCCTTCATAATAGGCTCGATATGCTCTCCTAATAGGTTAACCATCACAGCGTCCTTTAATAAGGTTGGTTGAACAAGCGGCCAGTTACAAACAGCTTTGATATGTTGGGCGAATTGTGAGAAGTCGCACGCTTCAATTGAGTAGTGACCGGAATTATGAGGTCTTGGAGCCAGCTCATTGATATAGATGTCTCCACCCTCCGTCAGGAACATTTCAATGGCCAGAGTTCCGACTAGCTCAAGAGTCTCACTGATTCTCTTCGCCATCTCGATCGCATTATCTGCTACTTCTTCACTCACCCTTGCCGGCGCAATCGTTTCATGTAAGATATTATCCACATGAATATTTTCCACTACCGGGAAGTTGGTTTGTTGTCCATCGGGATTTCGTGTCACGATGACGGATAATTCTTTTTCAAAAGGTATCCATTTCTCTAACACACATGGACCGTTCTCCAATAAAGCAGCGGCTTCTTCTATCCCGCTCTCTTCACTGATCACATACTGTCCTTTCCCGTCATAACCACCTCTTGATGTTTTCAGAACCACTGGATAGCCAAGCTTTTCTATATTATCATAGATATCCTGTTGTTGTTTAATCACAGCATAAGGAGCTACTTTCACCCCTGCAAGTGTAAGGGCTTCCTTTTCCATGATGCGATCCTGTGTAATGCGGATGAGCTCTGCCCCTTGAGGTAAAAAGGCACGCTCCGACAACCATTTAAGTGCTTCATAATCGATGTTTTCAAATTCATATGTGATTACGTCACACTCTTCTGCCAATCTATAAAGGGCATCATATTGGTCAAAACCGGCCGTGATCACAAGATCTGCCACTTGGGCACATGGTGATTGTGGTGCCGGATCTAAAACGGCCACACGAAAGCCATTTTGTTTCGCAGCAAGGGCCATCATTCGTCCAAGCTGTCCTCCGCCGATGATCCCGATCATCTGTCCTGGTAAAATCGTTTTTTTATTCAAGGTCATCACTGCTTTCCATCACTTTTTCCCGTAGTGCATCTCTTCTATTTTCCAAAGTTGCAGCCAACTCTGTATTTTCTATCGAAAGAATCTGTGCGGCAAGGAGTCCTGCGTTGGTAGCTCCTGCCTTCCCGATCGCCACCGTCGCCACCGGAACGCCGCCCGGCATCTGCACGATCGACAACAGTGAATCCATTCCGTTCAAGGCCTTAGACTGAACCGGTACCCCGATCACAGGCAATGTGGTCTTCGCAGCCACCATTCCCGGCAGATGAGCAGCCCCGCCTGCACCTGCAATAATGACCTTCACTCCGCGAGCTCTTGCACCTTCCGCAAACTCAAACATATAATCGGGTGTCCTGTGAGCCGATACAACTCGTTTCTCAAACGGAATCTCTAACTCTTCCAATACCTCACACGCATGCTTCATTGTCTCCCAGTCCGATGTACTTCCCATGATTACTGATATCATAATGGTGACAGGCACCTCCCCTAGTTTAATCCCTCTTAACAAAAAATACCCAGATCAATTGTTCTCTACTTTTTGAGAGAAAGCAATTGATCTGGGTATTTTACAGAGAATGGTCCCGTTTTATCCGATAGGGTCCACAAACGAGCTCGTATCCAGACAGCTACTTTCCCTCATAGTCCGACCATTTAAGGTAGTCAGGTAGAAACTCATGGGCCATATTCCCATTATTATATGAGGGTATTCGGTTTATTTGTCTCCATCATAACGTGATATAGAGGCTCTGTCAACGAATAATCGAACGATAATAAAAGTCTGAAAATTAATGTTCGGATTTGAAGCGTTTACTCTTCAATCTTCTTCCCCTCGAAGACAATTGTCTGTTTAATAGGGACATACTCTGTTTTCTTTCCATCTTTTTGTTCTTCAAACACAGGTTTTTCCATCCGTCTTACCGGTATATAACCCATTTCTTTCATACGGTCTAAACAATCCGCAATCTTCTCGTTTTCTTGTACTTCAAATAATAATTTCTTTTTACTCATTCTTTTATTTTTCCTTTACGAATATTTCGGACTGTCTTCACCCAGAACCCTCCGTGAATCGCTTTCGGTTCATACGCAATGATAAATGCCTTTGGGTCAAGCTCTTTAATTGTATTATACAGCTTCATCTCATACTTTCGCGGAGTCAGGATCTGCAGGGCCATCCGGTTTCCTTCCAGTCCATTGGCTTCCCAGTTCGTGACCCCGTAGCCCCTTGCACGGAGTTCATTCGGAAGGGCCTTATCATATTCTTTCGTAATCACATTGACCGTAATATAGCCAAGCGCAAGCTTCTCTTCGATTTTCATCCCTACAATCACCCCGAGGCCATAACCGACCGCATACGCAATCAGATTCTGAATCTCATTCAAATTGTCCAGAACCAGCCCTAGACCCACAACATAAATCACTACTTCAAATGTACTAACAAAAGCAGCAATATATCGATAACCCTTTAACGTCAAAATCATTCTGATCGTAAAAAAGGATACGTATACAACATTGATGATCAAAATAATCGCTACCATCACAAAACTATTGTCTAACACCAAGATGCTCCTCTCTCCACTACTACTTGTAGTATGCTCAAATTAAGTTCCTATTTTACTAGAAAAATTCCATAATATGAACCACTTCAAGAAAAATTACGAATGATTTCCCGATGACAATTTCTAGAAAATCTGATCTCCTACTTTGTGTCTTTCCTATTTTGACCTGATTAAAACAAAAAACGGCTTTATGGCAGCGTGTCATCGCAGCCATAAAGCCGTCTTGCTTTGGATTATAACGATTTTAACTTCTCAACAACCTCAGAAGGTTCCACACGATCTTTATAATCGGCTTTTGTGTATTCGTAAGCAATCGTTCCGTCCTGCTTAATAATATACGTTGCTGAAACAGGAAGCGTCCATGAATCACTGTCATTCGCTTTCTCCAGATCCAGACCTTTGCCTTTGTATATCTCTACTAAGTAAGGAGGAAGCTTATAAACAAGCTTATATTCATCTGCCACTTTATTTCCTTCATCGCTTAAAACAACGTAATCAAGCTCATTCTTTTCTTTTGTAGAAAGGGATGCATCCGGTGTTTGTGGACTAACAGCAATCAGTTCAGCACCCGCTTCTTTAATGTCTTCCATCAGCTGTTGGTATGCACGCAGCTCCATATTGCAATATGGGCACCATCCGCCACGGTAGAATGTAAGGATAACTGGACCCTTCTTAAGCATATCTTCCAGTTGAATCTCTTTGCCTGTCGCGTCAGGTAATGTGAAATTTGGTGCTTTCTCCCCTGCACGGAGACCTTTACCATCATCAGACTTCGCCAGCTCTTCAATCGCTTTTCCCATCTTATCCTGGATTTCCTGAGGAGTTTTCTCTTTGAATTTTGAGATGTATTCATTGTATTGTTCACGCATGTTAGTAGTTGTCATGTGAATTACCTCCTTTAGAACTTGTATATAGTATAAGAGGGATCCATTAGAAAGAAAAGCGATGTGCTTGGCTGGGTATGTTGGTCGATTGGGATGGGGGGATGTTCATGACTTAGGTTTTTTAGTTGGTTTTGAATTTGGGGTTTAATTGGAAAGTTTTGAAAGAAGGATGTGATATTGGTAGTTAACAGAATGGTAGAATTGATTTTTTTACACGTTTTAGTAGAGAATGAGTGAATTATGGATAGACTCTATGAAAATTTAGTAATTTTTGCTTCCGACTTGGGGACAGAGACCTTTATATCATTGGTTCTTTGGTTCTGACCTTAAGTGATTGCGTCTGAAGTGATAGTTATTGCGTCGTTTTTTAAATTTATGCGTCATTTCCGACAGTTTTTGCGTCTAATTTTCATTTTATGCGTCTTTTTCCAATCATCTCCCAATCCCACACAGAGGTGGAGAGGATAATTCAAATCACTTATCGATTCACACACAACAAAAAAAGAGTAACCCCTAAGAGCTACTCTTTTTCATATTTGCCTGGCGACGTCCTACTCTCACAGGGGGAGATCCCCCAACTACCATCGGCGCTGAAGAGCTTAACTTCCGTGTTCGGCATGGGAACGGGTGTGACCTCTTCGCCATTGTCACCAGACGAATATTCAATTGAAGGATTGTTCCTTCAAAACTAGATAAAGAATTGATGTCAAGAAAGCCGAGTACCGACCAATCTGTTCATTTAAAAATGACTCTTTGTGGTTAAGTCCTCGATCGATTAGTATCAGTCAACTCCACATGTCGCCATGCTTCCATCTCTGACCTATCTACCTAGTCATCTTCTAGGGATCTTACTCACATACGTGATGGGAAATCTCATCTCGAGGGGGGCTTCATGCTTAGATGCTTTCAGCACTTATCCCTTCCGCACATAGCT